>NZ_JAPNLJ010000072.1 GCF_026627445.1 Streptomyces sp. H27-H1
AGACCAACGTCTGCGCCGAGCCCGGGGACTCGGGCGGCGCGCTCTACGACGGCACGAAGGCTCTCGGCATCACCTCCGGCGGCAGCGGCAACTGCTCCGTCGGCGGCACCACCTTCTACCAGCCGGTCCCCGAGGCCCTCACCAAGTACAAGGTCACCCTGTCCTGACCCACGCGCCGCGCGTGGGGCCGCCGTCCGATGACGGGATGGCGGCCCCGTGCGCGGATCTTTCATACCTCTGAGTGCGGTCACGACATCGTCGGTGGACGCACCCGAATGCCGGGATGACTTTATTCACGAGCTCTCACCTACGCAGCCAGTCCTTGCTCTGGCGAGCCGGGCGCGGACCTGTAGGCTCCGCGCCCGTGGACGACATACGGCAGGCAACCATCACCTTCAGCGGAATCCTGACGCGGGAGGAGTTCGACGAGGCCCTCGCAACGACCGGCTGGTTCCGACGCCTACGGTGGCTCATCGTCGTGGCCGCGGCCCTGATGGCGGCGCTGAGCCTGAGGCCCTCCGCTCACGGCGGCCCGATCAACGCTGGGCTGCTGACGCTCGCTCTGGTCTACGCAGTGCTCGGCCTGTTACTGCCCCCGTTGCTCGCCGGCCGCATGTTCCGTGCCGACCAGGCCACGGGGGAGAAGCACGCCGTCGTCGACAACGCCGGCTTCGTCGTCTCCCGCGGCTCCGAGGAGCTCATGCGGGTGCCGTGGCACACCATGTACCGCTCCTACGAGACGGATCGGGTCTACGTGGTGACCGGCCGCGTCGGCTGGAAGGCCAGCCTGTTGATCGTACCCAAGCGGCTGCTCACCACAACCAGTGAGACCGAGCTGGTGGCCGTTCTGCGGGCGGCCCCGTTCCGCCGCTCCAAGAGCGTGCGGACACAAGGCCGTTAGCCTCTCCTCGCCAGTGCCGGGTTGCTGAGATCCGCATAGATAGGCCGGTGGCCGGATGCCCTTCCGGCTTGCCGCAGGTGACAACCGCGATTGAGATGCGGGTCGGTGGCGAAGACCTGAGCGGCGAAGTGCGCGATGCAGCGGGCGATGGCCGGCGCCGCGCTGGCGGGACAGTTGGAGGCCCACACGCGGATCATCATGCGGAAGAGCACGCCGAGCTCGTCCGGGACGAAGGAGTCGGCGCAGATGTCGACGAGTTCGTTGGGCAGTGCGGTCACCGGGAAGACGAGTTCCTCCGCGATGGCGACCAGCAGACCGGTGTGGGGGAGGAGATCGACCGCGAGCTATCACTCAACACGCTCCTGCGCGGTGCCCTAGCCGCCGCCACGCTGCTGCTGGGCCTGGCAGTCCCCGCCACCTCCGCCACCGCTTCCCCCCAGGTTCTCGACACCGTGAACTGCACGTCCTCATCCTCTACCACCTACAACCCCCCGGTCACCCTCACCGTCGCGAGCAGCACCCGCGCCATCAACCAGACCTACGGCCCCTGTATCGGAACCGGTGACGCCGCCCCCGTCACCGGTGGCACGCACGGGTCCGGCGGAGACATGACCGTGTTCGGAACGCCGAACCGCCTCGCGGGCTTCGGCGGCGTGGCACCGGTCCCACGCGACTCCGGCAAAATCAGCCGCAACCTGCGACGCCCGCAGCGATACAACCGACGGCTCCAGCGCGTGTTCTACACCTCCGCCATGGCCAGCATCCGAACCTCCGAGGAATCCCGCCGGTTCTACGACCGGAAACGAGCTGAGGGCAAACGCCACACACAGGCCGTCCTCGCCCTCGCACGCCGCCGCGTCAATGTCCTCTGGGCGCTCCTCCGTGACGGACGGCCCTACGAACTCACGCCACCAACAGCCCCCGCAGCTTGACAAACGGCATTAGGAATCATCCCCACAGAGACTGCGTTCTCCCCATCACGATCCAAGTCTCTCCGGTGTCCAAAATCCCGGGTCAAGGCCCCGTGGTACTGGAAGTCGAGGGCATGCGGCACTACACCCGCAACGGCGGAACCGAACCCGACAGCACGAAGTACGCCGCGACCATGGCCGGTGACCGCGACCTGAAGTTCGGCGGCTACGAGGTCTTCCGGTTCGGCCACGACGAACTCCGCGACCACGACCGCGCACAGCCCCTGCTCGGCGGCTTCTTCGCCACGCTCCTCGACCGCTCACCCACCGGTCCGTCTCAAGTGCCGCTGTCAGCCCAAGGCTGACAGCTGGGCCGTTTCGATTGGATCATCGGGCTGACCACGGGAAGATGCCTGCGATGTGGAGTCCGGCCAGGTCAGATCGGGGCGATCTTCTCATACCATCAGCACGGACGCAGGAGGTCGCAAGACGGAGACCGTCGAGGTCAAGCCGTCCGTTCCGCCCGCGCACTGACCTGACGGACACGCCGGAGAAGAAGGGCGCCGTATGAGCAGGCTGCTGGAAGCGGTGTGTGCGCTGACCGTGGGTGTCCTCGTTGCGCTCCTTGTGTGGGGTGCTAACCCTGGCGCCGTTCGGGTGGCGTGGCGGGAGGGCGAGCTGAGCGGCGTGACGGTCGTTGTCGTGGCGGCGTGTGCGCTGTGGCTGGTGCTGTGGCGCAGGCGTACCGGGCGCGGGCGGCTGGCATGGCCGCTTGTGGTGCTGCTGTGGGGTGCGGCTGTTGCGCTGGTCGTGGCGGCCATGGCCGGTTGACCGGCGCAGGCAGGCAGCCAGGGAGCGTCCCAGACGATTCAGCTCGCAATCCAGCGCGGTCGCGTCCGGCAGCTGCGCGGCCCCAGCCTCGATCTCCGGAAACGCCGGCGCCATCTCAGAGCCGCGCCTGGAACGCAGCACCACCCGGCCCGCGTCGGCTGAGACCAGCGCGCGGAATCCGTCCCACTTCGCCTCCCCGGCCCAGCCTGGCCGCAGATCACGGGCCGGGACGGCAACGGTCAGCATTGGCTCCGGCAAAGTCCACATCACGAGGGATCCATTTCCCCCGAGCACTCCAATGCTGTCGTTCTGCCGCCGAGTCCAGCCCAGGGGTGAGGCGGGAGAAGGTCCCGCCGGAATGGAGGACCGCTGTGATCGTCCGACTCCTGGGCGACCCGCTCGCCGGCCGCGTGCTGGAAACCACCGATGCCGCGTGGGACGGCGACTGGCTCACCGCCGGCGACGCCGACTGGGGCCTGTACGTTCCCGTGCACTGCGACCAGGCGACCGGCATTGTGCTGGCGGAGGCGCAGGTGACCATCCCGCGTCGCCGGTAGCCAGCTCCCGGGCATCTGCTGCAGCACCCGAACTGTGTTGCACCCCTGACCTGCGGTGACAGGGTTGGATGCCCGTTGTGACCGCTGTCACGGTGTTGCAGCGTCCTGACGCACGAGACCCCGAGGCCATCGCGGCCCCGGGGTCTCGTGCTCTCCGGCTCAGCGCCGCACTGGGTCAAGCCCAGTCGACGCCCAGCTCGCGTAGCGCGTCCAGCTGCTCGTGGGCGAGCTTGTCGCGCCGGGTCTTGGTGTTGGAGACCCATACGCCCGGCTTCACGATCACCGGCTCCGCCTCGCACTCGACCACGATCTCTTCGCCGTGGGCGCGGGGCACCGGCCGGTCCGCGCGTTCCCGTTCCATCCACTGCTCCGTGACCGTGACCTCCAGGAGCATTTGCTCCCCGGCTGCAGGTCCTTCGAAGCGACTTTCCTCGTCAGGAAGAGGCGTTGAGGATGTGGCGGATGATGGCTGTGGCTTGGTTCGGGTTGTGGTCCAGCCACTCGGTGAGGTGTCGGCGGACGACCTCTTGGACGTAGGTGTCCGCTTCGGGATTGCTGAGCCTGGTTCTGGTGGATCCCGCGAAGTCGGGATGGGCGAGTTTGACAGAGATGACGGCGGTCAGGCCCTCGTGGATGGCCTGGGCCGTGAGGTCCTGGTCGTCTGCGGATATCTGCTGCTGGCGGCGTGCGTAGTCGTTGACGAGGTCCGTGAGTGCGGTACGGAAGCCCACTTCGTGGGCGCCGCCTTCATGAGTACGGGTGTTGTTCGCGAAGGAGCGGAACTCTCCCGGGGACCAGGTGTTCCACTGCAGGGCGACCTGCACGAAGATCGTCTGGTCCTCGTTCTCCGACTCGAAGCCGACTGCGGGGGAGTGGACGAGACTCGGGGGGTAGGGGTTGAGGTGGGCGACATAGTCCCGAAGACCGTCAACGTGGTGGTAGCGGACCGGCCGCTCCGGACGCTCGTCGGTGAGTGAGATGGCCAGCCCCCCGTTGAGGAAGGCCAGTTCCTGGAGGCGCTGCGACAGCGTGGCGAACGAGCACCAGGTGGTCTCGAAAATGTCGGCGTCGGGCAGGAAGGCGATCGCGGTGCCATGCTCGCTCGTCTCCTCGTACCTCGTCAGCGGAGTGACCGGGATGCCCTTCCCGTACTCCTGCGTCCAGCGGTGGCCGTCTCGCTGGACCTCGACGGTGAGACGGCTCGACAGCGCGTTGACCACGGACAGCCCCAGGCCGCTGAGGCCGCCGTAGACTCCGTAGCCGGTGTGAGGCTTGGAGCCGAAGGACAGCTCCGTCAGTTCGCGTTCGATGGCCGACTTGCCCGCGGGCCCCTGCGCCTCGACGGCCAGACCCCGCCCGTTGTCCGCGACGCGAATGCCGCCGTCTGTGGTGATCGTGACGTCGATGGCGTCGGCGTGGCCGGCCAGGTGCTCGTCGATGGCGTACGAGACGACCTGGTAGACCATTTGGTGCAGGCCGCGCTCGCCGGTCGAGCCGATGTACATGCCGGGCCGCCTGCGTACAGCCTCGAGGCCCTCGAATACCTGGATCTGACTGCCGTCGTACTCGCTCACTGGCTGACTGGGGCTGCCGGACTCGGTCATGAAGCACCCTCCCTGGGACGTCCTGAGCATGGTGAGCGGAGGTCATCAAAGCGCGGACGACGCTGCTTCCACGCCGTCGCCCGTGCACGTCCATCCTAAGTATTTTGAGGTAAACACGCAGGTCAGACCCTATGTGTTGTGGTCGCAGATGGTCGCGTCCACGACATTGCCGAATGCATCGCTCTGGGGTGCCGCCGCCGGGATCAGAGGATCACGAAGACCCCACCACAGGCGCGCAGGAGGCATGCCAGGCTGGAGCCGTGGGGCCTTTCCTCGCGAATTTTCCGGCAGGGCGTGACTCGCCCGCCTCCGAGAGACCACATCAAGAGGGCGCCCCCGGGAGCTCTGTCGTAACCGCTACCGCGCCCAATCGACGCCCAGCTCGGCGAGTGCGGCGAGCTGGGCGGCGTCAAGCTTGCTGCGTCGGGTTTTGGTGTTGGATACCCACACGCCCAGCTTTACGACGACGGGCTCCGCCTCGCCGTCGACCGTGAGCTCTTCGGCAGGGCCGCGGGGCACCGGACGGTCCGTGCGGCCGGAGGACTCCGAAGCCCCGGATGCCGGAGTGGGCGCGGGCCACATGGGTGCAGGTTCCCCCGCATCCTGAACGAACTGGTCCACACCGGCCTCCTCCCGTTCTACGGACCCGGGGCCGGCCGGTCCTCGTAATGGGCCGCTGCTTACCGCTTCCATGGCCCGGCCTCGCGCGGCCCTCACCTGGGTCCCGGCCTCGCCGATCCGGTACTAATGACACGGGACTTCGGCTGCACCGCCAGCCTGGACGGCGTCGACTACATGCTGGTGGAAGGCGGCGTGTCCGCCCGGGGGGAGTGGGGCCGGGCTGCCGGTGAGGGTGTACCAATCCTCGGCGCCGGTGTACTGGATTCGGACCTGGATGGTGCCGTCGGGGCCGAGCTCGGGGGTCGGGGTGACGTCACCGGTGATGACGCCGACTTCGTCGGTCATAGCGCCGCCGGACCCCGCCTTGATGTGCAAGGTCAGGGGTGCTGGCCCGCCAGCGCTGCCGTCGTTGTCGCCGTCGCCCGGGTTGCTGCCGGGCTGGGGAGTGTTCATGACGTGTATGTCTCCAGTATCTCGGTCAGCTTCGCCTTCTCCGTCGGGGTGACCGTGAGCTCGTAGGTGCCTTTTACGTTCGTCCAGGCCGTCGCATAGGTGAACCAGTACGTCTTGGCTGGGGGCTGCCACTCGTCGGGGCCCTGGTCGCCCTTGGCCCGGTTCGTCGCCGCCGACACGCTGTCACGCTTCACATCGTTCCCGGCCCACTCAAGGACAACCTCCCGGGTGTCACAGGAATCGCCTGCCCGGCCCAGTGCGTGAACTTCGCCCTCGAGTGCTGGTCGGCAACCCTCAGCCCACCGAGCTGACTGCGGGCCGCCGCCGTCGCCGACAGACCAGGCAACGCCCGCACCCCCGGCGCGCCCTGCTTTCCATCTGGCCCCTGACCGGACCGCGACGGCTTGGCATCACCGCCCGACGTGACGTCCGGATCGCATCCCGCGAGTCCGACGGGCAGTCACCACATTTACACTCAACCGCACCTGACGGGGCATAACCACCCCAACCGCGTTGAAAACACCTCCGTGACCATACCCACCCCGCGAAGACCGCCAGGCTCACCGCAGCAAGCGCCGAACGCCAACCCTCCTCGAAGCGGGGCCGGTCCGCCGCGCTGAAAGCCTTGAGGCCGCACGCCTCCAGGGGGCGGTCATGGAACAGTTGCGGCCGTCGCCTACACTCCCGCGAGCCATGGACCACGGCCATAACAGGGAGCAATGCATGAGGAAGAGTTACAAGGCGAGGGCGGTGATATCGCTCGTGGCGACCATCGCCGCATCGCTGTTGTCGGCGGCACCCGCGCAGGCCGCCGACGATCCCGGTCTCGCACTGAGCAACTTCGAGCTCCGCCCGATCTCCAACCGGGACGATCTGCAGAGCCGGGTCGCCAAACTGAACGCCGATCTGCCGAACACCGGCGTGAACTCGATACTGCAGCAGGAGGGCGGCCGTCAGGGCAACTGGAGCGCGGGGGTCTGCAATGGGGATGCCGTCGAAAGCGGCACGGTCCCCGAGAACTTCTCCCGCAGCTTCTGCTTCGACGGCGACGACAACGGCCAGCCCGCGACCTCCGAGTGGTGGCCGCAGGGCGTGACGGGCGTCGCCGACGCCGACGAGGACCAGACCTGGGGCGATCCTTCAGCCGGGTGGAACCCTACGGATCACAAGCCCTTGATGGCCACCTGGTACAACAAGGACGACTGGAACGGAGACAAGAAGCCCGACGACATGGACGTCGACGGGCTGCACACCGAACGCAAGGGCGTCCGCGTCTCCTTCATCGACTCCAGCACCGGGAAGTACGCACACGTCCTGCTGGTGTACCCGTTCATCAACGGCTCCGGCAACGCGAGCTACATGAGTCTGCGTACGTCGCAGCGGTACTCGTCGAGTTCGTACACGTACGGTTCGCTGCACGCCGGCGGCATCGTCTGGTACGGCTACTACTTGTACGTGGCGGACACCAACCGCGGATTCCGGGTCTTCGACCTGCGCAACATCATCGACCTCGGGGCCCTGCCCGCCGGCCAGTGGGGTACGTCCAAGACCGCCATCGGCAGGCAGGACGGCGTGTACCACGCCCACGGATACCGCTACATCCTTCCGCAGAGCGACGGATGGTCCAACTCCGCGTGCGACACGGTCGAGCCGCCGCCCGGCACTCCGTGCGACGTCCAGGACAGCGAAAAGACGTGCACGGCCCGGGACGTCACGCCGAAGACCAGCTTCGCCAGCCTCGACCGCAGCTCGACCGTGCGGCACATCACTACCGGCGAGTGGTGCGAGAAGGCGCAGGTCACCGATGCGTACACCACGGGCAGGGTGATCCGCTGGCCGATGAACACCAGCGGGGGAACTCCCGCGACGAACAGTTACGGATACTGGGCGGCTGACGCGGCTTACCGCATTCCTTACGACACGTCAGAGACCGACAACGGCGGGATCCAGGGAGCGGCGGTCATCAACGGTACGTACTACCTCAGCCAGAGCCGAGGAGCGTCGAACGGCAGGGTGATCGTGGCCAGACCAGACACCAGCACCGGTCGACTCGTCGAGACGACGAACCGCCGGAGGTCCGCGATCGGGGTCGAGGACTTCTCCGTCTGGTCCGGGGCAACCAACCAGCTCTGGACGGTCACCGAACACCCCGGCCAGCGCATGCTGTTCAGCATCACCCCCTGACAGGACCCCGGGCGCGTCCCCGGCCTGGGGGCGCGTCCGGGCCCGGGAGGGTGTGAAGCCGTCAGGGGCGGACGCGGCGGTGACCCCGCCTCAGGGCCAAGCTGTGCCTCATCAGGACGGCGACGGGCCAGCAGCCCCGTGCGTCGAGACTGGGCGCGGCGGCGACCACGGTGCGGAAGGCGGTCGACCGTTCATCGATCAGTCGCAGCAGGTCAGGAAACTCAAGATTCTTTTCCACGCCGGATGCCTATCACCGTGCTCCGCTGATGGGACAGCGATTTTCACAGTCGCCGCCGGTTGGCCATTGCGGACGTCGTCCTCGCCTCCCACCGCTCGGGTGACAAGCTGCGCACTGCTGCGAGGACGCTGGTGGTGGCGGTACGCCCGGCGTCGTGCCTGTGGGTGCTCTGGCCTCGCCGCGCGGCCGGGCACCTCGGCGACGTGACGTCCTGTGCAACCCTCCTCCTGGAGCAAGGCGTCGAACTCGTCGTGATCAAAGGACTCCTCGGCCAGGCCCACATCGGCGTCACCGCCACCGTCTACGCCCACGTCCGGCTCTGCCTCCAGCGCGACGCCATCGACCTCCTCGGCCGCACACTCCACAACCCCATAGAGATCACCACACAGCCTGACGCCAGCGCCGACCTGCCGCCCTTCGCACCTCCAGTCCGCTGACGTTGCCGTCAACTACTGAGCCTTTTCCAACCTGACTGCGGCGGTGAGGTGTTGGAGGTTGCCAGCTGTACGGAACGACGGAGCTCCTGGTAGACGGGTTCTCGAGGCGCGACAGACCGACCATTCCTGGAGTTGCTCGCGCGTCCCGGCCTGCTGCGGATCGAGGTGGCCGATACGCGCGGTGACCGGCTGCCCGAGCCGGGCGGCCCGGGGCGGGGCTGGCGCTGGTGGAGGCGTACGCCGACCGGTGGGGCGTACGGGAAGGGCCCGTACCCGGCAAGGTGGTGTGGGCGGAGGTCTCGTGGGCCGGGACTACGGCGAGGTCGGGGCGGACGTCTCCCAGGCGGCCATCTGCTGCCGGAACTTGGTGCAGCTGACAATGTCCTCCTCGCCGCACTGCAGGGCGTGGACCAGGAGCTGGTGGGCGTGGTCGAGGTCGATCATCCGCTGCTCGACCTCGGCGATCTTGGCGCGGATCATCGCCTGCCTGCGCGGTGGGTCCTCCTGGAACTCGCCGATCTCCGCCAGGGTCAGCCCCGCCTGCTGGCACTTGCGCAGCACCACGATCCGCTGCGCGGCCTCCGGCGGGTAGCGCCGCTGCCCGCTCTGGCGCTCGGGCGCGGGCAGCAGGCCGTGGCGTTCCCAGAACCGGATGGCCGACGCCGGTACTCCGGTGATCTCCGCGAGCTGTCCGATGGTCATGCGCACGTAGCCGCTCCTGCCGTTCCCGCTCGGTCCGGCCGTCGGCCGCTTGACTTGAACCTGAGTTTAAGTTGAAGAGTGGGACGTGCGAGCACGGCGGCGATCGAGAGCCGCCGGCAGCGGACTTCGGAGGTGCCGGATGACAACCACACAGGTGGCGAACGAGCGGGCGCACGAGCTGGTCGCGGCGGCGGAGGCGCTCTTCACGGCTGGGGTGATGTCCCACTCGGGGCATGCCAACCTCAGCGCCCGGCTCGACGCCGAGAGCTTCCTGCTGACGCCGGGATTCGTTCGCGGGCTCCGCCCCGGCGACCTCGCGGCCGTCAGCCTCAACGGGCGGATCCTGGAAGGGGAGCTACGGTCGGTCAGCGCCGAGATCATCGCCATGCACAGCGCCGTCTACCGCGCCCGCCCGCACGTGGGCGCCGTCATCCACACCCACTCGCCCTCCGCGACGGCCTTCGCCGTCGCGCACCGGCCGCTGCCGTGCCGGACCGAGCCGATGCTGCGCTTCGGACAGCCGGAGGAGGTCCCGGTGGTGCCGTGGGGGCCGCGCGGGTCCGACGTATCCGTCCGGGGCATCGTCGAGGTCCTGAAGCGGCGCCCCACGACCTCGGCGGCCCTGCTGGCCAACCACGGACTGATCGTGTTCGGCCCGGACTCGGCGGCGACCGCCCACCTGGTGGTGGCCATCGAGGAGAGCGCCGAGGCGGAGATCGCGGCGGCTGCGATCGGCGGGGCCGTGGATTTCCCCGAGGGCGCCCTGGCCGCCGTACGCGCCTCAATCGCCCGGGTCGCGTCATGACTGACGACGCGATGACGGTCGCGGTGACGGCCGATGACGCCTTCGCCCGGCGCACCGAGGCCGTGCGCGCCCGCTACCACTCCACCCTCGGAGGCGTTCCGGGCGGCGTGCAGGAACGGCTGCGCCTGGCGCGGGACTTCGACCGGCTCCCCACCGAAGAGGCACTCGCGGCGCTGCGGCACATCGTGCTGACCGACAATCCGCTGGGCGCTCGCGTGCAGCAGCTCGTCCACTACGGGCAACTCCTGTCCCTAGGCCGGGAACACCCCGCCAGGATTCACGCCCGGGGCGCGCTCCACGCGGGCGCCACTGTCGCCGACCTCATCGGAGTCGCCGAGACCGCCCTCATCACCTCGGGCGTCCCGGCGTACGCCTTGGGAACGGAGATCGTCATCGACCTCCTGGCGACCACCGCACTCTGACATCCCTCGTGCCGGCACGGCCGGTCAGCGCGGGTCCCGGATGCGTCGATGACGCGGGTCCAGTTGTCGCCGTGTGTCCGTCCTCGACCGCGCGCCGGTAGTGGGACCGCACGGCCGGCGGGAGCGCGAGATCGAGGCCGAGCGAGGCGCTGGTCTCGACGATGTGGCCGGCCATCGCGCCCATGATGGTGCCCGTGCTGAGGGCGCCGGGATGCTCCCCGGCGTCCAACGCGGGGCCGGGGGTCTCTTCGTCGGCCCTCAGGATGGCGCCGATCGCATCGGCGGCAAGCGTTCCAGCGGGGTCTGGCGGCCCTCGCGCAGTGGGTGGAGCGGGAAGGTCAGCGGGCGGTCCCGCGCGGCCACAGCGAGCCGATCCCGGTCGACGCCGAGGCGGAGCCGGTGGGGGTCTGGGTCTCGAACACCAAGTCGAGGCGTGACAAGCTCACGGCGGAGCAGCTGGACGCGCTACGGAAGCTGGGCGTGGACTGGGCGTGGACTGGGCATGACACAGGATCGGTTGGTCGTTGAACTGATAGTCACCCTGAAGGGCTGGCGCCTCCTGCTGCAGCTCCGCTGCAGCACCAACCGGATCACCGACATCGTGAAGGCCGTCGTCGTCCTTCACCACGCCTCAACCTGAGGTTGGAAAAGGCTCAGTGGATAGACCCCAGGCATGGACTCCAAGCCGACGACTTCGAAACCTTCGCCTCCAAGGCAGCCGCGGACCATGAGGCCGCACACCCGGGCCCATTCCTTCGGGGCTTCCGCTGGTGACTCAATTGCGTCGCCAGCTCTTGCCCGCCATCCCCTCCGCAACCACACTCCGCACATGCCCATCCAGATGCGACGTCTCGTCACGGCCATCGGCGTCACCCTGGCCGTGCTTGGCTCAACCGGCGCTGAGCAGGCCGGATGCGCCGCGCCAGCGGACGACAAGGTGACAACCACTGGAGACCAGGGAGGTCGGGCCTGTCTTCACACCATCTCGGCGCCCTTCGTGAACCGGGGCATGGTTCGGGGCGAGGCAGTGGCCCTCTGTAATCAGCCCGTGCTCCGGCACAACTTCACGGTGACCATCGAGACGAAGGGCCCGGCTGGCTGGACCGAAATCAGCCGGGCCACGAACGACAAGGCCCCGGGGAAGGGGTCCCCGAAGAAGCCCTGGCCTACGCCGCCTCTACCGGAATCTGTCGGATCTGCCGCGCGACGAAGCCCTTGCCGTCCCAGGGGCTTTGCACGGCCTGCTACAGCCGCCATCGCCAGAGCTCAGCTCCCAGGCCCACTTCAAGCTGTGCCGGCTGCGGGCGCGCGGCGGTCGGCGCCGCACGGCACTGAGGCACTGATGACGCTCCGGTCCGGACCCGCGCCCGCAGGGCCGGACCGGATGCGGGCTGCGGCCCCTGCGGACGCCGGCCGCGATCACTGCCTGCTGTCGCTACCGGCGATCACTGCTCTTTCGGCTTGTCGGTCCCGCCGATCTGATCGTTCAGCTTCTCCTGAACGCCGTCGACATGGCTCTGGTACTTGTTCCCGGTCCGGGAGTCGAACGTGTCGCCGGCCTTCTCTACGCCCTGCCGTGCCTGGTCCTCGTGGCCCTTGAGCATGCCCTTGAGCTTGTCGAGCATCGACATGTGGAACTCCTTCCGGATGCTGTGAGACAGACCCATGCTCCCCCACTCCGCCCGGCCCGGCACCTCAGGGCGCTGCGGGCCGGGCACGGCGGGTGGTCACTTCACCCAGGACTTCCACACGTTCTCGTTGCGTTCCACCCACTTCTTCGCCGCCTGCTGCGGTGAGAGCTTCTCCTCGGCGATCATGAGGGACACCTCGTTCTGCTGTTCCTTGGTCCAGTGGAACCTCTTCAGGAAGTCGGCGGCCTCACCGCCCGATTCGGCGAAGTGCGTATTGAGGTACTTCTGTAGCGGTGTGCGCGGGTAGGCGCAGGCGACCTTCTCCGTGTCGTCCGCGCAGCCCTCGGTGTACTCGGGGAGCTTCACCTCGGTCATCGGGACGCGCTGGAAGAGCCACTGGGGCTCGTACCAGTACGTCAGGAAGGGCTTCTTCTCCTTGGCGAACTGCTTGATCTGGGTGATCTGGGCCGCCTCGGAACCGGCGAAGACCACCTCGAAGTCCAGGCCGAGGTTCTTGACCAGGGCCTTGTCGTTCGTGATGTAGGACGGAGAGCCGTCCATCAGCTGGCCCTTGCCACGGCTCTCGGGGGTGCGCAGCTGGTCGGCGTACTTGCCGAGGTTCTTCCAGTCGGTGACGTCGGGGTGGGCCTCGGCGAAGTACGTGGGGACGAACCAGCCGATGTGGCCCGTCACCCCGAGGTCTCCGCCGGGGGTGATGGTCTTCTTGCCCTCCACGTACCGCTGCTCCTGCTCGGGGTGGCCCCAGTCCTCCAGGATCGCGTCGACGCGGCCCTGGCTGAGGGCGTCCCAGGCGGGTACCTCGTCGACCTGGACGGTGTCCACCCGGTAGCCAAGCTCGTGTTCGAGCAGGTAGGAGGCGACGGCGGTGTTCGACTGGGCGCCGACCCACGACTGGACGGAGAGCGTGACGGTCTTCGCCCCCTGTGCGGCGGCGTACGGGGAGGACTGGCGGGTCATGTCGGCGGCCCCGCAGCCGGTGAGGACGGCCAGTCCGGTCGCGGCGGCGACCGCGGCCAGGGCGCGCCGGGGTGTGGTGCGCGGCATGTCAGGCCTCCTTCGCGGGCTGGGTGACGCGGTCGAGGAGCAGGCCGAGGCAGACGATCGCGGCGCCGGCCACCAGGCCGGTGGCCAGGTCGCCCTGGGCGAGGCCGAGGACGACGTCGTAGCCGAGGGCGCCACCGCCGACCAGGCCGCCGATGATGACAACGGCGAGGACCAGGACCACGGCCTGGTTGACGGCCAGCAGCAACGCGGGGCGGGCCAGCGGCAGTTGGACCTGTCGCAGCAGCTGCGAGCGGGTCGCACCGAGCGAGCGGGCGGATTCGACGACGGTCGGGTCCACCTCGCGCAGGCCCTGGGTCGTGATCCGTACGACGGCCGGCAGCGCGTACACCACGGCGGCGGCGGCCGCCGGTGCGCGGCCGACGCCGAACAGCGCGACCACGGGGATGAGGTAGACGAACTGCGGCAGGGTCTGGCACACGTCGAGGACGGGCCGCAGCAGCCTCTCGGCGCGGTCGCTGCGGGCGGCGCCGACAGCGATCGCGAAGCCCAGGACGAGCGTGACCGCGACGGCGGCCAGGACCTGGGAGAGCGTGTCGAGGGAGGGCTCCCACACGCCGAGGACTCCGATGGCGGCGAGCGCCAGTACGGCCGTCAGCGCGGTGCGCCAGGTGCCCACGAGGAGGGCGAGCCCGCAGGCGACGAGCAGGAGCAGCCACCACGGGGCGGCCTGGAGTCCGCTGCGCATCGGGTCGAGGATCCAGCCGGTGAAGTGGGCGGCCCAGTCGGCGGTGCCGCCGACGACGGGTACGCCGGAATAGAGGTGGTCGGTCATCCAGGCGACGGCCGAGTTCACCGGGTCGGCGAGGGAGACGGTCCAGGACTCGGGCCACAGGGAGCTGCCCGTGATGCGGCCGGCGACGGCGGCGGCCACCGCCACGAGGAGGGTGAGCAGGCGGCCGTACCAGCCGGCGAACACCCTTCGCAGCAGGTGCCGTTCGTCGGCGGGCACGGGGTGGGCGCCGATCCGGTCGCCCGCGGCGTCGGCGGTGCGGTCCAGCACCACCGCGAGCAGCACGATCGGGATGCCGGCGGCCAGCGCGGCGCCGACGTCCACTGAGGCGAGGGCCTGGTAGACGCGGTCGCCGAGGCCGCCCGCGCCGATCACGGAGGCGATGACGGCCATGGACAGGCCCGTCATGATGGCCTGGTTGACCCCGAGGAGGAGCTGTCGGCGCGCGAGCGGGAGGCGGGCGGTCAGCAGCTGTTGGCGTCCGGTGGCGCCGAGCGAGGCGGCGGCTTCCAGGACGCCCGCGTCGGCCTCGCGCAGGCCGAGGGCGGTGAGGCGGGCCATCGGCGGGGCAGCGTAGACCACGGTGGCAAGGACAGCGGCCGGCACGCCGATGCCGAAGACCAGCACCATCGGCAGCAGGTATGCGAAGGCGGGCAGGATCTGCATGGTGTCGAGCACGGGGCGCAGGACGCGGTCGGCGCGCGGGGAGAGCCCCGCGGCGAGGCCGAGCAGGGCGCCGAGTACGACGGAGGAGGCGACGGCGACGACCATCAGGGCGAGGGTCTGCATGGTCGGCACCCACATGCCGAGCAGTCCGCAGGCGGCGAAGGCGGCGGCGCAGGTCAGCGCCAGCCGGATGCCCGCGAGGCGCCAGGCGACCAGGGCGGCCAGGGCGGTCACCCCGGTCCAGCCGGCGGCCAGCAGGAGGACGTACACGGCGCGGACGGAGACGACGACGGCGTTGCTGACGTGGCCGAAGAAGTAAAGGAACAGCGGGTGGCTGTCACGGTGGTCGATGATCCAGTCGCCGGCGCGGCCGAGCGGGCCGGACAGGTCCACGGCGAGGGCCGCGGGCCAGCTGCCGGCGCCCGGGAAGGCCACGGCGAGCGGGATCAGCAGGACGGCGGCGATGCCCAACGGGATGAGGACCGCACGGTGCGCGGCGAGAGCCGGCAGGGCTCTGCGGGGGCGGTCCTTGGGGGCCGACGCTCTGCGGGAGGGACCCTTGCCGGCGGGCCGTTCGGAATTCTGCGGGGCTTCCGAAGGGGCGGCGGCGCGGGTGTCGGGCGGGGTGTGGGTCGGGGTCGCGGTCACGCGCACCACCTCCGGGCTTCGGGGACGGGGACCTGGGGGCGGGCCGGGCGGGTCATGCAGCCACCCCCCGTCCCGTGCCGGCCGGGAGTCCGGCGACGACGGCGAGGAGTCCCGCGTCGTCCACGACGCCCAGGCAGCGGCCGCGGTCGACCACGCGGGCCGTGCCGCCGGTGCGGGCGACGGCCTGGATGGCCTCGACCACGGTGGTGGCGGGGGTGAGCGCCGGCCCGTGTTCGGCCTCCTCGGAGGTGGCCGGACGCATCGCGGTGCGGACGGTGAGCACCTGTTCGCGGGGGACGTCGCGGACGAAGTCCCGTACGTAGTCGTCGGCGGGCGAGCCGACGATCTCCTCGGGCGTGCCGAGTTGCACGATGCGGCCGTCGCGCATCAGCGCGATCCGGTCGCCCAGGCGCAGGGCTTCGGCGAGGTCGTGGGTGATGAAGACCATGGTCCGGCCCTCGTCGTGGTGGAGCCGGGCGACCTCCTCCTGCATCTCGCGGCGGATGAGGGGGTCGAGTGCGCTGAACGGCTCGTCGAACAGGAGCACTTCGGGGTCGGAGGCGAGGGCGCGGGCCAGGCCGACGCGCTGCTGCTGTCCGCCCGAGAGCTGGCCGGGGCGGCGGTCCTCCAGGCCTTCGAGGCCGACCTTGGCGACGAGTTCGGCGGCCTTGCGCCGACGGTCGGCGCGTCCGACGCCCTGGATCTCCAGTCCGTACGCCACGTTGTCGAGGACGGTGCGGTGCGGGAGGAGGCCGAAGTGCTGGAAGACCATGGCGGCGCGTCGACGGCGCAGGGTGCGCAGCCGGGCGGCGTCCATGGCGAGGACGTCCTCGCCGTCGATGGCCAGGCTTCCGGCGGTGGGCTCGATGAGCCGGGTGAGGCAGCGCACGAGGGTGGACTTGCCGGAGCCGGACAGGCCCATCACGACGAAGACCTCGCCCTTGCGGACGTCGAAGGTGACGTCCCGGACGGCCGCGGTGCAGCCGGTGCGCTCGCGCAGTTCGGCGGCGGACAGGTCGGCGTCGGCGGTGCCGGGGACCTTGGCGGCGGCCTTGTCGGGGCCGAAGACCTTCCACAGGCCGTTCACGGAGAAGACGGGGGGCGCTTCGGAGGTGCCGGGGCCGGCGGAGGCGACGGACGTCGCGGGGGTGGCGGGGGTGGTGTTCATCGGGTACCGCCTTCCCGGACGAGCAGTTCGGCTGCTTTTTCGCCGACCATGAGTACTCCGATCATCGGGTTGACCGCGGGCATCGTCGGGAAGACGGAGGCGTCCGCGATGCGGATGCCTTCGAGACCGCGGATCTTCAGGTCCGGGCCGACGACGGCCCCGGGGTCGTCGGTGGCGCCCATGCGGCAGGTGCCGGCCGGGTGGTAGACGGTGTGCGCGACGGAGCGGGCGTAGGCGCTCAGTTCCTCGTCGCCGGTGATCTCCGGGCCGGGGCACACCTCGCGCGTGAGCCAGCCGGCGAGGGGCTCGGTCGCGGCGATCTCCCGGGCGAGCTTGATGCCGTCCACCAGGGTCCGGGCGTCGTAGTCGTCCTCGTCCGTGAAGTAGCGGAAGTCCAGGGCCGGTTTGACCCGGGGGTCCGCGCTGGTCAGGTAGAGGCGGCCGCGGCTGCGGGGTTTGGGGATGTTGGGGGTCATCGACACCCCGTGCACGGGGCGTTCGTAGCCGAGGCGCTCGGGGTTGTCGGTGAAGGGGACCTGGTAGAAGTGGAACATCAGGTCGGGGCCGGCCGATTCGGGGTCGCGCCGGACGAACAGGCCGGCGTCACTGTCCATCGCCGAGTTCTCCGGTATCGGTCCGTCGGTCTCCCAGACGATCACCGACTCGGGGTGATCGAGCAGGTTCTCCCCGACTCCCGGCAGGTCGTGCACCGGGGGGATGCCGAGGGCTTCCAGGTCCGCGCGCGGTCCGATGCCCGAGTGGAGCAGCAGTCGCGGGGTGTCCACGGCGCCGGCGCACACGAGCACCTCGCGGCGGGCGGTGACGAGGGACTCCGTGCCGTCGGCGGCGCGTACGTGGACTCCGCGCGCCCGGGCGCCGTCGAGTTCCAGGCGGTGGGCCCAGGTCTCCAGGAGGATCCGGAGGTTGGGGCGTTCGTCCATGACGGGGTGCAGGTAGGCGACCGACGCGGAGGAGCGCTTGTTGTCCTCGGGGTGGTAGGCGAGGTCGAAGAAACCGGCGCCCTCGTGGAAGGGCTTGCGGTTGAACCCCTCGACGCGCGGGACGCCCAACGCGGTCTGCGCGGAGTCGACGAAGTCGCGCGCGATGGCGTTGCGGTCCTTCTCATCGACCGGGACGATGTTGTTGAGGAGCTTGTCGAAGTACGGGTCCATGGCGGCCGCGTGCCAGCCCTCGGCTCCCGAACGCTCCCATTCGTCCCAGTCCGACGGGAGCGGCTTGAACGCGATGAGCGTGTTGTGCGAGGAGCAGCCGCCGAGGACGCGGGCGCGGCTGTGGCGGATGTGGGAGTTGCCCCGGGGCTGCTCGGTGGTGGGGTAGTCGTAGTCGAGTTCGCCGCCCAGGAGGCCCATCCAGCGGCGCAGGGTGAGCACCTCGGGGCGGTCGACGTCGCTGGGGCCGCCCTCGATGACGGCGACGGTGACGTTCGGGTCCTCGGTCAGGCGGGAGGCGATCACCGAGCCGGCGGTGCCGCCGCCGACGACGACGTAGTCGTACTCCTGCTCCGCGGATGCGGGGGTGTGCGTGGGGGTGGTCATGGCTCTGTTCCTCCTTCAGCCCGCGAACCAGCGGACGGGGCGGGGGGCGAGGTTCTGGTACACGTGCTTGGCCTCGCGGTACTCGGCCAGGCCCGAGGGGCCCAGTTCGCGCCCGGTGCCCGACTTGCCGAAGCCGCCCCACTCGGCCTGCGGAAGGTAGGGGTGGAAGTCGTTGATCCAGACGGTGCCGTGGCGCAGCCGGCCCGCGACGCGCCGGCCGCGACCCGGGTCGGAGGTCCACACGGCGCCGGCGAGGCCGTACTCGGTGTCGTTGGCGAGCGCGACGGCCTCCGCCTCGGTACGGAAGGTCTCGACGGTCAGGACCGGCCCGAAGATCTCCTCCCGCACGACGCGCATCCCGCGGTGGCAGGCGTCGAGCACGGTCGGCCGGTAGAAGTAGCCGGGGCCGTCGGGCCGCACGCCGCCGGAGCGGAGCACGGCTCCCTCGGCGAGGGCCGAGGCCACGTATTCCTCGGTGCGTTCGCGCTGGGCGGCGGAGACCAGCGGGCCGCACTCCACGCCCGGGTCGGTGCCGCGACCGAGGCGGATGCGGTCGGCCCTGCGGGCGAGTTCGGCGACGAAGCGCTCGGCGACGCTCTCCTCGACGATGAGTCGGGAGCCGGCGGAGCAGACCTGGCCGCTGTGCATGAACGCGGCGTTGAGGGCCTGGTCGACGGCCGTGTCGAAGCCGTCCTCGGTGGCGCAGGCATCGGCGAAGACGACGTTGGGGTTCTTGCCGCCGAGTTCGAGGGCGACCTTCTTGACGGAGTCGGCGGCCGCGCGCATCACCTTCGTACCGCTGGTGAGGCCGCCGGTGAAGGAGACGAGGTCGACGTCGGGGTGGGCGGCGAGGCGGGCGCCGACGGGGTCGCCGGGGCCGGTGACCAGGTTCGCGACGCCGGCCGGGAGACCGGCCTCCGCCAGCAGGCCGATGAGCGCCACCGTGGACAGCGGGGTGATCTCGCTGGGCTTGAGGACGAAGGTGTTGCCCGCCGCGAGGGCCGGGGCGATCTTCCATGACGCCTGGAGGAGCGGGTAGTTCCACGGGGTGATCAGGGCGCAGACCCCGACGGGCTCGTGGACGACGACGCTGTGGACGTCGGGGGTCCCGGCGTCGACCACGCGGCCCGCGCTCTCGCCGGCGACGAGGTCGGCGAAGTAGCGGAAGGCGTCGGCGACGCAGTCCACGTCCACCCGCCCCTCTTCCAGGGTCTTGCCCGCGTCGCGGCTCTCCAGCAGCCCGATGTGTTCGCGGTCCCGGTGGAGGAGGTCCGCGGCGCGGCGCAGCAGCGCGGCCCGCTCCAGGACGGGGGTCTGCGGCCACTCGCCGCCGTCGAAGGCCGCACGGGCGGCACTGACGGCCGCGTCGGTGTCCGCGGTGCCGCCTTCGGCGACGACGGCGAGGACCGTGGCGTCCGCGGGGTCCAAGACCTCTCGGGTGGCGCCTGATACCGCGGACCGCCAGGTCCCTGCGATGTGGATGGTCTGCTGCTCGGACACGACGGGCTGTACCTCCGATTCCGGCACCGCGGCCTACCCGCGGCGATGGTGGTGCACGTGCCCTCGTGCCCCGGTCCTGTGGAAGTCATGTCACTTCCGTCACTGGAAGTGACGGGAGTCACTCTTTGTCGCCACGGAAAGTCAAGGGGAAAAGTGCGCGAACCGGACATGTCGCAGGACTCGATCGAGGCGACTGAAGGCCTCTGGTCGGGTCCTGCGGGGTGGGGTAAGGCAGCTGCCGTACGGCGGCTGTCGGCAAAAGTAATCCTTACCGTTACACGTCGCCTATTGCATGTGACGGTGTGTGCTCAAGCCTCGCCACGGACCAGTCGCAGGATCTCGCCCTTCTCCAGGGCCGCGTACAGCGCCCCGTCCGGGCCGAATGCGAGACGGTGCGGTTCGCAGTCGGGGGTGGGCAAGAGGTGCTCCGTCAGCCGGCCGGCGGGAGTGAGGGAGCCGATGCGGCCGGACCCCCACTCGGTGAACCACACGGATCCGTCGGGCGCGGCGGTGATCGCGTGGGGACGACAGGCGGGGTCGGGGAGCGGAAACTCGGTGAGTTCACCGGTCGGGGTGATCCAGCCGATCGCGTGGGCCTGGTTGCGGGTGAATCACAGCGCGCCGTCGGGGCCTGCGGTGAGGGCGTACGGGCCCGAGGCCGGGTCCGACGGCAGTCGAGCAGTCGATGGTGCCGGGAATTGCCTGTTCATAGCCCGCGAGGACACCGTTGGGGACGTTCCCGTTCCCTCGTACGGGGCCGAATCGAATCCGTCGGGGCGGCCTCCGGGACTGTTAGGGGATCCGCTCCCGCTGGGCTCTGCCGCTGAGGATCTGGCCTGCCCCTGGGTCAAGGGGGCCGCTCCCCCTCAAGTGTGCGGATGCCCTCAGGGACGGACTCGACCTCAGCCTCTCGCAATGGTCGTGTGCTGTCCGAGCAGCAGCCCCATTGCCTTCCGGTACGCCGATGCCTGGGGACCGCCGCCGCGACAGGTGCCGTCCTCCACCAGCCAGGGGATCAGTGGATTGAGCGGCGGAACATGGTCCAGATTCGCCATCGGATGGCCTGACAGGCTCTGACGGCTTGAGTGGGCCTGAAAGCAGCCTCCAGATTCAGAAGGATCCGTCGCCCGTGAGCCTGTACCGAGAAAACGTCACCTGGCAGTCCCCGGATGGCCGCTGAAGCATCGGCTTCTACGGCTGCGACGAACACCAGACGGACGAGGACGGCTGGCCCATCTTCTTCGACCACTTCGGCTGGGTTTCTGCCGGGCATTCATCGAGCGACTCCGCCCAGGCCGAATACCTCCGCGATCACGCAAACCCTGGCGGTGGAACCGTCACAGCGTGGTCCCCGGACACTGCCAGCGCTATAGCCCACTACACAGCCCTGGCCGATGACTACACCGCTCATCCCGAAAGCGTCGTCGGTTCTTGGTGAACAACGAGATCCGCCGGGCCAAAGCGAGCTCACCCTGCCACCCGACATCCCCACATCCCCATAGAGAACCCAGGAGAAATAAGTGTCCAAGATCGTCGCTTCGCACACAACCGCATCGGGCACCGTTATCGAGGTCCACGACCGAGGTTACGACACCGAAGGCCGGTACCGCTCCAAGGCCATGATGGTGATCCGCGACCCGAACGGAACCGAGAGGGACCGGGTTTACGCCGACACCGGCACCCGGTGGGAAGACGACCCGATCGCAGGCCTGTACCGCGCGACCGTCCAACTGTGTCCATGAGACGTCCGACGGTTCCTGCTGTCAGGACGTGGCCGGAGCTTGCAGGTGCCGCACCGGGATCAGAGCTGGGTCCATCCGCGCAGTTCGCTGCTCCCCGCGAGGGAGGTCCAGACCTTGGCGCGGGGGCCTTGGGCTTCGAGGTCTTCGAGAATGGCCGCGCCGAGGGGGACCTGGGAGGCGAGACGGTTGACGAGCCTGTGGTCGGCGGTCATACGGCGGAGGTCTTCGATGCGGTTGGCCAGGGTGGTACGGGGGGCGCCGGTGAGGACGAACAGCAGGCGGGGGAAGCGCGGGTAGAAGCGCTGCCAGGTGAGCATCGCGTTCTGGTCGGTGGTCGTACCCCGGCGTCCGGCCGGGGGCGTGTAGTCGTGGAAGCGGGCGTACGTGATGAGCTTTCGGGCCAGACGCTCGCTGCTCATGGTCGTGCGGTCGATCTCGACGAAGGCCCGGTACTGCAGCCGACGCGGATGGTTGGCCGTGTAGTGGAAGAGTGCGTCGGCGACGAGGCGGTCCTCGCCGACGGTGTCGGGGAGGCGGTGGGTGACCTCGGGCATCCAGTCCAAAGGTTCGTACTCGTCTCCGTGGGCGCGGGCCTCGGCGAGGAACGTCAGGTGGGCGCGGACCCCGGTAAGGGTGTGCGCGGCTCGTAGCGACGCCTCGCCGGCGCTCTGGATGGTGGTGGGCGTACGGCCGCGCAGCTCGGGCCAGTCGCTCACCGTCTGGGCTCCGGCCGAGGTCAGGAAGTGCGTGTGCAGGCCGCGCTTGCCCCCGAGGACGGTGTGCGCGATCAGACCCTCGGTCCGCAACGGTGCGAGCACGTTATGAATCTTGCGGGGCGGGGTGTGGGGAATGAGCATCTGGTGGAGGTGGTGGGTGGTGAGTAGCCGGTGCTGGGAGAGCAGGGCCAGAGCCCGGTGGGCGAGTGTGTCCGCGGAGGACGGCAGGAGGTCGGTCGCGCTCGTCATCGGTACTGATCCTTGGAGTCGTCGGCGGTGTGAGCACGGGTAGATGCGGCAGTGCGCTGGGCGAGGAAGGTTCGGACACGCTGTTCCTGGGCGAGGGCGGTCTTGGTGCGCGCCGCCAGGGTGCGGGCGCCGGTGTTGCGGTGCGCGGCTTGGAACAGCGCGCCGGTCTCCTTGGGGCGGGCGAGGTCGTCGAAGACCTCTTCGAGTTCGGGCCCTCGGATGCGCAGGGGGCCGATGCGCTTGCCGTCGACGGTGAACGACGCGTAGTGCCACCACCGCTGTCTCGCCCGTCCACGATCCGTCCTTGTTCGCGCGGGCGATGCGGGACATGCGCCTAACCTGGCAAGGCGGTCGTCGCGGGGCAAGGAGACTGGGCTCCAGGTCCCAATCGTCCTCGGGCGCGAGGCCCCCCCCCGGAGGCGCAGCCGGTTGCTGAGGTCACAGGCGGTGACCGGTGAGGTTTCTGGTGAGTGAGTGGTGAGTTGCCCGCTCTAACGTTCAGGTGCCAGACCGCCCTTGTGATGACGGGTCCCACGTACCCTTTCCCCTGCTCTGACCTGGGATGGGGAGGGGATCGGTGAGTTCACAGGGCTCGTGCTTCCGTACGCCCTGGACGGGCCCGGCCAGCGCGCAGGGCGATGGAGGCGTGGGCGAGCACGACGAGGGCCAAGACATTGTCGCCGAGCCGGCGCGGGCCGCCACTGACCACCGCGCGGGCCCGTGTCGTGACTGCTGGGCTGCGTGAGGCGATGGACGGCGTCCGCCGTACGGTCGCGGTGCTCGCTGCCAGGGTCCGCGGTGCGCACGCCGCCCGTGTCTGAGTTCCGCTGGGCGAAGGCTCGTGGGAGTCGTACTGCGCCAAGGAGCTTGGCACCAGCCGTGCCCACGCGTACCGGCTCCTCGACGTCGCCCGCGCCCTGGGTGCCATCCATGGCGCGGTCACCGTCGGCACCGCGGTGTCTCGCACGCGAGACACCGACCTGGCCACCGTGGCCACGCTCGACTACGGCCTGTCCCAGCGTGCACTCATTGCCATCGCCAGTCGCACGGACGACCTCGCGGAGCTGATCACCCGCCGACTCACCGGGCTTGCCGGCAGCGGCTGGCGGTTGCTCGGCGAGCCTGCGGTGCGCGCGGTGGTACGCCAGGCCGTCCGTGACGTCCGCACTGCCCCGCCTCCGCTGCCAGAGGGACCACGGGAGGATCCCGCGCTCGCCGGGCTGCACCCGGTCGTCGACGACATCGCCGCCAGCGCGCACGCGATGGGCGAACTGCTCCTCGAAGTCGCGCCGGCCTACCTCTGCGACACGGCGGCCGGCGAAATCCCCACCCCGCGGTGTGATGCGATCGGCGAGAGCCTCGACTGCGCCCTCGCAGCCCGCCGGTACGTCATGTCCGGCGACCGGCGTGCCCTCCACGGCACCGTCCTGTAACTACAGCAGCTGGTCGGTCCTCGGGGGCCTTCGGAAACGTTGGGGGAATCATGAGGGGAACCCAAAGGGGGGAACCATAAGGGGAAGCTAGAGGGGGAAACATAAGGGGAAGCGGTAGTCGGAGCGGGCTGGCGTTCCCCCTGTTCAGGCCATGGTTTTCAGCTGGTGAGTGCGCGGACTTTCTTCTGTGTGGGTGTGAGGGGTGGATGGCGGAGTGGGTTGAGACGCTGTGCGGTCGGCATGCGGGTGGCACATGAACGAGCGCTGGGTGGGGGTGGGAAGCCCTTGATGGAGGTGACGGGGTTCGTTGAGCGGGGCCTGGGCTAGATGGTCGGGCTGTCGTCGGGGAGTCGTGCTGCTGGGCCTTGCTGCTGTACCGGGCGACTGCGGGTAAGGGGGGTCTGCACGCTCGATCATGGTGTTGGCGTCGGCCAGTTCGTGGAAGGCGTGGGCAAGCGTGCCTTGGAGGGACTGCGGCAGGTCCACGCCGAGGGGGCCGCCGAGCTGAAGGAGGGAGGATGGCGAGCCGAAGACATGCCCCAGGCCGTGGCCGTCGTGGCCGTCGCCGAGGCGGCAGGTCACTTGAGGTCGCTTGGTGTGGTGAGGCCCGCGCCTACATCCTTCCGACCCTTGGAGCCCGGCCGGAGCGCCTGACCACCGATCACAACATGCGTCAGGCACTTCTTGATAGGCAGGTGGAGCCCGGGCCATACGCCCGCAACCGGATTACGTCCTACCTCGGCGACACCACCCCCAACGCCCCCGTGGGGTCGATCAGCCTGCCCCGCCGACGGAGGCCGTGACGAGAGGGCCGCGCCGGTCACCGCCTCGGGCCGGTCCGCACCCTCACCGGTTCGGGTGGTTCTCCGTACGGGCCGATGGTTCACGGCACCCCCTCCCACCGGCTCGTATGCCCGCTGGCACCTCCGGGACGTCAATCCGCGCGTTTGCTCCTGCTGTTGTCGAATGCGAGAAAAGGGCGGCGCAGGCGCGATTGCCTGAGGCAACGAGGGGAGCAGTACGTGGGCGGTATCACTCTGGAGACGGACGAGCAGGCCGCCCCGCAGCCGGCTCCGGTCCGCTTCGAGAAGAGGGCGCATCCCGATCCGGCCGGCCGGGACGCTGCGAGCGGACCCCCTCCCTCCGCCGAAGTGGGTCCGCCCGAGGAGTTCAGCCCGCGTCGGGTCCGGCTGGTGTTCTTCGGGCTGATGCTGGCGCTGCTGCTCGCCGCGCTGGAGCAGATGATCGTCGCCACGGCGCTGCCGAAGATCGTCGGGGAGCTCCAGGGCCTGGACCGGATGTCGTGGGCCATCACGGCCTATCTGCTCACCTCCACCATCGGGCTGCCGCTGTACGGCAAGCTCGGCGACCTCTTCGGCCGCAAGAGCGTCTTCCAGTTCGCGATCGTGGTCTTCATCATCGGTTCCGCGCTGGCCGGCTGGTCGCGCACCATGAACGAGCTCATCGCTTTCCGGGCGGTCCAGGGCATCGGCGCCGGCGGGCTCATGATCGGTGTGCAGGCGATCATCGCGGACATCGTGCCGCCCCGGCAGCGCGGCCGCTTCATGGGACTGATCGGCGCAGCCTTCGGCCTCGCGTCCGTCGCCGGACCGCTGCTCGGCGGGTTCTTCACCGACCACGCATCGTGGCGCTGGTGCTTCTACATCAACGTCCCGTTCGGACTGATCACCCTGGCCGTGATCGCCGTCGTGCTGAAGCTCCCCAAGCCCACCGTCCGGCCCCGGCTCGACGTGATCGGCGCCGTACTCCTCGCTGCGGCCTCTACCTGCCTGGTGCTGCTGACCAGTTGGGGCGGTACCGAGTACGCATGGGACTCGCGGATGATCCTGGGGCTCGCCGTCGGCGCTGCCGGAACGTCCCTGCTCTTCGTGGTCGCCGAGCACCACGCGGCCGAACCGATCATCCCGCTGCGGCTGTTCCGCGACCCGGTCTTCACGGTCACCGCTCTGGTCGGGGCTGTCGTCGGGATCGCACTGTTCGGCGCGGCCAGTTATCTGCCTACATACCTCCAGATGGTCGAGGGTGCCACCGCCACCGCGTCCGGGCTGCTGATGCTGCCGATGATGGGCGGGGTCGTCGTCGCCTCCATCGTCTCCGGCCAGCTGATCAGCAGGACCGGCCGCTACAAGGTCTACCCGGTCCTCGGCGGGGCGCTGTCCAGCCTCGGCATGTGGCTGCTGTCCCGGCTGGAGACCAGTACCACCCAGCTCGCGTACAGCCTCTGGATGGCCGTCCTCGGCATCGGCATCGGACTGGTACTGCCGGTGCTGGTCCTTGCCGTCCAGAACTCGGTGCGGCCCACCGACCTCGGCACCGCCACCAGCGGCAACAACTACTTCCGGCAGATGGGCGGCAGCATCGGCGCCGCCGTCTTCGGCACGGTCTTCGCCGGCCGGCTCACCGACGCGCTCGCCGACCGGCTGCCCGCCGGCGCCGGGCTCCCGGACCCCTCCGCCATCACCCCGCAGCTGGTGCACTCCCTACCGCCGACCGTCAGGGACGCGTACATCGCGGCCTACGCCGAGGCGATGCCGCGGATCTTCCTCTACCTCGTGCCCGTGCTCGTCCTCGGCCTGCTCATCGCCTGCTTCCTCAAGGAGAAACCGCTGGTGTCCCACAACGCCCCCGCAGCCGATCCGCTGCCCTGCGAGGCCCACGCGCAGCCGCTCCCCGGCGAGATCCCCGCCGCACGGACCTCAACCGACGCCCCCCAGCCGGGCGGGCTCCCGGTCTGCGGAACCGTCCAGCACCCCGACGGCAGCACGGTCCCCAGCGCCGCCCTGACCCTGATCGACGTGAGCGGGCGTCAAGTCGGCCGGGGCGCCAGCGGAGCCGACGGACGCTACGTGCTGAGCGTGCGCGGCCCCGGCTCGTACGTCCTGATCGCGGCGGCCGGCGGCCATCAGCCGCAGGCAGTCAGCGTGACCGTGGGCGAGCGGCCGGTCGAGCTCGACGTGGTGCTCGGCGGCACCGGCCGGTTGGCCGGCTCGGTCCTCACCGCCGACGGTACCCCGGTCAGCGACGCGACCGTCACCCTCACCGACGTCCGGGGCGAGGTGGTCTCCTCCACCCGGACCGGCCGGGAGGGCACGTACGTCATCTCGGAGCTGGTGGCGGGGGAGTACACCCTGGCTGCGAGCGCCCCGGCGTTCCGGCCGGCCGCACTGCCGGTGACCGTGCAGGCCTCCCGCGAGACCCGCCAAGACGTGGAGCTCGCAGGCGGCGCGTCCCTGCGCGGAACGGTGCGCGCCGGCACAGGAAGGCCGGTCGAGGATGCCAGGGTCACCTTGCTCGACGCGGCCGGCAACGTGGTGGACACCCTGACCACCGGTTCGGACGGGACCTTCCGGTTCACCGACCTGCCGTCGGGCGAGTACACGGTCATCGCGGCCGGCTATCCGCCCGTGGCGACGGTCCTGCAGGTCGCGGGCGGCGGCCGCACCGAGCGGGACGTACGGCTCGGGCACGAGGACTGACGAACGGGCATGTCGGAGCCGTCAGATTTTGTCGCCCGGTTGCCGAGGTTCTGGTGGGGTTGCTGACGTGGCTGGAGCCGAGGGACGTCCACTGTTTCCGGTGTGGGTGGTGGTGGGTGCGCTTTAGAGTCGTGGCTAGTCCGCGCCGACATGGGTGTGCGGGTCAGGGCTGGTGCCCAGAGCGCTCTGGGGCAGTACGACCGGTCCGCCTTCCGGCCCCGGTATTCCCACGGAATACCGGGGCCGTTGAACCCTGAGCACCGAGCTTGTAAGGGCACCGTTCCGGCGCTACAGGTCGGGGACTTCGGCTGCGCTGCCTGCCTGGACGGCGTCGACCACCTGCTGGTGGAAGACGGCGAGCCTGCCCGTGGGGAGCGGGGCCGGGTTCACGGTGAGGGTGTACCACTCGGTGCCGGTGTACTGGATTCGGACCTGGATGGTGCCGTCGGGGCTGGGCTCGGTGGTCAGGGTGATGTCGCCGGTGATGACGCCGGCTTCGTCGGTCATCGCGCCGCCGGGCGCTCGCTACCCGGTGTGGGTTTCGGCGGCGCGGGTGATGAAGTGGCGGGTGCTGTCCGGGTTCAGGGCCTTTGCCTGGAGGTGTTCGTACATGACGCTGTAGTGCTCGACGTCGGATCGTTTCTCCAGGTAGAGGTCGCTGGTGAACCGTTCCAGATACACCGTCCCCGGTCCGGGAGCGTCCGTGAAGTCGAGGATGGAGAACTGTCCCGAGATGCCCGGATGGGCTCCCGCGCTGTGTGGGAGGACCTGCACGGTGATGTGCGGCTGCGCGCCGAGTCGGTTGAGGAACTCAAGCTGTTCGCTCATGATCTGCGGGCTGCCGACGACGCGGCGCAGCGCGGATTCATCCAGGACCACCCATAGGCGGAAAGGCCGGGCTGGGTGGTGGGCCCGGGATTGACGGCGCAGCCGTACTTCAAGGCGCGTGGCGATCTGTTCGGGTGTGGCCTGAGGGATCGTTTCCGCGATGACGGCGGCCGCGTAGGCGGGCGTTTGCAGCAGGCCGGGGATCACCAGTGGCTCGTAGGTGCGGATGGAGGCGGCTGCCGTCTCCAGGCCGATGTAGACGGCGTAGGGGACTTCGCCGAAGGCGACCCACCAGCCCTGACGGTCTGATTCGCCGGCCGCCCGCATCAACGAGTCGACGACCTGCGGGTCTGTGACCCCGTACAGGGCGCACAGGTCCCGCACATCGCGGGGCTTGATGACGCGGCGGCCGTTCTCCAGGTGACTGATCTTGGGCTGGGAGATCAGCAGTTGCTCTGCCACCTGCGTACTTGTCAGGCCACTGGCCAGACGGAGCCGGCGCAGCTCCGCGCCCAGCCGGCGTCTCCTGACGGTGGGATTTCCGTTCACCGCCACGGGTGTACCTCCGGCTCAAGACCATCTACCAGCCGCGGACATGGCACGGCCGGGCGCGGGCGAACGCGTTCGCCGTGCAGAAGTGATCAACGAGTTTTTCTGCACGGTGTCACCGGGCGGGGGCCGGGCTCACCCAGGTAGCCCTAGCCGAGCAGCCGGCTGCGCGGTCCCTTCCCCGCAAGAGGGCTGCTCCCGGCGGCGGGCCGCCCCACGGCGAGCCGCCCGGGCCGGGGATGCGGCGGCGTGCATTCTGGCGGCATATTGCCCTCAGTCCCCAGGCGCGGGTCAGCTGAGCGTGGGCTCCGGACGGTCGTCTTCCGGGGCCCACGCCATGTCCGCCCCGACTGTCCGTCCAGGCCCGCCGACGCGGCACAGGGCGGCTGTAGGGGCGCACCTCTCGTTTTGCGGACGTTCGCCGAAGGCGGGGCAGGCGGGCCTGCCTGTCGGTGGGCGGTGGGCGGGATATGACAGAGCCCGGCCGGGGTGACTGTGGGCCGGCCGGGCTCTGTAGGACACGGTCTAGGTTCTGTTTCCTGGATCAGGTGCGGAGCCAGATCGTGAGGGCTGCGAGAGTGACTGTTCCGAGGTAGACATAGGCGCGTTTGTCGTAGCGGGTGGCGACTGCCCGGAAGTTTTTGAGGCGGTT
>NZ_JAPNLJ010000073.1 GCF_026627445.1 Streptomyces sp. H27-H1
GCGCTCGAGGACTGGATCAAGGTCTGGAACGACGAGGCCAGGCCCTTCAAGTGGACCAAGACCGCTGACCAGATCCTCGACCGGATCTGCCGCTACTGCGACAGGATCTCAAAACCAGATCACTAGGCCGCCAGGTCCTCCACCGCGGCCGCGAAGGCTTCGTAGGCCCGCTCGTCGAAGAGCACGAACCGCACCTCCCGCACCTCGGTCCGGGCCGACCGTACGGTCTCCACCGCGATCCGGGCCCCGTCGTCCATGGGCCATCCGTAGATCCCGGTGGAGATCGCCGGGAAGGCGACGCTACGGGCTCCCAGCTCGTCGGCGACCCGCAGCGACTCCCGGTAGCAGGAGGCCAGCAGCTGCGACCGGTCCTCGTCCCGCGACCAGACCGGGCCGACCGTGTGGATCACGTGTCCGGCCGGGAGCCGGCCGGCCGTGGTGGCGACGGCCCGGCCCGTCGCGAGGCCCTTGCCGTAGCGGGAGCGGCGCAGATCCTCGCAGGCGGCCAGGATCTCCGGGCCGCCGCGCCGGTGGATGGCTCCGTCGACCCCGCCGCCGCCGAGCAGCGAGGAGTTCGCGGCGTTGACCACGGCGTCGGTCTCCTCGGCGGTGATGTCGCCCTGGACGAGGGTGATGCGCGGCATCGGGGTTCCTTCCTTCGCGGGTGTCGCACGGTATCGGGAAGCCCGGTCCGCCCGCGCCCGGGTTTCTCCGCCGCCTCCGGCGGACGGGAAGCGGGTGGTCGCCGCTGGCCGGCGGAGCGGCGGCGTACGCGGCCACAGGACCGGGACGGGGACCGGGGCCGGGACGGGGACCGGGGCCGGGCGTCGTGCCGGAGACCGCCGCCGACTGAGCCCTACCGTGCAGATCATGACATAAGGCCCCAAAAGTGAAGGTACCCGGCAGGACGGCCTCGGCCGTGGGTCTGCGATCCCGGATGACCGCCGGCTTCGGCGACGGAAGCGGGCCTCGCCTGGTGGATCGCAGCCGCGCTGCCGCACTCCGATGCGGCCTCGCTCGCCCCCGTCGGCGCCATCCTCGCGACGCGGACCACGCCCTTCGCCACCGCGCGCAAGAGCCTGCGGCGGGCGGCCGGCATTCTGTTCGGCTTCCTGCTCGGCGTTGCCGGTTCAGGCGGGCCAGTTCCTCACCGGCGCGGTGGGTGAATCCGGGGGTGGGCAGTGCGAGGCCAGATGGCCGGGCTGCCGGCCGAGATCGCCCGGAGCCTGGCCGCGGACGACTGGACCGCGCGCACCGGGGACTGGGTCCGGCGGCGCCCGTGTCCTGTCCAAGGAGCTCGACACGGTGCGCCAGGCCGTACGCGAGGCCGAGGACGCGATCCGCTGGCGCCCGCGCGGCCGGCTCGCGCGGCCCCGCCTCGACCGGCTCGCCGAATCCACCCAGTGCCTCGACCACGTCGGCCACCAGGTCCGGGGGATCACGCGCGGCCTCTCCAACCCGACCTTCCGCGAACGCCGCCCGCCCGCCCTGCACTGGGCGCAGCAGGACGAACACCTGCTGCCCGGGCTGGACGGGGTACTGGCCGCTCTCGCGGCGATGCTGGGTGACCTGGCCGACGTACACGTACGGGAGGACGCCCCGTCGCCCGAGGTGCGCGCCCGCTTGGCGGGGCTGCTCGGCGAGGCCGAGACCGGCTTCCTGCGGACGGCGCTGTTTCCCGCGATCGGCCCACAAGGCCGCTTCCGGATAGCCCCGGGCGGGGCGCTGCCTCAGGCGCCCTTCTCGCGCAGGTGGCGCCAGACGGCCTTGGCCGCGTTGTGGCCCGACATGCCGTGCACGCCGGGGCCGGGCGGGGTGGCCGAGGAGCACAGGAACACGGCCGGGTGGGCCGTGTTGTACGGGGCCAGGGTGAGCTTGGGGCGCAGCAGGAGCTGGAGCCCGGAGGCGGCTCCGCAGGCGATGTCGCCGCCGACGTAGTTCGGGTTGCGGGCGGCGAGCTGCGGCGGGCCTGCCGTGGCGCGGGCGAGCACCAGGTCGCGGAACCCGGGTGCGAAGCGCTCCAGTTGGCGTTCGACGGCGTCGGTGAGGTCGCCGTCCCAGCCCGCCGGGACGTGCCCGTAGGCCCAGAAGGTGTGCTTTCCCTCGGGCGCCCGGCCGGGGTCGACCAGGCTGGGCTGCGCGGTGATGAGGAAGGGGGTGCGCGGGACCCGGCCACTGGAGGCCAGCTGCAGGGCCGCGTCGATGTCGCGGGTGTGCGGACCGATCTGTACGGTGCCGGCCCGGCGCGGCTCCTCGGCGGTCCAGGGGACTGGGCCGTCCAGGGCGTAGTCCAGTTTGAACACGGAGGCGCCGTAGCGGTAGCCGTCGTAGACCCGGCCCAGGCCCGCGATGCGGGCCAGCGCGGTCGGGGAGGTGTCGAAGACGTACGCGCGGGCCGGCGGCAGGTCGTCGAGGCGTTTGACCTCGAAGCCGGTGTGGACGGTCCCGCCGAGGTCGCGCAGGTACCCGGCGAGGGCGTCGGAGATGGACTGCGAGCCGCCGCGCGGCATGGGCCAGCCGTTCGCGTGCGCGGCGAGGGCGAAGACCAGGCCGACGGCGCTGGTCCCGATCCCGCCGAGCGGGGCGATGACGTGCGCGACGAGCCCGGCGAACAGGGCGCGGGCGCGGTCCTCGCGGAAGCGGCTCAGGAGCCGGGTGGAGGGCGGCAGTCCGGCCAGTCCGAAGCGTGCGAGGGTGATCGGGTCACGGGGCAGTGCGGTGTTCGGCAGTGACATGAAGTCCCTGGCCAGGGTGTCCCATCTGCCGAGGAACGGCTCCACCAGCCTGCGGTAGGTGCCGGCGTCGCGGGGCCCGAAGGACGCGGCCGTCTCCGCGACGGAGCGGGAGAGCACGGCCGCCGTGCCGTCGTCGAAGGGGTGCGCCATGGGCAGCGGGGCGTGCAGCCACTCCAGCCCGTACCGCTTCAGCGGCATGGTGGAGAAGACCGGGGAGCCGGCGCCGAGCGGGTGCACCGCCGAGCAGGGGTCGTGCCGGAAGCCGGGAAGGGTGAGCTCCTCGGTCCGGGCCCCGCCGCCGACGGTGTCCGCGGCTTCGAAGACGGCCACCGAGAAGCCTCGGCGGGCCAGTTCCACGGCGGCCGTCAGCCCGTTGGGCCCGGCCCCCACCACGACCGCATCGAGGATCGACGGCACTTGCGACTCCTTCGTCCGGCGGCGCCACGGCCCCCAGGGTATTGCGCCTGTCCATAGGGGGCTGCGCGATCCGCGCCAACTCCGTTCGCCCTGGGCTCAGCAGGGTGATCAGCCGGGTGGCCAGCGGGGTCACTCGCCCCGCAGCAGCTCCCGGATCCGTATGGCCGTGGCCTCGTCCCGGCCGACCGCGAACGGCAGGGCGTTGTCCCGGTCCACCCGGAAGGGGACCCGGTCGACGGTGCTCTGCGAGCCGCCCGCCTCTGCGATGAGCAGCAGTCCGGCCGCGTGGTCCCAGGCCGAGGGCCAGTTGAAGGCCAGGCCGTCCATCTCGCCCCGGGCCACCTTCAGGTACTCCAGACCGGCCGAACCGCAGGCGCGGGAGGACACTCCGGGTACATCGAGCCGGGCCAGGACGCGCCGCTCCTCCTCGGTGGTGTACAGCGGGTGGGCGGTGGCGACCCGCAGCTCGGCGCCGGGCTCCGGCGAGCCGCTCAGGATCCGCTCGCCGTTGACGTACGCACCCCGGCCGCGCACGGCGGTGGCCATCTCCTCCAGCGCCGGGGCGAAGGTCCAGGAGGCGAGGATCTCCCCGCGGTGCGCGAGCGCGACCAGGGTGCAGAACTCCGGGTCCCCGTGCACGAACTGCCGGGTCCCGTCGACGGGGTCCACGATCCACACCGGGGCGTCGGCGCGCAGCGCCCGGTACACCTCGGGGTCGGCGTGCACCGCTTCCTCGCCCACCACGGCCGAGCCGGGCAGCAGCCGGGTCAGGGCGGCCGTGAGGTACTCCTCGGCCTTGCGGTCGGCGTCGGTCACCAGGTCGTGCGGGCCGCTCTTCTGGTCCACCTCGTGGTCGGCGAGCTGGCGGAATCTCGGCATGATCTCGACCGCCGCCGCCTTGCGGACGGCTTCGTCGACGTCGGACAGGTCCCGGGCGAGGAATTCATCGATCATGCCTCCAGCAAAGCACGCCCGGCTGACAAACCCCACTGCCGGACCCGGCGGACGGCCGGACCCCGGGTGGACCGCGGGTGAACGCACCGCCGAGCCTCGAACGGGCGGGGAGCGGTCACGGGGGCTACGGGGAGCTACGGGGAGCTACGGGGAGCTACGGACCGGAACCCGGCCCGCCTTCTGGTGGGCTCCGGCCGCCCGTGCTACACCGGCCGGGCCCCGCCCCGCCCTCTCCCCCCACCATCCGGGAGCCCCCCGTGCGCCGCCCCTCCGGACCCGCCCGCCCTGCCCGTCTCCCCCGCCTCTTCCGCCTCTCCCGTCCCTTCCTGCCCCCGCGCCGCGCCGCGGCCCTGCTGGCGACCGCTGCCACCGCCCAATGCCGCCGGGCTGACCCTGCGGACCTGGTCGGTGGCCTCGGGGCAGGGCGAGCGCATGGGCGACGCCTCCGTGACCACCTCCGCGGTCTTCGCCGCGCACGGCGGCACCCCGTCGCTCGATCCGCTCCAGGTGCCGGTGCGGGTACGGATCCTGCTGCCCGAGGACTACCAGCGGAACCCGGAGCACCCCTACCCCGTGCTGTACCTGCTGCACGGCGGCACGGCGACGTGGAGCGGTGGTCGAAGACCGACGAGGGCAATGTCACGGCGAACCTGAAGGACTCGGCCTTCAAGGGGATCGTCGTGATGCCGGAGGGCGGCAAGGCCGGCTGGTAAAGCGACTGGCCCGGCCACACCGACGGGTTCTTCGCCCCGCGGTGGGAGACCTTCCACATCCAGCAGCTGGTCCCGTGGACCGACGCCAACTTCAACACCGTGCGAGCGGCCTCCGGCCGGGCGGTCGCGGGCGTCTCGATGGGCGGCTACGGAGCCCTGCGCTACGCGGGCCGCCACCCGGAGCTGTTCTCCGCCGTCGGGGCCTTCTCGCCCGGTACGGACATCTACGACCCGGGCGCGCAGGCCATCATCACCGGCTCCACCTGGCAGGTGGGGGCGTCGATCCTGTGGACGGGCCTGTTCGACGGGAAGTTCCGGGTGACCGGCGACACCGCGTACCGGATGGCCACGGTCTTCGGGCCGCCGGCCACCTGGCCCGGGCAGAACCCGGTCAACCTGGCGCTCGACGGCAAGTACGCCTCGTACGGCGGGAAGCCGGCCCTGTACGCCGGCGGCACGGGCGGTACCGGCGAGCAGGAGATCGGCGCCATGACCGCGGCCCTGCACCAGGACCTGAAGGACCACGCGGTCACCCACCGCTACTGCCGGGGCTCCGGCGACCACGCGTGGCCCTACTGGGGCCCGGAGCTCAAGGACTTCGTGGCCTACGCCTACGGCACCGCGCCGGGAACCGCGCCCGCCCCGGCCCCCTGCCCCAACGGCTGGGGGCTGGAGAACCCGTAGTCCCCACGGCGGCCAGGTCGTCTCTTTCGGATCGTGCCGGGGCGCCCTCGTACCGGACGTACCCGGGTGCCCCGGCAACGCGGCCAGGCGCGGTGCCGGGCGCCGCGGGCCCGGCACGATCCCGAAGGGACGGCCTAGTTGGTGGCGAGGTCGCCGACCACCGCGCGCTGCGGGGACAGGTGCTCGGGCGCGCCATCCTGGCCGTAGAGGTACTGCGCGCCCTGCTCGTTCTGGAAGTACTGCGGGCCCTGCTCGCCGAACGTGCCGTCCTGGCCCTGCGGCGCGACGCTGATGTGGTTGTCCGCGAAGGCCGGGCCCGCGCCCAGCGCGGTCAGCGCGAGGGCTGCGGTGGCTGCTACGGCGGCGGCTCTGATGTTCATGGTGGTCCCCCCGGGTCCGGCCGGCCCCTGGTCGGGCCGGCTCGGCAACAGGCTGCCAGGCCCGGCCGGAGTCCTGCAACAGCATCCGGACGATCCGCTGAGCGGGGCCCGGCCGAGCAGGACCCCGCGTCGGCGTGCTCCCGCTCAGCGGGCCCCGGCGCCGAGCTCTCCCAGCAACGACAGCCCCGCGGCACGGTGCTGGGCGGCCGCGGCCGGGTCCGTGTCGTCGAGCAGGGCCGCGATCCCCTCGTGGGCCCGCGCCTCCTCGTGCCGGTATCCGAGCGCGGGGGCCAGCTCCAGCGCCTGCCGGTGCAGTCGCAGCGCCTCCTCGGGCAGGCCCGCGAGCCGGCAGGTCTCGGCGTAGCCGTCCAGGAAGCGGACCTTCCAGTGCTCCTCGAACTGCTCGTCCAGCAGCGCGAGCGCCTCCCGGTGGCTGGCCAGGGCATCTTCGTAGCGGCCCATCCGGCGCAGACCGACGCCCAGGCAGTTGAGCGACCACGCCTCGTTGTTCACATGGCCGTCCGCACGGGCCAGGGCCAGGGCCCGGTGCAGGTGTTCCGAGGCCTCCTCGGGCGCCTCCTCGGCGATGGCCACGCCGAGGGTGAGGTGGGCCGTCAGGGTGGGCGGCCACGCGGGGTCCGGATGGGGCACGTCCAGTACCTCCCGGGCCCGGCGCGCCGCCTCTTCGGGGTCTCCCAGCTGCAGCAGCGCCCAGGCCTCCGCGGCGGCCGCGTGGGCCGCGCCCGCCGGGAGTCCGCCCTCCCGGTACAGCTTCCCGGCCAGCCGGAAGAGTGCCAGCGGCTCCTCGGCGCTCCCCCGGTCCCAGCTCAGATAGCCGCGGCGCAGGGCCAGTTCGGCCTCCGTGCGGGTGTCCCCCGTCCGTGAGACGCGCAGTCCGGCCGCCTCGTACGCGGCTGCGGCCTCGGCCATCCGGCCCGCGTTGTAGCGGGCGAAGCCCAGGTCGCTGTAGGCCTCGGCCAGCCGCAGCGGATCCCCCAGGCGTTCGGCGGCGGCCAGCGAGCGCTCGAAGAGGTGGTTGAGGTGCGTCGTTCCGCAGCGCCGCGCGAAGTACGCCCGCAGGAAGCGCGGCAGCTCGCACACGTGCGTGTCCGCCCCGACGGCGACCGCCGTCTCGAAGGCGGCGATCATCGTCTCGTACTCCGAGGCGAGCCAGGCGAGGGCCGCGTTCTTGTCCCCGAACCGCGGCAGTTGGGCCGGAGGCCGGCCGGCGGCGGGCAGCCGTCCCGGCGAGAGGACCGGCATCGCGGCGTCGGCCGCGGCCGCCGCGTGCACGCAGTAGTCGAGGAAGCGGCCCAGCGCGCGCTCCCGCTCGGCCTGGGAGTCCTGCCGCGCGCAGGCGCCGCGCGCGTGCTGGTGCACCAGGTCGTGCAGCCGGTAGCGGCCGGCCGTCGGCTGCTGGACCAGGTGCGCGTCGACCAGGTCCTCCAGCATCTCCCGGGCGCCGTGCAGCGGCACGTCCGCCAGGGCCGCCGCCATGAACGCGTCGAAAGAGCCGCCGGGAAGCGTACCCAGCAGCCGGAACAACCGCGCCTGGTTCCGGTCCAGTTGCCGTACGGACATGGCGAAGGCGGTGTCGAACTCGCCGGCGCCCTCCGCCAGCCGCTCCACGAGGATGCCCACCGTCCAGCCCGGCCGGTGCCGCAGCCGGGCCGCGGCCAGCCGCAGGGCCAGCGGCAGGTGGCCGCAGAGCCGCACCACCTCGGCGGCGGACTCCGGTTCACGGGCCAGCCGGCCTTCGGGGCCGCCCGCGTCACCGCTGGCCCGGGCCAGCAGCTCCGCGCTCTCCCGCGGGCTCAGCACGTCCAGCGACACCGGGGGCAATTCGTCGAGGCCCAGCAGCCGGTTGCGGCTCGTGATCAGGAGGACGGATTCGCCGGCGCCGGGCAGCAGCGGGCGGACCTGCTCCGCGTCGGCCGCGTTGTCGACGACCACGATGGCCCGCCTGCCCGCCAGTTCGGCGCGCCAGCAGGCCGCCAGCTCCTCGAGGCCCTCCTGCGGGACCCTCTCGGAGGGGACGTCGAGCGCCCCGAGCAGCATCCGCAGTGCGGAGTCGGGATCGAGGGGGTCGCGGCCCTCGGTGAATCCGTGCAGGTCCACATAGAGCTGGGCGTCGGGGTGGTCGGCGGCCAGCCGGTGCGCGGCGTGCACCGCCAGGCAGGTCTTGCCCACGCCCGCCATGCCGTCGATGACGACACCCCGGTGGCTTTCCACCGCGGCCAGCACGGCGGCGAGTTGGGCCTCGCGCCCGGTGAAGTCCGGTGCGTCGCGCGGCAGATCGTTACGAGGCCTCGGCTGGACCTGGCGGCTGGCCTTCGGGGGCGCCGGCAGGGAGTTGGAGGACCGGCGTTCCCACAGGGGGCGCAGCGGGCGGGGGTCGCGTTTGACCAGTCGGCACAGGGTGACCACCACGGTCCAGGGCGGCACGGTCTGGCCGCTGAGGTAGCGCGAGAGCGAGGAGGAGCTGAGTCCGGCATCCCTCGCGAGGGCCCGTACACCCAGCCCGCTCAGTTCCTGGAGCAGTCGCAGCCGTGCGGCCAGCTCGTCCTGCGGGTCGGCCTGCGCCGTCCGCCGTTCCATCTCCACGGTTCCCCCCGTATCCCTGTCCCGCCGCGCCCGAATTATCCGGGGGCCGATATCCGCTGGTCAAGGTTGTTCCGCCTGTCCCAGGGTGTCCCACCGCCATCGCTACGGCGGGGCGCTCGGGCTGATATGGAGTCACACCCCGAGGGGCGCACCGAAAGCCCCGAACCGGAACCCAGAGGAGCACACCGAGATGCGATCCCGTATGCAGAACCCCGCCGTCGTACTGTCCGGCGCGATGCAGCCCATCCAGGAGATCATGCGGGCCGCGCAGTCCGGCGGGGTCGACGGGCAGACGCTGGAGCTGGTGCACCTGCGGGTGAGCCAGATCAACGGGTGCAGCGCCTGTGTGGACAGCGGCGCCAAGACGGCCCGCAAGTCCGGGGTGAGCGACGAACGGCTCGCCACCGTCGCCGTCTGGCGGGAGGCCCCGTACTTCACCGAAGAGGAGCGGGCGGCCCTCCTGCTGGCCGAGGCCGCGACACGGCTGGCCGACCGCCCCGACGCGGTGAGCGACGAGGTCTGGGACACGGCCGCCACCTATTTCGACGAGAAGCAACTGGCCGCTCTCGTCCTGATGATCGGTGTCACCAACCTGTTCAACCGGCTCAACGCCACGACCCGCCAGATCGCCGGGGCCTGGGGATGACGGGCGTGGCCCCCCGCTTCCTCGTATGAAAATTCGGCTCACCACCTCGACTCCCAGGGAGAACACCGCCATGACGAACACCAGCAAGCCCGCCGGGAACACCACCTCGACGACGACTTCGGCCCCGACTTCGGCCCCGACTTCGTCTCCGGCCGAGACCGCCGCCAAGCCCGAGCGGTTCACGGACGACGAACGAGCCGCGATGAAGGAACGCGCCAAGGAGCTGAAGGCGTCCACCCGCCGCGGCTCGCGCGCCGACAAGGCGGCGGAGGAGGAAGCCGACGTGGTCGCCAAGATCGCCGAGATGCAGGATTCCGACCGGGTCATGGCGGAGCGGATCCACACGGTCGTCAAAGCCGCCGCCCCCGACCTCGCGCCGAAGCTCTGGTACGGGATGCCCGCGTACGCCCGGGACGGCAAGGTGGTCTGCTTCTTCCAGAGCGCGGAGAAGTTCAAGGCGCGCTACGCGACGCTCGGCTTCAGCGACCAGGCACACCTCGACGAGGGCTCCATGTGGGCGACTTCCTACGCCCTGTCGAAGCTGACGGCCGCGGACGAGGCGCGGATCGCCACGCTCGTGAAGAACGCGGCGAACTGATCCGGAGCCGGAGCCGGAGCCTGCGGTTGTGCGGGGCGGCGGACCGCGGCGACCGGCTCCCCGTTCAGCGGCGGCGGCCGTGCGCACGCAGGTACCGCGGCAGTCTCCGCAGGTCAGAATGGCGAAGGCGTACGGCTCCCGGATCACGTCCCCGGGGCGGACGGGTCCCGGGCCCCGGTTCGGGGGGCCGCAGGACCGTGGCGGCGGCCCGGAACTCGCGCGAAAGGGAGCGGACAGGCCGAGCGGGAGCGCCGACGGCTACCCCCTGAAAACCGCCACTCGCCGACGGACTGGGCAACCGGGAGATCGGCGAACGCCTGGGGCTGGCCGAAGGCACGGTGAAGGCCCGCCTCTCGCGCGCCCTCCACAAGTTCGGCTTCGCCAACCGCACCCAGCTCGCCCTCCTCGCCAACGACCAGCGCGAACTCCTCACTGTCCTCCTGCGCTGACGCCCCGGGGAGAGTTCCAGGTCTCGCTGGTCCACTGGGGCACATGGGAAGCTGCTGCCGGCGGGCAGCTGACAAGGTCGGCGCTGTCACCGCAGGTCGGTCATGCGGAACCGCGGACCGCGACGAGCGCGCCGACAACTCGGGCACCGAACCCCCGCCCGGTCGTGACCGGGCACGGCAGTTGGCGGAATTCGTCCACTGCCGTGCCGAGTTCTGCCCGGGGACGGTCAGGTGCGGCTCACGGTGAATTCGACCGTGTCGACGGAGCCGGTCTCCGTGGTGCTGGCGATCTCCATCATGCCGACCATCTTGGTGACCCGGGACTGGCCCGGAGCGCAGACCAGGCTCGTGGTCCAGGCGTTGCCGGAGAAGGTCTCGAAGTTCAGCTGACCGTTGCCGAGGGCGTCCACCTTGACCATGGCCATGGAGATCGCGGCGCGGTAGTTGGTCCCGTTGGTGTACTCGGCGCGCAGGCGGCCCTCGGTGCTTTTGGGCGTGAGAACCAGGGGCAGGGCCTCTTTGCCCGCCGTGCCCTTGAAGGCCGCGTCCAGCTGGAGCCCGCCCGACTTGGTGAAGTAGTCGGGGAATTCACCGCCGCAGTGGTTCTTGATCTCGTCCGCGGTGGCGGTGACGGAGGCGCCCGTCATCAGGGTGAGGGTGGTGCACAGGACGACGGCGGACTTCTTCAGGCGCGGGGAACGGAGCACTGCTTCTCCTTGGCGGTCCGGGACCGGAGGTGTCCGGCCTTGACGGTGGAGGATCCCCGCTCCGTGATCATCCCAAGGGGGGTGCCGCTGTTCTTCACCCCCGGCCGGAGACGGTTCACCGGTCCAGACCTCCGGCCTGGCGGGCCGTGCGCGGACGTGCTGCCCTCGCCGCCGTCCCCGCGCCTCGCGGGGGGATCGTGCTGGTCCGTCAGCGTGTCCGCCCCGCTCGCGCCGTGAGGAGAGGCAGCGAACCAGAGTCATGGGTCGGCACATGCCCACCCGACAGGGCCGTGGGGCTGTTGAGCTGTTTGCGTGCAGCATGCAGACATCTGCCACGGCCGTCTGCGCGGTCTTCCGCGCGTCCCGCCGCGGGACGGGCGACAGCCGCAGTAGGTTCTCGGCCCATGTCCGCCTCTCTTCGCATCCGCGTCCTGCTCACCACGGTGATCGCGGGCACCGCCCTGCTCACGGGCCCCGGCGTCCCCGCCGAAGCCGCGCCCGGGGGTACGGCTGTCCTCCCTGCCGGGCCGCGGCCGGGGCCAGTGCCGGGGCCTGTGGAGCATCTGTACGGCTCCGAGGTCCGGGTGATTCCCGGGCAGGCGAAGGTGATGGCGCTGACGTTCAACGCGGCCTGGGACGTGGAGGGGCTGGACACCGTCCTGAAGGTGCTGCGGCAGCAGAAGGCTCCGGCCACCTTCTTCCTGACCGGGCACTTCGCGGAACGTCACCCCGAGGCCGTACGGGCGATCGCGGCGGCCGGGCACGGCATCGGCAACCACTCCCACACCCACGCACCCTTCGGTGAGCTGACCCGCGAGGAGCGGGCCGAGGAGGTCTCCCTCGCGCAGACCGCCATCCGGCGCGCCGGGCCCCTGCCCCTGCCGTTCTTCCGCTTCCCCTACGGGGACACGACGCCGGAGCAGATCGCCGAGGTCAACGCGCTGGGGTACGCCGACATCGAGTGGACGACCGACACCAACGGCTACCAGGGCACCGCGGGCGGCATGAGCACCCAGAAGGCCGTCAAGCGGGCGCTGGACGCACTCGTACCCGGTGAGATCGTCCAGATGCACGTCGGTTCGCTCGACGGGCAGGGCTCCGTCCTCGACGCAGAGGCACTGCCGCAGATCATCGACGTCGTACGCTCACGCGGCTATCGCATCGTCGACCTGCGCACTCTCCAGAACAGCAGCGGCGATGGACCGGCGGGCCCGCGCCGACCCGCGAGCGGGTCACGGCCCTCGGTCTGACACGAGGCCCGGGCCGCGACAGCGCTACCGGGCCGCGATGAGGTGTCAGCCGAAGCGCACGGTCTTGAACGGGATCGGGTGGGTCTCTCCGGGGAGCAGGAGGACGCCGTCGTCCTCGCAATCGATGCTCAGGTAGACCGTGGCGACCGTACGGGTCCTGTTCTTCCCCGTGTCGGCGCGCCCGGAGCCGCCCACGCTGCCGGTCACGTCGATGCACTTCCCGTCGACCGGGTTGTCCAGGGCTCCCTTTCTGGTGTGGCCGTCGGCCGTGTACCGGAAGGTGAATCTGCCCTGGGCGGCGTCGGCGGGCTGGGAAAGAGCCGAGACGGCAAGGGCCACGAGGATGACGCCGGCACGGTGGGCGAAGCGCATGAGGTGGATCCCGCTTCCGTAGGGGTGACCCTCAGTGCAGCGCATGATCATCGCGGCGTCGGCGCGGGACACCGGTGCTCCGTCGAAGAGATGACGCGGCAGGGCCGTCCGGCCCCCTCCTCACGCAGGTGCGCAGCCGGCCCACAGCCTCCGGCGGGTCCGGCCGGCGCAGGGCACCCGCCGGGCTACGGTCCGGTATCTGACCATCGGTCACACGGACGTCCGGCCAGCCCTCTCGGAGACCACCGTGCCCCAGTACCCCCGTCACGTCCGCGTCCGGCGTCATGTGACCGTCCTGCTCCTACTCGGCCTGCTGCTCGCCCCGGCCGCCGCGCCCACCGCCGCGATGCCGCGGCCCGCGCCCGGCCCGGCCCCCGCGCCCACCGCGGTGCCCGCGGTCCGGGGCAGCTCGACCGCGCTGACCGGATACGCGATCCAGTCGGCGGCCCAGGTCCACGACACCGCGGCCGCGGTGTCCACCCCCGGCTATCCGACCCCCGGCTGGCACCGGGCCGGACCGCGTTCCACCGTGCTGGCCGCCCTGGTCGCCGACGGCACCCACCCGGACCCGTTCTTCTCCACCAACCAGCAGCGCATCGCCCGCGGGGAGTTCGCGGCCGCGTGGTGGTTCCGCGGCGACTTCACGCTCACCGACACCCGGGCGCGCTCCTCCCTGGACTTCAGCGGAGTGATCTCCGCCGCGGACGTGTACGTCAACGGCCGCCGGATCGCCTCGGCGGACGCCGTCGCCGGCGCCTACACCCGCCACGAACTCGACATCACCTCCCTGGTGCGCGCCGGGACGAACACGGTCGCCTTCCTGATCCGGCCCAACGACCCCCGCAAGCACCTCACCATCGGCTGGCTGGACTGGCTGCAGCCGCCGCCCGACGCCAACACGGGCATCGTCCGCGACGTCCTCGTCCGCCGCCGCGGCCCGGCATCCCTGCACGACACCCACGTCCTGACCCGACTGGCCGTCCCCTCACTCGACTCGGCCGAACTGACCGTGAAGGCCCGGGTCCGCAACGACTCCGAGGAGCCCACCACGGTCGGCGTCACCGCGGCCATCGGCGACGGCACCAACAGCGGCGACGACCGGACCGTGCTGCGCCAGGACGTCACCCTGCGGCCTCACGAAGTCAGAACGCTCACCTTCACCCCCGCAGCCCATCCCCAACTGCGCCTGCACCGGCCCCGGGTCTGGTGGCCCGCCGGCATGGGCCCCCAGAACCTGTACGGGATCACCCTGACGGCAACGGTGGCGGGCAGCCCCTCCGACGCGGTCCGCCACACCTTCGGCATCCGCGATGTGAAGGCCCCCCTCAACAGCGCCGGAGCCCGCCAGTACGTCGTCAACGGGCGCCCCCTGCTGATCCGGGGCGCCGGCTGGTCGGCCGACGAACTCCTGCGCTGGGACACGGCCGAGGTCGAGGACCGGCTGAGGCAGGTCGTCGACGCGGGCCTGAACACGGTCCGCCTCGAAGGCCACATCGAGCCTGACGAGTTCTTCGGCCTCACCGACCGGTACGGGATCCTCACGCTGCCCGGCTGGGAGTGCTGCAACAAATGGGAAGGCCAGGTCAACCCCACCGGAACCGGCGAGAAGTGGGGCGCCGCCGACCGGGCCACCGCCCGGGCCTCCATGGCCGCCGAGGCCGCACGGCTCAGGAACCACCCCAGCGTCCTGTCCTTCCTGATCGGCAGCGACTACCCGCCAGACGCGGCCACCGAGCGGGACTACCTCGAGGCCCTGCGCGCCGCGGACTGGCCCACCCCGGTGATCCCGGCCGCCTCCGCCGCCACCACGCCGCTGAGCGGCCCGTCGGGCATGCGGATGACCGGCCCCTACGACTGGGTCCCGCCCGCGTACTGGTACGACAAACGCGAGGGCGGCGCGACCGGCTTCAACTCCGAGACCAGCGCCGGACCTTCCATTCCCACCCTCGACACCCTGCGCCGCACCCTCTCGCCGGCCGAACTCGAAACCCTCTGGAAGAACCCGTCGGCTCCCCAGTACCACCGCTCCCCCTCCCCCCACTTCAGCACGCTGAAGCTGTACGACGACGCCCTCGCCCACAGGTACGGGAACCCGCGCAGCCTGGCGGACTACGTCGCCAAGGCGCAGCTGGCCCAGTACGAGAACGTCCGGGCCCAGTTCGAGGCGTACGCCCGCAACGCCACCGACGCCACGGCTCCCTCGACCGGGGTCGTCTACTGGATGTTCAACAGCGGCTGGACGTCACTGCACTGGCAGCTCGTCGACCGCTACCTCGACCTGGGCGGTGCCTACTACGGCGCGAAGAAGGCCAACGAGCCCCTCCACATCCAGTACTCCTACGACGACCGGACCGTGACCGTCATCAACCGCCGGCCCGCCGCCGCGTCCGGACTCACCGCACGGGTCACCCTGTTCGACACCCATGGCGGCACCCGCTACGACCGCACCGTGCGGGGCCTGCGGGTGGGCGCGGACGGTGCGAGGAACACCGCCCTGACCATCCCGGCAGGCGCCGGCGGCCCCGAGGCCACCCACCTCGCCCGGCTCGTCCTCACCGACGGCGCCGGCCAGGAAATCAGCCGCAACGTGTACTGGCTGTCAGCCCGCCCCGACGCACTCGACTACGAGGCCGGCGACTGGTACCACACCCCCACCACCGCCTACGCCGACCTCACCGGCCTCGCTTCCCTCCCCCAGGCCACCGTCACCGCCACAGCGCACACCACACGCCACGGAGCCACCGCCACCACCACGGTCACCCTCCGCAACACCAGCACCCACAACACCCCCGCCCTCATGACCGACGTACACCTCGTCGACGGCCACGACAGCCCCGTACTCCCCGTCCGCTGGAGCGACAACCAGATCAGCCTCTGGCCCGGCGAGCACACCGTCATCACCGCCACCTACCGAACCGCCGACCTCCACGGCGCGCCACCCCGCCTGCGGATCTCAGGCTGGAACACCCCCCGTACGGAGCTTCCGCGAAGGGGCCACCGAGCAGGAGCGCCCCGCTGACGCCGAACCCATGGGCCGCGTCGGCGACATGTACAAAGGCGAACTTCAACCCGGCTACGCGGCCCCGCCCCAGGCCACGAGCCGACTCCACCGGAGCGGACGCCCGGCGTCCGGCGGATCTGCGTCGCGCCTCCATTCCGGCGTGCCGGGGCCCTTTCGATGAAACGATCATTTCCTTGTGGATCCGACCGTTCCATGATCTAGTGGCGGCGGGGGTCGCGGGCTCGTCTGGACCACATGCTCCCCTTCCAGCCGACCGGGAGGGTCTATGAGCTACAGGTGTGAGCGGCTCGCCAGGACCGTGAAAGAAGTCGAGGAGCTCCGGTCGGAGTCGGGACTCGACAGAGCGTCCGTTTTCAACGTGCCGGACCTCACCTTCCACACCTCCATTCCAGAGGCCGCCATCCGGCGACTGCTCGACGGCGAGTTCGTCGAACCGCCGAGAAGCGCCGCGGCCGAGCTCGCCCGCCGCATCGTGTTCCTCAGGGAAACCCGGCTGACCGTGGACAAACACACGGGTGGCCGACGTCAGTACACGACCACCGAGATCGCTGCCGGCAGTGGGATGACCCCGCAGTGGCACGGCAAGTTGCTGAACCACAGCACGCCCAACATCTGGCACGGCGCCGGCCTCGCCAAGTTCTTCGACGTCCCCATGGAGTTCTTCACCCAGACGCCGTCGGAGGCCGTCAGACGGGCTCTGGACACCAAGGTCATCCCGGAACTCACGGCGTTCCTCAGGAACCCTTCCGAGGCCGTGAGGAACCGTCATGCCATGCAGGTCCAGCTCCGGCTCGGCGACAAGGAGCTGTCCCCGAATCTGGAGACGGCCTTGATGGCTTTCATGGACGCCATCACACAAGAAGACTCCGGACTCTGAGGGCGGGTCCGACCGCACGACCGACCTGACCTTGGGTCACAGGAACGAGCAGGGCGGGCCACGGCTTCCCGCCCGTCAGAGGGGAACGCACAGTGGGGGCATTCGGATGAACGAGGGGCAGACGGCCGGCTTCCGCAAGGGGGTACTCGCGACTCTCGGCAGGGTGCCGTCCCACCGGCGCATGCTCGCCGCACCAAGAGCCCACCTCGAGCGGCGAGCCGGCGTCCGGAAGATCGCGAAGTTCTGCGACGAGGTTCTCGCGGGTCTCGACAGGCCGATTCCCTCGGATCCGCAAAGCCTGTTCGCCGTGTTGAGGGCCGACGTGGAGCGGCGCTTGAACGAGGACCGCGCGGGTCTCCCGTTCCAGCCGGTCTTCCTGTACTTCCGCGAGTTTCCCGAGGACACGGCCAGTGGTCTCACGGCGAAGTTCGACGACCGGATCGTCATCGTCGTGGAGAGCCAGACGACCACGCTCCACCAATTCGTGATCTTCGCGCACGAGATGTGGCATGCCCTGATGGGAGAGTGCCTGTCTCACCGGGAGCACAGCGACGTCGCCGCGGCAGCCGCCAGGTCACTCGGCGGTGAACTGGTGGGCGACGACCTCGTCGCACTGGCCGCGAGGAGCCACGTCGACACCCAGGAGGAGAGCGAGGCCGAGGAGTTCGGACTGCAGATGGGAGCGCGGCTGCGGGACTGCCTGAAAGGCAGCGGCGCCCTGCCGACAACGGGTTTGGTGGGCCGGATACAGTCCAGCATGGGTAGAGGCTACTGAGCATGACCGGATCGGACTACTACATTCCCGCCGGTGTCCTGGCGATCGCTTTGCTGGTGAAGTCTCCTTCGTTCTGGCGTGGTTGGCACTCACCCATGTCCAAGTCGATTTTCGTGATCCTCGCGGCCTCCGCGGCGGGTTTCGTGTTCGGCGCTCCGCCGACGATCGAGCGGGTCAACCGGCTCACCGGCGTCCCGAACGTCTCGGCGCTCATCGTGTACTGCATCCTGTCGTGCCTGTCGTGCGGCTCGATCGTGCTCCTCATCCACTGGCGCGGGGGTCCCGAAGAGATCCTCCGGCGGCACACCAGGATCTGGATCGCGGCGACGGCCGCGCTGATCGTGACGTTCGGTGTTCTTTTCAGCCTCAGCAGCGTGCCCATCGAGCAGCAGCGCGACTTCGACACCTTCTACGCGAACACCCCGTTCGTGCGGGAGATGATCGTGCTCTATCTGACCGCGCACATCGCCACGAGTCTGGTGGTGGCGACGAAGTGCTGGCGGTGGGCGCGTGAGCTTCGAGACCTCCAGGCGGCCTGGACCCACTGGGGCCTGCTCATCCTCGTGGCCGCGTTCGGCATCGGCTTGACGTTCGCCCTGCTCAAATTCCTGGCCGTCGGTGCCCGATGGGCCGGTACGGACAGCTGGGACTCGCTCAGCACCGACGTCGCCCCTCCCCTCGCCGGACTGGGCGCCGGCCTGACCACGATCGGCTTCCTGGTGCCGGTCGTCGGACCGCGGCTGGGGTCGATGTGGGTGTCCTGGAGGGCCTACCGGGCGATGGAGCCCCTGTGGCGCGCGCTCGAACCGTTCGCGGGTCCCGGGAAACCGATGCGGATTCGCCCCACCTCGTCACCGGAGTTCCGGGCGATGGCCAGGTCCACCGAGATCTCCGATCGTCTGCTCAATCTGGCGCCCCACCTGGACAGCAGTCACCGCGAGACAGCCAAGCGCTACGCCGCCTCGCAAGGGTGCGAGGCGGAAGCCGCCCTCATCTTCGCCGAAGCGACCACGATCCACGCTGCCTTGGTCGCGGCGGAGGCCTCCGAGAAGAGGCTTCCGGGACAGCTGTCCGTCGCTGCCGAAATGAGCGACGAACTGCCCACCCGCGTGTCGGGAACGAACGGCCTCGCCCGGCTGAGCATCCAGTTCTCCAAGATCAACCGCGCCGGAATCCCCGTCGACGCCGCCCGCTCAGAGGGCATCTGATCATGCGTACTCCCCCTCACGCGGTACGTGAGAGCCTTCGGTGAACCCGGGAACGGCGTTCCTTTGCGCGGCCGCCGGCCTTCTCATCACAACCACCGTCAAACTCTGGGCGCTGCGAAGGAACCGGCGGGACCCCCTTCTCAGGGCCGTCACCGCAACCCTTTTCGTCGGCGCGCTGCTGTTCGTCACCGCCGCTCCCCCGAATCTCGCGTCCATCAACGCGATCATCGGCATACCGAACATCGCAGCCCCCATCGTCTACTCGATCATGACCGCGTTCGACGGGATCAGCATCGTGCTGCTGATCCACTGGCGGGGGAACGATGACGCGCGTGCCACCCTGCGGCAGACCCGGCTGTGCCTGGCTGCCTACGCCACGGTGATGGTGGCCATCTGCGTCCTGTTCGCGCTGGGCGACGCACCGGTCGAGCGGCTCCGTGACCTGGACACCTACTACGCCGGTACGCCCTGGATCCGAGAGATGATCCTTCTCTACCTGGTGGCGCACACCGTCGCGGCCGTCACCATGACGGTCTTCTGCCTGCGTTGGTCGAGGCAGGTCCCAGGCGCTCTGAAGGCCGGGCTGCTGCTGATCTCCACCGGCGCGATATGCATGCTCGGCTACGACCTCCTGAAGTACACGGCGATCGTTGCCCGCTGGCTCGGCCACGACTGGGACACGCTGAGCACCGACGTCGCCTTCTCCGTGGCCGGTGTCAGTGCCTTCCTCGTCTCCGCCGGCTTCCTGCTCCCGCCCATCGGACAAGGAGCCGGTTCCCGGTGGAGGGCCCTTCACCGCTTTCGCCGCCTGCAGCCTCTCTGGCTGGAGATCCGCCCCGAGATACCTTCCACGAGTCCCCCGCCGATGCCGTGGTGGCGACCCGTGGAGCGTCGGCTCATGCAGCGGGAGAGGGACATCTTCGACGCGGTACTGCGGCTGGCGCCCTGGTTCGATCAGGCAACGGGCGCGCAGGTCTACGCGCTCGCCCTGGCCGAGTGCTCCCCCAGCCGCCTGGCCCGCAGCGAAGCCGATGCCTCCGTCCTGGCCCGCGCGGTCATCCAGAAGGGTTGCGCCCGGCCCGTCGTCACACCCGGAAATCGATGGACCCTCAGCTCCACCGAGGACTCCGCAGACCTCGTCGCCCTGTCCGCCGCCATGCTGCGCTCTCCGCGGGTGGAAGTGACACGGCAGGCCATGGCACCGGCCGAGCTCGGTGCATGACCAGGACGAGCCGGCCGAGAGCCCACCTCCCGCCCCCGCCGCACAGAGGCCCCTCACAGAGAGATGACCATGACCACCACACACCCGAAGCACGTCGAAGCCTTGATCATCGGCGGGGGGTACGCGGGCCTGCTGGCCGCATCCGTGGTCTCCCTGGCCGGCTACGACGTCCTCGTGCTGGCGGGCGGGCGGCCCGCCGGCCACTCACGGGAATCGGACTCCGAAGCCACTCTGCACGGTGAGGTCCTCCACGTGGGCGGCATGTGGGACGTGAACGACCTGGCCTACGGTTCGGGCGCACTGCTGCGGCTTCGCGGCGCTCGGACCTCCACCCTCCCCGCCGGCGACCACCTGTCCCGGACGCGCCCGCGGGCCTGGGGCACGCGCGAGCTGCTGACCTGCAGCCGCGAGCTCCTGACCGAGGTACTGCGCGAGGTCGTCATCTCCAACCCCGGGCACGAGCGGGACACCACCATCCTGCACGGTGCCGAGGCCGTCGGTCTCATAGGCGACCAGTCCGCGGTGCTCGGTGCACTCGTACGGTTCGATGACGGGTCGGAGCGAGAGGTCACCGCCCAGCTCGTCGTCGACGCGAGCGGCGCCCATGCCTGTACTTCGACCTGGCTGAGGAACCTCGACGCCGCCACCGCGCCGGTCACCACGCGCGGCACGGCCGGGTACTCCGCCAGCCGTCTCTACCGGACACCGCGGGGGCAGTCGGACGTTCCCCTCACCGCTGTCGCGGACGGCGCCCGCAGCGCGGTGCTCGTCCCGGTCGAGGGCGGAATGTGGGCCGTCACCCAGACCGCCCCGGATCGTGAACGAATCGCCGACGCGGTCGCCTTCGCCGATGCCGCACTGGCGCTGCCGGACCCCGCCGTGGGCCGGCTCATCGCCGGGGCCGAACCTGTGGGCGACGTGGTCGTCTCACCCACGTCCGCCCTGCGCTGGCACCGGTACGACCGCGTCCGCGGGCCCCGCGGTCTTGTGGTCATCGGGGACGCCCTGGCGACCTTCAGCCCCCTGGACGCGCGGGGACCGCTGGCGGCCGAGGCGGCCGCCAGGGCCCTGCGCGTGGTACTGGGCCGCGGCATCAGCCACCCGAGGGCGGCCCGCAGGGCCCAGCAGGCGATCGCCGAGGAGATCGCCCAGCTGTGGTCCGATCCTCAGACGGACCGCATAGGCGGCGGCCGGCCCAAGGCAGTCTCCCCGGGCCTCTCCACGCGCCTGGCACGCGCACGGGCGGCGACGCGCCGGGTTCTGAGGCTGCGCGCCCGCTGAGAAGCGGGATCCACTGGCCCTGAACGGGCACGGACCGAGAATGGCACCTCACCCGCGGGCCTCGGCCTGCCTTCACGTGACGAAATTCAGAGACGACATTCAGAGAGGAATCGTCCATGCACCTGTCCACACCTCTCGTACTGCGGAACGGCAACCGCATCGCGAACCGGATCGCCAAGGCCGCCATGGAGGAGAGCCTTGCCCGCCAGCCCGGCCAACTGCCCGGGCCGGAGATCGAGGAGCTCTACCGCAGTTGGGCACGCGGTGGGAGCGGACTGATCATCACGGGAAACGTGATGATCGACCGGCGGGCCCTGACGTCCCCGGGAACGATCGTGCTCGACGCCGAGACCGACCTGGCCCCCTTCCGTCGCTGGGCCGCGGCCGCCGGCTCGCAAGGCGGGCAGGTCTGGATGCAGATCAACCACCCCGGCCGGCAGGTCAGATCGGACCTGCCCGGGGTCGCATGGGCGCCGTCCGACATCGGCGTCAGCCTCGGGAAGCACACCCGTACTTTCGCGCGCCCGACCGCGATGGACGAGGCTGACATCCAGGCCACGATCGGACGGTTCGCCACGACGGCACGGCTCGCGCAGGAGAGCGGGTTCCACGGAGTCCAGATCCACGCGGCCCACGGCTACCTCCTCAGCCAGTTCCTCTCTCCCCTGGTCAACCGTCGCACCGACCAGTGGGGCGGCAGCCTGGAAAACAGAGCCAGACTCCTTCTGGAAGTGGTCCGAGCCGTCCGCACGGCGGTGGCACCGGACTTCGCCGTAAGCATCAAGATCAACACCGCCGACTTCCAGCGCGGCGGCTTCGACGTCGACGAAGTGGAACAGGTACTCGCGTTCCTCAAGGACCTCGACGTGGACCTGGTCGAACTCTCCGGCGGAAGCATGGAGAGCGCCGCGACCATGGGCCGCACAGCCGACGACAGGAAGCTCGACCGTGAAGCCTACTTCCTCGCCATCGCCGAGCGGCTCGTCGCATCCGCGCCCATGCCCCTCATGCTGACCGGAGGCATCGGCCGTCGGTCCTCCGCAGAGAAGGTCCTGACCAGCGGATTCGCGATGGTCGGGCTGGCCACGGCCCTCGCCTTCCGCCCCGACCTGCCCACACGCTGGCAGGAAGGCGAGGACGTCGAAGTCGCCGCTCCACAGCTCAACTGGCGGGACAGGGACATCGCGTGCGCAGGCGTCCTGGCCGTCGTGCGCACCCACATGAGCCGCGTTTCCCGCGGTCGCCCGCCTCGTGCGTGGACCTCCGCTCGCCTCGCCCTCATCCTCGACGTCCTGCGGAACAGGAAGATGATCCGGGTGTACGGGCAGTGGCTCGCCCACCACCCGGCACCAGAGGCGACCACCCGCCTCCACGGCTGACAGACCGGGCCCGAACCGGCGCCCCCACGAGTGCCGGCCTGGTTCAGGCCGGCCCGGGAGAGCCCTCCGCCCGCCACGCCGCGGCAGGCCCCGCCCGGCCGCCCAGTCAGTCAGTCAGTCAGTCAGTCAGTCAGTCATCATCGGATTCCAGAACGCCTGATCCAAGGCCCACCCGACTTCCGCCCTACCGGCCGGCGCCGGTACAGAGAGCAGACTCGCATGGCCCCCAACCGCGGAGCCCGTCACCGCGTTCTCGTCCTCGGAGGCGGACTGAGCGGCACCCTGGCCGCAGCCGCCCTCGCTCCACACGGCGGCAGCGTCGTCATCGTCGAGCGACACACCCTTCCGCAGACCCCGAAGCCCCGCCGCGGACTTCCCCAGGCCCGCCACGCCCACATGCTCTGGTCCGGCGGGGCCGACGCGATCGAATCGCTCCTCCCCGGAACCCTGGAGATGCTGCTGCATGCCGGGGCGCACCGGATCTCCATTCCCAACGGCATGATCTCGCTCTCCCCCGGCGGCTGGTACCGGCGGTGCTGGCCCGAAGCCCAGTACCTCATCAGCGCCGGACGCGACCTCGTGGACTGGGCGGTCCGCAGCCAGGCTCTCGCCCGTCCGGGGGTCCACCTGCTGTCCGCGGCGGAACCCGTTCGTCTCCTGGGCACCCGCGCCCGGATCACCGGGGCGGTCGTCCGGCACCGGGACGGCGTCGAGGAAGCCCTCGAAGCCGACCTGGTCATCGATGCCACGGGACGCTCCTCACGGGCCCCGCAATGGCTGGCCGAGCTCGGGATCCCAGCCGTTCCCGAGACCGTCGTCGACGCGGGAGTCACCTATGCGAGCCGCCGCTACAAGGCGCCCGTCGACACCGCCGGCTGGCCCGTCATCAACGTCCAGGCCGATGCCCGCCTGCCCATGGCGGGCACGGCCGGCACCATCCTTCCCATCGAGGGCGGCGAGTGGATGGTCAGCCTCTCGGGCACACGCGGGGGCGAACCGACAAGCGACGAAACCCAGTTCGCGGCGTTCGCCCGCCGGCTGCGAAGCCCTCTCATAGCCGAGTACCTGGCCCGGGCCGAGCCCCGCGGCCCGGTGACGATCGCCCGGAACACGGCCAACCGGCGCCGCCACTACGAGAAGGCGCGCCTCAACGGCTTCATTGCTCTCGGGGACTCGTCCACCGCTCTCAACCCGCTCTACGGACACGGCATGTCCGCCGCGGCCCAAGGCGCCCTGGCCCTGCGCGATCTGTGCACGGGCGGGAACATCGCGGCGAAGGGATTCGCGCGGCGCGCACAGCATGCGATCGCCCGCCCCGCCGCCGCGGCCTGGCTTCTCGCCCTCGGCCAGGACGCGGCCTTCCCCCACGCGGTCGGAAAGAAGCCCGGCTTCGCCGACCGCCTCGCCGCCGGGTACATCAACCGCCTCATCACGACGGCCTGCTCGGACTTCACCGTCGTCGAAGCCCTCACCGACGTCATGACCCTCCAGGCGAGGGCCACGGTCCTCGCTCACCCGCAGGTCCTCCTCGCCGCGATCCGCGGCCCTCGGCTCCCGCCTCTCGGAGGCCCCGCCCTCACCCCGGCCGAGGAAGCGGTACTGCTCGGCCGGCCGGCCCCGACACGGCCGGCGACCGCACCGCCACTCGGGGGGCCCGAGTGGGGTGAGGTCAGCCGTTGACCATCGGGACGAGGCCGGCGACGAGGTTGCCGATCTTCCCGCCGGACCTCTGGAGCTGGTTCCGGGCCGGGCGTGGGCTAGTGGGAGTGTCCGTCCGGCTCGGGCGTCGCGGTGTCCGCACCGTTCCCGGTGCCCGCGCCGCTCCCGGTGTCCGCGGCGCCGCTGCCGCCCGCCTGGACCGTGAAGGCCGCCGTCCGGACCTTGCCCTCGTGCTGGAAGTCCAGGAAGAGCCGGTAGGCCCCCGCGCTGGGTGCCGTAGCCGTGAACGAGACGTCCGGGCCGGGGCCGCCCTCGTTGGGGTGGACGTGCAGGTAGGCGAGGTCGCCGTCGCGCAGTGCGACGAGGTGGCCGTACGCCCCGAGGTACGGCTCGAGGTTCGTGACGGGTTCGCCGTCCTTGCTGACCGTGAGCTTGAGCTCGCCCGCCTTGCCGGGATCGAGGGTGCCGCCGAGTGCCACCTGGTAACCCTCCGCCTCCGCCGTGGCCGCGGCCGGGGGCAGCGGGTTCGGCGCGTACGCCCCGGGCACGGACAGGTCCGCACCGAGGGTGACGCCCTTCGCGCCTTCCACCGCGGGAGCGAAGTCGGCGAAGACCTTGTATCCGCCCGCCGCCGGCAGGTCGACGGGCGTCGACCAGGTGCCGTCGGCCGCACGGACCGGGTGGAGGTGGCGGTAGACGGCAAGATCGCGCGAGGCGACGATGAAGTGCAGCTCCTTGCCGTGCTCCGTCTTGTAGGCGGTCACCTTTCGGCCTTCCGCGTCTTCGATGGAGAACTTCAACTCGCTCTGACCTGCCTCGATGCGAGGCGTGTCGAGGACCAGCGTGTAGCCGTCCTCGGAAACTTGCAGCCCACCGGGGGCCGACACCTGGGCCGCCCCTTCGGGGTCTCCGCGTCCTGAGCCCGCCCCTGAGGGCGCCGGCTCCGCGTGGGCCGCGTGCTCCGACTTTTCCGGTGCGCCGACCGGGCCCACTCCCGTCCCGACCCCGTAGGCGGCCCCGAAGGCCGCTGCGAGTGCGGCGGCGTAGGCGGTGATCCTCACTCCGGTATTCATGGCTGCTCTCCCCTGCGACATACCGCCGCGTAAGGCGGTTCCATGAGCCCAAGATACCCCTAGGGGGTACCAAGTCAAGCCGGGGGAACACTTGCGCGGCAATACCACTGGGGGGTATATCTGGGATCGGCCGAAGATACCCCCCGTAGGTATCGGAATCGATCAAGGAGAAGCCCATGTCTTCCTGCTGTACCCCTGATGGCAGCTGCGGCACGAACGCCGGTGGGTCCACGACTGCCACGGCCGTCGTGGACAGCACCGCCACCGTCTACCGCGTGTCCGGAATGACCTGCGGACACTGCAGGACCGCCATCACCAAGTCCGTCGGCGACCTCGACGGGGTCCTCTCCGTCGACGTGGACGTGGATGGCGGCCTGGTCACCGTGACCACCGCCGGCGACCCCGACGACGCCGCGATCACGGCGGCGGTCGACGACGCCGGCTACGAGCTGACCGGCCGGGTCTGACCCTCGGCCCACCCCGGCCACCCGGCCTGCCCGGCCGCCGGGGCCCTGTCCGCCCACCGGGCCCCGGCCCCCACCCCGCGCTCGAACGAGGAGCAGCACTCATGACCACCATCACTCCCGGCGCCGCCCAGGTCGAGCTCGCCATCGGCGGCATGACCTGCGCCTCGTGCGCGGCCCGCATCGAGAAGAAGCTCAACCGCATGGACGGGGTCGAGGCCACCGTCAACTACGCCACCGAGAAGGCCAAGGTCACCTTCGACGCCGACATCTCCGTCGCGGACCTGATCGCCACCGTCGAGGCCACGGGCTACACCGCCCAGGAGCCGGTACGCACCCCCGCGGACGGCGGCCGCGCCGAGGAGGCCACCGAGTCCGACGAACTGCGCCCCCTGCGCCAACGGCTCGTCACGGCCGTCTCCCTCGCGCTGCCCGTCATCGCGATGGCCATGGTCCCCGCTCTCCAGATCGACTACTGGCAGTGGCTCTCGCTGACCCTCACCGCGCCGGTCGTCACTTACGCCGCCTGGCCCTTCCACCGAGCCGCCTGGACCAACGCCAAGCACGGCGCGGCCACCATGGACACGCTGATCTCGGTGGGCACGACGGCCGCGTTCCTCTGGTCGCTGTGGGCGCTGTTCTTCGGGACGGCGGGCACGACCGGTATGACCCACCCCTTCGAGTTCACCATCGGGCGGAGCGACGGGGCCGGGAACATCTACCTGGAAGCCGCCGCCGGGGTCACCGCCTTCATCCTGGCCGGCCGCTACTTCGAAGCCCGCTCCAAGCGCAAGGCCGGCGCCGCCCTCAAGGCCCTGCTGGAACTGGGCGCCAAGGAAGTCACGGTGCTGCGCGGCGGCCGCGAGGTCACAGTGCCCACGGCCGACCTCCAGGTCGGGATGCGTTTCCTGGTCCGGCCGGGCGAGAAGATCGCCACCGACGGCATCGTGACCGAGGGCTCCTCCGCGGTGGACGCCTCCATGCTGACGGGCGAGTCCGTACCGGTCGAGGTTTCCGTCGGGGACGCCGTCACCGGCGCCACCCTCAACGCCGGCGGCCGCCTGGTCGTCGAGGCCACCCGCGTCGGCTCCGACACCCAACTGGCCCGGATGGCCAAGCTGGTCGAGGACGCGCAGAACGGCAAGGCCGCGGCCCAGCGCCTCGCCGACAAGATCTCCGCGGTGTTCGTACCGGTCGTCATCGGCCTCGCGCTCGCCACGCTCGGCTTCTGGCTCGGCTCGGGCTCCGGCCTCACCGCCGCCTTCACCGCCGCGGTCGCCGTCCTCATCATCGCCTGCCCCTGCGCCCTGGGCCTGGCCACCCCCACCGCCCTCATGGTCGGCACCGGCCGCGGCGCGCAGCTCGGCATCCTGATCAAGGGACCGGAGGTACTGGAGACCACCCGCAAGGTCGACACCATCGTTCTGGACAAAACAGGGACCGTCACCACCGGCCGGATGACCCTGCTCGCAGTGCACACCGCGGCAGGCACCGAGGAGGCCGACGTCCTGCGCCTCGCCGGCGCGTTGGAGCACTCCTCCGAACACCCCATCGCGCAAGCCGTCGCCGCCGGCGCCGCCGCCCGGGTGGGCACGCTGCCCACCCCGGAGGACTTCGCCAACATCCCCGGACTCGGCGTCCAGGGTGTCGTCGAGGGCCACGCCGTTCTCGTCGGCCGCGAGAAGCTGCTCGCGGAGTGGGCGATCGAGCTGCCCGTGCAACTGGAGCGGGCGAAGGCGGATGCCGAAGCCGCCGGCCGCACCGCGATCGTGGTGGCCTGGGACGGTGAGGCCCGCGCGGTCGTGGAGGTGGCCGACGCGGTCAAGGAGACCAGCGCGGATGCCGTCCGGCGCCTGCGCGCGCTGGGCCTGAAGCCCATCCTCCTCACGGGCGACAACAAGGCCGTCGCCGAGTCCGTCGCCGCCGAGGTGGGCATCGAGGAGGTCATCGCCGAGGTCATGCCGCAGGACAAGGTCGACGTCGTCAAGAGGCTCCAGGCCGAGGGCCGCAGCGTCGCCATGGTCGGCGACGGTGTCAACGACGCCGCCGCGTTGGCCCAGGCGGACCTGGGTCTGGCCATGGGCACCGGTACGGACGCGGCCATCGAGGCCGGCGATCTGACGCTCGTGCGAGGCGACCTGCGGGCCGCGGCGGACGCCATCCGCCTCGCCCGCAAGACGCTCGGCACCATCCGCTCGAACCTGTTCTGGGCCTTCGCCTACAACGTGGCGGCCCTTCCGCTCGCCGCCGCCGGACTGCTCAACCCGATGATCGCCGGAGCGGCCATGGCCTTCTCCTCCGTATTCGTCGTCGGCAACAGCCTGCGGCTGCGCGGCTTCCAGGCCGCCGACAACTGAGGAGCGCCCCGTGGCCGGTTACGCACAGAGCAAGGAAGACATCATCAGACGCCTGCGCCGCATCGAGGGCCAGGTCCGCGGGGTCCAGCGGATGGTCGACGAGGACTCCTACTGCATCGACGTCCTCACACAGGTCTCCGCGATCAACGCCGCGCTGCAGTCCTGCGCGATGGCCCTGCTGGACGAACACCTCAGCTGCTGCGTCGCCGAGGCCATCGCCGCGGGCGGGGACGAGGCGAAGGCGAAGGTGGGCGAAGCCTCCAAAGCCATCGCCCGGCTCATCCGGGCCTAGAAGGCTGATGAAGATGTTGGGTTCTGGCCCCGCCGCGTCAGCGGCGGGGCCAGACTCGTTGTTGTGGTTCAAGGGGAGTGGGTCGGGGAGACGGTCGGGCCGGATGTGTGGGCGACGTGC
>NZ_JAPNLJ010000074.1 GCF_026627445.1 Streptomyces sp. H27-H1
GCCCCCGCCCCCGTCCTCGTTCCCGTTCCCGTTCCCGTGAAGAAGGTTTCCGCCGCCATCGTCGGCTCCGGGAACATCGGAACCGACCTGCTCTACAAGCTGAAGCGCTCCCCGTACATCGAGCCCCGCTGGATGATCGGCGTGGACCCCGGCAGCGAGGGCCTCGCCCGGGCCCGTCGCGAGGGCCTCGACGCCTCCCACGGGGGCGTGGACTGGCTGCTGGCCCGGGGCGAGCTGCCCGACCTGGTCTTCGAGGCCACCTCCGCCTACGTGCACCGGGCCAACGCCCCGCGCTACGCCGAACTCGGCATCAAGGCAGTCGACCTCACCCCGGCCGCTGTCGGCCCCGCCGTCGTACCGCCGGCGAACCTGACCGCCCACCTCGACCGGGCCAACGTCAACATGATCACCTGCGGCGGCCAGGCCACCATCCCCATGGTGTACGCCGTCTCCCGCGTGGTCCCCGTCGCCTACGCCGAGATCGTCGCCTCGGTGGCCTCCGTCTCGGCCGGCCCGGGCACCCGCGCCAACATCGACGAGTTCACCCGTACCACCTCCCGGGGCATCGAGGAGATCGGCGGCGCCGCCCGCGGCAAGGCCGTCATCATCCTCAACCCCGCCGATCCACCCGTCATGATGCGCGACACCGTCTTCTGCGCGATCCCGGCCGACGCCGACCGCGAGGCGATCGCCGCCTCGGTCCAGCAGGTCGCCGAGGACGTGGCCACGTACGTACCCGGCTACCGGCTGCGCACCGAGCCGCAGTTCGACGACGCCTCCCCGCTGAACGGGGGCATGGCCCGGGTCGCGATCTTCCTGGAGGTGGAGGGCGCCGGCGACTATCTGCCGCCCTACGCCGGGAACCTCGACATCATGACCGCCGCCGCCACCAAGGTCGGCGAGGAATTCGCCAAGGGGATGATGAAGTGAACGTCCATTGCGACACCCTCGACATCCGTGTCACCGATTCCTCCCTGCGCGACGGCTCGCACGCCAAACGCCACCAGTTCACGGGTGAGGACGTACGGTCGATCGTCGCCGCGCTCGACGACGCGGGGGTCCCCGTCATCGAGGTCACGCACGGGGACGGACTCGGCGGGTCCTCCTTCAACTACGGCTTCTCGAAGACCCCCGAGCAGGAGCTCATCAAGATCGCCGCCGATACGGCACGCCGCGCGAAGATCGCCTTCCTGATGCTTCCGGGCCTCGGCGTGAAGGACGACATCCGCGCCGCCCACGGCAACGGCGGCCAGATCTGCCGGATCGCCACCCACTGCACCGAGGCCGACATCTCCGTGCAGCACTTCGGGCTCGCCCGCGAGATGGGCCTGGAGACCGTCGGCTTCCTGATGATGGCCCACTCCACCGCACCCGAGAACCTGGCCCGCCAGGCCCGGATCATGGCCGACGCCGGCTGCCAGTGCGTGTACGTCGTCGACTCCGCCGGCGCCATGGTCATGGACGAGGTCACCGACCGGGTCGCGGCGCTGGTCGCCGAGCTCGGCTCCGACGCCCAGGTCGGCTTCCACGGCCACGAGAACCTCGGCCTGGGCGTGGGCAATTCCGTCGCCGCCGTCCGCGCCGGCGCGCTCCAGATCGACGGCTCCACCCGGCGCCTCGGCGCGGGCGCCGGGAACACGCCCGTCGAGGCCTTCGCCGCGGTCTGCCACAAGATGGGCATCCGTACCGGCATCGACGTCCTGAAGATCATCGACGCGGCCGAGGACGTGGTCCGCCCCGTCATGGACGAGGAGTGCCGGCTCGACCGGATGTCCCTGCTCATGGGCCATGCCGGGGTCTACTCCAGCTTCCTCAAGCACGCCTACCGCCAGGCCGAGCGCTACGGGGTCTCCGGCGCGCAGATCCTGCTGCGCGCGGGCGAACGCCGCCTCGTCGGCGGCCAGGAGGACCAGCTCATCGACATCGCCGTCGAACTCGCCGCCGAAGCACGCTAGTGCGGTGGCTTTCCGGTCACAGCGCCAGCCACCCCGCACCGCTCCGCAGCAGACCCACAACGAAGTGGAGGGCCACCCCGTGACCGCAATCGAAGAAGAGCCCCGCGTCATCGAAGCGGCCGCCGTGCCGACCCGGTTCGCCCGCGGCTGGCACTGCCTCGGCCTCGCCGCCGCCTTCAAGGACGGCGCCCCGCACGAGGTCCAGGCCTTCGGCACCAGACTCGTCGTCTTCCAGGGAGCCGACAGCGGCGAGCTCGCCGTCCTGAACGCCTACTGCCCCCACATGGGCGGCAACCTCGCCCACGGCACCGTCAAGGGCGACTCCGTCGCCTGCCCCTTCCACGACTGGCGCTGGTCCGGCGACGGCCGCTGCGCCGCCATCCCCTACGCCCGCCGTGTCCCGCCGCGCGCCAGGACCCGCGCCTGGACCACCCTGGAACAGAACGGGCAGCTCTACGTCTGGCACGACGCGGAGGGCAACCCGCCGCCGCCCGAGGTCACGATCCCCCTCATCGAGGGCGTCGGCGACCCCGAGTGGAGCGACTGGAGCTGGAACTCGCTGCGCGTGGAGAACTCCAACTGCCGCGAGATCGTCGACAACGTCGTCGACATGGCGCACTTCTACTACGTGCACTACGCCTTCCCGCACTACTTCAAGAACGTCTTCGACGGTCACGTCGCCACCCAGTACATGGAGTCCACCCCGCGCGGCGACGTGGACCTGGGCACCCTCTCCACCGGCGGCGGCCTGCGCTCGGACGCCTCGTACCACGGCCCCTCCTACATGATCGACACGCTGTGGAGCGATATCGGCGGCGGCGTCGAACTCGAATCGGTCCTCATCAACTGCCATTACCCGATCGACGAGAACAGCTTCATGCTCATGTACGGGACCATCGTCAAGAAGCTCCCCGGCATGAGCGACGAACAGGCCGCCGAAGCCGCCCGCCTCACCTCCGAGGGCCTCGCCGTCGGCTTCGAGCAGGACGTCGAGATCTGGAAGAACAAGACCCGCATCGACAACCCCCTCCTCACCGAAGAGGACGGCCCCGTCTACCAGCTGCGGCGCTGGTACGAGCAGTTCTACGTCGACGCCTGCGAGGTCAAGGACGAGATGGTCCGCCGCTTCGAGTTCGAGATCGACACCACCCGCGCCACCGCCGCCTGGAAGGCCGAGGTCGCCGAGAACCTCGCCCGCCGCGCGGCCGGGGCCCCGTGATGACCCCCGTGATGTGCGGGGAGTGCGGAGCCCGGGTGCTGTGCGAGAAGTTCAGCCCCGCCCACACCCAGGTCCAGTGGACCCAGAAGGCCGCCGTGCTGCCGGGGGGCTGCCCCCGCATCGCCGCCGCGGTCGCGGCGGGCCGCCCCAGCGCCCGCGTCCCGTCCTGCCCGGCCCTGCGCGCGAGCATCGAGGCCGCCGTCCTGGCGGGCCGCCTGGAGGTGCCGGCCGATGTCTGACAACGACGGCCGTACGAAGGACAGCGCCGCGGTCGCCGGTACCGCTCGTACGAAGGACCGCGCCGCCGGGGTACGCAGCCCCGCCCCAGCAGCCGCCCGGGGCGGAGCCGCCGGCCCGCTGCTGGTCCGCGTCACGGACCGGATCCAGGAGACCCCCGAGGCGGTCTCCCTCGTACTCGACGCGGAACTCCCGTACCGCCCCGGACAGTTCCTCACCCTCCGGGTGCCGGGTGGCGGGGCCCGCTGCTACTCCCTGGCCGGCTCCCCGCACACCGGCGACCCGCTGCGCATCACCGTCAAACGCGTTCCCGGCGGCGTCGGCTCCGGCTGGCTGTGCCAGGACGTGGCCGTCGGCGACGAGCTGGAGATCCTGCCCCCCGCCGGTACCTTCACCCCGGCCGATCTGGACCGGGACCTGCTGCTGGTGGCGGGCGGCAGCGGGATCACCCCGGTGCTCTCCCTCGCGAAGTCGGCGCTCGCGGCCGGCGGGGGCCACGTCGCGCTGGTGTACGCCAACCGCGACCCCGGGGCGGTGATCTTCCGCGACGAGCTGTGGGGGCTCGCCGAGGAACACGCCGGGCGGCTCACCGTCGTGCACTGGCTGGAGACCCTCCAGGGACTGCCGACCGCCCCGCACCTGGGCCCGCTCGTGGCCCCGTACGCGACCCGCGAGGCCTATCTGTGCGGCCCCGGCCCCCTGATGGACGCGGCCGAGGCCGCCCTGCGCTCCGTCGGCGCCCCGGGCCGGGCGATCCACCGCGAGCGGTACTTCTCGCTGAGCGGCGACGTCTTCACCCGGCCGGACCCCGCCCCCGTTCCGGCCGCGGCGGGGGCCTTCACCGCGGAGGTGGAGTTCGAGGGAGCCGTGCACACCGTGGACTGGCCGGCCGGGGCCCCGCTCCTCGACGCCCTGCTCGCCGCGGGCGTCCCCGCCCCGTACTCCTGCCGCGAAGGCGCCTGCAGCGCCTGCTGCTGCCGGGTGGTGGAGGGCGAGGTCAAGATGGTCCGCAACGAGGTCCTGGACCGGGAGGACCTGGCCGACGGCTACGTCCTGGCCTGCCAGGCCCTGCCGCTCGGCGACCGGATCCGCATCACCTACGAGAGCTGAGGGGCGGGGCGGGCGAAGCCCCGGAGCCCTTGAGCGGCGGCGAGCGGAAAAGGATCCGGGCCCGGCCCCCTGGCGAGGGGTCGGGCCCGGATCCTTCGTTCGTGCGATGGGGTACCTCTACCCACTACATCCACTCGCTGAACCGCAGCCACCCCATCATGTTGTCCATCGCCTGCGCGGAGACGGCCGGTTCCAGGTCCCGGGCCGGCGCGGCCCGCCCCGGCCTGCCCGGCCCGTACAGCTCCCGCCACACCGCCCGCGCGCAGGCCAGTACCGCCGGCGCGAGACGGGCCGGCTCCCGGTCCCCCCGGCAGGAGGACACCGACACGGCGGCCACGGCCCGCCCGGCACCCCGCAGCGGCGCGGCCACGCACGAGATGCCCCGGAAGCTCTCCTCCCGGTCATAGGCCACCCCGCGCTCGCGAACCGCCGCCAGCTCCGAACGCAGCGCGAGCGGCCGGACCAGAGTGCGGGCGGTGCGCGGGCGCAGCCCCTGCGCGAGGACGTGTTCCACCGCGGCGGGATCGCTGAACGCGAGGATCGCCTTGCCGGTGGCCGTGCAGTAGGCCGGCATCCGGCCGCCGACCCGCGAGGGCACCGTGGTGGCCTGCGAACCGCCGATCCGCTCCAGGCACACCACCTCCGCCCCGTCGAGCACCGACAGGTGCACCACCCGGCCCGTCTGTTCGTGGAGCGCGTGCAGCAGCGGCAGCGCGGCCCGGCGCAGCCGGTTGTGATGGGAGGCGAGCGCACCCAGCTCCAGCATGCGCATGCCCATGCGGTAGTCCCGGCCCTCGCGGTCAAGCCAGCGCAACTGCACCAGCTGGTCGAGGATCCGATGGGCGGAAGAACGTGGGATTCCGGAGCGGCGCACGACCTCGGTGAGCGACAGTCGCGGCTGCGGACCCTCGAAGGCGCCCAGCACCTTCGCGGCCTTCTCCAGCAGTGACAGCGGTGCGAACTCGGTCTCCATGGCCTGGTCAAGCACGAGAGAACCCCCTGCGTGAGGCGTTGGGGCGACCCTGCCACGCACCCCCTGCCGGAGGGAAGCACCCGGAGGGGTCTATTTCATTCAGTAATACTTCAAGTAGTCGTTTCGGGGAGCTTCCCGCTCAGCGGGAACAGCTCGTTCCGCCCCCCGGACCACCGGGCGTACGTTCCTCGCCATCGATCCCGAACACCCGAAGATCCTTGATCTGAGAAGGGGACACCATGAGTGACGAAGAGGTCCTCGCAGCGGTCCGCGCCCTCGCCCCCGCCCTCCGCGAGCGCGCCGCAGAGGCCGAAAGCCTGCGCAAAGTCCCCGAGGCGAGCATCAAGGAACTCGCCGCCACCGGCTTCTTCCGGCTGCTCCAGCCCAAGGCCCACGGCGGCTACGCCGCCGACCCCGCCCTCTTCTACGCCGCCGTCAAGGACATAGCCAAAGCCTGCGGCTCCACCGGCTGGGTCGCCTCGGTCGTCGGCGTCCACCCCTGGCACGTCGCCCTCTACGACCCCCGCGCCCAGGAAGAGGTCTGGGGCCAGGACCAGGACACCCGGATCTGCTCCTCCTACGCCCCCACCGGCAAGGTCACCCCCGTCGACGGAGGATTCACCGTCAGCGGCCGCTGGCACTTCTCCTCCGGCTGCGACCACGCCGACTGGGCCCTGCTGGGCGGACTCGTCACCGACGCCGAAGGCCGCCCCGTCGACATGCGGACCTTCCTGATCCCGCGCACCCAGTACCGCATCGACGAGGTCTGGGACACCGTCGGCCTGCGCGGCTCCGGCTCCAACGACATCGTCGCCCGGGAGGTGTTCGTCCCCGAGCACCGCGCCCTCAGCTTCGGCCCCGTCACCGCCCTCCAGGTACCCGGCCACCGCCTCAACCCCGAGCCGCTCTACCGGCTCCCCTACGCCTCGATCTTCACCACCACCATCTCCACCCCCATCGTCGGCATCGCCGAAGGCGCCTACGAGGACTACGTCACCGCGACCCGCGAACGCTTCCGCGTCTCCTACGGCCAGCAGGTCGCCGAAGACCCCTTCGCCCAGGTCCGCATCGCCCGCGCCGCCAGCGACATCGACGCCTCCTGGCTCCAGCTCCAGCGCAACATCTCGGAGCTCTACGCCCTCGCGGAACGCGGCGAAGAACTCCCGACACCGCTGCGCACCCGGGCCCGCCGCGACCAGGTCCTCGCCACCGAACGCTGCGTCGCCGCCGTGGACCTCCTCATGGAGAACGCGGGCGGCAGCGCCATGCGCACCGGCCCCAACCCCGTCCAGCGCGCCTGGCGCGACGCACACACCGGCCGCGGCCACGCCGCCAACGACCCGGAGCGGGCCCTCGTCCTGTTCGGGCAGGGCGCCCTCGGCCTCGACATCCAGGACACGATGCTGTGAGCGCGCAGGCACCCACGTACGAGAACACCTCCCGCACCGCCCGGGCCGGCGCCCTGACCCTGCACTACCACGAGGCCGGCCAGCCGGACCGACCCGTCGTGATCATGCTGCACGGCGGCGGACCCGGCGCCTCCGGCTGGTCCAACTTCGTCGCCAACCTGCCCCACTTCGCCGCACACTTCCGCACCCTGCTCGTCGACCAGCCCTGCTACGGCCGCTCCGACAAACCGGAACCCGACCGCGACTACTTCAGCTTCAGCGCGAACGCCGTCCTCGCCCTCATGGACGAGCTCGGCATCGAACGCGCCCACCTCATCGGCAACTCACTCGGCGGAGGCACCGCCACCCGGCTCGCCTTGGACCACCCCGAACGCGTCGGCAAGCTCCTGCTCATGGGACCCGGCGGGATCTCGCTCAACCTCTTCTCCGCCGACCCCACCGAAGGCATCAAGCGGCTCTTCGAGTTCAGCCTCGCCCCCGAACCCACCCGCGAGCAGATGCGGACCTTCCTCACCACCCTCGCCCACGACCCGGCGATCGTCACCGACGCCCTCGTCGAGGAGCGCTACGCCCAGGCCACCGACCCCGAAGCCCGCCTCGGCAACGCCCGCATGGGCGCCTCCTTCGCCCGCTGGCCCGAGGCCGCCATGCTCTGGCGCGAAGCCCACCGCATCAGCCGGCCCGTCCTGCTGACCTGGGGCCGCGAGGACCGCGTCAACCCGGTCGACGGCGCCTTCCTCGCGCTGAAGACGATCCCCGACGCCCGCCTGCACGTCTTCCCGCACTGCGGGCACTGGGCGCAGACCGAGGCCGCCGACGAGTTCAACCGCCTCGCCACCGACTTCTTCCTCCACTGATCCCACCGAGGAGCTCCCTCATGGACATCCGCGCACTCGGCTACCTCCGCATCGAGACCGCCGACCTCCCCGCCTGGCGCACCTACGTCCTCGACATCCTCGGCATGGCCGAAGCCGAAGGCACCACGGACACCCGCCTCGACATCCGCATCGACGACCGCACGCACCGCTTCCAGTTCGTCGCCGGCGCCCAGGACCGGCTGCTCGCCGCCGGGTTCGAAGTGGCGAACGCCCGCGCCCTGGAAGACGCCGCCGCAGAACTCGAAAGCGCCGGACACCCCGTCAAACAGGGCGACGACGCCACCCTCGCCGAGCGCCGGGTCCAGGGCCTCATCCACTGCGAGGACCCCAGCGGCAACCCCCTGGAGATCTACTGGGGCCAGGCCCAGGACCACACCCCGCTCGCAGCCCCGTACGGCAACCACTTCGTCACCGGCGGCCGCGAGGGCAACCTGGGCCTCGGCCACGTGGTCCTGCCCGCCGCCGACACCGAGGCCACCCTCGACTTCTACGAGAACCTCCTCGGCTTCCAGCTGCGCGACTCCATGCGGCTGCCCCCGGTCGCCGTCCCCACCGGCAAGCCCGGCCAGGACTCCTACTGGATGCACTTCCTCAGCCCCAACCGCCGCCACCACAGCCTCGGGCTCTACCCCGGCGCGCTGCCGCCCGGCATCGTCCACTTCATGGTCGAGCTGGAGACCCTCGACGACGTCGGCTACTGCCTCGACCGCATGAACAAGGCCGGCATCCCCATCGCCTCCACCCTCGGCCGGCACTCCAACGACCACATGGTCTCCTTCTACGCCCAGGCCCCCGGCGGCTTCCAGGTCGAGTACGGCTGGGACGGCCTCCTCGTCGACCCCGCCACCTGGACCGCGAAGGAGATCACCGCGGACAGCTTCTGGGGCCACCAGTGGAACGGCTGACCGAGCCCGCGGGGGGCGGGACCGGCGTGAGGGCCGAGGCCGGCATGAGGGCCGACGCCGGCGGGAGGACCGAGACCGCCGTGCGGACCGCGGCCCCCGTGGGCCCCGCCGCCTTCCGTGAGGTACTCGGCGCCTTCGCCTCCGGCATCACCGTCGTCGCGGCTCTCGCGGACGACGGCCGGCCGGCCGGGCTGGCCTGCCAGTCCTTCGCCTCCCTCTCCCTCGACCCGCCGCTGGTCCTGCTCTGCGTCGGCAAGGGCTCCTCCAGCTGGCCCAAGGTCCGGGCCGCCGGCCGCTTCGGCGTCAGCATCCTCGCCGAGGAGCAGCGCACCGTGTGCGAGGCCCTCGGCCGCCGGGGCGAGGACAAGTTCGCGGGCATCGACTGGGAACTCTCCGCCCACGGCGCCGTCCGCGTGACCGGCGCCCTCGCCACCGTCGACTGCGCCCTCGAAGAGGTCCACGAGGCCGGCGACCACTACCTCGTCACCGCCCGGGTCCTCGAACTGGCCGCCCGCGACGGCGGATCACCCCTGCTGTACTACCGCAGCGACTACGCCACGGGAGCCTTCGGATGACAACCGAGTACGCCTACGACGTGGTGGTCGTCGGATCCGGCGCCGCCGGATTCGCCGCCGCCGTCACCGCCCGGCTACGGGGCCTGAGCGTCCTCCTCGTGGAGAAGACCGATGCCTACGGGGGCTCCACCGCCCTGTCCGGTGGCGCGATCTGGGTCCCCGGCAACTTCCACCTCGACCGGGCCGGCCTCGCCGACACCCGCGAGAAGGCCCGCGCCTACCTCGACGCCACCGTCGGCGACCGGGTCCCGGCCGCCCGCAAGGACGCCTACCTCAGCCACGGGCCGCGCATGGTCAAGGAGTTCCACGACCGCACCGAGATCCGCTTCATGTACACCCCCGGCTACTCGGACTACTTCCCCGAGGCCCAGGGCGGCATGGCGCAGGGCCGCTCCGTCGAACCGTGCATCGTCGACTTCAAACGGCTCGGCGAGCTGGGCGCCTCCATGCGCCGGGCCGGACTGCCCACGTACGGGCTGACCATGACCTCGTACGACTTCCGCTTCCTGAACATGGTCAGCCGGACCTGGGCGGGCAAGAAGACCTCCGTCAAGGTCGGCCTGCGCGCGGTCAAGGCCCTGGCCACCGGCCGCAAGCTGCTCTCCCTCGGCGAGGCGCTCATCGCCCGCATGCGGCTCTCCCTGGACCGGCTCGGCGGCGAACTGTGGCTGTCGGCGCCACTGACCGGCCTGGTCACCGACCCGGCCGGGCGGGTGACGGGCGTACGCGTCCTGCGCGCCGGGCGCGAGGTGACCGTAGCGGCCCGGGGCGGGGTGGTGCTGGCCTCGGGAGGGTTCTCGCACGACCAGGCGCTGCGCGAGAAGCACCTGCCCGCGCCCACGTCCACGGCCTGGACGCACGCCTCGCCGGGCCAGACCGGCGACGTACTGAAGCTCGGTGAGGAACTGGGGGCCGCCACCGATCTGCTGGACAAGGTCTGGGGCGCGCCCTCCGTGTGCCCGCCGGGGGAGAAGCCCTTCTTCCTCGTCGCCGACCGGGGCATCCCCGGCATGGTCATCGTCAACGAGGCGGGGGAGCGCTACGCCAACGAGGCCCTGCCCTACCACGCGTTCGTGGACCGGATGTACGCCGCCGACCGGCCCGGGGCGAGCACGGTGCCGTCCTGGCTGATCCTGGACGCCCGCTCCAAGGCCCGCTACATCTTCGCCGGCCTCTTCCCCGGGCAGCCCTTCCCCAAGAAGTGGCTGGAGAGCGGCTTCCTGAGGAAGGCCGACACCGTGGAGGAACTGGCCCGCCAGATCTGCGCCCCGGGCCTGCCCGCCTCGATCAGCCGCTTCAACTCCTTCGCCGAAGTCGGCACGGACAAGGACTACGGCCGGGGCGAGAGCGTCTACGACCGCTACTACGGCGACCCGACCCTGACCAACCCGAACCTGGCGCCGATCGAGGAGGGCCCCTTCTACGCGGTCCCCGTGCACCCCGGGGACATCGGCACCAAGGGCGGCCTCGTCACCGACACCGACGGCCGGGTCCTGCGCGAGGACTCCACGCCGATCCCGGGCCTCTACGCCTCGGGCAACTGCTCGGCGGCGGTGATGGGGGAGACGTACCCCGGTCCGGGCGCGACGATCGGCCCCGCGATGGCCTTCGGCTGGGCGGCGGTCAACGCGATCGCGCGGTCGCTGGAGGAGTGAGGGCGGCCGGCGCGAAGGCACCGGCGGAGGAGACGGGGGCTGGGGCGGGGGAGACGGCTGCGGGAGCGGCGGCGGAGGGTGCGGCGAATGAGCGCCCGTGGTGCTCGCGCCGTCCGCGTTGCTCATGTCGCGCGCCTCGCTCTTCGCGTTCCCGTTGATCTCCTTTCACCCGGCGCTCACGTGTCGCAGTCCAGCACCGTGTGACACAGCCCGCAGCGGGCCCGGAGGGGTCCGCGGCCCGCCGGAAGCCGCAGCCGCTGTTCGCACACCGGGCAGGGGAAGCTCACCCGCAGCCCGTCGGCGTGCTCCTCGAAGCGGTACGCCGCCCCGCGCCCCGGCGGGGCCGGAGCCGCCCTGCGGTCCCGGGCGTAGCGCCACCGCTCCGACCGGCCGGCGGCCGCCAAGGGGGCCCGGCGCAGGTCCCGGTCGGCCCGGGCGCGGCCGCGCACGTACGCCTCGTAGGCCTGCGGACTGGTGAACCACACCGAGAGGTCCTCGCCGCCGAGGAACCGGCCGCGTTTGGCGAGGACGAAGCCGAACTCCTCCGGGGTGAGGTAGCCGAGTTTCTGGTGCGTGAGCTCGTCCTCCCGGTAGGCGTCGAGCAGCAGCCAGCCGGCGCCGAGGTAGGCGGCGGCGGTGTCGGTGAGGATCTCGTCGCCGGCGGTGGTGGGGAAGCGCAGGTCCAGGCGGTGCAGCAGGACGTGCGTGACCTCGTGTGCGAGGGCGGCCGCCAGATCGCGACGGTGCGTGCGGAAGCGGTCGTTGACCTCGACGAAGTACTCCGGACCGGGGGTCAGTTCCACGCAGGCCGCGTCCCGCATCTCGCGGAAACCCACCACGACGCGCGCGTCGGGCAGCCGCAGTGCCCGGACCATGGCGGAGGCCACCCGGTGCGCACCGAGGTGCAGGTCGTCGGCGTCGGCGAACGCGGCGTCGGCGGGGGCGAAGGACGTGTCGTAGGCGCGGACCCCGTCGTCGGAGAGCCGCCGGAACAGTGCGGTGATGGCCTCCCGGACCGTCTCCAGGTGCGGAAATCCGTGCTGGACCGGGCTGCTGTGCCGACTGTTCTGCGTCATGAGGCCGCTCCTGCCGGAAGTTGTCCGAAAACGCGTTCTTGATGGCACCTGAGTGAACGATGTGTCATGTCCCCGTCATCCGTGTGATGGCGCGCACAGCCCAACCCCCCACGAAAGGCAGTGTGTTGACTGTGTCCACCCTCGTCAGTGCCCTCAAGCGCACCCTCGCCGTCGGAGCGGTGGCCCTCGCGGCCGTCAGCCTGCAGCCCGGCGCCGCAACCGCCTCCCAGGCCCCCGTGGTCGGCGGAACCCGCGCCGCCCAGGGCGAGTTCCCCTTCATGGTCCGGCTCTCCATGGGCTGCGGCGGCGCGCTCTACACCCAGCAGATCGTCCTCACCGCCGCCCACTGTGTGAACGGCTCCGGCAACAACACCTCCATCACCGCCACCGCCGGAGTCGTCGACCTCAACAGCTCCAGCGCCATCAAGGTCAAGTCCACCAAGGTGCTCCAGGCCCCCGGCTACAACGGCACGGGCAAGGACTGGGCGCTGATCAAGCTCGCCAAGCCCATCAACCTGCCCACCCTCAAGATCGCCGAGACCAAGGCCTACGACAACGGCACCTTCACCGTCGCCGGCTGGGGCGCCGCCACCGAAGGCGGCGCCCAGCAGCGCTACCTGCGCAAGGCCACCGTCCCCTTCGTCTCCGACGCCTCCTGCCAGGCCTCCTACGGCGGCTCGCTCGTGCCCGCCGAAGAGATCTGCGCCGGCTTCGACCAAGGCGGCGTCGACACCTGCCAGGGCGACTCCGGCGGCCCCATGTTCCGCCGGGACAGCGCGAACGCCTGGATCCAGGTCGGCATAGTCAGCTGGGGCGAGGGCTGCGCCCGGCCCGACTACCCCGGCGTCTACACGGAGGTCTCCACCTTCGCGGCGGCGATCAAGAGCGCGGCCGCCACGCTCTGACGGCTGCGCAGGTCCGTGCCCCTTCTTCCGGCCCATCCGACATGGGCCGGAAGAATGAGGCGCGATGCCTCGTATGTCCGTAAGGTCGACCGCAGTACCGTGAGGCCGGGACGCAGCTGTTCCGGCCTTGCGGCATGCTCCCGACGGTCTGCTGTGCGGTTGCGGGCCCAGGCGCCCGCAGGTCCCATGGAGAGAACCCACCGGGTGGGAATGCTGGGACGGCACAGGCAGCGGGCGACAGTGGGGCAGGCGGCGCATGGCGATCAGAGTGATCATCGCGGACGACCAGGAGATGGTCAGGACCGGCTTCCGGATGATCCTCGAGAGCCAGCCGGACATCGAGGTGGTCGCGGACGTCGTCGACGGCGAAGCGGCCCTCGCAGCCGTCGCGGAACACCGGCCCGACGTCCTGCTCCTCGACATCCGCATGCCCAAACTCGACGGGCTCGAAGTCACCCGCCGGCTCTCCGGCCAGGACGGCCCCCGCATCGTCATCGTCACCACCTTCGACCTTGACGAGTACGTCCACGCGGCGATCCAGGGCGGAGCGTCCGGCTTCCTCCTCAAGGACGCAAGCCCGGCCATGCTGGTTGAAGCGGTCCGGGCAGCAGCCGTCGGAGACTCCCTCGTCTCACCCGCCATCACCGTACGGCTGCTGCGCGAAATGGCCCGCCGCACCCCGGTCGCCGCCGCGGCCGCCCGCCGCCCGGCGGAGCCCCTGACGGACCGCGAACGCGAGGTCGTACGCTGCGTCGCGCGCGGCCTGACCAACGCCGAGATCGCGGGGGAGCTCTTCGTCTCCCTCTCCACCGTCAAGACCCACCTGGCCAACGTCCAGGCCAAACTGGACGCTCGCAACCGCGTGGAAATCGCCGCCTGGGCCTGGGAAAGCGGCCTGGCAGGCACCCCGGCGTGACACCCGCCCACACCCCCCTCTGCCGCCGGCGCGTTGCCCCTGGGCCTCGGCGGGTGCGGTGGCGGCGTGGGGTATCTCCGGCTGCGCCGCCCCTCGAGGGTGTGGCCGGCGGTGCCGGGGCGGTGCGGCGGCTGCGCCGGTACCTGAGGCGCGAGGTCTGGGGCGGAGCCCCGGGGTGGCGGGGTGCAACGTTGCGGGTTGCTCGGGTGGCTCCAGAGGGCGTGGCAGCACGGGTAGGCCCGGTGGCTTCGACAGGCCTGGCAGCTCCGGCAGGCGCGGCAGCTCCGGTGGCTCTGTTGGGCCCCCCAGCTCTGGCGGCCCCTACAGGCCTGGCAGCGCTGACAGCCTCTACAGGACTGGCAGCCCCAGTGGCTCCGACGGCTCCGGTAGCTCCGGTGATCCCAGCAGCCCTGGCAGCTTCGCCAGCCCTGGCAACTCCGCCAGCCCTGGCAACTCCGCCAGCCCTGGCAGCTTCGCCGGCCCTGGCAGCTTCGCCGGCCACGGCATCTGCGGCACACCCGGGTGAGGTCCGAGCCGCCGAGGTGCCCGTATGAGCCCCTTGGGGCCATGGGCCCGCCGCCACCCCTTCGCCGCGGACTGGATCCGCATCATCCTCTCCGTCACCCTCCTCGCCCTCGTCTCCTTCGAGGGCGTCGTCCTCGCCCGCCAGCCCAGCACCCCGCACGCCGCCGTCTGGGTGTCCGGCATCCTCGTCTGCCTCAGCGCCGCACCCTGGCCGGGCATCCCGCTCCTCGTCCGGGCCTGGTTCGCCGCCGCCTGCACCTGGACCGTCACCCTCGGTCTGATCTTCGGCAACCACCCCCTCGTCGTCTGGGGCGGCGGCGAGGCCATCGCCCTGCTCGTCCTGCTCACGCAGGTCCTGCTCCGCGCCCCCGCCCGCACCGCCGCCGTCCTCGGCCCCCTCCTCGGCCTCGGCTGCATGTCGGTGCCCGTCCGCGACGCGGACCCGGGCCGCTTCACCCTGCTCTTCTCGGTGCTCGCCGTCGTCGTCGCCGCGTACTCCCTGCTCCTGCGCCTGCAGTCCGTCCAGCGCGTCCGTGAACTACGCGCCGTACGCAGCGCCGAGCGCCTGGAACTGGCGCGCGAGCTCCACGACCTCGTCGCCCACCACGTGACGGGGATCGTCGTCGAGGCGCGCGCCGCCCGCTACACCAAGGTCTCCGCCGAACGCGCCGGCGAGATCTTCGGCCGCATCGAGACCGCCGGGGACGAGGCGCTCGGCTCCATGCGCCGCCTGGTCAAGATCCTCCGTGAAGGCGCCGAGGACTCCGATGCGGAGACGGGCAAGGGCGCCGGGACCGGCAAGGGCCGCTCCGCCAGTACCGCCCCCGTCGCCGGCCTCCGAGAGATCCGCGGACTGACGGAACGGTTCGCCGCCACCGGCCCGCCCGTCGTCCTCTACGTCGAGGAGGGCCTGGAGGCCAGACTCCCCGCCGACGTCGCCGCCACCGCCCACCGCATCGTCCTCGAAGCCCTCACCAACATCGGCAAGCACGCCGCCACCGCCACCGCCGTCCGCGTCGGCCTGCGCACCGTTCCGGCCGGCCTGGAAGTCCGCGTCGCCGACGACGGCGGCCGCCCCGCCAGACTCTCCGAGAACGCCCGCGGCGGCGGCTACGGCCTCGTGGGCATGGCCGAACGAGCCGAAGCCCTCGGCGGCTCCCTCACCGCCGGCCCCGCCCCCGAAGGCGGCTGGCTGGTCACAGCCCTCCTACCCCTCTGACACCGCACCCGCCCCTCACCGCACGGCCGACCCGAGCAAGAACGGATTCCGTCCCCAAGGTCTGTGGCGATGGGTCGTTCCCATAGGTCTTGTGTCCGGCCTTCTCGGCTCGTGGCGGGGCGCGGTTCTGGCAGGACAGGAGAAGAGAAGGGCTTCCCTCGCAGGTGCGTGACCGCACTCGTAGGCATCTTCAATGACGTCCGACAGGCGCTGCCCCGGGCCGGCCCGCCCACAGCCGCCTGACCGGGGCCCTCCCGCCGCGGCCGGAGGGACGGAGTCCGGCAACGGGCGGCGCGGGACCGTCCGGCCGAGGCGGGACGGGTCCGCTTGGGGCGAGGCGACCCGCGGGCCGGGGGCCCGTACCGCCCGTCGTCTCAGTGGCCGATCGGCCGACGAAGCGAGCGCGGGCGGCACGTATTCTCGGGGACCATGAACACCAGGGACATCGATGACAACGTCACCGCCGAGCTGGCCCGGCTCAGGGACAGCATCGACAACATCGACGCGGCCGTGGTCCACATGCTCGCCGAGCGGTTCAAGTGCACCCAGCAGGTAGGCCACCTCAAGGCGCGCCACCAGCTGCCCCCGGCCGACCCGGGCCGCGAGGCCAGCCAGATCGCCCGGCTGCGCCAGCTCGCCGAGAACGCCAAACTCGACCCCGCCTTCGCCGAGAAGCTCCTCAACTTCATCATCGCCGAGGTCATCCGCCACCACGAGACGATCGCCGCGGGCGAGGGCGAGGAATAGAAGCCTGGGGCCCGGCGCCGCGCCGCCATCCGGCAGCATGGGCCCCATGCCCGCACTGACGCGCAACGAAGCGCAGCTCCGAGCCCAGCTCCTCGACGTCCGGCAGTACGAGGTCGCCCTCGACCTCACGACCGGCGACGAGACCTTCGAGTCCCGCACCGTCATCCGGTTCACGGCCCGGGCCGCCGGCGACACCTTCGTCGAGCTGAAACCTGACGAACTGCGCTCCGCCGCCCTCGACGGACACCCCCTGGACCCGGCCTCCCTCAGCGACGGCCGCCTCCCCCTCACCGGCCTCGCCGAAGGTCCCCACGAGCTCCGCATCGCCACCCGCATGCGCTACTCCCGCACCGGTGAAGGCCTGCACCGCTTCACCGACCCCGCGGACGGGGAGACGTACGTCTACACCCAGATGTTCATGGACGACGTCCAACGCGTCTTCCCGGCCTTCGACCAGCCCGACCTGAAGGCGACCTTCGAGTTCACCGTCACCGCCCCCGCGCACTGGACCGTCCTCGCCAACGGCGTCACCACCCGCGTCACCACCCGCGACGGCGAACGCGACGGCGAAAACGGCGGAGACGGGGCCGCCACCTGGACGTCCGCCCGCACCCCCGTCATCTCCACCTACCTCGCCGCCGTCGCCGCAGGCCCCTGGCACAGCGTCCGCACCGAACACGCCGGACTCCCCTTCGGCATCCACTGCCGCCGCTCCCTCGCCCCCTACCTCGACGCCGACGCCGAGGAGATCCTCGGCCTCACCACCGCCTGCTACGACCGCTTCCACGAGAAGTTCAGCGAGCCCTACCCCTTCGACTCCTACGACCAGGCCTTCGTACCCGAGTTCAACGCCGGCGCCATGGAGAATCCCGGGCTCGTCACCTTCCAAGACGGCTACGTCTTCCGCTCCGCCGTCACCGACTCCGAACGCCAGCGCCGCGCCGTGACCATCGCGCACGAGATGGCCCACATGTGGTTCGGCGACCTCGTCACCCTCAGCTGGTGGGACGACATCTGGCTGAACGAGTCCTTCGCCGAATTCATGGGCTACCAGACCCTCATCGAAGCCACCCGCTTCACCGAGACCTGGACCGGATTCGGCATGGAACGCAAACCCTGGGGCTACGACGCCGACCAGCGCCCCTCCACCCACCCCGTCGCCCCTGACGCCTCCGCCGTCCCCGACACCGCCTCCGCCCTCCTCAACTTCGACGGCATCTCCTACGCCAAGGGCGCCTCCGCCCTGCGCCAACTCGTCGCCTGGCTCGGCGAGAAGGACTTCCTGGCCGGCATCAACACCCACTTCGCCCGCCACAAGTTCGCCAACGCCTCCCTCGCCGACTTCGTCGACTCGCTCGCCGCCCACACCGACCGCGACGTCCACGCATGGGCCGAGACCTGGCTGCGCACCACCGGCGTCGACACCCTCACCCCGCGCGTCGAGGACAGCCCGGAAGGCTGGACCCTCACCGTCGACCGCACCGGGAGCCGCCCCCACCACATCGCGGCCGGCCTCTACGACCGCGCCCCCGACGGCGCCCTCGAACCCCGCGAGGTCCTCGCCCTCGACGTCCCCTCCGACGAGGTCCTCTCCGCGAGCGGCCCGCGCCCCGCCCTCCTCGTCCTCAACGACGGAGACCTCACCTACGCCAAGGTCCGCCTCGACGGGACCTCACTCGAAACCGCCCTGAGCGGCATCTCCCGCATCCCCGACCCGCTCACCCGCGCCGTCGTCTGGAACTCCCTGCGCGACATGGTCCGCGACGGCGAACTGGCCGCCGCCGACTACCTGGCCACCGCCGCAGCCCACGTACCCGTCGAATCGGACCTGGCGATCGTCCAAGGCGTCCTCACCTTCACCCGCGCCCACATCGCCGACCGCTACCTCACCCCGGACCGCCGCACCGAGGCCCTCACCACCCTCACCGCCATCGCCCGCGACCTGCTGCGGCGCACCGAGGACGGCTCCGACCCCGGCCTGCGGCTCGTCGCCGTCCGCACCCTCGTCGACAGCGCCACCCAGCCCGACACCGTGGCCGGCTGGCTCGCCGAAGGCACCGTCCCCGGCGGCCCCGAACTCGACCCCGCACTTCGCTGGCGCATCCTCGCCCGCCTGTCCGTCCTCGGAGCGAGCGGCGAAGCCGACATCGACGCGGCCCTCGCAGCCGACCCCAGCGCCAACGGCCAGGAGGGCGCGGCCCGCTGCCGCGCCGCCCTCCCGACAGCCGAGGCCAAGGCCGCCGCCTGGGAACGCCTCTTCCACGACGACACTCTGTCCAACTACCTCTTCACCGCCACCGCCCAGGGCTTCTGGCAGCCCGAACAGGCCGATCTGGTAAGGGAGTACGTACTCCGCTCCTACCCCGAAGCCGTCACCCTCGCCGCCCGCCGCGGACCCGCCATCGCCGACGCCGCGGGCCGCTGGGTCCTCCCCGGCCACGAGATCACCGAAGCCAACCTCCAGGCCGGCCACGCCTGCCTGACCGCCCCCGACATCACCCCGCTCCTCCACCGCAAACTCGTGGACCACCTCGACGACCTGTCCCGCGCGCTGCGGGCCCGCCGCTGATCCACAGCCCCCGGCCCTGGCCGCCCCCCTCCCCGGCCCCGCCGGGGGCGGGGGCGGCCGTGGTGACGGCCCGGCCCCTACACCGACCAGCCGCCCTCCACGCCGCCGCCGGTCCGCCGGCGCCCCGCCAGCACCCGCACCAGCGCCCACAGCGCCACGGCGTTGACCACAGCGCCGACCACCAGCGCACCGTAGTAGCCCCACCACATCGTCGCGCCCAACGCCTCGAACGCCGACGGGTCGACCACCCCGTCGACCGGAGCCGACGGCAGTTCCGGCGGCAGCTCCGAGGGCAGCGGCGCGGGCAGCGGGGTGGGCGGCTCGGCACCCGTGTGGACCAGCCCCTCCGGCTGCGGGACCGGCGGCCCCTGGCCGGGCGCGGACAGCCAAACCACCACGAGGCTGAACGGCGCGGTGAGCAACAGCGACCACACCCCGGCGAGGGCCCCGTCCCCGGTCCGGCTCACCACCTCCACCCAGAGCTGCACCGCGAGCACCAGCACCAGATAGCCGCCCGGCAGCCACACTTCGAGCCGAGACCGACGTCGATCCACTGTGTCCCCCACTTGGTTCCGACGGCCAGTATCGAGACGGCGCGGCCCCCGCACCTGAGTACCCCTACTCAACTCGCGTACCCATCCCTCCCGGCCACCCCCGACGGCTTGAAATCAACCGCGCATAAACCCGGGCGGTTACCCCATTCGGGTCGGATCGTTGTACCGCCCGGGTCCCCGACCCAGCAGAGCGGCACCACCCGCCGCAGAACCGTTTCCCGTGAGGACAACCGCATGACAGCGCCCCCCGGCACAGGCAGACGCGGCACCGCCCCGCTCGCCGGCGGAGCCCACGGCGCCGACGCCCTGCAACCACTTCTCGCCACCGTCCTCGACGCCCTGCGCACCGGAGCCCACGCCCGCGGCGGACCGCTCCCGGCCGGCGGACCCGAGGCCGTCACCGCCCGCGTCACCGCCGCACTGGGCGAGGTACTCCCCGACCACGGGCACGGCGACCACGAAGCGCTACGGACCCTCGTCCACACCCTCACCGTCGGCGCGGCCGACCCCGCCGACCCCCTGTGCGCCGCCCACCTGCACTGCCCGCCCCTCGCCGTCGCGGCCGCCGCCGACCTCGCCGCCAGCGCCCTCAACGCCTCCCTCGACTCCTGGGACCAGGCTCCCGCCGCCTCCGCCCTCGAAGCCCTCCTCACCCGCGCACTCGCCGCCGAGTTCCACGACACCCCCCACCCCGACGCCGTCCTCACCACCGGCGGCACCGAATCCAACCAACTCGCCCTCCTCCTCGCCCGCGAACGCCACGGCCCCCACCTCACCGTCCTGCACGGGGCCAACGCCCACCACTCCATCCCCCGCGCCGCCTGGCTCCTCGGCCTGCCCCCCGCCCGCAGCCTCCCCACCCCCTCCGGAACCCTCACCCCGGCCACCCTCGCCGAGGCCCTCGCCACCACCACCGGCCCCGTCCTCGTCACCGCCACCGCCGGAACCACCGACGCCGGCCTGATCGACCCCCTCGACGCCCTCGCCGACCTCTGCGACCACCACGGCGCCGACCTCCACATCGACGCCTCCTACGGCGGCCTCCTCCACCTCAGCCCCCGCCACCGCCCCAAACTCGCCGGCCTGAGCCGCGCCCGGTCCATCACCATCGACCTGCACAAACTCGGCTGGCAGCCCATCGCCGCCGGACTCCTCACCGTCCCGGACGCCACTTTGCTGGCCCCCCTCGCCCAGCAAGCCGACTACCTCAACGCCCCCGACGACACCCACGCCGGACTGCCCGACCTCCTCGGCCGCTCCCTGCGCACCACCCGCCGCGCAGACGCCCTCAAGATCGCCGCCACCCTGCGGTCCCTCGGCCGAGACGGCCTCACCCGCCTCATCGACGACACCTGCGCCCGCGCGGACCACCTCGCCCGGCTCCTCGAAGCACACCCCGCCTTCGAACTCCACGCGCAGCCCACCATCAGCACCGTCCTGTTCCGGCCCACGCACGCCGACGACACCGCGCTCGCCGCCCTGCGCCGCACCCTCCTCCTCGACGGCACCGCCGTACTGGGCCGGACCACCGCCGACGGCCGCCTCTGGCTCAAAGCCACCCTGCTCAACCCCCACACCACGGCGGGGGACCTGGATGCCCTCGTGAACCTCCTGGAAGGCAGCACCCACCGATGACCGCCCAGCTGGATGCACCCCACGACCTCGTCGGAATCGGCATCGGCCCCTTCAATCTCTCCCTCGCCGCCCTCGCACACGGCCTGCCCCACCAAGGCGTCGGAGAACTCGCCACCGCCTTCTACGACCAGCGCCGCGACTTCCGCTGGCACCCCGGACTCCTCATCGACGGAGCCACCCTCCAAGTCCCCTTCCTCGCCGACCTCGTCACCCTCGCCGACCCCGCCAGCCCCTGGTCGTTCCTCAGCTACCTCAAGCACAAGGAACGGCTCTTCCCCTTCTACTTCGCCGAGAGCTTCCACATCCAGCGCGCCGAATACGACGCCTACTGCCGCTGGGTCGCCGGCCGCCTGCCCGGACTCCACTTCGGCCACCAGGTCGACGCCGTCCGCTGGAACCCCGAACGCGACCTCTTCGAAGTCGACTTCACCCAGCTCGACGCCGGCGGCGGAGCCGAAGCCCTCGGCCGCACCTACACCCGCAACCTCGCCCTCGGCATCGGCACCGCCCCCTACGTCCCCGAACCACTGCGCCCCCTCGCCGAAGCCCCCACCGTCCCGGTGATCCACTCCTCCGAGTACCTGGACAACCGGCAGCGCATCCTCGGCGCCGAGCACGTCACCGTCATCGGATCGGGCCAGTCCGGAGCCGAGGTGTTCCTCGACCTGCTCCGCTCCCGCCCCGCCGGCCGTGAACGCCTCACCTGGCTCGCCCGCACCCCCTCCTTCGCCCCCATGGAGTACTCCAAGCTCGGCCTGGAGCACTTCACCCCCGACTACACCCGCTACTTCCACTCCCTCCCCGAACCGGTCCGCGACCGCCTCGTCCCCGCCCAGTGGCAACTCCACAAGGGCATCGACGCCGCCACCATCGCCGCCATCCACGAGGAGCTCTACCGCCGCACCCTCGACGGAGGCTGGCCCGACGCGGTCCTCACCCCCGGAGTCAGCGTCCGCACCGCCGGCCGCGTCGCCACCACCAAGGTGGAACTCCACCTCGAGCACGTGGACCAGGGCGCCCGCTCCCGCCTCACCACCGACGCCGTCGTCCTCGCCACCGGCTACCGCGAGCGCCCCCTCGGCAGCCTCCTCGCCGGACTCGACCCCTACCTGCGCAAGGACTCCTCCGGCCGCCCCCGCATCGACGACCGCTACCGGATGCTCACCGACCCCGCCGTCACCGGCAGCATCTTCGTCCAGAACGGCGAACGCCACACCCACGGCGTCGGAGCCCCCGACCTCGGCCTCGCCGCCTGGCGCAGCGCCGCCATCCTGAACACCCTGACGGGCAAGGAGCCCTACCCCCAGCCCGCCCGTACCGCCTTCACCACCTTCGGTCTCGACCAGCGGGAGCACACCCGCCCGCAACCGGCCGGCGAACTGCTCCCGCTGGTCGAGCACCCATAAGGAGAAACGTTTAGAAGACCGGTACCCCGGCTCGGGTCAGCCGCCAGTCCACGGACGCGAACTGCGCCGGGTCCACCGTCCCCTTCGCCTTCACCCACTGGATGATCGTGTTGCGTATCTCGTCGGAATCCGCCCACAGCTGCCTGGACTGCGGAACATGCGGGAAGTTCCCACCACCCGCAGCCCGGTAGTTGTTCACCGCCAGCACGAACTGCGCCGCCGGATCGACCGTCTTGCCCTGGAAGGACAGCCCCGTGATCCGCGAGCCCACCGGCGCGGAGATGTCGATGTCGTACGTCAGCCCGTACACGGCGTCGTAGTTGTAGTCCGGAATGCTCTCCGCGTTCGTCAGCTTCGCCGGATCCACCGCCTCGCCGGGAGCCGTCTGCACGTAGTACCTCGCCGAATACTCCAGATAGTCCTTGACCTGCGCACCTGTCATCAGACGCGCCTCCAGCGTGTTCTCGAACGGGTAAAGACCCGCCGCATCCTTGATCGTGACCTGCCCGACCGGGATCGCCGCGGTCCGCGAGAAGCACGAAGCCTGCGACAGCACGGGCAGCGCAGCCCACTCGGTACCCGCCAGCGCACCCCGCACCGTCTCCGCCTGCACGTGGTTGATCAGATCGATGATCGCCACGTCCTTGACCGGACCCTCCGCCGAGGACATCGCCTGCGTCGAGGTACCGATCACCTGGTTCACGTACGCCACGACCTTGCGGTGCTCGTCCGACAGCAGCCCCACTATCTTCGGGTCCTCCACCGCCGTGTTCGAGTTCAGCACCCGGGCCGACACCTTCGACACCGACCAGCAGCCCTTGGCCCAGGTCAGCTCGAAGTCGAACAGGGTCAGCCGCTGACCCCACTTGAGGGGCTCGGACAACACGACGTCCTTGCCCGTCGCCTTGTTCCGCACCCGGTACTCAGGGATCTCCGTGTGCGCGTGCCCCACCAGGATCGCGTCGATCCCCGGCACCTGCTCCGCCACCAGACCCGCCGCGTTCTCCACGTACGGCAGCTGGTCCCCGTAACTCGACGTACCACTCGAACCGGAATGCGCCGACACGATCACCACGTCCGCACCGAGCGACCGCAGCCGCGGCACGTACTTCGCCGCCTGCTCCTCAAGGCCCGGGAACGTCATCTTCCCCTGCACGTTCGCCTTGTCCCAGATCGCGATCCCCGGGTTCGTCAGACCCAGAACCGCCACCTTCACGTCCCGCCCGTGCGGAGTGCGCAGCCGGTGCATGCTGTACGGCGGGAACGCCGGCCGCAGCGTCTTCGCATCCAGAGCGTTCGCCCCCAGCAACGGGAACTCGCACTGCTCCTCGAACTTCCGCAGCACCGGAATACCGTAATTGAACTCGTGGTTCCCGAGCGCCGCCGCGTCATAGCCGATCGCGTTCATCGCCTGCGCCATCGGATGCACCGGACCACGTCGCGCGGTGATCGGATCCACCTTCGCGTAGTAGTACGACAGCTGCGTCCCCTGAATGGTGTCGCCCGCGTCGATCAGCAGCGTGTTGCACCGCCCCTTCTCCGCGCGCACCTGGTTCACCATCGTGGAGATCTTCGCCAGACCGACGTCGTTGTGCGTCTTGTCGTCGAACTCCTTGTCCGTGAAGTAGTCCCAGTTGAAGACGTTCCCGTGCAGGTCGGTCGTCCCCATCACCGTGAACGCGTACGTCCTCGGCCCCGCGGCCGAAGCGCCGCCGGCCACCGTGTCGGCCGCGGCGGCCGGGGTGCTCGTGGCCCCCGCCAACGCCACAGCCGCACCCGTCGCAGCCGAAGTGCCCAGAAATGTCCTACGGTCGAACGACATGCCATCTCCCCTTTTGAGGCGTGAACAACGCGCGTAGATTCTGACCCAGCAGTAACAAGCCGCAACACCCCCACCAGGTTTCGATCCGATGACCACCCCCGTACGAGCAGCAGTGCGAGAGTGAATCCATGACCCAGGACGCATCGCACCAGCCCTACGGAACCCCCGAAGTCCCCCGCATCGCAGTCCGCGGCGAAGCCACCCTCGAAGTCGACCCCGAAATCGCGCGCATCGGCATCACCGTCAGCGCCCGCGGCACCGACCGCCGCACCGCACTCGAAGACCTCACCCGCCGCAACAACGCCGTCCTCGACCTCGTCAAAAGCTACGGCGACCCCGTCGAAAAGCTCGAAACCGGCGCCTTCTCGATCACCCCCGAACTCGCCCGCCACGGCCGCGGCGAACGTATTCGCGCCTACCACGGACGCGTCCACCTCACCGCCGAACTCAACGACTTCACCACTCTCGGCGAACTCACCACCCGCCTCGCCGACCTCGAACTCACCCAGGTCGACGGCCCCTGGTGGGCCCTGCGGCCCACCTCGCCGGCCCACGGCGAAGCCCGCCGCCAAGCCGTACTGGAAGCCGTCCAACGCGCCCGTGAATACGCCGCCGCCCTCGGATCCGACCTCGCGGCCCTCGTCGAACTCGCCGACCTCGGAGCCGAGAACGCCCCCGCCACCTTCCGAGGGGCCGCCTCCGGCGCCGGTATGCAAACCCTTGCCTTCAGTGCACAAGAAGACGTCGGCGCCCCCGCACTCGACCTCGAACCCCAGCGCCAGACCGTCTACGCACAGGTGAACGCACGCTTCACGATGACCCCTCCCCAGCTCTGAAAACCTGAAGATTTGGTGCCCCGGGGGTGCTCATCAGAGCGCCCCCATGCACATTCAACAGTTGTCAACAAGCTTTTGCTCAAAGGTTGTTGAGTGGACACCCGGAACCAATTTCCTACTCCCTGGTAGGGGCATACCCTCGCCCCATGCGCCGAGCGAAAATCGTATGTACCCTGGGCCCCGCCACCGACTCATACGACCAGATCAAAGCCCTGGTCGAAGCCGGAATGGACATCGCCCGCTTCAACCTCAGCCACGGCACCTACGCCGAACACGAGGACCGCTATCAGCGAGTCCGCAAGGCTTCCGACGAAACAGGCCGCAGCGTCGGCGTCCTCGCAGACCTTCAAGGCCCGAAGATCCGTCTGGGCCGCTTCCGTGAAGGCCCTGTACTCCTTGAACGCGGCGACGAATTCACCATCACCGTCGAAGACCACGAGGGCGACCGCCACACCTGCGGAACCACCTACAAGGGCCTCGCCGGCGACGTCACCACCGGCGAGCGCATCCTCGTCGACGACGGGCGTGTCACCCTCGAAGTCACCGCTGTCGACGGCCCTCGTGTCCACACCCGTGTCATCGAAGGTGGCATGGTTTCCGACCACAAGGGGCTCAATCTCCCCGGTGTCGCGGTCTCCGTACCCGCCCTCTCGGAAAAGGACATCGAAGACCTCCGCTGGGCCCTGCGCATCGGCGCCGACGTCATCGCCCTCTCCTTCGTCCGCAGCGGACGCGACATCGAAGACGTCCACCGCATCATGGACGAAGAAGGCCGCCGCCTCCCCGTCATCGCCAAGGTCGAAAAGCCCCAAGCCGTCGAGAACATCGACGACATCGTCGCCGCCTTCGACGGCATTATGGTCGCCCGCGGGGACCTCGGCGTCGAAATGCCCCTGGAGCAAGTCCCGATCGTCCAGAAGCGGGCCGTCAAACTCGCCAAGCGCAACGCCAAGCCGGTCATCGTCGCCACCCAAATGCTCGACTCGATGATCGACAACTCCCGACCCACCCGCGCGGAAGCATCCGACGTCGCCAACGCCATCATCGACGGCACCGACGCCGTCATGCTCTCCGGCGAAACCAGCGTCGGCAAATACCCCATCGAAACCGTCCGCACGATGGCCCGCATCGTCGAAGCCGCTGAAGAAGACCTCCTCGCCAAGGGCCTCCCCCCGCTCACCGAGCGCAGCAAGCCCCGTACCCAAGGCGGAGCAGTCGCCCGCGCCGCCGCCGAAATGGGCGACTTCCTCGGCGCCAAATTCCTCGTCGCCTTCACCCAGAGCGGAGACACCGTCCGCCGGCTCTCCCGCTACCGCTCTCCCATCCCCCTCCTGGCCTTCACTCCCGACGCCTCCACCCGCTCCCAGCTCAACCTCACCTGGGGAGTAGAGACCTTCCTCGGCCCCCACGTCGACTCCACCGACGCCATGGTCGCCCAGGTCGAAGAGGAGCTCCTGCGCATCGGCCGCTGCGTGCCCGGCGATGTCGTCGTCATCACCGCCGGCTCACCCCCCGGCGTCACCGGATCCACGAACCTCGTCCGGATCCACCACATCGGCGACGCGGTCCGCTGACGTCGCCCCCCGGCAGCTACAGCACCTCACGTATGAGACGCACCGCGTCGGGCAACTCCAACTGGCTCTCACCCCCATTCGGGAAGTGCCCGCCCGACGCGGTCACCCGCGCCTGCGCACCCAACTCGCGCACGAACCGCAGCACATGCTCACCCGTCGCCTCCCCGGTCACCGGGTCATCCGCCGCGTGCAGCACACGGAACTCCCGGGCAGTCTTGCGGATCCGCTGCCAGTCGAACTCCGGCGAGAAGAACGGCGCCAACGCCTCGTACCCCACCTCGCCGGACATCGAGGCCGCGAACGCCGCCCCCGCGAAGGACCCCTCGGCCTCCGTGTCGTGCCCCTGTAGCAGCCGCAGCGCGTTCACCCCGCCCAGACTGTGAACCACCAGCACCGCCTCGCCCGCCGGCGCACCTTCTGTCGCCTCCTCCAGCCCCCTCAGCCACACATCCGCCTCCGGCGCGAAGGGCTCGGGGAAGTTCGGAATCCGCACCTCGTGCCCTTCGGCGGCGAACTCCTCACCCGTCGCCGAATACCAGTGCTCCCCGACGCTCATCCCGTACCTGTGTGCGATCACGATCTTGCCCATGGCTCTGCCCCCGCATCCACATCGTCAGTGTCATTCGTCATCGTCATCGTCTGGCCTGTAAATCAAAACGCGACGCAGCGTTTCGATAAAACGGTAGGGCTTATCGTGAAGCCGTGTCAATCACTCCTTCGGGCACTCCTGCGAGCAACCCGCCCCGCACGGGCGGCCGCCTCCGCAACGAAGACGCCCACCACTCAGTCCTCGAAGCCACCGCCGCGCTCCTCGTGGAGAACGGCTACGGCGCCCTCACCATCGAAGGCGTCGCCAAGCGCGCCAACGTAGCCAAAAGCACCGTCTACCGCTGGTGGAAATCCAAGCCCACCCTCGTCATGGACGCCTACGCCCACGGGACCGCCACTCACGTCCCCGAGCCCGACACCGGCACCCTCGCCGGCGACCTCACCGCCTTCGTCGCCGACCTCTACCGCATCGGCCGCGACCCCGTCCGCGCCGAAGCCCTCACCGGCCTCATGGCCGAAGCCCAGCTCGACCCCGCCTTCGCGGAACCCTTTCGCGCATGGGTCGCCTCCCGACGGGGCGTCGTGGCCACGCTCTTCACGCGCGCCGTCACCCGCGAGGAGCTCCCCGCCGCCACCGACCTCGCCCACGCCACCGACCTGGTCTTCGGCCCCTTCTGGTACCGCCTCCTCGTCGCCCACGCCCCCCTCGACCCGGCCGACGCCGAAGCCCACGTGGCGACCGTCCTGCGTGGCCTCACCGGCCGCTGACCTTCGTCGAGAGCGGGGGGAGGGGG
>NZ_JAPNLJ010000075.1:0-5473 GCF_026627445.1 Streptomyces sp. H27-H1
GGCTCGATCAGAGTCCACTGCTCGTCGGTGAGATCGCCTCGCGCCATGACTGATGGCCTATCAAGACCGGGCCTCCACGCGCAGGCGATCTACCGAACTCGCGATCCGGACTCCAGACAGGACCTAGCACGGGCAGCGCCATCGAGGAGATCGAGCTGCCGACGACGCTGGCGGTCTGTCCGACCAGGTACCGCCGGAAGTCGCGGTGCCGCCACAGCGAGGGGGTCGCTGCGGACCCGGCGGGAGCTGCGGTCATCGGGAACCCCCCTGGGGTGAGGGGACGCTCGCGTCGAGCGGGGCCGTCACCACAGGCTGGCCGCCTTCATCAGGTTGGCCGGGGCCGGGAGTTCGCCGGTGGCCGTGCCGGTGAGCGGGGCGTGGCAGGTGAGGCCGGTGTTGAGGAGGTGCAGGGACCGCCAGCGCATCACGTCGTCCCAGCAGGCGCGGGTGCGGGCCAGGGGCTTCGCCAGCCGGCCCGGAGCGGTGAGGGGGAGATCCTCAAGCTCGCGGCCTCCGGCCAGGAGCCGGGCCGCTGTCACTGGTCCGATCCCGGGCACGCCGGGCAGGTTGTCCGCCGGGTCGCCGGTCAAGGCGCGGAAGTCCGCCCACTGGCCCGGCGTGACGCCGTAGCGCTCCACAACGGTGTCCGCGGTGACGAACTGCCGTTCCGGCGGTGCCTGTGGGCTGAGGATCCGCACGCCCGGCCCGGTTAGGAGGCCATAGAGGTCGCGGTCCCCGGAGAGCACCACCACGGGCCGCCCGTCTGCGACGGCACGTCCTGCGAGGGAGGCCAGGACGTCGTCGCCCTCGGCACCGGGAGCCTCCACCCACGGTACCTGGGCCAGGTCCAGCATCCGCTTGAGCGGTGCCAGCGCCTGAATGGGACTGTGGTCGGCGCCCGGCCGGTTCGCCTTGTACCCAGCGTCGGCCCGCGCCCGCGCGGCGGCGCCGTCCTCGGCGTCGAAGACCACGATCACCTCGTGGCCGGCGCACAGCTCAAGGTGGTGCTTGCGCAGCAGGGCGACGAACCCGAAGGCGCCGGTGGCGTCCGTGCCGTCGAGCGCCTCGAACCGCTTGGGGAAACCGAAGTGGGCGCGGTAGAGGAGGTGGTGGCCGTCGACGAGGAGCAGCGGCATCGTCGCGGGGGTGGGCATGGTGGCGCCTCCCGGCATTCCAGGTGCCTGCAACCGCGGCTCGCGGGCATCCCGGTCCGGGCAGCCTTGCAGGATGGCGGCACCCCAGGGGGCTGAGCCCCGTGATGTGCCGGTCATACGGGCTTCTCCACTCCAGTGTCCGCGGCAGCCGTGCGCGGGCCGGGGACGGTGTCGGAGAACGCCGCGGCCTGGATCAGGTAGGCACGGCGGAACTCGCCGGTATTGGCTCCGCGCGTCTCGTCCATGAGCTCGTCGAAGGTGCCCGACTCGGCGAGCCGGCCGTCCTTCATGACGTGGATAAGGTCCGCGTGCCGGACCGAGTGGAGGCGGTGGGTGATGAAGACGACCGTCTGACCGGTCGCGGCGAGCGCCTGAATCTGGTCAAAAACTCGCTGCTCAGCCTCCGCGTCCAGGGCACTGGTCGGTTCGTCCACGACCAGGATCTCGGCCTGTTTGTACCAGGCGCGTGAGATCCCGATGGTCTGCCATTCCCCGCCGGAGGCTTCCTGGCCGCCCTTGAATCCGCGACCGAGGAGGGTGCCGAGGCCACGGGGCAGGCCGGCGATGAAGCGGTCGGCGCCGGAGAACGCCGCGGCGGCCTCGACCTCGAGGTCGTCGATCGGCGCGGTGGGGCGGCCGACGCCGATGTTGACCCGGGCTGTAAAGGGCCACCTGAAGAACGACTGGGTCATCAGGGCGATCCGGTTGAAGATCTGGTTGCGGTCGGCCTTGGACGCATCGACTCCGTCCCACCAGATCGTGCCTCCGCCCTCGTCCTGGTCGGGGAGATGCAGCCCTGCGAGCAGTTTGACCAGGGTGGTCTTGCCCGAGCCGTTCGCCCCGCAGAGTGCGATGACCTTGCCCATCGGGAAGGACAGGGACACCTTGCGCAGGCTCGGCTCCGGGCTCTGGCCGTCGCTGCCCGGGTAGGTGAACGTAACGTTCTCGAAGCGGATCTCGCGCACCTTCTCCGGCAGGTCCTCGCCGCTCTCCGGGATCGCCCGTGCCTTCGCCTCGTCGCAAAGCCTGTTGAAATCCGTGACGAACAAGGACTCCTGATGGAGATCGGAGGTGCGCAGGACCAGGCTGCTCAGGCTGGAGGTTCCGGTACGGATGGCCAGGACCGCGGTACCGGCGACCGCGAGGTCCATGCGTCCGCTCCACAGGAGCAGGCCGAGCGCACCGTAGGTCAGGAGAGTCGCGATGCCGGTCGCGGCATCGGCGATGAGCCCGATCCGGGCGGCGCTGCGGGCGAGGCGGGTCTGTTCGCGCTCGCTGGACTGGGCCATCTCCCGGAAGTGGGTCAGCAGGAACGGGCCGACTTCGTGGACGCGGACCTCGGCGGCCGCTTCGCGCTGGGTGAGGAGCTGGCCGAGCAGGTGGCTTGCGCGGGCGTGCTGGACGAAGACGTGGAAGGAGACGTAGCGCTGCTTGGAGACGGTCAGGGATCCCCACGCGCTCGGCAGCGTCATCAGGACCAGCAGGGGCATCAGCGCGGGGTGCAGGACGGTGAGGACGCCGGCCGCGGCGATCAGGGAGATTCCGGAGTTCAGGGTGCTGGTGCAGTAGCCGATCATGCGTCGGGCCGAGTCGGCGCCGTAGCGTGCGGCGTCCAGCAGTCGGTGGAACTCGTCGTCCTCGATCGCCGCGAGTTCCACCCGATGCACCAGGCCCAGGTACCGCTCGGTCGCGACCCGCTGGACCTTGGGCTCCAGCTCCCCGGTCGCGGCGGTGGACGCCGACCGCAGCAGCGAGCCCAGCAGCGCCGTGACCGCGACGACGATGAGTGCGGGCACGGCCCGCGTCAGGCGCTCGTTGGTCGTGCCGGCGGCCAGGATGTGGACCAGGACGCTGTTGACGGCGACCAGACCGATGGCCTGGGTGATGCCCCGGCCGACCTCGGATCCCAGGACCACGCGCAGGGCCCGGGCGTCGGCGGCGTGCGCGAGCCGGAGCCCGGTGCCGATCATGGCGGGTAACCCCTTGGCCATCCTCCACAGGCCCAGTTTCAGCCAGTTGCCCTCGTGGCGGTCCCACCCGACGTCGTAGGCCAGCTCCCCACCGAACAGGAGCTGTTCCGACTCCGAGACCACCGCCGCCTCACGGGTCCGCCTCTTGACCTTCTTGCTCACTTCATCCCCCACGTCTCGGTTCGCTTGCTGGTGATCGCTTCGCGGACCGCCCCCGATCCATGCCCCCGGTCCTCAAGCTGCGGCCCAGGTTCCGCTCTCGGCGGCCGGACGCGCCGGTCTTCTTCCGTCCCGCCCGCAGGGAGTGCGAAGGCGGTGTAAAGGGTGCCCGCGACGTAGCTGTTGAGGACGGTGTGGGTCAGGGGCCGGCAGTCGGCCGGAGGGCCGCCCGGATCCGCCCACACCACCTCGCTGTACCGGCAGGCGGCGGCGTTGTACGGGGCACCCGCCCATCGCTGGGTGGAGAAGACGATGCACACCCGGCCCGCACCGGCTTCGTCGCGGTGGTGCACGATGCCGCTGAGCTCGACGTCGTGCGTCCCGACCTGAATGCCCAGCATCTGGGCGGCCTGTCGGCAGGCGGCCTCTTCCAGCCACTCCGAGGGCTCAAGCCGCCCGCCCACCAGGTCCAGCTCGCCCTGGGCGTGGTGCCTGCGGTCCTTGGCGCGGCGGACGAGTGCCACCCGCCCGTCCGCGCGCAGGGCGAGGAGCGCCACCGTGGTGAGCGGCCGGTAGCCGGGCCCAGCGGATTCGAACGGGACGGGTGAGCGTGGGCTGGGAGCGGCGGTCATGAGTCCTCCCTGGTTGACGTGGAACCGATCGATGCTCGAACAACCCCCCACCACGGGGTGTCGTCACGGACGCGACAGGGTGGAAATTTCGAACGCAGATCCGGATTCGGTGTGAAGAGCAGCAGCGTCGGGGGCGCGCGGGTTTGAACTCATCCGTTCGAGTGGTCGGTTGGCGCGTGGCACTCGATCAGGGTCTTGCGCGGCCCCTTCACGGCTCTGCCGGGGCCCGGTTCAGGCGTCTGGGCGGGACGGGCGCCGTGGCGGGCGGGAGTTGGGGCGCCGGGTTCGGCTGGGGGAGGCTGGCACGGATGACGGCCTCACTGCGCTGGAGGGCGTCGGTGAGCGCGGTATGTAGTTCGGGCGGCAGGGTGTTTGCGGCCAGGGAGCAGACCGCGAGGAGGTTTCGGCAGTCCTGTATCTGGGTGTCGGTGAGGAGAGCCGCGAACAGGGGGTGGGCGAGGGTCTCGCGGGCCGCGTATCCGTCACGTGCGCGGACGGTGCGCCGGTGGAGGTCTCTGGCTACAGCGGGGCAGGCCCGATGGCATGCGGTGGTGAGGATGTCCAGGACGGTCAGCCCGAGGCGGATGTCGAAGACGGTCGTGCCGTGCCCTGCCTCGTGGTCGAGGTAGGTGGTGGCCAGCTCGTCGAGGTGGCGGGCGGCGGGCCGGCGGGCGCTCTGACGGTGCAGGGCGGCGAGGCTGGCGGTGACGGCCTGTTCCCAGGGCTGGCCGGGTTCGGTGTCGGTGAGGAGGGCAGCAGCGGTCTTCTTGTCGTCCTGGACGAGGGCGGCGAGGACGGCGACTTGGCGGCCGTCGAGCATCCGCCGGCCGATGCCGTGGTGAGCGGTCAGGTGGGCCAGGGCTTCGGCCCAGCGGCCGGTGGTGGTCAGGGTGCGGGTCCCGTCGGCGAGCAGGACCCGCCACAGCCACGCCTGGACCTCCCTGCGGGCGTCGGGGCCCTCGGTGAGGTGGGCGGGCACGGTGATGCCGTCGAACTGTGCTGTATCGGTGGTGCGGGCCGTGTTGTAGAGGCGCATGAGGCGGGTGCGGCCGTCGTCTTCGCGGCCGGCTCGGATCTGCAAGCGGGCGAGGTTGACGAGGGGTTCCAGGGCGCGGATCGCGGTCATCGCGGGCAGCGGGCAGGCGTGGAGGTAGGCGGCGGCGTGCTGGTGGCACATGGTGCGGGCGAGCTGGGGCAGGCCGGTGTCGGCGGCGATGAGGGCGGCCTGGTTGAAGACGGCTGAGGCCAGCCCTTGGTTGCCGGTGTGTTCGGCGGTCTCCGCCAGGGCGACAAGGCTCTGGACGCGCTCGGGCAGGGGGAGGCAGGCCGGGCGGAAACGGGCGATGAGGGGGAAGCGCCGGGCTATGGGGCCGTGCGGGTCCATGAACATCTCCAGGGGCTCGGCGGCGACGGGGGTTGGTGTGGTGGCCGCCCCCCCCCCCGCCGGGCCCCCCCCGCGCCAAGCGCCCGGGCGCCCGCCTCGCCGCCGGAGCCCTCGCGGCCGCCGTCATCGGCGGCGGACCGGCCGCCCCCGTGCCGCCGCTGCTGAACAACACCA
>NZ_JAPNLJ010000075.1:5483-25816 GCF_026627445.1 Streptomyces sp. H27-H1
AGGTGGTGGCCTGCTCCGAGCGGTGTCGGGCCCCGGGGGGCTACTGCCAGTCGACGATGATGCGGTTGAGCGGGGTGGTGAGCGTGAACCGGCCGGGCTGCTCCTCGATGGCGGGTCCGTCGAGGGCCTGGATCTCGAAGGTGGCCTGGCGGCAGCGGTACTCGCGGTCCCAGGTCTGCATCGCCTCGACGACGCGCGCAGCGAGGTCTTCGGCGCCGGGCCCGTGGCCGATGACGCCGAACTCCCAGAGCTTGCCGCCTTCGGGGGTCTTCTCGTCCGAGAGGCGTCGGGCGAGGTAGGTGACGGCGCCCTTGTCGACGGCCGCGGTGGAGGACGGGTAGGGGTCGTCGGTGAGGATGCTGCCCTTGGCCGTCTGCGGGAACAGCATCCGCACGAGTCCGGAGGGCAGGGTGCAGGAGACGAAGAGCTCCATCCACTCGGGGGACTCCATGGCCTGGACGGTGACGCCGGTCCAGTGCTCGGTTCGCGGCTGCTCAAGAACGCCGGCGAGGGTGTCCGCGTCGATCAGCATGTCGGCGGGGGCCTGGAGGCGGACGGTGGCGTCGGAGGTGAGCGGGATGATCCGCCGGTCGTCGTCAGCGATGCCCCTCCTGAGCGGCATGAAGGTGTTCATCTCGCTGCCGAGGGAGGTCCAGCGGCCGTCGGTCTGCCGCTGGTAGACGATGGACCGGGAGACGGACCCCTTGAGGCGTTGGGGGACTACGAGGCGGCCGCCGGGGGCGAGCTGGTCGAGCCAGGCGTGCGGGATGCCGTGGGCGCCGACGGTGGCGATGATCCAGGTGTAGGGGGCGCCTGCCGCATGGCCGAGGGCGCCGTCGCGGATAATGACCTCCACGTTGGTGATGCCGGCCGCGGCAAGCCCTTGTCGGGCCCCTTCGACGAGGTCCTCGTCGACGTCGATGGTCACGACGTGCCCGGTGGGGCCGACCAGGTAGCCCAGTAGGCCCGCGTTGTAGCCGCTGCCCGCGCCGAGTTCCAGCCCCTTGTCTCCCTCGCCGGCGCCGACCTGGACGAGCATCAGGGCGACGATGCCGGGCTGGGAGGCGCAGGAGATCGCGGTGGTGCCGTCGGTGTCGTACTTGATGTTCACCGGGGCGTTCGCGTACGCCTCCTCCAGCGAGGCGCCAGACACGAACAGGTCCCTGCGTACGGCGCGCAGGGCGGCTTCGACCTGCGGGGTGAGGGTCTGCCCGTTGTCGAGGAGCTGGTCGACGAGGCGGTTGCGGAGCTGGGCGGCGTGCTCGGACGTGGCGAGCGTGTCGGTGTTCACCGCACGGACGCTATCGGCGCCGGGCGCGGACGTCTGGGGTGGCGCGGTGTTGTCACTCGATCCCATGATGACCTCTCGGGCGATGGTGGAGATGGTGTGCTGGTCCCTCAGGGGGAGGCCGGCACGGTTGGCGTGGAAGATGACGTGGTGGGCCAGAACCGAACGCAGCCCCCTGGTCAGTTCGCCGCGGCGGGCGAGGTCCGCCAGGGTGCGGCCGAGACCTGCGAAGGCGCCGACCCAGGCTTCGTGCCCGTCCAGTACCTTTCCTGGCCCGGTGAGGGAGGTGGCGTCGATGCTCATCAGGTGGCGTATCGCCTCCCGGTGGCGGATGGTCGCCGCCGGCGCGTCCGCGGCGGTCTGCGGGCGCAGCGCGGCGACCTTGTCCCACACGTCGCCCTGCTCGTACCAATCCAGTCCCGCGGCGCGCATCATCGTGTGGCACAGCAGCACCGCGCTCTCGCGCCGGCCGAGGTGCTGCTCGCCCGGGCCGGGGGTGTAGGTGAGGAGGTGTCGGCTGTCCTGGTGGAAGAGGGTGTGGGCGGCGTCCATGGCGGTGGGGCCGCCGAAGGCGGCCGTCTCCGGCTCGTAGTGGGCGGGGCTCCAGAAGTCGACGGACCCGCTGCCGGTCAGCTCGTGGAGGAGGGCGGTCACCGGCGGCGGGAGCGGGCCGGCGGTGCGGATCCGCAGCGGCCAGGGCCGCTTGTTCATGAACCACCAGGCCTGCACCTGCCCGGCCGTCTCCGCGGTGCTCAGACACGAGCCGATGGCCGCGATGGCCGCCGCCCGTTCGGCGGCCTCGCCGGTGAAGGTGATGTTGAGCTGCTGCCAGTCCATCAGGTTCCTCACGAAAGTGTACGGGGGGTCATGCGGTGAGCAGGCAGGCGTCCCAGCGCGAAGCGCTCGCCGAGGCCCCCGGGGAGAGCACGGCCAGGGCGATGCCGGCGATGCCGTCGAGGAGTCCGGCGCCGTTGCCGTCCGCGGAGTCCAGGAGGATCTCGACCGTGCGCTGACGGGGCCGCGCCCCGGTCGGGGTGAGCGGGCTGAGAAGTCCGGGGATGGCGTCGGTCAGCCGCTCCCGGGTGGTGGGCAGGGCGTCGGTGGCGGCGCGGGCGGCTATGTGGGCCATGCCGGCGTAGCCGTGACACAGGGCGATGTCCGTGGTCGCTGCGAGGAGAGCGGGTTCGGTGAGAGCGGCCAGGAGTGCGCTCTCGGCTCGGAGTTGCGCAGGCTGGTCTTGGCGGGCGAGGGCTGCGAGTTGCTGGGCTCGGGCTTGGCCGGCGGCGCCGTAGCACCAGGAGGGGCGTAAGGGCGTGGCCGGGGCGGGCCGCTGCTCGCGGAGTTCGCGGCGGGTGATCCAGTACGGCCAGGCGGGTCCGTGGCCGCGCGGGGTGGCCCACCGGTCCAGCCACCAGCTGACCTCGCCGATGGCCGTCAGTTGCCCGGGGACGTCGACACCGCGCAGTGCGGCGAGGGACAGCAGGCTCAGGGGTCCCGCGATGCCGTGCGCGACACCGGCATTGGCGTGACCGCTGGGGTAGAGCGGATCAGGCCGCCCGGAGGGTCCGGACAGGGTCCACCAGCCGACGAGCTCGGTGTCCTCGTGGACGACGGGTCGGGTCAGGCGGACCAGGTAGGCCAGGACCTGGCGCAGGGTGTCGCTGTCGGGGTGGCGGGCCAGCAGGTAGGCGCCGTAGCCGGTCAGGCCGCGGATCACGTCGTACTCGGCGATCTCGGTCAAGTCGCCGTGGTCGATGCGTCGGTGGGCGGCGGACAGGCGCCGCTCGGTGTCGGTGATGATCTGCGTGTCGAGCTGCTCCAGGGCGCGGGAGTAGGCGCCGGGACGGTGGTCGGCGGCGCAGGCCAGGGCGTGGGCCAGGGCTGGGGCGCCGTGGAAGGGGTGGCTGTCGGCGCCGACGGTCAGCGGGGCAGCGGCCGCCGCGGTGAGCCAGTCGTGGGCGCGGGCCCACGGTGCTCTTCCGGTGGCGGCGAGCTCGATGTGCAGTAGCGCGATGCCGGGGATGCCCCGGGCCAGGGACTGCTGCCATCCCGGATGCCGGCGCACGGCGCCCGGAACGGTGCCGGGGCTGGCGAGGCGGTCGCCGATCAGGCGGATGATGTGCTCGGCTGGGTAGTTCACGTACTGCCCCCGGTGGTGCGGGCGCGGAAGGCCAGGGCCGCGGCCCTGGCGAGGTAGAGACAGACGGCTTCCTCGTCGAAGTCGATGCGCACGGCCCGCACGAAGTGGCAGTGCAGCAGCGAGCTGAGGACGGCGTCGGGGTCGATGGCGTCGGTGTCCGGTCCGGGCAGGTGCGACCGGTAGGCGGCCAGCGTCCGGTCGCGGTCCTTCCACGCGTCGCTGATGGCGATCCCGCCGGGCATGCTGCGCAGCGCCCGCCAGGTGCCGCGCGGGTCGGCGCAGCGTACGGCCTCGTTGAACTCGTGCCGAGGGATGCGGGCCGGGGCGGTCGCGGGGAGATGGTCGATCAGCCAGCTCGTGCCCGCCGTCGTGCTGCCGTGGAACGCGCAGGCGATGGACAGCATGTGGGCGGCCGCCAGCGCCCGCGGCCCGGGCCGGGCCGGCTCCCGGAACTGGGTGAGCAGGGCGTGGGAGTCGGCGCGGAAGAAGGCTTCGGCGGCGCTCCACGCCGCTCCCGAACCCCACCGGCCGGTCTCCGGGTAAGACGTGGGGTAGCGGATCTCCCGCAAGAGCCCCGCCTCGTTCATGGCCACCGCCCAGCTGCTCACCGTGTGCGCGGCGTTCCCGAACGCGGTCGGGTCGGGGAGTTCGATGCGCAAGCGCAGGTGCTGGTCGGGGTCACGGAAGCGCATATACCACCACCGGGGGCTCCCCAGTTGGTTGAGGAGACGGGGCAGGTGGCGGGCGAGGATCGTGTCCTGCCTGCGCAGATCCCCGTACAAGGAGGCCAGGAGCACCCGGGAGGCAGCCGGGACCTGGGACCGGCCGCGGCCGATTACCCGGGCAGGGCTCGGCGCGGGCAGGGCCGGCCAGCGGGCGGGTGCGGTGGCCTTGAGGGGGATGACGACTTCGTGGGCGCGGCCCTGGCACCACCCCAGCTCCCCGCCTGCCTCCGTGAGGACGGTGGGCTCGCCCCGCTCCATGTGGAGGCTCAGCAGCATCCGGTGGCCCTGCACGTCGAGGTCCAGGGCGAGCCGTCGGTCCCCTTCAGTGAGGTACACGTGCCGCGGCAGCCGGTAACGCCGCCGCCAGTCGGCGAACGCGGCCTCCCAGCCGGGCCCGGGCGGGGCCTCTCCGGGTTCCAGGCGCCAGCGGGCCGGGGACAGGACGGTCCGCTCGTAGCGCAGTCGTGGCAGGAACGGCAGGCTCGCCGCGGCGCCCCAGTCGAAGGTGGTGACCTGCGCGTACTGGGAGCGGTGGACCTCGCAGAGGAACCGGGCCAAGGGCGGGGCGTGGTGCCCGTGAAGGTTCAGAGCGTGCATCGCGACCGGCTCGATCCGCACGCCCAGGGCGGGCGCGGCCAGATATATGCGGGTGCCATCGCAGCCCACCGCCACATCGTCGACGCCCAGCACTTGCTCGTCGGCGGGGTGGTGCTCACCGACGCTGACCAGGGTGGGGAGCACGCGCGGGGTCCGGGTGACGTGCGCGTCCCGGGGGTCGAGCGGCGGGTAGGACAACTGGACCGGGATCGTGCCGGTGTCCCCGGTGGGCAGGTTCGCCAGGTCCGCGGTGAGGATCTCGGCTCCGGGCTGGTCCAGGGCGCTGAGGAACCGGCCGGTGCTCACCCCGGCGCCGCGCGAGACGCTGAGGACCTCCAGCATGAACACACCGCGCTCCAGGGCCGCGGTGTCAGCTGCGTGCACCCGGACACCGACCTCCAGGTGCGGCGGCAGCCTCGGCGATCCGGGCCCGCTGCTCAAGCTGCCCAGGAGGGCCTCGTCGATGACGACTTCGACGGTGCCGTCGAGCGCGGCGCGCTGGGCCAGTCGCAGCAGACCCGCATCGCGCTCGTTCAGGGCCGGGCGGCGCTCGGGGGCGGCGTCGGCGCCGTACGCGTCGGGGTAGCCGATCCCGCTGTCATCGACCACGTCCGCGACCGAGACAAGCGAGCCGATCCCGAACCGCTCGTAGAACCGCATGTGGTACGCCTTCCACCCAGCCGGCCCGTAGGGGGCGGCGCTCAGACGTGCCAGCGCCGCCGCTGCGCGCGCGGCCTCCTCGGCGACCGCATGCGGGAGCGCCAGCGAGGCGTCTAGCCGCAGATCCACCGCGAGTGGATGTCTCCGGACCTCCGCCACCGTCACCATGCGCGCGGACGCAATCCGCCGCGCGGCGGCCGCCCGCCCGGACGGGGCCCGATTGCACGCCTCGATCGCCTCCCGCACCTCACCGATCTCGGCAACGAGAGGGGCCACCGCCTCCACCTCCTGCGCTCCCGCGGCTTCGAGTTGTTCCATCAGGCAGGCCAGCGCGTCGGGCCGGGTTCCGGGGGCCCGCAGCCCCGACACCAGCGCCCCGTGACGCACCAGCAGGGCGATCAACCCGGTCACTTCCTGCTCCCCGGCCGTGGGGAACTCGGCGGCCAGTTTCGCGGCGAGGTCACCGGCGAGCACCGGGGTGCGCGCCGCGGCCAGGGCCACCCGCACCGGAGCCTTGTACGCGATGCAGACATCCACCGCGGCGGTCCGACGGTCGCGGGGCTGGGGCTGGTGCGGCACGATCAGCTGCTCGCCACGGACCACGACGGTGTTGTTGGTGACCACCGGCAGCCGCACCAGGAGTTCGGGGAAGCCCTCCAGGCGGGTGACGACCTCGGCCAGCCACTCGGCTCCGGCCCGCACCACCGCCTGGTGCCCGCTGCCCCACTGGGCGTGAACGCGGGAGGAGAAGGCGGCGGTCGTCACGCCGGCGAACAGACCGAAGGGGGTGGCCCGTGCGGCCGCGCGCAGCAGGTAGCGGGAAACGGAGACGACCGCACGGCGTAGGTCACGCTTCATGGGCTCTGCCTGAGCGTTGCACAGGGTGTCAATCTGCCGGGCGAGGGAAGGGCTGGCGTGCCGCAGGCTCTCGGCGAAGGTCTCGTCCGCCCAGACCGCGCGCAGCCAATCGGCCTGGACGGTGGCTGGGGCGGTGAGTGGCAGATGGTGCGGGGCGGGAGGTGCGGGTTGGGCGGCGGCGCGCACGAGAGCGACACGGCCACCGCGGTACGCGCCGGCTGGAACAGCCACAACGAGACCTCCGTGAGGGGGAAGAGTGAGTGGTGCGTGCGTGGCCGGTGGGGCTGAGGGCTGCACGCCCTCAGCCCCACCGGCCGTTAGTGGGTCGGTCAGGCGACGTTGGTGGTGCAGGCGCCGCACGTGGAGCCGCAGTTGTCGTCCGTCAGGTTGACCATGCTGGCCGGGTCCGAGACCTCCACGAGCGTGACGTCGAGGTCGAAGTCGGACTTCGCGACGGTAGGCGGCTGGGTCATGATTCCTCCGAAGTGCTGATCGTTACGGCTGGCCACCTGGGCCACGACGGCCCGGGCCAGGTCATCCACCGTCACCCCTCAAGCACGGGCAGACGGAATTCGTGCGGTAGCCGGCGTGCACACCGACCGCGATGTCGTCGGCCTTTCACGCCGACCTCGATGGCCGTCGAGGCCGTAGCACCGACGCCCACCGTGACCCACCGGTGCCCCCGCGCACCACGCCGCCAGCACGCCGTTTCCACCCCCCACCCACACCCATATTGATGTGGTTCGTTCCTGTTCAGTGCCGTTTGGAATGGAGTGTGGGTGTGTGGAAACGGCGTGCTGGCGGCGTAGCGGGACGCCGGCAGCACGCGTGACGGTGAGCAGGAGTTGGAGGTCCCGTACGGCGGCCGCCGTAGGGGCTCCGGCCATCACGTCTGGGGGAGATGACGTTGCCGTCCGTCGCACCGCTGCTCGACTTGGTCTCCCTCAGCGGGGGCCAGCCACCCCGCATCCACCGCAGGAACCTGTCCACCTGCATCGAACCGGCACGTGCCGCACGTCGCTTCGTCCGCGAAGCCCTCGACGCTTACCCGTGCGTCGACGATGTCGCCCTGGTCGCCGGGGAGCTCGTCGCTAACGCCGCTGAGCACACTCCGGGAGCCGACCGCCTCGTCCTGGAGGTCTACGGCGAAACCCTGGCCGTCCTGACCGTCTGCGACCGTGGCGTCGACCCGCGCGCTGTGGCGGCCCGCACGGCCGACCCTCAGGACACCGACGGGCGCGGACTGCTCCTCGTCAGCGCGTTGGCCGCAGGCTGGTTCGCGCAGCCCGTGTCCGGTGGCGGAACGGGCGTGAGCGCCGTCTTCGACCTGTCCGCGAGGGCGGCCGGGTGATTCCCCCCGACCTCACCTCACGCCACCTCGCGCCCGGGCTGAGCGTGCAGCCCCTGGCCATGGGCTGCTGGCCGATCGGCGGACCGGCCGTCAGCCGAGGGCATCCCGTCGGATGGGGACCGGTCAAGGACACGGTCGCCCTGGAGAGCCTGCGTACCGCGCTCGAACTCGGAGCGGACCTCTTCCACACTGCCGACAGCTTCGGCTACGGCCACTCCGAACGGCTCCTGGGCCAGGCCGTGCGGGAGGCTGGGCACGCCGGCGTACGCATCGCGGGCACCGCCGGATCCGTACGCGGCACCGCACCACATCCCTACGCCGCGCCCCGCCTGGTCCACCAGGTCGAGCAGTCCCTGAACAACCTCGGCGTCGGACGTCTGGACGTCCTTTTCCTCCACACCCTGGACTTCGGCCCCACCGACCAATATCTCCTCGATGCCGCCGGGCAGCTGGAGTCGCTGCGCGCTGCGGGCCTGATCGGGGCGGTGGGCCTGCGCGGCCCTCACCCGCGGGCCGGTGATGAGCGGGTGCCCGCCGCGACTGCCCCCCGGTTCCGCCGGATCGTCGAGCTGCTCAACCCGGACGTGATCTCGTCCAGGGCGAGCCCGCTGAGCGAGCCCACCCTGATCGGCGGCGAGAACATCGTGTCCTTCACCGCGCGCCGCGGTGTCGCCCTCCTGCTCACCGAACCGCTGGCGCAGGGACTGCTGACCGGCAAGCACCACAGGCTCCGGCCCCCTGCCTTCCCGCCGGGAGACCACCGCCAGGGCAGAGCCTGGTACCAGAAGTCAGGGCTGGGGATCATCGGCCAAGGGCTCGCCCCCTTGCGCGAGCGGTTCGGCGGATCCCCAGCCGCCCTGACACGGGTCGCTCTGCGCTACAGCCTCCAGCAGCCGGACCACACCGTCGTCACCGCAGGGTTCACCAGCCCCGCGCAGGTCCGTGACCTGTTCGACCTCGGGCCGCCCCTGACCGAAGAAGACCTCGTCTTCGTCGCGGCGGCCTATCAACGGATCCGCCGAACCTTGCGTGAAGCCCGGCCGGCACCCATCCACCGACCCGGACGCTGAACCTCCGATGCCGCGGCTTCGGCGTCAGCGGCGGTCCGGTCCGCCCAGAGCGATCTCGCGCACGGTGTCCCAGCGGTAGGTCCGTGCTTCGCGGCGCAGCTCGACCAGCTGCACCGCGTCCACCATGAACTCGACCGGCCCACGTCCCCGCAGCGCGCCGACCGCCTGGACGGGTGCGGCCGCGTCACGGTCGCGGTTGTTGTAGAGGACCCCAAGGTGGGGCCGAAAGCCAGCCGTGGGCCGTCCTCCCGGCACGCCGGCGCGAACTCCGGCCTGCGTCAGTACCGCGTGCACAGCGACCAGGTTCCGCCATGGGGCGAGCGTGAACCGGATCGCGCCGCGCGACCCCGTCATGGGGTACGCCGCCACCCGGAACGGGGCTCCGAGAGCACCGCGGACCGAAGCGGCCAGCACGTCGAGCTGGATCTCGGTGACCTGGTCGCGGTTGCCGATCTTGACCATGGTGACGTGGAGCCCCTCCGGGGGCACCGGATCCATTCCCAGTTCCGCCAGCGCCTCCTGGCAAGCAAGCGCCTCCGCGGCGAGCCCGCTCGCCCCCGAGGGAGCCAGCATCCAGTAGTAGGCCCGGTGTCCCGGGCTCCATCCTGGCCGATCCCAGTGGTCCGACATCCGGCCGATGGAGCGAAACGCTGCCCAGTCGGCCTCCCGCAGGACCTGCACATCGTCCAGCGAGGACGGCGGCGCGGGCGGGAACGCCTTCGAGTCCGTCTCCAGCATCACCACGTGACAACCCTCTCCGCCTGTACCGCGCCGGCGCAGTACGGCCGGGTCAGCGCAACTCCTTCACCTGCGCCGCATACTCGCCTACGGCCCTCACCCCGCGCCACCGCTGCCCCAGTTCCAGCAGCTCGCTGGCCCGCTGGCGGACCGACTGGATCGGTGCCGCCCCCGACGACAACGCCTCACTCCCCACCCGCATCGCCTCCTCCACCTCCGCACCCGGCGGCTGCACGAGCGCGGTAGCGACATCCAGCCCGACCAGCGCCTGCGTCCAGGGCGACTGCGCTGATACCGCCGCGTTCTGAACTTGCGGGGCCAGCAGTAGCACGCGCTTGACATCCCCGGCCGACAAGTACGCCGTCACCGCGTTCGCGACTGTCCGGGCCCGGCTGTAGGGGGCGAAGGAGATACACGAGGTCAGCCCGGGCGGCAGCCGCGACTGCTTCTCGCTCAGCTCCAGCGCCTCCTCGATCATCCGGTGCGACTCCGCGCGTTCCCCGAGCCGGCCCAGAGCCCGCGCCCGGCCGTTGGCCATCAGCCGGATGGCCTGCGGGTCCGTCGGCGCCAGCGCGATCCCCGCGGCAGCCGCCGCGTCCGCCGCGACGTACTTCTTCGCGTAGTACAAGTTCAACGACCGCGTCCCGGCCACCCACTGCCGCAACCAGACCGCGCCGGCCTCCTCGGCGAACTGGTCGGCCTCCCGGCACAGCGCGCCGGCCGCCTTCTGCTCCCCGCAGTTTACCGCCATGTAGGCCAGCAGCCCCGACGCCTGGGCCGCCAGCGTCATCAGCTCACGCCGCTGCACCGAATCGTCCGCCCGCCCACCCAGCATCACCCCCAGCATCCGCTGCACCAGGCGGGCCTCACCCACCAGCTGGGCGGGCCCGCCCAACTCGTAGCGGTCAACGATCGAGGCGATGGAATCCCGGGCCAACGCCAACAGCCCCAGATCCACCCCGGGCGAGGACACACCCCGCTGCTCACCGGGGATCGACTGCGGGCTGCCCCACCCAGTCAGGGACGGCACCCCGGCCTGTCCTGGCGAGCCCGTGTACGCGGGAACCTGCTCGTCGTACGTACGAAACAGCCACTCCACGGGCAGCTGGAACAGGTGCTCCAGGATCCGGGCGCGTTCCGCGCGTGGCCCGGCCGGCGACACCTCGCCCGTCATCCACCGGTCCAGCGTCCGCGACGGCAGATCCACCGTCCGCAGCGCCGGATCCGCATCGATCTCCGCGAGCTCGGCCCGAGCCCGATCCCAGCGTGCGATCGTCACCGTGTTCGTCCAACGGCGGCGGCGGACCTCCATCTTGAAGTTCGTCGTACGGTACTGCGGAACCCTCATCCGACCCATCCTCCACAGCATCAGGGCCCACGCCCCGAGCGCAAGCAGAACGGCGATCCCTGGCTCGAAAGGGGCCTCGTCCGACGAGGCGAGCCCTCATGCCAGGCAACCTGCGGACGTCGGTGGGCGCGACTGCTGTCTGGGGTCGACGCTAGAACCCATGTCGGCGAGAAGACCATGGGCCCACGGGCTGCGGCTCCTGGTCGGCCGTGGGTACCCGGCCTGTTCAGCCAGCCAGAGGGCCCCCTCGCTGAACGAGGCGGTCCCCGCTCCGGGCGCGCGCCGTACCGCTGGCCGTGCTGTCTCCTGCCTGCGATCCGGCCCGAGTGCGCTGGCAGATCCGGGGGACGACGTCGTGGCCTGGTGCCCCAGATCCTGCGCACGGACAGGGGGGGCGTGGTCATGAAGTGGCCCCCCGGTCCAGGTCGAGGAAGACTGCGGTCTCACCGGTGGGCGGCGTCAGGTGGCCGCTTCCGTGGCCCCGGCTGACGATCTTGTTCCAGGCTTCGTTCGGGGCCAGGCCTGCCGCTACGCGCAGGCGGCGCTTACCGGCAGCGACTTCCGCGGGGCTGCGGCCCAGGCGGTCAGGTTGGCGAGGGTGGTGTCGGCGGTGTTGGCGTCGCGGTGTCCGCCGACCAGCAGGTGGGCGATACGGCTGGCGGACGGTTCTCGTCGACCGGCGGGACCCCGTAGGGCGTGGTCATCGGATGTACCCCCAGGGCAGGGCGATCGTGGCGTACGCGTGGGAGTGGTCCAGGCGTTCGTATGTGCTGGGGCTGCGCCACTCGGCGGTGCTCACCAGCCGTTCCCCCTCCGGCAGGGCCCACCGTCCCAGCAGGGTGTGGATCTGCTCGGCGGTCCGGGGGCGGAAGACGATGCCGGCGTGTGCGTAGATGTCGGTCAGGGTCGTCATCTGGATCTCGCGGGCGAAGTCGGCGGTGGCGTGGGTGAGGGAGAGCGCGGAACCCGGCGGCAGCCAGTCCCGCAGCTCGGCCAGGACCGACCTCGCGTCCTCGTCGCCGAGCCAGGGCAGGACGTCGTGCAGCAGCACCCCGATCGGGCGGCCGTGGTCGAGCCGTGCCACGGCTGGGGCGGCCAGAAGAGCCTTCGTGTCCGTCAGGTCGGCCTGGAACGAATCGGTGCCATGCCGCTCGGCCAGGTACACGTTGGCGTGACCGGCCACGCCCGGGTCGTTGTCGATGTAGATGATGCGCTGCACGGCGTCCGGAAGCTGCCGGTTGTCGAGGTGGGGCAGACCGCACCCCAGGTCCAGGACCTGATCGATCCCGAGCTCCCGCGTGAATGCGTCCAGGATCCGGCGGCCGTGGGCACGGTTGATGCGCACGCTGCCCGGAAGCCAGCGGGCCGCGGCCAGGAGCTCGTCGGCCAGGTCCCGGTCGACCGCGTAGTTGTCGGTTCCGCCGTCAAGATAGTCCTGGATCCGGGCAACATTCGGCGTCAGATATGCCCCGGACGAGGTGCGTACGAGCCTCACGGTCGAAGCCCCCCGTCGCCGTCGGCCGCGTACACGCCGGCGGTCTCGGTCTCCCGGCCGCCGAAGGACGCTTCGGGGACAGCAGTGGGCACCGTGTCAGGGGGAAGCGCCACGGAGCAGCCCCGCACCGTGAAGTCGGAGGTGACCGTGTTCGACACGGGGTGTGGGACTTCCAAGGACTTGGCGTACGGCTGCCGGGGTGCGGGCGTCGACAACACCATGGCGCTAGACATGAACGGGCGTCCTCTCAGACCGGTCAGGGTGGACGAACGGGGGGTGTGCCCGGGGACGGCACGGACGTAGATGCCCGGGCCCACGGGGCCCCGGGGAAGGCTCTGGAGGCGGCCTTCGCGGATGAGGTGGGCACAGGCCCGCCGCACGCAGGCGGGGGTGCCCGCGTACTCCAGGGTGATGACCGCGAGGGCGAGTGCCTGCCCCGGCTGGTAAATGCCGTCATCCAGACGCTGGGGGACCCGGGCCACGACAGCCTCGTCGTGGGGGTGGGGCCGGCCCGGTCCGCAGACCATCACCCCCCGCCCGGGAAGGAATGCGGCCTCACCGCGGGCCTCAAGGATCCGTACCGCTGCCCAGACATCGTCCTCGGGAAGGCGGAGCCGCTGGCCCAGGTGCGCGACGGTGTCACCGAGCCCAACTCGCGGGAGGACGAGGCTACCGGGCCGGCGGGCCCGGAGGTATCGGCGGACCTGCACCGTAGCGGCCGCCCGGGCCCGGACCTGACGCGATGAGGCCCTCCTCGCCGGGATCATCGCCGGCTCCGATGAGCCGCACCGGCCAGGCCCGTCATCGCGGCCGGGTCGGGAGCGCGCCGGCGTCGGGCGGGCCAGGCGGCCGCGTGGAGGGAGCGCAGGTGCGCGGTCAGTTCCAGGTCGACGGTGACACCGTCCAGACGCCGGTACATCTGCTGCGCCACCACCCACGCCAGCTCCGCGGTCTCGTACCGGGCGTAGGCAACGCCCGTCTCCAGCAGCGTGCCGCCGCGGAGCCTGTAGCCCAGGCCGGAGACCCCATGGAGGATCGGGCGTTGTACCCACAGGGCGGTGGCGCGCCCGAGCCGGGGGCAGCCCGTGGCCGATGCGTCCGCGTCGGCCAGACAGACCGGAGGGGTCGCTTCGAGGACGCCGTCTCCCCAGTTCGCGGGTATGGCCGCCAGGTCGTGGGGGCCGTCGGGGACCACAAACAGGAAGCCGCCGTCGTCGTTCCTCGCGGGGTCCTGGGCGCAGACCTGGCACCGGACCTTGCCCATCAGGTACCGGTGGCGGTAGGGGTGCGGAATCAGGTTCTCGACGTCTCCGCCGCCCGCGAGGTCGGTGGAGACACGTGCCCACAGGCCGCCGTCCCGGTCCCGGTCCTCTTCGCGTTCGTCGGCGTACCCGAGGCCGTCGACGACGTCGTCGCCGATACACACCAGACCTGCGCGGACGACGAGTTCCCCGGGCAGGGGAAGTTCGGTGGTGCGGCAAGAGATGAACGGCCACTGGGGCGTGCCGATGACGGCGCCGGTGGCAGGCCGTGCCCCGGGCGGCCTCGGCGCTTCGGTGCCGGGCGGGCACGACGCCCGCGCCAGGTCGTCCGCCGTGATACGGCCGTGGAGGGTGTTCACCGCACGGCCTCCCAGACAGCTTCGGACAGGACAGCGCCGTGGTCTGCGGGAATCAGGCGCACCGCGTGCGCGTCCAGCCGTTCCCGGATACCGGTCACAGTCCATGGGCTCCCCTCGCCCCCGGGGTCATCGGCCGGCAGATGGTCCAGGGACGGGATGACCAGAATCTGGATCCGCCGGCATTCGGCCAACTCAAGGACGGTGCGCAGGCCGGACCGGGCGTGACCTGCGAGCGGGGCGAGGTCGTGGTGGCGCGAGGGTGCCGCCGCGCAGTACCGGGCGGCCGCTCTGTCCATGGCCGTCTGGACGCACTCGCCCGAGCCAGGCGGCAAGACCGCGTAGGTCGCGGCGACCGCCCGGTCCTTGATGTGCGACTCGGCCCTGACGACGAGCGCCTTGAGGCCGGCGGAGCTCGTGAACTGAGGGTTCGTCACCGCCGCGATCAGCGCTTCCGTTTCCCGGGAGGCCGGCAGAGCGAGCAGACAGCTCAGGAGCGGGTCCAGGCGCCTGCCGAGCAGGGCGTCGGTGACCAGACCCCTTCGGGGGGCGGGGACTTCGGAACGCATGGAAATCCAATCAGGGCAGGGCGAGCGGGGCGGCACCACAAACGGGCGAAGGGCCGCGCGGGAAGAGGGGCGTCAGGAGGCGAGGCGGCGGGCCTGGTGGTGGGCCGTCTCCTCGGCCAGCGGCGGCAGGCACACCTCGTTGCGCCGTGCATCCAGGGTTTCCGGTTCCGCGACCGGATACGGCCGGCCGAAGGCGGGGTTGATCGCGGTCGCGTACAACTGGGGCTGCGCGAGACGCACCAGCGCCCAGTCGACGACGTACGCCAGGTGGACCAGGGAGCAGGCCCCCTCGTCGACGGAGGCCTTGATCAGGTCCCGGCAGCGCAGCAGGAAGCCGAGGTCCGTGCCGTGGAGAAGAATCTGCAGCGCGGCTGCGGAGGCCTCCTCACCGACAAGGTCCGCGGTCGGCCAGCCGTGGCAGTCCACGATCCGCATCAGCTCGCGTTCGTGCTCCGCGCGGACGGCCGCCACCTTCCGGCGGCGGTTCGATGCGCCCGGCAGGCTGGAGGCCCACAAGGTCAGAGCCGCATCTCGTGCGGTGAACGCGAGCAGCGCCTCTGCCAGCGAGGCCACCATGACTTCGGTGGGCGTGCGGGGAGGTGTGGTGCTGGTCAGGTTCATGCGGCCCTCGTCGACATCCGGTGCGGGTCGCGAACCGCTCCGTCGGGGGTGAGGACCCCGGTGTCCTCGAAGAGGAGGACGCCGTTGCAGAGCAGGGACCAGCCCTGTTCCGGGTGGCTGGTTACGCACTGCGCGAGTTCGGCGTCGGGTGCGGTACTGGGCGGACAGGTCGGCTTGTGCTGACACATGGAACGTCCTTGGTCGAAGAGCCCTCGACGGGTAGCGGGGGCGGGCGGTCGAGCAGGTGAAGGGGCGGGTCCGTGTGCCTGGTGCTCACGGCGTATCGCCCGCGAGGTCCAAGATCGTCTCGGCGGATGCGGCGAGGAGGCGGAGATATCCGAGCTCTGAACCGACAGACCCGGAGGGGTGGAGCAGCTGATCCGCCCGGACGAGGGCGTCCTCCATCGCCGATTCCTCCGCCTGCCCCGCTTCCACGGCCTTCCGGTGGATCACCAGCAGCCGGGCCGCGCAGGCCACGAGCGTGCGCAGTACCTCCTGCAGATCCGTGACCAGCACCGGAACCATGTGGGCGGGGGGATCCGACAGCCCGGTCGCCAGATCCAGAGCGTCCCAGGTGCGGGTGGCTTCCGACACGGCGGTCAGTTCCCGGGCGAGCGCAAGGCTGTTGATGAAGAGGAGGAAGTCCTCCGGTGCGCTCGGTGGTGCTGGGGTGGAGACGGGCACGACGACTCCTCGGCGGGACGGCATGGGCGGGTCGGGCCCGCGCGGGCTGGGGGAGGGAGGGGCTAAGAGGAGGGTGTGCTGGCCATGGCGGTCCGCAGGAGCGGCATGAGACAGGCGCCGTCCGTGAAGGTGACCGGTCTGGGTTCGGCGGGCGTCCAGGGCCAGGTGTCCCACCGCGCTCCGCCCGAGGGCGGCAGAGCGATACGCCCGCCCGGGCCGGATTCCACCCGGGCGCCGGCCACCCCGTTCAGGGGGCCCGCGGTGCCCGGTGCGACGAGCAGCACCTTCTCGCCGCTTCCGTACGCGAGGGAGGGGATCGGCGGAAGGGACTGGTCGCGGCGGTCGGCCAGGACGAGAAGATCCGAACCGAGGCCGCCGGGCACGATGACGGCGTCGAAAGCGGAGCACGTCGTCCGCAGTACGAGATCCGGGGCGTCGCCCAGCAAGGCGATGGCGCGGCGGGCGGAGACGATGTCACTCCCCACGATCAGCGGCCAGGCCAGAGCCTCTTCGTAGGCGACCAGGAGGCCCGCGAGGTTCTTGCTGATCGGCGGCCAGTGAGCAGTCCGAAGCGATGTCACAACGTCGCTCCCTTCGCCGCCGGGGCCGAGGCCGCGTGTGGTTGCTGCTCGGCGGTGTTGAGGAGGGCCGCAACCTGCCGCAGCACGACCAGCTGCGCCTCGGCGAACGCCGTACCCACCAACTGCGGATGCAGGAGCGTGCCCGCGCTGCTCTCGTCGGCGGGACGCGGGCCGGCAGCCATCGCGATCAGGCGCACCCTGGCCGTGTGAAGGACTTCCTCGTCCCGGGCGTCGAGCCGCTGCGCGGCCTCGGCGTCCGCCTCATTCCGGGCCTGCGTAGCCGCCTTCCGCCTCACACGCTCAAGGACGGCACCAGCCAAGCACGCCGTACCCAGGGTTGGCGACAGCGCCAGGACGATGCTGGTCAACTCGATCACGTCAGCTCCTTGCGGGAAATCGGACGGTGGACGGGACGCGGATCGCGGTGGGGCGCCCGTCCGGATTCCCACCCCCGAGGGGGAGTTGGGCAATACGGTGGGTTGCAGAAAGCAAACCGTGAGCCGAGCCGCGAGGGCAGGGCCCGGTATCGAGCAACCCGAACAAACCCAACAAAGATCATTTCGGAGCGAAGGAGTTCACCGTGGCCCGTGAACGAAACACGCTGCTGGCCTCGGTGATCGCGGAAACCGGATGGTCCCAGCGGCAACTGGCCGCTGCAGTCGCGCGCGTGGCGACCGAGACGGGAGCCGGCGAACTCGCCGCGGTGCGCCAGTCGCACGTCTCGATGTGGGTCGGCGGCACGCGCCCCGAACCCCGAGCGGGATCTATCTTGTGCGAGACGCTCTCGCGCCGCCTGAACCGCACCGTCACCCCGGCACACATCGGGCTCGCCCCGCCTACCGAGGACGACGACGCCCGGCCGGCCTGGGACATCGACACGGCCACGGCACTGGCAGATTTCGGGGACAGCATGACGATGAACCGGCGCACCGCGCTCTCCGCCACCGCGTACTCCGCGGCCGGCGCAGCCCTGCCCCCTCCCACCTGGTGGGACCAGACCCGCGACAGCGCCCGCACCCGCACACCCCGAACCCGCCTGACCGTCACCGCCGGCCACGTGGCCGCCATACAGGACGCCGGACGCTTCTACTCCGGCCAGGACCAACGTCTCGGCGGCGGCGCCGGACGGACCGCACTCGCCGCCTACCTGCAAACCGACGTCGCCGCCTACCTCGCCGGACACTTCCCCTCCGAGCAAGTACGCCGAGACCTGTTCACCGCGGCCGCCGAGCTCGTCTACCTCGCCGGATGGACCAGCTTCGACACGGGCGACCACGCGGTGGCGCAGCGACAGTTCGGGGTCGCGCTGCGTCTGGCCGCCGAGGCCGACGCACCGGCCCTGGCCGGCCACATCCTGCGCGCCGCCGCGCACCAGGCCGTCGACCTTCACCATCCCCGTCGGGCGCTGGAACTCGCCGAGGGATCCATGGCCGAGCGCCGCTACAAACTTGCCACCCCCCGAGAGCGCGCCCTGCTGGGCGTGGTCCACGCCCGGGCCCTGGCCATCAGCGGACAGAAGAAGGAGGCGCTGGCCGCGTTGACCCGCGCGAGCGCCGACCTGGCCGCCGCGGATCCCGGTATCGAGGAACCCGGCCGAGTCGGGTTCTTCGCCGAGGCGTCCCTGGCCCACGAGAGCGCCTGCACCCTGCGGGACCTGGGCGACCTCCAAGGCGCCGAAACCGCCTTCCGCCACAGCGTCCGCACCCGCGCCCTCCCGTACGCGCGCACCTTCTCCGTCACGTTGGGATACCTTGGGCAGGTCCAGGCCGGACAGGGCCACCTCGACGACGCCTGCGAAACCTGGAACCGGGCCCTGGACGCCATGGCCGGCATCCGCTCCGGCCGCGCCCGCGACACCGTGGTCCAGATGCGCCGCTCCCTCTCCCCGGTCAAGGGCCGGGGCGGCAGCACCGCCACTGACCTCGACCAGCGGGCCCGCGAGTTCCTCGCCCACGTAGTCTGACCCGGCCATCACGGCACCAAGCCGCCGGAGCTGTGCTCCGGCCGGACCGATCAGGGGGACCTCGTGTCCGAGCAGACCTTCACCTACACGTCCGTCGCCACCGTCATCGGCGGCCACACCACACCCCTGGACGACTACCAAGGCGGCACCAGGGCCATCATCCGCCTCAACGCCACCTTCCCCGAAGAAGTCCTCCAAGGGATCGGCGAGTTCTCGCACCTGGTGGTCGTGTGGCCCTTCACCCTCGCCTCTCCCAGCGACGTCGAGCTTCACGCACGTAGCCCCCGCGGGAACCCTCGCTGGCCCGCGACCGGGACGTTCGTCCACCGCAACCACCGCAGGCCGGCGCAGCTCGCCACGTCTTTCCCCCGCCTGCTGGGCGTGGACGGACTGGACCTGCACGTCACCGACCTCGACGCCGTCGACGGCACCCCGATCATCGACCTCGCCCCGTACTTCCCGCAGATGGGCCCGCGAGGCCCGGTCACTGTCCCCGCCTGGCCTGGCGAGATGCTCACCCACTACTGGGACAACCACACCGACCGCCCCGCGTAACTGTAGGGTCCACGATTCCGTGAGCGATGTTGGCTGATCATGAGCGCTCGATGAGCAATGTCGGTGCTCGGTGAGCAATGGGTCAAGTTCGTTCGGTCAGGTGGCGCGCTTCTTCGATCTTTCCCGGCTGCGGATGCCCGGCCGCACCCACTGAGCGCAGGACCACTGACTCGGTGGTGGTGTCAGATGCGACTGACATGCTGTCGATCGTGTGTCTCATTGCGAACGGAGCAGCCAAAAATGAGCGTTGACCTCGGTGCCGCCTGGTGCGCGACAGACCTCGGCGACCACCGCCCCTGTCGCTACACCTACGAGAGATACCCCTACGACACCCTGCCGCCTCTGGACGCCGCCCAGTTCACAGGGGCGTTCCAGTGGCTGGGCGATCCAGGCAAGATCGTCCCTGGGCAGGTCGCGGATCTGCAGAAGCTGGGAGAGAAGCTGGCTGCCGAAGGTCTGGAGTTGCCGGCGGACTTCGTCAGGTTCTACACGTCATCGAATCTGCAGGATTCCTTGGACGAGGTGTCAGTGACCGGCTGCTGGAGCAGTCTCTCCGAGCCGCTGCCCAGCCCCGTTGAGCCTGGTGCCTTCCTCATCCGCTTCTTCCGTGACCAGCAGGACTGTGTTCTCTGGTACCTCTACTTGCGGCCGTCCGGCGAGGCGTTCGTGGTCCACTCCTACCTAGACTACGAGCACGAGTACGAGGCGCGGGGCTCCGAGGACTTTGAGTCGGAGAGCGACCTGGACGACCTCACCGCCCAAGAGGCTGCGATCCTCTGGTGCGCTCCCTCCTTCGAGCACTTCGCCTACCGGTTCTGGCTTGAGAACCGTCTCTGGCATGCCGTCAACGGGGGCAGCGAAGTGCCACTCGACTCCGCGATGCAGGAGTATCTGGATCACTACAAGGCCCCTTCGCTCCAGGAAGCCTGACGGCACTACGAGTTCGCTAGTGGGCCAAATTGCTCATGATCAGACGACGATGAGTGGCGGCACGCGTGCTCATTCCCAGCATCACTGCTGGTCTCGCGGCTCTGATTGCTCACCAAGCGGCGGACCCTACAGTAACCGCCGCGCGGCAGCTCTCCTCTCCCACCCCACGAGGCCGTTGCCGCGACGCTGCGCGCGGCCGACTCGGGCGCCGGCGTCGGCGCCCAGGAAGCCGCGACGGTGCGCCAATCGCCCCGCTGCCCCAGGCGCCCCGGGCCCGTCCTGCTCCGGGCGCTCTCGGAAGTCCCTCCAGTAGTCGGTGAGCATCTCTTCCGGCCAGGCGGGCTGGGTGACCGAGCCGCGCGGGGGGAACTCAAGTGCCGCCGGCCAGGAGGCTGGAAGATCACCGCGGCCTTCACCTAGGTCCTGTCTGGAGTCCGGATCGCGAGTTCGGTAGATCGCCTGCGCGTGGAGGCCCGGTCTTGATAGGCCATCAGTCATGGCGCGAGGCGATCTCACCGACGAGCAGTGGACTCTGATCGAGC
>NZ_JAPNLJ010000076.1:0-11869 GCF_026627445.1 Streptomyces sp. H27-H1
ACACACCCTCCCCCCGCAACCACCACCCCACAACGATCGTTCACCACCCGCCTCACCTTTCCTCCCCCGAGGCACCCAGGGCCCTGCACGGCTTCCCCCCACCGGCAGGGCCCTCGGCATGAAACCACCCCCCCAACACAACAGCCGCCACCCCCGCTCGAGGCAGCGGCTGACAGGGCGAGGGCATGAACAATCAAGAACAACGATTCCTGGAAGCAGCAATCCGGAACCTGCACAACGCCCAGGAAGCCCTGCACACAGCCCGTCAGAACCTGACCCAGGCCACCCTGACCGCCTACGCCAACAGGGAACCCGTCCCGCGGATCGCCGACCGCACCACCCGCACCGACATGCACTCAAATCTGTCGGCACACACAATGCCCCAACTCGCCGTCCACGTCGGCAACTTAAGTGACCCTCAACACTGAGACCCGGCCCGAGCGCGATGGCTCTACCCGGTCAGAACGTCGGGCTCCCGGTGCAGTCGTGGCCCCGGCAGCCACGGCCATCCGGGTGCCAGTCCAAGACACGGAGAAAGCCGACGCACTGATGTACTTGCTAATCAATAGTCCACCGTTAGCCTTCGTTTGCATCTCGGCCGATTCACACCGGGAATGGCAGTTCACGCCACAAGAGAATGCTGAGGAACACGACCCATGAAGCGGACATTTAGTCGGCAGGGCGTCTCATCCTGCCTTCGGGCTATGGCAGGTCTAGCCATCACGGTAGCTCTGTCGTCGGGCATGACCGCGAACGCTGCCCCCGCCGGGCCGCACCCGTCCTGTCCGACGGCAGACCGCGGTGACTCGAAATGCGTACCGTCGTACTGGGTCAACGACGGCGGAATTGAACCGTTCGAGCTTCGACAGTACTCCCCAACGGGCGCGTTGCTGCGCACGGTCACTGTGGAGGTCCCGTTCTACGACATCGCCACGAACTCCGACGGAAGCCAGCTCTACGGCGTCGAAACGAGTACCCCCACCACCCCCAACAGGCTGCACACCATCAACCCGGCGACCGGGGCCTCCACGAGCGTGGTGACCATCACCGGTCTACCCGACACGGAGTCCCTCAACGGGCTGTCACTACGGCCCAACGGCATGCTGCTGGCCGGCAGCGGAACGTCGAACACGCTCTACGAGATCAATCCGGTCACCGGCGTCGCGACAGCGCTGCCCGTCAGCCTGGCCCCGGGCCGATCGTTGTCGGGTGACATCATCACCCTGCGCGACGGCGACCTGCTGGCCATCGACATCGGCGCCGGCACGCCCGCCCAGACGCTGGTGCGCATTCACCCCGACGGCACCCGCACCGTAGTGGGCACCCTTCCCGACGGGATCGGCTTCTACGGCCTCACTGTCTCCGGCGGCCAACTCTTCATCGCCGGTGGCGACGGCGCCGTCTACAGACTGCCGGCACCTCCCACCGCCCCGTCCAACCAGCCGCTGCCCCTGCAGCAGGTGGTCGCTGCGTCTGCGGGCGTGTCGTGGTACGGCGCAGCTTCGGTCGAAGACAGCGGCTGTAAGTGCTCCGGCGGAAAGAACCACAGGCCGCAATTCGAAGGGCTCTTGAACGGCATTGACTTCGGCGTTTGACTGGGTGTGGGGCCGGTTTCTGTAAGGTAACGCGAAAATACCTTCCCAGCTGGACCGATAAACCCAACGGGTCTGTCGGTCCAGACGGAAGGCACTTTCTGCGTGCAGGGAATCCGTTCGCGTCCCAAGCGCCATGTCTCCGCTGACGGCGCAGGGGTAGCCCACGCCCGGCCGCGGCTGCTGGCGGATCATGCCGACGCCACCGGGCTGACCACCGTCTACTCCACCGCCTTGACACCACGCGGCACTGGCCACGCCCCCCGCCCGATCGCCATCGACCTCGCGGTGACGCACGCCAACACAGGCCAGCCGATCACGGAACCAGCCGTGTGGCGGGACCAACACGAGGGGCACGGCCCCGTGGCCTCCACGGGGCCGCGCCCCTGTCGATCTCACGCCGCCTAACTCAACACCTCACGGACTCCCGCAAGACACCAAGCGACTCGGCGACCCGGATATGAACGACACGCCCGGTGGTCATGCCCCTTGTGGCGGTGCAGCCGATCTTTCAGTGCCTGCCGCACCGACGGCCCCTCCGCACCAGCCGCACCCACCCCGGCCGCACCGTTGGCACACACCTGGCGTGAGCAGCCGGACGGACAACCGCGGACGCGCCCCCGCCCCCCGCCGGGCAGGACACGGGGGCAGAAGCAGAGCGCGGCGGAAATCCGCAACCTGCTGACCGCCGCCGGTATCTCACGCCGCGCGTGACACCAGCGGCCGCCACCGCCAGGTTCACAAGGCGAACAGGCCCCCTTTGCGCAGCAGGCCCGGACGCGCGGCCGAACATCTGGCGTTTCAGCATCTTGATGCGGTACGCGATGGTCATGGTGCCGTCCGGCACCATGACCACCAACCTGTGGAGGGTAAGTACCCGCCCGCCGTGAGGCCTGGATCAAGCCGGCCCGGCAGCCCACTCAGCCTGCGTCAACCCCAATTGACGGTGGTGGCCTGGTGGTGGGGTCAGCGGCCGGTGACGGCGCGGTAGGAGGCCATGCCGTCATGATGGGTGATGTGATCGCCCAGGACCGCGGGACTGGAGTCACCAGTACTGGAGACCATCGTGATCACATACGTGTCGTTGTCAGCGTGGGCAGTACCCGTGGACAGGGCCGCCGCGGCCAGGAGGACCGTCATTCCTGCTGCGGCACGTCGCATGAGCTTCACCAAACACTCCTTCAAACGGGGATATGGAACCCGGCGCCGGAACGGAACCGGACCACCATCACACCCCACCCCCCACCCCAGATAATCCGATTAACCCGAAAGTGCGCGATTCGCACACGCCCGCACACCCCGCTCCAGGACCAGGACGGCACCCCGCCGACCACGCCTGCGCCGGACATCGACCCCCCAAGCCCCCTGACACCTGACGCTGACACCGCCGTCCACCACGAGAACCCGCCTGGTGCCCAGTCCATCGCCGTACTCACGCACCAGGTGTCAGGGCCTACAGGACGAGCTCATGCGTCCCATACAAAGCCACCCAACCGACGCCCCCGCACCGAGACGTGAGGCAACGCCACTTCCAACCCTCGGAACCCAAGGCAACAGACGGCGCGCTGAGCGTCTCCCAGGAGCCACCCCGACCGAGGTCCGGGACGTGTTCTGGGGCGCACAGCGCGCCGTACAGCGGCTAGAACGGGGCAGAGGAGCTGCACTCCTGACGCAGAAGACTATTTAGCATTCCATGTCTTCAAATTTCCCAGGAGCCGAGAGCGGACCGCCTGCCTAGTATGGTGCGACCTGAACCTGGCTCTGCGCAGGAATCAGGCCCTCCAGGAGGTCAACGATCTCATTGAACATCGGCGTGCGAGGGTTGCTCTTGCCACAGGCGTGCGAGAACTTGATGCTGGCGGTCCTCAGCGAGTACCGCTTCATGCTGCTGGGGCAAAAGACCGGCTTGGGCTGACTGCCCTCCGCAATCAGCCCGGGGTCGGCAATTAGCTCGTGGAGACGTTGAGACTTCCGCGAGGTTGGCAGCCCGCCACTCTGCCGGTCCCAGTGCCGGGTGTACTTCCACTGCCCATCCTGCTGGACCGTGTAGTAGGCGCTCATGTATGACGGCGTCTCATGGCGCACCAGCTGCACCAGGCTGTTAGGGGAAGACTGTTGTGCCATCGCGGGTGCTGACGTCGCAGCCAATCCCGCAACCGATATCGCTCCTGCAACAGCGATCGCAGCCAGCTTCTTCACTTTCTGCCTCCAAGTCACTCTGAACCAGTCTTTAGCGAACACAGGGATGCTGACATGACTTCAGAGGGAGCCCGTGTGACGGGAAGCTGCTTTCGGCCACGAAAGAATAGGATGTGCGTTCGACGAATGGCCGCCGAGTGTGATCTATCGGTTGGGGACAGTGGTGTGAGAGACAGGGGGTTCTGGTGTGTTGATGCTGATCGGGGGCTGGGTTTGGGGCGCGGGGTCGCTGTCATGGACGCGAGAGATCAATGCGGGATCGCTGTCCCGAGCATTCGCCGTCGGGAGGGTGACATTGTCTCAGTTTCGTGAGTTCTGATCCACTGAGCTTCTTCGAGTGGGCCGCTGAGCTTGTTCAGTGCGGCCACTGATCGAGTGATGGCGGGGAGGGTGTAACGGCCGAGGCACTCGGGGAGTTGAGCGGATGCCGCAATGGGGCCGGGGACTGGAAACGGAGCGAAGCCACCACGCCTGTCCCCGACCCTACTGGCTGGCTCAGGAGAACCCACGGGATGTCACACAGCCCGTCATGCCGGTCATCGTGCCGGCCAGGGGCCAGGGCCCGGTACGGTGGTCGTACTTCGGCAGCAGGCAAAGGGGTGGCGGGTATGGCAGGCGAAACGCTGGTGACGGTGGTCGGCAATCTGTTTCTCGTCCACCACCAGCCCATCAGCGCCCAGTCAAGGCAGTTGGGCTCGGGCAATGTACGGCGCTCAAATTCCTCATCGATGCGTGTGTGATCGGTCGTTCCAAGTCCCGTTGCGCTCCCGGAGGAAGGTGCCGCATCGCCCACTCGAGGGCATTGTCGGTGGCCAGTTGAGATGGTTCTGATCCACTTCTTGTGGAGCAGTGACGTGGCGTCACGACGCTCAGTCGGAAAGTATGATCTGCCGACGTAGGAGGTGGAAGCCGGCCCGGCCATAGCCGTCCCTTTTGATCCGCTTCACTCTGTTCACGTGGGCCAGGCCCAGGAAGCCATCACGACCTGGATGGCACTGCGCCACGAAGGGGGCCTGGACGCACTCGTCGAAGCTGAGGCCACAGAGGAGGAACTCGCCCTCTGGCAGGCGGGCAACAGCCACAAGGAGGAAGTCTGGCCGCGCGACCTGGAGCAGATGCGTGAAGAGCTGCTCGGTCTGAAGGTCAGCGGCCTGATCATTACCCTCAACTCGGCCCTGAAGCGTTTCAGTATCGGCATCGGCAGCCTTGACGACCGCTACCCCACGCTCCTGTCCGTGGCCTTCCTCCAGCTGTACAACCACCTCGCCGAGGACGCCACCATCCGCGAGTGCGCGAACGAGACCTGCCGGCGCCCCTTCGTGCGCCAGCGCGGCCGCGCCGAGTACGGACACAACCGCACCAGCGGCGTCAAGTACTGCACCCGCGAGTGCGCCCGCGCCCAGGCCCAACGCGAGCACCGCCGCCGCAAACGGCCAACGCTCAAGCCGCCCAGTAGCCACATCCCCGCGCGGGCAATCCGCGGCCCAACCGCGGATTCCGGCTGGAGACAAGGACCAGGACGTGACGACACAGCTCCGCCCCCACCAACGCGAGGCCGCCAACGCCGTCCTGCGCGCCCTCGCGTTTCCTCAACGATCGCTTGTGCCGGAGCGGGGGCTCCGAACTCAGGTGATCATGGCGACCGGGTCCGGGAAGACCCGGGTGGCGGTCCACAGCGCGGAGGAACTCCACGCGGACCGTGTGCTGGTGCTCGTGCCCTCGCTGGACCTGCTCGCCAAGACCGAGACCGCCTGGCGCGAGGGCGGCCGCCGAGGTCCGACGATCGGGGTGTCCTCACTGCGGGACGAGGAAGTGCCCTTCCCCAACACCACCGACCCGGTCGAGCTCGTGGAGTGGACCCGCGGTCTGGACAAGGTCACCGTGTACGCCACATACGCCTCCCTCGGACTCGGCACCCTGGAGAAAGCGCACACCGCCGGCCTTGCGGCCTGGGACTTGATCGTCGTCGACGAAGCACACCGCACGTCAGGGCGGATCGGGAAACCGTGGGCATCCGTCCACGACAACACCCGCATCCCGGCGCTGCGCCGGCTGTACATGACGGCCACGCCCCGGATGTGGCAGCTCGGAGACGACAACGAGGCCGGCCCGCCGGGCGAGCTCGTCGCAAGCATGGACGACGACCCCGCCGGCGCGTTGGGTAGCCGGTGCTTCACCCTGACCCTCTCCGAGGCCATCGACCGGGGCATCTGCGCCCCCTACCAGGTCGTCTGCGTCGACGTCACCGACACCGCGCTCCAGGCCGCGCAGCTCTTGGGTCCAGGGCCGGTCGGATGAGGTCCGCGAGGCACGCCTCGCCGCCCTGCAGACCGCGCTGGTGAAAGCATCGGCGGAGGAGGGCTTCCGCAGGACGCTGGTCTTCCACCACGTGGTGAAGGAGGCCGAAGCGTTCGCGGCTGGCCTCCCCGACGTCGCTGCCCAGTTGCATTCCAGCGACCCCGAGCTGTACCCGAAGACGATCTGGGCGGACTGGCTCTGCGGGGAACACAAGCCACTCCACCGCCGCCGCGTCCTCACCGAGTTCGCCGAAGGCATCGCCACCGACGGCACCGTCGTCGAGAAGGGCTGCCTCGGGTCCGTGAAGGTCCTGGGAGAAGGCGTCGACACCAAGAACTGTGACTCCGTCTACTGGGCCGACGTACGCGGCTCCATGCCCGACCTCGTCCAGGCCGTGGGACGGGCGCTCCGCATGCAGCCGGACGAGGGGAAGGTCGCCTCGCTCGTCGTGCCGATTCTGCTCGGACTCGGCGAGACGGCCGACAACATGCTCACCAGCCGCGTGTACGGCGGCCTCGCCAAGCTCCTCGAAGCACTGCGAGCCCACGACGCCCGGATCGTAGAAACCCTCGCCGAACAGCAGGCCCCCAGCCGCTACACACCCGTCAACAAGGACGGCAGCGGCCGAAACGGCAACGGGACCGGGAGCCGCTCCGGAGGCGTCAGCGGCCCTGCCAAGACGCTGCTGAAGTTCTCCACGCCGCGTGACCCGGCAGCGCTCGCCGCGTTCATCAACCTGCGGGTCCTCAACCCGGAGCACGAACACTGGCGCCGCGGGGTGGAAGCCGCCGTCATCTACGCCCGTGCGCATGGCGGCCTGCGCGTGCCGTTCACGTTCCGTGTGCCGGCCGCCGAGGAGGCGGAGAAGGCCGGGTGGCCGGCCTCGCTCGCCGGGTTCCCGCTCGGGCAGTGGACGGCCGATGCCCGCCGCTTCTACAGCCGCGGCGACATGGACGAAGAACGCGTTGCCCAGCTGGAGAAGCTCGGGATGGTCTGGTCCCACTTCGACGTCGCCTGGGAGGAGGGCCTGGCCGCCGCGCACGGGCACCTCCTGGCGCCGCTGGACGCCGCCTTCCAAGGCTCAGCAGTGGGGATCTGGCTGAAGAACGCCCGGGTCGCCGCGCGGAAGGCGCAGGAGATCGAGCAGCGGCGTGCCGAGGGGCTGCCGGTGGAGTCATCGGCCGGGGCGATGACGGGGAAGCGGCGCGAGCAGCTGGAGGACATCGCCCCCTCGTGGTGCCCCGCGTGGCCGGTGACGTGGCAGCGCTGCTTCCACCTCGTCCGGCTCCACCTGGACACCGGCCAGGCGTTGCCCACCGTGGCGGGCGGGGTCGTGCGCCAGGGCGAAGACCTCGGCCGGTGGGTCACCACGGTCCGGCACGGGTGGGACGAGCTCACTGGGGTGCAGCAGTGGATGTGCGCGCAGGTCCTCGGCATCGAGCCCGCAACCGAGGCCGAGAAGCCCAAGGCCCACACCGGCCAGGCCGACAAGTGGGCCATGCACCACGCCTCCGCCGCCCAGTACTTCGAGCGCGAGGGACATCTCACGATCCCGCGCAAACACGTCGAGACCATCACCCTCGGAGGAGACAGCAGCGAGGACCAGGCGCAGCGGGACGTAGAGCTGAAGCTCGGGATGTGGGTGCACAACCAACGCCGCCGGGCCGCCACCCTGACGCCGCAGCGGGTAGAACTGCTGTCCAGGGTCGGGATGAGGTGGGCGTAGGGCCTTGACCCCGGATCTTGGACACCGGAGAGACTTGGATCTTGATGGTCCAGGAGAACGGAGTCCCCATGGGGATGAAGCACTATCCCGCTGAGTTCAAGGCGGATGCGGTCGCGTTGTACCGCTCGAGGTCGGGAGCGACGATCAAGTCGGTCGCCGCCGATCTCGGGGTGAATACCGAGACGCTGCGGAACTGGATCCGGGCCGCTGACGGGCGTCGCCCCGGCTCCCCTCGGCTCAGCCGACTGTCGCGCAAGCCGGCGGTGACGCCGTTCAGGCGGAGCTGGCCGCGGCCCGGAAGAGGATCCGCGAGCTGGAGGAAGAACGGGATATTCTCCGCAAGGCGGCCCGGTATTTCGCGACGGAGACGCGCTGGTGAACCGCTACCAGTTCGTTGACGATCACCAGCGCCGACACGGCGTGAAGCGGCTCTGCGACATCCTCGGCGTTTCCCGCTCGAGCTTCTACTACTGGCGCCGCGCCGCGGCCACAAGGGCGGCCCGGCAGACCGTCGAGGACGGGCTCGCGGCCCGGATACGCAAGGCCCACCAGGACTCCGACGGCACTTACGGTGCCCCCAGGATCACCGCTGAACTCCGCGATCAGGGCGGCCCGGTCGTCAACCACAAGCGCGTCGCCAGGATCATGCGGACCATCGGAATCGAGGGAGTCCGTCTGCGCCGCCGGCACCGCACAACCGTCGCGGACCAGGCCGCGGCGAAGGCACCGGACCTGATCGGCCGTGACTTCACTGCGGCCGAGGTCAACATGAAGTACGTCGGCGACATCACCTATCTGCCGGTCAGCGGTTCGAAGCCGCTCTATCTCGCGACCGTCATCGACCTCGCCTCCCGCCGGCTGGCCGGCTGGGCCATCGCCGACCACATGCGCACCGAGCTCGTCACCGACGCCCTGACGGCGGCCGAGCGGACCCGTGGGAACTTGACCGGAGCGATCATGCACACCGACCACGGATCTCAATATTCGAGCAGGGCCTTCGCGGAACTCTGCAGGTCAGCAGGGCTCCGGCAGAGCATGGGCGCGATCGGATCCAGCGCGGACAACGCCGCCGCGGAAAGCTTCAACGCCGCCTTCAAGAGAGAGACTCTCAAAGGCCGCAAAGCCTGGTCGAGCGAGCGTGAGGCCAGGCTCGACGCCTTCCGCTGGCTGACCCGATACAACACCCGCCGCCGGCACTCCCGCCTCGGCCAGCGATCTCCCGTCGCCTACGAAAACGACGCCCAAGCAGCAGCAACTACCCTGGCCCAAGCCGCATAGACGTGTTCAGAATCCGGGGTCAAGGCCCCTCCGCCCTACGCAACTCGCCCGGCGCCCGCCGTTACTACGACAAACAGCGTGCACGGGATGTCGGCTACAACCCCGCCCTTCGACAGCTCGGCAATCGCCTCGTCGGCATCCTCCACGGCTGCCTCAAGACCCGCACCCTCTACGACGAAGCGACCGCATGGTCGCACCACGCCCACCTCCATGCCGCTTGACCTCAAACGACATGGGGTGTCTCAAACGCTACGTCATCCGCGAGGTCTATCGCCTGCTCCGACCCGCTCCAAAGACACCCCGTACGGTCAGTTGACAGCTATAGGAGCGTCAACGCCCTGATGGAGTCCACGATCGGGCTCTACAAGACCGAGTTGATCAAGCCGCAGCGGCCCTGGAAGATCCCACGTGGAGCTGGCCACCGCCGAGTGGGTCGACTGGTACTGCCACCGACGGCTACACGGTGAAATAGGGCACACCCCGCCCGCCGAATACGAGACCAACTACTACCACAAAACCACGAAACCCCAGGTCACAGTCAAGATCTAGAGTCTCGATCGAACCCGGAACGGTTCACATGCCACACTCACCGGCTGGTGAGTCGTCCAAGAGCTCGCTGCTTCCTCAGCTGCCCTTACCGCACAGATATCCTGACTTCGCTGGTCGAGACCTGCCTCAACAGCCGCCTCACGGGCTGCTACTACCCGTCGCCGAACCTCCGCGCAGGCTCGAGCAGCGGCCGCGATCTTCTCACCGGCCGGCAGCCCCGCCCCTGCTGCATCCATCGCCGCAACATCCGCCTCGCCGAGTGCGAACTGAACCGCGCAGCGCCGACATCTCCCGCCATCCGCGCAGCCTGCGGTCCACGAACCGCAATCCGAGCACCGGACGGGCAACCCGTCCATGACTTCCCTGCCACGGTCGGCGGGCTCCGCGGACATCGACCTGCCCATCCACGTCCGCCGGGCCGCTGGACCAGGCCGACACGCCCAGCACCGGCCGTCCTCCCCCAGGACGCATCGGCAGTGCGCACACAGCCCCGCCTCCAAGAGCCGCTGCCGATCACGCACCGCCCGCCGCTCGATACGAACAGCCAGGCACTCGGTGCACTGCTCACCCGAGTGCCAACGCACGCCCTCCTCGCATTGGGGATCGTGGCACCCCCACCGCACGGCAGCAACCTTCAACAGCCAGCCCTCGATGCTGCGCATCGCATCCGGTGAAAACTTCGCGAACCGGGACTGGAGCCGGGCTCGAAGGCGTTCGGGCTCCATACCGTCGGCAAGCTGAGTCCCAAGCTGACGGGCGAAGGAGCGTTGAACGAATGGCGGGACTTGCTGGACGAGCCAAGCCACCGGCTCGATCACCCAAGCCAGCCGCGGGCTGAAGGTCAGGTCTGGGCCTGTATAAGCCACCCGCTGGCCGGCATTGAGATCAGGTGCGGGGAGTGAATTCTCATCCGCGCGCAGCGCGAGACCACCGCTGCCTCGCACCGGTGCTCGGTTCGGCTGCGGGTTTTCCACAGGAACCTCGCGCGCTACTACGTCAGCCTCGCCTACGGCGGGTGAGATCAAACTACCCTCGTGAACGAGTCCGTCAGTCTGCAGGTCTTCCTCAGTCGCGAGGGATCCATCACCAGCCCGGGAACCCGAACCGTCACCAACACCGAAACACCGAGGCCCGTGTTCACCAGATCTCTCCTGGTTGCGGTGCGACTCGACAACGGTCTCGGAGAGTGCGGGACGGTCCAGCACCTCGTAGACATGCCGACCTTGGCGACCTTCACGGCGGTGAACCCGCAGCCAATTTTGGGCCTCCAACGAGTCCACGACCGCAGATGCCGCGCCGGCACCGATCGCCTGCCCCGCCCGCTTCCCCGAGTGATGGACCAGCACCTCACCCAACTGCGCCTCGGACACATGCATACCCCGGGCCTCCGCGTACGCCAACGCCGCCCACGCCCGCAGCTGCCGTGGCTCCAACAATTCTGCAGCAACCACCGGCACCCACACGAAGGACTCCTGACGTGGCAGAGGGCGGACACGCCGCTCCGCAGTCGTGCCCAGACCGCCAGGTTTCGTGCGCCGACGAGATTGCAGCTCCACTACGCCGTCGGACGGATCGGGCCGCGACAGAGCACGGAGACCGCGCTCCACCGTGGAAGGACTCATACGCAAATAGCCGGCGAGAACCGCAACTCCTGCCGTACACCCCTCCGGCCGCCAACCCAACGCGGCCGTCTTCACGTACACCGATAACGCGACATCCGGATACGCGCTCGACGAAACGACTCGCCAAGGAACCCGTACGCGACCGCGCCGTGCCAAGGCCTCGTCGTGCCCAGCCGGGGACAGTGTGGCCTCAGGACGCCGGCAGAGGCGAGTGCGAGAGGTGTACGAATCCGTGCATCTCAGGGATTCATCCTGGTCAGAGAAAGGTTCCGTCTCAGCAGAAGGCAACACGAGACCAACCCCATGGCTAGCAGTAATACTGTGCTCCAGGAGTTACGGGGGGAATCGAGGCAGTACGGACCTATCGGATCGGCAGAGTCTTTTCTGGATCCGGCGTAGGCCGTTTCAGTTATGAGGAGGGGGCAGGCTTCACCGACCTTGCGCTTGGGGGGAGTTCGGCTGTGACGCCCGTCCGCACGCGAGAACGCGAGGGTCTCTCTGCCCCACCCAAATGATGTCGGGCGGTGCTACGGCGATGGATGCAGCAGGGGCGGGGCTGCCGGCCGGTGAGAAGATCGCGGCCGCTGCTCGAGCCTGCGCGGAGG
>NZ_JAPNLJ010000076.1:11879-23935 GCF_026627445.1 Streptomyces sp. H27-H1
GTGCTACGGCGGACAGACGATCCTGACTGTCCGCCGTAGCACCGCCCGACACCCATCGAGCTCGTCTCGAGGAGCTCATTTCTTGCTCCTTCGACGGCTCGCAGTGGAATCCTGTGACTGCACGATGTGGTTGAGCTGGGGGCCGTAATCGTCGAGGAGTTCGCGGAGAGCGAGCGGACGCCTGACGAGCGTGCCATCGGGACGCTCGTACAGCTCGAACCAATGAGTGTGAGCAGCGCTGCCCCTTTCGAGGGGGCGCTCGATCACTCGGACGTGTCCACCAGGATGTCGCGTTGCGACGTGCTTCCGAAGGGCAGTATGGGTTGAGGCCTGCAAAGGCACCCTGTGACCTGCCACGAAGACTGTGATCTGGTCGTGCACAGTGCTGAAGGCTGTCAGATGCAGCCCTGTGCCATCCGACAGGGGCAACGGGCCGATCGGGAGCTGCGATGGCCAATGGAAGATTGTTTCCAAGCCAGGGGGCAGCTCAGCGATCCACTTGCCAATCGGAATGCCGGCGAAGATTGAACGGTCCGGCCTTGCGTTGAGTACGAAGGCCGCGTGCTCGACTGGCGCGTGTGTGACCACTGCCCCCTTGGGGGTCACCCACAGCACTGAATCCAGCTTGGTGAACTCGTCGCGCGCGGAGTCACGCGCTGCGTTGACGGCCTGACGCTGCCACGGCTCCAGGTTCCGTGAAATAGCGCGGGACCGACGCTCGCCCGGCCACACCAACTGATCAACGAATGCGAACACACGCACAACGATGAGGTCTTCGCCGTCGAGCGTGCTGAGGTTCACCAGCCCAAGTTCTGCGGCCTTGTTGACCCAGGCGCGGTTGAGGTCGGCCTCGGTCGCGAGGCGTGCCGGTGGGACGTAGGCGGACACGGCGTCTCCTGCTGGTGATCGTCCATTGACTGTGGATCACCGTAGCGCACATTCCGCAAAGGTCATGTCACGACACGACAGCTCGCTAGATGCCCAGTCAGCTCCGACCTGGGCTTTTATCTGAGACATACCTAGTTTGGCGACAGGCATGCTGTCGCGACGCGTCAATCAAGTCGTCTGGAGAGACATGAAGCGATGCCAACATACTGAGATGTGTAGATCTCTACAGACATCCCTACGTACATCCCTACAGAAATGCGGTCCTGCCTACCTTCGTGCCTACGAGACTTGCTCGGGGGTGTCGACCGCCAGGAACGCTGAAGGGGGCCCCCGCCTTGTGGCGGTGGCCCCCTTCAGCGTTCCCAGACGGCGCCTACTTACGAGGAGCGTTGGCCCTCCCCAGCGGTCCCGCTTCCATAAGTTCGGAGAGGAAGCGATCAAGTGCGCCAGAGTAGACATGCACTGCAGTGCGTGCGTGGCCCTGCTCGCGCAAGGCGTTGGGCAGCTCCGAAGCAATGGCATACACTTCCGGGCTCACCCGATGGCTTCCCTGCTGGCCCGTCCCCACATCGGAATCGCGAGAGACAAGGAAGTCCTCGGCGAGACCGAGCTGTTCCTCTATCGACCGAGGCAGGTGTCGAGCCATTGCCGCATCCACGTACTGTGCTGCCGTGAGAGTCTTTCCGGACGATTTGCAGTCCTCTGCGACTCTCCTGCTGAGCTTCTCGACCAGGTCAGCAGAGAATCGGAACGGCTGAGTCTGCCACTTCTTCTTACTCAGCTTGAGGTCCAACCTGCTGTCCCGCCACGAGTTGAGCAGCGCCCTATGCACCTCACTCATCTCCGTGGCTTCCACGGCATCTGGCTTGCTGGCGCGATCGGTAGACCGGGGTGCCGTCCGCCTGCGCTGTCTCGTCCCGTTCACGGACTTGGTTAGATCTGCGAGAGCGGTCTGGCCCGTAGGCGCGGGGTCCTGGACCGAAACTCCGGTCGCGTTGGCCCGCGAGTGCTCCTCTCCCCCCAGGTTGGCCAGCGGGTCGTCCTCCTCCCCAACGACGGCGGAAGTAGCGGCGGGTTCTTCTGGTCGGATTCCTACCTTGACCTTGGGAGTTGACTCAGGCTGGCCTGGGGCCTGGTCTTCTTGAGTCGCTGCGGGTTGGTGGTGCGACACAGTGTTGAGTAGATCGGCTGGCCCAAGTTCCGCGGCGGCGGCCTTATCTGTCGGGGAGAACGGGCCCGGGACGACGGCCGGGGGTCCGGTCATGAGCCCGGGGCCGGTTGCCGGAGTAGGTCCCTGGCCGAGGACAGATCGCGCGACCACGGATGCAGCGCCGGCCAGCGCAGGATTCGAGAGAAGCGCTGAACCCGTACGCGGACGCAAACCCGCGATCCTCTTCGCCGACTTCTTCTTCGGCGCCGGCGCCGGCGCCGACGACTCGTCCTCGGAACTAGACGACGGCGACTCACTCATCAACGTCCTCCTCCACGAGTACGGGGTCCGCGATGGTCCAAGTCGTGCGCGGGAACTCAATCCGGTCCAAGATCTCTTCCACAAGGGCCGTGTACTGCTTGCCGCACGACTGGTTGGTGAAGCGGACGACGGCCGGCTTGCCATGGATGTATGACTCTGAGATCCGAACATCACGACGAACGTCTGTCACAAACGGGAACAATCCTCGCCCAGGTTCGGCATTGATACCATCACCGACCATACCGTTGCGAATCTCTACATCTTGGACAGTCCATGACGACTCCGGATTTGAGCGATTCAAGAGGGCTCCGAGAAGCCGGGGCTTGCACTCGCCACCAGTGTTCTTCTCAACCGCCTGAGTGGCCGCGCTCAGCACAAGGGCACCCTTGATGGACTGGTACTCGGGAACGCACAGCGTCACGACGAAGTCCGCGGCCGCCAAGGCCACTGCGTTGAGGTGGGAGACGGCCGGAGGCGTGTCGATCAGAACGAAGTCGAACCCCCGTGCCTCCGCGAGAATGAGACGGCGGAGCAGCGCGGTCATGGCATACGGCTTCGTGATGAAGGCGTTCTGCGCAGCCGACATTGAAGCTTCCTCAGAGGCCAGTACGCACAGGCGGCCGTGTCCTTCGAACCCCTCGAGGACATCGTCCGTCCGATCGAACATGGCCTCCTGCAGGTGCGGCCTCGGGAACTCCTGCAAGGCCATCTGGAGGATGAAGCCGAGAGACCGTCGGAGCTCGGCTGCTGCCTCTTCAGGGTCCGCTGCTCCCCCGAGGGTGACTCCGAGTGCCGTGCCTGCCTGAGCCTGGGGCTCCAGGTCGATGATGAGCACGTCGTATCCAGCCATGGCCAGCCGAGCTCCGAGGTTGACCGTCGTCGTCGTCTTGCCAACCCCGCCCTTCTGCGTGGCGATGGCAATGACCTTGGGTTGCGGTGTCCCAACTACCTCGCTGACTACCTGGGTTGTGATGGGCAGAGCGTTGGCAGTCATCGGACCGACCTTCCAGAACGGCTGAGGTGGGAGACAGGCGAAGTGGCGACAGTGGTGTCATGTCGCGTCGCTTGCGCCGTCGCTATGCGACGCGTTTGGTAGTCACAAGAGGTCATTGAGAGGGTGCTTTGCTGCAGAATCTGGACATCAGGGCTTGCCTTTGCTCGCTTCGAGACCTCAAGGAGTGCCACGACGCGACATGCGTGACGATAACAGGAACTTGTGGGGCGTGGTGCTCATCTGCCGCGGCGTGTCTGCGAACCAGGGCGAGTTCCGAAAGGCGTAGGAGGACGGGCCGTGATCAGCGCGGCCGTCGCTGGGGACGTATTGAACGGCAGCGGCATGTAGCGGTATGTGGGTGATGGGGCTTCACGCTGGGAACACAACGCAAAGGCCACACCGCTGTCAAGGCGACGAGGTCTGGAGGCTTGGACGCGCGCGTGCCGATGCTCCTCAAGGCCTGCGTTCTCTCGCCAATGAGTCAAGACCTAGCTCGGTCGTCTCCTTAGGCAACGGGTGTACCTGGGCACGAACACGCCCAATGTGCTGGAGATGAAGGTGTGTCATCGCATGCAGTTCCCTGAGCGCACAGATGGGCAGGTAGATGCGCATCCCAATAAGCGCGGGCCCAGGTACGTCCAAAGATATGTACTAGACGAAGCACGTGGTGAGACCAAAGAAATAACGTAGAGGCAGCTTAGTAGAGTCAGATGGAGTGATAAGCAAAGGTGCCATGTGACGGACGTATATCTATCTGCATGCTGGTAACAGAGCTAGTAAAAAAGCAAAGAAATGCAGAAATATCTGAACGATGCAAGACGTACTGAAGCGTGTCGTATTGGACGTACGCGCAAACGGACGGAGCGGAAGAAGTGGATACATACAGAAATGCAAGAATAGGCACGTAGATGACTACATAGATCCCTACAGACCTATTAGTCACCCTACTGGTAAAACGGTCAAGGTAGCTATGTGTATAACTATTGAGTTAGCGATCGCTCAATATACTCGACTGGCTACTGGACAACATACTGACCTCCATATGGACATGACTACAAGAATGAACCAAGCGGGCTGTAAGTGTAACGTGCTCGCCGACCCCCCGCGCCTACAAGTATCCCTACAACCGCAGGTGGGGGCGTAGGGGCCTTTGGCCTGGTGTGGAGGCTAGGGGGAGGGAAGCCACCGGAGGGCGCGGCGACGAGGTCTACCGGCGGCCGATGAATGTGTAGCTGTCTGCGACCACGATTCCCAAAGACCGCTGACTCGACGGCCGAACCTGGACCGACGCGCTCGTCGTCCCCGACCCGAGCCGGCGTCAGGGAAGGCGGAGTGATGGGCGGCCGGCCACCGGCCTTCGACAAAACCGCCTACAAGCAGCGGAACACCGTCGAGCGCTGCAACAAGCTCAAACAGTGGCCCGGCCTCGCCGCCGGATCACAGAGGGAGGAACGCAGGGTCAGCCCTTTAGGCAGAAGGTATTCGGAGATCGGTCAGACCTTGAGGCAAGAATGCTGCAGGCGTTGCCGGGGCCGGGGGCGGAGTGTTCCTCTGAGGTGAAGGACGTACCTATCGCCCCCGTCAGATCCCGGCTCGCTACCAAGAGAGAACCACACCGCCATGCCCTTTACCCTGTCTCATCCGGCTGCTGTCCTCGTGGTGGCCCGGCATCCTCTGGTGGTGCCTGCCCTCGTCGCGGGCTCGATGGCACCGGACGTACCAGATTTCATCGGCATCAACGCCGGCCGCCCGGTGTGGTGGGAGCCGTTCTTCAATCTCACCTACACCCACTCTCTCCCGGGCATCGGAATCGATCTGATCTATGCGCTGGTGCTGGTGGCTCTATTCTTGCTGGTCAAGCGGCCCGTACTGGCAATGGCGCCAAAGGTGGCTACAAGAGTCCCTGAGCCACTCGGCTACGGACCAGGAGCGGCGGGCGTCGCCCGGCGCACACTGTGGACGTTGGTTTCCGCCTTGATCGGTGTTATCACCCACCTGATCTGGGATTCTGTCACTCACTACGGAATGTTCTTTGACGAACACTTCTCCTTCATGCGAACTCCTGTCATCGGCGGCCTTGACGTGCTCCGGCTAATGCAGCACGTGAGCAGCGTTATCGGCCTGGTGGCCATCGGGTTCTGGCTGTGGCGAAAGTGGCGCGGTGCGACGGCGATGCCGCTCTCCTCCAGCCTGATTCTCGGAAACCGGATGCGGCTGGCGGTCGTCGTCGGACTCGTCGTGGCTGGCAGCATGGGAGCCGTTCAGCGCGTCCTTGAGACGAACTACACGGTAGCGACGGAGGCCGTCCTGCGGCAGGTAGCCACCGGAAGCGGCCTCGGCATCGCGCTTGGCTTGATCGTGTACTCACTCGCCTGGCAGGCTGCACATTTCAAGAAACTCCAACGGCACGCAACTGAAGAGCCATGCAAGGTCAAAGCCGACAGCCACCGGGCTTCTTGAAACGTTCCGGGGTCGGTAGAGACTTCAGACTGTGGTTGTGACCTGGGGTTTCGTGGTTGATCGGTAGTGAGCCTTTTCCAACCTGACTGCTGCGGTGAAGTGTTGGAGGTTGCCAGCTATACAGAACGACGAAGCTCCTGGTAGACGGGTTCTCGACCAAGATCACTTGTGTCCGCCAGGAGCTTCGCGTGCTCTACCCCTCGTCGATCGATCTGTCCAGCGGCACCCTGCGCTACCTGACCACGCGGCTCCGTGCCCGGCAGGGAGAGATCGGGACCCGGTGGCGACGGCTGCCTGTAGGCCGTCAGGCCCTGCTCGCCCTCACCCACCTGCGGTGCGGGGACACCTACGCGCAGCTTGCCGCCGGGTTCAGCATCGGCGTCGCGACCGTGTACCGGTATATACGTGAGGTGATCAACGTCCGCCGCGCCAACCCTGACCGAGGCGATGAAGACCCTACGGGCGAAAGGCTTCGTGATCCTGGACGGCACCCTTGATATCTGATAGCCGGTGATCGACTCGCTGCCGCATGAGAATGGCGACCCGAGCACTCGTCTGCGGAAAGGTCACCGTGCCATGCGGTGCTGTGCGGGGACCACGCTCGTGAAAACGCCTGGAGGCAATCCAGTTAGCATGCTGACCGGGGTGAAGGGGGAAGTCCGGATGCCGGGAGGGAATCCCCAGGTGGTCGTAGTACTGCCGGACGGTCAGCAGATCAGTGCCTCGCTGTACGAACGACGGCGCGCACCTGACGGCTGGCAGTACCGCATCGGCATGATCACGTGGGGACCCGGCCCTGGTGGCCGCCAAGAACCCATGGAACACAGCGTGTGGCTGGACGCGGACCATGTCCGCCCCCTCGAAGGCGGTGACTACAGCGCTGTACCGACGCGTCCCGCAGCCCCTGCCGGCCGTGCCCGGCAGGCATGGACGGTACAGAATTTGCCCCACCGCCCCGGCTACCCCGGAGCGCGCCTGGTCCACGTCATCGGATGTCAGCCCGGCGGCGCCCCCATTGATCTCGACCAAGCCCTCGACGCGCTTCACCAGCCCCGGACCGTCCCCTGCCGCGAATGCAACGCCGCCTCCTCACTGCCATCGACCGGCTGATCCCGAACTCGCTCCCGCAACAGGACTCCCACGACCCTTCGTCGAGAGCCGGCCAAACCCGCACCGTGTACGGGTCATGCACCCGCATGGCCCGTACGGCTGCGCGCACCACAGCCTCGTCCAGGCTCCCCGGTCCGCTCTCGGCGGCGAGGCCGGCCAGGCGATGGGTGATGAGCGCCGCGACGTCGCCGGAGCGGACGCACCGGTCGAGGGACGCCTACTTCCGGGACGCCGAGGATTCGGCTGGAACCGCCTTCGATAAGACTGAGCCGGGTCGTGCCCTGCGCGAGGCGAGTGCCGAGGACCTGGCGTACCTGCGCCTGGTGCCGACCGATCTCGTGTACGCCCGCCCGCCGGGGCGCGAAATCGCCCGTCTTGGCCGTCGCGGCGATCGGCGACCCAGCGCTGCCATAGGTGCCGGCCGAGCTGGCGGCGGGCGCGGCGGACGAGGTGGGTGCCGACACCGTCAACCGGGAGCTGTCCATCGCATGCAAGGCGATCGGCTGGTGGCAGCGCCAGCGCTGTATCGAAGGTGACCCGACGATCGGCATCGTGCGCCGGCCGGCGCACGATCCGAGACCGAGGACTATCCGTTGGGCGTACCCGGCCACAGCGGCTCCAGTCAACCTTGATGGAAGATCGCGTTCACGACCTCCCGGAGGTCGCAGGACCCGGCATCCCCGGTCGCCGACCACGCCACCCTGTCCTGCTTCCAGGCCGTGATCATCGGCTCGATCAACGCCCGTTGCTCGTCCGACAAGTCGCTGGGGTACGGCTCTCTCTTCACACCCGCATCTGAACATGGACATGCTCACCAGCGGCAGGGGCCGCCATCGGTACCACGATCAAGCGATCACGAACCAACGAAGATCAGACTTAACGCCCACTCATCCGCTGCCCGTTCGGCGATGTCCGGGTACCCGTGGGTCAGCCAGGCATCGACTTTCGCCTGGTCCTGGCGGTAGGAGCAGCGCTCGGGCCGCTGTGGGGAGAGGCCGTAACAGCGCAGCCACCCACCACCCGCAGCCGCACCACCTCTTGCGCCGCCGGCGCCACACACCTGGGCTCTCGTGTTGCTACTGCGCTTCGGCGGTGGTGCCGGTGCCGGACCCCACCGTCAAGGTCAGACTGGTGGGCGCGTCCGACTTCGGCAGGATCATCACCGAGCTCTTGTCGTGGACATCGTCATAGGCGAAGCCGTACGCCAGGCCGTTCACGCTCTCCTTGTGGAAGAAGGCCGCGTACTTGTTGAACGTGGTGCCGTCCTTGTAATAGGTGTCGGCCTGGCCCCAGGCGGACGGGGCGTTCTGGGAAACGCCTCTGTTGAAGGCCGCGCACAGGTGCGCCTCGACGAACTTGTCCGCGTCACTGCCCTTGGCGAGGTTTCCAGCGCAGGCCGTCACGTCACCGGTGGAGGGCTTGTCTACCTGCCCGGTCACCACCTTGTTCCACTGGCCGTCCCCGGCCTTCTGGTACTTGGTGTAACTGAGCGGGCCGGTGCCGCCCGCGCCCGTGTCGCCCTCGTACTTGATGTTGTCCCCGTCCGGGAGGACGAACGACTCCTTGGAGTCGTCCACGGAGGTGCCCTTCGCCCATTGCCCCCAGGCGGTCTTGATCGCGCCGTCGAAGTAGTCTGCGCCCTGCTTCACGAACGCCTGGGCCGACCGCGGCGCGGTGATGTGCGTACCGGCGGCGTTGACCAGCGACCCGAACGTGCCGTCGCCCTGGACGAAGGCCTTGTAATCGGCGATGACCTGAGCGGTGCTCTTGTCCTTGATGCCGACCGTCTTGTCGAAGCCGGAGGAGTCCTGCTTCAGTTCGAGCGTCATCGGGATGGAGAAGCCGTCGACCTGGCTGGTGTTGCCGCCGAAGGGGATCGCACCGTCCTTGAAGGTGTACTCGGCGAAGTCATAAGGATTGCCCTGGTTGGGGTCGGAAGGGTTGTTCAGGTCGGGCTGGATGTAGCCGGAGTCACTGGGCTGTCCGCCGACCGTGGCCGCGGGCATTGTCAGCGGCTTCTTGGAGATGAAGATCCGGCCGCCCTGGAGCTCCTTGGGGAGTTCGACCGTGGTGGTGTCGCCGGAAGTCGGCTTCAGAGCGAAGGACATGCCCTCCTTCGGCTGCTCAGTGACCGGCTTCACGGTGCCGTCGGCGGTCACGTACGCGTAGTGGCCCGGGGTGGGCTGGCCAACGATGGTGGCGTAGTCGCCCTGATTGGCGTCGACGAGGTGCAGCGGGAACGTGCCCTGGGAGTTCGGCGGGTTCACCGGCGTGACGGGCTGACCGGTCTGGTCGTATACGGGCGTCTGCGGCTCGTTGACCGCCGCGCCCTGCTTCTTGTAGACGAGGAAGTAGCTGAAGTCGGGGGTCGTCGCGGTGGCCGGCTGGGTGAACGTCCAGGTCTTGCCAGCCACGTCCGGGGTCATGGTGAAGCTCTGTTGACCGGCGCCCTTCGGTGTGAAGTTCAGACCGACGTAGTCGAGCGGCGTGTGGTCCTTCAGACTGAAGGACCACGTCACGTTGGAGCCGTCCGTGGTGACCGTCTGGTCGAAGGGCTGGGAGTCCGCGGTACTGGCGGCCACCGACGGTGTGTCGGCATGTGCTAGCACGGCACCGCCGATCGACACGGTGGGCACCGCGAGCAGGAGGGCGGCACAGGTGACGGTGCGCAGGGACGCGCGGCTGAGACGTGTGGAATGGGGGCGGGCGGTCGAACGAATGGACATGAAGTTCCTTCACATAGGGGTGTCTGCTGTACAGCTTTACTCTGGCCCTGGCCCCGTGACCTGCGCGTAAGGGAATGCGAAAGGGTCCGGCGGCCCGCCGAACGGCAGGGCCGGTGGTCCTCGTGCGCCGAGGACCGGGGAAGCGCGCCGGGAGACCGGCGCAGGTGTGCACCCGGCCCGTGGAACGGGCCGGGTGCGTGTCGGTCGGTTCAGGAGGTGAGCGTGGCGTAGACCACGAGGTTGTCCAGGTAGCCACTGCCCGCGGGCCCGGCCGGGACGGCACAGGTCACCAGCCGCAGCTGCGGTGTGCTCGTGGCCCCGTACACGGCGTCGGAGGGGAACCGGGACTTCGGATAGACCTCGGACCGAGTCACGGTGAACGCCGCCGTACTGCCGTCCGCCCGTATGACGTTGATCCGGGTGCCGGGCCGGACCTGGTCCAGCCGGTAGAAGACGCTCTTGCCGTACGTACCCGCGGTCTTGTGGCCCAGCAGCACGCTCGCACTGGTCTCACCCGGGGTGGGTGAGTGGCGGTACCAGCCGACGGGGGACTTCGGCGCGATCGGGGGCACCTGGACCGTGCCGTCGGCGGTGAGGCCCAGGGGCACGATCGGGCTGTCCACCCCGATGGAGGGGATCTCGATGCGTTCCGGCAGGGACCGGCTCAGCGCCGGCGCGGCGGTGACCTGCCTAGCAGACCCGGGACCTGATCCCGTGGAACCCGATGCCGTAGAACCCGATGCCGCGGGGCCCACGTCGAGGGAGTGCTCGATGAGGATGCCGAGGACGCAGAGGACCCCGATGACTAGGACGGTGCCCACGGACAGCCAGACGATCCGCCGCCGACGGTCCGGCTGCGGAGGCGTTCCGCCGTCGGACCCGGCGTGTGGCGGCACCTGGACGGTGCTCACCGCTTGTGGATCCGCATCCAGCGGCGGCCCAGCAGTCCGGCCGCGCCCAGCGCCGCGGCCATGCCCGCTCCCTCACCGGTCTCCAGCAGCGCGCTCTGGCCGACCCCGCCCTCGGACACGACACCCGTGTCGGGCGCACCGCTGGGGATGACGTGGTTCCCGCCGCTGGGCACGTGGTGTGCCGGCGGTGCCGGCGGTGCCGGCGGTGCCGGCGGCGGGGTGGGCTGGCTGGGGGCCTGGACGGTGAAGGAGTCAGTGAATGCGGCACCGGCACAGTTGACGGTCAGGGTGTACGGCACGCTGGGGTCGATGTCGGGCAGTACCTGCGCCGTGGCGGTGAAGGCCATGGGGTCCGTCTTCTGCAGGGTGGCCTGCCCGCCGGCGAAGGCGCCCGAGGCGATCGACGTGATCGCGGTCGCGTTCGATGGGCAGGTACCGCTGATGTTGACGGCTCCGGGACTCATGATGGGGCTGGTGTCCGAGTTGCCGTTGGCGGGATTGGCCGGGGCGATCATCACCACGCCGGGCTCGGTGGAGGAGGCGGCTGCGCCGCCGTTGTCCGAGCCCGCGCCGTCGGTACCCATGCCGAGCCCGCCGGCGGCCGGAGCCGTGAGCGAGTGGGCGGGCGGCGTCGCCGCGAACGCCGGGAGGGTTCCCGGAATGATCAGCGCTGCCCCTACGGCTGATGCTGCGACGCCCGTCGCAATGATCGACCTCATGTCCAGTCTCCTTATGAGTCCATGTACCGCTCCGGGACCGCGTCCTGCGGAGGCGGCCGGTAGCTCCGATCCACTCTTCGGGCGGAGGGGCACCGCCGTCAGGCTCTGATAGGGGGACGAGCCGGTGGATACGGGGATCCCCCGGGTGTTCCGCAGCCTGCGGCGTTCAGCGCCGCAGGCGGCACCGGCAGACGCGGTCCGCCTGCTCCTCCGACCGGGGGAGGAGGCGGACGCCGCCCGGACGGCCGCCACGGCCGGCCCGCTCGGCCCGCTCCGGCGCCCCCTGGCCGAGAACCTCGCCCGGGGCACCGCCGCCGAGCCCATCGCGCTGCACGTCGAGGTCGTGTCCGAGGTCCTCGTACGGCGCATCGTGATTCCGGCGGGGCGGTACGGGGTGGCACGACCGCCCCGGGGACCTGCTCGTCGTCGATCGACGCCCGGGGCTGACGCATTGGTACCGCCCGGTCGACACCTTCCTCGAACTCCGCGGATCCGAACACGTCCACGAGGGCCGCAACACCAGCGCCGGGGAGGTCGTCCTGCACGCCACCTACCTGAACCCGGCCGCCGGGCCGTCGGCCATCGCGGCGGCCTGAGCTGCTGGCCACCATACGCCCCGCATGCCGCCGTCCCAGCCTGTCGGCACCGCCCTGAGAGGACATTAAGTCCCTTTATTCATGTTTCGAGATCGCTCGATCGTGTGGTCGTTCGATGTACTGACGTGCTGGCCGGGATGTGAGTGATGTTGTGCGGATATGGAGAGACCGGCGTATCCGA
>NZ_JAPNLJ010000077.1 GCF_026627445.1 Streptomyces sp. H27-H1
GCTGAGAGTACTTCATAAATCCTGAAGTTATTTCACTGAGCCCCGGGCTGCTGAGAGAGGGACGAACCCCCTGGCCAGCAGGCCGGACTCTCTCCGGGGCTCAGGGGAACACGCGGGATGTCGCACAACAGAAGCTGTGGGAACGGATCGAGCGGGTCCTGGACGCCTACGACGCAGCCGACGCCCCGGGGCCGGAGACCTTCACCCTGCACGTCTACGACGGCGGGCAGCACCTGCGGCACCCGCAGCTGCCCGGCCTTCCGCTGCCCCGGCCCTGACGGGGTCCGTACGCTCCAGGCGCCCCGGGCGGGGAGAGTGACGGCCACCGCCCGGGGCGCCTGGCAGTTCGGCCGTGTCTATACCAGGTCCGAGGACTGGGCCGGGGTACTTCGCTGATACCTGCGCCCGCTGTACAGCGGTGCCTCTACCGTCCAGCCCGACAGGTGATCACGGGGGCGTGCGGAGGGGGCTGCGCAGTGGGGCGGGATCTGGGTCTGGACGGGGTGGTGGACCACTTCACCCTGTCCGGCGATGAGGCGGGCTGGTTACGGAACAAGACCGGCAGCACGAGGCTGGGCTTCGCCGTCCAGCTCAAGTTTTTGATCTGGCGCGGCCGGTTTCCCAAGATACGTCTGGAGCTGCCGCCCGACGCCGTCGAGCACGTCGCCAAGCAGGTCGGCGTGGCCGCCACCGAGCTGGGGTTCTACGACTTCATCTCGCGCGCCGCGAAGCGGCACCGCAGCGAGCTGCGGGATCTGACCGGCTGGCACGAGTGCACCACGACCGACCAGGTCAAGCTCGTCTCCCAGCTGGTGGACGTGATCTGGCACGACGAGCGCCGCGAGGAGCAGGTGCGGGCCGAGCTGATGCGGCAGATGCGCGAGGACCTGATCGAGCCGCCGACCGCGGCCCAGATCAACGCGGTCATCCGCTCCGCACTGCACCAGGCCGACGAGCGCGCCGTCGCCGAGGTCGCCGCACGGCTCGCGCGGGAAGAGGACTGCCCCGGCCGGCTGGACGCGCTGGTCTTCACCGACCCGACCGACGACCACGCCGCCCAAGGCGACACGGCCGAGGGGGACGGCGGTGACAGCGCAGAGGACGACGAAGACGACGTGGAGTCGGTGCTCTCGGACATCAAGTCCCATCCGGGCAACGTCAGTCTCAACTCGCTGCTGGAGGAGATATCCAAGCTCAAGCAGGTCCGCGCCGTCGGCATCCCGGCCAAGGCGTTCGCCGGCATCGGCGTGCAGGTCATCAACGCCTGGCGGGCCAGAGCGTCGGCGTCCTCACCCAGCCACCTGCGGCGCTTCGATGCTCCCGTACGGCACGTCCTGCTCGCCGCCCTGCTCTTCCAGCGCCAGCGGGAGATCACCGACACCCTGGTGGAGCTGCTGAACTCCACCGTGCACCGCATCAACGCGCGGGCGGAGAAGAAGGTGACCGAGGCGTTCGTCGCCGAGTTCACCAAGGTCCGCGGCAAGTCCGGACTGCTCGGGAAGATCGCCGCCGCCTCGCTCGGCGCCCCGGACGGCTCGGTCCGCTCGGTGGTCTTCCCGGCGGCCGGCGGGGAGAAGACGCTGAAGGACCTGGTCGCCGAGATGAAGGCGACCAACGCGGAGTTCGCCCGCAACAAGCGGGAGGTGTTCAAGTCCTCCTACTCCAACCACTACCGCAGCGGGCTGATGAAGCTGCTCAGCGTGCTCGACTTCTGCTCCTCCAACGACCAGCACAAGCCCGTCATGGTCGCCCTGAAGCTGATCGAGCGGCACAAGGACTCTTCCACCACCTACCTGCCGCTCGGCGAGACCATCCCGCTCGACGGGGTCGTCCGCAAGGACTGGATGGAGTTCGCGATCTTCACCCCCGACAAGGGGCCCAAGCGCGTCATGCGCACCGTGTACGAGGCGTGCGTCTTCCAGGCCCTGCGCGACCGGCTGCGCTGCAAGGAGATCTGGGTGGTCGGCGCCGACAAGTGGCGCAACCCCGACGATGACCTGCCCGACGACTTCGAGGTCAGGCGCGCGGAGTACTACGAGAAGCTCAACAAGCCGCGCGACGGCAAGGTCTTCACCGCCCAGCTCCAGGCCGAGATGCGCGCCGAGCTCGGCGCGCTGGACACGAAGCTGCCGAAGCTGCCGTGGGTGACGATCAGCGGGAAGCACCGCAACGGGGCGATCAAGTTCACCGACCCCGAACCGCAGAAAGAACCGAAGAACCTGCGCAAGCTCAAGAAGGCGATCCGCAAGAAATGGGGCACCGTCGCCCTGATCGACATCCTCAAGGAAGCCGCCCTGCGCACCGGGATGCTCAAGGCCATGGCCCCGATCGGCACGAGGGAGGCCATCGACGAGGCGAAGCTCCTGGAACGCCTGCTCCTGATCGCCTATGCGTATGGCACCAATTCCGGGATCAGCTCCGTCGCTTCCGGCGAGCACAAGCACACCGAGGAAGAGCTGCGTTACACGGCCCGCCGCTACCTGACCGCGGTCGGGCTCAAGGCCGCCGGGGTGGAGATCGCCAACGCCACCTTCGCCGCCCGCTCCGAGACGGTGTGGGGGCAGGGCACCACCACCGTGGCCTCGGACTCGACGCACTTCAAGGCGTGGGACCGCAACATCTTCACCGAGTGGCACTCCCGGTATGGGGGCCGGGGTGTGCTCGTGTACTGGCACATCGAGAAAGGTTCGATGGCCATTCATAGCCAGCTTCTCAACTGCACCGCCTCGGAGGTCGCCGCGGCGATCGAGGGGATGATGCGGCACGCGACCACGATGCAGGCCGAGGGTAACTACGTGGACTCGCATGGCCAGTCGGAAATCGGGTTCGGCCTGACCAGGCTCCTGGGCTACGACCTGCTGCCCCGCATCAAGCAGATCAACAAGGTGAAGCTGTACCGGCCCGGCCGCGAGGACGAGGACAGCCACGAGCGCCTGGCCGACGCGACGACCCGCCCGATCCGCTGGGACGTCATCGAGAACAACTACGACCAGCTCATCAAGTACGCCACCGCGATCCGGGTCGGCACCGCCTCCACCGAGGCCATCCTGCGACGCTTCACCCGCACCGCCTCCCACCCCGTCTACCAGGCCATGCTCGAAGTCGGCAAAGCCCAGAAGACCATCTTCGTCGCCCGCTACCTGCGCGACCGCGACCTCCAGCGCGAGATCCAGGAAGGGCTGAACGTCGTCGAGGGCTGGAACGGCGCCAACGACATCATCTTCTTCGGCAAGAGCGGCGACCTGAGCAGCAACCGCCGTGACCAGCAAGAACTCTCTGTTCTCGCACTCCACCTCTTGCAAACGGCGCTGGTCTTCGTTAACACCTTGATGATCCAAGACATGCTCGCCGATCCGGAGTGGGCAGACCTCCTGACCGACGAGGACAAACGCGCCCTGACCCCGCTGTTCTGGATGCACATCCAGCCCTACGGCGAGGTGCGACTGAATATGGGCAGCCGCCTCCAACTCGCCCAGCCCGTCCCCCAGGAACCGGAGCCCGAGCCAGCCGCAGCCTGAACCCGCGACACCACTCGGCCCCCTCGCCACATCCCGGCAAGGGGGCCGACCTTCGATCCAAAGGCTACTGGCGGGTTACTTGTCACCTGGTTCGCCGCTCGTTAACGGCACCCCACATCCCGTGCACGCTGTTTGTCGTAGTAACGGCGGGCGCCGGGCGAGTTGCGTAGGGCGGAGAATGCCTGGGCCTGGAGGGCGTCAGCGAGGCGGTTGTTGGGGACGTAGCGGGCCTGGACGGTATGGCTCTTGCCGGACGCGCGGGTGACGGGGCTGGTGCCGGCGTAGTTCTTGCGTGCCTTCGCACTGGCATATCGGTGGGGGTCGTCACCGAATTCCGCGAGCGCCCGGGCGCCCGTGACCTCTGCGATGCCCGGCATCGAGAGGTAGATCTCAGCGTCCGGGTGTGCCAGAAAATGCGCCTTCACCTGCTCTTCCATCGCAGCGATCTGCTCGTTGAGCGCAATGATCAAACGTGCGTGGGCGGTGGCGGTGGCTGCATAAGCGGTGGTGACCTGTTCAGGCAGGCCGAGCTGTGGCTCGCGCAGGGCGGCCTGGACCGTGGCGGCTTTCGCTTCTCGGTTGCGGCGGCGATGGCGGGTGAGGACGGCGGTGATCTGGGTGCGGGTGAGCTTCGCCGCTGCCGCTGGAGTGGGTGCCTTGACCAGCAGTTCCAGTGCGTCAGTGCTGGTCAGCGTCAGGTCCGCATAGGCGGACAACGCGGCAGGGAAGTACTCCCGCAGCGTGGAGCGCAGTCGTTGAAAGGTTCGGGTGCGTTCCCAGATCAGTGTCTGGTGGGCGCGGGCGACCACCTTGACGGCCTGGGCCGCCTCGCTGTCCCCGGCCACGGCCCGCAGCTGGGCCCGGTCGATGCGGACCATGTCGGCCAGTGCGTGGGCGTCGCCCTTGTCGCTCTTCGCCCCGGACGAGGCATAGCGTTCCTTGAAGCGGTTGACCTGGCGGGGGTTGATCGCGAACACCTGGTAGCCGGCGGCGATCAGGGCCTGTACCCACGAGCCGCGGTCGGTCTCGATCCCGACCACCACCTCGCCCGGATCCAGGCCCTCACCGCCGTGCCGGGCGACGAGCTCGTGGAGTCTGGCGATGCCCGTCACGCCCTCGGGTAGATTCACGGCGGCCAGCTTCCGGCCGCTCTCGTCCTGGACCTCGACGTCGTGGTGGTCCTCGGCCCAGTCATCACCGATCAGCAGCAACAGACCCTCCCTATAACGTACTTGACACAGCGGTGCAGCCTGCGGAAGGCACGGCGCGCGGCCTAATGGATCCAGTGCTCACGCCCCTTGGGGCGGGCACGCCACCCCATTAGCGGTCTGGCCTACCGGCCGACCAGCAGGGGCACGGTCTCAAACCAGAAGTCCGATGCTTCGGGCAGCGATAGTGCTCACCTGCTGGCGGCTACGAATCGAGCATTCCCCGACTTCGTAGCTCCCATTAGGCAGCGCAGGATCTCGCGGCGTGTCTTGCCCTCGGTCACGGCGTGTCTTGCCCTCGGTCAGACGTCGTTGCAGGTAGTCGCGGGTGCGATCGTCCCAGCGCAGGCGGCTGAGGACGATCCGGTAGAGGGCGGCGTTCGCTTGGCGGTCGCCGCCCCGGTTCAGTCTGCGGCGCTGTGTCTTCCCGGAGGACGCCTCGACCGGGCTGGTGCCGCATAAGGCTGCGAAGGAGGCGTCGCTGGCGAGTCGCTCCGGGTTGTCGCCGGCCGCGATGAGCAGGGCAGCGGCGCTGTCCGGGCCGACGCCACGGACTTCCAGCAGACCTGGGGTGCTGGCTTCGACGGCCTCGGCTATCCGCTTGTTGAGGTCGTCGGTCTCCTCGGTCAGGTGCCGGATGCGGCGGGCCAGCAGCCTCAAGGTGTAACGGGCGGCCCCGGCCGGCCCGCTCGCGTGCTGGGGGTTGAGGTCGGCGCACCGCTTGAACAGGTGCGGGTTACTCAGCCCGGCCAGCGACTCGCGGAGAGCCGAGTCAGCTGAGACCAGGACGCTCTTGAGCTGGTTGATCGCCTGGGTCCTGGACTTGACCGCGGACCCCTTCGCCAGCTTGAACAGCCGGAGCATCTCGACTGGACCGTCGCCGGTCTTCGCCGCGGCAGTGGCTCGTCCGGTCAGCACGGCGCGGGCTGCGGCCTCGGCGTCGATGGCGTCGGTCTTGCCGTGACGGCGTCGGGCAGCCTTGTCGGGCTGGTTGACCTCGGTCACCTCGATGCCCTCGGCGCGCAGGTGACGGGTCAGGGCGGCTCCGTAAGAGCCGGTGCACTCGACGCCGGCCCGCCGCAGCACGCCGAATGATCGTGCCCAGTCGAGGAGTTGCCGGTAGCCATTTGCGGTCGCGGGGAAGCTGCGGCCGTCCAGGGCGGCGCCAAGCACAGTGATGACGGCTGCGGCGTGGACGTCCTTGTGAGTGTCCACGCCGAGCAGGACGTCCTCGGCATCCGCCGGGACGTGACATGGGGCGGTGGACTGCGTGATGCTGGTCAAGGTCGCCTTGCCTCCTGATCCCCTCCGGAACCGGTGGCCGTCGCCGGGCCGGGGGCGGTCAAGACTGTGACGGTGCCTCTCGCGAAGGCCCCTATCGGGACACGTCCCCTGCCCGGCGGCAGCGAGTACCGCCCCGAGCAGTGGCCGACAGATCAAACTCAAGGCACCACGGCCAGTCGTATCGCGAGTCAGGCCACCGCCCGAAGCGGCACCCGAACATCCTCACAGTCGCATCGCGTGGCGACAGCGCGGTGCCTCTTGAGGCGGTTGATCCCGCACTCGACCGCATGGCGCTCGCGGTAGTCGACCGGGTCGAAGCGCGGGGGCCGGCCACCGAGGGAGCCGAGCTTCTGGCGGTTGCGTGCCTGGTCGGCCTTGTTTGGAATGGTGCAGCGGACCCCGCGGCGGCGCAGGTAGGCGCGGTTCTTGTGGGAGGCACCTCCTCCTGCGCGTCCACACGGAGGTCGGCTGCAAGACCGGCACCGCCCAGCGGGGCACCGGCAACAGCGGAACCCGTACACGTGGTTCCACGGCGTACGGGCGCCGGGACGGCCGAAAGGTCGCCATGGCGGTGTGGATCCAGAACTCTTCCACCGCGCGCTCGGCCGTCTCGGGCGGACGGCTGGCGGCGCCGGTCGCGGCACGGATGACGGCCGCCGCGCTGGACGGCAGATCCAAGGCCGGGACCGGGGCCCGTCGACCAGCTCACCCACCGGCAGCCACCAACGACCAGCTGCGCCGTCTCCCGGGCCTCCCGCGTCCGCGCATCCTGCGCCGGGTGTGGCCCCAGGGGGGTCCGCACCCGGCCGGGGTAGGTGCGGCACGGGCACATCCCGTCGGTGAGGAGCCGAATGCCCTCCCGTACACCTGCGGGCTTCTCCTCCGGCGCGCGGCCCACACTGGCAGCCCCCCGACCGGGAACCCCCGCTTCCGGAGCACCTTTCGGAGGACCGCCACCGCACCGGCTGGCCTCCCCTACGGCCCGAGCCGGGATCCCGACGACCGGGCGCGCACAGCTACTGCCCCGTTGTCTTCCCCGGCGGCAGGTCCGAGCGGCACGGGGATGGCGCATCGTGCCGAGCACCACCCGGCGCAGGCCGCCCGGGCGGCCCCGCCCCTGACTGTGCCGAGGAACGAGACATGCCCAACCCGCCTCCCTCCGGGACGCACCGCCCCGCCGCCTCGCCGGCTCGCCGAGCCGCGCCCCCCCGACAGCCGGACCAGGACGCCGACGAACCGCGTCAACGGCCTCGGGAGCCCGCCGGGGGCGGTCGCGGCCGTGTCGGGGAGCGTCGGCGCCGCACCGGTCGGGGCAGTTCGCTCGCCGGCCGGCTCGGCTCGGTCCTGTGCGCAATGAGCCTGCTCATGGGGCTGTACACGGCGTACTCGGTGTGGGGCACAGACTACTTCGCGAACCGGACCGCGCAGAGCGCGTCCTCCGAGCTGCGGACGCGGTGGCAGGAGCAGCCACAGGCGGCCGGCGAAGGGCAGCGCAAGCCCCCTGCGGGGGCCACGATCGGGTTCCTGTACGTCCCGAGCATGAGCAAGTCACCGATCCTGATCGAGCCGGGGACGGAACCCAGCGTCCTTGACCAGGCCGTGGCCGGCGTGTACCCGAACGCGGCGATGCCCTGGGACACGGCCGGCAACTTCGCGCTGGCCGCGCACCGGGACGGCCACGGGGCGAAGTTCCACGACATGGACAGGATCCGACCGGGCGACGCGGCGGTCGTCGAGACCCGCGACACCTGGTACGTCTACCGCCTGGACAAGACACTGCCGAAGACGGGCATGGACAACACCGGCATCATCCGGCCCGTGCCCGAGGGCTCGGGCTACACCGGCCCGGGCCGCTACATCACGCTGACCACGTGCACCCCCAAGTACACCTCGGACTATCGCATGGCCGTGTGGGGCCATCTGGTACGCACCGTACCGGTCGATGCCGCCCGGACCCTGCCGGAGGAGCTCCGGTGACCCCTCCTGCCACCGGCGCGAGGAGAGAGCCGCGATGAAGAGCAGCATGAGGATCGACCTGGCCGTGGGCCAGGCCCGGGCGGCAGAGCTGGTCAAGTGCTACCGCGACCGGTTGGTAGAACAGGACCTCATCCCGCCGGAGGGTGCCCTGCGCCTGGCCTGCCAGACGTACGCCGACGGCTACGTGTACGTCACCGCCGCGCCCGGCCAGTTTTGGGAGCGGGCCGAGAAGGAGGGCACAGGGACCGACCTGCTGCTGGTCCTCTCCCTCGACCAGGCCTGGCAGGGCCGCACGGCGCTGTGCGAATTCGCCGACGGGGAGCACGATGAGCTGCTGCTCGAAGAGCTGCGCTACGGCTACACCCTCCACTCCTGGCCACCCGGCGAGGGCGGCGAAGGCGACGAGCCGGCATGGCCCAGGGCCGACGGGTGCCCCGGCTGACGGGCTGACCGGCTCCGGCCCTGGAGGAGGTGCTCTTCTTGTCTCGTCGGCGGCGAGCAGGCGGCGGCCATCGCTCGCGCCGGCACCCTCGGCTACTGCGGGCCGTTGCTCCGCCCCGTGGCCATCGGCCTGGCCGCGGAGCACTCCTCCCTGCGCACCGGTTTCCTCCGCCTCGTCCCAGGCTCCCTGCTATCGCCGCCGGCGCCTGGGCCCTGTCTGACCTGCGGGTCCCGGGCCACGCCGCCGGCGCCGGCACGACGGCCGTGCTTCCCGTACCGATCCGAAAGGCAAGCACCACCCTGACCGACCTGTGGCCCACGGCACCTCCCCCTCCCTGAGCGCGCGGGCCCGCGTCCCCCGAGGACGCAGCCTCATCACTTACGCGGAGCCCGGCGGCTGCCTGACGCCGGCCGAGATCCAGCTGGCCGCTCCGGCGCCGAGGACGGTCCGAGGCCCCGGATCTGCACGGGTGCCGCGGTGGCCAACTCGCAGCTCCTTCCGGTCACAGATTTCGAACTGTCCGCCCCGTACGCCCACTTCAGTGAGTGCAAGGGCGACCTCGTCACCGTTCCCGAGCCGATGTGGTTGTGCACGAGCCCCACGCTCTGCTCCGTCTCCCGGCACGTGTGCACGGGGGTGCTCGGCCCTGCCTTCGCCTCGTACACGAGGATCCACGTGCTGGCCTGCCAGGACGGAGCGGAAGAGCACAACGCCGTCGTCCAGGCCCTCAGGCGCGAGACGGACGCCTTCGTCCAGGGCAACTATGCGACCACCCAAGCGCACTGGGCGGCCTCGACCAGACGCACCAGGCCCGCTACCTGCGATTCGACAGAGTGCTCCTCTAGTACCGGGTCGGTCATGCCGAAGGAGTACCGGGGTGTCCTCCTCGACTTCAGCCGCCCGAACGACTGGCCGTGGCTCACTGAGTTCATGGCCCTGCCACGAGCCGAGCAGCAGTTCCTCACCACCCTCGAGAGGAGTTTCGACCGGGACGTGTGGACCAGCGTGAGCGAGGCCGGGCAGGAGCGCGTCCTGAAGATCTACCGACAGTGGGGACCCATCTACCTGGAGTCCCTGGAGGACGTCATCACCGCGGCCGGGCTGGTGGAGCGTCCGTGGGGTCAGAGCCTCATGACGTAGCCCAGCAGAACTCCCTGGTGTACAGGTTCCTCGCAGTCAGACCAAGTGGTCGAGGACCGAGTGGAGGTAGAACCGGTAGAGGGGCACCGAGCACGGCACCGGCGCCGTTCCAGGTGAGGCTGCTCGGTAGCCGAGTGAGGTCGTTTTGGGGCTGTGCTGGTTGGTGGCCGTGGTGAGGGCTCGGCGCGGTGGTCGGGTTCTCCAAAGTTCCTCGCGTGGTGGGGGTCAGGGGCTGCCGGTCAGCTGGCCGTGCGGGGCAGAGCCGCGAGTCGGTGGAACGCGGTGGGGAGTTCGTGTCTCCAGGGCCAGGTGGCGGAGATTCGCAGGTGGAGGCGGCCGCCGTCGCGGGTGAGGCGGGCGGCGACGTGCAGGAGCCGGTAACGGAGTTCCTTGGGCTCGGCGTCGGCCAGCCCGTCGTCCAGCAGTAGGACGCGACTCCAGGCGGGGAGGTCGATCGCTGCGAGGCTGAGTTCGAGCCGGGCCGCGTTGGGGGGGAAGTGGCGGGAGGGAAAACGGTCGAATCCGGTGTCCTTGCCGTACCGGATGTGGTCTTCGACGGTGGCGTGTCCGCGGTGGCGGGCCTCCAGGAACTGGGCGGAGCCCCCGCCGGAGGAGGGGGTGTCGGTCAGGAACACCTGGTGTCGCAGGCCCTCGTCCTGGTCGGACAGGGAGAGTTGGGCGCCGGGCTGCGGCCTCTCGTGGCGCACGTTGATGTAGGTGCCGGCCGGATAGCCGGTCAGCTCGGCGACCTCGGCGACCTCGGCGTGCTGGCGCGGAGCGAGCCGTCCTGGTCCAGTGGGATGCCAGAGACGGGTCGGGCATGGCTCGGTTCGCGTGGCGGACCGGCTCGGTGACTGCGTAGCCGACCGAGAAGAAGGTGCGAATTCCTCGCGTCCGCGCGTCGGACGTGGGTGAGGAAGGCTTTTGCCGATCCGGTGCTGTCGGTGCGGATGAGGATGTCGGTGCCGTGCCTGCGGGCGTCGGGGATCTGCACGAGAGCCTCGTCCAGCACCCGATGTGGTCCGCGGCGGTGTTTGCTCCGGCATGGCCGGGCCGCAGCCGCCCGGACACCGCCTCGCCGATGGCGGCCAGGAAGCACGTCAGCGGGTGGAAGCCGAAGCCGCCCTTGTATGTCGGGGCAGCTTGAGCCTTCTGCGAGGGGCAGGTGATCAGCGTGGCGTCGAGGTCAGCCCGGGAAGTGTACGTCTCCCAGCTTGGGCTGCGGGTATGCCCTCGCCCCGGTCAGCCGCCTGCAGCCAGGCCGTCGGAGTGACGGCCACGCGGCCGAACTCCCGTGCTGGTCCCGCAGAACGGTCAGCTCCGTGATCAGCTGGCCTCCGTTGGCGAGCGTCACCGCGAGGTCGATGGCGATCCGGCCTGGGGCGTGGCCAGTGCCGCGTGGCCGAAGTGGTCTCAACGCGGTGGAGTACGCGGTGGTTAGCCCGGTGGCATCGGCAAGATCCGCCAGCAATCGTGCACCGGCGTGACCCACCACCCCTGCGCCGTCAGCGGAGACATGGAGCTTGGGACGCGAACCGATACCCTGCACGCAGAAAGTGCCTTCCGCCAGGACCGGCGGAACCCCTCGACAAGGTTCATCGTCCCAGCTCAAAAGGCACTTTCGCGTTACCGCACAGAAACCGGCCCCCCACGTGAAACGCCGAGGCTAACCGAGCTCGTCACGGACGCTGTGCCTCGCCTACGCGGCCCTGCGCGAGCGGGGCCCGGAGGAGTCGCTCGCTCCGCTGACCGCCACCGGCCGCGCAGGCGGGTCCGCACGGGGAGGCCTGCCGGCGCGGTACCTGCGGCCGGCGTCCGGCCTTCAGTGGCCCTTGGCCGGGGTGCGGCCCTGTTCGCGTATGCCCCAAGGCGAGCCGTACGCGGTGAGCAGGTCGAGGAAGGGAAGGGGTGGCAGGGCTTCAGGGCCCAGGACTCCGGGACCAGTCCACACGCCGGTGGCGATCAGTTCGAGGGCCACCACCGGGTTGACGGCGGTCTGCCAGACGACAGCCTGGGAACCGTACTCGCGCATGGACCACTGGTTTTCGACCACGTGGTACAGATAAACCTCTCGGGGCAGCCCGTCCTTCGTGCCCTTGACCCAGGTGCCCGCGCAGGTCTTTCCGGTCATCCGATCCCCCAGCGTCGCAGGGTCGGGCAGGCAGGCGGCGACCACGTCGCGGGGCGAGACCCGGACCGGACCGTCCTCGCCGGGGACCGTGACGAGTTCGGTGGAGTCCAGGCCCAGGGCATGGAGCGTCTTGAGCTTGTCGATGAAGTCGTCGCCGAGGCCATACTTGAAGGTCACCCGGCGGGCCCCGACCCAGCGCGGGACGAGGAGGACCTCCTCGTGTTCGACGTTGACGCACTCGACGGGGCCGATGCCCTCGGGGAAATCGAAGACCTCCGGCTCGCTGAACGGCTCCGTAGTGAACCAGCCGCGCTCGCGCTGGAAAATCACGGGCGGGTTCAGACACTCCTCTATCGTCGTCCAGATGTTGAACGACGGGGCGAAGGCGTGGCCCGCGACGGCGAGGTCGGCACCATCACGGATCCCGATCTCCTCGATCTCGTCGAAGAGTTCGTCGGCCGCGTAGCGGGCGAAGACGTCCGAGAGGCCCGGCTCTACGCCCATGCCGACGAGCGCCAGCCGACCGGACTGCTCCCACTCCTCGGCCCGTTCGAACTGCTCGTCGCCGAGTTTAACCCCGCATGCGCTGTACGGGTCCTGGGGGTGCGGACGGGACAGGGACATCGCCATGTCGAGATAGTGGCTGCCCGCCGCGAGCGCGGCGTTGAACAGCGGAAGAACGAAGCGCGGGTCGGTGGCGTTCATCAGGACGTCGCATCCGCGCTCGGTGAGCAGTCGGGTGACCGCTGCCTCGTCGGAGGCGTCGACGCGACAGGCGCTGAAGCGCTGCTCGGCGCCGCCCAGGAAGGCAACCGCGGCCTGGGCGCGGGCGAGGTCGTAGTCGGCGACGACGAAGTGGTCGAAGAAGCCGCGGCGGGCGGCGATCCGGATGATCGCGCTCCCGACACCACCGGCACCCACAAGCAGAACACGCATGACGAGGTCCTTTCTCGGTGAGGCGTGCGCCTCGGGGGCTGATGGAACCCGCTGCTCCGAGTTATGGTCAATGGTGTTGGCATAAGGGTTGCCCTGTGATCACGGCACCTTCATACAAAGGGGAAGGGCGGGCGATGGCGAAGGACGTGGTCTTGGAGGAGGCTCGCAGGCGGCGGCGCCCGACCCGGCAAGGGACGGTGCTCTCCGAGCGGCTGATCGTCGAAACGGCCCTGCGGATGGTGCGCGAGCACGGCAGCGCGGGCCTGTCCGCCCGGCGGCTTGGCGCTGCCCTGGGCGCGGACCCCAGCACCCTGTACAGGTATTTCGACGGCATGGACGGGCTCACCCTGGCCATCGGCGAGGAGTTGATCGGCCGGGCGGTCGACGGGTGGGCGCCAACCGGGCGCTGGCGCGAGGACCTGCGCTCCCTCGGGCTTCGCATCCATGGCGCTTACCTCGCCCATCCTCAGGCGGCGCTACTGACAGCGAGCCGGGTGTCCGGCCGGCCGCGGGAGGTCGCAGCCGACGAGGCGGTCCTCGGCAGCCTCCGTGGGGCGGGGTTCGCCGACGGAGACGCCGTGCGGATCTACCACGCCTACATCGACCAGTGCCTGGCCTTCGCGGCGCTCGACGCGGGCCCCCTGGCTCTGCCGGCGGAGGCGCGCGAATCGGACGAGGAGCGGTGGGAGTCCACGTACGCGCGGCTGCCGGCCGAGGAGTACCCGAACATCGCGGCCACCGCCGGGCTGCTGGCCGCCCGCATGCCCCACAGCGCCTATCCGGTCGCCCTGGACATGCTACTGGACAGCGCAGAACGACAGTTGGCCGCCCCAGCCGCACAGTCCGGGGACCAGGCGGGCCGGGCTAGTGCCGGGACCGCGATCGGGGGTGTGGGCGGCTGAGCCAGGGCGCTTTTTATGCCAACACCATAGACGCTCTGTGCGGCGCACGGGTTTCCTCATCGTAAGCACGCCCCGTTACAGCGCACCAGGGAGGGACCATGGTCGAAGACACCCCGCAGACGCCGGACGAGACGCTCAGACCGAACGCCATCGGGTTCGTCGACGCTCTCGCCATTGGGCTCAACGCCACCTCGCCTGCATACTCCCTGGCCGCGGTCATCGGGCCGGTCGTCGCGCTGGTCGGCGTCCACGCCCCCGGGGTGATGCTCGCGTCCTTCGTTCCGATGGTGCTCATCGCGTCCGCCTTCTACTATCTGAACCGGGCCGACCCCGACTGCGGCACGACCTTCTCGTGGGTGACTCGTGCGCTGGGACCCACGGTCGGCTGGCTGGGCGGCTGGGCAATCACCATGACCGGTGTTCTGGTGGTCGGCTCACTGGCCGACGTGGCCGTGAACTTCGGCCTGCTGGCCGTCGGCCTGGACGCGTGGGCCGCCGACACCCTGGTCCGTCAGGGGCTGACCGTGCTGGTGATCGTGGCGATGGCAGCGCTATGCGTGCGGGACACGCAGGCCGCGGCCCGCCTGCAGAACGTCCTCGTCCTGCTCCAGACCCTATGCCTGTTTGTCTTCGCGGCCGTGGCCCTATACCGGGTCCAGGCCGGAACCGGCTCCCTCGAAGCCGTACGGCCCGCTGTCAGCTGGCTGGACCCGTTCGGGGCCGGGGGTACGGCGATGACCGGCGGGCTGCTCCTCGGCGTCTTCGTCTACTGGGGCTGGGAGTCAGCCGTCAACCTGACCGAGGAGACGACGGACCCCTCCTCCACCCCGGGCAGAGCCGGCATCTGGTCGACCGTCGTCCTCCTGGCCACCTACGTGTCCGTGGCCGTCGCGGTCGTCGCCTACGCCGGTACCGAGTATCTCGCCGCACACGCAGACGACAATGAGGCCGTGTTCGCGTCCCTGGCACGGGAGGTCCTCGGCGGCTGGGACTGGATCGTGCTGCTCGCCGTCGCCACCTCGGCCCTCGCCTCGACCCAGACGACGATCATCCCGGCCTCCCGTACCGCGCTGTCCATGGCACGCAGGCACGCCCTCCCCCCTCGTTTCGGCCGGGTGCACAGCCGGTACCGCACTCCGGCCGTCAGCACCTGGTGGGTCGCTGGCGCGGCCGCCGTCTGGTACTTGCTCATCCACCGGATCAGTGAGAACGCCCTCGCTGACTCGCTGACCGCCCTGTCCCTGCTGATCGCCTTCTACTATGCCCTCACCGGAATCGCCTGCGCGGTCTACCACCGGCGCCGGCTCACCGCGGGGGTACGCGAGTTCCTGTTCATCGGCGTCGGACCTGTCGTCGGCGCGGTGATGCTGATCTGGCTGCTCACCGAGGCGGTCGCCGATATGGCGGACCCCGCCAACTCGGCGGGCGCGACGTCCTGGTTCGGTCTGGGCCCGCCGCTGGTCATCGCTCTCGGCCTAAGCCTCGTCGGCGTACTGGTGATGCTCGCGCGACGGGCCGCGTCCGGCATGTTCTGGACCGAACGGCCCACCGCCTACGAAGGCCCCGGGCATGGGGAGAGCCAGGACGGGCCGGGTGCCTCGGCCGCGCCGGGCCAGGAGGCGGACGGCGTCGAGGTGGCGTGGGACCGGTCAGTCCCGTGAGGATGAACTCGTCGTAAGCGTTGGGTACCGTGACGACCCGCCACCTCGTCGAGGGCCCGGCGCAGGGTGCGCAGATGGGCGGCATTGGTGGGCTCGGCGGCTCCGGGCAGTCACTCGGCCAGCAGCCAACACACGGACAGGGAGCCGTCGGCGGCGCGGCGGATCGTGCGCCCGAGGAGAACCTCGCGCTCTTCGAGTACATCGACGGCTTCTACCACAGCCGGCGCATTCAGAAACGGCTCGGCCACCTCAGCCCAACCGAGTTCGAGGACAGGTATTACGCCGAGCAAAGGGCGGCCGACATCTTGGCCTGAAACCCCGTCAACCCCCACTGACCTGCCGCTCAGCAACTCCCGCACGGCGCGGGAACCTCAGGTGGTGGAACGAAGGCGACTGCGCGGGTGGGTCGTGGTGCGGGTCGAGTTCTCGCGAATTTCCGTAGCGTGTGCTCCAGGCGGCTCCATAGAGGTACGGCTCTTTCGGTTCCCCTCGCGGTGATCTTCCGGCAGGTCACCGGACAGGTCTGCCATTGGCCGATTGAATCCGAGTCTGGTCCTGTTCTTGTGGCGAGGCTGGTGATGCGGGTGACCGTGCTCGGCAAGCGCGCCCGTTCTCCGCTCGGGGCGCCTTGCGCTTTCCAGCTGACTTCCCCCGACCTGCCGCGGCGTTTTTCGTGGAAGAGGGATATGCGGCCGATAGCCTCGCATCATCTCCGCGGTGATCATCAGCCGCGTCCACCGAGTCGAGGAGAGCCACATGAAGTCCCCAGGCCGACGGGCAGTGCTCGGAGCAACCCTCGCTGCCGGCCTCACGGCGGTCGCGTCCGCCCCGGCCCGGGCCGGCTCCCCCCGCCCCCCTGCCGAGCCGGCTTCCGATCCCCACCTCGACGCCGCGTCCCTCTCTGGCGAGCAGTACGGCATCTCGTACGGCAACCAGAGTGCCGTGGTGACCGAACTGGGAGCCGGACTACGCTCGTTCAGGATGGACGACACCGAACTCCTCGACACCTACGGCCCCTCGGCCTACCCCACCGGATCCTCGTACGGGCAGCTCCTGGTGCCGTGGCCCAACCGTATCGACCATGGGACGTACGAGTTCGACGGGGCGGAGCAGGAACTGCCCTGGAGCGAGCCGGCCAATCAGAACGCCATCCATGGCCTGACGCGGTGGATGAACTGGCAACCGGTCGAGCGCAGCCGCTCCCGGCTCGTAATGGGACTCGTCTTGCATGCCCAGCCAGGGTATCCCTTCGTCCTGCGCTTGCGGCAGGCCTACGAGCTGGGGCGGCAGGGGCTGACGGTTACCACCGCAGCGGAAAACATCGGCCCGGCCAGAGCCCCGTACGGTTCAGGCCAGCACCCCTACTTCACCCTGGGGACACCGTCCATCGACGACGTCGTACTCACCCTGCCGGCGGCCAAGTACTTCCGCACTGATGCACGGAGCATTCCGCAACCGCCGCCGGTTACCGTGGCAGGCACCCCTTACGACTTCCGCAGAGCCCGCAGGATCGGCGCGACCCAGATGGACACGGGGTTCGCCAACCTCGTCCGTGACCGAGACGGTCGAGCCTGGGTGCGCATGTCCTCGCCGCGCAGCCCGCTCTCGCTGAAGGTGTGGCTCGACCGCGAGCACGAGTTCCTCCAGGTGTACACGGGGGATACGCTGCCGGAGGCGGCACGCCGTCGGGGCCTGGCCATCGAGCCGTACACCTGCGCGTCGAACGCCTTCAACAACGGGTACGGGCTACGCGTCCTGGACCGGGGGGAGCGCTTCGAGGCTAGCTGGGGCGTGCAGACCTCACGGAACTGAGATTTGAGCTGCCCCAGCCATACCCCCGAAGGTCCTTGCGCAGCATAGGCCTGCCTGGCCCGTTTCGGGTGGCGGGGTGGTCCCTGAGGTGTTGGGACACCCTCACCGGCGTGCAGCAGTGGGCGCTGGAACAGGTCCTCGGGATCAGACCTACCGAGGTTGACGAGAAGCCCAAGCCCCGCCGCACGCAGGCTGGCACGCGGGCGCCGCACCTCGCCACCGCCGCGCAGTACTACAAGTGTGAGGGGCACCTGCGGGTACCCCGCAAGCACGTCGAGACGCTCACCGTCGACGCGACGGCGACGGCCAGGAGCAAATGGTGGGGTTGGACTGGCTGTCTCTCGTTCTGGGAACCGGCGCCGGTGTTGCGGGACTGACTGCGATCGGGCTGTGCGTCTATCTGGGGCGCCATGAGGCAGCTGAGAAGCACGGCCGGGAGCAGGCAAGGCAGGCGCCGCTGGTTGCTGTTGCCTTGTCGGTGGAGTCCTCCGAGGTCCGGTTGGTGATCACTAATTTCGGCGTGCACCCGGTGCGGCAGGTGAAGTTGATGGACGTGCGCCGTCGGAACGGCGATCCGCGGGAAAGCTGGAGAGCTGCGTTCAGAGTGCCGCCGGCCCCTACCGAGCGGGACTTACTGGTATCCGGCGCGACCTTCCGGATGGCGCTGTGGCTGCTCGACAGTGCAGGGCAGCGGCTGACGCAGGTGGCCGACGGGCCGGATTTGACCTACCGGATCCGGTTCCGTGCCGTCGGGGGCCGGTGGTGGCTGCTGAGTGAGGACTCCACACGGCCTGCTCCCGTCCCCCTGCCCCGGTACCCGTGGTAATCAGGGCATGCTGCCGGTCGGTTCAACCGGGCGAGTGAACTTCGGACCGGCCCTCGGGGCGGGCTGTGGCCGGGGCGTCGCACGGGCATTCTGTTTGGTATGAAGTGCGCGCCGATCGTTGTCCTTGGGCCGTCGTTGACGGGTGGCCGTCAGGTGTCTGTACGCCGGGACGGCCGTGACCAGGTGCTCGGGCTCGCGCATTCCGACCATGATCTTGTCGTCTTCTCCAGGCTGCGGGGTTCGGTGATCCCGACAGCCTTCTGGACGATCCGGAGTGGGTGGAATGGCGCGGCAGCTCAGCTCATCAGTGGACGACAGACTGACCAGCAGCTGGCGGGGACAGCTGGTCTGGGGCGAAAACGTTTGGTGCGCTGCTCTTTCGTGTGATGGGGGATGTTCGCCGCGTGTGTTTGTGGGTGGTGGTTAGGGGCGGCGGGTGAAGGTGTGGAGTTGGTCGATTTCGTGGAAGCCGGCCTGGAGGTGTAGCTGTCCTACGGGGTCGTGCTGTGTTTCGCTGTCGGGTGAGGTGTCGAGGAGGGTAATGACCTCGCGGACGCTGCGGTCGGCGAGGTGGGCCAGGCACTGCTCGAGGAGGACGTGCCCGAGGGAGTGACGTCCCGGCCGGAGTGTCATCCATTCCAGGACTGCGGTGCCCTCGACGGGCAGGCTGACGAGGGCTTCACCAATGCGGGTGCCGTCCCTCTCGCGCAGGCGGACGCGCCAGCCTGGCGGGTTGGCGGAATCGGTGAGGTCCGCGACTGTGTACGGGCGCGGGCGGAGGGTGTCGAGGCGGTGGTGGAGGTAGCGCCGGCCTTCCTGGCGGGTGAACCCGGCCATCTCCAGCGCCCTGCGGGTACCGCGCCGCCTGCCCACTGGCAGACCCGCGAACGAGAACGCTGTGGCCAGGTCGAATGCGTACACGGTCCGCCGGCCGCAGTGGCCCAGCGTGTGGTCGATCAGTGCCTGGGCAATGGCCTGGTCTTCCGCCAGGCAGTGCAGCCACAGCAGCACGCCGACACCGTCCGCCGGACGGACTGCGAAGGAGACCGCCCCCACGATACGACCCTCCGTGGAAGCCATCACATCCGTGCACAATCCTTCCAGCCCCCACGGCTCCCCACTGTCGGGGCAGCGTCCCGCCAGCGCGCAGTCCAGCATCCGGGACGTGACCGCGGGCCGGCCGGGAAGTCGATCCGCGTCAATCAGCTCCAGAACCTGCTCCCGGTCCTGCGGACTGTATGACCTCAACGTCACGCCCGCTTCCGGGCCCGCTTTCACGACCGTCACTGCTGACCCGCCCTTCCCTGTAACTGCAGAGAGGTCAGCTTCGCCCAAACACCCGGCAAGGCTCGCCACGCCACGCCCGCAGCCCGCTCACCCCGCACCACGCGGTCCCCTGCCCGCGCTGCGGGAGGGCCTGGCGGGCCACAGAATGAACACATGCCCAACCCGAGTGCCCGGAGGAGACGGGGCAGGTGCATGCGGAGCTGCACGCCGCCGCCACCCAGGCCAGCCTCTGGCTGGTTGAGGCCTGCTGCACTCTGGCAGGCGACGGCGAGGACGCCGATACCGTCTTCGCCCACGCTTGGGAACTCATGGACTCTCTCCGGCTGGCACCGGGCGGCTTCGAATCGTTGGCCGACCCGGTCCTGTTCACCACCCTGCGCGCCACGGCGGCCAGTGTGCTGGGACGGCTGTGGATCACCGGCTACCTTCTCGGCCCCGTCCCTGTGGATGCCTGGCCCAACCGAGAGCTCGCACCCCTCCTGCTGAATGCCCTCGAACACCACACCGACACACAGACCCTCACCGCCGAACTGAACCGCCCCAGCCTGAGGAAAACCCCGCCGTGTGGACACACCTGACAATGGATCTTGATGGTCCAGGAAGGTGTAGATCTGCATGGCGAGGCCCTCGAAGTGCAACGCGGAGTTCCGGTTCGACGCGGTGGCGTTGTGGCGGGCTGCGGACGTCAGGGACGTCGCCGGCCGACCTGAACGTCAACCCCGAGATGCTGCGCGCGTGGGTGCGTGACGCGGAGGGATGCACGGCGACCGGCCGCAGGCCGTAAGAGGATGTCCAGGCGGAGGCAGCTCGACCGGGGAGAGCGTCTTCCAGGGCCGACCGCGTTTGATTCAGCTCGGTTTTGAACATGCCGATCGTCGATTCCATCAGGGCGTTGTGGTAGGCGTCGCCCACCGAGCCGATCGATGCCGCGATGCCTGCTCGGTCCAGATGCTCGGCCCGCGCCAACGATGTGTACTGCTGCGACCCCGCGTCCGAGTGATGTGTCAACTCGCCCTGTGCGTGCGGGACTCCGTCCCGGTCGCGCTGCCACAGCGCTATCTCCAGGCCGTCCAGGACGAGCCTGGTCCCCTTGCTGGTGGAGGCGGATCCAGCCGACGACGCGGAGGGAGGTGTCGACGACGAAAGCGACGTAGCGAACCCGTTCCAGGTGGAGATGTGGGTGAAGTCGGCGACCCGACAGCGGTGATGACCTTCTTGCTGCGGACGGCGCCAGCGATGCGGTTCTCGCGCATGAGGCGTTCGACGATGCAGCGGGCCACCGCATGGCGCTGCCTGTTCAGCTCCCGCCAGACCTTCCGGGCTCCGTAGACCCGGTAGTTGGCCTCGAAAAGCGTGTGTGGCCGGTCGAGCTCGGACGCGAAGAAACTCGCCGCCGCCTTCAGGATCTCGTTCGCCCGCTTCAGCTCGGCGACCTCCTTCTTGAGGGCTTTGAGCTGGGCTGATTCTTCCGTCGTCATCCCCGGCCGGGCCCCGGAGTCGACCTGGTCCTGCCGCACCCACTTTCGGAGCGTCTCGGTCGAGCCGATGCCGAGTTTCCCGGCGTCCGCCTTGAAGGCGGCGGACTCGTTCCGATAGTCGCCGCGGACCTCGGCGACTATGCGCACCACACAGCGGCGCAGCTCAATAGGATAGGAGGAAGGTCGTGCCATGACTCGATCCTTTCACGAATCTAGTCTCTATCCGACACGGGGCGGTTCACTACAGCTGCCGTGAATGATTGCGAGTCACATCTCGTCGCGATAACGGCGCCCGCCGTCATCTCCATCACCGGCCCCCGCCTCAACCAGCACCGACACCAGGCACATCATGATCTACAGCTCACACTGTCGATCACAGATTGCGACAGACAGCAGCCGGTGCAGACACCCAACCACACCGCTCAAGTTCGAAGTCCCGCCCGAAGTATGGGAATACTAAACTCGCCGCAAGGGTGGATCTCTTTGCGATATCTTGATCGAGGGGAGGGGTTGGCCTCAGAAGATTCAGATAGCCTACTGCGGAAGTCGTCAGAAGATACGACTACTCAAGGAGATCTCATGAAGCGTCAGAATGCCTCTGTTGTAGCCTTAGGAATCTGCCTCACCGTGGCAGGCGCGCTCGGTACAGCACCATCCGCCGCCGCATCCACCGCGACTACTTACAGGGTGACAGGTTCTGTGCAAACGGGGCAGGGTGTTGCGCTGGACTCGGGAACCTACGAACTGTCCGGCCCCTATGCGAACTGGGCCGAAGGTGACGCACCCAAAGGCGTCGCATCCTGGGGTGTACCGGACCACTGGACAGCCACCAACGGGCAAGGCCTGGGAATTGCCTTTCAATACAAAATTCAGGGCACAGAGTACTCGATCCAAGGCTATGCCACCGATTCGAATAGTGGAACCAACAGTGCAGGGTGTACCGTCTACAAGGGGCTGAACGTAGACAAAACTTCGTATGACTGCAAGACGACCCGAAGCGGTTCGATCTTCGACGATGCCTATAATGTCCAATACACCATAACCAAGCGGTAGGTTATATGTAATCACCGGAGAAGTGAGCCCCGACGCGGATACCTGAGCCGACAACGATACCGCTAATAGATCAGCTCATTCCGAAGGCTGGCTATGCTGTCGGTCGTGGTGGGGATTGCTGAGTCGAGGTGCTAGGCGGACAGCGAGCGGGCCTGCTTGGCGGATGCCGAGCCGGGCGGCGGTGTCCTGGGGGGCGTTGCGGCCCCATTGGCCGACCCAGGGCAGGAATGGGCTCCGGCCGGGACCACGCAGGCGGCCGTCAACAACAGCGGGTGACGGCGTCCACGACGCTTGCACGGGCCGGGCAGCGTCCGCAGCCAGCCGTCCAACAGCACCTCGCGGTGTTAACGCGTGGACGACTTCACCAAACAGACGGTGACAGATTGACGGCACATCGAAGCTCCGGCACATAGGGCGATTTGAGAGGTCGCCCCGTCACCCGGAGCTTCGTTGTGTTCGTAGCGATGCCTCCACGGATCGTCGCCCGATTGTGACAGCGCTTCCACGTAACCACCAAGACTTTGAATCAGCCCTGGTTCAGCGAGTATTGCGAGCCGTGATCGGTGTGTATCACTGCTCCGGCCACGCTCCCCCGGGTCCGCTCGGCAGCCGCCAGGGCATCGATGACGAGTTCTGTCCGCATGAGGTGATCCCTGTGGTGTGGACACACCTGACAATGGATCTTGTTGATCCTGGAAGGTGTAGACCACGTGGCAAGGCCCTCGAAGTACAGTGCGGAGTTCCGGTCCGACGCGATCGCGTTGTGGCGGGCTTCGGCTGGCAGGCGGACGTTCAGGAACGTCGCGGCCGATCTGAACGTCAACCCCGAGACGCTGCGGACCTGGGTGCGTGACGCAGACGGCCGTCCGGCAGCAGCCGGCGCGCCGCAGGACACCGAGGCCGAGTTGGCCCGGCTGCGAGCGGAGAACACCCGGCTGGCCAAGGCTGAGAAGGAATGGCAGCTCGAGCGGGAGATCCTGCGCCGGGCAGCCGCCTATTTCGCCCGGGAGATGAAGTGAAGACCGCCGCTTGGGACTTTGTCTCCGCCCACGCCGGGATCTTCGGCATCAAGCGGATATGCCGGGCGCTGGAGGTCTCCCGTTCGGCTACTACCGGTGGATCGCCGGCGCCAAGGTGCGGGCCGCCCGGCAGGCGGACGAGGATGCTCTGGTCGCCGAGATCCGCGGCATCCACGCCGAACACCACGGCAACTACGGCGTGCTTCGCGTCCATGCCGAACTCCGCGGCTTCGGTCACACGGTGAACCGCAAGCGGGTCGCACGGCTGATGCGCAAGCACCAGATCGTCGGCCGCCACCTGCGCAAGAAGAAGCGCACGACCGTTCCGGACCGGCTCGCGCCGCCGGTGCCGGACCTGGTCCAGCGGGACTTCACTGCCGGCACGCTGGACGAGAAGTGGTGCGGCGACATCACATACGTGCAGGTCGGAGCCGCATGGCTTTACCTCGCCTGCGTCATCGACATCCGCTCCCGCCGTGTACTCGGCTACTCGATGGCCCCGCACATGCGAGCCGGGCTCGTCATCGACGCGCTCCAGGCCGCGATCGCGGCCCGTGGGGGCGACGTCACCGGAGTGATCTTCCACGCGGACCGCGGATCGCAATATACGTCCGCCGCGTTCGCCCAGGTCTGCGACCAGCCTCGGCTGTTCAGCCGAATTGATCGCTGAGGTGGAGCTGGCAACACGAAAGGTGCCCTGACCTGCAAGGATTCGAGTGTCTAGGTCGAATCGTAAACGCAGGGGCGGGGCACCTTTCTGGTGG
>NZ_JAPNLJ010000078.1 GCF_026627445.1 Streptomyces sp. H27-H1
CAGCGCGGCAGGAGCGGCTCCAGCCGCCCCCACTCCGCATTCGTCAGATCCCCTCGACCAACCACGCCAACCAGCCTGGCCTCACAAGCATGATCACGTCAGGAGATCCAGGAAACAGAACCTAGCCGCATGATCTCAGCCCGCTCCGCTTGTGGTCCGAGCCCGGCGCGGTCGAGGACTTCCGCTATCAGCGCCGGTCGGCGCGGCAGTCGAAGGATGGCGTCGAGGCCGACTCGGCGGGTCCCGGGAGGACGTGCGGTCAGAGCGTGGAGGCAGTCGGACAGGAGGCCGATGTCGCGGACCCACGGACCCCGCGCCTCCGCCGTCGCGTCGATGGCCGCCCGGACGGCCTCCATGTACATCCTTCCCTGCCTCACCACAAGGAGGGACGTCTGCCCGGGGATCGGCGGTGGGAACGAAGCAGCCTGTACTTCCTTTCGCTGCCGCTGCTGGATTCGCTCCAGTTGCCGCTGGTACACACGAGGCTGGCCGGCCGTTGACCGCAGCACCGCTGGGAGGATCAAGGACAGTTGCAGAGGCCGCGGTCGATCCGCCTTGGGCGGGCCCATTTCCCCCGAGGCGATGCGGCACTCCAGCGCACACAGGCGGCACGTCCCGTGCTGGTCGAGGGTGACCTCCCTCGGCCATCTGCAGTGGCGGCACCGTCCGACACCGTGGTTCGCGGGGTGCCAGTCAGTGCACGGCTGGCACACGCCCCGGGGGCGTACCGTGCCCCAGGCGCCGCATCTCCGACACGATGCAGGTCCCTGTTCCGCCCACCTCTCCCACTGCTCTCGAAAGCCCATGGCCGTGGTCTAGTTCGGCGGAAGCGACTTGCGGCCGGAGCCGCCGGGGCGGGGGACCGGCCGTGCCGCCTCGGACCCAGGCATGCCGCTCGCGGCCGCGCGAGGTGCCTCGTCCCGTACTGCGCGATGGGACTCCGGCTCCTCCTGCATCAGGTCCGCCACCGTGCAGTCGAGCGCCGCACAGATCATGTCCAGGTCCTCCAGCCGCACGGTCACCGGCTGGCTGCCCCACAGCGCAGCGACCTTGCTCAGCGACGGGGTGAATCCGACCTCCCGGAACGCCGCGAGCAATTGAACCGGCCGCCAGATGTCCCGTTGGGCAGCGACCATCCGCAAGTTCCACTTCACCTCTATGCCCTTCCCCTCAGCCGCTGAACAGCCCGGCGCGACGCTTCCAGGCTCGCCTTCTCAGGGTCAGCGCGAACGGACGAAAGGTACCCGACTGTGGTCGTTGCCCAGCGATGGCCAAGGATTTGCTGTACGTCCCACAACGGCATGCCGTCCTCGTAGTGGTGCGTGGCGCAGGCATGCCTGAGCAGATGGGGGAATAGATGCGTGACCGGGCCCCTCAGGTAGAGCTTCGAGGCTTCCCGCAGTGCGCGTCGAAACGCGTCCGGGCCCACCGGCGGGGCGATGGGAACGTTCAAAGCCGCCACCCCGCTGGGAAGCCGCTCGGATGGGAAGAGCGGGGCACCCGGGTCGCTCGGGTCGTCAGTGAACTCTCCGCGGATCTCCTCGAGATACCACCACAGCAGATCCCGGCCCTCTTGGAACATGTACGCCTGCCGCTCCCGCGGACCGGATCGCCGCGCACCCTTGCCCTGCACGACGAACCGCCCCCACTGCCCCAACTCCCAGTGAATGTCGCCGATCCGCACACCGCACAGCTCCGCCGCGCGCACCCCCGAGATGTACGTGAGCTTCGACATCACGTAGTCGCGGCAGGCCACCGGATACTTCCGCGCCATCGGCAGCTCGCTGCGCCACGCCGCGAAGAACTCCTTCACGGCCCGCTTCGACGGCGGGATTCTCAGGCCGAAGTCACCACGGTGAACAGGACGGTTGTACGGATCGACCGGCGACTCAACGGCCGCGCCGAACCGCCGGGCGATCTCGCCGGCGTACCGCTGCTCCAGAAAGTGGTAGTACCCGTCGATCTTCTGCAGCTTGCCCCGCAGTGTGGTCGACGCACGCTTGCCGACCCCAGCGAAGTACTGGTCCAGGTGTCGGGGCGTGACCTGCCACGGCAGAAGTTTGTAGAAGTCGCAGAGCTCGACGACTGGCTGTACCTGTCGGTGCAGGGTCGTCGGCGCCAGACCCGCTACGTCCCGGGCCCAGATGTACTCCATCAAGGTGTCCTGGAAGAACGCGTCCGCCTCGCCATCAGTGATTGTCGCGGCAGCCCGGCGCTGCAGGGTGACAACGTCCGCCAGACCGGTCCCTGCAGGAGGCAGTACGGGCTCTGTTGGGACCTCCTCCGGAGCCGGAGGGTGTACCAGCGTGAGCCAGCGACTTCCAGAATCTGCCACGGACAAGGAAATTACAGCAACTACTCGCAAAATATAAGAGTTACAGCTGAAATCCCACGCCATCGAGTGAGGTCAGGTTCCACGCCGCTACCTGCTGAAATGGGTAATCGCGCTAGCTCAGACGGCGAAGGAACCTGTCGGGACTCCACTACCTCGGCCACCTTCTGGCCGGGCCGGATGTTCGCCTGCTCCAGCATCATGGCCTGGATGCGCGGGGCCGATACCGAGCTGACGGCGATGCCGTGCTCGTCCCTCTTCGTGGCGACCGCCATCTCCACCGCGTACGCCTTCTCCGGCGTCATTCGGGCGCGAACCGGTGACGGGGGACCGTCGCGAACGTGGCCTCGACCGGCTCGCTCCTGATCATCCCGGCCTTGACCATGTCGCTGGTCATCGCCTGGCGCAGCGTGGTCGCGCTGTCGTCCGTCGTCGTGTCGCTCAACGTGCTTCCTCTTCGTCGTTGCTGGTCACCCCGGCTGCTGCCGGGACGCTTGGCGTGGGCCTCCTCCTCGGGTGAAGAGGCGGCCCGTCCCGCGGCGGCATGAGGGCTGCCGGTGATCTCGCCGTGGCCGATCACACCCAGGAGCTCGAGGCCGGTGGCGAGGGCCGAGCACCACGTCACGCCTACGACGGCCTCGGCGTCGATCTGTACTCGGTGGCGGCCCATCAGGCCGCCGCCCGAAGGGCCAGCCCCGACACCGGCCGGGCCGCCTCGGCACGGCCGTCGGCGGCGTACCGGATCAGGTGCTGAGCGGACTTGGCCAGAAGCCGCAGGCTCGCCACAGGGTCCCCTCCGGGGTCGGCGGCCAGGTCGCGGGCGTAGCGCACGGTCGCGAGGGCGATGTCGCGTGGCCGGGAATCGGCCATCGTGTGGGCGAACGCTTCGGCCGGGTCGGCGAGGGCCCGGATGCGGGTGCGCAGGCGGTCACGGACGGCGCGGGCGGCGGCCCCGGCCGGGCAGGCTTCGGCGAGCGCGAGCGCGATCTCCACATCCCGGGCAACCTCCCCCGGCGAAGTGAGCTGGAGCACCTGGGCTGGCGAGGTGTCGGGGGTCCTTGCGTGTGCCGGGGTGGTCAGGGTTGCCGGTCGGTGCATGTGCTCCTGAGTGAGGGTCGGGATAGACGCAGTGCGAACCTCGCCGTCTTCACGGGTGTAGACGGTGGGATGCCTCGTAGTAGGGGAGCGGTACCGTCCTTGGGCTTTCGATCACACCCTGTTCCTGCCTGGTACGGATAGGTAACCGCCCCGGCAGGGCGGCAGGATAGGGCGTTTCAGAGGGTCCAACACGGCGCTACCTAGGGCGGTTTGACGTCCCGTTTACCTGACAGTCGGCGCCTGTCCGAGCTACCGTGAGGCTGCATGGACGCAACGCAAAACCGTGCATTAGCGGCATGGATGCTGGAGAAGGGCTACAGCTCTCGCGAGCTTGCTGACCTGGTCAATCGGACCGTGGGCGAACTGACCGGAAAGCTTGGCGGCCTGGACGACTCCAGCATCCGCGCGTGGAGGTCGGGCCGGGTCCGATGTCCCAAGGGCGCGCAACTCGCAGCACTGGAGCTGATCGGCGGCCGAACCGCAGGCGCCTTAGGTTTCGTGCGCCGCACTCGCCCCCGCAAGTGCACCCAGGAGCCGTCCATGGAACGCCGCAATTTCATGACCACTGCCGTCGCCGTCGTGGCTGGTTCCGTGGCGACCGCGCCGGCCGCGGCCGCCTCGCCACGCCGGGTCGGCATGGCGGACGTGGCGCTCATCCACCAGCGGTTCGCGGACATCATCGCCTCCGACCACCGCCACGGCGGACAGCGAAGCATCGAGCAGCAGGCCGCCGAGCTCGCCGACGAGGCCCTCACCCTCCAGGCGTCCGGCTCCGCGTCACAGCGGGTCCGGGCCTCCCTCTACGGGTCGGCGGCGTCGTTTCGGTCATCGGCCATGTGGGCGGCGATCGACGGCCGCCGCTTCGACGGCGCCGTGGTCCACATGCGTGAAGCGCAGGCCCTCGCGGAGATGAGCGGAGACCAGGCGATCAAGTTCAGGATCTGGTCCCACGCCGGAACGATGTACCGGCACATGGGGCGTCCGGCCGAAGCCGCCGCCGCGAACGACGTGGCCCGCAACCTGTCCCTCACCCGCCGCGACCCCATGTTCGCTTCGCTCGGCCTGGCCCGGGGGGCGGCGATCCATGCGGCGGCCGGTGACCGGCGCGCCGTGCGGCGCTCGTTCGGGCAGGCGCAGGAGGCGATGTGCCGGGCGGACCGTTCCGAAGTGAGGCCGGTGTGGTTGAACGCGTTCTACGATGAGGCCGAGATCGACTCGTTGGCCCTGTCGGCGTACCTGTCCCTCGGCGACTGGGCGATGGCGGAGGCGCATGGGCACCGCTGCCTGGCCGGGCTGAGGCCGCACATGGTCCGCTCGAGGGCGATCACCACCACCCGCCTGGCGCGGGCGCAGCTTGAGCAGGGGGAGGTGGAGTCCGCGTTGACCACCGCAGTGCAGGTGCCAGCAGACGCCGCGACGGGACACCCCCGCGTCGCGTTGATGCTTGACCAGTTCGGGCAGCGCCTGCGGCAGGTCGCCCCCCGAAGCCGCCAGGCAGCCGTCTGGCAGGCGCACACGGTACGAATGAAAGTGAGCGCCCGATGACCCGCGCCACGACCCGCATAGCGCGGCACACCGCGTTCACGCCCGACCTGCGGAAGACGATCGGGGACGTGTACGCCCAAGTGCGCGCCGAGCTCCTCGACCATCCGAACTACCGCCTCGACGTTTTCTTCGAGTGCCTCGACCGGCACGCCGCCGAACCCGGGTGGGCCATCGCCATCGCCGCCGACGCCGATGGCGGCGCGGTCGGCTACACCTACGCCAACACGATCAGCCCCGGGGACCGGTGGTGGAAGCGGATGACGACGCCGGTCGTCCCTCGCTTCACCGCCCGCGACACTGCCGCCGTGAAGGAAATCGGCGTTATCCCCGCCTGGCGTGGTATCGGCCTTGCCCGGCAGATGCACGACGTCCTCCTCGAGGGCCGAGCCGAGCCGTACACGACGACCCTGATGGTCAACCCCACCGCTGGTGACGGGAAGGTCATGCGGCTGTACGAGGGGTGGGGGTATCAGGAGATCGGCGCAGTACAGCCGACCCCGGAGTCACCCTGGCTCGTATGCATGGGGCGCACCATCCGATCCTGAGACAACCGGATGGCCCACACCACGGCTCCGCCGGGCCTTTCCTACCGGCCAAGGGGAACCTCGTGCAGGACATCCCACACGTAGGCCCGCTCTTCACGCCTCAGCTCCACCAGGGACACCTGGTCGACGACCACCTCGACCGCGGGGCGCCCCCGCAGCTCCGCGACGGCCTCGATGCACTCGGCCGCGGCCCGGTCGCGGTTGTTGTAGGCGACGCCCAGGTGCGGGCGGAAGTGGGCGGTCGGCTTTCCTCCCGGCACCCCGGCGACCCGGCCGGCCTCGGAGAGTGCGCCGTGCAGGGCCACGAGCTCCGTTCAGGGGATCAGCGTGAACCGGACCGCCCCACGCGAGCCCGCCATCGGGTGCGCGCGCATGGTGAACGCCTGGCCGAGACCGTGCCGCGCGGACGCGGCGAGCGCGTCCAGCTGGGCAGGAGCGACCTCCGCCCGCGATCCGACCTTGGCCAGTGTGACGTGCAGCCCGTCCAGCGGCACCGGATCCATGCCAGCCCTTCCAATGCCGCCTGGCAGGAGAGGAGCGCGCCTCGCTGGTCAGCTCCTCGCTGGACGGCGTGAGCCTCCAGTAGTAGGCGCTGTGCCCAGGCGACCAGCCGGTTGCGTCCCAGTGATCCGTCATTCGCTAGATCCCGCTGAACGCGCTCCAGTCGGCATCCAGCACCGCCCGCTCGTCACCAAGCTCTCCCTCGATCACCAGCACCGCGGAACCCTCAGCGCCACATATCCAGCCTGCCAGGCGTGAGTCGCTTCCTCTGCTGAACATCTAGACCTGGCATCGGGCGATCGGCGGCCGCGGGTCAGTGGCAATTACCTGTCCAGACAATCCTCTTGGTGAATCCTCCTCGCTGTGAAGCCTTGGCTGCGCGGATATTCTCCAGCTGCTCGGGACTGACACCGAGGTCCGCCGCGAGCGCGTAGGCGACCTCAAGGATGTCCGCGAGCTCCTCAGGGGTGGCGGCCTCGTGCGCTTCCAGGTACTCACCGACCTCTTCGCGGAGCTTCGCCCGGAGCCGCTGGCGGTATTCGTCCGGATGATCTCAGGAATGTGGTCTCGTACCAGCTTGCCTTCGGTGAGTACGTACTCTCCCGCACCAGTTCGTACTGGGCCCCTCTGCCGGACGGGCCGTCTTGGCTGTTCGAGCCTAGGGATGCCGCCCTATCCGGCGTCGGTAGAACCACAAATCCCACCCGAAGCGACTATCCGGTCGCTCCAGGGGGAGGGAGAGGGCAGCTCTGCGGTGGTCTGTTTCAGCGGGGCTTGATGGCCACGCCGGCGTACGCGGCGGAGACGTAGTCGGGGACCGAGGTGAACTGGTGGTTTGCCTGGTGGCGGCCGGTGAGCACGATGCGGACTGGCCGCCCCAGAGGTCACCCCAGTCACCGAAGAGGCCGGCGACGGATTCCCGGCCGCGGGGACGGAAGGCAATGTCCACCTCGCCGTAGACGTGCCGGACCCGCTCGACCCAGGTCGGCTGAAGTCGGCCGTCGCGTGGGTGATCGACAGCGCACTGCCGGGCGGCAGCCAGTCACGGAGGCAGGCCGTGGCGTCCTGGACGTGGGCATCGTCGGGGACCCACCGGAGCACGTCGTGGACGAGGACAGCGACAGGCCGGTCTCGGGTCAGGTGCCCCGTACTGCAGTCTCCTCAGCAGGCGGGCCATGTCCGCGATGTCGGCGAGCATGACCTGCGGACGGACGGCAGCCGGGGCCTGGCCCAACAGGTTGCGCCGCTGGCCGACGACGTCGTGGTACACGTCTGCGTAGATCACCGACACGGAACGCCAGTGCTGTTGCACGATGTCGTGGGTGTTCTGCGAGAACAGGAGATCGCCTCCGCCCTGGGGCCGAGGAAGGGTGTACCCGCAGCCGATGTCCAGAACCTGCGAGACCCCCGCCGCGCGGCGAGGGCCTCCGTGATCAGCAGATGATGAATCCGGTTGATCGCACCCCTGAAGCGGTTCGGACCGCTGGACCCGCCTCAAGGCCGCCTGCTCGGCCAGAGCACCGAAATCCTCCCACCCAGGCCCCGGACGACCACCAGGCCGAAAGAACACCCAGCCCGCCCCGCGCTACGACGTGCACACAGTGCGTAAAACAGACGCAGCGAAACCGAAAACGAAGGAGCCCACGACTCCTTCCTCACCCACGCCGCAGGTCAAAGACCAAGCTAGGCTGGCACACCCTGCGCGTACAGCGACAGCTCGAAGCCCACGGCCCCGACGTCGCAGCCGGGTGTCGCGACGACCGCCAGGGCCCCGCCCCCCGCCGACGCGGTGACGAACAGGATGCCGCCGTCCATCTCCACCAGCGTCTGCACGACTCCGCCGCCACCGAGCAGCGCGGACCCGCCGGAGGCCAGGCTGGCCAGGCCGGTCGTGAGCGCGGCCAGCTGGTCCGCCCGGTCCCGGGGCAGTCCCGTCGACGAGGCGACGACCAGGCCGTCCTCGGAGGCGACCGCCCCCTCCTCCACGCCTGGGGTCCGGGCGACGAAGCCGGCGAAAGCCGCCTGAAGGTCGGCGGTCTGAGTGGCTGTGGTGTTCACTGGTGTTCCTCCGGATCGGTTCATGCGCACACGCGCCTCTTTCGTACGGGGCGGATCTCAGACGTGTGCCCCGGCATGAGGCCGCAGGGCCTGCCTGACGACCTCGATCAGCATTTGCTGGACATCGCGGCGTTCCCGCGCATCGGTGTAGAGCACCGGTACAGAGCCGGCCACGCCCAGAGCGGCGCGTACGTCCTCCGGGGAGTGCGTGGGCCGCCCGTCGAACGGGTTGAGGGCCACGGCGTAGGGCAGCCCGCAGTTCTCGAAGTAGTCGACGGCGGCGAAGCTGTCCTCCAAACGCCGGGTGTCGGCGATGACCACGCCGCCCACCGCGCCGCGCACCAGGTCGTCCCACATGAACCAGAACCGGTCCTGGCCGGGCGTTCCGAACAGGAACAGGACGAGGTCCTCGTCGATGGTGATGCGCCCGAAGTCCATCGCGACGGTGGTCGTCCGCTTCTGCGGGGTGTGGGTCAGCGCGTCGACGCCCTCCGATGCCGCTGTCATCACAGCCTCGGTGCGCAACGGCTCGATCTCGGAGATAGAACCCACGAACGTGGTCTTGCCGGCGCCGAAGCCCCCGGCGATGACGATCTTGGCACTGGTGGTCAGGCGGCTGCCCATGGTATTCACTCGCTTCTTCTTCGGGAGGGCATCAGAGGCGTTCGAGTCCGTGCAGCACGCGTTGCAGCATGGCCGCGGAGGCACCGCGTTCGTCCTGTTCGTGGACCCGCACCAGGCCGCTGTCCGCCAGGTCCGCGACCAGGATCCGCATCACGCCGATCGGGATACCCAGGACTGCTGAGATTTCCGCCACCGACCGCGGGTGGGCGCACATCCTACGGATCTGTTCGTGCTCGGGCATCAGACTGCGGTGGTCGCGCGCTTCCGTCGCGGCCTCTACCAGCGTCTCGAGCCGCAGCAGGCGGCTGGCCTGGGTGCGGCCGCGGGTCAGGGTGTAGGGCCGCGGCCCGAAGGCGTCCGCCGCCGTGGTCGGGCCATCCGGATCCTGGTAGGCCGCGGTCATTCTGCGGCTCCGGGTTCCCGCGGCATCCGGTGCGGCGCCTCGGCCTGCGCGACGGGGAGCGGGTTCCGGTGTGCGGGGGTCAGTACCTCGCCGCACTGCCGAGCGAGCCGGGACATGTGGTAGCCCGCCACTCCCAGATCGCAGTGCGGTGAGGCCAGTACGGCTAGCAGCGACCCGTCCGAGACCGCCATAACGATGATGGTGCCGTGGGCCATCTCCACGACCGTGCGGGAGACCCCGCCCCTGCCGAGCAGCTGGGCTCCACCAGTGCTCAGGGCGACGATCCCGCTACTGACGGCCGCCAGTCGGCTAGCGTCGCCCGCGATGCCGGCGGACGAGGCCAGCAGGAGTCCGTCGGCCGAGACCACGGCTGCCGACCGGATGCCCACGACGCGCTCGGTGAACCGGTTGACGATCCAGTCGAGGCTCTCCGCTGCGGGCGGGGCGGGGTCGGCGGGCTTGCGGGCGGACGCGGACGCCGGAGCGGAACCGGGAGTGACGTTCATCCCTGCCCCCTCTCCCGGGCCTGCGACAGGTCCTCGTCCTCGGCGCGGGTGATGCCCTGGTGCAGCGCACCAAGCCGGTTGCGCAAGCGCATGGACGCCTCGGAGAACCCGGGGGAGGGCATGGCCGCCTCGGGGTGCAGCGGCGGCGTCGACGGCGCCGCAGGACCCTCGGGCACCTGCGTCTCGATGCTTCCAGGCTTGAGTCGGGCCATCGGGACACGGCGCGGCAGACCCGCCGTCGCCGCCGCCTCGGGCACGGTCTGGTCCGCGGCCGCCGTCTGGTGGCCGGGCGCCGTCGGTTCGTGGAACCCGTTGTCCTCGGCATTGACCCGACCGCCGTCGCCGGGGAGGGTGAGCGGGGGAAGCGCCGTCGCCGACCATTCGGCCACCTGTCCGAAGTCGGGGGACTGCGGAGGCCGGAGCCGGCCCGGGCCGGCTCCGGGACCGGGACGCCGCGGCGGGCGCGTCCGTGCGTCCAGCGGGGCCACCGACTCCGCCATGGGCTGTTCCTCCTGCCGCGGGGCGGATTCCCAGGCAGGGGATTGCGCGTACGGGGCTTCCCCGTGCGCCGCCGTGCGCCGTGCAGGGACGCTCGCGTCCGTGACCGGCTGTTCGGGCAGTTGGACGGCGAGCTCCTGCGGCAGGATGACGAGCGCGGAGGTGCCCGGTGCCGCGGTCCGCAGCCCGACCTCGATGCCGTGCCGGCGGGCCAGCAGGCCTACGACGTACAGGCCCATGTGCTCGGACGCTTCCGGGGCGAGGGCTTCACCAGAGACGAAGTGGCCGTTGGCGAGGGCCAGCCTGTCGGCGTCCATCCCGATGCCTTGGTCCCGGATCTCCACGAGGATCCGGCCGTCGGGCAGCTGTTGAGCGCCGACCTGCACCTCCGTCTGGGGGCTGGAGAACATCAGCGCATTTTCCAGGAGTTCGGACAGCAGGTGTGCCACGTCGCTGACGGCATAGCCGCCCACGTACACCGGCGGCAGGGCGAGGTGGCCCACCCGCTCGAACTGCTCCACCTCGGACATCGCGGTGCGCAGTACGTCCAGCAGGGACATCGGCCGCGAGGCCCGGGACATGCTGTGCCCCCCGGCCAGGACGAGCAGGTTCTCGCTGTTGCGTCGCATCCGGGCCGCCAGGTGGTCCAGCTCAAACAGCCGCTTGAGTTGGACGCCGTCGTCCTCGTTCTGCTCGAGCGCCGTCAGGATGGACAGCTGCCGCTGGACGAGGCTCTGGTTGCGGTGCGAGAGGTTGCGGAACAGGGTGCTGACCGACTCGCGCAGCCTCGCTTGGTCGCCCGCCAGCCTCACGGCCTCGCGGTGCACGGCGTCGAAGGCCTGCGCGACATCGCCGATGTCGTCACGGGTGGTGATCCCACTCGGCGGGACCCGCAGGTCCACACCTGCCAGCGGGTTGTCCTGCAGGTCGCGCATCAGCTGCGGGAGCCGGACCTCGGCCACGTGCGTGGCGGCTTGGTGCAGCCGCGTCAGCCCCTGTGCGATGCTCCGCGACACGGCGAAGGCGAGCCCCAGGGCGGCGACCAGCAGGCCCGCCGTGATTCCCGCGTCAAGCCGGGCCTGGGTGATGGCGTCGTCGTACTGGGCCTTGCTCTGCGACACCAGGTGGTCGGAGACCCCCAGCGCCAACTTGTCGAGCAGCTGGACCCTGGTGCCGAAGTCTGCGTACCAGCTGCCGGGCAGGGCCGGGGACTGCGCCAGCTTCTGCGGGGCCTGAAGGATCTGCTGCAGTGCCTTCTCGGCGTTCTGGGACTGCGGCGATTCCTCGCTCTTGGCGAAGGCGGCGCGGTCGCCAGGAGGCGCGGCCATCGTAAACTCGCGCTGAGCCATGTCGCGGATCTTAACGGTGGCCAGCAGCGAAGCCCGCTGGGTCGGCGTGAGCTGGCCCTGTGCCTCGGCCTGCGACATCAAGGCCCGTTCGCTGGAGAGCATCGACGTGCTCAAGGAGAGGGTGTAGAGGCCCCAGCCCTGCGAGTGCGACTGGGCCAGCTGCCCGTCGAGCTCGTTGTCGATGCTCAGCAGCGGCATGATCAGGCTGAGGTAGCCGGTGTCCGTCGCCGAGCCGGAGGCGCCCTCGTCGGCTGCCGCGCGGATCCGGGGAAACGTGGAGAAGGCCTCCTTGACCGCCGCGAGGCGGGTCTTGAGCTGGCCGGTCTGCGACAGCTGCGCGCTTTCGTCCAGGAACCGCAGTTCCAGCTCCGACGTCTGCTTCCGCACGTCTGCGAGGCCGTTCCCTCCGGCTGCGGTACGGGCCGCGGGGTCGATGGTGACATCGCGCTCGTGCTGGAGTTGCTGCACCAACGAGGTTGCACTGCGCGCCAGTTGGGCCACCTCGTGGAACTGCTCGTAGCGTGCCGCCACGTCCAGTGAACTGTTCACCCGCAGGCCGCCCAGCACCGTGGCCACGATCAGCGGGATCGCGATGACGGCGAAAAGGCGGGTGCGTACGCGCAGGTCCCCCAGACGGGGGCCGCGCCGGGGACGCCGAGGCGCCTCTGCCGTTGCGGGTCCGACCGACGCCGGCGCCGGGCTGTCGTCCGTTGTCCGGCTTCCGGCTCCGGCCGCCGAGCCTGCCGGATCCCGCGCCGGCCCGCCGGGCCGGCGCGGGGGAGCCTTGCGAAGCCTGAGCCGGCCTTCTCGCTGCACGCGCATGTGTGTCACTTCCGCTTGCTCGTAGCCTCCGACGGCCGGTTCGGCGCGTCTGGAGCGGACAGCCTCTGCCGGGCTGGCGGCGGAGGGGGGACCCGCCGCGTCGCGGGAGTTTCACACCGCGGAACTTGGCGAGGTCACCTGCTTTGACCGTAGGTGGGCGGCCCCCGCCGGGGGACCAGCCGGTCATGGGAGAGGACCGGGGGAGCGGCCCGTCCCCCGATCGGACCACGGCCGGATCCGGGCGCACACGCGGACTGCTCCGCACACCAGGGCAGAGCGATCTGCGCAGGTGGCGGAGCAGCGGGGAGGACGGCGCGGGGCCGCCGATCGGACCGGTGGGAGAGCGCGCGGCCGACGGGGCTACTTTCCCAGGAGGTGCGCCCACCAGATGACGACGGGGTTGGTCGTGCTGGCCACGCCCATGGTGCGGAAGGCGGGGTCGAGCAGGTTGGCCCGCCCGGTGGGGTCCTTCAGCCAGTCGTTGACCGCTGCCTGCGCACCGACCTCGTTGCGGCTGAAGCTCGCCACGCTCGCGTCCGTGCTTGCGTCGGATGAGCCTGCAGGCTGCCCCGGCATCCCCTCGACGGTGCCCGGCTGGCCGGATTCGGCCGGCAGGGCCTTGACGGCCTGCTCGGCGCGCGCGCCGAGATTGGCACTGAGCTTCAGTGGGGGGCTGCCGGCCTGTGCGCGGGCCTTGTTGACCAGGCGTAGGACCACGGCGGGGGAGGTGGAATCGAGCTCCTTCTGCAAGGCGTTGAGGCGTTTGATTTCCGCAGCCGAGGGCCCGGCCGGGGAGCCCTGCGAGCTGTCGCCCGCAACAGCGCCGACGGCCCGCCGGGCCGTCCCCGTGGCGCCGACGGCCTTCCGCTGTGCGTCCGGTGCCGGCTGCGCGGCACCGGACGGGCGCGGAGCGGCGGCGGGCTTCGCGGCCTCCAAACGGTCACGGCCGTCCGCCGGAGCCGGGCGCGCGGCTCCGGCGTGCGCGGTCCGCGGAAAGGCCTCATGCAGGCCGGGGTGTGCTCCGGCCGGTACGAGGGCGGCTGCCAGTGCACCCACCCCGGCCGCTGCCACCGCGACGGAGGCCACCAGGCGTGCGCCGGTCGGCAGCATGTGGGTCCCCCCGGCCCTGACTGCGGAGGTCTTGTGGCGTCCCATGAGCTGCCCTTCCTGACTGCGTGGACCGTCCGCTTGGCCGAACGGGTGCCTCTGTCGAAAATGTAGGTCGCCGGTCGGTGCCAAGGCGCTGGGGTGAGGAGGCGCGGTACGCCTGTCGGCCGCTCCCCGGACCGGATCGGGTCCGGCTTCTGCCTCCCGGTACCCGGGTCTCGTCAGTCCTGCCATGGCCGGCGCGGGGTCTCGCGGCGATGCCCAAAGGTGTCGTGCGCGTCGTTCTCCGCGAGTCCCGGTGTGACCCCAGCGCGATCCGGGCTGCCCGGCCTCCGGAGTACTCTGCGTGCTCCAGGAGGCGGGGGGACCGGTGCCGCGTGCTAGTAAGGGCCGTTCACGTTGTCAATGGAACCGTAGCGGTGCGCGGCGTAGTTGGATGCGGCCAGAATGTTGGCTATGGGGTCGTGCGGGTCCGTCGATGTTCCGGGGACGTGGTAGGCCCGGAAGGTCGGGTCGATGACCTGGAGCAGTCCCTTCGACGGGGTGCCCTTCTGGGCGTTGATGTCCCAGTTGTTGACCGCCATCGGGTTGCCCGAGGACTCCCGCATCACGTTCCGCTTGATGCCCTCGAAGGTGCCGGGTATGCCGTGCTGCTTCATGAGGTCCAGCGACTGGTTGATCCAGCCGTCGACGTCGTTCCCGTGCGAGGCGCGCGGCTGTGGGGAGCGGTCCGGTGCGCGCTCGGCCTTGGCTTGGGCCTTAGGCGTGCCGTGCGCCGGCGCGTGGCCGTCCGGGACGGCCAGGACCTGGCCGGGGTGGATGAGGTTCTGGTTGGTACCGATGACCTGTGCGTTGTCCTGGTAGAGCTGCGCAGTGCTCACTCCCTCTTCACTCGCGATCGCGTCAAGGGTCTCCCCGTGCTTGACGACGTGGGTGCGGTGCTTGGGTGCGGCCTTGCTCGTGGCCTTGGCCTTATCCTTGGCGGTCGCAGCTTTCTCCTGCGGGCTCGCCTTGTGGGCTGTCGCCAAAGTGGTATCGGTTGCGGGCGCCTTATGCGGAGCGGCGTTGGCGGCACCCGCGGCGATAACGGGAAGGACGAGTCCGGTTCCCGCGACGACTAGTCGTCGCTTGACCGGGCTGTCGCTAGGTCGTCGGTGCTTTCCGTTGGACGGCATGGTGATTCCTCTCGGTTGCCGGCTGCGTAGGTCAGATCCGCTCGGACAACAGGTTTGGGCCCGAGTCCTGTGCGCGGCTTTCCCGCTCCTGCATGGGATAGGGGGTTGGTTCTCCGGAATGGATCGCCGAGTCACCGGTCAGTGCAGGTGGATTGACCGTAGGCAAAGGGCAGTCGCGGCGACAAGGGCAGGCCCAGGGCCTCGGCGGCACCAAGGGGAAAGCGAACGGGCAATGCGACGGAGCGTCAGATGTGACGATAAGTTAGAACCGTTGAGGTGACTCGAAAGCGCTCCGGGCGACGACTGTGGCCCCGCATGCACAATGTGACGCAGAGCACAGTCCGATGGGTGGCGTGAGCTCCTCTGATCGGAGGAGCGAGAACCCCCCGGCAGCGAAGCAGCCTTAGGGGCCTGCGGCCTTGGAAAACGGGCCGGACTGCGGTACGGCGCCACCCGCACGAGCCGGGCCGCGTCCTCTTCGCCGGCGAGGCGCAGCACGACCCGATCGGCCCGGCCGCTGCAGGACCGTGCCGGTTGCGACGTTGCACGGCCGTGGCGCGGCCCCAGCGGGAGCACCTGACCGCCTTGGCCCCGCGGCCCTCGGCGCCTCGATCCTGCTCCTGCGCGGTCCGCCCGGGTCCTCCCAACAGCGGGAAGACGACGGCGCTGCGCGCCCTGGCCCAAGGAACGGCGGCAGTGGTGCGACTTCGAGTACGTTCTTGGCCCCGAGAACCTCTGCGGACTCCAGGACCCTGCTCATAAGGACCTCCAGCGCAGACGTCCTCGCGCCCGTCGAGCTCGACGCGGCCGAAGCCGGTCGCCTCACCTTCCTCACTCTGCGCCCGACCCGTGCGTGCGGCTGCCGTTCCCAGGCCCGCGACAGGCGCCTGGCCTGGCCGGGAACGGCCAGCGCGGCGGCGATCAGCTGGGCGAGAGCCTCCGAGCCGATTGAGAAGTCCGGACGGCTCGCGGCGCCGCTCACGACGGACTGGCATAGCCGACAAGAAGGGCCGCCCGCGGGCAGCCCGCCCTCCTCGTAGACCGTCGCGGGGCCGTAGGGACTCCCCTGCCGGGGGGAGACCATCGGGGGACTGCGGCGGAGCCGAGCCCCTACAGGCCGAGGACCAGGGCCCTGCTGAAGCGGGACTGACACGAAAATGCCCTCCGCGGTTGAGCCGGTCAGGCTGTGATCGGTTCGAAGCGGACGGTCATTCCGAGGCTGTTGGCTTCCTTGATCATGCGGCGCATGGCGCGTTCGGGATCGCGGTGGGTGAAGTGGTCAGCACCGAGTCCTCGATAGGGCGTGTGGTCACGCAGGGCGTGCCAGATGGGGATGGGGAGCTTGTGCATCACGGCGGCCAGTGCCCGCTGCCTCCCCGTCTGGCCGCCAGTCGGCGGAAGAAGGCGCCGAGGTAGTTCGTCTGTCCCTACCCGCGGCTCCGGTCACACACCGCATGCGGTGCGCCGCATGCGCCACGAGGCGCGGCGGGCGGCCGGGGCCGATAATGGCAGGGTCTGACCCGGGAGGTTCCACATGGCGCCCATCCACGGTTCGATCCGGTTCTCACGGCCTTCCTTCAGGCGGACGGCCAACCTGCCCGGGGCCTCCGTATCGGCCGTGGTGCGCGATCACGCCTGGCTTGCCCTTCGCATCCAAAGCGCGGTCCGGATCGGTATCACCATCGCGCTTTTCGTCATGAACATGACCGTATTTCCGCCGCGCGACCACGTGGCGCTGGTCTATACGATCATGTGGTGCTACGCGGGGGTCAACCTGCTCCTCATGACGGCGCGTTGGGCCCGGATGACGCCCATCGGCGCCGCCCTCGGACCGGTGGTCCTAGACCTCGCCGTGATCACCACGGTGCTCATGCTCTCGGGCGGCTTCCCCGAGGACACCTCGAACTACATCACGCTCTTCGACGACCTCTACTTCCTTGTCCCGATCCTCGCGGCATTCCAGCTCTACCCCTACGTCACGGCCTTCGCCGGCGTCGTCTCGGTGGCCATCTACATCACGGCGGCGGTCGCGGCAGCGCCCGCGCCCGACTGGGTCTACCTGATCACGCACGCCGCATTCATCGCGATGGTGTCGCTGTGCTGCGTGCTCTTCTCCGATGTACAGCGGTCCAGGGTGTCGACGATCGCCGACCTCGTCCGGCAGCGGTCAGTGCTGCTGGGGCGGGTGATCACGCTGGAGGAGGACGAACGGCGGAAGATCTCGGAGGTCCTCCACGACGGCGCCCTTCAGAGCGTGTTGGCCGCGAAGCTCGACGCGGAGGAAATCAGCGAAGCGGGGCCACGAGAGGACATCTCGGGCTGCCTGGCGCGACTGGAGGGCGCACTGGCCGACGCCGCCCGCCAGCTCCGGTCGTCTGTGACCGAGTTGCACCCCGACCAGGTGGAGCTGGCCGGTCTGGAGCGCGCCACGCGGTCGCTGTTCGAGGAGGGAGCGGCCCGCGGCGGCTTCGAGGTGGAGATTTCCTGTCGGTCCACCGGCCCCACGCCGGTCGACGAGTTGCTTTACCGCGCCGCCAGCGAGTTCCTCTCCAACATCGTCAAGCACGCGCGGGCGGACCGGGTCGTGGTCCGACTGGACGTGACCGCCGAGCGGGCGAGGCTCGAGGTAGTCGACGACGGCACCGGTATCCCACCGGGGCAGCTCGCCGCCAGGGCCGCCGAGGGTCACATCGGGGTGTCGTCGCAGCGTGTCAGGGTGGAGGGGATGGGCGGCCGGTTCACCCTGAAGGACGCCCAGCCGCGCGGTACGGCGGCGATCATCGAGCTCCCGGTGCCGCCGACGGACGGCAGCCAGTGCCGGTCGGGGGCCGGCGGTCGGTGAAGGCCGGCAGTCGGTGGCACCGCGAGGTGGGAGTTCCTCGTCGCCGTCGTGCCCCTGCCGATCCCGGGAAGTAGGGGCTCTCCCACAACCCGCTCTGCCTATTCTGCGCGGGAGACGCGGAAGTTCACGGCAGACCCGGGAAAGCTCCTCCACGCGCGGCCAGTCGAAGAGGCCAGCCGCATGGCCGTCGGCCGGGGTCCTCGTTCCAGTTCTTGACCCAGTGGCGGATGTCGGCTTCGAGGGCCTGCACGTTCTTGTGTGCGCCTCGGCGGATCATCTGGTCCAGCGCAGACTCCAGCACCCGCCGGGTCAGCTCGGCCAGCAGACCGCCCTCCCCGGTCAGCTTGGCCCCATTGGCCTGGGCGCGGGCCACCAGCTCGGCGACCAGCCCGTCCCACACGGCGTTGGCCGCACCCACAACGCCTCCCCGCCTCGATGTCACTCGTCACATCAGTCATCAACTGTCGCTTCCAACTGGGGAGTTACAACATTCACCGTGCAGACCCGCCTGAAAATGCCTCAGCCCTGCGTCCCCGGCACATCAGGCTGTTTTTGCTGTTCAGTTGCCGATGGCGAGAGCGAGGCTGGTCGGTGCGTCGCGGTTGGGGAGGATCATCACGGAGCTTTGGCTGTTGACATCGTCGTACGCGAAGCCATAGGCAAGGTGGTCTTCGCTGATGCTGTGGAAGAAGGCGGCGTACTTGTTGTACGTGCCGTCCTTGTAGTAAGTACTGGCGTCGTCCCAGATGTCGGGGGCGTTCTGGCTGATCCCGCGGTTGAATGCCGCGCACAGCTGCACCTCCACGGATTTCTCCAGGTCACTGCCCTGGGCGAGCGATCCGCTGCAGGCGGCCACGTCAGGGGTGACGGGCATGCTGACGGTGCCTTTCTCGCCGGTCGGCTGGCCGTTCACCTCCTCCCTGAATACGAGCTGTGTGCCAGCGCCCTGTGTGCCGCCCACATAGACACTGGTCCCGACGGGCAGCCTGAACTTGCCCTCCCCGTCCCAGCGCTTCCACGCGTCCGCGACCACGGAGTCAAAGTATTGTGAGGCCGCCCCGCCGGGCCGGAACGCCGGTGCCGACCGTGGTGCCGTGATGTGCGTACCGCCGGGGCTGACCAGGGATGCGAATGGAGTCCCGGCGGTGTATGACCTGTATTCGTCTATGACCTGTCCGGCGTCCCTGCCCTTGATGCCGACGGTCTGGTCGAAGCCGGATGAGTCCTGCTTAAGCTCTGCCGTCATCGGGAGGGAGAATCCGTCCACCTGGGTGGTGTTGCCGCCGAACGCGATCCTTCCGTTATCGAAGGTGAACTCGAAGAAGTCGTACGGGTTGCCTTGGTTGGGATCGGCCGGGTTGTTCAGGTCCGGCTGCACGTAGCCGGTGTCGCTGGGCTGGCCGGCCGAGTCGGTGGACGAGGGCATGATGAGCGGATCCTTGGAGATGAAGATCCGGCCTCCTTCCAGGTGCGCGGGAACGGTCACCCGGGCGGTGCCGCCGCCGCCCGTCACGGTACTGAGCTGGAAGGACATCCCCTCCTTCGGCTGCCTCGTGACGGGAAGCACGCTGCCGTCGGGCCCGACGAAGGAATAACTGCCCGGCGTCTGTTGCCCGACGATGGTGACGTAGTACTGCAGGTCTCCCTTGATCTCCAGCGGGAATCCGCCGCCTGTGACCGGCATCCGGGGCGCCGCCGCGACACCGCCCTGAGCCCCGACAGCCCCGGCACCCGTGGGAGCATCAGCCTGAGCCAGCGCGCTGCCCCCGAGCGAGATCACGGGTGCCGCCAGCAGAAGCGCGACACGGGCACAAACATGCAGAGGAACACGGCTACGCCACGCGAAACTCCGACGGGCATCAGAACGGTTGGACATGGCATTTCCTTCGGAGAGTGGTCCCGCCCCGGAGGGCAGAAGTCTTTTCAAACCTCCGGCTGCCCGTGCACTGAGGGCCGGCCCGGCCGGTGCGCAGTGCCGAATCTTTGTGTCGCCGAATCTCATCTCTAGAGTCATGCCGTAACACCGTGCAATTTTTGTTCAGTTATTACGCGTGGCACCACGTGCAAATTCGCCGAGCGCGCCATTGTGCGTAGCATCTACGGGGATCTGTCGAGGTAGCCAGGAGAGCATGCCTGCCTGAGCCGGCATTAGCATCGCGGACGCTGCGCGATTCCCGAGCCTGAGGTGGAGGACCTCGGACAGGTCCTGCTGCGCCGGAAAAACTTGTCGCCACTTGTCCTGAGCCCGGCCCTATGGGTGGTCGGATGTCCCCCAGCCGACGGCGACCAGCAGGGGCCTTACGGCGACGAGGGTCGCGATGGCGGGATGATCGCGGTCACTGGAGCATCGCGTCTGTGAGACCGAGTTACTTATGGCCGTTCTGAGGATTCGGTTCGAGCACGGGACATATGGATCATTCTCGCATGCCGTATTCGTCACCGATCACGCGGAGCCGCCCCGCCCCTCCATCAAAGCACTACCGCAGGCGGCGTCTTGCTTTAGGGCTGATTCGTAGTCATGGCGCCTGAGAACGAGCAGGTCGTCGTAGTGGTGTGACGAACCTTCGCTCCGGAAGTTCCGTACGCGACGGAGCTCCGATGTGCCGCCAGTCTGCCGCGTCTGTCTGATCAAGTCACCCTCGCGTGAACACCGTGAACTTCGCGGCACGGCGACCCGGTCGGCCGTCCTGCCGGGTCCCGTGACCGGCGCGAACGGCGTCATGTCCTTGCTTCGGTACTCCTGTGCCGCCGCGTGCGCGGTCATCAAGGGGCCGAACGTGTTCCAGTAACACGAAAACAAACACATACCAGCCGCGCATACCGGGACAGACCACCCGTCTCCGGTATCCATGGAACACGCGGTCCCGCTCGTATCCCGGGACCGTGCCCGGACCGGCCCCGGCCGGCGAACCGCCCGCCGTCACAACGGAGCCGCACCCCGGAAACCCCTCCGGTCCGGGTACCGGGCCCGGCCCCGGGCAGCGGAACGCCTCAGGAGACCGGGGACCGCGTCCGGGACCACACCAGGCCCACAGCTGTTGTGTCCGAGGGGGTAGAGAGGGGCGGCTGTGGTTCTGGACCCGCAGCGGTGGCTGGAGCTCCGGGCGTTTTCGCGGTCTGGTGGAGTCCGGCGCGATGAGCGTGTCGGAGGTCGCCAGGGAGACCGGGCTGAACTGGCGGACGGTCAGTAAAATCTGTCGGCCGAGGGGGCCGGCGGGGGCCGCCGCGGCGACCGGCGAATGGCCAGACACACAAGCGGGTGATCGACGAGGTGGCGCCTCTGATCGATGCGATGCTGAGGGCCGAGGTCTTGATGAAGGCCGCGGTGATCCACGAGCGGCTGGCCAGGGAGTACGGGTTCACCGGCAACTACCAGCGGGTCAAGCTCTATGTTCAGGAAGCCCGCCCGAGGATCGCCGGGGAACTGGGCATCACACCGCGGGAGCTGGCGGGAATTCACCGCCGGTTCGAGGTGATCCCAGGTGCCCAGGCTCAAGGGGACTGCGCGACGAGGGGAAGATCCTCGCTCACATGGGCATCGAGAAGGTCTACTCCTTCCACATGGGTGTCGGCGTACGACCTAAGCTGGCTCTGCCAAGATTTTCGTAGGCAGAGATCATCTCGGTGACACGGTCGGCCGGTCCGCGTAGTGGCGGCGGAGGCGGGCGATCAGGACGACGCGTTGTCGGAGGAGTTGAACGCTGGCGCGGCCTGCCATGATGCGTTTCTGCAGTTTGACGTCGGTGATGCGGCCTTCGTTGACGCCGGAGTTGTGAGGGGTAGCGATGCCCTGGGCGACGGCGTGCTGGTCTTCGTGCAGTGCTCCAGCCAGGCCGGCAAGAGGGGCCAGTCCGCTGCTCGCGAGGTCCTCCAGCCAGCCTGCCAGGGGTGTGACGTCCCGGTTCTCGAGCATGGTGGCGAACTGTCGGACCAGTTCATGGGTGGTCTTCAGCTCAGGGCAGTGCTCCAGGAGCCGGGGCAGGCGGTCGTTGATGTGCAGGTTGCGGCGGCCGGGGTGGGAGATGATCCAGCGGGCGACTTCGCGTGGTGAGGGCGGTCGCTCGCGTGGTTCGTCCAAGGGCAGGCCCTTGCGTAGGGGTGCGATGGCCATTTTCACGCGCTGGTAGTGGCCAAGATAGCCCTTGGTCTGGAGTTCTTCGTGCAGGATTTTCGCGCTGTGCTGTCCCTCGTCCCAGCGTTGTTGCAGGTAGTCGAGGTACGGATCCAGCGTGGAGGGCTTGCGGGGCGGGCGGCGCATCACTTCCTGCCAGGTCCTGGCGCACGCGTACTTGCGGACCGTGCGGCGGTCCAGGCCGAGCTCCCGTGCCACCGAGCTGTGACTGCGGCCGGTGCGGGTCAGAGCGTGCACGGCCTCGAACAGCGCGCGGGCGTGTTGCCCGGCCCGGGTATCGGCCCCGGCGTTCTCGGCTGCTTCCGCGACCGATGCGGGTGCGGCCTCGCCGGTGGCGGGCAGTGCTGTGGGCAGGCAACCGCGGTGGGGATGTACACCTGATTGTGTGAGTGGGTGGTGGTGGGTCTGGATGGTCTGGTTCCTGCCTCATCAGGGAGTAGCAGGCTGTGACGTTTATTCAGGTAGCAGAGCAGTATGACGAGCGGGACCGGGACGGCGGGGCGTCGGGCCGTCAGGCCGCGGCCGCGGAGCGGTTGGCGACGGTGTTGTCTCCGGAGACGATCGATGGGCTGGTCGCGGATGCGAGGGAGTCCGGGATGGGCCTGGACGGCGCCGGCGGGCTGCTGGGGCAGATGATGAAGGCCGTGCTGGAGCGGGATCTGCGGGTCGAGATGGCCGATCACCTGGGCTATGAGGCCGGGGACCGGGTCGGCCGCGGCTCGGGGAACCACCGCAACGGCAGCTTCGAGAAGACGGTGACGACGACGGCCGGGGACATCACCGTCGACGTGCCCAGGGATCGCAACGGCGAGTTCACGCCGGTGGTCGTGCCCAAGGGCCGGCGGCGGCTCGGGCAGATCGACGAGATGATCCTGTCCTTGTATGCGCGCGGCATGTCGACCCGTGACATCACCGCCCACTTGGCCGAGGTCTACGGGGCCACGGTGTCGCCGGCGTTGATATCCAAGGTCACTGATGTCATCGCGGACGAGGTGATCGCGTGGCAGAACCGTCCCGTCGACGAGTGGCGGTTTCCACCGGTCGTTGCGAATCAGCAGTAGGCCAGATCTCTTGACCAGCGTCTCATGGACTCGGCGGGTGTCCGGTCTCCGAGGACGAGGCGGGGGCGTGCGTTGAGCTCGCGTTCGACTTG
>NZ_JAPNLJ010000079.1 GCF_026627445.1 Streptomyces sp. H27-H1
GGCATCGCGTTCCGCTTTGACAAGACGCCAGAAAGCTACGAGGCCGGCCTGCATCTGTGCGGTGCGATGCTCTGGCTCCGCAGCATCGCACCACATTCATAATCCGATCTCCAGACAGGACCTAGGGAGTGTCCGAACGACACGACCAGCCGCGCTCCGCCCCGCACCCCGCCCGCTCCCGCCTCACGGAGGTACCCCGTCATGCACGCACCCACCCTGCTCGCCCCGCCGCGGCCGGCGGACTGGACGCCGTCCGACTGGCGGCTGCAACCGGCCGCCCAGCAGCCCGACTGGCCCGACCACGCCCTGCTGCGCCGGGTCCGGGCCCGCCTCGCCGGCACCGCACCGCTGGTCCAGCCCAGCGAGGTCCTGGACCTGCGCCAGGCGCTCGCCCGGGCCGCCCACGCCGAGGCCTTCGTGGTCCAGTTGGGCGACTGCGCGGAAACTTTCGAGACGCCCACCTTCGCCGGCACTGCCGCCCGGGTGGACCTGCTGCACAGCACCGCCCGGACGGTCGGCCGCGCCCTGCACCGGCCGGTGATCCCGATCGGCCGGATCGCCGGACAGTACGCCAAGCCGCGCTCCTCGCCCACCGAACGCGTCGGTGACCTCGTACTGCCCTCCTTCCGCGGGCACCTGGTCAACGATCCGGCGCCCGATCCGGCCGCCCGCGTACCCGACGCGATGCGGTTGCTGCGCGGACACGCCCACGCCCGTGACGTGCTGGCCCTGCTGCGCGAGCTCGCCGAGTCGGGCATGGCCATGCAGGACTCGGCGGCCGGCGGTGCCCCCGCCATGTGGACCAGCCACGAGGCGCTGCTGCTCGACTACGAGGAGCCGCTGGTGCGCCGCGACCCGGTGACCGGCAGCTGGTGCCTCACGTCCACCCACCTGCCGTGGATCGGAGCGCGCACCTGCGAGCCGGACGGCGCGCACGTACGGTTCCTGGCCGGCGTGGCCAACCCGGTCGGGCTGAAGGTCGGCCCGGGGACCACCCCGGGGCAGCTGGCCGAACTGTGCGCGCGGCTCGACCCGGACCACCAGCCGGGACGGCTGGTCCTCATCTCCCGGATGGGCGCGGACGCGGTGCGCTCCGTACTACCTCCCTTGGTGGAGGCGGTCGCCCGGCTCGGGCACCCCGTGGTCTGGGTGTGCGACCCGGTGCACGGCAACACGTACACCAGCGGTACGGGCCACAAGACCCGGCACGTGGAGGTGGTGGGCGAGGAGATCCGCGGGTTCTTCGCCGCGGTGCGCGCGGCCCGAGGGTGGCCCGGCGGGATCCACCTGGAGGCCACGCCGGCCGATGTCACCGAATGCGTCGGCGGCGCACCCGGTGTCACGGAGGACGACCTTCCGCTGCGCTACGAAACGGCGTGCGATCCGCGCCTGAACGGTGCGCAGACCGCCCTCACGGCCCAGCTGGTCGCGGAGCTCTGCGCGACGCGCTGACCGCGGGGCGCTGACCGTGGGGAGCGGGCGCCGCGAAAGGTTCCGATGAGTTCTCCCACATTTCCGCGCGGAACGTCTGGCGCGGTCGCCGACTCCTGACGAGCGACCCGACCACCAGACCGCCCGATCCTGGGAGCTGCCATGCAGGACCGCACACCGCCGATGCCCGAACTCGAAGGCGTCCGGCACCACTACGCAGAGGTCCGGGGTGTGCGGCTGCACATCGCGGAGGCGGGCGAGGGCAAGCCCGTGGTCCTGCTCCACGGGTTCCCGCAGCACTGGTACGGATGGCGGCGGCTGATCCCGCTGCTCTCCGGCGACCACCGGCTCATCTGCGTGGACCTGCGGGGATTCGGCTGGTCCGACGCGCCGGCGCACGGCTACGACACCGACAGCCGGGTGGCCGACGTGCTCGCCCTGATGGACGCCCTCGGACTGGAGCGGGCCGCGCTCATCGGACACGACTGGGGTGCGTGGACCGGCTTCCACCTCTGTCTGCGGGCCCCGGAGCGGTTCAGCCACTTCCTCGCGCTGAACATGCTGCACCCCTGGCCCCTGCACCACCGACTGATGCCGCAGTCCTGGCGGTTCTGGTACACGGCGGTGCTGGAACAACCGCTGCTGGGCCGCTGGATGCTGCGCAACCGGCCGGGCTTCACCCGCTACCTGATGCGCAAGGGGGTCGCGGACGCGGCGGTCTGGGAGCCCGCGGTGATGGACGAGTTCGTCCGCTCCAGCCGGGAGCCGGACCGGGCGCGGGCCGGTGAGGCGCTGCACCGGGCCTTCGCGCTGCGGGACATCGCGAAACTGCTCCTCGGCAGCTTCAAGAAGTACCGGCTGACCACGCCGACGGTGATCATGGCGGGAACCCGTGACTTCATGCTGCCGCCGAGCGTGCTCTCGGGCGGCGGGCGGCACGCCGACGACCTGCGGGTCGACGTGGTCGCCGACTGCGGGCACTACCTCCACGAGGAGCGCCCCGACCTGGTGGCCAAGGCGGCCCGGGAGTTGTTCTCCGAAGGCAGCTGAGCTCCGCGGCCGGCCCGGTCGGCCGCCCCTTCCCCGGGGCCGCGACCGGGCCGTACGCGTTCCCGGGCACGTCGCGCGGACCCGTAGGAACCTGTCAGGACCGGTCGGGAAGGGCTCGGGCGGCCGGATTCGAACGCTCCGGAAAAATACTCGAACTCCGGTGGAGTGTGACGGCCGGATCCCCTCTCTTATCTGGTGTCGGCTGCTTCCAGTCGCTTCACGAAACCCAACGAACCCCAGCGCGATGCGCCCGTGGCAGGGCGGATTTTGCGCTGCCCGAAAGCAACAGCCAGGCCGAGCAGAGGGATGACGAATGCCTGACATATCCGCACTCAACCTCGATGTGATACCCCAGCCCACCGCGTCCCTCGGAGTGCTCCCCACCGTCGCCGCCGAGAAGAACCCCGACACGCCCTTCCTCTCCGACACGCCGTGGCGCACCTACGACGGTCCGGTCCGCAACTTCGCCGAGTTCGCGCGGGCCGTCGACGACTACGCCGACCGCCTGTGGGCTGCCGGAGTCCGCAAGGGCGACGTGGTCGCCGTGGTCCAGCGCAACCACATCGAGGTCGAGGGTGTGATGTGCGCCCTGGGCAAGATCGGCGCGCTGCCCGCCCTGCTGTCCTCCGGCATGGAGGTCGGTGAGCTGCTGGAGTGCTTCGCCCGCCTGGAGAACCCGTACCTCCTCGTCGACTCATTCGGGCTCTCCCGGCTGTCGGAGTCCCGGCACGCACTGCGGCTGCTGGTGCGCAACGTGCTGTGTCTGGAGCCGACCGAGGAGAACTGGGTCGTTCCGGTGCAGGACCGGCTGCCGCACGTGGCCAACCCCCGCGACGAGGACGAGTGGTTCGTCATCACCCATTCCTCGGGCACCACCGGCGCCCCGAAGATGGCCGCGCACTCGACCCGTTCGCTGTTCGGCATGGTCGCCCCGATGATCATGATCTTCCGGGACCAGTACTCGACCGACGACCTGAACGCCAAGCACCTGTCGTTCGTCCATGCCCGCACCTGCGCCGGCACGCTGGCCTCACTGGAGACCGCGATGCCCGCCCTGGCCATCGCCGACCCCGACCCGGCGAACGTCAAGCGCCTGATGCTCCAGCACCGCCCGACCTCCCTGGAGACGCACCCCAACGTCTACATCCAGTGGGAATCGCTGGCCGACGACCCGGACCGGCCCTTCCAGCACGTCGAGCGGTTCATCAGCACCTTCGACGCCATGCACCCGCGCACCGTACGGGCTCTGCTGGGCGCGTCGGAGCACCCGAACGCCCACTACTTCCAGGCCTACGGCCAGACCGAGTCGGGTCCCATCTGCCTGCGCATCGTGACCCGCGAGGAGTCCGCGGACTACTCGCCGCGCAACGTCGGCCACCCCGGCGGCGGCATGGAGATCCGCATCGTCGACGAGAACGGCCACCCGCAGCCGGCGAACACCCCCGGCGTCATCGAGACCCGCTCGCCCGGCCGCATGCGCGGCTACGTCGGCGGCGACCCGATGCCGCCGCAGGACTCCTGGTGGCCGATGGGCGACATCGGGCGCCAGCTCGACGACGGCTCCCTCGAACTGCTCGACCGCATCGTCGAGCACGTCGACGGCGTCGGCAGCCTTCTGGAGAAGGAGGACCACCTCCTGGAGGCCATGCCCGAGCTGGTCGAGCTCGTCCTGGTGAAGGCCGAGGACACGGACGACAGCACCGTCTTCGCCGTCGCCTGCCCCCGCCCCGGCACCCTGCCCGACCCCGAACGCTTCCGCGCCGTCGCCGCCCAGGCCGGACTCCCCGACCTCGAGGTGCGCTTCTGGGAGTGGGAGGCCATGCCCGTCACCGGCTCGTACAAGGTCCGCAGGTCGGTGCTGCGCCGCAAGCTCGCCGGCCGTATCCAGCGCACCACCACGCCCGAGAAGGAGGCCTGACCGACATGGTCCAGCTGTGGAACCTGCTCGCCGATTCCGTCCACGACGCCACGATGCTCCACACCCCCTCCCGCCAGGAGGAGCCTGTCTCCGGGCCCGCCCTGTTCTCCCGTGCGGAGCGCACCGCCGGCACCATCCTGGAAGCATGCGACGGCCGCCTCCCGCGCCGCGCCGGCCTGCTGATGGCCAACGGCGAGCCCTGGGTGCGCGGTCTGCTGGCCATGCTCCGGCTCGACGGGGCGGCGGTGCCGCTCGCGCTGCCGGTGGCCTTCGGCGGAGCGGACGCGTACGCCGCGCACATCCAGCGGATCGCGGCCGACGCCTCCCTCGACGCCCTGCTCGTCGACGGCAGCCTCGGCGGCCGGATCGTGTCCCGCGTGGCGGCCGCCGTACCGCACCTGCCGGTCATCGACATCGCCGAACCGCCGCCGACGGGCACGCAGCTCCCCCCGGTGCGCGGCGGCGGCGACGCCCCGGCCGTCATCCAGTACACCTCCGGCAGCACCTCGGCGCCCAAGGGCGTTGTGATCACCCACGACAACGTCAACGCCGGACTCGACTCCATCGGGGACGGCACCCGCTGGGGCCCCGAGGACGCGCTGGGCCAGTGGCTGCCGCTCTTCCACGACATGGGCCTGTTCACCATGCTCGCCTCGCTGCGCTACGGCACGAAGACCTCGCTGTGGCAGCCGGGCGACTTCGTGCGCCGCCCCATGCAGTGGCTCGCCGAGTTCGCCGCGTCCCGGTCCACGATCCTGCCGGCGCCGAACTTCTTCTACGACTACCTCGTCTCGGCCGCCGCCAAGGGCATCCCCGACGACCTGGACCTCTCCGCCTGGCGCTACGGCGGCAACGGCTCCGAGCCGGTACGCCTGAGCAGCCTCGAGGCCTTCCAGCAGACCTTCGCCCCCTACGGGCTGCGGCCGCAGGTCGTGCAGCCCAACTACGGGCTCGCCGAAGCCACGCTCATCGTCAGCAGCGGCATCCCGCTGACCGGCTACCGCAGCCTGCTCGTGGACCGCTCCAGCCTGTCCGTCGGCGACCGGATCAGCGAGAGCGCCGAGACCGGGCCGACCGTGCGCTCCGTCGTCTCCTGCGGCCCCGCCGTCGCCGGCATCGAGGTCCGCATCGGCGATGCCGAGGGCACCGCGCTGGACGACGGCACCGTGGGCGAGGTGCAGATCGGCGGCGCGCCCGTCACCACCGGATACCTCGGACTGCCCGCCGAACAGCAGCCGTTCACGCCCGACGGGATGTTCCGCACCGGCGACATCGGCTTCCTGCACGACCGCGAGCTCTACGTCATCGGCCGGATGAGGGCGATGGCCGTAGTCCGGGGCCAGAACTACTACGCCGAGGACGTCGAGGAGATCGTCAAGGCCACCCCCGGAGTCGACCGCCGGCACTGTGCCGCCTTCGCCTGGGACGACGACGGCGAGGAGCGAATGATCGTGATCTGGGAGACCAAGCTCGACATGGATGCCGCGGCCGCCGTCGGCGAGGCCATCCGCGCCCGGCTCATCGAACACCTGGGCCTGGGCGCCGTGGAGACCGTGGCCGTCTCCCCGCAGAGCCTGCCCTTCACCAGCTCCGGCAAGGTCAAGCGCTCCGGCGCGGCCGACCTCTACCGCCAGCAGACCAAGCTCCTCACCACCGCATCGGAAGGACGCCACCAGTGAGCGCCGACCAGACCCTGGACATCGTCGTACGAGCCCTGGCCGCCCAGGCCAACGTCCCCGCGACGGGCATCGACACCGACAAGCCCCTCTCCGCCGTCCCCGGCATCGAGTCGGTCAAGGCCCTGCGCGCGATCACCGACATCGAGGACGAGTGCGACGTCGTCATCCCCGACGACTTCCTCTTCGAGACGGCGACCGTGCGCGAGCTCGCCGACTTCGTCTCCTCGCTGATCCCGGAGGGCAGCTCCATATGACGGTGGAGACCGCGGCGCCCGAGGCGCTGCTCGGCGCCCTCGGCCGGTTCACGGCCGTACCCCGGGACATCGGGCGCTACGACACGGACGCCCGCACTGGGGCGCAGGCCCTGCGGGCCGCCCCGGAGCAGGTGGCCCGGCTCGCGGCCGAGGGACTGCCCCACGTGACCGACTCCGAGCGCGGCCCCCTGTTCGACTACGACGACCTGATGAACGTGGGGATGTTCTGCGGCACCGGGCAGACCGTCCCGGAGCTCGGACTGCGCTTCCTGATGCGGTTCGCCGCCTCCGCCCGCGACAGCTGGTACGCGCCCCGCGAATGGGAGATCGGGGTCCACCCTTCGCGGACCGCGGGGGGCGAGCGTGCCGGGACCGCCGCCGAGCCGGGCGCACGACTGCCCGAGGTCACCGTGCGGGTCCCCGACCTGTCGGCCCCCGGAGTGGAGCTGCTGTCGGAGCACCCCTTCGGCGACCCGATGCGCGTGGGCGGCTACGAGGCGACCGTCCGCCTGACCGGCGCCGACCAGACCGTGCGCGACCCGCGCATCCACGAGGCGTGGAACGAGGTCGTCGAAGGCCTGGCCTCGCGCCGGGTCACCTACCAGACGGTGCCTGAGCCGCTGCGCGCCGACCACCACCGGGCCTGGGACCTCGGCATCGCCGACTGCGTGGTGGCCTCGCGGCTGCTCGCGGACCGGCTGCGGGCGGCCGGCCTGGAGGCGACGGCCCGCCGCGGCTACCTGCTGGGCCTCTTCGGCAGCGACCACGCGTGGTGTGACGTCGTAGAGGACGGAGTGCACAAGTCCCTGGACCCGGTGTTCGCCTTCGTGGCGACCGTCGGGGACGAGCGCGGCGTCGCCGAGTCCCCGGAGTTCGCCGCGGCCTGCTTCGGCAGCCGCTTCAACCGCCTGCTGCCGTGCCGCACGGACAGTGCGGAACCCCTCGTCTACTTCGACGGCGAACCCGCCCCGTACTGGGCGATGGTCGGCGTCGGCGCCCGCCCGCGGAGGAGCTCATGAGCCTGGCACGGACCCTCGTATGCAACAGCCTGGACCACCCCGCCCTCCTCGACCGGGTTACCGACGAGGCCAGCCTCACCGGCGCCGGCGTCAACTCCGGCGAACTGATCCGCCTCGCGCTGCGCATAGAGGAACACCTCGGCCGGGCGCTGGAGGACGAGGAGCTCCTGGAGCTGACGTCCATCCGCGCCGTCGCCGACCTGGTAGGGAACGAGGCGGCCTGACATGTGGCTCAAGCACGTGGTGCGCCGCGGTCTGGACCGCGACCCCGGGGCCCTCGCGCTGCGCGACGGCCGCCGGGACGTCAGCTGGCGGCAGCTGCACCGGGACGTGGAGGCGCTGGCCGCCCTGCTGCGCCGGGACGTCCCGCGCGGCAGCCGCGTCCTGGTGCTCAGCGGCAACCGGGTCGAGGTCATCGAGACCTACCTGGCCTGCGCGGCCGCCGGGGTGGTGGCCGTACCGGTCAACCCGGCCCTCACCGACCGGGAGATCGGCGCGATCGCCGAGTCCGTGGAGCCGGCCGCCGCAGTGGCCGAGGCCGAGAGCCTGACCCGGCTCGGCGGCCTCTTCCCCGGACTGCCGCTGACGGACATCGCCGGCATCGGCGAACTCCCGGACGCCGCAGCGGACTCCGGCGGCCGGGAGGGCGGATCCCTCGCCGACCCGGTGATGATCCTGCACACCTCCGCGACGACCGGTACCGCCAAGGGCGTCGTCGTCGACCAGCGCTCGCTCCAGCTGAACGCGCTGTCCTGGCTGGCCGACGTCGCACCGCGGCCCGGCACCGTCTTCCTCAACGCGGGCCCGCTCTTCCACGGCAGCGTGGTCATCGCACTCGACCACCTCGCGGCGGGCGGCACGGTCTGCGTCCTGGACCGATTCACCCCGCAGGGCTGCCTGGCCGCCCTGGACCGCTGGGAGGTCGAGCACGCCTTCCTGGTGCCGTCCATGGTGCGCCTCGTCCTCGACACCAGGGCACTGGCCACCGCGGACCTCGGCGCGCTGCGGCTGCTGCTGCACGGCGCCGCACCGATGCCCGCGGAGCTGGCGGCCGAGGCGCGCGAGCGGCTCGGAGTGGAACTGCAGACGATATTCGGCATCACCGAGGGTGGCGGACCCGTCGTCTCCCTCGCCCCGCACGCCCAGGTCGGCGAGCCGCCGGTTCCGGGCGCGGTGTGCGTCGGGCAGCCGATGCTCGGCACCGAGCTGCGGATCACCGACAGCGAGGGCCGGGAGGTCCCGGCCGGCACCATCGGCGAGCTCCAGGTGACCGGCGACGGCCTGATGCAGGGCTACTGGAAGCGCCCCGAGGCCACCGCCGAGGTGCTGCGCGACGGCTGGCTCAACACCCACGACCTCGGCTGCGTGGACGGCAACGGCCTGGTCTGGGTCGTCGACCGCCGCAACGACCTGATCCTGCGCGGCGGACAGAACGTCTACCCCGCCGAGATCGAGTACGTCCTGCGGCAGTCGCCCTCGGTCGCCGACGTCGTCGTCGTGCCGGTGGTCTCGCCCATCTGGGGTCAGATCCCCGTGGCCTTCGTCGCCCCCGTCACCCCGGACGCCTTCGACGCCTCCGAACTGCTCGGGCTGTGCGTCGACGGCCTGGCCGCCTACAAACGGCCCAGCCACTTCCTGCCGGTGGAGACCATTCCGCGCAACCCGGCCGGCAAGGCACTGCGGCCCGGGCTCCGCGAGCTGGCCCACCGGCTCATCATCGAAAGCGGGGACACCCCATGACCACAGCCGACTACACGCGGCCGGAGATACTGACGGCGCTGGCCGGCGAATGGGCTGTCCCGGTCCACGGCAACGCCGTGATCCAGTGGGACTACGACCAGCGCAACGACAAGATGGTGCGCCTGTACAAGCAGGGCAAGCAGCGCCAGTGGGACATGGACGAACGGCTCGACTGGGACCACGAGGTGGACCCGGAGGATCCGCTCGGCCTGCCGGACGACTTCATCTCCATTTCGGGGTCGAAGCTGTGGGACCGGCTGCCCGAGAGCGAGCGCAGCATCGTCCGCAAGCACACCAGCGGCTGGCTGTACTCGCAGTTCCTGCACTCGGAGCAGGCCGCCCTGATCGCCGTGGGCAAGATCCTGCTCACCGTGAACGACCTGGACTCCAAGCTGTACGCGGCCACCCAGCTGATGGACGAGGCGCGCCACGTCGAGGGGTTCAACCGTTTCCTGCACACCAAGATCGGCTTGCGCTACGGGCTCTCCCCGTCCATCGCCTCGATGTTCGAGCACGCGATGCGCGAACCGCGCTGGGACTTCGGCGTGCTGGCGGCGCACATCCTCGTGGAGAACATGGGCCTGGCCACGTTCGGCGTGCACCGCGAGCGGCTGAAGGACCCGCTTGCCCGCGCCTTCAGCGCCTACGTGGCCCGCGACGAGGCCCGCCACGTGGCCTTCGGCCGGCTGCTGCTCCGCGAGTACTACCCGCAGCTCAGTGACACCGAGCTGAAGGAGCGCGAGGACTTCGTCGTGGAGGGCTGCTGGGCGCTGCGCGACCGGTACGTCGACGACGACATCTGGAACACCCTCGGCTACGGCGAGGAGGCCATCAAGGCGTCCCGCCGCTCGCCCGCCAAGCGGGAGTTCCGCCGCCTGGTGTTCATGCGGATCGTGCCCGGCCTCAAGGAGATCGGCATGTTCGGCCCGAGGGTGCAGGAGGCGCTCCAGAAGATGGGCGTGCTCGGCTTCCACTCCGTGGACGAAGCCGCGCTGCGCGAACTGGACGACAAGGCGGCCGTGGACGAGCTGACCCGGCGCGAGATGGACTTCCGCCGCCGTGACATCGCAGCCGTCGTCGAACTCGGCTCGGCCACCCCGGACGGCGTTCCCGCCGCCTCCTGAACCGGTCCGCCGCGGCGCCGGGAGCGCCCGCCCCCGTCCCGCGCCCGGCGCTGCGGCGGACCCGCCCGGCCCCGTCCCGTACCGCCCGACCTTGCCCCGTACCGCCCGATCCCGTCCCGCACCGCCACCCGTGGCGGCGACGGGCCGACCGCACTGCCGCCCCGTTCCCGTCCCCGGCCCAGCGGAGAAGCCGCCATGCTCGAAGCCACCCTGCCCCCTGCCCGGTCCGGCCGTATGCACGGACTCGCGGCGCCCGATGCCGACACCAGCGGACGGAGGACCCTGACCGGCCTGGCCGACGGAAGCGTGTCCGACCCGCCGGCCGCGCACACCCTCGCCCTCCCTCCGGCTACCTCCTGGCTGCCCGGCCTGATCACCTGCGAGACGGAGTTCGAGGAGAACCTGACGCTGACCCCCGGGGTCGTCTTCGGCGGCTGGATCGCCTGCCTCGTCGACCACTTCGCGGGCCTGGTGATGCTGTCGGCTATCCCCGACGGGTCGGGCTTCCTGACCGCCGGGCTGTCCGTCGACTACCACGCGCCGCTGGTGCCGGGCCCGGTCACCGTCGAGACCGTGCTGACCAGTTGCTCGACCCGTCGTGCGGTCGCCGAGGTGCGCTTCGTGCAAGGCGGCCGGCTCGCCTGCACCGGGACCGTCGAGCAGATCATCCACCGGAGCGGGAGCAACCGTGCGTGACAGTGAACTGAACCCGGAGCACCTCGACTTCAAGAACATGGTGCGCGAGTTCGTGGAACGGGAGATCGTCCCCTTCCACGCCGACTGGGAGCGGGCCGGACGGGTCGACCGCGAGGTGTGGCGCTCCGCGGGGAAGCTCGGGCTGCTCGGCATCGACGTCCCCGCGGAGTACGGGGGCGGGGGAGTGCGCGACTTCCGCTACCAGGTGATCATCAGCGAGGAGATCATGCGGGTCGGCGCCACCGGCGTCGGCTTCGCCCTCCACAACGACGTGGTTGCCCCCTACCTGCTGGACCTCGCCGCCGAGGAGCAGAAGCGGCGCTGGCTTCCCGGGTTCTGCTCGGGCGAGCTGATCACGGCCATCGCGATGACCGAACCGGAGGCGGGCAGCGACCTCCAGGCCGTCCGCACCACCGCCCGCCGGGACGGCGACCACTACGTGCTCAGCGGTGCGAAGACCTTCATCACCAACGGCATCCACGCCGACCTGGTGATCGTGGTGGCCAGGACCGGGCCCGGCCGCGGCTCGCGGGGTCTGAGCCTGCTGGTGGTCGAGCGCGGCATGGCCGGGTTCGAGCGCGGCCGCAAACTGGAGAAGATCGGCATGGCCGCGCAGGACACGGCCGAGCTGTTCTTCGACGAGGTGCGGGTACCGGTGGCGAACTTGCTGGGCAGGGCCGGGCGCGGCTTCCTCTACCTGGCCAACAACCTGCCCCAGGAGCGGCTGGGCATCGCCGCGTACGCCGTGGCCGCGGCCGAGACCGCCTTCGCGCAGACCCTGGAGTACTGCAAGTCGCGCAGCCAGTTCGGCCAGGCGATCGGCGGCTTCCAGCACGTCCGCTTCGAACTCGCGGAAATGGCCACCGAGTTGGATGTCGCCCGCACCTACGTCGACCGGGCCGTCGCGGAACACAACGCGGGCCGGCTCGGCGCGGTGGACGCCGCGAAGGCCAAGTGGTGGGCCACCGACGTCCAGCGCCGCGTCCTGGACCGCTGTCTGCAACTGCACGGCGGCTACGGCTTCATGCGGGAGACCCCCGTGGCCAGGGCCTTCGTCGACAACCGCGTGCACCCGATCTACGGCGGCACCAACGAAATCATGAAAGAGATCATCGGCCGCGACCTCGGCGTCTAGGCCGTCTCTTTCGGATCTTGCCGGGCCCGCCGGGCAACGCCTGCCGCGTGGACGCGGCCCGGCCGGAACCACGCTGCCGCACACATCCCCAACCTGCCCGCCGGAACGGAGAAATTACGTGAGCGACAGACAGCTGGAGGTCTGCATCATAGGCGCCGGCCCCCGAGGTCTCTCGGTACTGGAGAGGCTCTGCGCCGACGCGCGGGAGCGGGCCGCGGGCACCACCGTCGCGGTCCACGTCGTGGACCCGGCCCGCCCCGGCGCGGGCAGCGTCTGGCGCACCCGGCAGTCGCACCACCTGCTGATGAACACGGTCGCCTCCCAGGTGACCCTGTTCACCGATCCGAGCGTGGAGATGGCGGGCGCACCCGCTCCGGGCCCCAGCCTCTACGAGTGGGCGCGCGGCCTCACCGACGCCGGCGCGGCCCACGAAGCGGCCACGGTCCACGAAGCGGACGTGGCCTACGACGACCAGGTGCTGGCCGAGGCCAGGGACCTGACGCCCGACTCCTACCCGACGCGCGCCTTCTACGGCCACTACCTGGAGTGGGTGTTCCGCCGGGTGGTGCGCACCGCCCCGCCGCTGCTCACCGTCACCGTGCATCCCCTACGCGCGGTCCGGCTGCACGACGAGGAGGACGGGCGGCAGCGCGTCACCCTCGCCAACGGCACCCGCATCAGCGGACTGGACGCCGTCGTCATGGCGCAGGGGCACCTCCCGGTGACCCCGGACGCCGGTGAACTACGGCTGGCGGAGTTCGCCCGCGCGCGCGGCCTGCGCCACGTGCGGCCGGCCAACCCCGCGGACACCGAGCTGTCGGCCGTCGCGCCCGGTGAGCCGGTCGCCCTGCGCGGTCTCGGCCTCAACTTCTTCGATCACATGGCCCTGTTCACCCTCGGCCGGGGTGGCAGTTTCGACCGCCGCGACGGCGCCCTGGTGTACTTCCCGTCCGGCCGTGAACCCCGTCTGTACGCGGCTTCGCGGCGCGGAGTCCCGTACCACTCGCGGGGCCGCAACCAGAAGGGGGCGCACGGCCGGCACCACTCCTGGCTGCTGACCCCCGCCAAGCTGGCGGAGCTGCGGGACGTCGCGGACCGTGGCGGCCTCGACTTCTCCCGTGACCTGTGGCCGCTGATCGCCAAGGAGGTCGAGACCGTCTTCTACGCGGCGCTGCTGGCTCGGCGCACGGACCCGGAGACGGTGCTCCGGTTCCAGCGGCGCACCCTGGCGTGGCCGTGGGGGTCCGCCGAAGAGGCCGACGTACTGGACGAGTTCGCCATCGCCCCCGAGGACCGGTGGGACTGGAAGCACATCGCCCGCCCGTACGGCGACCGGTCCTTCCGCGACACGGACGACTACCGGACGTGGCTGCTGGAGACCCTGCGCCGGGACCTCGCCGAATCCGAGGCGGGCAACGTCGAGGGCCCGTTGAAGGCGGCCCTGGACGTACTGCGCGACCTGCGCAACGAGATCCGGCTGGCCGTGGACCACGGCGGGCTCGCCGGCCGGTCCCACCGCGAGGACCTCGACGGCTGGTACACCCCGCTCAACGCCTTCCTGTCCATCGGGCCGCCGCCCCGCCGCATCGAGGAGATGATCGCCCTCATCGAAGCAGGTGTACTGCGGGTCCTGGGACCCGGCATGCGGGTGGAACCCGACGGCGACGCCGGGGTGTTCGCCGTCGAATCGGCCGAGGTCCCCGGATCGCGCACCGAGGTCACCACCCTGGTCGAAGCCAGGCTGCCCGAGCCCGATCTGCGGCGCACCGCCGATCCGCTGCTGCGGTACCTGGCCGCCACCGGAGCCTGCCGCCCGTACGAGATCCGCGACCCGCACCACGGCGCGCACCAGACGGGCGGCGTGGCCGTCACCGAGCGCCCGTACCGGCTGATCGACACCGACGGGCGGATCCATCCGCGGCGCTTCGCCTACGGGGTGCCGACCGAGTCCGTGCACTGGGTGACGGCCGCGGGCATCCGCCCCGGCGTGAACTCGGTGACCCTCGGCGACTCCGACGCCATCGCGCTGGCCCTGCTCGAACTCGCCGCCCCCGTCCCGGCGCACGCCGCGGCGACGGCGCCGGGTGCCCGCACCCCGGGCTGGGAAGGCGCGTGAGCACGGCCCGGCCGGGCTGGGACCCGGCGCTGGACACCGGTCTGCTGTCGCCCGTACGGGCGGGCAGCGCGGCGGAGGCGGCGACCACGGACGCCGCCTTCCTCCAGGCGATGCTCGACGCGGAGGCCGCGCTGGCTCGGGCCCAGGTCCGGCTCGGGGCGGTGCCCCGGGCGGCGGCCGAGGCCGTCACGGCCGCCGCCCGGGCGGAGCTCTTCGACCTGCGCGAGGTCGCCGTGCGCGCCCGCGAGGCCGCCAACCCGGTGGTCGCGCTGGTGCGGATGCTCGCGCAGGAGGTGGCCCGCAAGGATCCGGAGGCCGCGCACTACGTGCACCAGGGATCCACCAGCCAGGACGTACTCGACACCGCGCTGATGCTGGTCGCGGCCCGCACCACCGACCTGATCCTGGCAGACCTGGACCGCACGGCCGCCGCCCTGGCCGCACTCGCCCAGCGGCACCGGGACACCGTCATGGCCGCACGCACCCTGGGCCAGCACGCGGTGCCCACCACCTTCGGGCTCAAGGCGGCCGGCTGGCTCCAGGCCGTACTGGACGCGGAGGAACGGCTGCGCCGGGTCCGGGAGGACGGCCTGCCCGTCCAACTCGGCGGGGCGGCGGGCACGATGGCCGGATACCTCGAGTACGCCCGGCTGTACGCCCCGGACGGCGCAGCGGAAGGCGCGGCGCAGGGTCCGGCCGCGTACGCGCAGATGCTGCCGACGGCCGTCGCCGCCGAACTGGGCCTCGCGGACCCGCTCGTGCCCTGGCACACGGTGCGCACCCCGCTCGCCGACCTGGCCGCCGCGCTGTCCCTGACGGCCGCCGGGCTCGGCACGCTCGCCGCGGACGTCCAGCTGCTGTCGCGCACCGAGACCGCCGAGGTCACCGAGCCGGCCGCCGAGGGCCGGGGCGCCTCCTCCGCCATGCCGCACAAGCGCAACCCGGCGCTGGCGGCGCTCATCCGGTCCGTCGCCTACCAGGTGCCCGGGCTGGTGGGCACCCTCGCCCAGGTCGCCGTCACCGACGACGAACGGCCCGCGGGAGCCTGGCACGCCGAGTGGGAGACCCTCCGCGCGGTCCTGCGGCTCACCGGCGGCGGCGCCGCCACCGCGGTGGAACTGGCCGAGGGGCTCACCGTTCACCCCGAACGGATGCGCGTCAACCTCGAGCTGACCGGCGGCTTGGTGGTCTCCGAGCGGCTCGCCGCCGTGCTGTCGCCGGAACTGGGCCGGGCCGCCGCCAAGCAGGTGGTGGCCGCGGCGTCGGCGCGCGCCGCGGGGACCGGACGGCACCTGGCCGACGTGCTCGCAGAAGCACCGGAACTCGCCGGGCGCCACAGCGCGCACGCGCTGCGCGAGCTGTGCGATCCCGCCCGGTACACCGGGGCCGCCGCGGTCCTCGTCGACCGGGTCCTGGCGCGCTTCCGCGTCACCCGCCGCTGTGGCTGACAGCGCCCTCCAACGATGCAGAAGGACGAGCACACGATGAACGAGATGACGCGGCGGGCACCCACGACCCGTCGGTGGATCACCCCGATCGGGGTGGAGGTGACCCGGAGCTCGTACGCCATGGACCCGGCCGGTGCCGAAGCCGAGCTGGCCGGCCTGGAGGAGGCCCTCGACTCGCGACGCGGTCTGCTGATGTCGGGACGCTCCGAACAGCCGGGCCGGTACCGGCCCTTCGACCTGGGACACGTCGATCCGCCGGTCGAGGTGACCGCCACCGGCGACCGGGTGCAGGTGCGCGCCCTCAACGAGCGCGGCCGCGTCCTGCTCCCGGCCCTGGCCCACGCCCTGATCCCGCACGGAGCGGACCGGGACTCCGGAGAGGACGTGGTGAGCGCTGACATCGGCGAGGTCCGCACCCTGGTCGCCGAGGAGGACCGGACCCGCCGCCCCTCCGTCGTGAACGTCCTGCGCGCGCTCGTCACCGGCCTCGCCAGTCCCGAGGACCACGTCTGGGGCCTCTACGGGGCCTTCGGCTACGACCTCGTCCTGGGCTTCGACCCGGTGCCCCTGCACCAGGACCGCGATCCGCGGGACCGCACCATGGTCCTGCACCTGCCGGACACGGTCCTGGAGATCGACCGGCAGCGCGGCACCGCGACGCGGCACTCCTACGAGTTCGCCTACGCGGGCCGCTCCACCGCCGGTCTCGGCCGGGCCACGCCCGCGGCCCCGTACGGCCCCCCGGCCGAACCCGCCGCCTACCGCGACCACGCGCCGGGCGAGTACGCCCAGCTGGTGCGCCGCGCCCAGCAGCACTTCCGCGACGGGGAGATGTTCGAGGCCGTCCCCGGCCAGAGCTTCCACCGCCCCAGCGCCGCGGCGCCCTCCGAGGTCTTCCGCCGGCTGCGCTCGCGCAACCCCGCGCCCTACGGACTGCTGATGAACCTGGCCGCGGGGGAGCACCTGGTCGGGGCCTCGCCCGAGATGTTCGTCCGGGTCGATCCGCGGTCCCGGGCCGTCGAATCCTGCCCGATCAGCGGCACCATCGCACGCGGCAGCGGCCCCTTGGAGGACGCCGAGCAGATCCGCACCCTGCTCGACTCCCGCAAGGAGGAGTCGGAGCTGACCATGTGCACCGACGTGGACCGCAACGACAAGGCCCGGGTCTGCGAACCGGGCAGCGTGCAGGTGCTCGCCCGCCGTCAGATCGAGCTGTACTCCACGCTCATCCACACGGTCGACCACGTACGCGGCCGGCTGCGCGCAGACCGCGACGCCCTGGACGCCTTCCTCACCCACATGTGGGCCGTCACCGTCACCGGTGCACCCAAACGCGCCGCCATCGCCTTCATCGAGGAGAACGAGCGCAGCCCGCGCCGCTGGTACGGCGGCGCCGTCGGCCGCATCGGCTTCGACGGGGGCCTGGACACGGCCCTCACGCTGCGCACCATCCAGATCCGCGACGGCGTGGCCACCGTACGGGCGGGCGCCACCCTGCTCTTCGACTCCGACCCGGAGGCGGAGGAGAGCGAGACGGTCCTCAAGGCCTTCGCGCTGATCGACGCCGTGGAGAACCCGACGCCCGCGATCCCGGCCGGCGCCGCGCCGCACCCCCCGCACGGCCCGGCAGCGGGCTCCGCCGCGGACTCCGGCCGGCCCCGCCGGGTCCTGCTCGTCGACCACCAGGACTCCTTCGTCCACACCCTGGCCGACTACTTCCGCCAGACCGGGGCCGAGGTCGTCACCTACCGCGCGGGCTTCCCGCCGGAACTGCTCGACAGCCTCGCCCCCGACCTGCTGGTGCTCTCGCCGGGACCCGGTCGACCCGCGGACTTCGGGATGTCGGCGCTGCTCGACGCCGCGCTGGTACGGGGACTGCCCGTGTTCGGGGTGTGCCTCGGCCTCCAGGGCCTGGTGGAGTACTTCGGCGGCACCCTGGGCGTCCTGCCGTTCCCGGTCCACGGAAAACCCTCACCGGTCGACGTGCTCGACGGCGGCGGCACGGTGTTCAAGAACTCGCCCGCGCGCATCCACGCGGGGCGCTACCACTCGCTGTACGCCGAACCGGGCACACTGCCCGAAGCGTTCGACGTGACGGCGTGCACCCCGGACGGCATCGTGATGGCCATCGAGCATCGTGAACTGCCCATCGCGGCGGTCCAGTTCCACCCCGAATCGATCATGACGACGGGGAACGGGGCCGGTCACGCCCTGATCGCCAACGCGGTCGCCGGCCTCACCGGCGCCAGGGCACCCCGAGTCGGCGCCGGGAGCCTGTGATGACGTACCGGAAGGACGAGGCCGCGGAAGACGGCCGGCGCACCCCCGCACGGCGGCCCTCCCGCGACATCCCCCGCTCCGCCTTCACCCGCAACGCCCGGCTGGCCTCGCTACCCATCGGCTTCGCCGGCCGCAACGCCCTGCGCATCGGCAAGCGGCTGCTGGGACAGCCTGTCGAGCGCATCACCGGAGAGCTCCAGCGCCGCACCGGCGAGCACCTGTTCCGCGTACTGGGTGAACTCAAGGGCGGCGCCATGAAGTTCGGGCAGATGCTGTCCGTCTTCGAGGCGGCCCTGCCGCCGGAGGTCATCGGCCCCTACCGGGCCGCCCTCACGATGCTCCAGGACGCCGCGCCCGCGCTGCCCGCCGCACGTGTCCACGCCGTGCTCGCCGCCGAACTGGGCCCCGGCTGGCGCGAGCGGTTCACCTCGTTCGACGACGAACCGGCCGCCGCCGCCTCCATCGGGCAGGTGCACCGGGCGGTGTGGCACGACGGCCGCCCGGTTGCGGTCAAGGTCCAGTACCCGGGCGCGGGGGAGGCGCTGCTCGGCGACTACAACCAGCTCGGCCGTCTGATGAAGCTGTTCTCCATCGTCACGCCCGGCCTCGACGTCGAGCCGATGCTCGACGAACTGCGCGAGCGGGTCGCCGAGGAACTGGACTACCGCCTGGAGGCGGCGGCCCAGCAGGCGTTCCGCGAGGCCTACCGCGGGGACAAGGAGGTCCTCGTCCCCGCAGTGGTCGACTTCAGCGAGCGGGTGCTCGTCACCGAATGGATGGAGGGAACTCCGCTGTCGGCCGTCATCCGGGAGGGAACGCAGGAGGAGCGCGACGACGCCGGGCTCAAGTACGCCCGGTTCCTGTTCTCCGGCCCCGAACGGGCCGGATACCTGCACGCCGACCCCCACCCCGGGAACTTCCGGATGCTGGCGGACGGACGGCTCGGGGTCATCGACTTCGGGGCGGTCAAACACCTCCCGGACGGGTTCCCGCTCTCGCTGGGCACCCTGAGCCGGCTCGCCCAGACGGGTGACTGGGCCGGCGCCCACCGGCTCCTCGTCGAGGAGGGATTCCTGCGGCCCGGAGCCGAGCAGGACGACACCGCGCTCGCCTCGTTCCTGGTTCCCATCGCGACCCCGTCGCAGGACGAGTCCTACCGCTTCGCCCGCGAGTGGCTGCGGGAGGAAGTGGTACAGGCCGTCGACCGGGGTCCGGGCAGTCTGCTGCGCCGCTTCAACCTGCCGCCCTCCTACGTGCTGGTCAACCGAGTCGTGGGCGCGGCCACCGCCGTCCTGTGCCAGCTGGAGTGCGAGCTGCCGTTCCGCGCCGAGGCCGTCCGCTGGCTGCCCGGTTTCGCGGACCCGGAGGACTGAGCCGCCCGGCGGGGCACCGGGGGCGCCACAGGGCGGGGCGCCGGCGCTCCCGCGTCCCCCATTTCCCGCCGCTTCCCCGCCGTCCGAAACGGGTACGACTCACTGGCAGCACCCACCGGTAAGCACCCGACTCTCGGCGGCGAGGTGAGTCCCCTCATGTCCGCAACACAGCCCGGCGACGCCCAGCCCGAACGGCCCGTACAGCCCGCACAGCCCGCACAGCCCGCACAGCCCAAGGTGACCGAGCGCGAGGCACGGCAGGTCGCGGAAGCGGCCCGGGAACAGAACTGGCAGCGGCCGAGCTTCGCCAAGGAGCTGTTCCTCGGACGGTTTCGGCTCGACCTGATCCACCCCCACCCGGTCCCCGCCGACGAGGACGTCCAGCGCGGGGAGGCCTTCCTGGCCCGGCTGCGGGAGTTCTGCGAGACCTCGCTCGCCGAAGGTCTCGCCGCGCGCATCGAGCGCGAGGCGCGGATCCCCGACGAGACCGTGCGCGGGCTGAAAGAGCTCGGCGCCCTCGGCATGAAGATCGACCCGAAGTACGGGGGCCTCGGCCTCACCCAGGTGTACTACAACAAGGCGCTCGCGCTCGTCGGCTCCGTCAGCCCGGCCATCGGCGCCCTGCTCTCCGCCCACCAGTCGATCGGCGTACCCCAGCCGCTGAAGATGTTCGGCACGCAGGAGCAGAAGGACGCCTACCTGCCGCGCTGCGCGACCACCGCCATCAGCGCCTTCCTCCTCACCGAGCCGGACGTCGGCTCCGACCCCGCGCGCCTGGCCACCACGGCGGTCCCGGACGGGGAGGACGCGTACGTCCTGGACGGCGTGAAGCTCTGGACCACCAACGGGGTCGTCGCCGAGCTGCTCGTCGTCATGGCCCGGGTCCCCAGGAGCGAGAACCACCGCGGCGGGATCACCGCCTTCGTCGTCGAGGCCGACTCGCCGGGCATCACCGTCGAGCACCGCAACGCCTTCATGGGCCTGCGCGGCCTGGAGAACGGCGTCACCCGTTTCCACCGCGTACGGGTCCCGGCCGCCCAGCGCATCGGCGCCGAGGGCGCTGGGCTGAAGATCGCGCTGACCACGCTGAACACCGGCCGGCTCTCGCTGCCCGCCATGTGCGTCGGCGCCGGGAAATGGTGCCTGAAGATCGCCCGCGAATGGTCCGGGGTACGCGAGCAGTGGGGACGCCCGGTCGCCCTGCACGAGGCCGTCGGTTCCAAGATCTCCTTCATCGCGGCCACCACCTTCGCCCTGGAAGCCGTGGTCGACCTGGCCTCCCAGATGGCCGACGACGACCGCAACGACATCCGCATCGAGGCCGCCCTCGCCAAGCTCTACGGCTCCGAGATGGCCTGTCTGATGGCCGACGAGCTGGTCCAGATCCGCGGCGGGCGCGGCTTCGAGACCGCCGAGTCCCTCGCCGCCCGCGGCGAGCGGGCCGTGCCGGCCGAGCAGATGCTCCGCGACCTGCGCATCAACCGGATCTTCGAGGGCTCCACCGAGATCATGCACCTGCTGATCGCCCGCGAGGCCGTGGACGCCCACCTGTCGGTGGCCGGCGACCTCATCGACCCGGAGAAGGCGATGGGCGACAAGGCGAAGGCGGGCGCCCGCGCCGCCGGGTTCTACGCCCGCTGGCTGCCCCAGCTCGCCGCCGGCGCCGGCCAGGTACCCGGCACCTACCGGGCGTTCCGTCCGAGCGGCCACCCCGACCTGGCCACCCACCTGCGCTACGTGGAACGAGGGTCGCGCAAACTCGCCCGGTCGACCTTCTACGCCATGTCCCGCTGGCAGGGCCGGATGGAGACCAAGCAGGGGTTCCTCGGCCGGATCGTCGACATCGGCGCCGAGCTCTTCGCGATGAGCGCGGCCTGCGTGCGCGCCGAGCACCTGCGGGCCTCCGGCGAACACGGCCGCGAGGCCTACCAACTGGCCGACGCCTTCTGCCGGCAGTCCCGGCTGCGGGTGGAAGAGCTCTTCGGGCGGCTCTGGGACAACACCGACGACCTCGACCGCAAGGTCGTCGCCGGGGTCCTGTCCGGCACCTACACCTGGCTGGAGGAGGGCATCCTCGACCCCTCCGGCGACGGACCGTGGATCGCCGACGCCACCCCCGGCCCGTCGACGCAGGAGAACGTGCACCGTCCCCTGCGCTGACCTGGGATCATCGCCGTACGCGGTGGTAGGCGGCACGGCGCGCGAGCACTGGGAAGCCGGAGCGGCGCGGGCCGGCCGACGCCGGACAGGCGTACGCGCGCCGAGACGGGGAATCGGATCCATATGCACGTGGACAGGGAGAGCCGGGGGCTCGCCCGGTGCGTGGCGCTGCTGCTGCGCCACGCACCGGACGCCGTCGCCCGGGACCTCCTCGTACGGCTCGACCCCGCCACCCGGCGGTTCCTCTGCCGGGACGAGGACATTTCGGCCTCCGCCGTCACCCTGCTCCTGCGCGAGGGCGGCGAAGAGGACCGCCGGACCATCGCCCGCAACCCCCGGGTACTGGGCCGCCCGCTGCCCGGCCTGCCCGGCGCGGCCCGCTACGCCGGCCGGCCCGGCCCCTCTCCGGAACTGCTCGCCACCCTCGCCGCGGAGCTCGGCCGCCCCCTCGGGCCGCCGCTGACCGGCGAGGAGCTCATCGGGCTGCTGCGCAGGCACGGCAGCCGCCGCCCCCGGGTCCCGCTCGACGTGCTGAGCCTCCCGTACGAGCTCGAGGACGAGGCACTGCTGCGAGAACACGCGCGGGCCCCGCTGGCGCCCGGCGCGGCAGAGGCGCTGCTGCTGACCGGGCGGCTGCCGCTCGCCGTCCGCCTGGCCCTGCTCGACACCCGGGCCGAGACCTCCTACGGGCGCCACTGGAGCCGGCCGGCGGTGCGCTCCGTACGGACCGGCCTGGCCACGATGGACGAACTCGTCGCCCACACCGCCCCGGCCCACCGCACCCTGCTCCTCACCGGCCCGCAGGCCCCGGGCGGGCTGCGCTGGTCCCTGCCCGAGCGCGCCGAGTTCCGGTCGGCCGTCGGCCGGGTGCTGCGCCCCCTGCTGGGTTACGACCCACGGCTGTGGGCCGAGCTGCTGCGGCACGCACCGGGCTTCCCCGGCACCCTGCCCGAACTGGCCCGGGCCGTCGCGGCGGGCACCGTACCGCCGCCGGTAACCGCCTCGGTGCCGGCGGCGGTGCCCGCGCCGACCACAGGCGCGGGCACCGC
>NZ_JAPNLJ010000007.1:0-5895 GCF_026627445.1 Streptomyces sp. H27-H1
GCCCGGTGGAGGGCTGGACCCCGGAACAGATCGTGGAGCGGCACGGCGGCCGGGTGCGCGGCATCGTCGGTCCGTGGCACGAGGACTGGCGTACGGCCCGCCCGATCGCCCCGTACCACAAGGGCGATGGGCACGTCACCGACGACACCCTCATGACGCACGCGCTGGTACGGGTCTACGAGGCCGTACGGGACCACCTGGACGCGTACGCGATCGCCGAGCACCTGGTCCCGGACCTGATGACGACCCCCCGCTGGATCCCGGAACTGGAGGCGGACGCCCTCCCCCTCCAGCGGATCTTCCTCGCCGAGAAGTGGATCGTGACGCGGCTGCACTACGCGCACGCCGACCCGCGCGAGGCGGGCAACGGCAACATCGTCAACTGCGGCGCCGCGATGTACGTGGCGCCGGTCGGCCTCGTCAACGCGGGCAATCCGGCCGGGGCGTACGCGGAGGCGCTGGACGTCACGGGCGCGCACCAGTCCTCGTACGGGCGGGAGGCGGCCGGCGTGTTCGCGGCGGCGGTGGCGGCGGCCTGCCTGCCGGGTGCCACGGTGCGCTCGGTCGTCGACACCGCGCTGTCCCTGGCCAAGGACGGCACGCGCGCGGCCATCGAGGCGGTCTGCGAAACCGCGGCCCGCCACCGGGACTTCGAGTCCGCCCTCGCCCCGATCCGCGCGGCGGTCGCCCCGTACGACTCGGTCGGCCCGGACTACCGCACGCCCTCGCTGGGCGCGCGGCGCCCCTCGCGCCTGCACTCCATCGAGGAACTCCCGGTCGCACTCGGCATGCTGCTCGTCGCCGACGGCTGCTACGAGGCCTCCGTGCTCGGCGCGGTCAACTACGGCCGGGACTGCGACTCCATCGCCACCATGGCCGGTGCGATCGCGGGCGCCCTGTCGGGCGAGGCCGCGGTCCCGGCAGCCTGGGCGGAGCGGGTCGCGGAGGCCAGCCGCCTCGACCTGCGCGCACCGGCGGCCGCTCTGGCCGCGGTGACCCGGGAGGTCTTCGCCCGCGACCACTCCCGCCGCCGCTCCCACGAAGCCGCCTTCGCCGCCTTGACGGCCTCCCGATGACGGCGACCTGCGCCGGCCCGGTCGGCGCCCCCGCGCACCCTCCGGACCCCCCGGACCCCTGCGGCGGCCCCGTCCGGCTGACCTGGGTCCAGCCGGAGGACCTGGTGGGCCACGAGTTCCGCCAGGCCGCCGAGGACGGCCGCGCACAGGCCGCGGAGCCGCTGCTCCGCGTCTGGCTCTCAGCGGGCGGCCACCTCGCCCCCACCCACGCGGGCGCCTCCCCGACCCCGGCCGCGCCCCGGCTCCGTGCCCTGGCCACCGACCTCCTGACGGCCCTCGACGCCCTCCCCCGCCCCTGGGCCAACACCGAACCGGACCCCTGGCCCCCCGCGACCACCACCCGGCCCGAGGGCGGGGCCGGAGCCGGAGCCGGAGCCGGGGCCAGGGCCGGAGGCTGGATCGGGGCCGGGGCTGGGGCCGGGGCCGGCTTCCCCGGCGCAGCCCCAGGCCCAGCCCCGGCCCCCCACGCCCGACCCGGCGCAGCCCCCACCGCACGCCCCGGCGGGAGTCCGCACCCGGTCGCCGGTCCCGGTGCTCCGGGCAGCCCGGCCGGAGCAGCGGGCCCCGAAGGTCCTGCCGCCCAGTCCGGTACCGGCCCCCGGGCTGCCGCCCCCGGCGGTGTCACGGCCCGGCGGGACGCAGCCCCCGCCGTCGACAGCGCGCTGCGCCGCAGGCTGGAGGCCGCCTGGCTCGGGCGGGCCGTCGGGTGCGTGCTCGGGAAGCCCGTGGAGAAGCTGCCCCTGCACGGGATCCGGGCGCTGGCCAGGGCCGCGGGGAACTGGCCGCTCGACGACTGGTTCACGGAACGCGGCGTACCACCGGAGGTACTCGCCGCGCACCCCTGGAACCGCCGCTCCGCGCCCACCTCCCTCGCCGAGAACATCGACGGCGCCCCCGAGGACGACGACCTCAACTACCCCCTCCTCGGCCTGCTCCTCCTCCGGCGGCACGGCAGGGGCTTCACCACCGCCGATGTCGGCCGGCTCTGGCTCGACGAGCTCCCGGCCGGCCGTACGTTCACGGCAGAGCGCGTCGCGTACCGCAATCTCCTCCAGGGGCTGGAGCCCCCGGCCACCGCCACCCACCACAACCCCTTCCGCGAGTGGATCGGCGCCCTCATCCGCGCCGACGTCCACGGCTGGACCAACCCGGGCGCCCCGGCCGCTGCCGCGGCCCAGGCGTACCGGGACGCCGCACTCACCCACACCGGCAACGGCGTCTACGCGGCCCTGTTCGTGGCCGCCGCCACCGCCACCGCGGCCACCGGCCGGGCCGACGTGCACACGGCGCTCCGGGCCGGGCTGGCCGTCGTACCGCCCCGTTCGCGCCTCGCCGAAGCGGTCCGCTCGGGGATCGCCGCGGCCGGGCGGGAACCTGACTTCGATGCGGTCGTCGACCACCTCCACGCCCGCTACGGCCACTACCACTGGGTCCATGCCGTTCCCAACACCGCCCTGATCGCCGCCGCCCTCACCCACGCCGACGGGGATTTCACCCGCTCCGTCTGCCACGCCGTGTCCGGCGGCTGGGACACCGACTCCAACGGCGCCACCGCCGGCGCCCTCGCCGGCCTGATCGCCGGCTCACCCGACGCAGTCCCGCACCGCTGGACCGCCCCGCTGAAGAACCGCCTCGCCACCAGCGTCCCCGGCTTCGACGGCATCGGCTTCGACGCCCTCGCCCACCTCACCGCACAGGAGGCAGCACGCCCATGACGGCCATCGCCGTGCTCGGCAGTACCAACATGGACCTCGTCGCCTACGTCCCCAAGGCCCCCCGCCTCGGGGAGACCGTCACCGGCCGCGCCTTCCGTACCGTCCCCGGCGGCAAGGGCGCCAACCAGGCCGTCGCCGCCGCCCGCTGCGGCGGGGAGGTGGTGATGATCGGCGCGGTCGGGGCCGACGAGTTCGGCGTCCGGCTGCGCTCCGCGCTCACCGCCGCCGGGGTCGAGACGGCGGCCCTGCGCACCGTCGAGGGCGCCAGCGGCACCGCGCACATCACCGTGGACGACGAGGGCGGCAACAGCATCATCGTCATCCCCGGCGCCAACGCCCTCGTCACCTCCCTGGAACCGGGCGACGCCGCCCGCATCGGCGCCGCCGACTCCCTCCTCCTCCAGCTCGAGCTGCCCCTGGAGGCCGTGCTCGCCGGCGCGCTGGCCGCCCGCGCCCACGGGGTACGGACGATCCTCACCCCGGCCCCCGCCCAGCCACTGCCGGCCGAGCTCCTGGCCGCGACGGATCTGTTGGTGCCCAACGAGCACGAGGCCGCCGCGCTCACCGGGCTCACCGACGTCCGCCTGGCCGCGGCGGCCCTGCTCCAGGACGTGCCGGAGGTGGTCGTCACCCTCGGCGCGGCCGGGGTCCTCTACGCCGCCCGCGGCCGCGAGCCGCTGACCCTTCCCGCGCCGCGGGTGGAAGCCGTGGACACCACCGCCGCCGGAGACACTTTCGTCGGCGCGCTCGCCGTGGCCCTGGGCGAGGGCCGGCCCGTGCCGGAAGCCCTGCGCTGGGCATCGGCGGCCGCCGCCCTATCCGTACAGCGTCCCGGCGCCCAGGACTCGATGCCGACCCGTAAGCAGACCGACGCCTTCGCCCTCTCCGGAGCCGCCTCGTGACCCCCACCGGCCAGGGCGCCCACGGCGGCGCCGCGCCCCTGCGAGGACTGCGCGTCCTCGACCTCGCCACCCTCTTCGCCGGTCCCCTCGCCGCCACCCTCCTCGGCGACTTCGGCGCCGAGGTCGTCAAGGTCGAGCATCCGACCCGCCCCGACCCCTCCCGTGGCCACGGCCCCGCCAAGGACGGCATCGGCCTCTGGTGGAAGCTGCTCGGCCGCAACAAGCGGACGATGACCCTCGATCTGTCCACCCCGGGCGGCCGGGACACCCTGCTGCGCCTCGTCGCCACCGCCGACGTCGTGATCGAGAACTTCCGCCCCGGAACGCTGGAGCGCTGGGGCCTGGGCTGGCCCGAACTGTCCGCCGCGAACCCGCGGCTGATCCTGACCCGCGTGACGGCCTTCGGCCAGCAGGGCCCGTACGCCCACCGCCCCGGCTTCGGCACCCTCGCGGAGGCGATGAGCGGCTTCGCGGCGATCACCGGGGAGCCGGAGGGGCCGCCGGCCCTGCCGCCGTTCGGGCTCGCGGATTCGATCGCCGCGCTGACCACCGCGTACGCCGTGATGACGGCGCTCGCCGGGCGCGATCTCACCGGGCACGGACAGGTGGTGGACCTGGCGATCATCGAGCCGATCCTGACCGTCCTCGGGCCGCACCCGCTCTGGTACGACCAGCTCGGCTACGTCCAGCCGCGCACCGGCAACCAATCCGCCAACAACGCCCCCCGCAACACCTACCGCAGCCTGGACGGCCGCTGGCTGGCGGTGTCCACCTCCGCCCAGTCGATCGCCGAGCGCGTGATGCGGCTCGTCGGCCGGCCCGAGCTGATCGCCGAGCCCTGGTTCGCGACCGGCTCCGGCCGGGCCGGTCACGCGGACGTCCTCGACGAGGCGGTCGGCGGCTGGATCGCCCGCCACAAGGCGGACGAGGTGACGGCCGCGTTCGAGGAGGCCGAGGCCGCGGTCGCGCTGGTCTACGACGTACGGGACGTCATGGCCGATCCGCAGTACGCGGCCCTGGACACGATCACCGAGGTCGAGGACCCGGAACTGGGCCCGATCCGCATGCAGAACGTCCTCTTCCGGCTCTCCGAAACCCCGGGCTCCATCCGCTGGGCGGGCCGCCCGCACGGCGCGGACACCGACGCCGTCCTCGCCGAACTCGGCCTGTCCGCAGTCGAGATCACCGCCCTGCGCACCGAAGGAGCCCTGTGATCCTGACCTGGCTCTACGTACCCGGCGACCGCCCGGCGGTGGTCGCCAAGGCCCTGCTCGCGGGGGCCGACGCCGTCATCGTGGACCTGGAGGACGCGGTGTCGGCCTCCCGCAAGGAGTACGCCCGCCGCGCCACCGCCGAACTGCTCGGCGACCGGCACCCGGTACCGGTCCACGTGCGCGTCAACGCCCTGGACTCCCCCTGGGGCGGCGCCGACCTCACCGCGCTCGGCGGGCTACGGGGCCTCGCCGGACTGCGCCTGCCCAAGATCGGCGCGCCGGAGCAGGTCGCCGCCACCGCCGACCGCGCCCCCGGGGTGGCCCTGCACGCCCTGCTGGAATCGGCGATCGGAGTGGAGCGGGCCTACGAGATCGCCCGCGCGCACCCCGCCCTGCGCGGGCTGTCCCTGGGCGAGGCCGACCTGCGGGCGGATCTCGGCGTCACCGCGGAATCGGGGCTCGACTGGCCGCGTTCCCGGGTGATCGTCGCGGCCCGCGCGGCCGGGCTCGCGCCGCCGGCCCAATCGGTGTTCCCCGACATCCGGAACCTGGAGGCGCTGGCCACCTCCTGTGCCCGGGGCCGCTCGCTGGGTTTCCTGGGGCGGGCGGCGATCCACCCGCGCCAGCTCCCGGTGATCGAGCGCGCATACCTGCCAGGCCCTGCGGAGGTCAGCGCGGCCGAGGAGATCATGGCCGCGGCCCGCCGCACCCCGGGCGCGGTGGCCCTCCCCGACGGCCGCTTCGTCGACCCGGCGATGCTGGCCGGCGCGGAACGGGTGGTCGCCCTGTCCCGGCGGGACGCACCAGTACTCTCTTGACCAACGAGCTTCGGCGCGCGCGGAGTCGGGGATTCACATGGCAGTCCTGAACGTGCACGGGCGCATACTGCGGGCGGACGCGCGGCGGGTGGACCGCACGTGCGCTTCCGGTTCTGATCGCGCGGCTGCCGCGCCGCTGAACGGAAAACGGGAGGGGCGCCGCGCGGATG
>NZ_JAPNLJ010000007.1:5905-30309 GCF_026627445.1 Streptomyces sp. H27-H1
GCGCCCCCCCTCCCGTTCGACCGGATAACCCGGTCAGAGCTTCTTGGTCTCGGCGTCTGCCGGGACGGCGGCCTTCGCCGTGTCCTCGGCGCCCGCCTCGGAGACGGCCTCTGCCTCGCCGTCGGCGTCGACCGGTTCGGAGTCCTTCGGCTCGTCCCCGTCCTTGCCGGACTCGGCCCCGCCGTCCTTGGCCCCGGCCGGGGCCTCCCCGTCCTCGGTTCCGGTCACTCCGGTCGCGGAGTCGGCGTCCTTGGCTCCGGTCACCGAGTCGGCGTCAGGCTCCACGACCGACTCGCGGCCCGGCCGCAGTTTCGCCGAGAGCACCAGGTACACGACGGCGAGCACGAAGACGACGATGGAGGTCCACACGTTGAGCCGCAGGCCCAGGATGTGGTGGGCTTCGTCGACCCGCATGTACTCGATCCAGCCGCGCCCCACGCAGTAGGCGGCGACGTACAGCGCGAACGCCCGCCCGTGTCCGAGCTTGAAGCGGCGGTCGGCCCAGATCACCAGCAGGGCGACACCGACGCACCACAGGGACTCGTAGAGGAAGGTCGGGTGGTAGGTCCCGGCGACGCGGTTCGGGCCGTCGGTGATCTCCACCGCCCACGGCAGATCGGTGGCGCGGCCGTACAGCTCCTGGTTGAACCAGTTGCCCCAGCGTCCGCAGGCCTGGGCCAGCGCGATGCCGGGGGCCAGGGCGTCGGCCCAGGCCGGCAGCGGGATGCCGCGCCGGCGGCAGCCGATCCAGGCACCCACCGCGCCCAGCGCGATGGCGCCCCAGATGCCGAGGCCGCCCTCCCAGATCTTGAAGGCGTCGACCCAGTTGCGGCCCTCGCCGAAGTAGAGCTGGTAGTCGGTGATGACGTGGTAGAGGCGACCGCCGACCAGGCCGAACGGCACGGCCCACACGGCGATGTCCGCGACCGTCCCCGGCTTACCGCCGCGGGCGACCCAGCGCTTGTTGCCGAGCCAGACGGCGACGAAGACGCCGATGATGATGCAGAACGCGTAGCCGCGCAGCGGGACCGGTCCGAGATGGAGCACGCCCGTCGACGGACTGGGAATGAAGGCAAGGTTCATGGCAAGACCCGACGCTACCTTGCCGGACGGTGGTGACCGCAACCCGCCCGGCAAGCTGCTGCCGAATCGAGACTGCCCTCAGTGCCCCCCGGACGTCCCGGAGTGCTCCGGCGACAGGGTCGCGGAGCCCGCCGTGCCCGTGGCCGAACGGCCCGCCGAGCGCGCCGACGAGGACGGGGACGCGGCCGAGCGGCCCGAGGAGGCCTTCGCCGGGCCCGACGGGGAGGGCGCCGCGGACCGGGACGCCGACGGAGACGTCTTCGCGCCGCCGGGGCCGCCCTTGCCGGCCGCCTCCACCTTCTCCTTCAGCTTCTGCGGGGTGATCGGGTTGTTCTGGTCCGCGAAGATGTCCGTACCGTCGAGCAGCACGGTCGGGGTCCCGCGGAACTTGCCCGCGCGGAAGGCGTCCTGCGACTTGTTCACCCAGCTGTCGTGCGTGCCGTCCTCGACGCACGTGCGGAACCCGGGGGTGTCCAGTCCGTCGACCTTGCCGGCCAGTTCCAGCAGCTTGGCGTTCTTGCCGTAGGCGTCGTTGGCCTCCTCGGGCTGGTTGTCGAAGAGCAGGTCGTGGTACGCGGGGAACTTCCCGGCGTCCTGTGCGCAGGCAGCCGCGTTGGCGCTCTTGAGGGAGCCGCTGCCGCTCATGTTCCCGTCGATCAGGGTGACCAGGTGGTACTCGACCTTGAGGAGCCCCTTGGCCTCCAGCTCGTGGACGGTTTCCCGGTAGTTGGTCTCGAAGGCCTTGCAGGCCGGGCAGCGGAAGTCCTCCCACACGGTCAGTGTGGAGGGGGCCTCGTCCTTGCCGGTCTGGATGGCGAGCGCGTCCTTGCCCGTGGCCCCGGAGGGGGCCACCAGCGGGCCGCCCTTGGCCGAGGATCCGCCCTTGCCGGCGTTCGCCGCGATCAGTCCGACGACGGCCGCCAGCCCGAGTACGCCGACCACCGCCGCCGACACGACGAGGGTCCGCCGTCGCTTGTCCTTGGCCTTCTGCCGCTCTCGCTCCGCCTGGAGTCGCTCGCGGGCCGATCGTTTCGTCGTATCGCGGTTCGCACCGTCGTTCATGTCGCTCACGTTCGGCCAAACGAAGCAGGGAGGCACTCTCGTGCCTCCCTGCCCCTACTTCCACCCGATCGGGCTACAGAACCCGCTCAGGGTTCCGCATCCTTGCTCGAACACCCGCGTCAGCCGCGGCGGACGCCTTCCGCGAGCTCGCCCGCCAGTGCCTGCACCGCGGCGAGTCCGGCCGGCAGGTCCGGGGCGTCCAGCAGCAGCTTCACGAAGGCGGAGCCGACGATGACGCCGTCGGCGAATCCGGCGACCTCCTTGGCCTGTACGGCGTTGGAGACGCCCAGGCCCACGCAGACCGGCAGGTCGCTGGTGGCGCGGGTGCGGCGGACCAGATCGGCCGCCTGGTTGCCGACCGACTCGCGGGTGCCGGTGACGCCCATGAGGGAGGCGGCGTAGACGAAGCCGGAGCCGGCCGCCGTGATGGTGGCGAGGCGCGCGTCCTTGCTGCTGGGCGCCACGACGAAGACGGTCGCGAGACCGTGCTTGGCCGCGTGCTCGCGCCACAGCGCGGACTCCTGGACCGGCAGGTCGGGCAGGATGCAGCCCGCGCCGCCCGCCGCGGCGAGCTCGGCGGTGAACCGCTCCACGCCGTAGCGGTCGATGGGGTTCCAGTACGTCATGACCAGGATCGGCGCGCCGGTCGCCTCGTGCGCCTCGCGGACGGTGCGCAGGGTGTCGGCGATCTTGACGCCGCCGCGCAGGGCGATGTCGTCTGCGGTCTGGATGATCGCGCCGTCCAGGACCGGGTCGCTGTGCGGGAGGCCGATCTCGACGACGTCGGCGCCGCCCGCGATGACGGCCTTGACGGCCTCGATGGCGCCGTCGACGGTCGGGAAGCCCGCCGGGAGGTAGGCGACCAGGGCCGCCCGGTCCTCGGACTTCGCCTTGGCGAGGGTGGCGTTGAGGAGTTCGATGTTGCCGCTCACTTGGTCTGCCCCTCGGCGCCGTCGTACAGGTTGAAGTAGCGGGCGGCGGTGTCCATGTCCTTGTCGCCGCGGCCGGACAGGTTGACGACCAGGAGGCCGTCCTTGCCGAGCTCCTTGCCGAGGTCCAGTGCGCCCGCCAGGGCGTGCGCCGACTCGATCGCCGGGATGATGCCCTCGGTGCGCGAGAGCAGCCGCAGGGCCTGCATCGCCTGGTCGTCGGTGACCGCGCGGTACTCGGCGCGGCCCGCGTCCTTGAGGTAGGAGTGCTCCGGGCCGATGCCCGGATAGTCCAGACCGGCCGAGATGGAGTACGGCTCGGTGATCTGGCCCTCCTCGTCCTGCAGGACGTAGGAGCGCGATCCGTGCAGGATGCCGGGCTCGCCCGCGGTCAGGGTAGCCGCGTGCTCGCCGGTCTCCACGCCGTGCCCGGCGGGCTCGAAGCCGACCAGGCGGACGTCGGCGTCCGGGATGAAGGCGTGGAACAGGCCGATGGCGTTGGAGCCGCCGCCGACACAGGCCGCGACGGCGTCGGGCAGGCGTCCGGCGCGCTCGAGGATCTGGCGGCGGGCCTCGACGCCGATGACCCGGTGGAAGTCGCGGACCATGGCGGGGAAGGGGTGCGGGCCGGCGACCGTACCGAAGAGGTAGTGGGTGCGGTCCACGTTGGCGACCCAGTCGCGGAACGCCTCGTTGATGGCGTCCTTGAGGGTGCGCGAACCGGACTTCACCGAGATGACCTCGGCGCCCAGAATGCGCATGCGGGCCACGTTGAGGGCCTGGCGCTGGGTGTCGATCTCGCCCATGTAGATGGTGCACTCGAGGCCGAACAGCGCGCAAGCGGTGGCGGTGGCCACGCCGTGCTGGCCGGCGCCGGTCTCGGCGATGACGCGGGTCTTGCCCATGCGCTTGGTGAGCAGCGCCTGGCCCAGCACGTTGTTGATCTTGTGCGAGCCGGTGTGGTTCAGGTCCTCGCGCTTGAGGAAGATCCGCGCCCCGCCCGCGTGCTCGGCGAACCGCGGCACCTCGGTGAGGGAGCTGGGGCGGCCGGTGTAGTTGACCATCAGGTCGTCGAGCTCGGCCGCGAAGGCCGGGTCGTCCTTGGCCTTCTCGTACTCGACGGCGACCTCGTCCACGGCGGCGACGAGCGCCTCCGGGATGAACTTGCCGCCGAATTCGCCGAAGTAGCCCTCGGCGTTGGGGATGTGACCCTCGGGGTCCGGGATGAAGAAATTGCTGGCGCTGGACATGCCCAGGTACTCCTACGGATGCGACGCGGATGTCTTCACCGTATTGCGCCGCCCGCCCGCGACGCGCACACCCCGCTGGGGCATGGACGTGGACGGTACGGGGCGGCCCGCCCCGGAGCCGGCGGCTCGGGGGACGGGCGCGCGGGAACGCCGACGGACGCGGTGTACGACGTACACCGTCCGGGGCGGCCTCGTTACGACGCGGCTCCGGGTCGCCATCGCATGCCGTTGACCTGGCCGGGCTCGGAGCCGATCACGTACCGGACCCGCCGCCCGCGCACGCGCCGGGCCGGGGCGCGGCAGCCGCGAGGGCGGCAGCCGCGCGCCAGGGGCGCGTGCGCCGTCGGCACGCCGGCCAGGCCGGAGCCCGGTCGGGTGCGGACGGAGGGGCGGTTTCGGGCCATGGGGACGGGTCAGCTCCGCCCGTGGCGCAGGGCGGGGTGGGCGCCGGCGGCGACGAGGTCGGCCACGGCCGCCTTCGGGTCGCGGCCGGTCACCAGGGACTCCCCGACGAGGACGGCGTCCGCGCCCTCGTTCGCGTAGGCGATGAGGTCGTGCGGCCCGCGGATGCCGGATTCGGCGATCTTGACGATGTGGGCCGGGATCTCGCCGACGATCCGCTCGAACGTGCCGCGGTCGACCTTGAGGTCCTTCAGGTTGCGGGCGTTGACGCCGATGATCTTGGCGCCCGCCGCGACCGCACGCTCGATCTCTTCCTCGTCGTGGACCTCGACGAGCGGGGTGAGGCCGATGGACTCGGCCCGCTCGATGAGGGAGACGAGGGCCTCCTGCTCAAGGGCCGCGACGATCAGCAGCACGAGGTCGGCGCCGTAGGCGCGGGCCTCCCACAGCTGGTACGCGGTGAAGATGAAGTCCTTGCGCAGGATCGGGATGTCCACGCGGGCGCGGACTGCTTCCAGGTCGGCCAGCGAACCGCCGAAACGACGCTGCTCGGTGAGGACGGAAATGACCGCCGCACCGCCCGCCTCGTAGTCGGCGGCGAGCCCGGCCGGATCGGCGATGGCGGCCAGCGCGCCCTTGGAGGGGCTGGAGCGCTTGACCTCGCAGATCACCTTGACGCTGTCGCCGCGCAGGGCAGCGACGCCGTCCTTGGCCTGGGGCGCCTTGGCGGCACGCTCCTTGAGCTCGTCGAGGCTGACGCGCGCCTGCCGTTCGGCAAGGTCTTCGCGGACCCCTTCGATGATCTCGTCGAGCACACTCACGCGAGCGGCCCCCTTCCGGGTCGATGACGGTCGGCCGCCTTGCAGACACGTACAACTGCAAGGTCAGCAGTTCAAATGGTATCCGCAGGACGCCTTGCCCTCCGCACGCGGTTGACGGCGTCCCATTAAGTGGACATCCGGAACCTTTACTTCAGCTATACCTCAGGGTGCCAGGAAAGCACCCATGGGCAGGTTCCGGACAACGGAGAAGAGCACGGCCACCGCGCCGATCCCCCACCAGTACGACGGCCGCACGACGAGCCTCGGGGCCGAGGCCCCGCGATAGGCGCGAACCAGCCACACGATCATGAAGCCGGCGAAGAAGAAGTAGCCCGCGACCGCCAAAGCATTCGCCCCGACGGCCGTCACGAGATCGCCATGGGCGAACGCGTGGGCACTGCGCAGCCCTCCGCAGCCGGGGCACAGGACCCCGGTCAGCCGGAACAGCGGGCAGACGGGATAGTGGCCGGGGTCGTTCGGGTCCACGGTCCCCACGTACGCGAGGGCCGCGGCGGCCGCGGTCAGCGTGAGCGCCGGCCGGGCCAGCCTGCCGGCCCGGGACACGGGCGCGGGAGGCGGCGCGAGATCGGTCGATCCAGAGGAGGCGTCCACCTGCTGATTCTCTCCGCTCATGACAAAAGGCGCAGCCCGACAGGGCCGCGCCTTTCGAAAGCTGCGTACCTGCTCAGACCTTGGCGGCGATGCGGTTCGCGGCGATGACCTCGGCGAGGTCGTCGTGCGTGGCCTTCGGCGCGCCCATGCCGGCCGCCTTCATCGCCATGCCCACGACACCGCCGAGTACGACGACGACGAGGCCCGCGTAGAAGCCCAGCGGGTTCGCCAGCACCATGAAGGCACCGGAGACGCAGAAACCGATGAAGGCGATGATGACACCGGTCCAGGCGGCCGGGGTGTGTCCGTGGCTAGTGCCCGCCATGAGTTGCTCCTCGTTGGTCTGGTTGCTCTGTCGCACGTCGCACGTGCTGTGCCGAACGCTCGCTGGTCATTGTCCCGCACCAGATGACCGCCTCGTTCACGGGGTCGGCTCCGGGTTCAGCGGGTCGGGCCGGGACCGGTGGGGTCCTCGCCCCGGTCCAGAGCCTTCCACAGGTCTTCCGGCCGGTCCGGGTCCACCACGGCCGCCTTGCGGGGCCGCGGGCTCCCGTCGCGCTCGTAGCGGCCGCCCATCGTGGGCCAGGCGCTCCCGAAGCGCAGCGCGAGCAGTCCGGCCAGCAGGATCAGCGCCCCGCCGACCGCCGTCACGTAGGGCCATGCCGTATGGGTCAGGCCGGCCACGTGCGCCGCGGTGTCCGCCGTCGTACGGGCCGCCTCCGCGTCCAGGGCGCGCCGGCCGTCGGCGTAGGCCAGGGCGGCCGCCCCCGCGCCCAGGCCGCTCAGCGCGAGCAGCGCCGAGACCAGCAGCCGGCTCTTGCCGCGTACGGCGAAGACGGCGACCAGGGCGGCGAGCCCGACGATGGCCAGGGCGGCGGGCAGGCCGGTGACGGCCCGCCCGTCGGCGGTCACCGGCAGCGAGCCGCCGCCGATGACGGCGGCGCCCCGGGCCCAGACCCGGCCGGAGGCGAGCAGGACGACGGTGGCGCCGAGCGCGCCGAGCAGCAGGGCGACGGCCACGCTGCGGCGGCCGCCGCGGCCCGTGGGGGCCTCGGTCTCGGCGGCGGCATCGGCGTGTTCGGTTCGGGGCGGGGGCACGGCACTCACGTACCCCACTATCCCCTACGGACTCAGGCGCCGTGGAGGCGGTTCGCCGCTCCCACCGCGCGCAGCACCGCGGCGGCCTTGTTGCGGCACTCGGCGTCCTCCAGTTCGGGCACCGAGTCGGCGACGACCCCCGCGCCGGCCTGGACGTACGCCTTGCCGTCGCGCAGCAGCGCGGTGCGGATGGCGATGGCGGTGTCGGAGTCCCCGGCGAAGTCGAGGTAGCCGACGCAGCCGCCGTAGAGCCCCCGGCGGGTGGGCTCCAGCTCTTCGATGATCTGCATGGCGCGCGGCTTGGGCGCTCCGGACAGGGTGCCGGCCGGGAAGCAGGCGGTGAGCACGTCGAAGGCGGTCTTGCCCTCGGCCACGCGCCCGGTGACGGTGGAGACGATGTGCATGACGTGCGAGTACCGCTCGATGCTCATGAAGTCGACGACCTCCACCGATCCCGGCTCGCAGACCCGGCCGAGGTCGTTGCGGCCGAGGTCGACGAGCATGAGGTGCTCGGCGCGCTCCTTGGGGTCGGCCAGCAGCTCCTCGGCGAGTTCGTTGTCCTGCTGCGGGGTGGCGCCCCGGTGCCGGGTGCCGGCGATGGGGTGGACCATGGCGCGGCCGTCCTCGACCTTGACCAGTGCCTCCGGGCTGGACCCGACCACGTCGAAGCCGTTCTCGAAGCGGAAGAGGTACATGTACGGGGACGGGTTGGTGGCCCGCAGCACCCGGTACACGTCCAGGGCGGAGGCCGCGCAGGGCATCTCGAACCGCTGTGAGGGCACCACCTGGAAGGCCTCGCCGGCCCGGATCCGCTCCTTGACGTCCTCGACGGCGGCCTGGTACTTCTCGCCGCCCCACAGGACGGAGACCGTGCCGTCTTCGAAACTCGGCATCTCGGAGGCGGGCAGCGGCAGCGGCGTGTACGGGGCGGGCCGCGCGAGGTCGGCCTCCATGGCGTCGAGGCGCGCGACGGCGTCCGCGTAGGCCTCGTCCACGCCCGCGTCGAGGTCGTTGTGGTTGATGGCGTTGGCGATGAGCTGGACCGTGCCGTCCCAGTGGTCCAGGACGGCCAGGTCGGAGGTGAGCAGCATCGTCAGCTCGGGCAGCTGGAGGTCGTCCTCGGTGTGCTCGCCGATGCGCTCCAGGCGGCGCACGATGTCGTAGCCGAGGTAGCCGACCATGCCGCCGGTGAAGGGTGGCGTGCCGGAGGCCAGGTCCCGGGGGGTGTGCAGGGTTTCCACGGTCTGCCGCAGGGCCTCCAGGGGGTCACCGGAGGTCGGGACGCCGACGGGCGGGGTGCCGATCCAGTGGGCCTCGCCGCCGCGGACCGTGAGGGTGGAGGCGCTGCGGACGCCTACGAAGGAGTAGCGCGACCAGGAGCGGCCGTTCTCGGCGGACTCCAGGAGGAACGTCCCGGGGCGTTCTGCGGCCAGCTTGCGGTAGAGCCCGACGGGCGTGTCCCCGTCCGCCAGCAGCTTGCGGCTGACGGGGATGACGCGGCGGTCGGCCGCGAGCTTGCGGAACGTCTCAAGATCCATTGCGTGGGACCTTACCTATGATCGGCTTCGGCTATTCGGCTTCGGCGGTGGGGCCGGAGGGACCGGCCAGGGGCAGGACGTCGGCATCGAAACACGTACGGGCACCGGTGTGGCAGGCCGCCCCGACCTGGTCCACCTTGACGAGCACGGTGTCGGCGTCGCAGTCGAGCGCGACGGACTTCACGTGCTGGAAGTGGCCGGAAGTGTCCCCCTTCACCCAGTACTCCTGACGGCTGCGCGACCAGTACGTGCAACGGCCGGTGGTCAGGGTGCGGTGCAGGGCCTCGTCGTCCATCCAGCCGAGCATGAGCACCTCACCGGTGTCGTACTGCTGGGCGATGGCCGGGACCAGACCGTCCGCGGAGCGCTTGAGGCGGGCGGCGATGGCGGGATCGAGGGAGGACGTACTCATGGGAGCCATTGTGCCGGGCCGGGGGGACGATCAAGGATCCCTGTCCGCCTGATGGGCAGGCACGAGGCGGGTTCCAGCCGTAGGCTGGCCCGCATGTCTACCCATGCGAAGCGTGAACGACTGTTGCTGGCCGACCTGTTGGAGTCGGCCGGACCGGAGGCGCCGACGCTGTGCGAAGGCTGGCGGACGCGGGAACTCGCCGCCCACGTGGTGGTACGGGAGCGTCGCCCCGACGCGGCGGGCGGGCTGCTGCTGAACGTCCTGAAGGCCCGCCTGGACAAGGCGATGGAGGAGTACACGGCCAAACCGTACGAGGAGCTCATACAGCTGATCCGGACCGGCCCGCCGAAGATGTCGGTCTACTCACTGAAGCAGATCGACGAAGCGGCGAACGCGGTGGAATTCTACGTCCACGCGGAGGACGTGCGCCGGGCCCAGCCGGACTGGTCCCCGCGCCTCCTGGACCCGGTCTTCTCCGACTCCCTCTGGTCCCGCCTGGAGAGACTGGCCCGCCTGACGGGCCGCCGCTCCCCGGTGGGCCTGGTGCTGCGCCGCCCGAACGGCCAGACGGCGGTGGCCCACAAGGGCGCGCCGGTGGTGACGGTCACCGGCGAGCCGGGCGAGCTGACCCTTTTCCTCTTCGGCCGCCAGGACGCCGCCGCGGTCGAACTGGACGGCCCGAAGGAAGCCGTCGCGAAGCTCACGGTGGCGAAACTCGGCATGTGACCCCGCGCGGGGCTCGCTCAGGCGAAGGCCAGTTCCGCGCGGCGTACCGCGGGGGCCGAGGTGCCGACTATCGCGCCGGCCATGCTCACCGCCGCGCCCGCCAGGAACACCGGGACCACCCCCCAGAGGTCCGCGGCGAGGCCGAAGACCGGATAGGCCAGCGGGGCCAGGCCGACTGCGGTGAAGGCCATCACCGAGCTCACCCGCCCCAGGTACGAGGGGTCCGTGGCCGTCTGGATGAGGGCGATGGCCAGGCCTCCGCAGATCCCGCAGACAAGCCCCGTCAGCACCGCCAGGCCCACGGCCACCGGCAGGCTCGGCGCCAGCACCAGGCCGCCGATGCCCGCGGAGCCGATGATCAGGGTGAGGTTCTGGATCGCCCCGGCGCGGGGGAACCTCGGGACCAGCGTCAGCACCAGCGCGCTCGACGCCGCGCCCAAGCCCATCCCGCCGATGATCCAGCCGACCCCGCCGGGCCCCCAGCCGCGCTCCTCGGAGACCAGGATCAGCCCCAGGGTCATCGGCGCGGACGTGCCCAGCTGGCTCAGCGCCCCCGACAGGACCAGCGGACCGATCAGCCCGTGCCGCCGGACGTACCCGAGCCCGGAGCGGAGCTGGGCCCACGGACTCCCGGCCGGAGGAGCCGAAGCCTCGGCCGGAGCCGAACCCGCCGTCGGATCCGACGCCGGCAGCGGGGTGATCCGTACCGCCACCAGCAGCACCAGCGAGAGCCCGAACAGTGCCGAGGCCACCGCGAAGGCCGAGGCCGGTCCGCCCAGTCCCATCGCCAGTCCCGCCACCGGCGGCCCGGCGGTGTGCCCGACGCGTTCCGCGAGGCTGCGCAGCCCCTGGACCCGTACCAGCTGCCCGGGCCCGGCGATCCGCGGCGGCAGCGCGCCGACGGCCGGCATGAACAGCGCGTCCACGATGCCGAAGACCAGCGCGACGAGCACCAGGACCCACAGCCCCGGGGAGCCGAGGGCGAGGACGAGCGCCAGTCCCAGGACCACGGCGCACCGCACCGCGTCGGAGGAGATGACCACCAGCCGGGGCCCGAAGCGGTCGGCGACCACTCCGCCGCCCAGCATGAGCAGCGCCCTCGGTATCGCGCCGACGGCCATGACCAGGCCGACCTCGGCCGGACCGGCCGTCTGGGCCGCCGCCCAGCCGAGGGCGAGGAAGTAGACCCCGTCCCCGACCAGCGAAGCGCCGTAGGCGGCCAGCCAGCGCAGGACATTGGCGTCCCGCCAGACGTTCCCGTTCACAGCAAGCCCCCCCGGGCGAACTCAGCGGACCGGGTGGCCCGCTTCCCTCAGCGCGTCCTTGACCTGCCCGATGCGCAGGTCTCCGAAGTGGAACACGGACGCCGCGAGCACCGCGTCGGCGCCCGCCGCGATCGCCGGCGGGAAGTGCGCGAGCGTGCCCGCGCCTCCCGAGGCGATCACCGGGACCGTGACGTGCTTGCGCACGGCCGCGATCATCTCGGTGTCGTAGCCGTCCTTGGTACCGTCCGCGTCCATCGAGTTCAACAGGATTTCCCCGGCGCCCAGTTCGGCGGCCCGGTGGGCCCACTCGACGGCGTCGATGCCGGCGCTCCGCCGGCCGCCGTGGGTGGTCACCTCGAACGAACCGGAAGCGGTCCGGCGGGCGTCGACCGACAGCACCAGCACCTGCCGGCCGAAGCGCTCCGCGATCTCCTGGATGAGCTCGGGCCGGGCGATGGCGGCGGTGTTCACGCCCACCTTGTCGGCGCCGGCCCGCAGCAGCTTGTCCACGTCGTCGGCGGTCCGGACGCCGCCGCCCACGGTCAGCGGGATGAAGACCTGCTCGGCGGTGCGGCGCACCACGTCGTAGGTGGTCTCCCGGTTCCCGGAGGACGCGGTGATGTCGAGGAAGGTCAGCTCGTCGGCGCCTTCGGCGTCGTAGAGCTTGGCCATCTCGACCGGGTCGCCGGCGTCGCGCAGGTTCTGGAAGTTGACGCCCTTGACGACCCGGCCGTTGTCCACGTCCAGGCAGGGGATCACCCGTACGGACAGGGTCATGCGGAGCCTCCCGCGACGGGTCCGAAGGCCTCGACCTCCACCTCGACGACCATGCCCGGGTCGACGAACCCATTGACGATGATCATCGTGGAGGCGGGGCGGATCTTGTCGAAGAACTCGCTGTGGGCGCGGCCGACCTCCTCCACGTCCCGGGCGTGCGTGAGGTAGAGCCGGGTGCGGACCACGTGCTCGGGGCCGAGACCGGCCTGCTCCAGCGCCTTGAAGGCCACGCCGAAGGCCTTGACCGTCTGGTCGTACGGGCCGCCGTCGGCGCCGGTGCAGCCGGAGACCAGGACCAGCCCGTTGGGCAGCTGGACGGCGCGCGAGTAGCCGAGGACGTCCTCGTAGGCGCCGCCGGAGGAGATGCGTCGGATGTCGGAACTCATGCGGAGACCACCTTCAGGGCTTCTTCGAGCGTGAACGCCTTGGCGTACAGGGCCTTGCCTACGATGGCGCCCTCGACGCCGGCCCCGACGAGCCCGGCCAGCGCGCGCAGGTCGTCGAGGGAGGAGATGCCGCCGGAGGCGACGACGGGCCGGTCGGTGGCCGCGCAGACGTTCTTCAGCAGCTCCAGGTTGGGGCCGGTGAGGGTGCCGTCCTTGCCGATGTCGGTGACGACGTACCGGGCGCAGCCCTCGGAGTCCAGGCGTGCGAGGGCCTCGTAGAGGTCCCCGCCCTCGCTCGTCCAGCCGCGGCCCTTGAGGGTGGTGCCGCGTACGTCGAGGCCCACCGCGATCTTGTCGCCGTGTTCGGCGATGGCCTTGGCGGCCCAGTCGGGGGTCTCCAGGGCGGCGGTGCCGAGGTTGACGCGGGTGCAGCCGGTGGCGAGGGCCGCGGCGAGCGAGGCGTCGTCGCGGATGCCGCCGGACAGCTCGACCTTGATGTCCATGGCGCCGGTGATCTCGGCGACGAGCGCGCGGTTGTCACCGGTGCCGAAGGCGGCGTCCAGGTCGACCAGGTGCAGCCACTCGGCGCCGGCGGCCTGCCAGGCGAGGGCGGCCTGGAGCGGGGAGCCGTAGGAGGTCTCGCTGCCGGACACGCCGTGTACGAGGCGGACGGCCTGGCCGTCGCGGACGTCGACGGCGGGGAGCAGTTCGAGCTTCTTCGACGTCGTCATCACAGGGTCTCGATCCAGTTGGTGAGGAGCTGGGCACCGGCGTCCCCGGACTTCTCGGGGTGGAACTGGGTGGCCCACAGGGCCCCGTTCTCCACCGCCGCGACGAACCGCTCGCCGTGCGTGGCCCAGGTGACCTTGGGGGCCTTGATCAGCGGGTTGGTGACTTCCAGCGACCAGTCGTGGGCCGCGTAGGAGTGCACGAAGTAGAAGCGGGCGTCCTCGTCCAGGCCGGCGAAGGCCTGGCTGTCGGCCGGCGCGTCCACGGTGTTCCAGCCCATGTGGGGGACGATCGGGGCTTTGAGCGGGCCGACCGTGCCAGGCCACTCGTCCAGTCCCTCGGTCTCCACGCCGTGCTCGATGCCGCGCTCGAAGAGGATCTGCATGCCGACGCAGATGCCCATGACCGGGCGGCCCCCGGAGAGCCGGCGGCCGATGATCCAGTCACCGCGCGCGTCCTTGAGCCCCTGCATGCAGGCGGAGAAGGCTCCGACACCGGGGACGAGGAGTCCGTCGGCGTCCATGGCCTTGTCGTAGTCGCGGGTGATCTCCACTTCCGCGCCGGCGCGCGCGAGGGCGCGCTCGGCGGAGCGGACGTTGCCGAAGCCGTAGTCGAAGACGACGACCTTCTTGGTGGGGCTGACTGCGCTCATTCCCAAATTCCCTGGATCCGCAGGACTCCCGCGACGAGGCACATCACGGAGCAGATGGCGAGCAGGACGATGACCGACTTGGGCATCTTCTGCTTCTGGAAGGAGTAGACGCCGCCGGCCAGGAAGAGGCCGAGGACGATCAGGATCGTGTTGAGCCCGTTCACGCTAGAGGGCGCCCTTCGTGGAGGGCAGGATCCCGGCGGCGCGGGTGTCGAACTCGGCGGCGTAGCGCAGGGCCCGGGCCAGCGCCTTGAACTGGCACTCCACGATGTGGTGGGCGTTGCGGCCGTACGGCACGTGGACGTGCAGGGCGATCTGGGCCTGCGCGACGAAGGACTCGAAGATGTGCCGGGTCATCGTCGTGTCGTACGAGCCGATCATCGGCGCCATGTTCTCGGGCTCGGTGTGCACGAGGTAGGGGCGGCCGGACAGGTCGACGGTCACCTGGGCGAGGGACTCGTCGAGCGGCACCGTGCAGTTGCCGAAGCGGTAGATGCCGACCTTGTCGCCGAGGGCCTGCTTGAAGGCGGCGCCGAGCGCCAGCGCGCTGTCCTCGATGGTGTGGTGGCTGTCGATGTGCAGGTCGCCCTCGGTCTTGACCGTGAGGTCGAAGAGGCCGTGGCGGCCGAGCTGGTCGAGCATGTGGTCGTAGAAGCCCACGCCCGTCGAGACGTCGACCTTGCCCGTGCCGTCGAGGTTTATCTCGACGAGGACCGAGGTCTCCTTCGTGGTCCGTTCGACCCGTCCGATGCGGCTCATGCGTGCTGCTCCTTCTTCAGTGCGCGAACCGCTTCCAGGAACGCGTCGTTCTCGGCCGGGGTGCCCGCGGTGACCCGCAGCCATCCCGGTACGCCGTTGTCCCGGACCAGGACGCCCCGGTCGAGGATGTTCTGCCAGGCGGTGTGGGAGTCCTCGAACCGGCCGAACTGTACGAAGTTCGCGTCGGAGTCGGTGACCTCGAAGCCGATGCCCCGCAGCTCGGTGACCAGGCGGTCCCGCTCGGCCTTGAGCTGCTCGACGTAGCCGAGCAGGGTGTCGGTGTGTTCCAGGGCCGCCAGTGCGGTCGCCTGGGTGACGGCCGACAGGTGGTACGGCAGCCGTACGAGCTGTACGGCGTCGACCACGGCCGGGTGTGCGGCCAGGTAGCCCAGGCGGAGCCCGGCCGCGCCGAAGGCCTTGGACATGGTCCGGGAGACCACCAGGTTCGGGCGGCCCTCGATCAGCGGCAGCAGCGAGTCCCGGTGGCTGAACTCCACGTAGGCCTCGTCCACGACGACCAGGCTGGGCCCGGCCGCCTGAGCGGCCTCGTAGAGGGCCAGGACCGTCTCCGCCCCGACCGCGGTGCCCGTGGGGTTGTTGGGCGAGGTGATGAAGACGACGTTGGGCGCTTGCTCGGCGATCGCCTGTTCGGCGGCCGCCACGTCGATCGTGAAGTCCTCCCGGCGCGGACCGGAGATCCACTTCGTGCCGGTGCCGCGCGCGATCAGCGCGTGCATCGAGTAGGAGGGCTCGAAGCCGATCGCGGTGCGGCCGGGCCCGCCGAAGGTCTGCAGCAGCTGCTGCAGGACCTCGTTGGAGCCGTTGGCGGCCCATACGTTCTCCCGCGCGATCGGGTGCTTGCCGGTACGGGTGAGGTAGGCGGCCAGCTCGGTGCGCAGCTCGACCGCGTCCCGGTCGGGGTACCGGTTGAGGGTCCGGGCGGCCTCGGCGACGCGCTCCGCGATGCGTGCGACGAGCTCCTCGGGGAGCGGGTACGGGTTCTCGTTGGTGTTGAGCTGGACGGGCACGTCCAGCTGCGGGGCGCCGTACGGGCTCTTGCCGCGGAGCTCGTCCCGGATGGGGAGGTCGTCGATGCCGATGCCGGCCGCTCCGTCCGTGCTGTCCCTGGTGCCGGTCATGCCTGCGGAACCTTCCACCCGAAACGTGCCTTGAGAGCCGCGCCGTGCGCGGGCAGGTCCTCGGCCTCGGCCAGGGTCACCACGTGGTGGGTGACCTCGGCGAGGGCGTCGCGCGTGTAGTCGACGATGTGGATGCCGCGCAGGAAGGACTGCACGGACAGGCCCGAGGAGTGGCAGGCGCAGCCGCCGGTGGGCAGCACGTGGTTGGAGCCGGCGCAGTAGTCGCCCAGCGAGACCGGGGACCACGGGCCGACGAAGATCGCGCCGGCGTTGCGCACGCGGGCGGCCCAGGCGGCCGCGTCGGCGGTCTGGATCTCCAGGTGCTCGGCGCCGTAGGCGTCGACGACCTTGAGGCCGTCCTCCAGGCTGTCGACCAGCACGATCGCGGACTGACGGCCGGCCAGCGCGGGCTTGATCCGGTCCTCGACGTGCTTGGTGGCCGCGACCTGCGGCTCCAGCTCCTTCTCGACGGCGGCCGCGAGCTCCGCGGAGTCCGTGACGAGGACGGCGGCGGCCAGCGGGTCGTGCTCGGCCTGGCTGATCAGGTCGGCCGCGACGTGGACCGGGTCGGCCGTGGAGTCCGCGAGGACCGCGATCTCGGTCGGGCCGGCCTCGGTGTCGATGCCGATCCTGCCGGTGAAGTAGCGCTTGGCGGCGGCGACCCAGATGTTGCCGGGGCCGGTCACCATGTTCGCCGGGGGGCATCCGTCGGGTCCGGTGGTCCCGTACGCGAACATCGCGACGGCCTGTGCTCCGCCGACCGCGTACACCTCGTCGACGCCGAGCAGCGCGCACGCCGCGAGGATCGTCGGGTGCGGCAGGCCGCCGAAGTCCGCCTGCGGCGGGGAGGCGAGCGCGATGGACTCGACGCCGGCCTCCTGGGCCGGGACGACGTTCATGACGACGGAGGAGGGGTACACCGAGCGGCCGCCCGGGGCGTACAGCCCCACGCGCTCCACGGGAACCCACTTCTCGGTCACCGTGCCGCCGGGGACCACCTGGGTGGTGTGCTCGGTGCGGCGCTGGTTGCGGTGCACGATCCGGGCGCGCCGGATCGACTCCTCGAGGGCGGCGCGGACGGCCGGGTCGAGCTCGTCGAGAGCGGTCTTGAGGGCCTCGATGGGCACCCTGACCTGCTCGAGCTCGACTCCGTCGAACTTCTGCGCGTACTCGATCAGCGCCGCCGTCCCACGATGGTGGACGTCCTCGCAGATGGGCCGCACCTTCTCCAGGGCGGCTTCCACGTCGAACTCGGCACGGGGCAGCAGATCGCGCAGGGCGCCACCCTCGGGGAGGGTGTTGCCGCGCAGGTCGATACGAGAGATCACCCGCCAATTCTCTCAGACGGCTTCACGGCACCGTTCGTCCGTATCACTGGCTGATACAGGCCACGGACGTTCCCGGATGTCACAGCGGCCCTCTAGCGTGCGGGTACGCGCGGTGTCGGCCGCGCGGACGAGCGGAGGGGGGCCGCCATGGCCGAAGCACGCCCGGACGGGGAACCGGCCGATCTCACCGGCCCCGAACGGCTCATGTGGGACGCGTACCGCACCGGCAGCGTCTGCGATCTCGGCAGCCGCACCGCCGACCGGGACGATCCGCACGCCGACCTGGTCTGGGGCCCCGAGCGCAGCGTCCGCGCGGCGGTGGTGGCGCTGCTGCTGCTCCACGGGCCGGGCCCGGTGCCGGGCCGGGTGGCCTCGCTGAAGCTGCGCGGCGTACGGATCACCGGCCGCCTCGACCTCTCCGGGGGCACGGTCTTGCCGTACGTGGAGCTGCAGTCCTGCCGCTTCGACGGGGAGGTCCAGCTCTCCGAGACCCGCTTCGGCACACTGCGCCTGGTCAACTGCGCGATACCCAGGCTGGACGCGGCCCGCCTGCACACCGAGGGCGACCTGCACCTGCCGCGCTGCCGGGTGGCGCGCGGGATCCGGCTGACCGACGCGCAGATCGGTACCGATCTGCTGATCAGCGAGGCGGTGGTGCAGCGCGACGGCAGGGGCCGGGCCCTGGCCGCCGACGGGATGTCGGTCGCGCAGGACTTCCAGGGCGAGCTGCTCCAGACCTACGGGGAGCTCAGCCTGCGCGGCGCCAAGGTCGGCGTGTCGATGAACCTGCGCGGGGCCCGCCTGAGCAATCCGTACGGGAGGCGGGCGCTGAACGCCCCGCAGCTCACCGTGGAGCGCACCCTCTACCTGACCTCGATCGCGCTGGACTACAGGGCGGGCGACTCCGACTCCTCGACTCCCCCCTACGGGTTCGGCCACACGCCCCTGCGGGGGCAGCCCGCGCAGCACTTCGAGTGCCGGGGCGGCCTGCGGCTGGACGACGGCCGCTTCGGCGACGCCGTGGACTTCTACGGGGCCCGGTTCACCCTCACGGAGGACCAGGAGGTCTCGCTGCGCCGCATCCACACCCCGGAGCTGCGGTTCGTGGGCGAGCGGCCGGAGCGGGGGCGGGTGGTGCTGTCGGGGGCGCAGGTGGTCAAGCTCGTGGACACCTCCACGAGCTGGCCGGGCCCGGGCCGGCTGTCCATCGAGGGCTTCGGCTACGAGAACCTCGCGCCCCGGGGCCATTTCCCGGCGGCCCGCCGGCTGGAGTGGGTCGAGGCGGCCACACCCGAGTACTCCCCGGAACCGTACGAGCGGCTCGCCGCCGTCCTGCGGGCTTCCGGGGAGGACGCGGACGCCCGCGAGGTGCTGCTGGCCAAGCAGCGGCGCCGGCGGTCGACGCTGCCGCCGGCGCTGCGCGCGTGGGGGTACCTCCAGGACTGGACGGTGGCCTACGGCTACCGGCCGGGGCGGGCGGCACTGTGGATGGCCGTGCTGTGGGCGGCCGGGGCCGTGCTCTTCTCCTGGCACGGTGCGCCGGAGGCGATCAAGGCGGAGGAGCACCCCGAGTGGAACGCGGCGCTGTTCGCCCTGGACCTGCTGCTGCCGGTGATCGACCTCGGGCAGCAGGACCAGTGGAATCTGGGGGGCGGCTGGCAGTGGGGCACGGCGGCCCTGGTCATCCTGGGCTGGATCCTGGCCACGACGGTGGCTGCGGGAGCCTCCCGGGTGCTGAGGCGGGGGTGACGGGCCCTGGGCCGCGGCCATTACCCTGTGCCTCGTGACCACCGTTCGCCTGCCCCTCTTCCCGCTGAACTCGGTGCTGTTCCCGGGACTCGTCATCCCGCTGAACATCTTCGAGGAGCGTTATCGCGCCATGATGCGCGAGCTGCTCAAGGCTGGAGAGGACGAGCCCCGCCGTTTCGCGGTCGTCGCGATCCGCGACGGCCGGGAGGTCGCCCCGACCGCGCCCGGCCTGCCGGACCAGACCGCCGTGCCCGAGCGCGGCCCGGCCGCCGGTTTCGGCGCGGACCCGGTCCAGGCCTTCCACCGGGTGGGATGCATCGCGGACGCGGCCTCGATCCGGGAGCGGGAGGACGGCAGCTTCGAGGTGATGGCGACCGGCACGGTCCGGGTCCGGCTGCTGTCGGTCGACGCGTCCGGCCCGTTCCTCGTGGCGGAGCTGGAGGAGCTCCCGGAGGACGCGGGCGACGGTGCGGGCGCACTTGCGGAGGGGGTGCTGCGGGCGTTCCGCGCCTACCAGAAGCGGCTGGCGGGAGCCCGCGAACGCTCTCTGACCAGCATGGACCTGCCCGACGAGCCGTCGGTGGTCTCGTACCTGGTCGCGGCGGCCGCGGTGCTGGACATCCCGGCGAAGCAGCGCCTGTTGCAGGCCCCGGACACGGCGACCCGCCTCGCGGAGGAGCTGAAACTGCTGCGCGCGGAGACGGCCGTCATCCGCCACCTCCCCTCGCTCCCGGCCGTGGACCTCACCCGCGCCCCGACGAGCCCGAACTGACGGACGGCGGCCCATGGCGAAGAAGAAGCCGGCGGGCACTCCGGCGATCGTGGCCCTGACAGCGGCCGGCGCCGAGTTCACCGTGCACGCCTACGAGCACGACCCGGCCCACCCGTCGTACGGCGAGGAGGCGGCGCAGGCCCTCGGGGTCTCCCCCGCCCAGGTCTTCAAGACGCTGCTGGCCGACGTGGACGGCTCCCTGGTGGTCGCGGTGGTCCCGGTCTCGGGCAGCCTCGACCTGAAGGCGCTGGCCGCCGCGGTGGGCGGCAAGCGCGCGGCGATGGCGGATCCGGCCCTGGCGGAGCGCACCACGGGCTACGTACTGGGCGGCATCTCACCGCTCGGCCAGCGCAAGCGGCTGCGTACGGTGCTGGACGCCTCGGCGTCGGACTTCCCCACGATCTGCGTGTCGGCGGGCCGGCGCGGCCTGGAAGTCGAACTCCCCGCGGCCACCCTGGCGACCCTGACGACGGCCACCCTGGCCCCGATCGGCCGCCCGTAGCGCACGGCCCCGGCCGGGGTTACGGCCGCGGAGGCTCCGTACCGGACGGGCCGGGGGGCGGGGCGTCGGCGGCGCCGGCGGGGGCCTGGTGATCACCAGGTGCCTGGTAATAGGCGGACGGCCACACCGCGACCTCCGGCGCCGGATCGCGCTTGCCCCACAGGGCGGTGAGAGCCAGGTGGACGAGGACCGCGGCCATCGGCCACCCGAGCAGCGCCCCGTGCGCGAGCAGTTCCAGCGGGGCGTCGAAGGGGACTCCCTTCCCCGCCCGCCGGGCGACCGCGACCAGGTCGGAGGACGGGCCGAGCCACAGGCCCACCTGCCAGCCCACCAGCGCGGCGAACACCGATCCGACCGCGAGCCCGACCACTTGCGCTGCGCCCCCGCCGCGGCGCCACAGGAAGACGGCCGCGGCGCTCAGCACGCCGAAGCCGACGGACAGCAGGAGGAAGGTTCCGTCCGCCCCGATGCGCGCCTCGCTCTCGGTGTCGCGCAGGAACACGGCCTCGCCGTTGGAGACGTACTGCACGCGCGGCGCGAGCCAGGCCCACAGCAGCCCGAGGAGTACGCCTGCCACGCCGACCACGAGGGCGATGGCGGCCCCGTCGCGGATGTCGGACGGGGAGAAGGCGGGCTCGGACGCGGGCGCGGCCGGAGCCGAAGGCGCCTGGGGCTGCGGCTGCGGCTGGTCGGGCTTCTCATAAGGGGTCACGGCTTCGGTCACCCCCACATCGTGCCAGGAAGTGTTTGATTTAACGATCGGCCCCGGCAGGCGTCAGCGGACAGCCGCCCGCCGGTAGGCCCAGGTCGCGACGGCGAGGGACAGGACCCCGACGCCCGCGCACACGCCGAGGTCGAGGAGGACCGCCGTCCAGTCCGGGTGCGGCTCGAAGGTCCGGGCGAAGGCCTCCACGCCGTACGTGGACGGCAGCAGGTCCCGGGCCCAGACGATCACGTCCGGCATCCGCTCGGGCGGCAGTACGCCCAGCAGCAGCGCCGCGGACATGCCGAGCTGTCCGGCGAGGGTGGCCAGCTCCTGGCGCGGGGCGAGCAGGCCCAGTGCCGCACCGAGCCCGGCGAGGGCGGCTCCGGCCAGCGGGACCACGGCGGCCAGGATCCACAGTCCGCCCATCGGCAGCCCGAACAGCACGCTGCCGAAGACGGCCGTCACGAGCGTGCCGGGCAGCGTGAAGGAGGCGTACGCGGCGGCCGCGCCGAGCACCACGGACGCGGGCGGCACGGGCAGGGTGGCGTAGTGGTCGAGCCCGCCGCTGGCCCGGAGCTGGCCGAAGTACTGGGCGAGCAGGTTCAGCGCGACGAAGGCGACGACCAGCACGGAGGACCCGGCGACGACGGCGCGCGCCTCGGAGCCTCCGTCGACGACGCCCCGCATCAGGATCATGATGCCGACGGACTGGAAGGTGGCGACGAACAGCAGCGGGATCCGCGAGACCCGCGCGCGGGACAGCTGGGCCCGGTAGACGGCCGCCAGCGAGGGGAGGAACCGGGCGCGCGGAGCCAGTACGCCCACAGTTGTGAGTGCGGCCGTAGCCGTGGTGGCGGTGGCGCTCACGCCTTCACCAGCCCCTTCGAGGTGCGCCCGCCCAGGGCGAGGTACACGTCCTCCAGGCTCGGCGTGGCCAGCGTGAAATCGTCGAGGGCGGCGAAGGCCGGGCCGCCGGTCACGGCGGCCACCGCCGCCCGGGCCTCGTCGGGTCCGAGCCGCAGCACCCAGCGCCGGCCCGATTCGTCGGCCGACGCGGCGAGCGCGGCGACTTCGGGGAGCTCCAGGGGCGGCGCGGTGCGCCAGACGAGTTCGAGCCGGACTTCTCCGGAGACCTGGGTCTTGAGCCCGGCCGGGGTGTCGCAGGCGATGACCCGGCCCTGGTCGATGACGGCGACCCGGTCGAGGACGGTCTCGGCCTCGATGACGTTGTGGGTGACCAGCAGCACGGTGGCCCCGGTCTCGGCGCGGCGCCGGTCGACGGCGGCCCAGACGGCCCGCCGGGCCACCGGGTCCATGCCGGTCGTGGGCTCGTCGAGCACCAGGACGGGCCGCTCCCCCACCAGTGCGGCGGCGAAGCACGCGAGGCGCCGCTGCCCGCCGGACAGCTTCTTCAGGGGGCGTCCGGCGATCCCGGTCAGGCCGAGCTCCTCCAGTACGCGGTCCCGTGCGGCCCGCGCGTCGCGCAGGCCGAGGCCCCGCAGCCGGCCGGTCGTCTCGGCGGCCAGCGAGACCGTGAGCTCGTCGAGGGCGGTGGATTCCTGCCCCAGGTAGGAGAGCAGCCGGGCCGCCCGCTCGGGGTGGCGTACGAGGTCGTGGCCGAGCAGGGTCACCGATCCGGAGTCGGGCCGCAGCAGCCCGGTGAGCTGGCGGACCAGGGTCGATTTGCCGGCGCCGTTGGGGCCGAGCAGTCCGAAGATCTCGCCGCGCCGCACGTCCAGGGAGATCCCGTCGGTGGCACGGCTCTCGGGCAGCGCCGGGGCGCCGCGACGTCCTCGTACCGCGGGATACGTCTTGACCAGGTCACGCACCGCGCAGACCACGTCGGGGGCCGCTCCCGCGACCGGTGCCGTGCCCGTATCAGCCCTTGCTGTGCCCGTACTCACGAGGGAGCAGCCTACGGGGTTGCGGCCCCTACTCCGCTGCCGGGGCCGCCGGCACCGCGGCGACGGGGGCCGGGGCGGCTTCGGAGGCGGCGGCCGGGCCGGCCGGGGCTCCGGCGCCGGCCACGTGTTCGGCGGCCGCCCGTACGTCGATCTCGCGCCAGAAGCCGGCCCGGATGGCGTAGCGGTCGTGCTCGTCGATCTGGTCGTCCTTGTGGGCGAGGAGACCGAACCGGGCGGCGTAGCGCAGCAGCTCGCCGTCGATCCGGTGCGGGATCCGCGGGTACATGGTGGCGAGCTTCTGCAGGTGCACGGTCTCCGGGAGCCGTTCCATCCAGCGCCGGGCGAACACCTGGCCGACCTCGAAGGGGTCGCCACCGACGGTGGTGATGTCCTCCTCGCGGTCCGCCCAGCGCTGCTCGGCGGAGGTGAGCTGGGCGAGAGTGGGGAGCGAGGCGGTCTCTGCGGGCTCGCCGAGTGGCCCGGCGCGGTCGACCCACCCCTTGTCGGAGGACCACCGCAGGGCGCTGCCGGCCGGGGCCGCGCCGAGCGCCGGGGCGGGCCCGGGGGCGGCTGCGCCGGGGGCCCGTAGGGCGCCCGCGAGGTCCTTCGGGGTCGGGACGGTCTTGCCGTTGGCCGTGGTGGGCGAGGCGGTGGCGGGTACGCCGCCCTCCTCGGGTTCCACGGCGGGCGCGGGCCGGGCGCCGTGGCTGCGGGCGGCCTCGGCGAGGGCGGCCTCGGGCAGCGGTGCGGAGAGGATGGCGGCGATCTCGGGGCGCGGGGGCGGCGCGGGGGCGCAGAGGCCTGTGAGATCGCGGGCGCGGACGGCCCGGGTGATCCAGGTGCGGTCCAGGACGCGGCGTTCGTCGGCTTCGGCGACGAGGTCCTCGGACTGGTTGTAGTCCCCGTCGGCGGCCTGGACGGCCCACAGGTGGACGGCGACCCCGTGTTCCTTGGCGGACATCAGGCCGGGCAGCAGGTCCCCGTCACCGGTGACGAGTACGACGTCCGAGCAGGCCCGGTTGCGGGCCAGCTCGGTGAGTTCGGCGTGCATGGCCGCGTCGACGCCCTTCTGGGCCCAGCGGCCGTCGCTGCGGGTCAGGGCCCCGAGCCGGACGGTGACGCGGGGCATGACGCGCAGCCGCCGGTGCTCGGGCTGGGGCACCCGGTCGGGTGCGCCGTCGAACCAGTAGATCCGCAGGAGCGGCTGCTCTGTGTCGGCTTCGGCGCGCTCGCGCAGGCCCTGGATGAGCGCTGCATGGTCGACGGTGATCCGGGAGCGGGAGGGCTCTCCTGCGAGGAGGCTCGCGGCGGCGCCCAGCAGATAGCCGGCGTCCACCAGGACGACGCAGCGGTCCACGCGTACCACCCTCTTCCCTGGGGGTCCTCTGTGTCTTTCGCGGTTTCCCCGAGTCTGCCCGACGTCAAGTGCGTTGACGGCCGGAACTCGATCATCGGCGTGGCGTATCTCTCAGAGTTCCCCGGCGGGAGCTCCGGCTACGCGCGGTAATGATCCAAAATGCGCCGTTTACGGCGCTGTGTGAGTGTGAAGGCGGCCCTGGCCCCTACACCCCCCACGGAGGCATCCCATGGCCAAGAACAAGAACCGCCAGCAGCCCGCCAAGTCAGAGGACCGCTCCGCTTCGCAGGATCCGGCGAAGACCTCGATGGAATCCTCGCCCGCGCCCTCCGCCCCGGCGGCGCCGAGTCCGCTGCAGATGGCCGGCAAGAAGAGGGAAAAGAAGTTCGGCCACAACTGACGCCTCCCCCCGTACGTGCGAAGGCCCGAGCAGCACCTTGAGGTCG
>NZ_JAPNLJ010000007.1:30319-183623 GCF_026627445.1 Streptomyces sp. H27-H1
TGCGAAGGCCCGCCCCGGTCGGGGCGGGCCTTCGCACGTACGGGGGGAGGGCTACCGGCGGCTAGCCGGCCAGGCAGGACGGCCCGAGCAGCACCTTGAGGTCGCCGAAGAGCGCCGGGTCGGGCTTGACCCGGTGCTTGTCGAGCCGGAGCACGGTGGTGGTGCGCGGCCCCTGGAGCTTGATCCGCACCTCGCTGTTGCCCTGGTGGTGGCGCAGGATCTCGCCCAGCCGGGTCACCATCGGCGGGGTGACCTTGACGGTCGGGATGGTGAGGACGACGGGGGCGTTGGTGCCGGCGTTGGACAGGTCCGGGACCATCATCTCCATGGCGACGAGCCGGGGGACGTCCTCGCGCTTGTCCAGGCGGCCCTTGACGAAGACGACGGTGTCCTCGACCAACTGCGTGGAGACGAGCTGGTAGGTCGCGGGGAAGAACATGCACTCGATGGAGCCGGCCAGGTCCTCGACGGTGGCGATGGCCCAGGCGTTGCCCTGCTTGGTCATCTTGCGCTGGAGGCCCGAGATGATGCCGCCGATGGTGACGACCGCGCCGTCGCCGTGCTCTCCGCCGGTGAGCTGGGAGATGCCGGCGTCGGTCTTGTCGGAGAGCACGTGCTCCAGTCCGAAGAGCGGGTGGTCGGAGACGTAGAGGCCGAGCATCTCGCGCTCCTGGGCGAGCAGGTAGGCCTTCTCCCACTCGACGTCGGAGAACTCGACGTCGAGGCCGAAGCCGGGCTCGTCGCCGGCGCTCTCGTCACCCATTCCGCCGAATAGGTCGAACTGCCCCTCGGCCTCCTTGCGCTTGACGGCCACCACGTTGTCGATCATCGGTTCGTGATGGGCGACCAGGCCCTTGCGGGTGTGGCCCATCTCGTCGAAGGCGCCGGCCTTGATCAGGGACTCGACGGTGCGCTTGTTGCAGACGACGGCTTCGACCTTGTCCAGGAAGTCGGGGAAGGTGGAGTACTTCCCCTTGGCCTTTCTGGTCTTGATGATCGACTCGACGACGTTGGTGCCGACGTTGCGCACGGCGGTGAGGCCGAAGAGGATCACTTCGTCGCCCTGGGCGGCGAAGTTGGGCTCCGATTCGTTGACGTTCGGCGGGAGCACCTTGATGCCCATCCGGCGGCACTCGTTCAGGTAGATCGCGGACTTGTCCTTGTCGTCCTTGACCGAGGTGAGCAGGCCCGCCATGTACTCGGCCGGGAAATTGGCCTTGAGGTAGGCGGTCCAGTAGGAGACCAGGCCGTACGCGGCCGAGTGCGCCTTGTTGAAGGCGTAGCCGGCGAAGGGCACCAGGACGTCCCACAGTGCCTTGATCGCCGCGTCGCTGAAGCCCTTCCCCTTGGCGCCCGCCTCGAAGATGACGAAGTTCTTCGCCAGTTCCTCGGGCTTCTTCTTGCCCATCACGCGGCGCAGGATGTCGGCCTCGCCGAGCGAGTACCCGGCGATGATCTGGGCGGCCTTCTGGACCTGCTCCTGGTAGACGATCAGGCCGTAGGTGACCGCGAGCACCTCTTCGAGCGGTCCCTCCAGCTCCGGGTGGATCGGGGTGATCTCCTGCTGCTTGTTCTTGCGCAGGGCGTAGTTCGTGTGCGAGTTCATGCCCATCGGGCCCGGCCGGTACAGGGCGGACACGGCGGAGATGTCTTCGAAGTTGTCGGGCTTCATCAGGCGCAGCAGGGAGCGCATGGGACCGCCGTCGAACTGGAAGACGCCGAGAGTGTCGCCGCGGCCGAGCAGTTCGAAGGTCTTGGGGTCGTCGAGCGGAAGGCCCAGGAGATCGATGTCGATCCCCTTGTTGGCCTTCACCATCTTGACGGCGTCGTCCATGATCGTGAGGTTGCGCAGGCCGAGGAAGTCCATCTTCAGCAGGCCGAGCGACTCGCAGCTCGGGTAGTCCCACTGGGTGATGGTGACGCCGTCGGAGTGACGGACCCAGACCGGCACGTGGTCGGTGATCGTCTCGCTGGACATGATCACGCCGGCCGCGTGCACGCCCATCTGGCGGACCAGGCCCTCCACGCCGCGGGCGGTGTCGATGACCTTCTTGACGTCCGGCTCGTTCTCGTACATCCCCCGGATCTCGCCGGCCTCGCCGTAGCGGGGGTGGGTCGGGTCGAGGATGCCGGAGAGCGGGATGCCCTTGCCGAGGACGTCGGCGGGCATGGCCTTGGTGAGGCGGTCGCCCATGGCGTACGGGTAGCCGAGGACGCGGGCGGAGTCCTTGATCGCGTTCTTGGCCTTGATGGTGCCGTACGTGCCGATCATGGCGACCTTGTCGGCGCCGTACTTCTCGGTCACGTACCGGATCACCTCGACGCGCCTGCGCTCGTCGAAGTCGATGTCGACATCGGGCATGGAGACGCGCTCGGGGTTGAGGAAGCGCTCGAAGATCAGGCCGTGGGTGATCGGGTCGAGGTCGGTGATGCCCATGGCGTACGCGACGATCGAGCCGGCCGCGGAGCCTCGGCCCGGGCCGACCGCGATGCCCTGGTTCTTGGCCCACATGATGAAGTCGGCGACCACGAGGAAGTAGCCGGGGAAGCCCATCGAGATGATCGTGTCCATCTCGTACTCGGCCTGCTTCATCCGGTCCTCCGGGATGCCCCCGGGGTAGCGGCGGTCCATGCCGCGCATGGTCTCCTCGCGGAACCACGTGACCTCGGTGTAGCCGTCCGGGATGTCGAACTTCGGCATCAGGTTCCGGAACTGGAACATGCCCTCGGTATCGACCTGCTCGGCGATCAGCCGGGTGTTGGCGCAGCCCTCCTGCCAGGCGTCCGAGGAGTCGATGGCGTACATCTCCTCCGTGGACTTCAGGTAGTAGCCGGTGCCGTCGAAGCGGAAGCGGTCCGGGTCCGAGAGGTTCTTGCCGGTCTGGATGCAGAGCAGGGCGTCGTGGGCGACGGACTCGCTGGCATACGTGTAGTGGGAGTCGTTCGTCACCAGCGGCGGGATGCCGAGCTTCTTGCCGACCTCCAGCAGCCCGTCGCGGACCCGGCGCTCGATCTCGATGCCGTGGTCCATCAGCTCCAGGAAGTAGCGGTCCTTGCCGAAGATGTCCTGGTACTCGGAGGCGGCCTTCAGGGCCTCGTCGAACTGGCCGAGGCGCAGTCGGGTCTGGAGCTCGCCGGAGGGGCAGCCGGTGGAGGCGATCAGGCCCTCCGACCACTTGCTGATGGTCTCCTTGTCCATGCGCGGCCACTTGGTGAGCCAGCCCTCGGCGTACGCGTCGGAGGACAGCCGGAAGAGGTTGTTCAGGCCGGTGGCGTTCGCCGCCCAGATCGTCTTGTGGGTGTAGCCGCCGGAGCCGGAGACGTCGTCGCGCTTCTGGTGGGGCTGGCCCCACTGGATGCGCCGCTTGTTGCGCCGGGACTCCGGGGCGACGTAGGCCTCGATGCCGATGATCGGCGTGATCCCGGCCTTCTTCGCCGTGTGGAAGAAGTCGTACGCCCCGTGCAGATTGCCGTGGTCGGACATGGCGATGTGCGACATGCCCATCTCGTTGCAGGCGTTGAACATGTCCTTCAGCCGCGCGGCACCGTCGAGCAGGGAGTACTGGGTGTGGACGTGCAGGTGCGTGAACGGCGTCTTGGTCACGGTGGGGGCCTCCGGCGGGGAGAGAGGGACGGCAGCTTTGAATCCTACGTCTCCCGAGTGACAGATCCCGGGCACCGACGGGTACGGTCATGCGTTGCACGACCAAGGGCGGTATCCGGCCGCGCATGATCGAAAACGCGATCCACCCCGTACCACCAGGAGGCACCCGCCATGGCGGTTCCCGAGACGACCGACGAGCAGCGCGCCGAGCAGATACTCGACGTGTTCGACATCGCCTTCGGCGAGCTGATCACCGCCGACCCCGCGGCCTTCCAGGTCAAGTTCCGCAAGATGGCGGCCTCGGCCTTCGCCTTCTACCGGGGCACCGCCTGCCTCTTCTACGCCGACCTGGAGCGCGAGCGGCACGGCGGCCCGTACCTGGACGAGCGCACCGGCCGGGTGTGGATCCACGGCGATCTGCACGCCGAGAACTTCGGCACGTACATGAACGCGAACGGCCGCCTCGTCTTCAACGTCAACGACTTCGACGAGGCCTACGTCGGCCCCTTCACCTGGGACCTGAAGCGGTTCTCCGCCTCCGTCGCGCTGCTCGGCTACACCAAGGCGCTCAGCGACGACCAGATCGGCGAGCTGGTGCGGATCTACGCGGCCGCCTACCGCGAGCGGATCCACGCGCTGGCCACCGGCGCCAAGAACGACGAGGTCCCCGCCTTCACGCTGGACACCGCCGAGGGCCCGCTGCTGGAGGCCCTGCGCCACGCCCGCCGCCGCACCCGCTTCTCCCTCCTCGACTCGATGACCGAGATCCGTGATTTCGAGCGCCGCTTCTCCCCCGGCCCCGGGACCATCGAGCTGGACGCGGCCACCCGGTACAAGGTGCTCGCCGCCTTCGACGGGTACCTGGAGACCCTTCCCGACGAGTCCCTGGTCCGCCCGGACTCCTACCGGGTCAAGGACGTGGTGGGCCGCCGGGGCGTCGGGATCGGCTCGGCGGGCCTGCCCTCCTACAACATCCTGCTCGAGGGGCACAGCGACGCCCTGGAGAACGACGTGGTGATCTACCTCAAGCAGGCGCAGACCCCGGCCGTCTCCCGTCACATCACCGACCGGGCGGTGCGCGATTACTTCCAGCACGAGGGGCACCGCACCGTGATCTCGCAGCGGGCGCTGCAGGCGCACGCCGACCCGTGGCTCGGGTGGACGGAGCTGGACGGCTCCGGGCAGCTCGTCGCGGAGGTCTCCCCGTACGCGGTGGACCTGGACTGGTCGGACCTGGACGACCCGGAGGAGATCGCGGCCGTGGTCGCCGACCTGGGCCGGGCGACGGCGACCATGCACGGTGCGGCGGACGCGCAGGAGAGCGGCCAGACCCTGGTCCCCTTCTCCACCGAACGGGCCATCGACGCGGCCATCGCCGCCGACGAGGAGGGCTTCGCGGACCTGCTGGTGGACTTCGCGCACGCCTACGGCGCCCGGGCCCGCGCCGACCACCAGATCTTCGTGGACCTCTTCCGCAACGGCCGCATCCTGCCCTAGTCCCGGGACCTGTGGCCCGTCCTCACAGGGACTCGTGGCACACTCGCGGCGATGGACATATCAGGGGTGGGTCTCCGAGGGCTGCGGGCCGCGCTGTTCAGTGCTGCCGTCGTGCTGCTCTCGGCCGGCTCGCACGTCCTGACGTCCCGGGTGGCGCTGCCTCCCGCCCTGGTGGGAGGGGCCTTCGCCGCGGTGTTCGCACTCGCCTACGCCCTGGCCGGACACGAGCGGGGCCTCGGCCACATCGCCGGTCTGCTCGTCCCCCTGGAACTGGCCGTCGACACCGTCCTCACCTCCGGCCAGCACCTCTGCTACGGCCCTGCCGGCGGCCCCGTCTCGGGCCCGCTGCGCGCCCTGGGTCTGGCCGAACTGTGCGGGGGCGCCCCGGTGGGCGGGTCGCTGGCCGGGGCGGCCGGCGCCGGGCCCGCCGCCGATCCGGCCGCGCTGCTGTCCGCGCCCGGACCGTGGACGCCCTGGCTGCTGCTGGGCGCGCACGTGTCGGTCGGACTGCTCGCCTCCGTGTGGCTGCGCTACGGAGAACAGGCCATCGGCCGGCTGCTGCGCGCGGCGTCCGCGTGCGCCTTCCGGCCGCTGCGGACGGCCTTCGCGGGGGCGGCGCGGGTCCTCGCTCCGGTGCGGCGCTCGCGGCCGGCGGCGCTGCGGGGCACGGGAATCCGTACCCGCTTCCCCGCGCATTCCGTGGGACGGCGGGGACCTCCTGCGGTACGCGGCGCGTTCGCACGCGCCTGACGTACGAGGCCAGTCCCCCCTTCCAGCCGGCTCCATCGCGGAGCCACACCCCACGGAGACAACGATGAGCGCACGCAACAGCCAGGCGAACAAGGCGGCGGCCCGCGAGAAGCTGCGCGTCGAGCGCGAGCAGCACGCCAAGAAGGCCAAGGTCCGCCGGCAGGTGTTCGTGGCGGGTGGCGTCGTGGCCGCCCTCGCCCTGGCCGGCGGCGTCGGCTACGCCGTCGTCCAGTCGAACAAGCCGAGCGCCTGGGAGAAGGCCGCCGACGCGCCCCTGGTCGCGCCGAAGAACACCTCGGGCGACAACGGCACGACGGTGGTCATAGGCAAGGCGGACGCCAAGAAGACCCTGGAGCTGTACGAGGACTCGCGCTGCCCGGTCTGCGCGAGCTTCGAGCAGGCGGTCGGCCCGCAGCTCAAGACCGACCTCGACGCCGGCAAGTACAAGATCCAGTACATCGGCGCCACCTTCCTCGACAAGGGCTTCCCCGGCAGCGGCTCGAAGAACGCTCTGAGCGCGCTGGGCGCGGCCCTCAACGTCAGCCCCGAGGCTTTCCTGGAGTACAAGACGGCCCTCTACTCCGCGGCGAACCACCCGGAGGAGAAGGACGACAAGTTCGCCAAGGACGAGTTCCTGCTGACGATCGCGGACCAGGTGCCGACGCTCAAGGGCAACGCCGGGTTCAAGAAGGCCGTCGAGGAGGGCACCTACGACCGGTGGGCGCTGGAGATGTCCAAGGCCTTCGACAAGAGCGGTGTGACGGGTACGCCGACGCTGAAGATGGGCGGCACGAAGATCGACCCGCTGCCGCAGACGCCCGAGGCGTTCACGGCGGCGATCGACAAGGCCATCGCCGGCTGACGGCTTTGATGGGCCGACCGACCAGCTGACCGACTGGCGGGCCGGCCTGTCCCGCTTGAACAGCCCACGGACGGGCGAACTCCCGGAGTTCGTCCGTCCGTTGCCTTCACGGGTCTGGCCCGGACCGTATACCGGTCGGTAATGTGACCATCCGTGACCAGTCAACTCTTACCTTCCGCGCCCGAATCGGCGAACCCGGCGACCCCCAGCCGCCGCACGGTCGTCCTGGCCGCCGCGGCCACGGCGGCCCTCGTCCCGATCGCGGCACTGGGCGCCGAGGCCGCCCGCGCCGCCACCGGCGACGCCCCCTCCTTCCTGCACGGTGTCGCCTCCGGTGACCCGCTCCCCGACGGGGTCCTGCTGTGGACCCGCGTCACCCCGGACGCCGGGGCCGTACCGGGCTCCGGAGCGGGCCCGGCCGTCACGGTGGGCTGGGAGATCGCCGAGGACAAGGCCTTCTCCCGGGTCGTCGCGAGCGGCGCCGTCACCACGAGCGCGGCCCACGACCACACCGTCAAGGCCGATGTGCGGGGCCTGCGGCCGCAGACGCCCTACTGGTACCGGTTCACGGCCGGCGCCACCGTCTCCCCGGCCGGGCGGACCCGTACCGCCCCCGCCGCCGGGACCTCGCCCGCCGGGGTCCGCTTCGGCGTGGTCTCCTGCGCCAACTGGGAGTCCGGCTACTTCTCCGCGTACCGCCACCTGGCCGCGCGGGCCGACCTGGACGCGGTCCTGCACCTGGGCGACTACATCTACGAGTACAAGACCGGCGGCTACCCCGAGGCGAAGTACGTCGTACGCCCGCACGAACCGCGGCACGAGATCCTCACCCTGGCCGACTACCGCACCCGGCACGGCACTTACAAGACCGACCCCGACCTGCAGGCCCTTCACCAGGCCCACCCGGTCATCGCGATCTGGGACGATCACGAGATAGCCAACGACACCTGGTCCGGCGGCGCCGAGAACCACGATCCCGCCACCGAGGGCGGTTTCGCGGCCCGCGCGGCCGCCGCCCGGCAGGCGTACTTCGAGTGGATGCCGGTCCGCGCCTCCACCGAGGGCACCGTCTACCGCAGGCTGAGCTTCGGCACCCTCGCCGACCTGCACCTGCTGGACCTGCGCACCTTCCGCTCACAGCAGGCGGGCATCGGCAGCGGCGCGGTGGACGACCCGGAGCGCACCCTCACCGGGCGCGCCCAGCTGGACTGGCTGAAGGCCGGGCTGGCGGCCTCCCAGGCCACCTGGAAGCTGGTCGGCACCTCGGTGATGATCTCGCCGGTGGCCTTCGGCTCGCTGCCGGCGCACCTGCTGGAGCCCCTCACCGAGCTGCTCGGCCTGCCCGCGGGCGGCCTCGCGGTCAATGTGGACCAGTGGGACGGGTACACGGACGACCGACGGGAGCTGCTGGGGCACCTGACGGACCGTTCCGTCCGCAACACCGTCTTCCTGACGGGCGACATCCACATGGCGTGGGCGAACGACGTCCCGGTGACGGCGGCCACCTACCCGTGGTCGAGGTCGGCGGGCGTGGAGTTCGTGGTGACGTCGGTGACCTCCGACAACATCGACGACCTGCTGCACGTGGCGGCCGACACGGTCTCGCTGGTCGCGGAGACGGCGATCAAGGCCGCCAACCGGCACGTGAAATGGCTGGACATGGACGCCCACGGCTACGGCGTCCTGGACGTGACGGCCGAGCGTTCACAGATGGACTACTACGTGGTCTCGGACAAGCGGCGCCAGGACGCCACGACCGCCTGGGCGCGCTCGTACCGGACGCTGACCGGGACCCAGAAGGTCGAGCGGGCGGACCAGCCCGTGCGCTGACACCGGCCCATGCGCTGACATTCAGCCAGATTTACCGTTCCGAGGGGCGCTTGGCGTAGACCAGGCGCCCCTTTGACATCAGAGGCAACAAATCTTTTACGTAGAAGACTTGACCTGTTTATGACATGCGCACGTAAGATTCCCGCCAGCTGAGGAGATCCCTCCCGCTCTACCCCCACACTCGCGAGGAGCACACGTGCGCGCTCTTGCCCGCATATCCCCCCTTCTTCGCCGCCGCCTGATGGGTGCCGCCGTACTCACCGGCACCCTGGCCTTCACCCCGCTCGCCGCCCCCACCACGGTCGCGGCAGCCAAGACCGGCGCGGAGGTGTGCGCCGAGGACGCGTCCGGCGCCGCGGCCAACGCCCGTGTGGCGCGCCCGAAGGACCAGCACGCGGCCGAGCCGAACGAGGTCACCGAGGCCCAGACCAAGGCCATGGACGCCGACCTCAAGGCGAAGCTGGACAAGCTCTCCAAGCAGCCGCGCAGCCTGCGCGCCGCCGAGGCCGTCACGAGCATCCCCGTGTACTTCCACGTCATCCACTCCGGCACCACCGGAAAGCTGACGTCCACCGCCATCAACAACCAGCTGGCGGTCCTCAACGCTGCCTACGCCGGCCAGGGCACCGGAAACGTCGACAGCACCTACCAGTTCACCCTGGCGGCCACCGACTACACGGACAACGCCGGCTGGTACAACCTGGCTTCCGGCTCCACGGCCGAGAAGACCATGAAGAGCACCCTGCGCAAGGGCGGTGCGAACGCCCTCAACTTCTACACCGCCAACCTCTCCGGCGGGCTGCTGGGCTGGGCCACCTTCCCCAGCTCCTACGCCTCCCAGCCCTCCATGGACGGCGTCGTCGTCCTGGACACCTCACTGCCGGGCGGCTCCGCCGCCAACTACAACGAGGGCGACACGGCGACCCACGAGGTCGGCCACTGGATGGGCCTCTACCACACCTTCCAGGGCGGCTGTAACGGCAGCGGCGACTCCGTCGCGGACACCCCGGCCGAGAAGAGCGCGGCCTACCAGTGCCCGACCGGCCGCGACACCTGCGCCAGCAAGGCGGGCGTCGACCCGATCCACAACTTCATGGACTACACGTACGACCCCTGCATGTACCAGTTCACCGCGGGCCAGGTGACCCGCATGAAGAGCATGTGGACGGCGTACCGCGCCTGACGCTACGGCGTACTGACGCTGCCGCGTACTGACGCACGCGCGACAACGGGGCCCCGCACGCGGGGCCCCGTTGTCGTCTCCCCTACAGGGAGTCGAGGAAGGCGAGGGCGACCGCCCAGGCCTGCTCCGCGGCCTCGGCGTCGTAGTCGTCCAGCCCCGGGTCGGTGAACAGGTGACCGGCTCCCGGATAGCCGTGGACCTCCACGTCCGCCCCGGCCTTGCGCATCTGCAGGTACCAGGCCGTCAGCCAGTCGTGCGACTCGAACGGGTCCGGATCGGCGATGTGCAGCTGCACCGGCAGCTCGTCGATGTAGACGCCCTCGCCCAGGTCGGCCGTCCCGTGCAGGAGCAGCAGCCCGCGCGACTTCTCGTCGGCGAGCGCCAAATGCTGCGCGACCGAGCCGCCGAAGGAGAAGCCGACGTAGACCAGCCCCTGGTCGGAGAAGGGGGCCGAGGCCACCACCGCCCGCTTGAGCAGCTCGTCGCGGCCGATCTCGTCCCGGTGGGCCATGCCCTCTTCGACGGTCTCGAAGGTGCGTCCCTCGAAGAGGTCCGGCACCTGGACCTGGTGCCCGGCCGCGCGCAGCCGGTCGGCCGCCTCCCGCACCGCGGGCCGCAGCCCGTAGGTCGAATGGAAAAGCATGATGTTCATGGACCCATCGTGCCAGTTTCGGCCGACCCCCTCCGGTTACGTTGGCCTGCATGGACACGGACTCCTTCCTGCGCCCGATCGCGGCCGTCGCCGGCACCCTGGTCGTCACCCTGTTCGCGGGCTGGCTGCTGGACCTGCTGCTGCGCCGGGCCGACGCCCGGCACAGCGAGACCCCGCTGTGGGGGCTGCTTCGCCGCTGCCGCCCGCCGTTCCTGCTGGTGCTGGCCGCCTCCCTGCTCCAGGCCGTGCGGCGGCGTGCGGACGGCCCCGGACACGTGCTGACCCTGGTCCTGATCGCCTCCGCCGCGTGGCTGCTGGTGCGCATCACGACGGCGATCGTGGACTCCACGTACGCGCGCTACGCGGCCGACGCCGCCGACGAGGCCCGGGTCCGCCGGGTCCGCACCCAGGTCACGCTGATCCAGCGGGTGGTCACGACGGTGGTGATCGTGGTGGCCGTCGGCGCGATGCTCCTGACGTTCCCCGGGATGCGGACGGTCGGCACCTCGATGCTGGCCTCTGCGGGCGTGCTCGGCATCGTCGCGGGCATCGCGGCCCAGGCCTCCCTCGGCAACCTCTTCGCCGGACTCCAGATCGCCTTCGGCGACACCGTCCGGATCGGCGACACCGTGGTGGTGGACAAGGAGTGGGGCACGGTGGAGGAGATCACCCTCACCTTCCTGACCGTCCGCACCTGGGACGAGCGCCGGATCACGATGCCGGTGTCGTACTTCACGAGCAAGCCCTACGAGAACTGGTCGCGCGGCGGCGCGCAGATGACGGGCACCGTGTTCTGGCACCTGGACCACAGCACGCCGGTGGACCTGATGCGCGAACAGCTCCGGCGGATCCTGCAGGACATCCCGGAATGGGACGGCCGCGCCTGCTCCCTGGCCGTCACCGACACCACACCGCACACCATCCAGGTCCGCGCGGTGGTCACGGCGAAGGACGCCGACGCCGTCTGGACCGTCCGCTGCACGGTCCGCGAACGCCTGATCACCTGGCTCCTGACCGACCACCCGTACGCCCTCCCCCACATCGCGACCACCGAAGCGGTCACCCCGCCCCAACCCTGACCGGCGGCGCCATCCCCCTAACCTCACCCGGCTTCCCCGAACCTCACCCGGCCTCCCCGAACGTCAGGCGGAACACCGCGCCGCCACCAGGAGCCGCCTCCGCCGTCAGCTCGGCCTCGTGCGCCCGCGCGATCTGCCGGGCCATGGCCAGCCCCAGCCCCGACCCGGGCAGCGCCCTCGCCGCCCCCGCCCGGTAGAACCGGTCGAACACGTACGGCAGATCGGAGTCCGCGATCCCGGGCCCGTGGTCCCGTACCGTCAGCTCCGTCCCGCCGTCCCCCCGAAGGGCCAGCGCCACCTCCACCTCCGCCCCCGCCGGAGAGAACTTCGCCGCGTTGTCCAGCAGGTTGCCCAGCAGCCGGCTCAGCCGCGCCGGCACCCCCGCCACCACCGCCGCCCCGGCCTCCGGCTCCACCCGCACCCGGAACGCCACCCCCGGCCAGTGCCCCCGCGCGGCCCCCGCGCAGTACTCCACCAGCGGAACCAGCCGCACCTGTTCCACCAGCAGCTGCGGCTCCTCGTCGCGGGCCAGCTCGATCAGGTCGTTGACCAGCCCCGTCACTTCCCGCAGCTGCCGCCCGAGCGCCAGCGAGGCCCGTTCCCGCTGCCCGGGCGTCAGCCGGTCCCCCCGCGCCAGCAGCTCCGCGTTCGTACGCAGCGCCGTCAAGGGGGTCCGCAGCTCGTGCGAGGCGTCCGCGACGAGCCTGCGCTGCGCGGTGACGGACTGCTCCAGTTCTCCGAGCATGGTGTTGAAGCTCCCGGCCAGCCGGGTGATCTCGTCCTCCGCGCCCTTCCCGGGCCCCGGCGGCGGCAGTTCGATCCGGTGCCGGGGGTCCCGGGTCGCCGCGATCCGCTCGGCGGTGGCCGTCAGCCGGGTGACCGGTGCCAGACCGGTCCGCGCGACCCAGTAGCCGAGCAGCCCGGCCAGCAGCACCCCCGCCGCGGCCGTCAGCGCCAGCCACCACGCGGCCCGCGCGATGCCGTCCTCGACGGTGTCCGCGCGCAGCGCCACCTGGAGCGCCCGCCCCTTGGCGTAGTCGGTGGTCAGCATCCGCGCCGGATGCCCCTCGTGCACGATGGCCGTGTAGTACGGGGCCTGGGTGCCGGCGGCCACGGCCCGGGCGGCCGGATCCACCGGCAGCAGGTACGGCTTCTCCGGGTCCCGCGCCGGATCGGCCGGCACCACCTCCGCGCAGGCGGGCGCCGCCAGGAACCGGCACTCCCCGCTCAGGGTTTCGGGTCCGGAGTCCGGGTTGTGCTGTGCGGCGAGCCGGGCGGACTGGGTCAGGCTGAGGTCGAGCTGCCGGTACAGCGCCCCGCGCACGACGAGGAAGGCCGCCGCGCACACGCCGACCGCGACCAGCGCGACCGCCGCCGTGGCGGCCAGCGCCAGCCGGGTCCGCAGCGGCCGCCTGCGCCGCCACCGCGCTCCGAGCCGGTGCCCGCTCACGCGGCGTCCAGCCGGTAGCCGACCCCGTGCACGGTGTGCACCAGCCGGGGCTCGCCGCCGGCCTCCAGCTTCCGGCGCAGGTAGCCGACGTAGACGGCCAGGGAGTTCGAGTCCGGCCCGAAGTCCCGCCCCCACACCAGTTCCAGGACGAGCTCGCGCGGCAGCACCTGCCCGGGGTGGCGCAGGAGCAGTTCGAGCAGCGCCGACTCGGTGCGGCTGAACTCCAGCGGCCGCTCGCCCCGCCACCCGGTGCGGGTGGCGGGGTCGAGGACGAGGTCCCCGTAGGCGAGCACGGGCGCGCCCCCGGCCGGTTCGGGGGCGGCCCGCCGCAGGAGGGCCCGTACCCGGGCCACGAGCTCGTCGAGCGCGAACGGCTTGACCAGGTAGTCGTCGGCGCCCGCCTCCAGCCCGTCGACCCGGTCGCTCACCGCGTCCAGGGCCGTGAGGACCAGTACGGGCGTACGGTCGCCCACCGCCCGCAGCTGTCGGCACACGCCGAGCCCGTCCAGCACCGGCATCATCACGTCGAGGACCACCGCGTCCGGCTGCCAGAGCGCCACCTCCGACAGTGCGGCCAGCCCGTCGGCCGCGCCGCGCACCTCGTACCCCTCGACCGCGAGGCCGTCCTCGACGGCGGCCCGCACCTCGGGCTCGTCGTCCACCACCAGAATCCGCTGCATGGTGCAAAGCCTCCCAAAGGGTGGGGGGAGAACCTCTTAGAACCTTCTTAGGGCGCACCGGAAGTCTGCGTCCATGACCTCCTCACCCTCACGCTCACCGCTTTCCGTCGTGATCGGCGCGGGCGGCACCGGCGGCCACATCTATCCCGGCCTCGCCCTGGCGGAGGCGCTGCGCGCCGCCGTCCCGGACGCCGTGATCTCGTTCATCGGCACCGAACGCGGCCTGGAGACCGAGCTGATCCCGGCCGCCGGCTACCGCCTGCACACCGTGGACATGATCCCCTTCGACCCGGCGCTGGGCGCCAAGCGCTACCTCCTCCCAGCCGCCCTGCTGCGCTCGGCCGGACAGGCGCGGGCCGTGATCCGGGCGCAGGGTGCGCACGTCGCCGTCGGCATGGGCGGCTACCCGAGCGCGCCCGCCGTGCTCGGGGCCCGGCTGGCCGGCCTGCCGGCCGTCATCCACGAGTCCAACGCGGTGCCGGGCCGGGCCAACCAGTTCGCGGCCCGCCTCACCCCGCACATGGCGGTGGCCTTCGACCGCAGCCGGGAGCACCTGGCGGGCGGGGTGCGGGCGCTGACCACCGGAATGCCCATCTCCGCCGCACTGTCGGGCCTCGCCCGGCTGTCCCGCTCCGAGCGGGCGGTGCTGCGGGTGGAGGCCCGGAGGGAGCTCGGGGTGCCGGACGGGCGGCGGCTTGTGGTGTTCAACGGCGGCAGCCTGGGCGCCGTACGCCTGACCTCGGCCGCGGCCGGACTGGCGGCCGCGTGGCAGGCGCGGGAGGACGTACAACTGCTGATCAAGACGGGTCCGGCCGTGTTCTCGGACACGGCGGCCGGGCTGTCCGCCTCGGGCGGGTGCCGGATCGCCCGGGCCACGGCCTACCTGGACCGGATGGACCTGGTGTACGCGGCCGCCGACCTGGTGGTGTGCCGGGCGGGCTCGGCGACGGTGGCGGAGCTCGCGGCGACCGGGGTCCCGGCGGTGCTGGTCCCCTACCCGTACGCCCCGGGCGACCACCAGACCCACAACGCCCGGGTGCTGTCCGACGCGGGCGCCGGCCTGCTGCTGGCGGACGCCGACGCGACGGCCGGCCGCCTCGCGGCCCTACTCGCCCCGCTGCTGGCCGACCCGGCGCGGCTGGCGGCGATGGCCGGCGCGGCCGACCCGGGCCAGCACGCGCGGGCCGCCGAACTGCTGGCCTCGCAGGTCATGCGGGTCGCCGGCTTCCCCTCTCTCTCCCCCACTCCCCTGGAGCTCGTATGACCACGCACGCGTCAACGCCCACGCCCATGCCCACGCCCACGCCCATGCCCGGGCCCGTGCCCGGGTCCGCGCCCACCGACTGGAGCGGCCGGACCGTCCTCGTGACGGGCGCCGAGGGGTTCATCGGCTCCACCCTCGTCGACCTGCTGGTCGCGCGGGGCGCGCAGGTGCGCGCCTTCGTGCACTACAAGCCGTACGCCGAGAAGGGCCACCTGGCCCGCTACCTGGCCGACCCGGACGGCCCGGTGGAGATGTGGGCCGGCGACGTCCGCGACGCGGGCCGGGTCAGCGACGCGGTAGCCGGCTGCGACACCGTCTTCCACCTGGCGGCGCTGATCGGGATCCCGTACAGCTACGCCTCGCCCGGCGCGTACGTCCAGACCAACGTCACCGGCACCGAGAACATGGCCGAGGCCTGCCGCCGCCACGGTGTGCGCCGCCTGGTCCACACCTCCACCAGCGAGGTCTACGGGACGGCCCTGACGGCCCCGATCTCCGAGAGCCACCCGCTCCAGCCGCAGTCCCCGTACTCCGCGTCGAAGATCGGCGCGGACATGATGGCGCTCTCCTTCCACCACGCCTTCGAACTGCCGGTGACGGTGGTCCGGCCGTTCAACACCTACGGCCCCCGCCAGTCCGCCCGCGCGGTCATCCCCACGATCCTCGCCCAGCTCCACTCGGGAGCCCGGGAGATCCGGCTGGGATCCCTGACCCCCACCCGGGACTTCACCTACGTGAGCGACACCGCGGCCGGGTTCCTGGCCGTCGCGGAATGCGACCGGGCGCTGGGCGAGGTGGTCAACCTCGGCACCGGAGAGGAGATCTCCATCGGCGACCTGGCCCGGGCCCTGATCACCGCCTCGGGCCGGGACGCGGAGGTGGTCGTCGACCCGGCCCGGCTGCGTCCCTCGGGCAGCGAGGTCCAGCGCCTGCTGTCGGACAACGCCCGCGCCCGCGACTGGGCCGGCTGGAAGCCCGAGGTCTCCCTCCAGGAGGGCCTGACCCGCACCTCGGAGTGGACAGCCGCCCACCTCCACCTCTTCGCCCCGGACCGGTACCAGGTCTGAGACGGCCCCGAAAGAGACGAAGAGCCCGACAGCAGCACGGTCAGAGCCGTCGCCAGGCTCTGCGGGGCTTGCGAGGGCGAACGAGCGAGTCGGGCTACGGGCTACGGGCTACGGGCTACGCAGGCTGCGCACGTCCAAGTGCCTCAGCACCCGGTCGACGATCTCCGGATCGGCGCCCGGTTCGCTGCGCGCGGCCAGCACCTCGTGCCGGGCGGCGGACATCATCTCCCGCTGGATGCGCTGCACGTCGCGGATCCGCTCCACCCGCTTCGCGTACGCCTCCCGCCGCTCCTCGTCGACCATGTCCGGGCTGATCCTGGCGCCCACGTCGTACGCCCTCCGGTAGAGCACCTCCACCAGGTCCTCGGGCAGGTTCTCCACCGTCTCGATCTCCTTCAGCCTCCGCTTGGCGGCCTTGGCGGCGCGGATCGCCAGGGCGCGGGCGATCTTCGCCTCCTCGTCCGGGTCGGCCTCCACGCCGAGGCGGCGGACCAGCCACGGCAGGGTCAGCCCCTGAACCACCAGGGTGGTCATGATCACGGCGAAGGCGATGAAGACGATCTCCTGCCGGGCGGGGAAGGGCTCCCCCGCCTCCGTCTTGATGGGGATGGCCAGCGCGAGCGCCACCGAGGCCACGCCCCGCATGCCCGCCCACCACATCACCACGGACTCCCGCCAGCTCAGCGGGATCTCCTCGTCGTAGTCGCGTCGCGAGTGCAGCCGCTTGGCGAGCCAGCCGGCCGGCAGCAGCCACATCAGCCGTACGCCGACCACCACCGCGACCACGGCCGCCGCCCAGCCCGCCATCTCCCAGCCGCGGCCGTGTGCGGCCCCGAACACGTTGTGCAGCTCCAGCCCGATCAGCCCGAAGGCGACGCCGGTGACCAGCATGTCGACGACTTCCCAGAACGTGTGCCCGGCGAGCCGGCCCAGCACGTCGTCGGCGTCGTTCGCGTACTCGGCGAGGAACAGCGCCGTGGTCAGTACGGCCAGTACGCCGGAGCCGTCGAACTCCTCGGCCAGTACGTAGGCCACGAACGGCACGAGCAGCGTCAGCCCGATCTGGAGCGTGGCATCGCCGAGCCGCCCCATGAGCCGGTTGGCGGCCCAGCCGAGCGCGAGCCCCACGGCGACGGCCACCACGGCCGACAGCACGAACTCCCCGAGCGCCCCGGGCCACGAGAAGGTCCCGCTGACGGCGGCGGCGACGGCGACGTGGTAGAGCACGATGGCGGTGACGTCGTTGAAGAGCCCCTCGCCCTCCAGGATCGAGACCATGCGCCGGGGCAGCCCGAGCGACCCGGCCACGGCGGTGGCGGCGACGGGATCGGGCGGGGCGACGAGCGCGCCGAGCGCGACGGCCGCGGCGATCGAAAGCCCCGGTACGAGGGCGTGCGCGGTGAAGGCGACGGCCACGGTGGTCACGAAGACGAGGGCGACGGCCAGCAGGAAGATGGGCCGCACGTTGGCGGCGAACTGCCGCCAGGAGGTCCGCTGCACGGAGGCGTACAGCAGCGGGGGCAGCACGAGGGGCAGGATGTACTCGGGCGGGATGTCGACGTTGGGCACCGCCGGCACCAGGGCGAGCACCACCCCGCCGAGCGTCATCAACACCGGCGCGGGCAGCCCCAGCCGGTCCCCGAGCGGCACCGTCACCACGGCCCCGAGCAACAACACGAACAACAGAGCTAGCTGATCCACTCCCCCACACTGCCAGTCCGCCGCGCTCGGCGACGGGGACCGGGGGCGTACGGCTCCCGTGTCGGAGCTCGGCACCGGCCGGCGAGTGCGGCGCCGTCTCCCGGGGCTCCGCCCCGGACTCAGCGGCTCAATCGCCGCCGGGGCTGGAAACAGCAGCGGGATTACGGCAGGGCGCGCCGCATCGAGCGGTGCGGAATCCCGGCGTCCTCGAACTCCGGCCCGTAGGCCACGTACCCGAGCCGTTCGTAGAAGCCCAGCGCATGCGTCTGCGCACCGAGGTCCACGAACGCCAGCCCCAGCCGGGCCGCCTCCGCCTCGATCGCCCGCACGAGCAGGTTCCCGACGCCCAGCCCGCGGGCAGACTTGGCGACGGCCAGCCGTCCCAGCGAGCCCACGTCCGGGGACCCGGTCTTGCCGAGGGCGCGGGGCCCGTGCAGCAGCCGGCCCGTTCCCAGCGGAACCCCGTCCGGCCCCTCGGCCAGTACGTGCACCGCGATCTCGTCGTACGTGTCGTACTCGATCGACTCCGGCACGGCCTGCTCGATCACGAACACCTCGGTGCGTACGGCGAAGCACGCCTTCAGGTCCGCCTCCGTGGAGGCGACCCGCACCGAGACCACGGCGTCGGTCACTCGCTCTCCTTGCGGATCACGTCCAGCGCGTTCTGCAGGTCCGCCGGGTAGGTGCTCTCGAACTCAACCCACTGCCCGTCCGACGGGTGCTCGAACCCGAGCCGCACCGCGTGCAGCCACTGCCGGGTGAGCCCGAGGCGCTTCGCGACGGTCGGGTCGGCGCCGTAGGTCAGGTCGCCGACGCAGGGGTGGCGGTGCGCGGCCATGTGCACGCGGATCTGGTGCGTGCGCCCGGTCTCCAGCTTGATGTCCAGCAGCGACGCGGCGCGGAACGCCTCGATCAGGTCGTAGTGCGTGACGGAGGGCTTGCCCTCCTGGGTCACGGCCCACTTGTAGTCGGCGCTGGGGTGCCGGCCGATCGGAGCGTCGATCGTGCCGCTCATCGGGTCCGGGTGGCCCTGCACCAGCGCGTGGTAGCGCTTGTCGACGATCCGCTCGCGGAACTGGTTCTTCAGCGAGGTGTACGCGCGCTCCGACTTCGCGACGGCCATCAGACCCGAGGTGCCGACGTCGAGCCGGTGCACGATGCCCTGACGCTCGGCGGCACCGGAGGTGGAGATGCGGTAGCCGGCGGCGGCGAGCCCGCCGATGACGGTGGTGCCGGTCCAGCCGGGGCTGGGGTGCGCGGCGACGCCGACCGGCTTCATGATGACGAGGATGTCGTCGTCCTCATGGACGATCTCCATGCCGGGCACGGGCTCGGCGACGACCTCGACCTTGCGCGGCGGGTCCGGCATCTCGACTTCGAGCCAGGCGCCACCGTGCACACGCTCGGACTTCCCGACGACACTGCCGTCGACCGACACCTTTCCCGCGGCCGCGAGGTCGGCCGCCTTCGTCCGGGAGAAACCGAACATACGGGCGATGGCGGCGTCGACGCGCTCGCCTTCTAGGCCATCGGGAACGGGCAGGGTGCGGATCTCGGGAATCGTACTCACCTGTCGAGTATGCAGGACTCGGCAGAGGACCATTCCCGCGATCAGCCCTCGGACCGCTCGCCGGTCAGTCCTTGTGGACGGTGCCGTCCGGGTCCAGACCCCTGAAGGACAGCAGGACGATCAGGATCCCGCCGCACACGATCGCCGAGTCCGCGAGGTTGAAGACCGCGAAGTGGGCGGGTGCGATGAAGTCGACGACCGCTCCGCGGAAGACGCCCGGCGAGCGGAAGATGCGGTCGGTCAGATTGCCCAGCGCACCGCCCAGCAGCAGGCCGAGGGCGATCGCCCAGGGCAGGCTGTAGAGCTTGCGCGCAAGCCGCACGATCACCACGATCACGGTGGCGGCGATGCAGGTGAAGATGATCGTGAAGGCCTCGCCGAAGCCGAAGGCGGCGCCGGGGTTTCGGATCGCGTCGAACTTCAGCAGGTCGCCGATGACCTGGATCGACGGCTGGTGCTCCAGCTTCGCGACGACCAGCATCTTGCTGCCCAGGTCGACCAGGTAGGCGAGGAGTGCCACGACGAGCAGCGCGACGATCCGCCGCCGCCCCCTGGGCGCGGCGGATTCGGGCTGGGCGCCGTCTTCCCCGACCTCCGGCGTACCGATGATGCGCTCCGCCTCTGCCACGTGAGTCCCTCGAACTAGCTCGAACCAGGTTGCCGACCGACCCGCCAGGTTCCTGGACCCTGACGGACACGAGAGTACGTCAGGGCCCCCTTCGGCCGCCGCCCCGGCCGGAACCCCGACGCCGCCGCCCGGGGGCCAGTGCGACACCCTCCGGCGCCCGCTCGGGGGCACTCGGCCCCCGCTCGGTCCCGCTCAGTCCCCGTTCAGTGCCGCCGCTCCTGCTTCTGCTTGCAGTCCACGCACAGCGTGGCCCGCGGGAAGGCCTGCATCCTGGCCTTGCCGATGGGCTGGCCGCAGTTCTCGCAGAGGCCGTACGTGCCCGCCTCCAGCCGTTCCAGCGCTCGCTCGGTCTGCTCCAGCATCGAGTTGGCGTTCGCGGCGAGGGCGAGCTCGGACTCCCGGGTGATGTTCTTGGTCCCGGTATCGGCCTGGTCGTCGCCCGCACCGTCGCCGGAGTCCCTCATCAGCCCGGAAATGGCCGCGTCGGATGCCTGGAGTTCGGCGCGCAGCCGCAGCACCTCGCTCTCCAGCTCGGCCCGCGCCTCCGCGACCTCCGCCGGGGTCCAGGGCTCCTCGCCGGGCCGTACGGCGAGCTCGCCGGGGGCCAGGCCCGCCGTGCCCCGCGCCTTGGGCAGTCCGCTGGTCGCGGCCGTGGCCGTCTTCCTGGACGTGCCGGTGCTCTTCTTGGCAACCACTTTCCGGGCTCCCGTCTCGTGCGCGGCCTGCGCCGCCCCCTCGGCCCCGGCCGTCTTGGCCGTGGCCTTCTTCTCTGCCGTCTTCTTGACGGCGGCCGCCGTCCGCTTCGTGGTCGCCGCCTTCTTCACGACGGCAGCCCTTTCCACCGGTCCGGCCTCCGGATCCGGTGCCGCAGCCTTCCCGGCAGCCTTCTTGGCAGTACTCCCGGCGGTCTTCTTCGCCACCATGGCCGCGGCCCCTTCACATACTGTGATAATTGCTCGCGAATCGTGCCGGAACGATAAATCGACTCCGGCCCCGCGGCAACGGGGCATGCGTCCATCGAGGTCAACCTGCATCCGTTGTGCCCAGCAGGGAGCCCGGTAATCCGCCCCATCCGCCCCACCGCACCCCGGAGCGGCCCAACGGCCCATTCGGGTCATTCCAGCCCCCTCCGACGCCCCGCCGGCTCCCCCGCGCCACGCCCCGTAAACCGGTCCGCCGACCCGCCCCCCGGCCCGTACACTGGGCCCAGCGAGAGGCATGGACGGGGACGAGTAGCGTCGGACGCAGCCAGGAGCGACCCGGGGACGGTGAGAGCCCGGGGGCGAGCGCGATGCGAAGGATCACCCCTGAGCCGCCGGAAGAAAGCCCGCCGGGATTCCCGTAGGGCGAGTAGAACCGGCTTCGCACCCCAATGAGGGGGCCGTCGGACCACAGGTCCGCAGGCCAAGGAGGGTGGTACCGCGGGAGCAGGCGTCCTGGATTCTCAGGAGTGGCTCTCGTCCCTCCGGACGGAAGTGACACCCCGCCGGAGGAAGAGTTCAGCCTCATGACCACACCGCCGCAGTACCGCCCGGTACCCGCCCAGGTCGACCTGCCTGCCCTCGAGCACGCCGTCCTCGACTTCTGGCGCGAGAGCAAGACCTTCGCCAAGACGCTGGAGCAGTCCGAGGGACGCCCCGAGTGGGTCTTCTACGAGGGCCCGCCCACCGCGAACGGCATGCCCGGCGCGCACCACATCGAGGCCCGCGTCTTCAAGGACGTCTTCCCCCGCTTCCGCACCATGCGCGGCTACCACGTGGCCCGCAAGGCCGGCTGGGACTGCCACGGCCTGCCCGTCGAGCTGGCCGTCGAGAAGGAACTGGGCTTCAACGGCAAGAAGGACATCGAGGCGTACGGCATCGCCGAGTTCAACGCCAAGTGCCGCGAGTCCGTGACCCGCCACACCGACGCGTTCACCGACCTCACAACCCGGATGGGCTACTGGGTCGACCTGGACGACGCCTACCGCACCATGGACCCCGAGTACGTCGAGTCCGTGTGGTGGTCGCTGAAGGAGATCTTCAACAAGGGCCTGCTCACCCAGGACCACCGCGTAGCCCCCTGGTGCCCCCGCTGCGGCACCGGCCTCTCGGACCACGAGCTGGCGCAGGGCTACGAGACGGTCGTCGACCCCTCGGTCTACGTCCGCTTCCCGCTGACCTCCGGCCCGCTGGCCGGTCAGGCCGCGCTCCTCGTATGGACGACGACCCCCTGGACCCTGGTGTCCAATACGGCCGTCGCGGCGCACCCCGAGGTCACGTACGTCGTGGCCACGGACGGCGACGAGAAGCTGGTCGTCGCCGAGCCGCTGCTGGAGAAGTCCCTCGGCGAGGGCTGGGTGACCACCGGCGAGTCCTTCACGGGCAAGGAGATGGAGCGCTGGACGTACGAGCGCCCCTTCTCCCTCGTCGAGTTCCCGGCCGAGGCCCACTACGTCGTGAACGCCGAGTACGTCACGACCGAGGACGGTACGGGTCTGGTCCACCAGTCCCCCGCCTTCGGCGCCGACGACCTCGCGGTCTGCCGCGCGTACGGCCTGCCCGTCGTGAACCCGGTCCGCCCCGACGGCACCTTCGAGGAGGAGGTCCCGCTGGTCGGCGGGGTCTTCTTCAAGAAGGCCGACGAGAAGCTGACCGCCGACCTCGCCGCGCGCGGCCTGCTCTTCAAGCACATCGCCTACGAGCACAGCTACCCGCACTGCTGGCGCTGCCACACCGCGCTGCTCTACTACGCGCAGCCGTCCTGGTACGTCCGCACCACCGCCGTCAAGGACGCGATGCTGCGGGAGAACGAGAAGACCAACTGGTTCCCGGACTCCGTCAAGCAGGGCCGCTTCGGCGACTGGCTGAACAACAACATCGACTGGGCGCTCTCCCGCAACCGCTACTGGGGCACCCCGCTGCCGATCTGGCGCTGCGAGGAGAACCACCTCACCTGCGTCGGCTCGCTCGCGGAGCTGTCGGACCTGACGGGCACGGACCAGTCGGAACTGGACCCGCACCGCCCGTACATCGACGAGGTCACCTTCCCCTGCACGCACGAGGACTGCTCCCTGCCCTCGGTCCGCGTGCCGGAGGTCATCGACGCCTGGTACGACTCGGGTTCGATGCCGTTCGCGCAGTGGGGCTACCCGCACAAGAACAAGGACATCTTCGAGAAGCGCTACCCGGCGCAGTTCATCTCGGAGGCCATCGACCAGACGCGCGGTTGGTTCTACACGCTGATGGCGGTCGGCACCCTCGTCTTCGACAAGTCCTCCTACGAGAACGTGGTCTGCCTGGGCCACATCCTCGCCGAGGACGGCCGCAAGATGTCCAAGCACCTCGGCAACACCCTCGAGCCGATCGCGCTGATGGACCAGCACGGCGCGGACGCCGTCCGCTGGTTCATGGCGGCCGGCGGCTCCCCGTGGTCGGCGCGCCGCGTCGGCCACGGCACGATCCAGGAGGTCGTCCGCAAGACGCTCCTCACCTACTGGAACACGGTCGCCTTCCAGGCCCTGTACGCCCGTACGTCGAACTGGGCCCCGTCGGCCTCCGACCCGGCGCCCGCGGACCGCACGGTCCTGGACCGCTGGCTGCTCTCGGAGCTCCACACCCTCACGTCCGAGGTCACCGAGGCGATGGAGTCGTACGACACCCAGCGCGCCGGCAAGCTCCTCTCCTCCTTCGTGGACGACCTCTCCAACTGGTACGTCCGCCGCTCCCGCCGCCGCTTCTGGCAGGGCGACGCGGCCGCGCTGCGCACCCTGCACGAGGTCGTGGAGACGGTCACCCGCCTGATGGCCCCCCTCACCCCCTTCATCACGGAGCGGGTCTGGCAGGACATGATCGTCCCGGTCTCCCCGGAGGCCCCGGAGTCGGTGCACCTGTCCACGTGGCCGGTCGCCGACACCTCCGCGATCGACCCGGCCCTGTCCCAGCAGATGCTGCTGGTACGCCGCCTCGTGGAGCTGGGCCGCGCGACGCGGGCCGAATCGGGCGTCAAGACCCGCCAGCCTCTGTCCCGCGCGCTGGTCGCGGTATCGGGCTTCGAGACCCTCTCCCCCGAGCTGCACTCCCAGATCACGGAGGAGCTGAACGTCTCCTCCCTGGCCTCCCTCTCGGAGGTCGGCGGGTCCCTGGTGGACACCACGGCCAAGGCGAACTTCCGTGCGCTCGGCAAGCGGTTCGGCAAGGGCGTGCAGGACGTGGCGAAGGCGGTGGCCGCGGCCGACGCGGCGGCGCTGTCGCTGGCCCTGCGGTCCGGCTCCGCCGAGGTCGAGGTCGACGGTTCGCCCGTCACCCTCACCCCGGAGGAGGTCATCATCACGGAGACCCCGCGCGAGGGGTGGTCCGTGGCGTCCGACTCCGGCGCGACGGTCGCCCTGGACCTGGAGATCACCCCGGAGCTGCGGCTCGCGGGCCTCGCCCGTGACGCGATCCGCCTGATCCAGGAGGCCCGCAAGAACTCCGGCCTCGACGTGGCGGACCGGATCGCCCTGCGCTGGTCCTCCGCGGACCCGGAGGTCGTGACGGCCCTGACGGACCACGCGACCCTGATCTCGGACGAGGTCCTGGCGACGGACTACGCGTCCGGCGAAGCGGACACCACCTACGGCGACCCGTTCGAGGACGAGCCCCTCGGCCTGACGTTCCGCCTCCGCAAGGCGTAACCCCTCGGCCCGAGCGGCCCGTACCTCCCCCACCCGGGAGGTGCGGGCCGCTTTTCCTTCCCCCCACCCCACCCCTTCCCGAAACCGGCCCCACCCGGACCCGCGCCTCAAACGCCGGCGGGGCTTTGGCTAGCCGCGCCTACATGACCGAGCCCCACCGGCATGATCCAGCCCCGCCGGCGCTTGAGGCGACCCTTCAGCCCCGCCGGCGTCTGAGGCGCGGGGGCCCGGGGGCCGGCCCCGGCAACGGCGCCGCGCGGGGCAATGGAGCCGGAAACGGAAACGGGCCGGGCCCGGTGCCCCCGAAGGGGAACCGGGCCCGGCCCGACCGTCTGCCGACGGATACCGCTTAGTTGTCGTCCTCGTCGATCAGGAAGCCCCGCATGGGAGACGGCGCCTGCTGCATCGGCTGCGGAGCAGCCGGCCGCACCGGAGCCATCGGCTGCGTCATCGCCGGGGACATCTGCTGCTGGCCGCCACCGTAGGAGGGGGCCATCGGGGACGGACCACCCATCGGGGAGGGGCCGCCCATGGACGGACCACCCATGGAGTGCATCGCACCGGCCGGAGCCATCGACGGGGTCGGCGACGGCGGCAGCGCGGGACCGGCGGGGTTCCGCGGCGGGGCCAGCGAGTCGTCGGCCTGGGTCTCCAGCTGGCGCAGCTGCGACTCCAGGTAGGACTTCAGGCGGGTGCGGTACTCACGCTCGAAGCCTCGCAGGTCCTCGACCTTGCGCTCCAGCGTGGCGCGGGCGGACTCCAGGGAGCCCATCGCGACGCGGTGCTTCTCCTGCGCGTCCCGCTCCAGCGCATCGGCCTTGGCGCGGGCGTCCCGCTCCAGTCCTTCGGCGCGCGACCGGGCCTCGCCGACGATCTTGTTGGCCTCGGAGCGGGCCTCCGCGATCGCCTGGTCGGCGGTCTGCTGCGCGAGCGACAGGACGCGGGCGGCGCTGTCGCCACCGGGGCCCTGCTGCGGAAGCTGCTGCTGCTGGTGCTGCTGGTGCTGCTGCTGGTGCATCTGCTGACCCATGGGCTGCATCTGCTGCCCCATCGGCTGCATCTGCTGACCCATCTGCTGGCCGAGCGGGTTCTGACCACCCATGGACTGCTGCTGCATGGGGTTGCCCATCGGGCCGGGACCCTGCTGGCCCATGCCCTGCTGGCCCATGCCTTGCTGGCCCATGCCCTGCTGGCCCATCTGCTGCTGCCCACCCATGGTGTGCTGCTGCATGGGGCCGCCCATCGGGCCGGGACCCTGCTGACCGTGCCCACCGGGGCCGGCCGGAAGCTGGGGCGGGCCACCCGGAAGCTGCGGCGGACCCATCTGGGACTGCTGCTGCGGGGGGCCGGATATGGCCGCGGGCACGGGGGCGCCGGGGCCACGCTGGTCCTGGGGCTCGGGCTTGCGCATGCCCTGCTGCTGGTTCTGCGCAGCAGCACGCGTGGCGGCCGCCAGCTTGGCGCGCAGGTCCTCGTTCTCGCGCAGCAGGCGCGTCAGTTCGGACTCGACCTCGTCGAGGAAGGCGTCGACCTCGTCCTCGTCATAGCCTTCTCGCAGGCGGACGGTCGTGAACTGCTTGTTCCGCACGTCCTCGGGAGTCAGCGGCATGTCTTCTTCACCTCTACGTAGTCGTCGGCAGTGGGCAGGACCGTATCGGGACTGTCCCCGCGCCTGCGGGGAAGCTCATCGTTCACACGCTTCTCGCAGCGGTGCTCACGAAACTGATGAGGATGTAAACGATGATCATCAGAACAAAGAAGGACAGGTCGAGTGCCACGCCCCCGAGACGCAACGGCGGGATGAGCCGCCGAAGAAGCTTGAGCGGTGGATCGGTGACAGTGTAGGTGGCCTCCAGAACGACCACCATCGCCTTGCCGGGTGTCCATGAACGTGCGAACTGGAACACGTAGTCCATGACCAGTCGGAAGATCAGCACGATGAGGAAGCACATCAGCGCGATGTAAACCACTTGTAGTGCGACGCCCATCCCGCGCTTCCCTCTCCCCTGCTTCCGCCCTGTACCCGGTCCCGTATCTGACGGATCGGTCTAGCTTTGGTTGAAGAACCCGCCCTCCGCGATGCGGGCCTTGTCCTCCGCCGTGACATCGACGTTAGCAGGAGACAGCAGGAACACCTTCTGTGTCACGCGTTCAATGCTCCCGTGCAGACCGAACACGAGGCCGGCGGCGAAGTCGACAAGACGCTTCGCGTCCGTGTCGTCCATCTCCGTGAGATTCATGATCACCGGAGTGCCCTCACGGAAGTGTTCCCCGATGGTACGGGCCTCGTTGTAGGTCCGGGGGTGCAGCGTCGTGATGCGGTACGGCTCCCGCTCGGAGACGACCTTGGGCATGATCACGGGGGCGTTCTTCTCCAGATTCGAGCGTTCGGGTGTGATGGACGCCACGGGGGCGATTCGCGCGGGACGTCCGTTTTCAACCGGCATTGGGATGGGTTCCCTTGGCGCCGGAGGCTGGGTAATTCGTACCGGTTCGTCCGATACGGGTGCTTGGTGCGAAACAGGTTGCTGTCGCCGACGTTCCGGCTCCGGCTCGGGTTCGAACTCGTCGTCGGGGTCGTACCCCGGGTTGTCGTACCGGTCGTCCTCCACGAGGCCGAGGTAGACCGCCATCTTGCGCATCGCGCCGGCCATTCTCTGAGTCCTCCGCTCTGTGGTGGATCGCCCTGTCGCAGGTGTATCGCCGTGTCACGAATGTCACCAACTGCCCGCGATCCACGTGGCCTGTCCGCTCATCAGCGGAAATGACCATATTTTCTGCTGTGGTCCGACTTTCTTCGCGACGTTACCCGAGCCGGGGTCTCGCGCCGAGTACCGCAGTGCCGACGCGTACATGTGTCGCACCGGCCGCAACGGCCTGTTCCAGGTCTGCGCTCATCCCGGCCGACACCATCGTGGCAGCCGGATGGTGCGCGCGCAGGCGGGATGACAATTCCACCAGCCGCTCGAAGGCCGCTTGTTCGCGTCCCGCGAACCTCCCGGCCAGCGGAGCGACCGTCATGACCCCCTCGATGCGCAGTCCGGGAGCCGCCGCCACGAGGTCCGCCAACTCGGCGAGCTGCTCCGGCGCCACACCGCCACGGGCCCCCCGCTCACCCGACTCGGCGTCGAGGGCGATCTGCACCAGGCAGCCCAGTTCCCGTCCGGCCCCCGCCGCGGCGGCCGAGAGAGCCGTGACGAGCTTGGGGCGGTCGACGGACTGCACGAGGTGCGCGTATCCCGCCACCGAACGGACCTTGTTCGTCTGCAACTGACCGACGAAGTGCCAGCTGAGCGGCAGATCCGCGCAGGCGGCGGCCTTGGGGGCGGCATCCTGGTCCCGGTTTTCCGCCACATGACGGACACCCAGGTCCGCCAGCAGTCGTACGTCGCTCGCCGGGTAGGTCTTGGTGACCACGATGAGGGTCACCTCTTCCCTCGCGCGCCCGGCGGCCGCGCAGGCGGTACCGATCCGCTCCTGAACCCGGGCGAGGTTCTCGGCGAGCTCGGACTTACGATCCGTCATTCTTCAGTCCAACCAGACATATCCGGCAAGCCGCCCGGTCGTCCGGTCGCGGCGGTACGAGAAGTGATCCCGCGACTCCAGTGTGCAGAACGGGGACCGGCCGGTGTCGGCCACCCCCGCCTCCACCAGCTGCGCGTGCACCCCGGCGACCACGTCGACCGCCGGGGTACCCCAGCTCGTCTCGGCGTACGCGGCCGGCACCACCTCGGCGACCGCCGCCCGCATCTCGGCGGGAACCTCGTAGCAGCGCCCGCACACCGCCGGTCCGGTACGGGCCACGATGCGCGCGGGGTCGGCGCCGAGCGAGACCATCGCCTCGACGGCGGCGCCCACGACTCCGGCGACCAGCCCGGGCCGCCCGGCGTGGGCGGCTCCCGCGATGCCGGCGACGGGGTCGGCCAGCAGGACGGGCGTGCAGTCGGCGGTGAGGACCGCGAGGGCGAGCCCCCGGCGGGCGGTCACCACCGCGTCCACCGCGGGGCTGTGCTTGATCCCCCCGGCCTGGCCCGGGCCCCACGGGCCGTCGACCACCGCCACGTCCCGGCCGTGCACCTGGTTCATCCAGACGACCCGGTCCGGCGCGATGCCCAGCGCCTTCGCCGCGGCGGCCCGGTTCGCACGAACGGCGGCCGGGTCGTCTCCGACCGCGCCGCCGAGATTGAGCTCCTCGTACGGAACGGCGCTCACCCCGCCCCACCGGTCGGTGAAGGCGAAGTGGGCGCCGCTCTCGCTGTAATGCTCCAACGTCACTTCAAGAAGTCCGGGACGTCCAGCTCCTCGGCCGGGCTGTCCTGGTACGGCCGGGCCGTCGGGACCTGCGGGGCCGGAGCCTCCGCCACCGGGATCGGCTCCGAGCGGACCGGCTCCTCGCGCGGGGTGACCGAGCCGAGTCCGCCGAAGGCCGGACGGACCGGGTCGGCGGCACGGACCGGAGCCGGGGCCGGCTCCTCGCGCTTGGTGGACGACGCGCCGATGACGTTCTCGCGGCGGGCCGGGGGCTGTCCGCCGTCGAACCCGGCCGCGATGACGGTGACCCGTACCTCGTCGCCGAGCGCGTCGTCGATGACCGCGCCGAAGATGATGTTCGCCTCGGGGTGCGCGGCCTCGCTCACCAGCTGCGCGGCCTCGTTGATCTCGAAGAGACCGAGGTCCGAGCCACCGGAGATGGAGAGCAGCACGCCACGGGCGCCGTCGATGGACGCCTCGAGCAGCGGCGAGGAGATCGCCATCTCGGCTGCGGCCACCGCGCGGTCGTCGCCGCGGGCCGAGCCGATGCCCATCAGGGCCGAGCCGGCCTCGGACATCACGGACTTGACGTCCGCGAAGTCGAGGTTGATCAGACCCGGGGTGGTGATGAGATCGGTGATGCCCTGGACGCCCGACAGCAGGACCTGGTCGGCCGACTTGAAGGCGTCGAGGACGCTGACCTGGCGGTCCGAGATGGACAGGAGCCGGTCGTTGGGGATGACGATGAGGGTGTCGACCTGCTCACGGAGCTGGGCGATGCCGTCCTCGGCCTGGTTGGCGCGGCGCCGGCCCTCGAAGGTGAACGGCCGGGTGACCACACCGATCGTCAGGGCGCCCAGCGAGCGCGCGATGTTGGCGACGACAGGTGCGCCGCCCGTTCCGGTGCCGCCACCTTCACCGGCGGTGACGAAGACCATGTCGGCCCCCTTGAGGACCTCCTCGATCTCCTCGCGGTGGTCCTCTGCCGCCTTACGGCCGACATCCGGGTTGGCGCCGGCGCCAAGACCCCGGGTGAGTTCACGGCCGACGTCGAGCTTGACGTCGGCGTCGCTCATCAACAGCGCCTGGGCGTCTGTGTTGATGGCGATGAACTCGACGCCCTTGAGACCGACCTCGATCATTCGGTTGATGGCATTGACACCACCGCCGCCGACACCGATGACCTTGATGACTGCGAGGTAGTTCTGCGGTGCTGCCACGTCGAAGGCCTCTCGCCTCGAGTTACGTGTCGTTCGCCTCGCAGGCCTGCGGTGCGACGACTGATGCCGAAATTGGGACGGTTCGTACACGCCGACCCGAACCCTAACCCTGAAGTTTAGGGTTATGAGTGTGTCTGTTCCTTGGACTCTCCGAACAGGACACTAAGTCGACAAGTAGCGCGTGTTCAACGAACACGCCGAACCTCCCGTTTTTCTTTTCACCCTATGTGATCACCCGTATCGGTGGCCAACCAGGGTGCGACGCTGTTCGACCCCACGTCAACTACCGGACACCGCTGGGGCGGTGGGTACGCTCACGTCGAATCGGTCAGCCTTGGGCGAGGCCTTCAGGAGTGCCGTCAGGGCGCGGCCCTTCGCCTCGCCCTGTTCGCCGCTCCCCCAGACCACCGACCGGCCGCCGGTCAACTCCAGCACCACCGAGTCGTAGGACCGGACCTTGACCTGCACGGTCTCCTTGCGGATGGCTTCCGGGAGCCCGGCGGCGATGCCGACGGCCTCGCGCAGCAGCCGTTCCTCGTCGAAACGGCGGCCGCTCGGAGACTGCCGGGAGCTCAGTTCGAGGACCGGAACACCCGCGGGTGCTCGTCCGACCGTGTCGAATCGCACACCGGAATCGTCCACTTCAACGAACTGCGCGTCCTTCTTGATGAGCAGAACGGGCTTGCGTTCCGTCACCTTCAGCCCGATTCCGTGCGGCCAGGACCGCACCACATCGACCGAATCGATACGGGGCAGGCGGCCGCGGAGGCGGGCTTCGATCTCATCGGTGTCCACGGACACCAGGGGCGCCCCGACGGGCACGGCCGCCGCCGCCAGCACCTGCCCCGGGGTCAGGACCCCGGTGCCGGTGGCGGTGACCTTCTCGACCCGGAGCCAGGAGGACCCGTAGAGGACCCAAGTGCAGCCGGCGGCCAGGAACAGCGCGAGGGCCAGGCCGACGACCACGAGGGGTCCGCGACGCAGTCCCCCCGGGAGCCGCCCGCCGGGGCGCGGCCCCGGGGATCCCCCGGGGCCGGTTCCCTTGGGCGACTTGGGGGCCTTGAGGGGGCCGGAGCCCTTCCCCGCGGCTCCCGGACCGCCGCGCTGTGCGGTGCTCGCTCCGGCCACTCCTGTGCCTCCTGCGTCGGTGCTTCCCGCGTCAGCGGGCTCTGTTGGCTGCGATCGCCTCGTACACCATGCCGACCAGCAGCTCGTCGGCGTCCCGCCGGCCGAACTCGGCGGCGGCACGGGACATCTCGTACAGCCGGTGCGGGTCGGCGAGGACCGGGAGGACCTGGCTGAGCACCCACTGGGGTGTCAGTTCCGCGTCGTCCACGAGCAGGCCGCCGCCCGCCTTGACCACCGGCTGGGCGTTGAGCCGCTGTTCGCCGTTGCCGATCGGCAACGGAACGTAGGCGGCGGGCAGCCCGACGGCGGACAGTTCGGCGACGGTCATCGCGCCCGCGCGGCACAGCATCATGTCGGCGGCGGCGTACGCGAGATCCATCCGGTCCACGTACGGTACCGGGATGTAAGGCGGCATCCCGGGCATGTTGTCGACACGCGGCAGTTCGTTCTTCGGGCCGACCGCGTGCAGGATCTGGACCCCGGAGCGCTGGAGGGTCGGCGCGACCTGCTCGATCACCTCGTTGAGGCGGCGGGCGCCCTGCGAGCCGCCGGAGACCAGCAGCGTCGGCAGGTTGGGGTCCAGGCCGAAGGCGGCGCGCGCCTCCGGGCGGACCAGTGCCCGGTCGAGGGTGGAGATGGAGCGGCGCAGTGGGATGCCCACGTAGCGGGCGCCGCGCAGTTTGCTGTCGGGTGTGGAGACCGCGACGGCGTGCGCGTAGCGGGAGCCGATCTTGTTGGCCAGTCCGGGCCGGGCGTTGGCCTCGTGGACGATGATCGGTACCCCGAGGCGCTTGGCCGCGAGGTAGCCGGGCAGGGCCACGTAGCCGCCGAAGCCGACGACGCAGTCGGCCTTGGTGCGCAGGAGGATCTCCTCCGCGGCCTTGATGGTGCCGCGCAGCCGTCCTGGGACGGTGATCAGCTCGGGCGTGGGCCTACGGGGCAGCGGAACGGCCGGGATCAGTCCCAGCTCGTAGCCGCGCTCGGGCACCAGGCGGGTTTCGAGTCCGCGTTCAGTGCCGAGGGCGGTGATGCCCACGGAAGGGTCCTGCCTGCGCAGGGCGTCCGCGAGGGCGAGCGCCGGCTCGATGTGGCCGGCGGTCCCCCCACCGGCGAGTACGACATGCACCGAAATTCACCGCTCTCTGGACGGACGCTTCTTGACGCGCCGTCTCATCGACTTCCATCTCTGCCCGGTCCGTGGTCGGCCGTTCTTCGGCCTGCGCATCGCGAGCGCTGCCCGTGCCGCCGGCTCCTCTCGCGCGAAGGCGATGAGCAGCCCGACCGCGAACATGGTCGGCAGCAGGGCTGATCCGCCGTAGGAGAACAGCGGGAGCGGGACTCCGGCGATCGGCAGCAGACCGAGCACCGCACCAATGTTGATCACGGCTTGCGCCGTGATCCAGGTTGTCACGCCTCCCGCGGCAAACCGTACGAAGGGTTCCTCCGTGCGTCCGGCCACGCGGATACCCGCATAGCCTAGGGCCGCGAACAGGGCGAGCACCGACAGCGTCCCCGCCAGACCCAGTTCCTCGCCGGTGATGGCGAAGATGAAGTCGGTGTGGGCCTCTGGCAGTTGCCCCCATTTTTCCACACTGGCACCCAGGCCGGAACCGAACCATCCGCCCGATGCGAGGGCGTAGATTCCGTGGACGGCCTGCCAGCACAGGTCGTTCTTGCCCGGTTCGGTCGCTCCCAGGCAGGCGAGCCGGTCCATGCGGTGCGGACTGGTCTTGATCAGCAGTGCGATGAGTACGCCCGCGAGGCCCAGTACCCCCACGAACATCCGCGTCGGCGCCCCGGCCAGCCACAACAGGCCGAACAGGATGGCACCGAGGATCATCGCGGTGCCCATGTCCCCGCCCAGCATGATCAGCCCGAGCAGCAGGAAGGTGACCGGGACCAGCGGCACCAGCAGGTGTTTCCACTGGCTCAGCAGGTCCTTGTCGCCCTTGCGCGCCAACAGGTCGGCGCCCCAGAGGATGAGGGCCAGTTTGCCGAACTCACTGGGCTGGAGCATGAACGGACCGCCGAGGGAGATCCAATTCTGGTTGCCCTTGATCGAGACGCCCACCCCCGGAACCTGGACCAGGACCATCAGGAAGAGCGTTCCGGCGAGCACCGGATAGCACAGCGCCCGGTGCAGTTTGACGGGCATCCGGGAGGCGATCAGCAGCAGTCCGGTGCCGATCAGGGCCGCCAGGAACTGCTTCTTGAAGAAGTACGCGCCTCCCAGGCCGAGCTGGAGCGCCGTGATCATCGAGGCCGAGTAGACCATCACCAGGCCGAGCACGGTGATGAGCAGTGAACTGCCGAAGATCAGGTAATACGCCGTGAGCGGGCGGTCCCAGGCCTGGGTCAACTGACGTTGCGTACGTCGCAGCCGGGTCAGCGGCCCGCCCCCGGCGGGCCGCCGCGGACGCGCCGCGGGGCGCCCCCGGCCCAGCACCTTGCCGGCCCTGGGCGCTCTGGGTCTCACGTCCTTGACGGCTTTGTCGGCCTTGGCGGCGGACGGCCGCCTCCCCGGCAGCACTTGCTTGGCCGGCATCTGTGATCTTCCCCTCCAACTCGTACGGGCGAGCAGCCGGCCGGCCGGAGGGAACCTGCCCTGGATCGGTCCGGACCTAGGCCCGCTCGGCGGCCAGTTCGCGCACCGCGTCGGCGAACGCGTCCCCACGCTTGCCGTAGTTCGTGAACATGTCCATCGAGGCACAGGCAGGTGCCAGCAGAACCGTGTCGCCGGGCTCCGCGAGCCGGGCCGCTTCCCGGACCGCCGCGAGCATCGCCCCAGTGTCGGTCCGTCCGAGGTCCACGACCGGGACCTGCGGGGCGTGTCGCGCCAGTGCCTCGGCGATCAGCGCCCGGTCGGCGCCGATGAGCACGACGCCCCGCAGCCGCTTCGCGGCCTTCTGTACGAGCTCGTCGAAGGTCGCGCCCTTGGCGAGGCCGCCGGCGATCCAGACGACCGGCTCGAAGGCCGCCAGGGAGGCCTCGGCGGCATGGGTGTTGGTGGCCTTGGAGTCGTCCACGTAGGTGACCCCGCCCACCTCGTCCACGTGGCTGACCCGGTGGGCGTCCGGCCGGAAGTCACGCAGTCCGTCGCGGACGGCGCGCGGGGGCACGCCGAAGGCGCGGGCCAGGGCGGCCGCGGCGAGGGCGTTGGCGATGTTGTGCGGGGCCGGCGGGTTGACGTCCGCGACCTCGGCGAGTTCCTGGGCGTTCTTGTGCCGGTTGTCCACGAAGGCCCGGTCGACGAGGATGCCGTCGACGACGCCGAACATGGAGGGGCCGGGGGCGCCGAGGGTGAAGCCGATGGCGCGGCAGCCCTCTTCCACGTCCGCATCGACCACCAGGTCCTCGGTGGCCTTGTCCGACGCGTTGTAGACGCAGGCCACCGTGTTGCCCTCGTAGATCCGGCCCTTGTCGGCGGCGTACGCCTCCATCGAGCCGTGCCAGTCGAGGTGGTCCGGGGCCAGGTTCAGGACGGCCGCGGAGTGGGGGCGTACGGAGGGCGCCCAGTGCAGCTGGTAGCTGGAGAGCTCGACGGCGAGTACGTCGTACTGCTCCTCGCCGAGCACCACGTCGATGATCGGGGTGCCGATGTTGCCGACGGCCACCGTCCTGAGCCCGGCCGCCTTCAGGATCGAGGCGAGCATCTGGGTGGTGGTGGTCTTGCCGTTCGTTCCGGTGATCGCCAGCCAGGGGGCGGCGTCCGGACCGCGCAGCAGCCAGGCGATCTCCACGTCGCCGACCACGTCCACGCCGGCCGCGGCGGCCGCCGCGAACAGCGGGCTGTCGGGCTTCCAGCCGGGCGAGGTGACGACCAGGTCGGTCCCCTCGGGCAGGGTCTGCGCATCCGCGAGGCGTACGCGGACACCCGCCGCCTCCAGCTCGGCGGCCCGCGCGCGGTGCCCCTCGCTGTCGCCGCCGTCCACGACGGTCACGACCGCGCCGAGGCCGGCCAGGGCGCGGGCGGCGCTGATGCCGCTCACGCCGAGGCCGGCAACGGTGATGTTCTTGCCGTGCCAGGCGGTCACTTGTCGGCTGCCCATCCCGCGTAGAAGAGTCCGAGGCCCACGATCACGCACATGCCCTGGATGATCCAGAACCGGACCACGACAAGGACTTCGGACCACCCCTTGAGCTCGAAGTGGTGCTGCAGCGGCGCCATCCTGAAGACGCGCTTCCCGGTCATCTTGAAGGAGCCGACCTGGATGACGACCGACATGGTGATCAGGACGAAGAGGCCGCCGAGGAGCGCCATCAGGAACTCCGTGCGGGAGCAGATCGCGAGGCCCGCGAGTGCGCCGCCGAGGGCCAGCGAACCGGTGTCGCCCATGAAGATCTTGGCGGGCGAGGTGTTCCACCACAGGAAGCCGAAGCAGGCGCCCATCAGGGCGGCGGCGACGACCGCGAGGTCCAGTGGGTCGCGTACCTCGAAACAGGCGGCCGGGTTCGTCAGGGTCTGCGCGTTGGCGCAGGACTCCTGGTACTGCCAGACGCCGATGAATGTGTAGGCGCCGAAGACCATCACCGCGGCGCCGGTGGCGAGGCCGTCGAGGCCGTCGGTGAGGTTCACGCCGTTGGACATCGCCAGGATCATGAACAGCGCCCAGACCACGAACAGCACCGGGCCGATCTGCCAGCCGAAGTCCGTGACGAACGACAGCTTGGTGGAGGCCGGGGCGAGCCCGCGCGCGTCCTTGAACTGCAGCGCCAGCACCGCGAAGGCGATGCCGACGATCAGCTGGCCGGCCATCTTGGCCTTGGCCCGCAGACCGAGCGAACGCTGCTTGACGATCTTGATGTAGTCGTCGAGGAAGCCCACCACGCCCATGCCCGCCATCAGCAGGAGCACGAGCAGACCCGAGAAGGTCGGCTGACTTCCGGTGATCACCTTGGTGAGGGCGTACGCGATCAGCGTGGCCAGGATGAAGGAGATACCGCCCATGGTGGGCGTGCCCTTCTTCCCGGCGTGGCCGCGTGGGCCGTCGTCCCGGATGAACTGGCCGTAGCCCTTGCGGGCCAGACCCTTGATCAGCAACGGGGTGCCGATGAGCGTGAGAAAGAGTCCGATGACTCCGGAGAACAGGATCTGCCTCATCGGCCGGCGACCTCGCCCTCGCGCTCCAGCAACGCCAGCGCGACCCGCTCCAGACCAATGGACCTGGACGCCTTCACCAGCACGACGTCACCCGGGCGCAGTTCACTGCGCAACAGGTCGACCGCCGCCTGCGCGTCGGACACGAGCACCGACTCCTCACCCCACGAACCCTCGTTATATGCGCCCAGTTGCAGCCAGGACGCTTCCCTGCCCCCGACTGCGACGAGCTTGCTCACGTTGAGCCGGACGGCAAGCCGTCCCACCGCGTCGTGCTCGGCCAGTGACTCGTCACCGAGCTCGGCCATGGGGCCGAGCACCGCCCACGTACGTCCCCCGTTGGCCCTTGCGGTGCCGCCCATCGCGGCAAGCGCGCGCAGGGCGGCCCGCATGGACTCGGGGTTCGCGTTGTAGGCGTCGTTGACGATCGTCACGCCGTCCGCCCGCTCGGTGACTTCCATCCGCCACCGGGACAAGGTGCCCGCCCCGGAGAGCGCGGTGGCGATCTCCTCGACGGACATGCCCAGTACATGGGCCACGGCGGCCGCGGCGAGCGCGTTCGACACGTGGTGCTCACCGTACAGCCGCAAGTTCACTTCGCCGCACCCGGTGGGTGTGTGGAGTGTGAAGGAGGGCCGGCCCGCCGGTGTCATCCGCACATCGGTGGCCCGTACCTCGGCATCCTCGGCCTCGCCGAAGAGGACCGTACGGGCCTTCGTGCGGGCGGACATCGGGCGGACCAGCGGGTCGTCGGCGTTCAGGACGGCGATGCCGCCGTCGGCCTCCGCGGGCAGGGCTTCGACCAGCTCCCCCTTGGCCTGGGCGATCTGCTCGCGGCCGCCGAACTCCCCGATGTGGGCGGTGCCGACGTTCAGGACGAGGCCGATGCGCGGGGGCGTCAGGCCGGTGAGGTAGTCGATGTGGCCGATCCCGCGGGCCCCCATCTCCAGCACCAGGTGCCGGGTGTCCTCGGTGGCCTTCAGGGCGGTGAGCGGCAGGCCGATCTCGTTGTTGAGGGAGCCGGGCGTCCACACCGTGGGCGCGTGGGTCTGGAGCACCTGCGCGATGAGGTCCTTGGTGGAGGTCTTCCCGGCGGAGCCGGTCAGCGCCACCACGTCGGTGCCCAGGCGCTCGACCACGGCCCGGGCGAGGGCGCCGAGCGCCTTCTCCACGTCGGGGACGACCACGGCCGGTACGCCGACGGGCCGGGCCGCGAGCACGGCCGCGGCGCCGGCCGCGACGGCGCGCTCGGCGTAGTCGTGGCCGTCGACCTGCTCGCCGGCGAACGCGGCGAACAGGCTGCCGGGCTCCACCTGGCGGGAGTCGATGACGACGGGCCCGGTGATGCGGACGGACGGATCGGGTATGTCGTGGGGCCGCCCGCCGGTGATGTCGGCGATCTCGGCGAGGGAGAGGGCGATCACTGGTTCACCTCGGCCTGTCGGGTTCGCTGGCGTGCTTGGGTCTCGATGGCCGCACGCAGGACCGCCCGGTCGTCGAAGGGGCGTACGACGCCCGCGATGTCCTGGCCCTGCTCGTGGCCCTTGCCGGCCACCAGTACGGTGTCGCCCGCCTCGGCGCGCGCGACGGCGGCGGCGATGGCCGCCGCCCGGTCGGCGTCGACGAGTACGGCGCCCCGCTCGGCGGTCGGCACGGACACGGCGCCCCGGAACATCGCCGCGAGGATCGCGAGGGGGTCCTCGGAGCGGGGGTTGTCGGAGGTCAGTACGGCGGTGTCGGCGAACCGGGCGGCGGCCGCCCCCATGGGGGCCCGCTTGGTGGTGTCGCGGTCGCCGCCGCAGCCCAGTACGACGTACAGCTTGCCGGTGGTGACCTCGCGCAGGGCCCGCAGGACCGATTCGACGGCGTCCGTCTTGTGCGCGTAGTCCACGACGGCCAGGTACGGCTGCCCCGCGTCGACCCGCTCCAGCCGGCCGGGCACCCCCGGGACCGCGGCGACGCCGTCGGCGGCGGTCTGCGGGTCGAGGCCGGCGGCGGCGAGCGTGACGATGGCGGCGACGGTGTTGGCCACGTTGAACGGACCGGGCAGCGGGGCCGTGGCCCGGACCCGTTCGCCTCCCGGACCCACCAGGGTCAGGGTCGAGTCCATGTGGTTCGAGACCACTTCCTCGGCGCGCCAGTCGGCGGCCGGGTCGCCCGTGGCGGAGAAGGTGACGACCGGGATCGGCGACTCCTTGGCGAGGCGTCGGCCGTACTCGTCGTCGATGTTGACCACGCCGAGGCGGGCGCGGCGCTCGGTGAAGAGCTGCGCCTTTGCCTGGAAGTAGTCCTCCATGTCGGAGTGGAACTCCATGTGCTCCGGGCTCAGGTTGTTGAAGACGGCCACGTCGAAGACGCAGCCGTCCACCCGGCCGAGCACCAGGGCGTGGCTGGAGACCTCCATGGCGACGGCCTCGACGCCGCGTTCGCGCATGACCGCGAAGAGAGCCTGCAGGTCGGGGGCCTCGGGGGTGGTGCGCTCGGACTTGATCCGCTCGTCGCCGACGCGCATCTCGACGGTGCCGATGAGCCCCGTCCTGCGTCCGCCCCCGCGCAGGCCGCCCTCGACGAGGTACGCCGTGGTGGTCTTGCCCGAGGTGCCGGTGATGCCGATCTGGAGGAGGGCCTCGCCCGGCCGTCCGTAGACCGCGGCGGCCAGTTCTCCCAGCTTCGCGCGCGGTTCGTCGACGGCGAGGACGGGGAGTCCGGTGGCCGCGGCGCGCTCCGCGCCGCCCGGGTCGGTCAGCACGGCGGCGGCGCCGAGGGCGGCCGCCTGCGCCGCGAAGTCCGCGCCGTGCGCCTTGGCGCCCGGCAGGGCCGCGTACAGGTCTCCGGGGCGCACGGCACGGGAGTCGTGCGTGATGCCGGTGATCCGCGTCAGAGCGTCGTGGGCGCCATGGGCTTCGACTCCCAGCAGCTCCGCCAGCTCGCCGAGGGGAGTCGGGCGGACGGACAGGGGACGTGGCGCTCCCGGCGGCGCTGCCGGTGCGTCGTTCTGGGTGGTTCTGGGCTGATCAGCGTGGGACACGGCGGTGAGCGTACCGGGCGCGGCGGGGCGCTCGCGAAGCGAGGGCCCGGCCTCGGGGGCGGCGGACGCGTGGTTCCCGGATTCGGGGGTGATCGTTGTCACTGATGGTGCCTCACGCTTTTCTGGGGCGGGCCGGCCTGGGCGGCGGTCACTGACCCGGCTTCGGGCTCGGCTGGGAGCCGGGCTGCGCGCCGGATTCGTAGGTGACCGGGAGTCCGGCGGGAGCGGTTCCGGTGGGGGCGACCTGGAGGGTTTTGAGGGCGAACTCCATGACCTTCTTGTAGATGGGCCCGCAGATCTGGCCGCCGAAGTAACTGCCCTTGGTGGGGTTCTGGATGGCGCAGTAGACGGTGATGCGGGGGTTGTCCGCAGGTGCGAAGCCCGCGAAGGAGGCGGTGTAGCCCTTGTAGCGGCCGGTGGCCGGATCCACCCGGTTGGAGGTGCCGGTCTTGCCGCCGACCCGGTAGCCGGGGATGCGGGCCTTGGTGCCGGTGCCCTCCTGGTCGTCGACCACCGACTCCAGCATGCCCGCGAGGGTCTTGGCGGTCTCCGCGCTGACCACGCGGTTCTGCGGCGGCGCCGGGGCCGGGGTGAAGCGGCCGTCGGGACCCTTGGTGCCGCGGACCAGGGTCGGCTGGACGCGGACGCCTCCGTTGGCGATGGTCGAGTACACGGAGGCCGCCTGCATGGCGTTGAGGGACAGGCCCTGGCCGAAGGGGATCGTGTACTGCTGCGAAGTGGACCATGCTTCGGGCTTGGCGAGGATGCCGCGGGATTCGCCGGGGTAGTTCAGGCCGGTGGGCTGCCCGATGCCGAATTTGGTCAGGTACGAGGACAGGACCTTGTTCGCCTCGGTCTGTGTCGGGCCGAGCTGGCCGGTGGCCAGGATGGTGCCGATGTTGGAGGACTTGGCGAGGACCCCGTTGAGGGTCAGGTACCAGGTCGGGTGGTCGATGTCGTCCTTGAACAGCCGGTCGCCGCGGTGCAGCCGGTTGGGGACCTCGACGTGCGTGTCGGGGCCGGCCTTCTTCTCCTCCAGGACGGCGGCCATCGACATCACCTTGGCGGTGGAGCCGGGCTCGTACACGTCCTGGAGGGCGGCGTTGCCCATCGCCGCGGAACTGGCCTTGGAGAGGTCGTTGGGGTCGAAGCCCGGGGCGTTGGCCATGGCGAGGACCTCGCCGGTTCGGGTGTCCTGGACGATGACGTACCCGCGGTCGGCCTCCGACTTGGCGACCTGCTCGGTGATGGCGCTCTGCGCGGCCCACTGGATGTCGCGGTCGATGGTCAGCTCGATGTCCTCGCCGGGCACGGCGGGCTTCTCGCTGGAACCGGCCGTCGGCACGCGGCGGCCGCCCGACTGGGCGTACGTGAGCGTGCCGTCCTTGCCGGACAGCTTCTTGTCGAGGGAGGACTCCAGGCCGCCGCCGCCCTTGCCCTCGGCGTTGACGTAACCCAGTATCCCGGCGGCGAGGTCGCCGTTCGGGTACACGCGCTTGCTGCTGTTCTCGTTGAACACGCCGGCCAGGACGTTGGCGCCGGGGCCGCTGTTCTTCTTGTCCGCGGAAGCCTTCTCGGCGAAGACCTTCTTGAGGCCCTTGATCTGGTTCCAGACCTGTGGGGTCTGGCGGCGGGCGAGGACGACGTAGCGGGTGTTCTTCGTCTTCAGGCGCTCGGTGAGCTCCTGGGCGTCCTTGCCGATGATCGGGGCGAGGAGGGCGGCCGCCTGCTCGGGGGCGTCGGGGGCCTTGCTCTCCTGCGCGGTGAACATGTGCGGGTCGGCCGTGATGTCGTACGCGTCCACGCTCGTGGCCAGGGCCACGCCCTTGCGGTCGGTGATCTCCCCGCGCTCGGCGGCCAGGGTGTAGCTGGCGAAGCGGTTCTCGGAGGCCTTGGCGGAGTACGCGGACGCGTCTACGGCCTGGACCTGGAGGAGCCGTACGACGAACGCGAGCATGACTAGCGTCAGGCCGACGCTGACCAGCCGCAGGCGGGGCTTGGGGGCGCCGAGGCGGATCGTGTGCGGTGTGCGCGCGGGGGCGGGGCGGCGGGTCGCGGGCCTGGAGGCCGGCCGGGCCGAGGCCCGCGACCGGTCCCCGGCGGGGCGGGGCCGCCCGGGCCCCGGTACCCGGCGCCGCGGCTCCTGCGGGCTCACGCGAGGGCCCCGCGCGTCTGCGTCGCCGCCGCCGGGGCGCGGCCCGGCGGGGGCCGGTCCCCGGCTACGGCGCCGTACGCGGCGGCGGGTCCGGGGCGGAGCTCCGGGGAACGCGGGAAGGTCGGGGTGGGGACCGGCCCCGCAGGGGTACGCGTCACGACGTCACCGTCCAGGGGTCTGGGAGGGCTGGGGGGCGCCGCCCGAGGGCGCGGCGGAGGTGGCTGGGGCCGCCGGGACCGACGCCGGGGCCGACGCCGCCGCCGGAGCCGGGGAGCCGGCCGGGCTCGGCACGGCCGCGCCGGGGGTCGCCGAGACCGGCGGCGACGGGGGCGGGGGTTCGGCGGCCGGCGAGGCGGTGCCCGCGACCTTGCCGTCGGGCCCGATGAAGACGGGGCTGCCACCGGGCACCAGGCCCAGCTCGTGCGCCCGCCGCTGCAACGCGTCGGGCGCCGAGTAGCCGTCGACGTCCCGCTGGAGCGCCTGCTCCTCGTCGGTGAGCGTGGTGGTCTCCCGTTTCAGCTTGCTCAGCTGGAAGGAGCCCTGGTTCAGTGCCGAGTTCAGCAGCAGCAGGCTGATCAGTCCGCCGCCGAGCAGCGCGACGACCAGTAGGACGAACGGGGTCCGCGCCGCCTGTCCGGCGACCGGTCCCCCCAGCACCCGCCCCAGACGCCTCACAGTCGCGCCTCCCGGATCCGTTCCACCCCGCGGAAGCGGGCCGGCGCCGCGCGCCGGTTCTCCGCGATCTCTTCTTCGGTCGGCAGCTCCGCACCGCGCGTCAGCAGTTTCAGCTTCGGCTGGTACTTCTCCGGTACGACCGGCAGTCCGGGCGGGGCCGTCGAGGTCGCGCCGGCGGCGAAGACCTGCTTGACGAGGCGGTCCTCCAGCGACTGGTACGAGAGCACCGCGATCCGGCCGCCGACCGCGATCCGGTCCACGGCGGCGGGCATCGCCCGCTCCAGTCCGGAGAGCTCTCCGTTGACCTCGATGCGCAGCGCCTGGAAGGTGCGCTTGGCGGGGTTGCCGCCGGTCCGCTTCGCCGCCTGCGGCAGGGAGTCGCGGATCAGTTCGACGAGGCGCGCGCTGTTGGTGAAGGGGTCGTTGACCCGCTCCCGCACCACCGCGGACACGATCCGCTTGGCCTGCTTCTCCTCGCCGTACTGGCGCAGGATCCGCACCAGCTCGCCGGGCGCGTAGGTGTTGAGGACCTCGGCCGCGCTGATGCCCGTCGTCTGGTCCATCCGCATGTCGAGCGGGGCGTCCTGTGCGTAGGCGAAGCCGCGGTCGGCCTCGTCCAGCTGCATGGAGGAGACGCCGAGGTCGAAGAGGATGCCCTGTACGGCGCGGATGCGCAGGCCGTCCAGTACGTCGGCCAGGTCGGCGTAGATGGCGTGGACGAGGGTGGCCCGGTCACCGAAGGGCGCGAGGCGCTCGCCGGAGAGGCGCAGGGCTTCCTTGTCGCGGTCCAGGCCGATCAGGTGTACCTCGGGGAAGCGGGTGAGCAGGGCCTCGCTGTGGCCGCCGAGGCCGAGGGTGCAGTCGACGACTACGGCCCCGGGCCTCTCCAGCGCCGGGGCCAACAGGTCCAGGCACCGCTGGAGCATCACCGGGACGTGTCGGGACTCGCTAGTCAAAGCGCCCTCTCAGATAACGGCGCGGCAGGCATACGCCGCGCCGCGCACGCGGAGTCTTACCAAAGGGCCGGGCGGCCGGTCAGGGCCGGGCTCCGGCCGGTTCGCGTCACTTTAGTGCAACGGTCGCCGCGGTCAACGAACCGCCCCGCGCGCCGTGCGCCCCTCTGGGACCGAACCGGCAAAAGCCCTGAATCACCCGGACGGCCGCCTGCGCCTCACCCCTGTGGGTTAGCTCACAACATGATGGGGTGACCTTCTTTGTCCACCCTCACTCGATGCTCATACGGGCTGTGACCACTAACGTCGTATCCATGACGACTTCCGCACCCCTGCCCGCCGAGTCCGCTCACGAGACCGCCGCGGGCACCACCGACCGGCTCGTGGAGATGAACCGCGCCTACGCGGCGAAGTTCACCGATCCCGGCATGGACGCCCGCCCCGTCCTCCAGGTGGCCGTCGTGGCTTGTATGGACGCCCGTCTCGACCTGCACGCCGCCCTCGGCCTGGAGCTGGGTGACTGCCACACGATCCGCAACGCCGGCGGGGTGGTCACCGACGACACCATCCGCTCCCTCACCATCAGCCAGCGGGCGCTCGGCACCCGCACGGTCATACTCATCCATCACACCGGCTGTGGCCTCGAAAGCCTGACCGAGGACTTCCGGCACGAGCTGGAGGACGAGGTCGGCCAGCGCCCCGCCTGGGCCGTCGAGGCCTTCCGGGACGTGGACCAGGACGTCCGCCAGTCCATGCAGCGGGTCCGCACGAACCCCTTCCTGCCCCACAAGGACGATGTGCGAGGCTTCGTCTTCGACGTGCACACCGGACTCCTGCGGGAGATCGATCCCACCTCTTGAGTGACACCAGGGCGTAACGCCGTCAAGAATGCGGGGAGACGTCACCCGGAAGGACTCCGGGCCGGTGTCCGTGCTCTTGATTTCTGAGGTGTTTCGGGGTGGGCCGGTCATGCGCCATGGGGCGCCGGCCCTGGGAAAGGGTCGAGGAGAACCAGGTGACCACGTATGACGACCGAGCGAGCCTCGCAGATCTGACGAGCACGGCGCAGCGGGTACGGGATTCGGTCGAGAGCGTGATCGAGGGCAAGCCGGAGGTGGTCCGCCTCGCGCTGACCGTCCTGCTCGCCGAGGGCCACCTGCTGATCGAGGACGTGCCCGGCGTCGGCAAGACGATGCTGGCCAAGGCGCTGGCCAAGTCCATCGACTGCTCGGTGCAGCGGATCCAGTTCACACCGGACCTGCTGCCCTCCGACATCACCGGCGTGAGCATCTACGACCAGCAGCGCCGGGAGTTCGAGTTCAAGCCGGGCGCGATCTTCGCGCAGATCGTCATCGGCGACGAGATCAACCGCGCCTCCCCCAAGACCCAGTCCGCGCTGCTGGAGTCGATGGAGGAGCGCCAGGTCACCATCGACGGCACCACCTACACGCTGCCGAGCCCCTTCATGGTCGTCGCCACCCAGAACCCGGTGGAGATGGAGGGCACATATCCCCTCCCCGAGGCCCAGCGCGACCGCTTCATGGCCCGGGTCTCGGTCGGCTACCCCAGCCCCGAGGCCGAGCTCCAGATGCTCGACGTGCACGGCGGGCTCTCCCCCCTCGACGATCTGACGGCCGTCGCGCACGCCCACGACATCGGCAAGCTCATCGAGGCCGTCCGCGAGGTGTACGTGGCCGCGCCCGTCCGGCGGTACATGGTCGACCTGGTCTCCGCCACCCGCAGCCATCCGGACCTGCGCCTGGGCGCCTCGCCCCGTGCCACCCTGCACCTGCTGCGGGCCGTGAAGGCCTCCGCCGCCCTGGCCGGCCGGGACTACGTGCTGCCCGACGACGTACAGGCCCTGGCCGCACCGGTGCTCGCGCACCGCCTGCTGCCCACCGCGCAGGCCCAGCTGAGCCGGCGCACCGCCGAGCAGGTCGTCGCCGACATCCTCCAGCGCACCCCCGTACCGGCCGCGCCCACGCGCGGCGAGATCCCGCCCGGCGCGGGCGACCGGGGCTTCTGATGGACGCCGGCGCCCCGCACGACGCGGGCGGCCGGGGCCCGCAGGACGGTGGCGGGCTGCGCGCGTCGCTGGCCGGGCTGACCACCCGCGGCCGGTCCTTCCTGGCCGCCGGGATCGCCGCCGGGATGTGCGCGTACGTCCTCGGCCAGTCCGAACTGCTCCGGGTCGGACTGCTGCTCGCCGTGCTTCCGCTGCTGTGCGTCCTGGCCCTGCACCGCACCCGCCACCGGGTCTCCGGCAGCCGCCGGCTGACCCCGATGCGGGTACCCGCCGGCTCCGAGGCCCGGGTGCAACTGCGGCTGGACAACACCTCCCGGATGCCGACCGGGCTGCTCATGCTCCAGGACCGGGTGCCGTACGTACTGGGGCCCCGGCCCCGCTTCGTCCTGGACCGGGTGGAGCCGGGCGGCCGCCGCGAGGTGTCGTACCGGGTCCGTTCCGATCTGCGCGGCCGCTATCCGCTGGGCCCGCTCCAGCTGCGCCTCACCGACCCCTTCGGGCTGGTCGAGCTGACCCGTTCCTTCTCCGCCTACGACACCCTCACGGTCATCCCGCGCACCGAGGCCCTGCCCGTGGTCCGCTTCAGCGGCGAGTCCTCCGGCTACGGCGACGGCAGCCGCCGCTCGCTGGCCCTGGCGGGCGAGGACGACGTGATCCCGCGCGGCTACCGGCGCGGCGACGACCTGCGCCGCGTGCACTGGCGCTCCACCGCCCGCTACGGCGAGCTGATGGTGCGCCGCGAGGAGCAGCCGCAGCGCATCCGGGCCACGGTCCTGCTGGACACCCGGCGCCTCGCCTACGAGGGCGCCGGCCCCGACTCCGCCTTCGAGTGGGCCGTCTCCGCCACCGCGTCGGCCCTGGTGCACCTGCTGGAGCAGGGCTTCTCGGTGCGGCTGCTGACCGACACCGGGGACTGCGTGCCCCGCGAGGGCGGCGGCTTCACCTCGGGCGGGCAGGAGTCCGCGGAGGCGGCGGGGCTGATGATGGACACCCTCGCGGTGGTCGGCCACTCCGACGGCGCGGGGCTCTCCCGGGCCTGCGACGCGGTACGGGGCAACGGCGCCGGCAGCGGTTTCGGCGGAGCGGGCGGGGACGGGCTCCTCATCGCGTTCTTCGGAGACATGGACGACGTGCAGACTGCTCTGGCCGCCAGGATGTGCCGGCGCGGCGGAGGCGCCGTGGCGTTCGTACTGGACTCCGCGGACTGGTCCGGGCGGCCGGGGGGACCGGCGACGGCCACGGCGCGGGGGCTGCTGACGCTGGAGGAGCGCCTGGGCAGGCTGCGCGACGCGGGCTGGACGGCGCTGGCCGCCCCGCCGGCGGTGGCCTTCGGGGAGCTGTGGCGGCAGGCCGGCAACGAGCCGGCCGGCGCCGGAGGTTCGGGTTCGGCAGGGGGCTGGGGATGAGCGGGCGGGCAAGACTGACGGTCTTCGCGGCTCTGGCGACGCTGTTCACCGCGTGGTCGCTGAACCCGCTGGTGGAGTCGGGCGGCTGGCTGCCGCAGGCGGCGCTGCTGCTGGCGCTGCAGAGCGCGGTGGGCGCGGGTGCGCGGCGGGTGCCGCTGGCCCGGGCGCTGACCGTGGCGGCGCAGCTCCTCGTGTCGCTGCTGGCGCTGATGCTGCTGTTCGGTGGGAAGGTGCAGTCGTCCGCCGGCAACGGGCTGCTGGACTATCTCGTCGCAGACTTCGGCGCACTGTTCCGCCAGGGCGTGCAGGACGTGAACGAGTTCGCGATGCCGGCCCCGCTGACGGACGGGATCCGGCTGCTGCTGGTGTCCGGGGTGCTGCTGATCGGGCTGCTGGTGGACCTGCTGGCGGTGACCGTACGGACGGCCGCGGCGGCCGGGCTGCCGCTGCTCGCGCTGTACTCGGTGGCCGCGGGCCTGTCGGGCGCGGCCGCCGGCTCCGGCGGTGCCTCCTGGTTCTCCTTCCTGCTGGCGGGTTGCGGTTACCTGTTGCTGCTGCTGGCCGAGGGCCGCGACCGGCTCGCGCAGTGGGGCCGGGTCTTCGGCGCGGCCCCGCGCGGCCGGGTGGCGGCCGGGTACTCGGGCGGCGGAGCGCCGCTCGCCCCGGTGCGCACCGGGCGGCGGATCGGCGCGGTCGCGCTGGGTCTGGCGCTGGCGGTGCCGGCGGTGCTGCCCGCGATGGCCGGCGGGGTGCTGGGCCCGGGCGGCACGGGCGAGGGCGAGGGCACCGGCGTCGGCGGCTCGATCCAGGCGGTCAACCCCCTGGTCTCTTTGCAGAGCAGCCTGAACACCCAGGACAACCGGGTGGTGCTGCGGTACCGCACGGACAGCCCGCAGCTGAGCGAGCAGTACCTGCGGATCCTGGCGCTCGACGAGTTCAACGGCATCAAGTGGGAGGCGTCGGGGCGGGCCCTGACGGACGTCCCGAAGCGGATGCCGAACCCGCCGGGGGTGAGCGAGGGCGTGCTGAACGGCGCGACCGAGGTGCAGACCTTCATCTCCTCGGCGCAGACGTACGCGCAGCGCTACCTGCCGATGCCGTATCCGGCGACGGGGGTGGACATCGCCGGGAAGTGGCGGTTCGAGCCGGCCGGCCGGACCCTCGTCGGGGACAAGCTGGGCAAGGAAAAGTTCCAGAACGCCCAGGGCGTGCAGTACTCGGTGCGGAGCCTGCTGCTGAATCCGACGGCGGAGCAGCTGCGGAACGCGCCGGCGGCGAATCCCGAGATCGCGGCCGAGTACACGAAGGTGCCGGACAACCTGCCGGCGGTCGTCGTCCAGACGGCCCGCGAGGTGACCCGCGGCTCGAAGGACGACTACTCGGCGGCGGTCAAACTCCAGGACTACTTCGCGGTGAGCGGTGGATTCCGCTACGACACGAAGGTGTCCTCGGGTACGGGTGCGCAGGCGATCTCGAAGTTCCTCGCCGACAAGGAGGGCTTCTGCGTCCACTTCGCCTTCTCGATGGCCTCGATGGCGCGCACGCTCGGGATCCCGGCGCGGGTCGCGGTCGGGTTCACGCCCGGGGAGAAGCAGTCCGACGGCGTCGTCAACGTCTCCATGCGGGACGCGCACGCCTGGCCGGAGCTGTACTTCGAGGGCGTGGGCTGGACCCGCTTCGAGCCGACGCCCCGCTCGGGCATCACGGTGCCGGACTACAGCCGGCCCGCCGCCCCGGATTCCCGGCCGAGCACGCCGACGGCGGCCCCGTCCGCGAGTGCGGCGCAGCCTTCGGCCGGGCCCTCGAAGGCGGAGGACTGCCCCGCGGACCAGAAGAAGCTGGGCGAGTGCGGTCCGGCCGCCGCGCAGCGGAACTCGGGCACGGGGGGCGGCGGGCTCTCGGCGGCCGGTGTGGCGGCCTGGGTGCTGGGCACGTTGGTCCTCCTGGCCCTCCCCATGCTCCCCTTCCTGTGGCGCAGGCGGCTGCGGGCGCGGCGGCTCGGCTCGGGACAGGTGCTGGCTGCCTGGCGGGAGCTGGGCGACGCGGCGTGGGACGTCGGGATCGTCCCGGACGAGGCGCTGTCCCCCCGCGGGGCGGCGGAGCGGGTGGTCTCGCTCGGCCGGCTGGACGCCGACGCGGGCGCGGCGGTACTCCGGGTCTCGGGAGCGGTGGAGCGTGCGCTGTACGCGCCACCGGGCGCGGAAGCCTCGTACGAGGCACTGCCGGCGGACGTGCTCCTGGCCCGCACGGGCCTGCTCACCGGACTCTCCAGGACGGCACGGCTGCGCGCCCTGTTCCTCCCCCGCTCGGCGGCCCGCCTCGGCTGGACGGTCTCGTCCCGCTGGACATCCCTGACCAGCCGGGCAACCTCCGCGACCACGCGCCTGCGGGCCCGGCTCCCGCTGTGGGGTCGCGGCTGAGATCCCGGCCCCGCCCGGACGGACGAGCGGCCGGTGCCGGGGCTCGATCCCCCCGAGCCCCGGCACCGGCCGTGTTCCCACCCCGTCGGTCCAAGAGACCCGGCCCGCACCTGCCGCCCCGTGTCGGCGGTGCGGCCCGGGTCCCTGTCCGTTGCCCCCCAGTCTGGCGTCCCGGCGGGCCGGTACCCATCCGCGCACGTACTCATTTCCGCGCCTAGGTACGGATACTCACCCGCCCCACCAGTTCTACGCGGCCCCGCCGCCCCCGCGGCACCGCCGATCGGGGGTCACCCGTCAGCGGTTCCCGCTCACCCGGCCCCGCAGCAGCAGCGACAGCGCCGAGTGCACGTCGTCCAGCGACCGCTCGCTCTGGAAGGACTGCCAGTCCAGCGCCGCCACCAGCACCATTCCCACCATCGCCGCGGCCGTCAGCGGTACGTCGATCTCCGCACTGAGCTCACCGCGCTCCACGCCTTCCCGGAGCACCGTCTCGACGACGGCGACGGCCTCCCGTCGGACGACCATCAGCGTGGACTGCCAGGTCCGGTTGGTGCGCCACAGCTCGGCGACGTAGAGCTGGGTGAAGGCGGGGTACCGGTCGATGAACACCAGGCCGGCCCGGATCATCTCGTCGAGCGCCTCGACCCGGGTCCCGCCCCTGGCCTCGGTCGATTCCGCCGCCGTCCGCAGGGATTCGGTCAGCAGTCCGACCCCGTGCCGCAGCAGCTCCTCGAAGAGGTCGTTCTTGCTGGCGAAGTTGTAGTAGACGGTGCCCTTGGCCACGCCCGCCCGTTCGGCGATCTCGTCGACCGTGGTCGCGGAGAAGCCCTGCTCCGCGATGAGCGTGACGGCCGCTTCGTAGAGCTTCTGCCGTGTGGCCTGGCGGCGTCCGCCGCCTCCGGCCGTACCGGTGCTGCTGCTTTCCATGGCGCTGATTCTCACAGGTCGACCTGTGCCATCGGGCTACAGGCTCAGTTCCGGATGCAGCCGGTCCATCGTCCACACCTGCTTGCCGCGGGCGGCGAGGGCGGTGAGGGCGAGCGCGCCGGCGGTGAAGGCGGTGAGGACCAGGCAGCCCTGCCAGACCGGGGCGAGGTCGCCGCCGGTGATGAGCCGGCGCAGGCTCTCGACCACGTAGGACATCGGCAGGTAGGGGTGGATGGCGTTGAAGAAGCCGGGGCTGGTCTGGACGGGGTAGGTACCGCCCGCCGAGGTCAGCTGGAGCATCAGGACGGCCAGTACCAGGATCCGTCCGGCGGCGCCGAACTTGGCGTTGAGCCACTGGACGATCGCCGCGAAGCAGGCGGTGACCAGCATCAGGAAACCGATGGTGAGTGCCGGCCGGGCCATCTGCAGGCCGAGTCCCCAGTGCAGTACCGACATCAGCGCGCCCACCTGCGCGGCGCCGAGCCCGGCCACCGGAAGCCAGCCCGCGAAGGCGATCCGCCAGGGCGAGGCGCCTGCGGCGAGGGCCCGCCGGTTCAGCGGTGCGATCAGCATGTAGGCGACCATCGCGCCGACCCAGAGGGAGAGCGGGATGAAGTAGGGGGCGAAGCCGGTGCCGTAGTTGGGCGCTTTGTGCAGGGACTGATTGGCGAGCCGTACCGGGTCGGCCATGACCTCGGTCCGGGCGTCGCGCTGCTGCTGGTCGTAGGCCGGAATCCGGCCGGCCCCGTCGTGCAGGCCGCCGGCGAGTTCGCCGTTGCCGTCCACGAGCTTGACCAGGCCGCCGTCGAGGGTGTGCGCGCCGTCGCCGAGCTTGCCGATGCCCACGCCGAGCTTGCCGGAGCCCTCGGTGGCGGAACCGATGCCGGTGTGCAGCCGGGTCATGCCGTCGGCGACCTCGTGGGCGCCGTCGTTGAGGGCGTTCACCTGGGTGACCGCCGCTTCGAGGTCCGCAGCGAGGCCCGGGGCCTTCGTGACGAGGAGCCGGGCTTCGCGCTCCAGGTCGGCGAGCTGCTTGTGGAGCGTGCCGAGGTCGCCGCCCGCGTCCTTGACGAGGGTGTTGACGTCGCCGGCGAGTTCGGCGGCTTCGGCCGCGTCGTCCTTGAGCCTCTTGAGCTGGGGGCAGGTGGCGGGGAGCGGCTTGGCGGCGGCGGTGCAGGTCTTCGCGTAGACGTCGGCGGCTCCGGTGGAGACGCGCTGGGTGACGGTGGCGGCGGCCGGGGCCGCCTTGGCGAAGGCTTCCAGGTGCTTGTTCGTGACCTGGGCTGTGTCGGCGACGAGTTCGGCGCTGTCCGCGAGCCGCTTGGGGTCCTTGAGGAAGGGGCGGGCCGTGTCGGCGGCGCCGCCGACCTTGTCGGCGAGCTTCTGGGTCCCGGCCGCGATGTCCTTCGTACCCGTTTCCAGCTGTCCGGCGGCTCCGTTCAGCTTCTTCAGGCCTCCGGTGAGCTCGCCGTTCTTCTCCTTCGCCGTGTCCAGGCCGGCTGCGAGGTCCTTGGCGCCCTGCTGGGCCTTGCCCGCACCGTCGGTGAGTTTGTCGGCGCCGTCGGCGGCCTCGGCGGTCTTGTCGTGGAGGTCGGAGAAGTTGACGAAGATCTTGTCGAGGAAGCCGCGGGAGGCGTTGGTGGACGCCGCCGAGCGGACCTCGGAGAAGACCGTGCGCGAGATCGAGCCGACGATGTAGTTGTTCGCGTCGTTGGTGCGGACCTGGAGGGCTCCGGTGGCGGGGTCCTCGCCGGAACTGGAGGCGATCTTCGCGCTGAAGTCGGCCGGCATGGTGAGGGAGAGGTAGTACGTGCCCTTCTCCAGCCCCTTGGCCGCCTCTTCGGCGCTCACCTCCCGCCAGTCGAAGGTCTTGCTGTCGTGCAGTTTGCGGGTGATCTCGCCGCCGGCGTCGACGCGCTTGCCGTCGACGGTGGCGCCCTGGTCGGCGTTGACGAGGGCGACGGGCACCTTGTCGAGGCGGCTGTAGGGATCCCAGAAGGACCACAGGTACAGGGCTCCGTAGAGCAGCGGCAGCAGGAGCAGCGCGACGAGGGCGGCCCGGGGCAGCTTCCCCCGGCCGAACCGCTTCAGCTCAAGCGCGGCCAGCTTCGGTGAGCGCATCGCCGTCCCCCTTCGTGTCGTGCGTGGCGTCGGTGCCGTCGGCTTCGTCGGCGCCGTCCGAGTCGTCGGCGCCGTCCGAGTCGTCGGCGCCGTCCGAGTCGTTCGTGGCAGTGGCTCCCTGGGCGCCCCAGGTGATCTGGGAGTTCACGGGTCGGGGCGCCGTGGCGGATTCCTCGGCCTGATCAGCAGACGGGCCGGCCGACGGATCAGCGGCGGGTTCCGCCGACGGATCAGCGGCCTGGCCGGCCGTGGTGGCCGCCGGGCGGGTCCGCAGGACCATCGCGTCGGCGGGAGCCTCGCTGCACACCGCGAGGACCGTGGTTCCGCGGGCGGCGAGGGAGCGCAGCAGGTCCCAGGCCTCGGCGCGCTCGGCGTCCGAGAGCTTGAGGTCGAGGTCGTCCAGGGCCAGCAGGCGCGGCGAGCCGAGCAGCGCGATGGCCACCGACAGCCGTACGGATTCCAGCCGTTCCAGGTCCCGTACGGAGGTGCGCGGCCCCTTCGGCAGGGTCCCGAGGTCCAGTCCGGCGGCGTCCAGCGCCGCGTCGATCCGGGCCGCGGCCGAGGCGCGGCGCTCGCCGCGCGGGCGGAGCAGGGCGCGGACGGGGCCGTCGTAGCGGCGCTGGAGCAGGGCGCCCTCGCGCAGTTGCTCGGCGACGGTGAGGGCCTGGTCCAGGTCGTTGACCCCGGGCACCGGGCCGAGGGCGGCGATGCGGCGGACCGCGGCCATCTTCTTCGGCAGCCGGTGGCGGCCGATCTCGGCGTGGCCCTCGGTGGGCTTCATCCGGCCGGTGAGGGCGAGGAGCAGGCAGGTCCGCCCGCTGCCGGAGGGGCCTTCGACCGCGATGAGCGAGCCGGGTGCCGCGTCGATCCCGACACCCCGGAACACCCAGCCGCGCGGGCCCTTGACTCCGAAGTCCTCGGCCTTGACGGCCGCGCCGTGCGGGCTGTCCACACCCTCCCCCTTCTTTTGAACTGACTAGTCAGTACAAAAACTAGCATCCTCGGCGGCATCCGGTGCGCACCGGGCGGCAGTTGCCCGGCCGCGATCCCGGGCTTGAGGGCAAACCCGCAGGTCAACGCGATTGTCAGTGGGGGCCGTCACGATGGGCAGACGCAAGGACAGCGCAACCCGTACGGAGCGACACCAGGCAGCGCGAAGAGCGCGCAACGACAGGAGGTTCGCCATGGCCACACCGTCCCCGTCCCCTGTGCACCCCGTCCCGCGGAAGTCCGCCGCACCCCCCGCCGCCCTCGACCTGCTCGCCAAGTCCCACCAGGGCCTGGCCGAAGCCGCCCGGCTGACCCGGCCGGGCGAGCGGTACGCCACCGCCCATCTCGCCGCGCTGCGCGCCGCCGCGGCCGTGCTCGCCGCGCGCGGGCGGCCCGAGCCGGTGCACCCGCGGCGCAGGCCGCGGATCCGCAGCGCGTGGGAGGTGCTCCCGGAGATAGCGCCCGAACTGGCCGAGTGGAGTGCGCTCTTCGCCTCCGGCGCGGCCCGCCGGGCGCGGGCGGAGGCCGGGATAGCGGGCGCGGCCACCGGCCGGGACGCCGACGATCTGGTGCGAGCCGTCGCGATGTTCCTGCGCCTGGTGGAGCGGATGCTCTCGCTCCACCCGCCGGCTCCGGCCGGCCCGTCGCAGGGCCTGCCGCTACCGCGCCCGGAGCGCCCGGACGCGGGATGACCTGCCCGGCAGCGAGAGGCCATAGGGTGGGCAGCGACCGCTCACCCGCCCCCAGCCACCGCTGGGAGGTGCCCCCTGCACCGAGGAGCCATCAGCCGTGTCGGACACTTCCCGCCCCCGCGCCTCTCTCCGCACCGCCGTGGTGTGGGAGGTCCTCAAGGAGGCGCTCGACCGCCGGGTGAAGGCGACCGGGCGGGACGTGCTGGACGTGCTGGACACCGGCGGCGGCACCGGCAAGTTCGCCGTGCCCGTGGCCCGCCTCGGCCACCGGGTCACCGTGGTCGACCCCAGCCCCAACGCACTGTTCGGGCTGGAGCGCCGTGTCGCCGAAGCCGGCGTGGCCGACCTGGTCCGCGGGGTGCAGGGCGACGCCCAGGGCCTGCTCGACGTCGTCGAGCGCGAGTCCTACGACGTGGTGGTCTGCCATGGCGTGCTGGAGTACGTGGACGACCCGGCCGAGGGCGTGGCCAACGCGGTGGCGGCCCTGCGTCCCGGCGGCATCCTCAGCCTGCTCGGCGCCGGACTCGGCGGAGCCGTGCTGGCCCGCGCCCTGGCCGGGCACTTCACCGAGGCCCGTACGGCCCTGACCGACCCGGCCGGCCGCTGGGGCGCGGGCGATCCCGTGCCGCGCCGCTTCACCGCCGAACAGCTGTCGGCACTGGTCGCCGGGGCAGGTCTGTCCGTCGGCGCCGTGCACGGGGTCCGGATCTTCGCCGACCTCGTTCCCGGTGTTCTGGTCGACACCGAGCCGGGCGCCGTCGAGGCCCTGCTGCGACTGGAAGAGGCCGCGGCCGAGCTTCCCGCCTTCCACGCGGTCGCCACGCAGCTGCACATCCTCGGCGAGAAGCCCGCCTGATCTGCGGAGCTTGTCGGGAACGCGGTGGGCCACTCACCCTCCGAACCGGGGCAGTGACCCGTATGATCGGGGTCAGCGCCCGGCATGCCGAGCGGACCTCCGGGGAATAACGCCCTCAGTGGGCCGTTCAAGACGGCGTTGAGCATTCCTCAAGCAGTACTTTTTACGGGCAGTGTTTTTTTAGAACGTGGCGTAGAGGGCGGGTGTCACGGGGGGCGATTCCCCGCCTATCCTGAAGGGGACCCCTGGTCGCTCCCCCCGCGACCGACGGATGAGGAGGACTCCCGTGCCGCTCTCGGAGCACGAGCAGCGAATGCTCGAGCAGATGGAGCGAGCGCTGTACGCCGAAGATCCCAAATTCGCTACAGCGCTTGAGGGAAGCGGACTGCGCACGTACACCCGGCGACGGGTCTACCTGGCAGTCGCAGGCATTGTGGTGGGTATCGCGCTCCTCATGACCGGTGTGATCGTGCCGAACGTACTGTGGATCAGCGTGGTGGGATTCCTCGTCATGCTGGGCTGTACGGTGCTCGTGGTCACCGGTTGGCGCAAGGCACCCAAGCCTGGTGAGCAACCCGCCTCCGGTAGTGCAGGCGGTTCGCCCCAAGGGCAGAACCGGCAGCGTCGGTCAGTGATGACCCGTATCGAGGAACGGTGGCAGCGCCGTCGTGACGAACAGGGGCAGTAGGCCCCACCGACAGACTCGGGTGAGGGGACGGCCGCCGGAAGGCGGCCGTCCCCTCACTGCTTCCGAGCCCGACCACCACGACTGATCGCCACGCCCGATCATCCTGCCCGATCACCACTTCTGCGCCATGATGATCAGGTGAGTGTGCTCCCCCTGGTCTTCACCAGCGGCTGGGCCAGCGGGATCAACGCGTACGCCGTGGTCCTCCTGCTCGGCATCTTCGGCGCGACCGGACTGACCGACGAGGTCCCCGCGTCCCTGCAACGCACCGACGTACTGATCGTCGCCGCGGTCCTGTTCCTCTGCGAGGCGGTCGCCGACAAGATCCCGTACGTGGACTCCCTCTGGGACACCGTCCACACCGTGATCCGCCCGGTGTCCGGAGCCGTGGTCGGCGCTCTGCTGGCCGGGCAGAGCGGCTCGCTCTCCGACATCACCGCCGGTGCGGTCGGCGGCTCCACCGCACTGGCCAGCCATTTCGTCAAAGCCGGCACGCGCATGGCGATCAACACCTCGCCCGAGCCGTTCAGCAACGTCGTCATGAGCACCGCCGAGGACCTCGGCGTGGGCGGGATCGTCACCTTCGCGATGTTCAATCCGCAGGCCGCCGCGATCATCTGCGCCGTCCTGCTGATCATCGGACTCGCCCTGCTGATCTACCTCTGGGCCCGGATCCGCCGCTTCCGGCGCCGCCGGGCCCAGCGCCGCGAGGAGAAGAGACTCGCCGCCGAGGTCGCCCGCGTCGCTCGATAGGCTCAGCGGCATGGCACGAATTGCGGTGATCGGCGCCGGGATGGGCGCGATGGCGACGGCGGCACGACTGGCCGTGGCGGGACATCAGGTGACGGTGTACGAGCGCGGGGCGACCTACGGCGGCGCCGTCGGCCGGTACGCCCGCGACGGCTTCGTCTTCGACACCGGCCCCGGGCTGGTGCACCTGCCCGCCGTCTACCGCGATCTGTTCGTCAAGACCGGCAAGCGCCCCCTGGAGGAGTGCGCGGAGCTGGTCCAGATCGACCCCGCCGTCCGCTACGTCCTCCCGGACGGCCGCACGGTCACCCTTCCGGGCGGCTCCCACGGCGGCGCCGCGGCCGCCGTGGGCGCGGCCTTCGGGCCCGGCTCCGGGGAACGCTGGAGCGCGGTGCTGGGACGGGCCCGGGATGCCTGGGACGCCACCCGCCGCCCCCTCCTGGAGGAGCCGCTGCACCCCGTCCGGGAGGCGCTGGGCCGCGATCCGTACCCCGCGCTGCGCGGGAGCGGACTGCTGCGCCGCCGGCCGCCGACCCTGGCCGAGGTCGCCGTGCGCGAGCTCGGCGGAGACGGCCAGGACGAGCTGCTCACCGCGCGGGTACGGGCGTACGGTATCGATCCGGCGACCGCGCCCGCCTCGGCGGCGGTGCTGCCCTACATGGAGCAGACCTTCGGCAGCTGGTACGTGCGCGGCGGGACCCGGGAGCTGGCCACCGCCGTGTACGAGCGGTGCCTGGAGCGCAAGGTCGCCTTCGAGTTCGGTGCGACGGTGCGGGAGGCGCTCGTACGGGACGACCGCGCGGCCGGGCTGCGGCTGGCCGACGGTACCGAGGTGGAGGCCGACGGCGTGGTCTGCGCGGTCGATCCCCAGAAGCTCCGGATCCCGCTCACCGCCGACTCCGCGCCCGCCCGTACGGAACCCGGTCGCTGGTACACCCTGTTCGCCGCGCTGCGCGGCCCCCGCGAGGCCGACGCCGCGCACCGCACCCTGCTGGGCCCCGTCACCGTGCTGCGCCCCGACGACCCGGCCACCCGGCCGGACGCGGAGCACGAGGCCGTCACCGTGCATGCCGTGGTGACGGCGGGATCCACGGAGCCCTCGCCGTCCGCCGAGGACCTCCTGACGGCGGCTGCCCGGGCCGTCCCCGGGCTGCGGGAGCGGCTGCTGTGGCACGAGCTGCGTACCCCGGCCGACGTCGAGGCGGCCACGGGTGCGGTGGGCGGCCGTGTGCCCGCGCCCTCCCTGGCCGGGGCCGGGGGAAGGATGCTGCACCCGGCGAACAGCACCGGCGTGCCGGGGCTGTACCTGGCCGGCGGCTGGGCGCACCCGGGCGGCGGGCTGGCGCACGCCGGGATGACGGGGGCCCTGGTGGCCGGGCTGATCGTGGAGGGCGCGGAGTTCCGCGGCTCCCGCTAGCGCCGTGACCGGGCGGGCCCTGCCGCAGGGCTAGTAGCGGTACTGCTCGTACTCGCCGGTGCCCTGGTACGGATACGGCTGCTGCTGCTCCTCCGCCGGGTAGGGCTGATGCGCATCGCGCTGCTGCGGGACCCAGACCCCGCCGGGCGGGGTGTCCATGGAGTACTGCTCCTGCTGCCCGGCCGCGTACGGGTCCGCGGGGTAGGCGCCGTAGGGGGCCGCGTAGCCGTACGGCTGCTGCGGGGCGACGCCGCCGCCGGTGCCGATGTACGGATCCGAGTAGGCGGCGTAGACCTGCTGCTCGCCGGGGGCCGGATAGCCGGTGGTGTAGTCGTAGCCGCCCTGGGGCTGCGGGTCGTAGTACGCCGCGTACTGGTGGGCGTCCTGCTCGGCCGGGGCGAACGACGGGGCGAAGTCGGTGCTCTCGCTGCGGACTCCGTACGGACCGGCCCCCTCGGCGGCCTGCTGCGGGACGTAGAACTCCTGGGCCGGTTCGCGGCGGGCTCCCGCGGCGTACGCCGCGGATTGCTCGCCGGAGTCCTCGTCGTCGGCGGGGTCGAAGCCGTACTCCAGGGCCGTGACCTCCAGGGCCGGTTCCTGGCGCGGCCCGCCACCGGCACGGCGGCGGCGGTTCTGCGGGAGCTCGGGCTCGGCGCTCTTGCCCCGGCGCAGAGCCCAGCCGGACACGAAGCCCTTGCGGAAGGAGAGGGTCACCAGCGTCTGGCCGATCGCGAACGCGACGGCACCGGCCCCGATGACGAGCACCGACGGGAGCACGACGCCCGCGACGACGGCGGCGAATCCGGCGAAGGCGAGCAGGCGCCACCGCAACCGGGCCTTGTACTGCATCAGGACCTCGGCAAGCAGCCACAGCGCGACCAAACCGAACGCGCTGTAGAGGACCGTCATTCCCACGCGGGGCCCCTCTCGGTGCGGCCGCCCGCCCGAGAACGGGGGCCGGCCGATCAGGCCCGCTGGTGCAGGCCCAAGTTCTCGTAGATCTCCAGCGTCGCCGTGGAATTGTTCAACGTGATGAAGTGCAGCCCCGGGACACCCTCGGACAGCAGCCGCGCGCAGAACTCCGTGGCGAACTCGATGCCAATGGAGCGTACAGCGGCCGCGTCGTCCTTGACGGCGAGCATGCGCTCTTTCACGGCCGCTGGGAAGAGAGCATTGCTGAGTTGCGGAAGCCGGTCGAGCTGCTTGATGCCCACAACAGGCATGACCTCGGGGATGATCGGGGTGTCGCAGCCCGCCTTCTCGACGCTGTCGCGCAGCCGGAGATAGTGCTCCGGATCGAAGAACATTTGTGTGACCGCATAGTCGGCGCCCGCGCGGCACTTGTCCACGAAGTGTCGGATGTCCGAGTCCCAGTCCGCCGAACGCGGGTGCATCTCGGGGAAGGCGGCGACGCCGACGCAGAAGTCGCCGGACTCCTTGAGCAGCCGGACCAGGTCGGCGGCGTAGTGCACGCCCTCCGGGTGGGCCACCCACGGACCCATCGGGTCGCCGGGCGGGTCTCCGCGCAGGGCGAGCATGTTGCGGATGCCGGCGTCGGCGAACTGGCCGATCACGTTGCGCAGCTCGGCGATCGAGTGGTCGACCGCGGTGAGGTGCGCGACGGGGGTCAGGGTGGTGTTCGCGGCGATCTGCTCGGTGGCCCGGACGGTGCCGCCGCGGGTGGAGCCGCCGGCTCCGTAGGTGACGGAGACGAAGCTCGGGGCCACGGCCTCGACCCGGCGCAGCGCGTTCCAGAGGTTGCGCTCGCCCTTCTCGCTCTTGGGCGCCCAGAACTCGAAGGAGTACGAACGCCCGGACGCGAGGAGGTCTCGGACCGTGTGTGCACGATCCGACCAGGTGGAAGCGGTACCAAGGGCCATACGGGGAGGTTAGACGGGGTCCGGTGGACATCGAAGCGTTGTCCACGGATTGGACGCGGAAATGAGACGCCGCGGCGGCGCGGGTGGGGGGTACGGGGCGGGCGGCCGGGGGCCGGCCGGGATCCGCTAGCCGAGCCGGGCGCGGACCCGCTTGGCGAGGTCGGCGGCGGCGGCGCCGGGGTCGGAGGCCTCGGTGAGGGCCCGTACGACCACGACGCGGGAGGCGCCGGCGTCCAGTACCTCGTCCAGATTCGCCGCGTCGATCCCGCCGATCGCGAACCACGGCCGGTCCTGCGCGAGCGAGGCCGCGTGCCGGACGAGACCGAGTCCGGGGGCGAACCGGCCGGGCTTGGTGGGGGTGGGCCAGCAGGGGCCGGTGCAGTAGTAGTCCACGCCGGGCTCGGCGGCGGCCGCGTCGACCTCGGCCTCGGAGTGGCAGGAGCGGCCCATGAGGACCTCCCGGCCGAGGATGGCGCGGGCGGCGGGCACCGGGATGTCGCCCTGGCCGAGGTGCAGCACGTCCGAGCCGATGGCGTGCGCGACGTCGGCCCGGTCGTTGACGGCGAGCAGCTTGCCGTGGCGGCGGGCCGCTTCGGCGAAGACCTGGAGGTGTTCCAGCTCCTCGCCCGCCTCCATGCCCTTGTCGCGGAGCTGGACGATGTCCACCCCGCCGGCGAGGACGGCGTCCAGGAACTCGGGGAGGTCGCCCTGCCGCTTGCGGGCGTCCGTGCACAGGTAGAGCCGGGCATCGGACAGCTGGGCGGCAATGGCGGACATGGGTACCCCCGGGTGGTGTGTTGTGCGAACGTACGTGCGCGGTGTCAGGTCAGAGGGCGAGCGCCTGAGCGCGGCGCTTCACCTCCGTGCCGCGATTCTCGCTCAGTGCCTGCACGGGGGTGCCTGGCAGGCTCTCGTCGGCGGTGAAGAGCCACTCCAGGATCTCCGCGTCGGTGAAGCGGTCGTCGCGGAGCACCGTCAGCAGGCCGACCAGGCCCTTGACGATCTTGTCCCCGTCGATGAAGGCGGCGGGGACCTGGAGGGAGCGGTTCTCGCCGCGGCGCACCGCGAGCAGCTGCCCCTCCTTGACCAGCTGGCGAACCTTGGTCACTTCGATGTCGAGCATCTCCGCGATGTCGGGGAGGTACAGCCAGGCGGGAACAAGGGCATCGATCTTTGCGTCAATCTCGGTCACGAGCACAAGCCTGCCATCTCGGACTGACTGCCGGTACCCGAGCGGCCCCGTCCGGGGCGCGGACGAGGTCCAGGAAGGGGCCGGGAGGGGGTCCGAGACGGGTCCGGAACCAAGTCCGAGACCGGTCCGGAACCGAGTCCGGAACCGAGTCCGGAACCGAGTCCAGGACGGGTCCGGACGGGTCCGGACGGGTCAGAGCACCGTCGACTTCAGCGCCACCGCCGGGTCGGCGGCCTTCGCCGGGTCCACGGGGACACCCGATTCGATGAGGCGGCGCCCCTGGGCCATGTCGCGCGGGCGGCCCACCGCGAGGACCGCGACCAGCCTGCCGTCCCGCAGCCAGCACACGGACCAGGCCCCGTCCGCCGGGTCGCCGCGCCACAGCAGCGCGTCCGCGTCGCCGTGGTGGCCCGCGTACTGCACGAAGCGGCCGAACTGCTCCGACCAGAAGTAGGGAACCGGGTCGTAGACCTGCTCTCCGGAGCCCCCGGCCACGATGTCCGCCGCCACCGCCCGCGGCCCCTGGAGCGCGTTGTCCCAGTGGTGGACCAGCAGCCGGGAGCCGTAGCGCCCCGACGGGAACGAGGCGCAGTCCCCCACGGCGTACACCCCGGGCACCGAGGTGCGCAGCCGCTCGTCCGCGGCCACCGCTCCGTCCGGGCCGAGCTCCACGCCGGAACCCGCCAGCCAGCCGGTGGCCGGGCGGGCTCCGATGCCCACGACCACGGCCCCGGCCGGCAGGACCCGTCCGTCGGCCAGCAGGACCCGGCCCGGCTCCACCGAGGCCACCCGCGCGCCCGTCAGCAGCTCGGCGCCCGCCTGGGCGTACCAGCGCGCCATCGGCTCGGTGACCTCCGGGGGCAGCGCGCCCGCCAGGACCCGGTCGGCCGCCTCGACCACCGTCACCTCGCAGCCCACCTCGCGGGCGGCGGTGGCAAACTCGGCGCCGATCCAGCCCGCCCCGACCACCACCACCGGCGAGCCGGCGGCCAGTACGGGCCGCAGCCGGGCCGCGTCGTCCAGGGTGCGCAGCAGGTGCACGCCGGGGACGCCCGCCGAGCCGGGCAGGGTCAGCGGGAGCGCGCCGGTCGCCAGGACGAGGACCTCGTACGGGACGGGGCCGGCCTCGGTGTCCACCTCGCGGTCGGCGGCCCGCAGTCCGGTGACCTCCACTCCCAGCCGGAGCTCGATGCCGAGCTCTTCGAAGTCGATGTCGAAGGCCGAGTCCTCCGCTTTGCCGAGGAGTACCGCCTTGGACAGCGGGGGCCGGTCGTAGGGCTGGTGGGGTTCGGCTCCCAGCAGCGTGACGGGGCCGGTCCAGCCCTGTTCCCGGAGGGCGACCGCGGTCTGGACCCCGGCCATTCCGGCGCCGACGATGACGACGCCGCGGCGTGTGTCTTCTGTGTGTTGCGTCTGCTCGCTCACGCGCCCAGCCTAATCAACTGACGGTCCGTCAGGAATAGCGGGCGGGGCCCGTTGGGGACCGGCAGCGGGGAGGCCGCCTTACCGGCCGTCGACCTCGGCGTTACTCTGGCACCGAACCTATCGCGGGAGTCCGGGCGCACCGGGCTGAGAGGGAGGCTGGCCGGCCTCCGACCGTACGAACCTGATCCGGGTCATGCCGGCGAAGGGAGGGGCTGGACGCCCATGCATTCATCCAGGAACGGCCGGAGTCCCGGCTACGACGTCCTCGTCATCGGGGGCGGCATCATCGGCCTGGTCACCGCCTGGCGGGCGGCCCGGCGCGGGCTGCGCACCGCGCTGGCCGATCCGGCACCCGGCGGCGGCGCCGCCCAGGTCGCGGCCGGCATGCTGGCCGCCGTCACCGAGCTGCACTACGGCGAGGAGACCCTGCTCGGGCTCAACCTCGCCTCCGCCGCCCGCTACCCGGAGTTCGCCGCCGAGCTCGCCGAAGCCAGTGGAGGCATGGACATCGGCTACCGCGCCTGCGGCACCCTCGCCGTCGCCCTCGACGCCGACGACCGGCTCCACCTGCGGGAACTGCACGCCCTCCAGCGCCGCTGCGGCCTGGAGTCCGAGTGGCTGACCGGCCGCGAGTGCCGCCGCCTGGAGCCGATGCTGGCTCCGGGCGTACGCGGCGGCCTGCGGGTGGACGGGGACCACCAGGTCGATCCCCGCCGGCTCGCGGCCGCCCTGCTGGCCGCCTGCGAACGGGCCGGGGTGGCCTTGCACCGTGCCGGGGCAGCGCGGCTGCTGACCACCGCCGACCGGGCCTGCGGCGCGGTCCTCGACGATGCCGGCGCCACCGAGCTGCACGCCGGCCAGGTGGTACTGGCCGCGGGCTCGCTCAGCGGCCGGCTCGACGGCGTACCGCCCGAGGCAGTGGCCCCCGTACGGCCGGTGAAGGGGCAGGTCCTGCGGCTCGCGGTGCCGCCGTCGTACGCGCCGTTCCTGTCGCGGACCGTACGAGCCGTGGTGCGCGGCAGCCACGTCTACCTGGTGCCGCGCGAGAACGGCGAACTCGTGGTCGGCGCCACCAGCGAGGAACTCGGCTGGGACACCACCGTCACCGCGGGCGGCGTCTACGAACTCCTGCGCGACGCCCACGAGCTGGTGCCCGGCATCACCGAACTCCCCCTGGTGGAGACCCGGGCCGGGCTGCGGCCCGGATCACCGGACAACGCCCCGCTGCTCGGCCCGACCGAGCTCCCGGGGCTGCACCTGGCCACCGGGCACTACCGCAACGGGGTCCTGCTGACCCCGCTGACCGGGGACGTGATGGCGGACCTGCTGACCACGGGCGAACTGCCGGAGATCGCCCGCCCCTTCACCCCGCGCCGTTTCGCCCTCACGCGACAGGAGTCGTTCGCATGACCATTTCCGTCAACGGCGAGCCGCGCGAGATCGCGGCCGGGACCATGCTCGCCACCGTGATCGCCACCCTCACCGAGGCCACCAAGGGGGTCGCGGCCGCCCTCAACGAGACCGTGGTGCCGCGCGGCCAGTGGCCCTACACCTGCGTGGCCGACGGCGACCGCATCGAGGTCCTCACCGCCGTCCAGGGAGGCTGAGCACCATGGCCGACATGCCCGACGACGCATTCACCCTGGGCGGCCGGACCTTCTCCTCTCGCCTGATCATGGGCACGGGCGGGGCGCCGAGCCTGGACATCCTGGAGCGGGCGCTGGTCGCGTCCGGCACGGAACTCACCACGGTCGCGATGCGGCGCCTCGACCCCACGGTCCAGGGCTCGGTCCTGTCCGTCCTGACCGGCCTCGGGATCTCGGTCCTGCCGAACACCGCGGGCTGCTTCACGGCCGGCGAGGCCGTACTGACGGCCCGGCTGGCCCGGGAGGCCCTCGGTACGGACTGGATCAAGCTAGAGGTCGTCGCGGACGAGCGGACCCTCCTGCCGGACGGGGTCGAGCTGCTCGACGCGGCGGAGATCCTGGTCGACGAGGGCTTCACGGTCCTCCCCTACACGAACGACGACCCGGTGCTGGCGCGGAAGCTGGAGGACGTGGGCTGCGCGGCGATCATGCCGCTCGGCTCTCCCATCGGCTCCGGCATGGGCATCCGCAATCCGCACAATTTCGAGCTGATCACGGAGCGGGCCGGCGTCCCGGTCATTTTGGACGCGGGGGCCGGGACGGCCTCGGACGTGGCCCTGGCCATGGAGCTGGGGTGCGCGGCGGTGATGCTCGCCTCGGCGGTCACCCGGGCGCAGCTGCCCGTGCTGATGGCCGCGGCCATGCGGGACGCGGTATCGGCGGGCCGCCTGGCGTACCGCGCGGGCCGCATCCCCCAGCGCCGCTTCGCGGAAGCCTCCTCCCCGGTGGAGGGGCGCCCCACCCTGGACCCCGAACGCCCGGCGTTCGAGGCGGCCTTCCCGCCCCGCCGGCGGGTGGGCCGCGGGGTCCCGGGGCGCGGGCCCCGCGCAGCGGGATACGTCACAGCTGGGCTGCAACGGGGCCCCACCCTGGCAGGAGCCGCCACCCGCGCTCGTAGAATCTCCGGGTGGACACGACCCTGGATGACCCCCTCGTCGGGCAGACGCTCGACGGCCGCTACCGCGTGGACGCCCGCATCGCGGCCGGCGGCATGGCCACGGTCTACCGGGCCGTCGACACCCGCCTGGACCGCGTGCTCGCGCTGAAGGTGATGCACCCGGCCCTCGCCGCCGACCCCGGCTTCGTCGACCGGTTCATCCGCGAGGCGAAGTCCGTCGCCCGCCTCGCCCACCCCAACGTCGTGGCCGTCTTCGACCAGGGCATGCACGGCCCGTACACGTACCTCGCCATGGAGTACGTGTCCGGCTGCACCCTGCGCGACGTGCTCCGCGAGCGCGGCGCGCTCCAGCCCCGCGCGGCCCTGGACATCCTCGAGCCGGTACTGGCCGCCCTCGGCGCCGCGCACCGCGCCGGCTTCGTGCACCGGGACATGAAGCCCGAGAACGTACTGATCGGCGACGACGGCCGGGTCAAGGTGGCCGACTTCGGGCTGGTCCGGTCCGTCGACTCCGTCACGAACACCACCGGCTCCGTCCTCGGCACCATCTCCTACCTCGCTCCCGAGCAGATCGAGAACGGCGTCACCGACACCCGCGTGGACGTCTACGCCTGCGGTGTCGTGTTCTACGAGATGCTCACCGGCTCCAAGCCGCACACCGGCGCCAACCCCGCCCAGGTGCTCTACCAGCACCTCAACGAGGACGTCCCGCCCCCGTCGGCCGCCGTTCCCGGGCTGCCCGCCGCGCTGGACGAGCTCGTCGCCCAGGCCACGGCGCGCAATCCCGATCTGCGCCCCTACGACGCGGCCGCCCTCCTCGGGCTGGCCATGGACGCCCGCGCACAGCTCGGCGACCGTGAACTGGATGCCGTACCGCCGCAGGCCCGGGCCGCGGAGCGGACCGCCGCCGAGGACCGCACCAGCGTGATCGCCCGCCCGGTGACCTCGCACGCCGCGCACCCCGGACCCGTGTCCCACACCTCCCGGCTCGCGTCCGTGCCGCTGCCCCCGGCCCCGGCCGCCTCCCGGCTGCGCCGCCCCGGCGTACTGCTCGTCGTCCTCGGCGTACTGCTCTTCCTCGGCCTCGGCACGGGTGTCTGGTACATCAGCTCCGGCCAGTTCACGAAGGTCCCGAACCTGCTCGGCAAGACCGAGGTGGAGGCCAAGTCGCAGCTGTCGGCGGCCGGGCTCGGGGTGAAGCGGGTGGACCGGAAGTTCAGTGCGGCCTTCGACAAGGGGACGGTGATGAACACCGATCCCGCCGGCGGCAAGCGCATCCGGGGCAACGGCGCGGTGGCGCTCACCATCTCGCGCGGACCCGAGGTCGTCGCCGTGCCCGACCTCAAGGGCAAGCCCCTGGAGGCGGCGAAGGCCGAGCTGACCTCGGCCGGTCTGACGCCGGGGGCCGTCTCACAGGCCTTCAGCCAGGACGTGGCGCAGGGCTCGGTGATCAGTACGGACCCGGCGGGCGGCCAGCAGCGGTCCCTCGACACACTGGTCGCGATGGTGGTCAGCAAGGGCCGCCCGGTACCGGTGCCGCGCGTCACGGGCACCGCCCTCGACCAGGCCCGTTCCACCCTGGAGGGCCTCGGCCTGAAGGTGGAGACGGCCCCGGAGGAGGTCAACTCCCCCGCACCCGCCGGTACGGTCGCGAACCAGTCGATCGGCGCCGGCTCCCAGGCCGCCGCGGGCGACACCGTCATTCTCACCGTGTCCAAGGGCCCCCGCCAGATCCCGGTCCCGGACGTCACCGGCCAGGAGGCCGACGCGGCCCGCAAGACCCTGGAGGGCCTGGGCTTCAAGGTGAAGGTCGACAAGCCCTTCCTCTCCTTCAGCAACACCGTCGACTCCCAGTCGGTCCCCGCGGGCCAGAACGCCGCCGAGGGCAGCATCATCACCATCAGGACCAAGGGGCTGTAGCACCCAGTGATACGTAATCCAGTGGGCGGGCACGTGCCCGTCGCGGGCGGACTCGCCTCGGTCGGGCTGGCGTACGCCCGAGACATGGGTGCCGAGGCCGTTCAGGTCTTCGTCGCCAATCCGCGTGGCTGGGCCACTCCGGTCGGCAATCCGGCCCAGGACGAGCTGTTCCGCGAGGCCTGTGCGGCCGAGGGGATCCCGGCGTACGTCCACGCGCCGTACCTGATCAACTTCGGCTCGCACACCGAGGCGACCGTCGAGAAATCCGTGGAATCGCTGCGGCACTCGCTGCGCCGGGCCCGCGCGATCGGCGCGCTCGGGGTGGTCGTGCACACCGGCTCGGCGACCGGGGGCCGTCCGCGCGAGGCGGCGTACGCGCAGGTCAGGGAGCACATGCTGCCGCTGCTGGACGAGCTGACGCATGACGACGACCCCTTCCTGCTGCTGGAGTCCACGGCCGGGCAGGGTTCCTCGCTGTGCTCGCGGACCTGGGACTTCGGCCCGTACTTCGACGCCCTCGACCACCACCCGAAGCTCGGGATCTGCCTGGACACCTGCCACATCTACGCGGCCGGGCACGACCTGGCGGAACCGGGCGGGACGAAGCAGACGCTGGACCTGCTGGTGGACACCGTGGGCGAGGGCCGGCTGAAGCTGGTGCACGCCAACGACTCCAAGGAGGGCGTGGGCGCCCACAAGGACCGGCACGAGAACATCGGGCAGGGCCACATCGGTCGGGACGCGTTCGCGGAACTGTTCACGCATCCGGCGATGGAGGGCGTGCCGCTGATCACCGAGACGCCGGGCGGCAAGGAAGGGCACGCGGCGGACGTGGCGCTGCTGAAGGAGCTGCGCGAGCTCGGCTGACGCGTTGAGGAATACCCCAGGGGGGTATACGGTTCTGTCATAACGACCGACAGAACCGCTATCCGGCGTTCCCTACCAGGGGGTTGTCATGGAGCACACGCACGAGCAGCACGAGCACGCGGGGCACGAGCACCACGGGCGCGGAAGCGAGCACGGGCACACCGGCGACGGGAAGGTCACCTGGGCCGCCGCCGCGCGGGCCACGCTCCACTGCCTCACCGGATGCGCCATCGGCGAGGTGCTCGGCATGGTCATCGGCACCGCGCTCGGCTGGGGGAACGTGCCGACGATGATTCTCGCGATCGTCCTCGCGTTCTTCTTCGGCTACGCGCTCACCCTGCGCGGGATCCTCTCCGCCGGCGTGGACTTCCGTACGGCCATCCGGGTGGCGTTGGCGGCGGACACCCTTTCGATCGCCGTCATGGAGCTGATCGACAACGGGGTGATCGTGCTCTGGCCCGGGGCGATGGACGCGATGTTGTCGGACGCGCTGTTCTGGGTGGCACTCGCGATCTCGCTCGCGGTCGCCTTTGTCGTCACGACTCCGGTCAACAAGTGGATGATCGGCCGCGGCAAGGGCCACGCGGTGGTCCACCAGTACCACCACTGAGGCACGGCCCCACCGGGCACTCGGCCTGCCGGGCTACAGCTCGGGGCCGTCCCCCGGCTCTTCCTGGTACGAGTAGCGCTGCTCACGCCAGGGGTCGCCGATGTTGTGGTAGCCGCGCTCCTCCCAGAAGCCGCGGCGGTCGGCGGTCATGTACTCGATGCCGCGGACCCACTTGGGGCCCTTCCACGCATAGAGGTGCGGCACGACCAGCCGGAGCGGGAATCCGTGCTCGGCGGTGAGCAGCTCGCCGCCCTGGTGGGTGGCGAAGACGGCCCGCTCGGAGGCGAAGTCCGCGAGGCGCATGTTGGAGCTGAAGCCGTACTCGGCCCACACCATCACGTGCGTGACCTGCGGGGAAGGCGGAGCGAGGGCGAGGACCGTGCGGGCGAGCACGCCGCCCCACTCGGTACCCGTCATGGTGAACTTCGTTACGCAGTGCAGGTCCGCCACGACGGATTCGAACGGCAGGGCCGCGAACTCCTCGTGGTTCCAGCAGCGCTTCTCACCGTCGGCCGTCGCGCCGAAGACGCGGAACTCCCAGCGGTCGGGCTTGAACTTGGGTACCGGTCCGTAGTGGGTGACCGGCCAGCCTCGCTGCAACCGCTGCCCCGGGGGAAGCTCCAGTTGCTCTGATCCCGGAGATTCCCGGCTTTCCGGCTGACCCATGTCTCCATGGTGACAGACTTGGCGGGGTGGTCATGACCAGCTTCGCCCGGATTCGGGCAAGTCACGGCAACTCCCACTAAGGAGGCACTTACTGGACGACCTCCGGCGGCGGTGCAAGGATGCGCGCACCTGCCCCCCGTCACATTGCTGACATTGCTTGGAAGGAGCCTCTGCGATGCAGGGCGACCCCGAGGTCCTCGAGTTTCTCAACGAGCAGCTGACCGGCGAACTTACGGCCATCAACCAGTACTGGCTCCACTACCGGATCCAGGACAACAAGGGCTGGACGAAGCTCGCCAAGTACACGCGTGAAGAGTCCATCGATGAGATGAAGCACGCGGACAAGATCACCGAGCGCATCCTGATGCTCGACGGCCTGCCGAACTACCAGCGCCTCTTCCACGTGCGCGTGGGCCAGACGCTGACGGAGATGTTCCAGGCCGACCGGCAGGTTGAGGTCGAGGCGATCGACCGCCTCAAGCGCGGTATCGAGGTCATGCGCGGCAAGGGCGACGTCACCTCGGCGCGGCTCTTCGAGGAGATCCTGGAGGACGAGGAGCACCACATCGACTACCTCGACACCCAGCTGGAGCTCATCGAGTCCATCGGCGAGGCGCTCTACATCGCGCAGCTCATCGAGCAGCCGAGCTAATACGGAAGTACGAAGCGGCTCGGACGGCCTACGCGGCTTCGGCGAGCTCCGCACCGACCGGTACCAGCGGATCGGCCGCGAGCACGGCGGCGGCGTCGCCCTTCTCCAGCAGCTCACGGCGCGGGCAGGCCCCGCGGCCGAGGAGGCCCTGGATGGTCCGCACACAGGAACCGCAGTCCGTGCCGGCCTTCGTGGCCGAGGCGATCTGGCGGGGGGTGCAGGCCCCGTCGGCCGCGTGGTCCTTGACCTGCTTGTCGGTGATCCCGAAACAAGAGCAGACGTACACGCGGTTCACCTCCCTGTCAGGAACGGATCGGCCAGCCATCCCCGTATTCGGTGAGGCTTACCTAACCGTACCCAAACTTAGGGTTCCCTAAAAGACCTGGGTACGACGATGGGGCGCGGATCACATTCGATCCGCGCCCCATCGTCACGAGGTGCTCACTGCAAGGTGCCGCTTACTGGTCGCGGTACATCTCGGCTACCAGGAACGCCAGGTCCAGGGACTGGCTGCGGTTGAGGCGCGGGTCGCAGGCCGTCTCGTAGCGCTGGTGCAGGTCGTCGACGAAGATCTCGTCGCCGCCGCCCACGCACTCGGTGACATCGTCACCGGTGAGCTCGACGTGGATGCCGCCCGGGTGGGTGCCGAGGCCCTTGTGGACCTCGAAGAAGCCCTTGACCTCGTCGAGCACGTCGTCGAAACGGCGCGTCTTGTGGCCGGAGGCCGCCTCGAAGGTGTTGCCGTGCATCGGGTCGGTGACCCAGCCGACGGTCGCACCGGAGGCGGTGACCTTCTCGACGAGCTCGGGGAGCTTGTCGCGGACCTTGTCCGCGCCCATGCGGACGACGAAGGTCAGCCGGCCCGGCTCGCGGTCGGGGTCCAGGCGGTCGATGTAGGTGAGCGCCTCGTCCACCGTGGTGGTGGGGCCGAGCTTGATGCCGATCGGGTTGGCGATCTGCGAGCAGAACTCGATGTGCGCGTGGTCCAGCTGGCGGGTGCGCTCACCGATCCAGACCATGTGGCCCGAGGTGTCGTACAGCCGGCCGGTGCGCGAGTCCGTACGGGTGAGGGCACCCTCGTAGTCGAGGAGCAGCGCCTCGTGGGAGGCGTAGAACTCGACGGCCTTGAACTCGGCCGGGTCGGTGCCGCACGCCTTCATGAAGTTCAGCGCGTTGTCGATCTCCCGCGCGAGCTGCTCGTAGCGCTGCCCGGACGGGGAGGACTTCACGAAGTCCTGGTTCCAGGCATGCACCTGGCGCAGGTCGGCGTAGCCGCCGGTGGTGAAGGCGCGCACCAGGTTCAGCGTCGAGGCCGACGCGTGGTACATGCGCTTCAGGCGCTCGGGGTCCGGGATGCGGGACTCTTCGGTGAAGGCGAAGCCGTTCACGGAGTCGCCGCGGTAGGTCGGCAGGGTGATGCCGTCGCGGGACTCGGTGTCCTTCGAGCGCGGCTTGGAGTACTGGCCGGCGATGCGGCCGACCTTGACGACCGGCACGGAGGCCGCGTACGTCAGGACGGCGCTCATCTGGAGCAGCGTCTTCAGCTTGGCGCGGATGTGGTCGGCGGACACGGCATCGAAGGCCTCGGCGCAGTCGCCACCCTGCAGCAGGAACGCCTCGCCCTTGGCGACGGCTCCCAGACGGGCGCGCAGCTGGTCGCACTCACCCGCGAAAACGAGGGGAGGATACGACTCGAGGTCCGCGACGACAGCGCGCAGGGCCTCGGCATCGGGGTACGAAGGCTGCTGCGCCGCGGGAAGGTCTCGCCAGGTCGCCTTGGAGGCGGGGGCTTGGGTTTCAGCGTTCACGGTCACCCCACACACATTACGGCGTCACACCACGAGTCCCGGTCGAAGACCACTACGTGAGACGGATGTCTCTCGCTGTGTTACTCATCCGTTTACCGGTCCTCGCGGACCGGTGTGGGCTAGGGTTCACGGCATGTACGCGCACTCGAACAAGAACTGGTGGTGGCCCGCTCCCGGCGGCCCACTTCTCGCGCGTACCTGAAGACACGAGCGAATCGAAGGCCGCCCCGAGGGGCGGCCTTCCGCGTTCTTTGAGGCAACACAGCCGCTGGAACACCGGGCCGTCCCACCCGCCGAAACCGGATAGGACGCCCACTCCATGCACCTGAGCCGCCTGCTCGAGGACACCTGCCCGCCGTTCGCACTGCTGCGCCGCCGCACGCCCGGCCGCGACCACGACACCGTCGAGGTGCTGCTCGGCCCGGTCCACGAGGCCGAGCACCTCGCCGACCTGCCCGTCGGCGAGCGGCCGGCCCTGGCGCTGGTCCCCTTCCGGCAGATGCGCGAGCGCGGCTTCGACGTTCGCGACGACGGCACGCCGCTGAGCGTGCTGGTCGCCGAGGAGGCGTACGAGATCACGCTCGCCGAGGCGCTGGCCGCGCTGCCGGCCCACGAGGTGCGGGTCGACGGCGGCGGCTTCGACGTCCCCGACGAGGAGTACGCGCGGACCGTCCGGCGGGTCATCGAGGACGAGATCGGCCGGGGCGAGGGCGCGAACTTCGTCATCCGGCGCACCTACGAGGGCCGCATCGAGGGCTTCGGCCGCGCCGACGCCCTCGCACTGTTCCGGCGGCTGCTGGAGGGCGAGCGGGGCGCGTACTGGACGTACGTGGTCCACACCGGGGACCGCACCCTCGTCGGGGCCAGTCCCGAGGTGCACGTGCGGATGTCCGGGGGCACCGTCGTGATGAACCCGATCAGCGGTACCTACCGCTATCCGGCCGGCGGGCCGACGGCCGAATCGCTCCTCACCTTCCTCGGGGACCGCAAGGAGACCGAGGAGCTGTCCATGGTCGTGGACGAGGAGCTCAAGATGATGTGCACCGTCGGGGACATGGGCGGGGTGGTCGTCGGACCGCGGCTGAAGGAGATGGCGCACCTCGCGCACACCGAGTACGAGCTGCGCGGCCGGTCCTCGCTGGACGTCCGCGAGGTGCTGAAGGAGACGATGTTCGCGGCGACGGTCACCGGATCGCCGGTGCAGAACGCCTGCCGGGTCATCGAGCGGTACGAGACGGGCGGGCGCGGCTACTACGCGGGCGCGCTGGCCCTGCTGGGGGTCGACGCCTCGGGCGCGCAGACGCTGGACTCGCCGATCCTGATCCGTACGGCGGACATCGCGGCGGACGGCGCCCTGCGAGTGCCCGTCGGGGCCACCCTCGTACGGCACTCCGACCCGGCGGGCGAGGTGGCCGAGACGCACGCCAAGGCGGCGGGGGTGCTGGCGGCGCTGGGGGTCCGCCCGGCGGCGGTGCGGCCCTCATTCGACCGGCCGCGGCTGGCCGACGACCCACGGGTCCAGGCCGCCCTGGCCGCGCGCCGCGAGGACCTGGCGCCGTTCTGGCTGCGGATGCAGGAGCGGCCGGCGCAGGTCACGGGCCACGCGCTGGTGGTGGACGGGGAGGACACCTTCACCTCGATGCTGGGGCACGTGCTGCGGGTGGCCGGGCTGGAGGTGACCGTACGCCGCTACGACGACCCGGGACTGCGCGCGGCGGCCCTGGCCTGGGACGGGCCGATCGTGCTCGGCCCCGGCCCCGGCGATCCGGGGGACGCCTGCGACCCCAAGATCCGGACGATGCGCCGGCTGACGGCGGAGCTGCTGGGCTCGCACCGGGGCGGGCTGCTCGGGGTCTGTCTCAGCCACCAGCTGCTCGCCGCCGAGCTGGGGCTCCCGCTGGTCCGCAAGGCGGAGCCGGCGCAGGGGGCGCAGACGCGGATCCCGCTGTTCGGGGCGCAGGAGGTCGTGGGCTTCTACAACACGTACGCGGCGCACTGCTCCGCGGAGCTGGAGCGGTCCCTGTCCCTGCGGGGCATCGAGGTCTCCCGGGACCCCGCCACGGGCGAGGTCCACGCGCTGCGCTCCGCCGCGGGGGGCTTCGCGGGCGTGCAGTTCCATCCGGAGTCGGTGCTGACGCTGCGCGGCGCGGAGCTGGTGCGCGAGCTGATCACGGGCGTCCGCGCCCCGGCGACGGCCTAGCTAGTGCTGTGACCGGAAAGGTTCACCGCACTAGCCGCTAAGGCGTACCCGGCTGCTGGGCGGCCTTCGGGGCGCCGGCCGAACGGATGCCGCGGATCAGGCTCCAGGCGAGCACGGGGCCCAGCAGGAGCGTTCCGTAGAACGCCACCGTGAGGTTGCCCAGGGCCAGCCCGACGGTGAGCGGAACCGACAGCACGTGGTCGGTGAAGGCCAGCCACGGACCGGTCCGGGCACCGGGTCCGGCCCGCAGCGCGCGCGGCAGCGCACGGGCGGCGTGGAACAGCTGGAGGGCGGCCAGGGCCGACAGGAGCCAGAAGAAGGCGGCGGGTATGTGCACGCGGCGAATGTAGGCCCTGGCCCGGCCCTGCGGACAGGCGGGTCAGGCCTCCGGCGAGAGCGTGTTCTCCGAGCGGCGGCCGGCCACGTAGTCCGCGACGTTCGCGACGGTGGTGTCGATGATCTGGCCCACCGCGTCGTGGGTGTAGTAGGCCTGGTGGGAGGTGACGACCACGTTCGGGAAGGTGATCAGCCGGGCCAGGGTGTCGTCCTCGACGGCCTCCAGGGACTTGTCCAGGAAGAAGAGCCCGGCCTCCGCCTCGTACACGTCCAGACCCACCCCCGCGAAGCGCCCGGTCCGCAACTCCGTGACCAGCGCGTCCGTGTCCACGAGCCCGCCGCGGCTGGAGTTCACCAGGATCGCGTCGTCCTTCATCATCTTCAGCGCCTCGGCGCCGATGATGTGGTGCGTGGACTCCAGCAGCGGGACGTGCAGGCTGATCAGGTCCGAGGACGCGAACAGCTCGTCCTTGTCCACGTACTTCATGCCCAGGTCCACGCACGCCGGGTTCTGCGCCACGTCCCAGCCCAGCAGGTTCATGCCGAAGCCGTGCGCGATCCGGGTGAACGCCTCTCCGATCTTGCCGGTGCCGAGCACCCCCACCGTGCGGCCGCGCATGTCGCGGCCCATCAGGCCGTTCAGCCGGAAGTCGAAGTCCCGCGTCCGGTTCGAGGCCCGGACGATCCGCCGGTTCACCGCCATGGCGAGGGTCCACGCGAACTCGGCCACCGAGTACGGGGAGTAGTACGACACCCGGCTGACCGTCAGTCCGAGCTCGCGCGCGACGTCCAGGTCGATGTTGTTGAAGCCGGTGGAACGCTGGGCGATCATCTTCGTCCCGCCCGCGGCCAGGGTCCGCAGCACCCGCCCGTTCAGATCCGCGTTGACGCTCGACGACACGATCTCGTACCCGGCCGCGATGGGAGCGGTGTCCTCGCTCAGGAAGACGTCCAGGCAGCGCACCTCGTGCTGGCCCGCGAAGGCCCTCTCGATGAGGGGCTTCTCGTCCCCCTGCACCCCGAATGCCAGGATTTCCACGTTCACTCCCGTACTGCGCTCACTGCGCGTACTGCGCGCACTGCGCCAAAAATCGGACCATGGGCTGTTTGTCACCTTACGACCCACGGTCCGCACCCGCGCTCCCGGCTCAGCCGAAGAACACCCCGGCCTCCTGGTACAGCGCCGGGTCCACCGTCTTCAGCTTCGCCGTCGCCTCGGCGATCGGCACCCGCACGATGTCCGTGCCCTTCAGCGCGACCATCTTCCCGAAGTCACCGTCGCGCACCGCGTCGATCGCGTGCAGCCCGAATCGGGTGGCCAGCCAGCGGTCGAAGGCGCTCGGGGTGCCGCCCCGCTGGACGTGCCCGAGCACGGTCGTACGGGCCTCCTTGCCGGTCCGGGCCTCGATCTCCTTGGCCAGCCACTCGCCCACGCCCGACAGCCGGACGTGCCCGAAGGAGTCCTTCGTCGCATCCTTCAGCACCATGTCGCCGTCCTTGGGCATCGCACCCTCGGCGACGCACACGATGGGCGCGTAGCTCGACTTGAACCGCGAGCTCACCCAGGCGCAGACCTGGTCCACGTCGAAACGCTGCTCCGGGATGAGGATGACGTTGGCACCGCCCGCGAGCCCCGAGTGCAGGGCGATCCAGCCGGCGTGGCGGCCCATCACCTCGACGACCAGGACCCGCATGTGCGATTCGGCGGTGGTGTGCAGCCGGTCGATGGCCTCGGTGGCGATGCCGACGGCGGTGTCGAAGCCGAAGGTGTAGTCGGTGGCCGACAGGTCGTTGTCGATGGTCTTGGGGACCCCGACGCAGGGGACGCCGTACTCCTCGTAGAGCTTCGCGGCCACGCCGAGGGTGTCCTCGCCGCCGATCGCGACGAGGGCGTCGACCTCGTACTTGGCGAGGTTCTCCTTGATCTGGCGGACGCCGTTGTCCAGCTTGAACGGGTTGGTGCGCGAGGAGCCGAGGATGGTCCCGCCGCGCGGCAGGATCCCGCGGACGGCGGGGATGTCGAGCGGGACGGTGCGGCCTTCGACCGCGCCGCGCCAGCCGTCCTTGAACCCGACGAAGTCGTAGGCGTACTCCTGCACGCCCTTGCGCACGACACTGCGGATCACCGCGTTGAGCCCGGGGCAGTCGCCGCCGCCCGTCAGCACTCCGACCTTCATGGAATTTCCCTTCGCCACAGGGCCCGCTGAGGCCGCAGGCCCGCATGACGGTCACGCTAGTGGTGACTCACGTCACAGCAAGATGCCGGGAAGGGTCAATTCTGGGGGAATTACGGGGCGTTGCGTACGCCCGTTCACTCGTACGAGGGCCGGCCCGTCCCCTACTCGTCGTCGAGGCCCCGCTCTATCGCGTACCGGACGAGCTCCACCCGGTTGTGCAACTGGAGCTTGCCCAGGGTGTTCTGCACGTGGTTCTGCACGGTGCGGTGCGAGATGACCAGCCGTTCCGCGATCTGCTTGTACGAGAGCCCCTTGGCCACCAGCCGCAGCACCTCGGTCTCCCGGTCGGTGAGCTCCGGGGCCTTGGGCTCGTTGGAGGCGGCCGGCGCCGGATCGGTGGCCAGCCGCCGGTACTCGCCGAGGACCAGGCCGGCCAGGCCCGGGGTGAAGACGGGGTCGCCGGCCGCCGTGCGGCGCACGGCGTCGATGAGTTCCTGGGCGCCCGCGGACTTCAGCAGGTAGCCGGTGGCGCCGGACTTCACCGCTTCCAGGACGTCGGCGTGCTCGCCGCTCGCGGAGAGCACGAGGACCCGCAGCGCCGGGTTGGCCCCCACCAGCTCCTTGCAGACCTGGACCCCGGGCATGCCGGGCAGGTTGAGGTCGAGGACCAGGACGTGGGGGGCCACCGCGCGGGCCCGGCGGACGGCCTCGGGGCCGTCACCGGCGGTGGCCACCAGGTCGAAGCCCGCGGCGGCCAGGTCGCGGGCGACCGCGTCCCGCCACATCGGGTGGTCGTCCACGACCATGACCTTGATGCCGGCCAGGCCGCTCGGCCCACTCGGCTCGCTCGACGCGCTCGGTTCGTTCATTGGGTGCTCCCCCTCGGTACTTTCAGTTCTACTTCGGTGCCCTGACCCGGTACCGACACCAGCTCGGCGCTGCCGCCGAGGTCGCGGAGCCGGCCGCGGATGGACAGGGCCACTCCCATCCGGCCCTCGCCCTCGGCCTGGTCGAGCCGGCCGGCCGGGATGCCCGGGCCGTCGTCGCGAACGGTCACGATCACCTCGTCGCCCCAGTCCTCCACCAGGATCCAGGCGCTGGCTCCCTCGCCCGCATGCTTGCGCACGTTGTCCAGGGCGGCTCCGACCGCCGCGGCCAGCTCGCGCGCCGCGGGCACAGGCAACGGCACCGGGGTGCCCGGTTCGGCGAAGCTCACCCGCGAGCCGGCGTGCGGCGCGAGCAGGGTCCGCAGGTCCAGCTCGCCCTCGTCGGCTCCGGGTTCCTCCACCTCGAAGGCCGCCACGATCGCGCCGAGCGCCTCGTCGCGGGAGATCCGGGAGGGGCGCGCCAGTCCGCTGGATACCAGGGTGCGCAGCGCGATCTCCTGGTCCCCCGCCATCCGGCCCAGCTCGGCGGCCTCCCCGCCCAGTTCGGTGCCGCGCCGCTGGACCATCGCGAGGACCTGGAGGACCCCGTCGTGGATGTCGCGGGCCAGTCGTTCGCGCTCGCGGGTGGCGGCCTCGATCTCCAGGGCGCGGGCGAGGGTGGCCTCACTGGCCCGGGCCACCTCGACGACGTAGCCGATGGCGATGGAGGCCACCCAGACCAGGAGCACGTTGTGCAGGGTGTCCCGGGTGGGCTCGCCTCGCTGGGCGAGATTGGCGGCGGCGACGAAGGTGGAGGCGAAACAGGCCCAGCGCCAGCCGCCCTTGATGGCGAAGGCGAGGACGGAGCCCGCCGTCCATATGCTGGGGAGGGTGGGACCGCCGTCGACGATCCGTGCGTGGGTGTCCGCGAGCGGGGTGAGCAGGATCCCGACGCAGGCGACGGTGAGGTCGGCGCACAGGAACCGCTTGGTGCAGCTGGCGGCGTTGGCCACCTTGGGCAGGGTGGCCAGGGTCCAGCCGGCGAGGAAGGCGAGGTAGGAGGCCGCGATCCAGGGGCGGTCGAACTGCTTGTACGCGGAGGCGAACAGCAGCGCCGCGTAGACCATGGTGAGCAGCCGATAGGCCGTCAGGGCCCGCCACAGCGGCTGCTCCACCGACATGCCTACGACGCGCTCGCGCTTCGCCATCTCCCCCACCCCGTGCGGGCGGTCCCGCCCTCGTGCTGTTACTTGTCGGTGTCCGCGGCCCGGTCGGCCGTCTCCGCCTTCTCGTTCTTGGCGGCGGCTTTCTCCGCGTCGGCGATCTGGCGCTTGGCGGCCGTGGCGTAGATGTCCACGTACTCCTGGCCGGAGAGCTTCATGATCTCGTACATGACCTCGTCGGTCACCGAGCGGAGGATGAAGCGGTCCCCGTCCATGCCCTGGTAGCGGCTGAAGTCCAGCGGCTTGCCGATCCGGATGCCCGGGCGCATCAGCTTGGGCACCACCTTGCCGGGCGGCTGGATCTTCTCCGTGTCGATCATCGCCACGGGGATCACGGGCGCACCGGTGGCCAGCGCCACCCGGGCCAGGCCGCCGGGCTTTCCGCGGTACAGCCGGCCGTCGGGTGAACGCGTTCCCTCGGGGTAGATACCGAACAGCTCTCCGCGCTCGATGACGTCGATGCCGCTCTTGATCGCGGCCTCGCCGGCCCCGCGCGCACCCGAGCGGTCCACCGGGAGCTGGCCGACGCCCTTGAAGAAGGCTGCCGTCAGCTTGCCCTTGACGCCCGGGGAGGTGAAGTACTCCGCCTTCGCGATGAAGGTCACCTTGCGGTCCAGCACGGCCGGGAGGAAGAAGGAATCGGAGAACGACAGGTGGTTGCTCGCGAGGATCGCCGGCCCTTCGGCGGGAATGTTTTCGAGGCCCTCCACCCACGGTCTGAAGGCGAGCTTCAGGGAACCGCCGATCGAGAACTTCATTGCGCCGTAGATCAACTCGAAAGCCTTCCTGTATCTGTCGAACAGACCTTAACCCGTGGCCGCCCCCGGAGCCGTCCGACGACCCTGGTCGGTGCCACCCCCGTCGCGTACGGTGAAGTCACACAGCGCTACGCACCCCCTCGCCCCCCTCGAAGGAGACCCTGGTGCCCGTCCTCCCTGGAGCCGAGCCGTTCCGCCACGAGGGCGGAAAGGTCGGCGTCCTCCTCTGCCACGGCTTCACCGGTTCCCCCCAGTCGATGCGGCCCTGGGCCGAGCATCTGGCCTCGCGGGGACTGACGGTGTCGCTGCCCCTGCTCCCCGGGCACGGGACGCGCTGGCAGGACATGCAGCTCACCGGCTGGCAGGACTGGTACGCCGAGGTGGACCGCGCACTGCGCGAACTGCTCGACAGCTGCGAGCAGGTGTTCGTCTTCGGGCTGTCGATGGGCGGCGCGCTGGCGCTGCGGCTCGCGGCGAAGCACGGGGACTCCATCGCCGGCATCGTCCTCGTCAACCCGGTCAACAAGGTGCACGACCCGCTGGCCGTGGCCCTTCCGGTGGTCAAGCACTTCATCCGGTCGACGTCGGGCATCGCGAGCGACATCGCCAAGCCCGGTTCGCAAGAGGTCGGCTACGACCGGATCCCGACCCGCGCCGCGCACTCGCTGCGCAAGTTCCTGCAGATGCTGGACACCGAACTGCCGCAGGTGACGCAGCCGCTGCTGCTCCTGCACAGCCCGCAGGACCACGTGGTGCGGCCGACGGACTCGACGCGGGTCCTGGCCCGGGTGTCCTCCACCGATGTCACCGAGACGCTGCTGGAACAGAGTTACCACGTCGCGACGTTGGACCATGACGCGGAGCGGATCTTCGCGGACAGTTACGCGTTCGTCGGGCGGCTGACGGAGAGCTTGGGCAGGGAGGGGGCGGCCAGCGGTGGCTGAGCACGAGGAATCCAGCGGGGGTGTCCCCCCGCTGGACGAGGAAGCGGCGTGGGCGGCGATCGTGGCCGGCTACGGCCAGGAGCCCGCGGACCCGCCGGGCGCGAGACCGTTCCGACCCATCGAGAACCTGCTCCTCCCGGAGGAAGACGTCAAACCGATCCCCCCGATCCCCCCGGTCTCCCCGGCCTCCCCGGAACCCCCGTCGGCGGCTCTGGGCAGCTCGGTGGTGTTCGCCCCGGGCGTGGGCGGACCGGGCGTGGGCGCCCCGGGTCCGCGCGACCACTCCCTGGCCGACCCCGACGACTCCCCCGAAGCCGCTAAGGACGAGGGGCACTTCGTACCCCCGGAGCCGGAGCTGCCGGAAGCGGACGCGACGTCGAAGTTCGCCTGGCTGGCCGTGGTGGGCGGACCGGTCCTACTGCTCCTGGCGGTGCTGCTCCAGTGGGAGATGACCTGGTGGCTGACGACACTGGGCGTCGGCGGCTTCCTGGGCGGCTTCGCCACCCTGGTCGCACGCATGTCGTCGGGCGAGGACGAGGACGACGACCCGGGCCGCGGCGCGGTGGTCTGACCCACCACACGGATCGCCTCAAACGCCGGCGGGGCTATCCATAGCCCCGCCGGCGTTTGAGGCGGGGGGTCCGGGGGCGGAACCCCAGGAGCAGTTCAGCCCGTCCGCCTCAACAAGACGGAAGCCTGAGGGCCGCCAGAACCGGAAGGTGGTCCGTCGCGCGGGCCAGGTCCCGGGAGTCGACCCCGGCCAGCCCCTCGGGCACACCGCAGCCCAGCACCTCCACCCCCGCACTGGCGAACACCGCATCGATCCGCCGCGGCGCCGCCGACCGCACCCACGTGTGCTCCCCGCCCCACGGCGCCGCCCCCCAGCAGTCCTGCAGCGCCCCCGCCAGCCGGCGGAAGGCCGCCCCCGACGGACCCTCGTTGATGTCCCCCGCGGCGATCGCGTACGGCACGTCCATCCCCGCGAGCCGCTCCAGGAGCAGATCCGACTGTGCGAGCCGCTCCGGCCCGTCCAGCGACAGGTGGGCGCTGAGCACCCCGATCCGGACCCCGCCCATCCGTACGACCGCGGTGGCGAATCCCCGCCGGTGTCGGCCCGGGGTCAACGGCAGCAGTACGTCCTCGGTCCGCTCCACGAAGGCCCGTAGGGAGCACAGGAGCAGCGGTCCCGCCGCCGTCGCGCCGCCCGACAGGACCACCAGGTCGCACTTGGCGGCGAGCCGCGCCGCGTGTTTGCGCCACCGGAAGAACCGCGGTGCCTCCTGGACGCACACCAGGTCCGGCGCACAAGCGCGGATCACCCGCGCGAGCGCGTCCTCGTCGTCGCGCAGCGAGCGGACGTTGTAGGAGAGCACCCGGATCACGGCGGAACCATCGGCTTCGGTACGGGAGTTCGGCAGCTCGGTGAGTTCCATAGGGGCAACATAACGAGACTGCCCGCCGCACCCCAGGGGGCGCGGCGGGCAGTGTCCCGATATCGGTGGGCTCAGCCCTGGCGCGCCAGGTCCGCCGCGCCGACGAGGCCGGCCTTGCCGCCCAGCTGCGCCGCGAGCACCTGCGCGTGCGGACGCCAGGCGCCGCCGATCAGCCAGCGCTTGAAGGATTTGCGGATCGGGTCGAGGACCAGGTCGCCCTCGTCCGAGACGCCGCCGCCGACGATGAACGCCGACGGGTCGAAGAGCGAGGCCAGGTCCGCGAGGCCGGCGCCCGCCCAGCGGGCCAGTTCGCGGAAGGAGTCGATGGCCACCAGGTCGCCGGCCCGGGCCGCCTCGCTGATGTGCTTGCCCTCGATGCCCTCGGCGGTGCCGTCGCCGAGGGAGAGGAGGATCTTCGCGTTCTCGGGGGTGGCGTTGGCCCGCTGCTTGGCGTAGCGGACGAGCGCGCGGCCGGAGGCGTACTGCTCCCAGCAGCCCTGGCTGCCGCATCCGCACAGCAGGCCGTCCGGGACCACCCGGATGTGGCCGAACTCGGCGGCCACGCCGAAGCGTCCGCGCCGGAGCTTGTTGCCGATGATGATGCCGCCGCCCAGGCCCGTGCCGAGCGTGATGCAGATGACGTCCTCGTGGCCCTGGCCGGCGCCGAAGCGGTATTCGCCCCAGGCGGCGCAGTTCGCGTCGTTCTCGACGACCACGGGCAGGCCGATGCGCTGCTCGACCTTGTCCTTCAGCGGCTCGTGCCGCCAGTTGATGTTCGGCGCGAAGAGTACGGTCGCGCGCTTGTCGTCGACGTATCCGGCGGCGCCGATGCCGACCGCGTCGATGGTGTGGCTGGCGCTGACCTCGGATACGGCAGCGCAGATCGCGTCCGTCACCCCGTCCGCGGTCGGCGGAGTGGGCACCTTGTACGTCTCAAGGATGGTGCCGTCTTCGTCGACCACGCCGGCCGCGATCTTCGTGCCGCCGATGTCGACGCCGATGGTGAGTCCCATTAGTCCCTCGGTTTCCGGTCAAACCCCGCCGCTGTCAACCGTACCCGAGGGAGGGGGAGGTTCAGTCGAGATCGATCCGCTCGGTGGAACCGTCGCCCTCGTCACGGGGGTCCTTCGCGTTTCCGCTGCCCCGCTCGGGGGTCTGTTCGTCGCGCGTCCAGCGGCGCTCGTGGCCCTCGACCGCTGAGCGGTAGGCGGCGAGCAGCTCGGAGCCGGCCGCCGCGAGGTGGTCGAAGACCTCGGGGTTGCGCTCGACAACGGGTTTGGCGGCGGTCTTCGCCTGGTTGACGAACTGCCGCACGGCGCCCTGCGCGGCGACGCCGAACAGCGGGTTGTTCAGCGCGGAAACCTTGTCGGAAACCTTGTCCGCGACGGCTTCGAAGAGCTTGAACAGCTCCTCGGCGGCGGTCCCGGCTCCTGCGGAGGCGCCCTGCTCGGACCTGCGGCGCTCCTTCTCGGCGGCCAGGTCCTCGGCGCAGGCGTCGGCCCAGGCGTCGTCGCCGTCGGGGGCGTCGGTGGGGCGGTCGGTGGCCTCGCTCATGGCGGACTCTCCTGCGGCGGCGGCTGGGCGTGCGGTACGGATTACCCGGACTGCTACCTCCGACGTTACCCGAACGGCGGTACGCCCCCCAGGCCGCCGGCTACGCCCTCCGGTCCGTCCGGGGCCACAGATCCGGGTCCGGGGTGAAGCGGATGCGGAGCTCGTCGTCGGCGAGGGCGGCGCCCGAAACGGTGCAGCGGCGCAGCGCGGCGGGCAGCGGAACGATCCTGCGGTACGGGCCCACCGTGAGCAGCAGCTCGTCTCCGCGCCGGACCAGGCCGAGCTCGCGCTTCTCGGCGCGGGGCAGCGGGACCCGCCAGAGCAGCACCCCGTCCTCGGCGGTCCGGTCCTCGACGGCCCAGACGGGGCGGGGCGCGGTCGCCGGGGCGGGGGCCGGGGCCAGCTGCGCCAGGTCCTCGGGACCGTGCGGGTCCCGGCCCAGGTGGGGTACGGGGAGCACCGGGACGCTCTCGTCACCGGCCCACTGCGCGGCGTACTTCTCCTGCTGGGCGGCGAGTCCCGCCAGCCACGGGTCGGCGGATCCGCCGGGGAGCATCCGGTTGGCGACGAGCGCCGAAACGGGCAGCCGCTGCAGGGCGAGCCCGAGCCGGCCCAGGCGCAGCGCGGCGTCGGCGGCGGGTCCTGGCTCGGCGACGAGCCGTACGGAGGTGGTGGGGGCCTCCAGGACGTCCTGGACCGCCGCCAGCTCCTCGTCCCAGCGGGCGGCTGCCTCGTACAGCCACTGCGCGGGCATGGGGACGCCGGCGAGCTGGGCCAGTACGGGGCGCAGGGCGCGGGCCGCCTGGCGCTCCGCGGGGAGCAGCCGGGCGAGGTAGCGGCGGAGCTGGGCGGGGAGGGCGAGGGTGGTGACGGCCTGGTGCAGCGGGGGCAGGTCGACCACCACGAGGTCGGTGCCGGGCTCGGCTGCGGCCTGCCGCAGGGCGCGGAGCAGGGCGAACTGCTCGGCGCCGGGCAGTTCGGTGATCTCGTCGGCGTGCAGCGGGCGGGCGCCGAGCATCCCGAGCACCGCGGAGCCGCGCTCCTGCAGCGAGACGAGCTCGCGGCGGAACTCCTCGCCGGAGTCGACGCGGGCCACACGGAGGCTGCCCTGCGGTGCGAGGGGCGCCTCTCCCTGGTCGGCGGAGAGCAGGAGCACCCGGTGCCCCTGGCGTGCGGCGGCGAGCGCGGTGGCCGCCGCGACGGTGCTCCGTCCGGCGCCGCCGGGCCCGGTGACGAGGAGGGTGTGCATGGTGGCGGTGCTCCTAGCTGCTTGCCCGCGGCCCGGCCGTACCGGACCGCTACGTGCCCTGCGGGGCCGGCTCCTGCCCTGCGGGGCGCCCGGCCCGCACCCGCCCGGCCACCGCCGGACGGAGTCCGGCGCGGCCGCGCGGGGGGGCAGGTCAGGAAGTCGACTCGACGCGCTTCTTCAGCCCTGCCAGCGCCCGGTCGATGATGACCTTCTCCGCCTTGCGCTTGATCATGCCGAGCATCGGGATCTTGACGTCGACCGTCAGCGAGTACGTCACCTCGGTGCTCGCGCCGCCGGCGACCGCGGCCAGGTGGTAGGACCCGTCGAGCTGCCTCAGCATCTGGGACTTGTCCAGCGTCCAGCTGACCGTGTTCTCAGCGGGCCAGGTGTACGCGAGCGTGTGGTCGTCCTTGATCGCGCCCGCGTCGAGCAGCAGGCGGACCTTCGAAGCGCGGCCTTCGCCGTCGGTGGCCAGCACCTCGGCCTCCTTCACCTCGCCGGTCCACTCCGGGTAGCGGGCGAAGTCGGCGATCACGGCCATGACGTCGGCCGGGGACGCCTCGATCGTGATAATCGAGCTGGTGTGTTCCGCCATCGCGGTCGCTCCTCCGGGTGGAGTTCGAGGAAGTGTGCGGACGGACTGGCCGCCGCGTGAAGGCTATCGCGCGTCACGGCCTCACCACTCCAGGGCCCACGGCCTTCCGGTGGCCGCGAAGTGCCCGACGTTCACGCACTCGGTGGCGCCGATCCGCATCCGCCGGGCGAGCGGCTGGTGCACGTGGCCGAAGAGCGCGTACCGCGGCCGCACCCGCCGGATCGCGGCGAGCAGTGCCCCGCTCCCCCGCTCGAAGCGCCGCGCCACGGTGTCGTAGCAGAGCTCCGGCACCTCCGGCGGGATGTGCGAGCACAGCACGTCGACCTCGCCCAGCGCCTCCACCTTGGCCGCGTACTCCTCCTCGGGCACCTCGTAGGGCGTGCGCATCGGCGAGGGCAGTCCGCCGCCGACGAAGCCGAAGACCAGGCCCCCGATCTCGGCGCGCTGCCCGTCGAGCACGGTCAGGCCGGGGCCGGCGTACTCGGGCCAGAGCCCGGGGATGTCGACGTTGCCGTACGTGGCGTACGTGGGCCGGGGGAAGGCGGCGAACATTTCCGCGTACTGGCGCCGGACCGCGCCCTCGACGAGCCGTTCCCGGTCCCGCCCGGCCCACAGGCCGCGGGCGAACTCCCGGGCCTCCTCGAAACGGCGGGCGGTACGCAGTTCGACGATGTGGTCGGCGTTCTCGACGCCGAAGAGGTCGGGGAAGATGCCGCGCGAGTGGTCGGCGTAGTCGAGGAAGAGGACGAGGTCGCCGAGGCAGATCAGCGCGTCGGCGCCGTCCCCGGCCCGCGCGAGGGCCTCGGTGTTGCCGTGGACGTCGCTGACGACGTGGATCCGTGTCCGGTTCTTCGTGCCACCCATAGAGCCACCCATGCGGCCACCCTAGGGGCGCTTGGCCGGCACGGGTAGGGAATCGGGCCAGGCGGCCGGACCTGCGGTTACTTCCGAGTCGCAAACGGGGTCGACTACTGTCGGCAGGACACGGTCGCGACATGTGACGCATGGAACATCTGGCCGGTTCCCTCTATCCGGAACCCACTACCGGTGGGTAACGTCCGGTCGGTCCACATGGTGGCGATGGCGCCCAGAGGAGCAGCAGTCTTGCGCGAGTTCAGTCTTCCGGCCCTGTACGAGGTCCCGTCGGACGGGAACCTGACGGATCTCATCCGCCGCAACGCCGCTCAGCATCCCGATACCGCCGTCATGGCCCGCAAGGTCGACGGCCAGTGGCAGGACGTGACCGCGACCCAGTTCCTCGCCGAGGTCCGGGCCGCCGCGAAAGGCCTGATCGCGGCGGGCATCCAGCCCGGCGACCGGGTCGCCCTGATCTCCCGCACCCGCTACGAGTGGGTGCTGATCGACTTCGCGATCTGGAGCGCGGGCGCCGTCACCGTCCCCGTGTACGAGACCAGCTCCCCCGAGCAGATCCAGTGGATCCTCGGCGACTCCGGCGCCGTCGCCGTCGTCGTGGAGTCCCCCGAGCACGCCGCGGCCGTGGCCGCCCTGCGCGACCGGCTGCCGGAGCTGCGCGAGGTCTGGGAGATCGAGCAGGGCGCCCTGGAGGCACTGAAGGCGGCCGGCGCCGAGGTCCCCGAGGCCGAGGTGGACGCGCGCAGCGCGCTGGCGGGCGCCGACGACCCGGCGACCATCGTCTACACCTCCGGCACCACGGGCCGCCCCAAGGGCTGCGTGCTGACCCACCGCAGCTTCTTCGCCGAGTGCGGGAACATCGTGGCCCGGCTGCGTCCGCTCTTCCGGACCGGCGAGTGCTCCGTGCTGCTCTTCCTGCCGGCCGCGCACGTCTTCGGCCGCCTGGTGGAGGTGGCGGCCGTGCTGGCGCCGATCCGGCTGGGCTGCGTACCGGACATCAAGAACCTCACCGACGAGCTGCAGTCCTTCCGGCCCACGCTGATCCTCGGTGTGCCCCGCGTCTTCGAGAAGGTCTACAACTCGGCGCGCGCCAAGGCCCAGGCCGACGGCAAGGGCAAGATCTTCGACGCTGCGGCCGAGACGGCGATCGCGTACAGCCGCGCGCTGGACCTCCCGGGCGGGCCGTCCCTCAAGCTCAGGCTCAAGCACAAGCTGTTCTCGAAGCTGGTCTACAGCAAGCTGCACGGGGTCCTCGGCGGGCGCGGCGAGTACGCGATCTCCGGCGGGGCCCCGCTGGGCGAGCGGCTCGGCCACTTCTTCCGCGGCATCGGCTTCACGGTGCTGGAGGGCTACGGCCTGACCGAGTCCTGTGCGGCCACGGCCTTCAACCCGTGGGACAAGACGAAGATCGGTACGGTCGGCCAGCCGCTCCCGGGCTCCGTGGTGCGCATCGCCGACGACGGCGAGGTGCTGCTGCACGGCGAGCACATCTTCAGGGAGTACTGGAACAACCCGGCGGCCACCGCCGACGCGCTGACCGACGGCTGGTTCCACACCGGCGACGTCGGCACGCTCGACGAGGACGGCTACCTGGCGATCACCGGGCGCAAGAAGGAACTCATCGTCACGGCGGGCGGCAAGAACGTGGCGCCCGCGGTGATCGAGGACCGGATCCGGGCGCACGCGCTGGTCGCGGAGTGCATGGTGGTCGGCGACGCGCGGCCCTTCGTGGCCGCGCTGGTGACCATCGACGAGGAGTTCCTCGGCCGGTGGGCCGCGGAGCACGGCAAGCCGGCCGGTGTGACGGCCGCCGAGCTGCGTGAGGACGCGGATCTCCTCGCCGCCGTCCAGCAGGCCGTGGACGACGGCAACGCGGCGGTTTCCAAGGCGGAATCGGTGCGGAAATTCCGCATTCTGCCCTCCCAGTTCACGGAGGAGTCCGGGCACATCACGCCTTCGCTGAAGCTGAAGCGGAATGTGGTGGCAAAGGACTTCGCGGACGAGATCGAAGCCCTCTACCGGGGCTAGGCCGTCTCTTTCAGGTCGTGCCGGGCCCGCTACCGGGCGCTCAGCGCGGGTCCTCGGCGAGGACCCGCGCCATGTTCCGCTCCGCGAGGGCGGTGACGGTCACGAAGGGGTTCACGCCCAGCGATCCGGGGATCAGCGAGCTGTCGGTGACGTAGAGGCCCTGGTAGCCCTTGACCCGGCCGTAGTCGTCGGTGGCGTCCCCGAGGACGCAGCCGCCCAGCGGGTGGTAGGTGAAGTTGTCGGCGAAGTTCTTGTTGTCGCCGAAGAGGTCGTAGCGGTAGATGGTGAAGTTGGCCCGGTTGATCCGGTCGAAGAGGCGCTTGGCGGCCTGGACGGACGGGGTGTTCTGGTCCCGGGTCCACTGGAGCTTCGCCGAGTCGCTGGCGGCGTCGTAGGTGAAGTGCCCGCGCTCCGGGTTCTTGGTGATGGCCAGGTACATTGAGATCCAGTGCTCGAACCCCATCGGGAGCGGGGCGATCTCGGCGAAGACCGGATTCGAGGCGTTGTCCCAGTCGTCGATGCCCAGGGCGGGCATGGTGGACTGGTTGGCGCCGACGGTGTCCCACAGGTGGTTGGCGCGGGCGGTCATGACGTTGCCGTTGTGACCCCAGCCCAGGCCCACCTTGTCGTTGAGCGCGGGCAGGGTGCCCCTCTCGCGGGCGCGCAGCAGGATCTCGGTGGTGCCGAGGCTGCCGGCGCCGAGGAAGAGCTGTCTGCAGCCCAGTTCACGGACCTGGGTGACGCGGCCGGTGAGGTCGCTGGTCTGGACGGTCAGGACGTAGCCGCCGGCCGGGTCCTGTCGTACGCCCACCACGCGCTGCATGGTCTCGATGGTGACGTTTCCGGTACCCAGGGCGGCGGCGAGGTAGGTCTTGTCGACGCTCTTCTTGCCGTGGTTGTTGCCGTAGATGACCTCGCCCGCGAGGGCCGACTTGGTGGCGGTGCCGGCGGCCTCGCGCTTCATGTACTCGAAGTCGTAGACGTTGGGGACGAAGGTGGTCTTCAGGCCGGTGTTCTGGGCGTGCTTGCGGGAGATCCGGGCGAAGCGGTACCACTGCGTGGACTCGAACCAGGCCGGGTCGATGTCGTTGACCCCGAGCATGGCGCGGGCCCGGGGGTAGTAGGTGCCGTACATCTCGTCGGCGTCGACCCGGGGCAGGATCTCGGTGAAGTACGAGCGCTTCGGCGTGGGCGCCATACCGCCGTTGACGAGGGAGCCGCCGCCGACGCCGCGGCCCACGTACACCGACATGTCCCCGTAGTTCACCCGGTCCAGGACCCCGGGGTACGGGCTGATGTTGCGGTTGACCACGTCCAGCCAGAGGAACTGGGCGAGCGGGGCCTCGGTGCGGTTGCGGAACCACATCGAGCGCTGGTCGGGGGCGGAGGTCGAGGGGAAGACCTTCCCGTCGGCCCCCGCGGTGTCCCAGAGCCGGCCCATCTCCAGGACGACGGTCCGCACACCGGCCTGGCCCAGACGGAGGGCGGCGACGGCGGATCCGTAGCCGGAGCCGACGACGATGGCCGGGGCGTACGTCGCGGCCGCGGGCTCGGCGGCGGCCGCGGACTGCAGGCCGATACGGGTGAAACCGAGGGCCGCCGCGGTCTGCAGGGCGCCGAGACCGAGAACATGACGACGTGTCAGGTTTGGTGTCATGGCGGAATGATGGGGTGGATCCCCCCATACCCCCAGAGGAGGTGCTGACACACATCTGAGTGACAGTCAGCCATGGCCGGTCCAGCCCCCTCGTGCTACCGGACCGGCGGTACGGGACCTGCCGCGCGGGCCCTCAGAGCAGCTCGCGCAGGCGTTCCGCGAGGAGGTCCCAGCGCCATTTCTCCTCGACCCAGGCACGGCCGCGCTCGCCCATGCGCGCCCGCAGGGCCGGGTCCTGGAGCAGGACGACGATCCGGTCCGCGGCCTCGGCCGGGGCGCCGCCGCGGACCACCCAGCCCGTCTCCCCGTCCAGGACGGCGTCCGGGGCGCCGCCGGAGTCCCCGGCGATCACCGGCAGGCCCGTGGCGGAGGCCTCGAGGTAGACGATTCCGAGGCCCTCCACGTCGAGCCCGCCGCGCCGGGTCCGGCACGGCATCGCGAAGACGTCCCCGGCCCCGTAGTGGGCGGGCAGTTCGGACCACGGGACCGCGCCCGTGAAGACCACTGAGTCCACGACCCCGGTAGAGGCGGCCAGCGCCCGAAGGTCGGCCTCGTAGGGGCCGCCGCCCACGATCAGCAGGACGGCGTCCGGCAGCGCCGCCAGGATCCGCGGCATCGCCTCGATCAGCGTGTCCTGGCCCTTGCGCGGGACGAGCCGCGAGACGCAGACGACCACCGGCCGGTCCGTCAGACCCAGCCGGGCCCGGACCGCCGCGCCGCCCGACCCGGGGTGGAAGGTCTTCTCGTCCACCCCCGGCGGGAGCTGCGTCATACGCGCCGCCGCCCGGTCCGTCAGCGCCGGCGCGATCCGTGAACGGGTGTACTCCCCCAGGTAGGTCAGGGTGTCCGTGCCCTCGCCGATGCGCCGCAGCAACTGGCGCGCCACCGGCAGCTGCGCCCAGCCCGCCTCGTGCCCGTGCGTGGTCGCCACGATCCTGCGCGCGCCCGCCCTGCGCAGCGCGGGACCCATCAGGCCGAGCGGGGCCGCCGCGCCGAACCACACCGACGTACAGCCGTGTTCGCCCAGGAGGCCCACGGCCCGCCGGGTCACCCGGGGGGTAGGCAGCAGCATCGTCGTACGGTCGCGGATCACCTGGAAGGGCTGCTCCGCGTCGAAGGCGGCGGTTGCTGCGCGGCCCTCGGCGGAGCGCTTCCAGGTGGAGGCGTAGACCACGACCCGGTCGGGGTCCAGTCGCAGCGCCATGTTGTGGAGGAAGGCCTGGATGCCCCCCGGCCGCGGCGGGAAGTCGTTGGTCACGATCAGCGTCTTGTCCATCGCCTGCCGACCCTACCGGAGCCCCGCACCCGGCCCCCTGCGGGGCGCGGGGCTCCGGGGGCCGGCCACGGAGGCGGAGCCGCACGTCGGTCGCGGCACGGGGTCCTGAGAGTCCGAAGTCGGCGCCCGGCGCGGTGGCAGCCCACCGGGCACGGGGCTAGCGGAACTCCCGGCTCAGTTCCTGCTGCCAGGTCCGTGTCAGGGCGGCGGCGTCCGTGCCCAGGGTCTGCGTCAGGGCTGTCGGCAGGGACTGCCGGCCCGCCTTCTCGTAGAGGGAGACCAGCGCCGCGTCCCCCCACCGGCGGGCGATGAGCCGGCAGGCCAGCCAGGAGCCCTCGTAGGCCCGCGCCAGCGCGTCCGCGTCCCCGCCGAAGGCGAAGGCCCCGGGCTCCGGGAGCGCGGCAGGCAGGTCGCCCAGGCGCACCGCGCGGGCGAGGGCCGGCGCGGCCTCGGCCGGGGTGCGGCCGCTGTCGCGGTACGCGGCCCAGTCCGCGAAGCCCTCGGAGAGCCACAGCGGGGTCTTCGCGGTGGTCGCCGCCCGGGTGGCGACGTGGGTGGTCTCGTGGGTCAGGATCACCTGGCGGCCCTCCGCCGTGAGCTGCCCGTAGCCCTCCGGGTTCACCACGACCCGGTCCGCGGGGGCGGTGCCCGCCCCGGTCTGCCCGGTGGTGACGGCGCCCAGGCCCCGGTACTCGTCCGCGGGCCGCCCCAGCAGCGCGGCCATCTCGTCCAGCGAGCCGGGGACCAGCACCACCACCCGGCCCGCCCACGGCCGCGGCCAGGCCGCGCTCGCCGCGGGCACCGCCTTGTCGGCCTCGGCGGCGATCTCGGAGAGGGATCCGGAGCTCTGGCCGGCCCCGCCGAGCACCAGGGCGTGCGCCCCGCGCCGCACGGTCACCGGGCCCTGGTCCCACAGCTGTGGCGGAGCGCCGGGGGCGGGCCGGTCGGCGGCCACCGCCCAGGTCCCGGCGTCGCGGGTGAGCTCCAATTCGCGGGCGGAGCCGGCCGGGGCGGCGTCGTAGCCGGTGAGCCGGTAGCGGAGCTCGGCGCGCGCGAAGGCCCGTACGCCGTCGATCCGGACCGAGGAGACCTCGTACGACCAGCCCTCCAGCGGGATCCCGGCGAGGGCCGCGGGCGGGGCCGCCGACCAGTCGGCGACGGCCCGCCGGACGTCCCGCTCGACGGCGTCCACCGGACGGGCCCCGGAACCGGAAGGCGAATCGGAAGGGGATCCGGAACCTGCGCCGCATCCGGCGAGCGGCCCGCACAGCAGCAGACAGAGGAGCACCAGGGGTGCTACGCGTGGGCGCGGGCGGAAGGGGCGGCCCAGGACCGGGAGCATCACCCGATCGTACGGGGCGCGGCCCTCAGGGCCGGGTCACCGAGGACACCGGCATCATCCCGACCGGGTCGTACCGCACCCGCGCGCCCGGGTACGGGGCGTGCACCACCTGGCCGTTGCCGACGTACATGCCGACGTGACTGGCGTCCGATCGGTAGGTGACCAGGTCCCCCGGGCGCGCCTCCGACAGCGACACCCGCCGCCCGGCGTGCCGCTGGGCCTGCGAGGTCCGCGGCAGCGCGACGCCCGCCTGCCGGTACGACCACACCATCAGTCCGGAGCAGTCGAAGCCGGAGGGGCCGGTGGAACCCCACACGTAGGGCCGTCCGACGGCGGACCGGGCCGCCATCACGGCGGTCAGGGCACGTCCGGAGGAGGGACCGGAGGCCGCGGCGCCGGGGAGCTCGGGAAGGGCGTCGGGGCGGCCGCCGGAGCGCGAGGCCCGGTCGAAGTCGGCGCGCTCCTGCGTGGGCATCGCGTTCAGCAGCCGGCGGGCTGCGGCGAGCTTGGCGGTGACGGCGCGCTTCTCCTTCGCCACGTCGGCGCGCAGGGCGTCGAGTTCGGAGAGCTTGCGGGAGGCGTCCCGGCGTTCCTGGCCCAGCCGGCGCTGCTCGGAGCGCAGTTCGTCGAGGTGGCGGGCCTGCCGGCCGGTCAGCCGGTCCAGGGCGGAGGCCTTCGCGAGGTAGTCGTCCGGGTTGTCGGAGAGCATCAGCTCGACGGCGGGGTCGATGCCGCCGGCCCGGTACTGGGCTCCGGCGTAGGCGCCGAGCACCCCGCGCATGGTGTTGATGCGGTCCTGGCCGCGGGCCACCGCGTCCTGGATCCGGCCGACTTCGGCGCGGAGCCGGCCGGCGCGCTCGCCCGCCTGGTTGAAGCGCTCCGTGGCCTGTTCGGCCTCCTCGAAGAGCCGGTCGACCTGGGCGCGGGTGCCCGCGGAGGGCTCCTGCGGGAGGCCGGGGGCCGCACCCGCGGGTGCGGCCGTCATGACGACCGCGGCTCCCGCCGCGGCGGCGGTGAGGACGGTGACCTTGGTGTTCCGGTCGAGGGCGCTGGGCCCGGACCGGCGATGGGACGCCACGTGAAACCGCTCCCTCCTGCTGAGCGGGACCCGGGTCCGCCCCCCGTGGACGGCCGTGTGCCGAGGTTCCGCGCTGGCAGACAGTAGCCGCGCCTGAGGGCACCGGCCAACGACCTCCGGCGGGCACGCACAGTGACGCCCCGCCGGAGACGCAGGTCACCGGCGGGGCGTGTGGTCAGAGCGGGGGCTCGGAATTCGCCCGGATGGGCGGTGTACGGCGCGTCCCGAGGGGCCCGGGGCGGGCGCGGGCGTCAGCCGCCGACGCGGACTCCGAACTGGAACGGCATGTTGTTGATCGATTCGTACTTGACGCCGCTGCGCGGGTTCGAGGCGTGCAGCACCATGTTGCCGCCCGCGTACAGGCCGACGTGGTGCAGGTCGCCGTAGAAGAAGACCAGGTCACCCGGCTGCAGCTGGCTCCTGCCGATCCGGGTGCCGTCGTTGATCTGCGTGAAAGTGACGCGCGAGATCGAGACGTTGGCCTGCTTGTACGCCCACTGGGTCAGACCCGAGCAGTCGAACGAGTTGGGGCCGGTGTGGCCGGATATGTACGCGCTGCCGATCTTGGTCTGGGCGGCGGCGAGTGCGGCGCCGGCCCGGCCGGAGGGCTTGACGTTGCCGAGGTTGACGCGCTCGCTCTCGCTGCGGCTGGCGCGGGAGTCCTCGTCCTTGATCTGCGACCGCTCCTGGGCGGTCAGGCTGTTGAGGAGCGCCTGCGCCTCGGCCAGCTTGTCCGACGAGACCTTCTTCTTCTCGCCGAGCTCCTTGCGGGTGGCGTCGAGGTCCGTGAGCTTGCCCGCCGCCTCCTGGCGCTGTTGCGCGAGGGTGCGCTGCTTGGCCTGGATCTTCTGGACCGCTTCGACCTGCTGGCCGCTCAGCTGCTCCAGGGTGGAGGCCTTGTCCAGGTAGCTGTCCGGGTCGGCCGAGAGGAAGAGCGCGAGGGACTGGTCGATGCCGCCGCTGCGGTACTGGGCGCTGGCCATCGAACCGAGCGTGCCGCGCAGGGCGTTGAGGTCCTGCTGGCCGCGGGCTACCTGGTCCTGGAGCTGCCCGATCTCGGTCTCGAGCTTGTCCTGGCGCTGCTTGGCGCCGTTGAACTTCTCGGTGGCCTGCTCGGCCTCTTCGTAGAGGGCGTCGACCTTGGCCTTGACCTCGTCCTTGCTGGGCTTGGCCGGGGCGGCGTTGGCTGCCTGCCCCGAGAGGACCACGGCGGCTGCCGCGGTGACGCCGAGCACGGTCGTGCGCATGCGGGTCGGCTGCTTGGGTCGACGGTGGGACGCCACGAAGGCGAGCTCCTTCTTCCTAGAGCCGCCGAAGAACGCAGACTCGGCGACACCTTCGCTGTCACCCCTAATGAGTGAACTACCGCACGAAGGTTTGACCCGAGACTAGTGACCCTTCTGTGATCAGTTCAAATCCTGTCGGCAAAAAACTTGCTCCTTGACCAGGTTCTTTACCTACAGCACACGCTCTGTGCGTACGACTTGACGGTCCGTTCCCGCGGGGCCCTATCAAATCCGGCATTGGGCCCAGTAGTTACGAAACGCGCGAAAGCCGCTTCAGCAACAAGGCGGACGTCACCGGCCGCGCCCCGGCCTTGGCCACCCCGTCGGCGACCTCCCGGTCGGTGGAGACCACGACCACCGGCCGGCCCGTCGGTTCGGCGCGCACCAGCTGGCGGATCAGCTCGTCGGCGGTCACCCCGGCCTTGGAGAACAGCACCCGCACCCCGCGCGGCGGCGCGAGCAGCACGGGGGCCGCCAGCTCCGCCCCGTCGAAGACACAGGTCATCTCGGCGCCCGTCTGCGCCGCGAGCATCGACAGCCCGCCCAGCAGCCGCAGCCGCTGCTTCTCCAGCGGCATCGTCGGGTAGCCGGTCTTGGTGACGTTGTAGCCGTCGACCACCAGATGGGCCTGGGGCAGCGCCAGCAACTGGTCCAGCAGCGCCGGGTCGGTCTCCGACAGCGCCCGCGCCGCGATGTCCTTCGGGGTCATCCGGCCCGGCTCCACCGCCTCCACCGTGTCGGCGGGCCGCGTGGAGACCGGCGGCAGCGCGAGCTCCCGGCGCAGTCCCGCGGCGGCGTCCAGCACGGTGTCGAGCAGCAGCCGCAGCCGCATGTCCTCGATGCTGCGCCCCTCGCGGGTGGCCCGGCGCGAGGTCTCCAGCGCCGACTCCACCTCTGCGAGGCGGGACTTGAGCCGCCGGGTCTCGCTCTCCGCGGTGGTCACCTGGGCGGCCGCCTCGGAGCGGATGCCGTCGACCTCCGCATTGATCTTGCGCAGGGCCGCGTCGCCCCGCTTGACGTCGCTGAGGGCGCTGCGCAGCTTGCGCTGAAGCGATTCCGCTTCCTTGCGCGCCACTTCCAGGTCGGCCCGCACCTGGTCGACACCCGCGCGCTGCAGTTCCCGCACCTGGGCCAGCTCCTCGCGGAGCCGTTCCATCTCCCGGCGGGCCTCCTCGTCGACCCGCTCGGCGTCGGCGCGCTGCGCCTCCTCGCCGGCGGCGGCGACCAGCTTGACCCAGCCGGCCGGCCGCAGGACGTAGGCGGCGGCCGCCACGTCCAGCGGGTCGGCGGCGGCGGGCGGGGCGCCCGACTCCAGCGCGGAGGCCAGATCGGCCTGCGCCTCGCGGAGCTTCTCGGCGACCCGGCCCCGGAAGACGGGGTCGCTCTCCACGGCCGCGGCCATGGCGTTGCCCGCGAACTTGGCGCGCCTGGTCGGGGTGAACCGCGCGTACTGGCGCAGCTGCGCCGGGAGGTCCGCGACCGTCAGTCCGCCGAAGGCGTCGGAGACTAGCGCGACGACCCGGCGCCGCACGCCTTCCGGCAGCGGGCGGTCGAGGACCTCCGCGGCGTCGCCGGCCGCGTCGGCCGGCTCAGCGCCGCTTGCTGGCTCCACAATCCGTCACCCCTACCGTCATTCACCTGAGGGCGGGGCTCCGTCAGGAGTCCGCGCCCGGCCTGTCCACGAGCTCGATCTGGTCCACCGCGTTGCACCAGCGGCAGCGCACCGACTCGATGGTCTCATTGACCACCTCGCGCTCCTCGACCTTGGGCTCCCCGGCGAGGTCCAGGTGGACGTACTCCACGACCTTCGACGAACGGGTGACGTCGAAGCGCGTGAGGTTGCCGCACAGGGTGCAGCGCCACCGGGTGGTGTCGGTCGGCAGGGGAACCGTCATCAGGCCGTTCTCTCCTTCTATCGCGTACATCGCGTACTCGCGTCCATGGCTCGCACGGCCGTGTCGCACAGGTCCGCGCGTAGCTCGTAACCCTACGGCCTGCCGCACCCGCCGGTGGGCCCGACTGGGTCATGCTCGGTCGCATGATCGTAAGGTGGCAGGCCGTACGCGAGGCCGCCCGGGGCCCGGTGGTGACCTACGCGCTGATCGCCGGCTGCTGCGTGGTGTTCGTGCTGAGTCCGGCGTCGGGGCTGAACCCCGTCTACGGGACGGGTGATCAGCTGGTGACCACGGGGACGGCGTACTTCCGGCGCTGGGGCGTGGTCCCGGACGAGCTGTTCACCGGCTCGGGCCGGGCCCTGTTCACTCCGCTGACGGCCCTGTTCGTGCACGGCAGCTGGCTGCACCTGCTGGGCAACATGCTCTTCCTCTACGTCTTCGGGGCGATGACGGAGCAGCGCATGGGCCGGGCCGGGTTCCTCTGCTTCTACGTCTGTACGGGCTACCTGGCCCTGGCGGCGTACGCGGCGGCCTACGCCTCCTCGGACCAGACCCTGGTGGGGGCCTCCGGGGCGATCTCCGCGGTCCTGGGCGGCTTCCTCTACCTGTTCCCCAGGGCGCGGGTGACGAGCCTGTTCCCGTTCCTGTTCTTCCTGCCGCTGCGGTTCCCGGCGTGGATCGTGCTGGTGTTCTGGTTCGGCCTGCAGTGGCTGGCGGCCCACCGGGCGGCGAGCGGTCCGGGAGTCGCCTATCTGGCCCACGTGGTGGGCTTCTCCGTGGGCTTCCTCTACGCGTGGGCCCGCTACCGGCGTGCCACTAGAGTGAGGCGACCAGTGACTGCCGGCGAGGGAGACAGCCAACCGTGATCACCGCGATCGTGCTCATCAAGACCAGCGTGGACCGGATCCCCGAGATCGCCGAGGCCATCGCCGCGCTGGAAAGCGTCAGCGAGGTCTACTCCGTCACGGGTACCTACGACCTCATCGCGCTGGTCCGGGTGTCCCGCCACGAGGACCTGGCCGACATCATCCCGGGCCGCATCAGCAAGATCCCGGGCGTGGAGGCCACGGACACGCACGTGGCGTTCCGCACGTACTCCCAGCACGACCTGGAAGCGGCGTTCGCGATCGGCCTGGACGCCTAGCCCCACTCAGCCCGTCCCCAGCCCCGGCAGGCTCTCGCCCGGCCGGGGCCCGCGGCGTTCCTGGAGCCGGCATCAGACGGCCGGGACGCAGCGGCCCTCTTCGGTGCGGTACTGCCACTTGGCGCCGTCCTGGACGAGTTCCTTGACGGCGCGGACGAAGCGCTCGACGTGCTCGTCGGGGGTGCCTGCGCCGAAGCTGACGCGGATGGCGTTCAGGGAACGCTCGCCCGGGGCCGCCTCCGGGGCTCCGCACTCACCCTGGGCCTGCGGCTCGCTGCCGAGCAGGGTGCGGACCAGCGGGTGGGCACAGAACAGGCCGTCGCGGACGCCGATGCCGTACTCGGCGGAGAGCGCGGCGGCGAAGTGGGAGCTGTTCCAGCCGTCCACCACGAAGGAGATGACTCCGACGCGCGGGGCGTCGTCGCCGAAGAGGGACAGGATCCGTACGGCCGGGACCTCGGCCAGACCCTCGCGGACCTTGGTGATGAGCCGCTGCTCGCGGGCGACGAGGGTGTCGAAGCCCGCCTCCTTGAGCGCCTTGCAGGCGGAGGCGATGGAGTAGACGCCGATGACGTTCGGGGAGCCGGCCTCGTGGCGGGCGGCGGTGGTGTGCCACTCGACGTCCACACCGCCGTCCTCGCGGCGGGCCACCTTGCGCGAGGCGCCGCCGCCGGCGAGGTAAGGCTCCGCCTCCTGCAGCCAGTCCGCGCGGCCGGCGAGCACGCCCGAGCCGAAGGGCGCGTAGAGCTTGTGCCCGGAGAAGGCGATCCAGTCCACGTCCAGCTCCTGCACGGAGACGGGGTGGTGCGGGGCCAGCTGGGCGGCGTCCAGGACGATCCGCGCGCCGTGGGCGTGCGCGGCGGCGGCGAGTTCCTTGACGGGCCACAGCTCGCCGGTGACGTTGGAGGCGCCGGTGACGCAGACCAGCGCCGGGCCGTAGGGGTCGCGGTCGGCCAGGGCCCGCTCCAGGGTGGCGACGGCCTCGTCCGGGGTGCGGGGGGCGTTGAGGTAGGTGACCTGTGCGTTCGTCCAGGGCAGCAGCGAGGCGTGGTGCTCGGTCTCGAAGACGAACACCTGGCAGTCGGCGGGCAGCACGGCGGCGAGCAGGTTGAGGGAGTCGGTGGTGGACCGGGTGAAGATCACCTGGTCGGAGGCGCGGCAGTCGAGGAACTCGGCGACCGTGACGCGGCTCTGCTCGAACAGGTCGGTGGAGAGCTGGGAGAGGTAGCCGGCGCCGCGGTGGACGCTGCCGTAGTACGGGGCGTACGCGGCCACGTCGTCCCAGACCCGCTGCAGGGCGGGGGCACTGGCCGCGTAGTCGAGGGCGGCGTAGGTGACCTCGCCGCCGGTGACGAGCGGCACGGTGACCTCGCGGCCGAGGACCGGCAGCGGCTCGGCACAGGCAGGGCCCTCGGCAACGGCGGTGGCGACGGCGGCGTTCGGGGTTGCGGACATGGCGGTATCTCCCGGCAGGCAGGTCTGAATGGCTTCGGTGTGCCCGTACGCGGATACGGCTCTGCGGCCGTTCGGGGTACGGGAATGCCCCGGAGTGCGGGCCGGCGTACGCGGGTACGCCGAAATGACCCTGTTCCGAGGGGTGAAGAAGGGGCGGACTCGCCCTATCGCATTCGCTTGCTCACGGAAAGACTCCTCGAGAGACCAGGACCCCTGGATTCGAGGGATCCGCGCTTGCCGTAGACCTCACTGCCTACGGCCTGGTCATCACCCGGGGCACCCCGCCACGGAAGGAGGGTTGCCGGACAGCGAGCCGGGGCCAAAACGCTGTCACTCGTGACCTGGGGAGCATCCTGCCACAAGATCCTCCGAGCACAAGACCCCGGTCCACATGGCGGACCGGGGTCACTTGCGGATCTTGGCCGGATCCCGTCGGAACGGCTAGGCGTTGCTCGCCGCCACCCAGCGGGCCAGCGCCGCCCGGGCCTCGCCCGAGTCCACGGACTCCGCCGCCCGTACGACACCCGCGGCGAGCTGCTCCTCCAGGGTGCCCGTGCCCGGGTCCAGCGCGACCAGGGCCGCCGCCGAGTTCAGCAGCACCGCGTCACGGACGGGGCCGGTCTCGCCGGCCAGGAGCCGGCGGGCCACGTCCGCGTTGTACGAGGCGTCCGCGCCGCCCAGGGCGGAGACCTCCACCAGCGGGATGCCGATGTCGCGCGGGTCGAAGCCCTGCTCCCTGACCTCGCCGCCCCGGACCCACCAGACCCGGGAGGTCGCCGTGGTGGTGAGCTCGTCGAGCCCGTCGTCACCGCGGAACACCAGCGCCGAGGAGCCCCGCTCCGCCAGTACGCCGGCGACGATCGGGGCCACCCGCGCGTCGGCCACACCCGTGGCCTGCGCCCGGACCCGCGCCGGATTGGTCAGCGGGCCGAGGAAGTTGAAGGTGGTCCGGATGCCGAGTTCCCGGCGGGCGGCCGCCACGTGCCGCAGCGCGGGGTGGAACTTGACCGCGAAGCAGAAGGTGATCCCGGCTTCCTCAGCCACTTCCACCACCCGGGCGGGGGTGAGGTCGAGGTTGACTCCCAGCTTCTCCAGGACGTCCGAGGAGCCGCTCGCGGAGGACGCGGCCCGGTTGCCGTGCTTGACCACCTTGGCACCCGTACCGGCCACCACGATCGCCGACATCGTGGAGATGTTGACCGTCTTGGCCCCGTCGCCTCCGGTGCCGACGATGTCCACCGTCCGGCCCGGCACCTCGATCAGGTTGGCGTGTTCGTACATGGCGCGGACCAGCCCGTTGATCTCGGCGACGGTCTCGCCCTTGGCCCGCAACGCGACCGCGAAGCCTGCGATCTGGGCGTCGGTGGCCTCCCCGCGCATGATCCGGTCCATGGCCCAGGCCGTGTCGTCGGCGCCGAGGTCGCGGCCGGTCAGCAGGGCCTCCAGAACGCCCGGCCAGCCGCGGGCCGCCACGCTGTCGCCGCCTGCCGGGGTCACAACGTTCATGGTCCGCTCCTGCTGCTTGTCGAGGATTCCACGTCGAACGGGGAAGGGCTTCAGCCTATCCAGCCCCGGGGACGGCAAAGAGCCCCGTCCAGACACTGGACGGGGCTCTCGCCGTGGCGACACCAGGACTGACCGAAACCAGTCCCTCAAGCAGTCATGCGTAGTGCGTGGTGCGTGCTACGTGAAGCTGTGAAGCTGTGAAGCTGTGAAGCTGTGAAGCCGTAACGCGGGAGATCAGTGGTGGCCGTGGCCGCTCTGGATCTCCTTGTACTCCTCGACCGTGGGCTTCGGGATCTGGTTGTTCTCCCCGTAGTAGCCCTTGCTGAGCTTGGCGCGGAGCTTCTCCAGCGGCTTCACCTTGCGCTCGACACCGTTCTCGTCCACCGTCGGGCCGATCTCGGCGGGCTCGTACTGGTCGTACGAGGTGAGCGTGTGCAGCTTGCCCTGCGAGAGCGGCTCGTGGACCTCGACGAACTCACCGTGCGGCAGGCGCTTGATGACGCCGGTCTCGCGACCGTGCAGCACCTTGTCCCGGTCCCGGCGCTGAAGGCCGAGGCAGATCCGCTTGGTGATGACGAAGGCGATGACCGGGCCGACGAAGAACCCGATGCGGGCGAACCAGGTGATCGAGTTGATCGAGAGGTGGAAGTACTGCGCGAACATGTCGTTTCCACCGGCGATCAGCAGGATGACGTACCACGTCAGCCAAGCCACGCCGAAGCCCGTACGGGTCGGGGCGTTGCGCGGGCGGTCCAGGATGTGGTGCTCGCGCTTGTCCCCGGTGACCCAGGACTCGATGAACGGGTAGACCGCGATCGTGGCCAGGACCAGCGGGAAGATCGTGAACGGGATGAAGACACCCAGTGCGAGGGTGTGACCCCACAGGTTGATCTCCCAGCCGGGCATGGCACGGATCAGGCCCTCGGAGAAGCCCATGTACCAGTCGGGCTGCGCACCGGTGGACACGTGGTCCGGGCGGTACGGGCCGATCGCCCAGATCGGGTTGATCGAGGCGATCGCCGCGATGGCCGCGATGACACCGAAGACCAGGAAGAAGAAGCCTCCGGCCTTGGCCATGTAGACCGGGAGCAGCGGCATGCCGACGACGTTCTTCTCGGTCTTGCCGGGGCCCGCGAACTGGGTGTGCTTGTGGTAGAAGACCAGGATCAGGTGGGCCACCAGCAGGCCCATCATGATGCCGGGCAGCAGCAGGATGTGGACCGAGTACAGCCGGCCCACGAAGTCGCCGCCGGGGAACTCTCCACCGAAGAAGAAGAACGACAGGTACGTGCCCACGATCGGCACGGACAGCATCGCGCCTTCCATGAAGCGGACACCGGTGCCCGAGAGCAGGTCGTCCGGCAGGGAGTAACCGGTGAAACCGGTGAACATGCCGAGGACCAGCAGCAGGAAGCCGAAGATCCAGTTGACCTCGCGCGGCTTGCGGAACGCGCCGGTGAAGAAGACGCGCATCATGTGCACGAGCATCGCCGCGATGAAGATCAGCGCCGACCAGTGGTGGATCTGCCGGATGAGCAGACCGCCGCGGACGTCGAAGCTGATGTGCAGCGTGGAGGCGAAGGCCTCGGACATCGCGACACCCTGCATGGGGATGTACGAGCCGTCGTAGTGCACTTCGTTCATGCTCGGGTGGAAGAACAGCGTCAGGTACACACCCGTGAGGATGAGGACGATGAAGCTGTAGAGGCAGATCTCACCCAGCATGAAGGACCAGTGGTCCGGGAAGATCTTGCGCATGTTGGCCTTGGCGAGGCTGTAGATGCCCAGCCGGCCGTCGGCCCAGTCGGCTACACGCTCGCCGGCCGGGGCCTTGCGCTCCTTGCCCGCCGCGGGAGCGGGTGACGGGTTGTTCGTGGCAGTGCTCATCCGCGCTCCCAGAATGAGGGACCGACGGGCTCTTCGAAGTCGCCGAGCGCCTCGAGGAAACCTTCGTCATTGACGCCGATCCGCAACTGCGGGAGCGCGTGACCAGCCGGGCCGAAGATGACTCGGGCGCCGTCGGAGAGGTCGAAGGTGGACTGGTGGCACGGGCAGAGCACGTGGTGCGACTGCTGCTCGTACAGGCTGATCGGGCAGCCGACGTGGGTACAGATCTTGGAGTAGGCCACGATGCCGTCGTGGGACCACTCCAGTTCCTTCTTGTCCTTGATGTCGTCCGGCTGAATGCGGACGATCATCAGGGCGGCCTTGGCGATCTGCATCTGGAAGTCGTGCGCGTCCTCCTCCAGGCCTTCCGGCATGGCGAAGGTCAGCGAACCGACGACGATGTCCTCGGGACGAAGCGGCTCCATCGTGTTCTGGTTGATGAGCATCTTGCCCTTGGCCCAGATGGTCTTCCGCAGCTTGTCCTCGGGCAGCGGGCCCAGGTCGCGCAGGATCACGACGGCGGAGAGCGGCATCAGAGCCAGCGCACCGAACATCGTGTTGCGGATCAGCGGGCGGCGGCCGATGGCCGACTCGCGCGCGCCGTCCGCGAAGTCCTGCATGACCTGCGCCTTGACCTCGGCCGGGGCCGCGATCTCGTGACGCTCGGCGGCGACCTCCACGTCGGACATCAGGGTGCGGGCCCAGTGGACCGCGCCCGCGCCGATGCAGAAGAGGGCCGCGCCGAGGGTCATGCCCAGGGCGAAGTTGAGAGCGCTCACCTTCCCGATGGGGAAGATGTAGACGATCTTGTCGACCGGCAGGGTCACGAAGGAGGCGATGAAGCCGATCGTGGCCAGCATCGACAGGGTGAACAGGAAGGCCACCGTGCGCTCGGAGCGCTTCGCGGCCCGCTCGTCGATGTCCTGGATCCGCGGGCGGTGAACCGGCAGACCGGGGTCGGCGAACGGATCGTCCGCCACTGACACGACACCGTGGTGCGCGTCGCCCTGCTCGCTCGGCAGGTGCTTCTCTACGGGAATGTCTTGGCTACTCATGACTTCTTGGCCTTAGCGGTGTGGGCCGCGACCCAGACGGCGACAGCGATCAGCGCACCCAGCCCGAAGATCCAGCCGAACAGGCCCTCGGAGACGGGGCCGAGGCCACCGAGCTTGAGGCCACCGGGGCTGGTCGACTTCTCGCCGTTGACGTGCTGGAGGTACGCGATGATGTCCTTCTTCTGCTTCTCCGGCAGCGTGCTGTCGGGGAAGGAGGGCATGTTCTGCGGGCCGGTGAGCATGGCCTCGTAGATGTGCTTCGGCGAGACGCCCTCAAGGTTGGGGGCGTACTTGCCGTTCGTCAGTGCGCCGCCTTCGCCGGTGAAGTTGTGACACTGCGCGCAGTTGTTGCGGAACAGCTCACCACCCTTGGCGATGTCGGCACCCGCCGGGTCGTACTGCTTCTCGGACGGCACGATCGGGCCGGCACCGAGGGACGCGATGTACGCGGCCAGCTGGTCGGTCTGCGCCTGGGTGTAGATGACCGGCTTCTTCGGCACCTGGGCGCCAGGCTGCTGGGCGGGCATGCGGCCCGTGCTCACCTGGAAGTCGACGGCAGCGGAGCCGACGCCTACCAGGCTGGGGCCGTCAGAGGAACCCTGACCGCCGGTTCCGTGGCAGCTTGCGCAGCCGACGGCGTAGAGCTTCTGGCCCTCCTCGATGGCGAGGGACTGGGCGGTTTCGTCGGCCTTCGCATTGCCCGCGGGCGCGAAGGCGGCGTACAGCCCCCCGGTGACCGCCAGCGCGAAGAGTAGAACGACGACCGCCGCCAGCGGATGGCGTCGTCGTGCGGAGAGCTTTTTCACGGATTACCCCGGTGTCAGGATCTTCTGCGTCGGTGTGTCTGGATGGAGTGCCGGGTCAGGCCCGGCGACGTGTTCGCTACTTGATCAGGTAGATCGTCGCGAAGAGGCCGATCCAGACAACATCGACGAAGTGCCAGTAGTAGGACACGACGATGGCCGACGTGGCCTGTTCGTGGGTGAACCTCTTGGCCGCGTACGTCCGGCCGAGGACCAGCAGGAAGGCGATGAGACCGCCCGTCACGTGCAGCCCGTGGAAGCCGGTGGTCAGGTAGAAGACCGAGCCGTACGGACCGGACGAGAGGCTCATGCCCTCGTGCTTGACCAGCTCGGTGTACTCGAACACCTGCCCGCCAATGAAGATCGCACCCATGACGAACGTGATGATGAACCACGTCCTGAGCTTCTTCACGTCACCGCGCTCGGCGGCGAATACGCCGAGCTGGCAGGTGAGCGAGGAAAGCACCAGGATCGTCGTGTTCGTCGCCGAGAAGGGCAGATTCAAGGCCGAAGCCTGTTCTGTCCAGTACTCGGCGCCTGTCACGGATCGCAGGGTGAAGTACATCGCGAAGAGGGCCGCGAAGAACATCAGCTCGGAACTCAACCAGATGATGGTTCCCACGCTGACGAGGTTCGGCCTGTTGACCGTCGGGTGCGCGTGCCCGGTATCTACTGTCGTTGCTGTCGCCACGACCGACATTATGTCGGTCCCTTATCCCGCCCTCACCCCGGGGGGTGCCGTTCGGAGTGTCAGGGGCGTGTGCAAGGCCCGAACGGCCCATCAGATCGCTCTTCGGACGGCTTGGGGAGATCCGCGGGCGAGGCTGTGCGAACCGATGTTGACACCGGGTCGGACGGAGTAGCATCCCGCGCAACATCAACGTGATTCACGGGACACGTGGAGGAACGAAATGCGGGCGACTGCGCGGGTTCTGGTCTACAGCGACGACGCGGGCACCCGGGAGCAGGTGCGGTTGGCGGCCGGGCGCAGGCCGGCCGCGGACCTGCCGCCGGTGGAGTTCCTGGAGTGCGCCACGCTGCCGGCCGTCCTGAAGGAGCTGGACGCGGGCGGAATCGACGTCTGCGTGCTGGACGGCGAGGCGGTTCCGGCCGGGGGCATGGGGGTGTGCCGGCAGATCAAGGACGAGATCTTCCAGTGCCCGCCCGTACTGCTCCTGATGGGCCGTCCGCAGGATGCCTGGCTGGCCACGTGGAGCCGCGCGGACGCCGCCGTCACCCTTCCGGTTGATCCGGTGGACTTCGCGCAGTCCCTGGCGGGTCTGCTGCGCGCGCGGCTCTCCCCGGCGGCATAACGGGCCCGTACGGCCCGTACAGCCCCTTGACGGCACACGCAGGGGCCGCGGGCGCCCGTACGGGCGCTGCGGCCCCTGAGGGCTCTTGTGGCCCTCCTGGCCCAGTGGTTACACCTGGGGGCGCAGGCGCGCCTGGTCGACCGGGCTGCGGCCCTCCTGGGTACCCTTGAGGAGGGCGCTGCCCTCGCGCCAGTCCTTCCAGTCCATGTTCCAGTCGCCGAAGCCGTTGCCGAAGGTGTCCATGTCGTCGCCGATGCTGTTGATGACGCGGACGATGTCGCCTTCGGAGATGTTCTCGTAGAACCAGGCGGCGTTGCCCGTGCTCATGCCGGTGCAGCCGTGACTGACGTTCTCGTAGCCCTGGGAGCCGACGGACCACGGCGCGGCGTGGACGTATTCACCACTCCAGGTGACGCGGGTCGCGTAGTAGACGGGCAGGTTGTAGTACTCGCTGCCGCCGATGCCCACGGTGTCTCCGCGCATCTGGACGTAGTACTGCTTGCCGAGGACCACCTTGACGCCGTTGCGGGTGGAGAAGCCCGGCTTTCCGGTGGTCACCGGAATGGTGTTGATCACTTCTCCGTTGCGCTTGAACGTGAGGTAGTGCGAGGAGGCGTCCGTCGTCACCTCGACGCGGTCGCCGATCTCCAGCTTCAACGGCTTGGAGGCGGCGCCGTGCAGGTCGTCGGAGATCTTGATGCCCTCCAGGTTGCTCCGGACGGACACCGTGGTGTTGGCGGGCCAGTACTCCTTGGGCCGGTAGTGGAGCTTCTTGTCGTCCACCCAGTGCCAGGCGCCCTCGGCGTCCGGCGGGGCGTCGACGACCAGGCCGCGCTCGATGACGGCGCGGGCGGCCTTGTCCTTCACGGGTTCGTTGAGCTCGGCCGTGAGGGGCTGCCCGACGCCGTACTTGCCCTCGTCCGGGCCGAATTCGACCTTGAGGACCTTCTTGGCCGGGGTGGTGTCGAAGTTGAGCGTGCGCTGCCCGGGGGCGCCCCGTTCGTCCTCGGTGTTCACGATGACGGTGTAGCGGACGCCGGCGGCCATCGGGACGGTGCTGTGCCAGCGGTCGCCCGAGGCGGACAACTCGCCCGCCAGGCGTCGGCCGTGGGTGTCCACGGCGCTCACGTCGGTGATCCGGCCCTCGCCGCTCTTGGCGGTGACTTCCAGGGGCCGGTCCGGGTCGACCGGGCGGCTGCCGGAGGACTGGTTGAGGGCGACTTGATCGCCCGCGTCGTAGGGGCGGGCGGACAGCGGGTTGTCGTCGCCCGACCCGCATGCGGTGGCGCCGGCCCCGAGGGACGCGACCAGCAGGGAGCAGCCGATTACCGTCCAAAGACGCGGTGACTGGTTCATGGAGTCAACGCTATGAAGATATGGCAAATACGGCGCGCGGGGTGACTGCAAACGAGGGGCCCGGACTCCTCCATTGGAGGTGTCCGGGCCCCTGGTCTCACGCTGTGGCCGCCGCTGGGAGCGGCGACACGGGTGCGGCTACTGGTTCTGGTTCTCGCCGCGGTAGTACTCGTACACCCAGCCCCACAGACCCACCAGGATCAGCGGCGCCGAGAAGTACATCAGCCACCAGCCGAAGATGACGCCCATGAAGGCGAAGGCGCCACCGACGGCCAGCGAGAGCGGCTGCCAGCTGTGCGGGGCGAAGAACCCCAGCTCGCCCGCCTCGTCGGCGACGTCGGCCTCCAGGTTGTCCTGGGCCATCTCGTCCACGCGCGCGGCCGTGAAGGCCAGGTAGTAGCCGATCATGGCGCTCAGGCCGAAGGCCAGCGCGAGCGCGGTGGTGCCGACCGGCTCCTTGGACCACACGCCGTACACGACGGTCATGATCAGGATGAAGGCCGCGAGCCACAGGAACATCCTGCCCTGGATCTTCACTTGCCGGCCTCCTTGCCACCAGCGACGGCCTTGGCGGCCACGGCGTGGTCCTCAAGGTGGTCGAGGGCCGCGATCTCGGGGTGGTGCAGATCGAATGCCGGGGATTCGGACCGGATCCGCGGCAGGGTGAGGAAGTTGTGCCGCGGCGGCGGGCAAGACGTCGCCCATTCGAGCGAACGGCCGTAGCCCCACGGGTCGTCGACCTCGACCTTCTTGCCGTACTTCGCCGTCTTCCAGACGTTGTACATGAAGGGCAGCATCGACAGGCCCAGCAGGAACGAGCTGATCGTCGAGAGCGTGTTCAGCAGCGTGAATCCGTCCGCCGCGAGGTAGTCCGCGTAACGACGCGGCATGCCCTCGGCGCCCAGCCAGTGCTGCACCAGGAAGGTGCCGTGGAAGCCGATGAACAGCGTCCAGAAGGTGATCTTGCCGAGCCGCTCGTCCAGCATCTTGCCCGTGAACTTCGGCCACCAGAAGTGGAAGCCGGCGAACATCGCGAAGACCACGGTGCCGAAGACGACGTAGTGGAAGTGCGCGACGACGAAGTACGAGTCGGAGACGTGGAAGTCCATCGGGGGCGAAGCCAGGATGACGCCGGTCAGACCACCGAAGGTGAAGGTGACCAGGAAGCCGATCGTCCAGAGCATCGGTGTCTCGAAGGACAGTGAGCCCTTCCACATGGTGCCGATCCAGTTGAAGAACTTCACACCGGTCGGAACCGCGATGAGGAACGTCATGAAGGAGAAGAACGGCAGCAGCACACCGCCGGTGACGTACATGTGGTGGGCCCACACGGTCACCGAAAGGCCGGCGATCGAGATCGTCGCGGCGATCAGGCCGATGTAACCGAACATCGGCTTGCGCGAGAAGACCGGGATGACTTCGGAAACGATTCCGAAGAATGGCAGCGCGATGATGTACACCTCTGGGTGTCCGAAGAACCAGAAGAGGTGTTGCCATAGCAAGGCGCCGCCGTTCGCGGCGTCGAATACATGCGCACCGAACTTCCGGTCGGCCTCCAACGCGAAGAGCGCGGCGGCCAGCACCGGGAAGGCGAGCAGGACCAGGACACCGGTCAGCAGCACGTTCCAGGTGAAGATCGGCATGCGGAACATCGTCATGCCGGGGGCGCGCATGCAGATGATCGTGGTGATGAAGTTGACCGAACCGAGGATCGTGCCGAAGCCCGAGAAGGCCAGACCCATGATCCACATATCGGCGCCGATACCCGGCGAGCGGACGGCGTCCGACAGCGGGGAGTAGGCGAACCAGCCGAAGTCGGCGGCACCCGAGGGGGTGACGAAGCCGGCCACCGCGATGGTCGAGCCGAAGAGGTACAGCCAGTACGCGAACATGTTCAGCCGCGGGAACGCCACGTCGGGCGCGCCGATCTGCAGCGGCATGATCCAGTTCGCGAAGCCCGCGAACAGCGGGGTGGCGAACATCAGCAGCATGATCGTGCCATGCATGGTGAACGCCTGGTTGAACTGCTCGTTCGACATGAGCTGCGTACCCGGACGGGCCAGCTCGGCGCGCATGAAGAGCGCCAGGACCCCGCCGATGATGAAGAACACGAACGACGTGATCAGGTACATCGTGCCGATGGTCTTGTGGTCGGTAGTGGTCAACCACTTCACGACGACATTGCCCGGCTGCTTGCTCCGTACAGGCAACTCGTTCTCGTACGAGTCGGCCTCGGCACCCTGAGGCTGGTTGAGGATGCTCACAGTTTGTTCACCTCAGCATTGCGGGCCGGGTCGGTCTGCTGGATGCCGGCCGGGAGGAAACCGGTCTGACCCTTCTCCGCCAGCTCCTTCAGGTGCGCCTTGTACGCCTCCGGGGAGACGACCTTGACGTTGAAGAGCATTCGGGAGTGGTCGGCACCGCAGAGCTCGGCGCACTTGCCCATGAAGACGCCCTCTTCGGTCGGGGTGACCTCGAAGACGTTGGTGTGGCCCGGGATGACGTCCTGCTTGAACAGGAAGGGGACCACCCAGAAGGAGTGGATGACGTCGTTCGACGACAGGATGAAGCGGACCTTCTCACCCTTCGGCAGCCAGAGCGTCGGGCCGGGGTTGCCGGTCTCCGCGTTCCGGTCGCTGGGGACGCCCTTGGTGTAGACGCCTTCGGCGCCCGCGGGGAAGTCCTTGGTGTAGCGGTCCGGAATGGAGGCGAGTTCCTTGGGAACCTCGCCCGCCTTCGGAGTCGCCGCATCGCCGTCGACGTCCTCGACGTAATTGAAGCCCCAGCTCCACTGGTAGCCGATCACGTTGACCGTGTGAGCCGGCTTGGCGGAGAGGGAGAGCAGCTTCGACTCGTCACGCGCGGTGAAGTAGAAGAGCACCGAGACGATGATGAGCGGGACCACGGTGTACAGCGCCTCGATGGGCATGTTGTACCGGGTCTGCGGGGGAACCTCGACCTTGGTCCGGCTGCGCCGGTGGAAGATGACGCTCCACATGATCAGGCCCCACACGAGGATGCCGGTGATCAGAGCGGCCGCCCACGAGCCCTGCCACAAAGAGAGGATGCGAGGCGCCTCTTCAGTGACCGGGGTGGGCAATCCGAGGCGGGGGAAGTCTTTCCATGTGTACGAGCAACCAGTGGCGGTCGCCAGGACCACGCCCGCAGTCAGCGCCTGCAGCAGCTTCCGCCGCATCGGGCGCCGCGGCGAGCGGTCGGAGCCGTAGGGACTCACGTAGCGCCTTCCCGAGAGTCTCGGCCCGCGCGGCCGGCCGCGGCCGCATTCGGGTCGGTCGCCGGCCCTGACGCAGGCAGGGGTTTGGATGTTTATGCGGACCAAACCCTACTGGACGCTATTTGGGGTCGCGCGGGGAGGGTGCCCAACGCGCCGTTACTGCCCCCGAAGGGATGGATCCGCCGTACGGGGGACGGCCCAACGTGCCCCGAATGGCGGGGTCCGGACGACATCTGACGGCCCCTGACCTCGGCCGGCCGCCACGTCGGCGCGGCGGCCGGTTAGCGTGACCGGATGCCGTACTTCGACACCGCGTCCGCCGCCCCGCTGCACCCCGTGGCCCGGCAGGCGCTCCAGGCCTCCCTTGACGAAGGCTGGGCCGACCCGGCCCGTCTGTACCGCGAAGGGCGGCGGGCCCGGATGCTGCTGGACGCGGCCCGGGAGGCGGCGGCGGAAGCGGTGGGCTGCCGTCCCGACGAGCTCGTGTTCACTCCTTCGGGGACGCACGCGGTTCACGCGGGCATGGCGGGGGTCCTGGCGGGGCGTCGGCGCGTCGGCGGGCATTTGGTCGTATCAGCGGTAGAACACAGTTCTGTACTGCATGCGGCGGAGGTCCACGAGGCGGGCGGCGGGCGGGTCGAGGAGGTCCCGGTGGACCGCTTCGGCCGGGTCTCCGCGTCCTCCTACGGATCGCTCGTCGGGCCGTCCACCGCGCTGGCCTGCCTCCAGTCGGCCAACCACGAGGTCGGCACCGTCCAACCGGTGGCCGAGGTGGCCGAGGTGTGCGCCGCGGCCGGGGTCCCGCTGCTGGTGGACGCCGCGCAGTCACTGGGCTGGGGGCCGGTCCCCGGAGGCTGGTCCGTACTGTGCGCGAGCGCCCACAAATGGGGCGGCCCCGCCGGTGTCGGCCTGCTGGCGGTCCGCAAGGGAGTGCGTTTCTCCCCCCAAGGCGCCGCCGACGAAAGGGAGTCGGGGCGCTCCCCCGGCTTCGTCAATCTCCCCGCGGCCGTCGCCGCGGCGGCCTCGCTGCGGGCGGTGCGCGCCGAGGCGGACGCGGAGGCGGCCCGCCTGCGGATCCTGGTGGACCGGCTGCGACGGCGGGTGGCCCGCCTGGTGCCGGACGTGGAGGTGGTGGGCCATCCCGACCTCCGCCTCCCGCACCTGGTCACCTTCTCCTGCCTGTACGTGGACGGGGAGACCCTGCTCCACGGGCTGGACCGGGCGGGCTACTCCGTCTCCTCGGGCTCCTCGTGCACCAGCTCGACGCTGACTCCGTCCCATGTGCTGCGGGCGATGGGGGTGCTGTCGGAGGGGAACGTACGGGTGTCCCTGCCGGCCGGTACGACGGCGGCGGAGGTCAACGGCTTCCTGGAGGTCCTGCCGGGGCTGGTGGCGGGGGTCCGCGAGCAACTCGGCGCCGGGGCGGCGGAGATGGCCGTTTCGGAGCCGGATGCGGAGTCCTTGGAGGTGGACGCCCTCGGGCTGCGGTGCCCGCAGCCGGTGATCGAGCTGGCCCGGGTGATCGGGCGGGTGCCGGTGGGGGGGACGGTGACGGTGCTCTCCGACGACGAGGTCGCCCGGCTGGACATTCCGGCGTGGTGCGCGATGCGGGGCCAGGTCTACGTGGGCGAAGCCCCCCGCCCGGCCGGTACCGCGTACACGGTCCGCCGCGCGGTCTGACCCGGCTCCGCGGGGCCGGCCTGCCGCCGCGGCTGGGACGGACCTGCGGGACTGCCCCCACCCGCCCCTTCCACCCGTTCCCGGGGCTTCGCCCTGACCAGGTCCTCAAACGCCGGACGGGCTGAAAGGCCGCCTCGAACGCCGGCGGGGCTGGATGAATCCAGCCCCGCCGGGCCAGGCTCCGCGAGGGGCTACGCCGGGAGGTGGGACTGGACTTCCGCCGCGGCCTCGTCGCCGTACGCCTTGGTGAAGCGCTGCATGAAGTGCGCCCGGGCCAGGGTGTACTCCTGGGTGCCCAGGGTCTCGATGACGAGCGTGGCCAGCATGCAGCCGACCTGCGCGGCGCGCTCGAGGCCGACGCCCCAGCCCAGACCGGTCAGGAACCCCGCGCGGAAGGCGTCGCCGACACCCGTCGGGTCGACCTTCGCGGTCTCCTCCGGGCAGCCGACCACGATCGGGTCGTGGCCGACCCGGTCGATGCGGACGCCGTTCGAGCCGAGCGTGGTGACACGGGTGCCGACCTTCGCCAGGATCTCCGCGTCCGTCCAGCCGGACTTCGCCTCGATGAGGCCCTTCTCGTACTCGTTGGAGAAAAGGTACGTCGCACCCTCCATCAGGGTGCGGATGTTGTCGCCGTCCATCCGGGCGATCTGCTGCGAGAAGTCCGCGGCGAAGGGGATCGCACGGGTGCGGCACTCCTCCGTGTGGCGGAGCATCGCCTCGGGGTCGTCGGCGCCGATCAGGACGAGGTCCAGGCCGCCGACCCGGTCCGCGACCGACTTCAGCTCGATCAGGCGGGCCTCGCTCATGGCGCCCGTGTAGAAGGAGCCGATCTGGTTGTGGTCGGCGTCCGTCGTGCAGACGAAGCGCGCGGTGTGCAGGACCTCGGAGATCCGCACGGACTCGGTGTCGACGCCGTGCCGGTCGAGCCAGGCGCGGTACTCGTCGAAGTCGGAGCCGGCCGCTCCCACGAGGACCGGCCGGGCGCCGAGCTGACCCATGCCGAAGCAGATGTTCGGGCCGACGCCGCCGCGCCGTACGTCGAGGTTGTCGACGAGGAAGGAGAGGGAGACCGTGTGCAGCTGGTCCGCGACCAACTGGTCGGCGAAGCGGCCGGGGAAGGTCATGAGGTGGTCGGTGGCGATGGAGCCGGTGACTGCGATACGCACGGCGTGGACGCTCCTGCGAGGGACGGCAAGGGGGGACAGTCAAAACTACCCGGTCGGGGGCCCGAGGCCGAACGGCAGAAACTACCCCGTAGTAGCTCTTTCTTCGCCCGCGGCGGCGTGCATACCGTGCCCCATGACCTACACCGATGGTTTCGGGCACCCCCGGCCCGCCGAGAACACGGCGGGCACCGAGTTCGAACGGCTGCTGGGCGACTGCGCCCGGATGGCCCCCCACTGGCCGGTTCCCGCCGACCCCCGTCCGGACCGGGTGGCGCCCGCGCAGATCAGCGGAATCCGCGTCCCGGCAGCCTCGGCCCGCCTCATCGCGGCCACGGCGGTCTACGGCTACTAAGACCGCTTCACCGCCCAGGTGCCCGAGCCCGAGGGAACCGGATCCGCGTCTGTTCCGTCACACCCGCATCACCCCATGCGGGACGGGCAAAGGAGCGATGCGGTGACCAGCGAACAACCCGATGCACCCGATGTATCCGACACACCCGATGCGTCACGTGCCACACGACGGCGGCCGGTCTGGGTCGTAGGTTCGATCGCGGCCGCCGTCCTGCTCACCGGCGGCGGCACCGCGTACTGGGCGTCGATCGCCCACGGCGAGGGGCGTACGGATGTCAGCGCGGCATCCGCGCCCCTTGTCGCGCCGAGTCCGTCCGGGCCCGGCATCGCCCCCGGCGAGCCCGACCCCTCCGGCGGCGGGGTCACGTACACCGCCGAGGTCCGCCTCCCGGACGGCCCGGCCACCGCGCCGGCCTTCGTGGCGAGCGGTGAGGTGACCTCCGCCGAGGTGGCGCGGCTCGCGACGGCGCTCGGGATCTCCGGCGCGCCCCGGCTCTCCGGGGAGACCTGGCAGGCCGGAGAGGTCGCGGACGGCTCCGGACCCCGGCTCACGGTGAACCTCAAGGCGCCCGGGACCTGGAACTTCTCCCGCTTCCAGGTCGGCGGCACCGGGGACGACTGCCGGCGCGGCCAGGACACCTGCGGGCCGGCCACCCTCCCCCAGGACCAGGGCCAGGACAGCGGCTCCGCCGTCGGCCAGCCCGTCTCCGAGGAGGCCGCCAAGGCGGCCGCCGCGCCCGTACTGGCGGCCGTGGGCCAGGGCGCTGCCGCGCTCGACGCCCGGCTCGCCCAGGGCTCCGTACGCGTGGTGAGCGCCGACCCGGTGATCGGCGGCCTGCCCACGCAGGGCTGGTCCACCAAGGTCGGCGTCGGGGCGGACTCCAAGGTGGTGTCGGGCAGCGGCGAGCTGAAGGCCCCGGCGCGGGCCTCGGAGCAGCCGGTGGTCGGCGCCGTGGACGCGCTGGCCCGGCTGAACGACAAGGCCAAGGCCTCCGGCGGCACGCACCCCGACCCGAGCGGCTGCGCCACGAGCGTCCCGCTGACTCCGGACCCCCCGGTCGGCGCCACGGACACGCTGCCGTGCAACCCGGACCCCCGGCCGATGAAGCCCCAGCGGACGGAGTCGGTACGGGGCGCCGCGCTCGGGCTGGTCCCCGGCACGGTCGACGGGGCCCGCGGGCTGGTGCCGGCCTGGCTGTTCGAGGTGGCGGGCAGGGACGGCGGCCCCGGCCACACGGTGGCCCAGCCGGCGGCCCTGACCGAGGGGACTCCCCCGCCCGACGCGTCCGACCCGTCCTCCCCGCCCGCGAAGGGACAGACCGTGCCCGGGTTCTCGTACGACCTGGCCGACCGGACGCTGACGGTGAACTTCTGGGGCGGGGTGTGCAGCACGTACGCCCTGGAGGTCCGTGAGCAGCCGGACTCGGTGATGGTGAAGATCACGGACACCCCGAACAAGCCGGGGCAGGCCTGCATCATGATCGCGAAGGAGATGACGGTGACGGGCGCGCTGCAGCAGCCGCTCGGCGACCGGAAGGTGATCGACGCGACCACGGGCAAGGCCGTCCCCCGCCAGTAGGCGGCCCGGACGTGCGAGAGGGGCCCGCCCGCGGTAGTCCGCGGGCGGGCCCCTCTGCGTGTTCCTTCAGGATTTAGTTGAAGGAGTCGCCGCAGGCGCAGGAACCCGTGGCGTTCGGGTTGTCGATCGTGAAGCCCTGCTTCTCGATGGTGTCGACGAAGTCGATGGACGCACCGTGCAGGTACGGGGAGCTCATCCGGTCGGTGACGACCTTCACACCGTCGAAGTCCTTCACGACGTCGCCGTCGAGGGAGCGCTCGTCGAAGAAGAGCTGGTAGCGCAGGCCGGAGCAGCCGCCGGGCTGGACGGCGACGCGCAGAGCCAGGTCGTCGCGGCCTTCCTGCTCCAGCAGGGTCCTGACCTTTTCGGCGGCGGCGTCGGACAGGAGGATGCCGTCGCTCACGGTGGTCTTTTCGTCCTGTACGGACATCTGCATTCACTCCCGAAGTGGGCGGCTCCCCGCCCAAGGCGGGGAAACGTCGGACTCTTGCCGTCGGTGGCAACGAGCGGGACCGCGGATTCATTCCGCGACCCGACGCGTGTTTCAGAAATTCCATGCTCGCACACCCCCGCGCGGAGGGCGGGTCCCCGCGGCGGGCAGGCGAATGCGTCACATCGACACTATCGGCATCGTCAAAGTGACGTGAAGCAGTTATGATAAATAACGTCAAATAGACGAGAAGTCGAAGCGATGGCTTCAGAAGTCCCTTGTCGCAGAACAGAAAGGGTGCGTGTCGTGACCACCGCCCAGCCTTTGGACAACCAGCCTTTGGACGTCCAGCCGACGCCCCTCGCCCTGCTGCTGCTCGGCCGCGAGGCCGACCCCAAGAGCGAGCGCGGGGTGGAGTGCCCCGGCGACCTGCCGTCGCCGTCGGACCCGGACCTCGTCGCGCGCGCCCGCGCCGCCAAGGAGAAGCTCGGGGACAAGGTCTTCATCCTGGGCCACCACTACCAGCGTGACGAGGTCATCGAGTTCGCCGACGTCACCGGTGACTCCTTCAAGCTCGCCAAGGACGCGGCCGCCAAGCCGGAGGCCGAGTACATCGTCTTCTGCGGCGTCCACTTCATGGCCGAGTCCGCCGACATCCTCACCTCGGACGACCAGAAGGTGGTCCTGCCGGACCTGGCCGCGGGCTGCTCGATGGCCGACATGGCCACCGCCGAGCAGGTCGCCGAGTGCTGGGACGTGCTGACCGAGGCCGGTGTCGCCGGAGCCACGGTGCCCGTCTCGTACATGAACTCCTCCGCCGACATCAAGGCCTTCACCGGCAAGCACGGCGGCACGATCTGCACGTCGTCCAACGCCAAGAAGGCCCTGGAGTGGGCGTTCGAACAGGGCGAGAAGGTGCTCTTCCTCCCGGACCAGCACCTGGGCCGCAACACCGCCGTCCGCGACATGGGCATGTCCCTCGACGACTGCGTGCTCTACAACCCGCACAAGCCGAACGGCGGCCTGACCGCCGAGCAGCTGCGGAACGCCAAGATGATCCTGTGGCGCGGCCACTGCTCCGTGCACGGCCGTTTCTCGGTCGACTCGGTCAACGACGTGCGTGCCCGCATCCCCGGCGTGAACGTCCTGGTCCACCCCGAGTGCAAGCACGAGGTCGTGGCGGCCGCGGACTACGTCGGCTCCACCGAGTACATCATCAAGGCGCTGGAGGCGGCCCCGGCCGGCTCCAAGTGGGCCATCGGCACCGAGCTGAACCTCGTGCAGCGCCTGGCGAACCGTTTCGCCCCTGAGGACAAGGAGGTCGTCTTCCTCGACAAGACGGTCTGCTTCTGCTCGACGATGAACCGCATCGACCTCCCCCACCTGGTGTGGACCCTGGAGTCCCTGGCCGAGGGCAACCTCGTCAACCAGATCCAGGTCGACAAGGAGACCGAGAGCTTCGCGAAGCTCGCCCTGGAGCGGATGCTCGCGCTGTAGCCGCTTCCGTACGAAAAACGACCGAAGGGCCGCCCCTCCTTCGAGGGGCGGCCCTTCGGCTTGTACGGGTTCCCCCGCGCGTCAGACCTTGACCGGGCTCTCCTCCTCCGAGGAGGCGGCCGGGGCCGGGACCACGCTCAGGCGTGCCGTCTTCTTCGCGCTGCGGCGCTCCTTGCGGAGCTCCAGCATCGTGTAGAGGGTCGGCACCAGGAGCAGGGTCAGCAGGGTGGAGCTGATCAGGCCGCCGATGACGACCACCGCGAGCGGCTGCGAGATGAAGCCGCCCTCGCCGGTGACGCCCAGCGCCATCGGGAGCAGCGCGAAGATCGTCGCCAGTGCCGTCATCAGGATCGGGCGCAGCCGGTGGCGGCCACCCTCGACGACCGCCTCGATCACGCCGTAGCCCTGGGCCCGGTACTGGTTGACCAGGTCGATCAGGACGATGGCGTTGGTCACGACGATGCCGATGAGCATCAGCATGCCGATCAGTGCCGGAACGCCGAGCGGCGTGCCGGTGACCAGGAGCAGGCCGAGCGCGCCGGTCGCCGCGAAGGGGATGGAGACCAGCAGGATCAGCGGCTGGAGCAGCGAGCGGAACGTAGCGACCAGCAGCATGAACACGAGGGCGATGGCCGCGAGCATGGCCAGGCCCAGCGAGGCGAAGGCCTCGCTCTGGTCCTGTCCGACGCCGCCGATGGTGGCCGTGGCGCCCGCGGGCAGGTCCAGGGCCTTGATCTTCGACTGCAGGGTGGAGCTGACGGCTCCGGTGTTGTCGCCGACCGGCTTGGCGCTGATGGTCGCGGCGCGGGCGCCGTCGATCCGGGTCATCGCGACCGGGCCGGGGACCTCCTTCACCTCGGCGATGTCGCCGAGCCTGACCGGGCCGACGGGCAGCGCCCGCAGCTCGGCCAGGGTGGTGGCCGGCTGCGCGGACTTGATGACGATGTCCCGCTCGGTGTCGTCCAGTACGGCCCTGCCCGCCGGGTTGCCCCGTACGGCCTGCCCGACGATGGCGCCGAGCGCGGCCTGGTTCAGGCCGAACTCCGCCGCCTTGGGGGTGGCGGTGACCGAGATCCGGGGCACGGACTGGGACAGGTCGCTCTGGACGTCGGTGACGTCCTCGATCTTCGCCACCTCGGCGCGCACCTGCTCGGCGGCCCGGGCGAGGACCGCCCCGTCTCCGGCCTTCACGACGACGCTGAGGTTCTGGCTGCCGAAGCCGTCGCCGGCCGCGATGGTGGTGTCGCCGATGCCGTCGATCCCCTTCAAGGCGGTCTCGATGTGCTTCTTCGCGGCCTCGGTGTCCTCGGAGCTCTCCAGCGTGACCTGGTACGAGGCCTGGTTGGAGCCCGTACCGCCGCCGAAGGCGGCCAGGAAGCCCGACGAGCCGACGGTGACCTGGTAGTCCTTGACCCCGTCGGTCCCGGACAGGACCTTCTCCACCTTGCGGCTCGCCTCGTCGGCGGCCGCGAGCGAGGTGCCGGGCGGCAACTGCTGCTTGATGCTGAGGACTTCCTGCTCGCCCTGGTCGAAGAAGTTCGTCTTGAGCAGCGGGGCCATGCCCAGCGTCGCGACGAGCACCACGACGGCCACGGCCAGGGTGGCGAGCCGGCGGCGGGTGACCAGGTCCAGCGCCCGTACGTAGAACTGCTGGAGCTTGCTGCGGGACTCCTTCTCCTCGGCTTCGCGGCGCGCCTTCCCGGCGCTCGCCGCGTCGCCCTCGCTCACGCCCTCGGGGGCGCGCAGGAACCAGTAGGAGAGCACCGGTACGACCGTCAGGGAGACGATCAGCGAGGCCAGCAGGGCCGCGGTGACGGTGATCGAGAACGGGCCGAAGAACTGGCCGACCATGCCGCCGACGAAGGCGATCGGCAGGAACACGGCGACGGTGGTGAGCGTGGAGGAAGTGACCGCCCCCGCCACCTCCTTGACCGCGGTGATGATCGCGCTCTGGCGCTCCTCGCCGTAGCCGAGGTGGCGCTTGATGTTCTCCAGGACCACGATCGAGTCGTCGACGACCCGGCCGATGGCGATGGTGAGCGCGCCCAGCGTCAGCATGTTGAGGGAGAGGTCGCGGGTCCACAGCACGATCAGCGCGAGGACGACGGACAGCGGGATGGAGACCGCGGTGACCAGCGTCGAGCGCAGCGAGCCGAGGAAGACCAGGATCACGATGACCGCGAAGACCAGGCCGAGCAGACCCTCGGTGGTCAGGCCCGAGATGGACTTGGCGACAGCCGGGCCCTGGTCGCTGACCACGGTCAGGTCGGCGCCGGAGCCGAGGGTGGAACGGAGCTCGGGCAGCTTGTCCTCGACCGCGTCCGAGATGGCGACGGCGCTGCCGTCCTTGTCCATGGTGAGGACGAGGGCGAGGCTGGGCTTGCCGTTGGTGCGGGTGAGGGAGACGGCCTTGGCCGGCTCCTGCTTCACGCTCGCCACGTCGCCGAGGCGGACGGCGGGCTTGCCCGGTCCGGCGGTGAGGCGCAGGTCCTCCAGCTGGGCGAGCGAGGTGTAGCCCGAACCGACGCGCACGGTGCGGTTCTTGCCCGCCTCGTCGAAGGAGCCCGCGGGGACGGTGGCGCCGCCCGCCTGGAGGCCCTGGGCCAGGGCGGCGCCGTCGAGGCCGGCGCCGGCAAGCTCGGCGTCGTCGGGGGTGACGGTGACCTGGAGGTCCTGGACCCCGTCGACGGTGACCTGGCCGACGCCCGCGATGTCCTCCAGGGCGGGGACCACCGACTTGTTCAGCTGGTCGGCCAGCGCCTGCTGGTCCTTGTCGGAGGTCACGGCGAGGACCACGGTCGGGATGTCGTCGGTGGAACCGGCGATCACCTGCGGGTCCACCTCGGCGGGCAGCCGTACGCGGGCCCGGTTGACGGCCTGCTGGACGTCGGCGACGAGCTGCTTGGTGCCCTCGTCGCCGTAGTCGAAGGTCGCCATGATGAGGGCGTTGCCCTCGCTGGCGGTGGAGGTGATGCCGGTGATGCCGTCGACGCCCTTGAGCATGGTTTCGATCGGTTCGACGACCTGCTTCTCCACCACGTCGGGCGAGGCGCCCTGGTACGGCGCGAGCACGGACACCATCGGCAGGTCGATGGAGGGCAGCAGCTGCTGCTTGAGCTGCGGGATGGCAATGGCGCCGAAGAGGATCGCGACGAGCGACACGAGGCCGATCAGCGCCCTCTGGGCGAGGCTGAAGCGGGACAGCCGGAACATGGGTATGGGGATCTCTCTGCAGTGACGTGGTGACGTCTACGAGACATGACGGAGCCGTGCCGTCGGGCACGCGCGAGGGCCCCTCAGCCTCTCGTGCGCGCGGGCACGCCGACGTCGGCCCCAGGTCCCGTCCTTATCCGGGGCATACCGCGTCCGCAGTAGACCGGACTACTCCGCCCTGGGCCGGACTAGTCCCGATTCGTACGCGATGACCACCAATTGGGCCCGGTCGCGGGCGCCCAGCTTGGACATGGCCCGGTTCACGTGCGTCTTGACGGTGAGCGGGCTGACTTCCAGCCGGCGGGCGATCCCGTCGTTGGACAGGCCCGCCGCCACGAGTACGAGGACCTCGCGCTCGCGCCCGGTCAGCGCGGCGAGGCGCTGCGCGTGGGCCGCGCCCGTGGCGGGGGTGGTCCCGGCGCCGCCGCCCTGCGCGAGGAAGGTGGCGATGAGTCCCTTGGTGGCGGCCGGGGAGAGCAGCGCGTCGCCCGCGGCCGCGACGCGGATGGCGTTGAGCAGCTCCTCGGGTTCGGCGCCCTTTCCGAGGAACCCGGAGGCGCCCGCCCGCAGGGCCGCCGCCACGTACTCGTCGACCTCGAAGGTCGTCAGCATCACCACGCGCACGTCGGCCAGTTCGGGGTCGGCGGTGATCAGCCGGGTGGCGGCGAGGCCGTCGGTGCCGGGCATCCGGATGTCCATGAGCACGACGTCGGGCCGGGTCGTACGGGCCAGCTCGAAGGCCTGCGCCCCGTCGGAGGCCTCCCCGATCACCCGCATGTCGGGCTCGGAGTCGACGAGCACCTTGAACGCGCTGCGCAGCAGGGCCTGGTCGTCGGCGAGGAGCACCCGGATGGGCGTCGGGACCGGGCTAGGGGTGTCTTCCACGCCCTGACCCTACGTCGTCCCGCGCGGGGCGGGGCGGGGCGGCCGGGCAGGGCGGCGCCGGGGGGGGGCGCACGCGGCCCGGCGCCGGGCCGTCCTGCGCGGCCCGGCCCGGCGCCGGATCCCACTAGCCCAGGGCCAGTACCACCAGAGCCGTCGTCGCCGAAACCTCGGCCAGGGCTCCGAACACGTCGCCCGTGACCCCGTCGAAGCGGCGTACGCAACGGCGGAGCAGGGCCTCCTCCGCCAGCAGGGCGACCAGGACCGCCGCCGCGTGCTGCGCGGCCGCCGGCAGCCCCAGCGGCAGCGCGGCGGCCGCCGTCAGCGCCACCGTGAGCACACCGATCGCGACGGCCGCGCCGCGCGGGACGACTCCGGCGACCGCCGCGCCCAGTCCGCCGGGGCGGGCCGGCGGGACCCCGTCGCGGGAGGCCAGGGTCATGGCGAGGCGGGCGGTGACGGCGGCGACCACCGCGGCCAGGGCGCCCCGGATCCAGCTGTCGGCGTACACCTCGGCCAGTGCGGCGACCTGGACGAGCAGCACGAACACCAGCGCCACCACCCCGAAGGGGCCGATGTCGGACTGCTTCATGATGCGCAGCGCGGCGTCGGCCGGTTTGGCGCTGCCCAGTCCGTCCACCGTGTCGGCGAGGCCGTCCAGGTGCAGGGCGCGGGTCAGGGCCACCGGTACGGCGACGGTGACGGCCGCGGCGAGCAACGGGCTTGTGCCGCACAGCAGCAGGAGCACCCCGGGCACGGTCGCGAGGAGCCCCACGACGAGCCCGGCGAGCGGGGCGCAGGCCATGCCGGTGCGGGCTGCGGGGCGGTCCCACCGGGTGATGCGCGCGGGCAGCACGGTGAGCGTGCCGAAGGCGAAGCGCACCCCGTCGAGCAGCGAGGCCCGATCCTGGGGCGGTGTCAGGGGCGGGCCGTCGTACGAATCTGTCATCGGCGCGAACGCTACCCGCTCGATGGGACCGGTAAGTTACCCAATACACCCCAAACCGGGAGGTGGTGGCGTGGGTCACTGGTGGTATCGCAACATCGTCGAGCCGGGGAAGCTCCCACTGCTCCTCGCGCTGGTCTCTTTCGTCCTGTCCTTCCTGGTCACCCGGGTGATCACGCGGACGATCCGGGCGGGACGGGGCCCCTTCAAGAACGTCACCCCGGGCGGTCTGCACGTCCACCACGTCGTCCCCGGTGTGATCCTCGTGATCATCGGCGGCTTCGGCGCGGTCGGCAGCAGCCGGCACAGCTTCGGGGCCGGGCTGTCCGCCGTGATCTTCGGGCTGGGCGCGGGGCTGGTGCTGGACGAGTTCGCGCTGATCCTGCACCTGGACGACGTCTACTGGAGCGAGCAGGGCCGCAAGAGCGTGGAGATCGTGGTGCTGACGGCGGCGATCGTTGCGCTCGTGCTGGGCGGCTTCCTGCCGTTCGGAGTCAACGACCTCACCGAAGACGAGAGGCACAGCCGCGGACTGGTCGCCATGAACACGGCTACCAACTTCTTCCTCGCCCTGATCGCCCTGTGGAAGGGCAAACCGCGCACCGCGTTCTTCGGCACGGTCATCCCCTTCGTCGCGCTGATCGGCGCGGTCCGGCTGGCCCGGCCCGGTTCCCCGTTCGCGAAGAAGTTCTACGCGAACCGTCCGAAGGCCCGCGCCAAGGCCGGTCTGCGCGCCTTCCACCACGACCGCCGGTGGGCCGCGCCGCGCCGCAAGATGGAGAACTTCATCGGCGGCACCCCCGACCCGGAGCGGCCCGCCCCCAAGAGCGAACCGCACTGACGCGGCGGCCGGCCCAAAGGGACGGCACGAGGACCGGGCCACGGAGCCGGGTCACGGGACCGGGCCACGGGACCGGGCACAGAAGACCGGCTCCGGCCCATAGGGAAGGGAAGGGCCCGCACCCCTGGGGCGGCGGGCCCTTCCCTCACCTCGTACGGCCGACGGCCGGGCCTCAGCCCGGGATCAGCCCGTCGTCGCGGAGCATCGCCCTGACCTCGTCCAGTGAGGCCTCGGGGGCGGGCAGGATCAGCTCGGACGGCTCCAGTGCCTCGTCGGGCAGCGGCTCGCCGAGCCGTCGTACGGAGTCGAGCAGCTCGCCCAGCGTGCGCCGGAAGCCCTCCTCGTCACCGCTCTCCATCTTCGCGAGCAGTTCGTCGTCCAGCTTGTTGAGCTCAGTGAAGTGGCTGTCCGCCAGCTCCACCTGACCTTCCCCCATGATGCGGACAATCATGACGGGCCCCGTCCTACTGCTTGTCGAACCGCGGCTGGGTCTGGGACTGCTGGCCGGTGCCCGGGGCGCCGCCCTCGATGGACTGCTGCTGGGCGGACGGGCCGCCCGCCAGCTCCGCCTTCATGCGCTGGAGCTCCAGCTCCACGTCGCTCCCACCGGAGAGGCGGTCGAGCTCTGCCTGGATGTCGTCCTTGGAGCCGAGGCCGCTCCGGTCGTCGAGCGCGCCGGAGGCCAGCAGCTCGTCGATCGCGCCGGCCCGGGCCTGGAGCTGCGCCGTCTTGTCCTCGGCCCGCTGGATGGCGAGGCCGACGTCGCTCATCTCCTCTGAGATGCCGGAGAAGGACTCGGCGATCCGCGTCTGCGCCTGGGCGGCCGTGTACGTGGCCTTGATGGTCTCCTTCTTGGTACGGAAGGCGTCCACCTTGGCCTGCAGCCGCTGGGCGGCGAGGGTCAGCTTCTCCTCCTCGCCCTGGAGGGTCTGGTGCTGCACCTCCAGGTCGCTGACCTGCTGCTGCAGCGAGGCGCGGCGGGACAGGGCCTCACGGGCCAGGTCCTCGCGGCCCAGGGCGAGGGCCTTGCGGCCCTGGTCCTCGAGCTTGCTGGACTGGCCCTGGAGCTGGTTGAGCTGCAGCTCGAGCCGCTTGCGGGAGGTCGCGACGTCGGCGACGCCGCGACGCACCTTCTGAAGCAGCTCCAGCTGCTTCTGGTACGAGTAGTCGAGGGTTTCGCGCGGGTCCTCGGCCCGGTCCAGGGCCTTGTTCGCCTTCGCGCGGAAGATCATCCCCATACGCTTCATGACACCGCTCATGGGCTTCGCGCGCCCCCTTCTAGACGGACTTCGCTCCAGGTCACCAACAAGACCCACAGTACGGGCCCTGCCTCTATTACCGCACTGTTCGGGCGGGGATGCGCTCCTCCTCCAGGACGACTGATCAGCCGTCGTGTCAGGCGTAAGGAGTAGGTGCTCCCCTCAGGGAAGACGCCCGCCGTTGCCGGATCGTTCCCCGACGGGATGGGGGCCGTGCCCACAACCACGTACCCTTGGGTTTTGTGTTTGGTAGCCGATCCTCCAAGGAAGAGAAGGCCGCCGCCACCGACAAGGTGAGCGCCGACCTCTCGCAGTCCCGTGACCCTCAGGCCCCGAAGGGCCGCCCGACGCCGAAGCGTGCTGTGGCCCAGTCGCAGCGCAAGGTAGTCGTGGCCTCGACCGGTAATCGCAAGGAGGATGCCAAGCGGGCTCGTGAGCGCCGCCGGGTCGAGATGACCAAGCAGCGCGAGGCTCTCGCCAATGGCGACGAACGTTATCTGCCCAACCGCGACAAGGGTCCCGTACGCCGCTTCGTACGCGACTTCGTGGACTCCCGTTTCTCCGTCGCCGAGATGTTCCTGCCGCTGGCGGTGATCATCCTGGTACTGAGCATGGTGCGGGTGCCGTCCATCCAGAACATCGCGCTCCTGCTGTGGCTCGGCGTGATCGCACTGATCCTCGTCGACTCCGTCGGCATGTTCATCCGCCTGCGCAAGGCCCTGGCCCAGCGCTTCCCGGACGAGCCCAAGCGCGGCGCCGTCGCGTACGGCCTGATGCGCACCCTCCAGATGCGCCGGCTGCGTCTGCCCAAGCCGCAGGTCAAGCGCGGGGAACGGCCCTGAGCCGAAGGACGCCCGGAGCGTCCGACGGGGGTGGCTTCGCGGACGGGGCCCGGCTCTGGCTGGAAGGCCTGGGCGGGCTCCGCAACGCGGTGCGCCAGGAGCTCGTCGGCCGTCAGGTCGACGAGCAGATCGCGCACCGCTTCCCCGTCGGGCAGCGGCTGCGTGTCCTCGACGTCGGCATGGGCCAGGGCACCCAGTCCCTGCGCCTGGCCCGCGCCGGGCACATGGTGACCGGGCTGGAACAGGATCCGGCCATGCTGGCCGTCGCCCGTGAGGTGCTGGCCGCCGAACCCGCCGGGATCCAGGACCGCGTCCGCCTCATGGAGGGCGACGGCCGGGAGACCGGCGCGCACTTCCTGCCGGGCAGCTTCGACGTCGTGCTCTGCCACGGCGTCCTCATGTACGTGCCCGAGCCGGACGCCATGCTCGCCGGGCTCGCCCGGATGCTGGCCCCCGGCGGACTGCTGTCCCTGCTGGTGCGCAACGGCGACGCCCTCGCCATGCGCCCCGGCCTGCACGGCGACTGGACGGCCGCGCTGGCGGCCTTCGACACCGTCGACTACACGAACCGGCTGGGCCTGGACGTACGCGCCGACCGGCTGGCCACACTGACCGCGACCCTGTCCGGGATCGGTGCTCCGCTGCAGACCTGGTACGGCGTACGCGTCTTCACCGACGGCACCGAGGCCGCGGACAAGTTCCCCGCCGACGCGGAGCTGGAGCAGCTGCTCGCCGCCGAGGACCGCGCCGGGCGGACCGACCCCTACCGCGGGGTCGCCGCGCTGCTGCACCTGTGCGGCGTACGGGGCTGAGCCCCGGAGCACCCATGAACACGGCAGAGCCCGGACCCCCGAGGGGTCCGGGCTCTCGCACACCCGCGGGCCGGTCAGTGCCGGTCGGGGCCGCTCAGAGCGCAGCGGCCTCGCTCAGGCTCATCGTGTACAGCTGGACCCCGCTGTCGTCGGACAGCTTCACCTGCTCCGTACCGCCCTCCAGCAGGTCCTTCCAGTACTCGCCGATCCAGGATTCGGCGTCCCCCTGCGTGGTGAACTCCTCCGGCACCACCGACGGGCTCGTCTCACTGCCGTCGGCCGCCTCGAACCGCCACGTCCACGCCATGTCCGCCTCCGTTGCTCGCCCGCATCTCACACTCTTCTCCCCCTGAGTGTGCCCGCAGACCCACCGGGCGCGCAGCAGTCCCGGCGACGCGGGAGGATCATCCTGTGGAACTCACTCTGCTCGGCACCGGCACACCCGAAGGACTGCCCCGCCCCGGCTGTCCCTGCGCCGCGTGCGCGCTCTGCGTCGGGCCCCGGGCCCGCGCCGCCACCTCCGTGCTCGTGGACGGGGCGCTGCTGCTCGACCTGACGCCGGGGGCGGTGCTCGCGGGGGCCCGTGCGGGGCATTCGCTGGCCGCCGTACGGCAGGTCCTGCTGACCCATCCGCACGACGGGCCCCCCGTCGAGCTGCCGCCGGGGCTGCCGGCGGCAGGGCGGGTGCCGGACGGGCGGGAGCTCGCGGTGATCTCCGGGCACCGGGTGCGGGCGGTGCCGATGGACGCGCCGGGCACCGGGTACGAGGTGACCGGGCCGGACGGTGCCCGGATGCTGTACCTGCCGCCGGGCGGGGCCCCGGCCGGGACCTCGGGCACGAGCGGGCGGCGCCCGTACGACGTGGTCCTCGCGGACGTGCTCGGCCGGCCCGAGGCGCTGGCGAGGCTGCGGGCGAGCGGATCGGTGGGCCCGGGGACGGACGTGATCGCCGTCCACCTGGACCACGACACCCCGCCGGGAGCGGAACTGGAGCGCCGGTGCGCGGCGGCGGGCGCAAGGACGGTGCCGGACGGGACCACGGTGGCGGCCGGGGAGTACCGGCCGGCCCCGGAGGTGCCGCGGCGGACCCTGGTCCTCGGCGGGGCCCGGTCGGGCAAGTCCTTCGAGGCCGAGCGCCGGCTGACCGGCTACCCGGAGGTCGTCTACGTGGCCACGGGCGGTACGCGCGAGGGCGACGCGGAGTGGGGTGCGCGGGTCGGGCTGCACCGGGAGCGCAGGCCCGCGTCCTGGCGGACGGAGGAGACCTGCGATCTGGTGCCGCTGCTGGAGCAGGAGGGGCCGGCGCTGCTGATCGACTGCCTGGCGCTGTGGCTCACGGACGCGATGGACCGGGTGGGGGCCTGGGACGACTCGGTGTGGGCGGACAAGGGCGCCAGGGAGCTGCGGGAACGGACCGCGGAGCTCGTGGCCGCCGTCCGCGCGACCCGCCGCCCGGTGGTGCTGGTCAGCAACGAGGTCGGCTCGGGCGTGGTTCCCGCGACCGCGTCGGGGCGCCGGTTCCGGGACGAGCTGGGGCGGCTGAACGCGGGGGTCGCCGGGGAGTGCGAGCACGTCCTGCTGGTGGTGGCGGGGCAGGCTCTGGTCCTGAAGCAGTAGCCGCCCGCGCCGGCAACCACGCCCGGCGCACGGACCGTTCTGGCGCCCTGGGGGGCCGCTGTACCCTCTGCAAAATGACCACGCTGAATCTCGACGACTTCTCCGATCTGATCGAGCGCCCCGACGGGGGCGTCCGGCGTGACGCCGAGGAACGCCGTGAACGGCTGGCCGTGCCGGTCGGGGCGCTGGGGCGGCTCGACGAACTCGCCGAGTGGCTCGCCGCCGCGCAGGGGCAGGTGCCGGTCAAGCCGATCGAGCGGCCGCGGGTCGTGCTGTTCGCCGCCGACCACGGGGTGGCCGCCGAGGGGGTTTCCGTACGGCCCGCCGGCAGCGCCCACGAGCTGGTACGGGCCGTACTCGACGGCCGGAGCCCGGTGGCGGTCCTGGCCGGGCGCTTCGGTGCCTCCGTACGGATCGTGGACGCCGGACTGGCCTGTGATCCGGCGCTGCTGCCGGAGGAGGTCACCCGGCACCGGATCCGCAGCGGCAGCGGGCGGATCGACGTGGAGGACGCGCTCACGGCCGAGGAGGCCGCCGCCGCCCTGCGGCTCGGGATGCGGATCGCGGACGAGGAGGCGGACTCCGGAACCGATCTGGTCGTTCTCGGGGACCTGAGCGTCGGCGGGACCACCGTCGCCGCGACACTCATCGCCGCCCTGTGCGGTACCGACGCCTCCGTGGTCACCGGCCGCGGCGGTACCCCGATCGACGACCTGACCTGGATGCGCAAGTGTGCGGCGATCCGCGACGCGCTGCGACGCGCCCGGCCCGTCCTCGGGGATCAGGTCGCGCTGCTCGCCGCGGTCGGCGGTGCGGACGTCGCCGCGATCACCGGTTTCCTGCTCCAGTGCGCGGTGCGCCGCACCCCCGTGATCCTCGACGGGGTCGTCTCGGCGGCCTGTGGGCTGGTGGCCCAGCGAGCCGCTTTCCGGGCCCCGGACTGGTGGCTGGCCGGGCAGGCCAGCGGGGAGCCCGGCCAGGCGAAGGCTTTGGACCGGATGGCACTCAACCCCGTGCTCGACCACGGCGTCACTGTGGGAGAAGGAACCGGGGCACTGTTGGCTCTTCCCCTCGTCCAGGCGGCCGCCGCACTCGCGGCGGAGCTGCCCGAGCGAGCGGCCGAGCCGACCGGATGAGTCACCGGGGCCCGCGGTTCCGACCAGGCCGCGGTACTCCGGATTCCAGCACGGACCGCGATGCCCCATATCATCGCTTTTTATGGGAGAGGTCCGTTTGACCAGCGCAGAGACCGAGCGGAAGACCGACCGAGGAACCGGTGGGGATCCGAACGGCAGAGGCAAGACGGGGGCCGGCCGGGATCCCGGCCAGGGCAACGCCCAGACGAACGCACAGGCCGGCCAGGGGAACACCCGGGGATCCGGCCGGGGAAGCGTGCGGTCACGGCGCAGCGCCACCTTCGCGGTGTGGTACTTGCGCGCCGTCACCTTCGTCAACCTGCTCAGCGCGGTGTGGTTCTCGCTCGGCCAGGACCTGCGCCGGCACAGCACCGCCGATTTCTACACTCCGTACCTGCTCACGGCGGGCTTCGCCTCCGCGGCGTTCTCGCTGTTGCTCACCGTCACCATGGGCCGCCGCAAGCGCGCGGCCTGGATTCTGAACCTCGTCCTCAGCGGACTGCTGCTGCTGGCCTTCGCCATGGCCGCCGTCGCCTCCTTCACCCCGTGCTCGGGGGGGAGTTACGAGTTCTGCTATCCGGAGTTCCGCGTCCATCCGCAGAACTGGGTGGCCTTCGGGCTGACGGTGCTCTTCGTCGGCTCGCTGCTGCTGGGGCGCCGGGAGTTCTACGCCAAGGGTGACCGCTCCAACCCGCTGCTGGCCAGCCTGGTGGCCTCCGTCGGCCTGCTGGTGACCTCGTTGGTCGCGGCCCTGCTCGTCGGCGCGACCAACACCGACCCGGACGCCGCGGACGCCACCTTCATCGCCCGCTGGCGGTACGGGGTGATGCGGCTGGTCACCCTCGCCCCGGGCGACAAGGCGTACAACACGATCACCACCCCGAGCTGGGTGGACGTGGCCATCAACGTCATGTCGACGCTGCTTCTGCTCGCCGTGCTGTTCGCGGCCTTCCGTTCGCGCCGCGCCGTGGACCCGATCGGCGAGGAGGACGAGGAGAAGCTGCGCGCCCTGCTCGCCAAGCACGGTGACCGCGACTCGCTCGGCTACTTCGCGCTGCGCCGCGAGAAGTCCGTCATCTGGTCCCCCACGGGCAAGGCCGCGGTCACCTACCGCGTCGTCGGCGGGGTCTCGCTGGCCTCCGGCGACCCGATCGGCGACCCCGAGGCCTGGCCCGGCGCCATCGATCCCTGGCTGGCCGAGGCCCGTGAGCACGGCTGGGTTCCCGCGGTGATGGGCGCGAGCGAGGAGGCCGGGCAGATCTACGCCCGGCACGGACTGGACGCACTGGAGCTGGGCGACGAGGCCATCGTCGAGACCGCCGAGTTCACCCTGGAGGGCCGCGCCATGCGGACCGTCCGCCAGGCGTACAACCGGGTCAAGCGCGCCGGTTACACCGTCCGGATCCGCCGCCACGCCGACATCCCGGCCGAGGAGATGGACGTACTCCTGCTGCGCGCCGACGACTGGCGCGACGGCGCGACCGAGCGCGGCTTCTCGATGGCACTGGGCCGGCTGGGCGATCCCGACGACGGCCAGTGCGTGATGCTGGAGTGCTTCGACGGCTCCGGCGAGCTGCGGGCCGTGCTGTCCTTCGTGCCCTGGGGGCCCAAGGGCCTGTCGCTGGATCTGATGCGCCGCGACCGGGATTCCGAGAACGGTCTGATGGAGTTCATGGTCATCGAACTCCTGGAGCGCTCAAGGGAGATCGGGGTCACACAGGTCTCGCTGAACTTCGCGATGTTCCGTTCCGTCTTCGAGCGCGGCTCGAGGCTCGGCGCCGGTCCGGTGCTGCGCATGTGGCGGTCGCTGCTGAGCTTCTTCTCGCGCTGGTGGCAGATCGAGTCCCTCTACCGGGCCAACGCCAAATACCGGCCGATCTGGGAACCGCGGTTCATGCTCTTCGAGAAGAGTTCGGACCTGCTGCGGATCGGTATCGCGGCGGGCCGGGCCGAGGGCTTCCTGGAAGCACCGGGGCTGCCGAAGTGGATGCACCGCAGACATCTGGAGAGCAAGCGTTGACCACTTCCTCACTGCGGCGGTTCGCCCGCCGCGAGTGGGGGCCCCTGTACCGGACGGTCCGGGACGCGCTCGTCCGCGACAAGTGGCGGGCGATCCCGATGACCCTCGGCGCGGTCTGCCTGACCATGGTCTTCCAGATCGTGCAGCAGACGTCATGGGGCTTCCAGCCGGTCCAGGACCTCGGGTCGGTCAAAGCCGTCGACCCGCTCTGGCTGGCCCTGCTGCGAACGCCGCTGTCGCTGTTCGTGCCCGCGCTGGACCTGCCGGTGTGGGGTGCGCTCGCCCAGATCCTGCTCGTCTTCGGGATCTCGGAGATCTGCATCGGCTGGTGGCGCACGCTGGTCATCGGCTACGTGGCCACCCTGGCCGGGACCACGTACGCGCGGATCGGCCTCTCGCTCGGCCCCGACCACCCCTTCGGCCTGCCGGAGTCGGACAAGATCGTCAACGACACCGGGCCCTCGGCGGCGGTGGTCGGGCTCGCCGTCTACGTCTGCTGGCGCTACCGGGCCTACCTGACCGGCTCCCTCGTCATCCTGGTGATGATCGGCGAGCTGCTCTTCAAGGACAACCTGGCGGGCAAGGAACACCTGGCCGCCATCGCCTCGGTGATGCTGATCTGCCTGGTCCGCGCGAAGTGGGGCCCGGAGCGCTCCCGGACCCCGCTGGGGCCGCGCCCGGCCCCGGTCCCGCCCGCGCCGCCTCCCCCGCCGCCGCCTCCGGCCTCGCCTCCCGCCCCGCCGCCCAGGGTCTGAGAACGCGTGCGGGGCCGTACCGTATCGGGGTGACGACACACCTCGGGCCGTTCGCCCCCACGCGGCAGTGGATGCGGGACCATCCGCTGGCCACCGACGCCGTACTGGCGCTCGGGGCGCTCGTCGCCATGGTCGTCGGGTCCTTCGCCAACCCGCACGGGGCGCACGGGCCGACCTTCGGAACCCGCACCCCCGAGCCGTTCTCGCTGGTCCTCATGGTGCTCGGCGCCGCCGCCCTGGTGCTGCGGCGCCGGCGGCAGGGCGCCGTGCTGGCCGTGACCATCGGGCTGTCGCTGCTGGAACTGTCCACCGGGGAGCCGCGGGCACCCGTCGCCATGTGCACGGTGATCTCCCTGTACACGGTGGCCTCCCGCACCGACCGGCCCACCACCTGGCGGCTCGGCCTGCTCACCATGGCCGGGCTGACGGGTGTGGCCATGCTGGCCGGCCCCCTGCCCTGGTACGCGCAGGAGAACATCGGCATCTTCGCCTGGACCGGCATGGCCGCGGCCGCCGGGGACGCGGTGCGCAGCCGGCGGGCGTTCATCGACGCCATTCAGGAGCGGGCCGAACGCGCCGAGCGGACCCGCGAGGAGGAGGCCCGGCGCCGGGTCGCCGAGGAGCGGCTGCGGATCGCCCGGGACCTCCACGACGTGGTGGCCCATCACATCGCCCTGGTCAACGTGCAGGCGGGGGTGGCCGCGCACGTCATGGACAAGCGCCCGGACCAGGCCAAGGAGGCCCTGGCGCACGTACGGGACGCCAGCCGATCGGCGCTGAACGAGCTGCGGGCGACCGTCGGGCTGCTGCGCCAGTCCGGCGACCCGGAGGCTCCGACCGAGCCCGCGCCCGGTCTCGCGGTCCTCGACGACCTGGCGGGGACCTTCCGGCACGCCGGGCTCCCGGTGAAGGTCATGGTGCAGCTGGAGCACGGCCCGGGCCCGCTGCCCGCCGCCGTGGACCTGGTGGCGTACCGGGTGATCCAGGAGGCGCTGACCAATGTCCGCAAGCACGCGGGCCCGGGGGCCTGCGCCGAGGTCAGTGTGGTGCGGGTGGGCGGCTCGGTGGAGGTGACCGTGCTGGACGACGGGGGCTCCTCGGCGGATTCCTCGCCGCAGCCCCGCGATCCCGGCGGCGGGCACGGCCTGCTCGGCATGCGCGAGCGGGCCGTGGCCCTGGGCGGCTCCTGCTTCGCCGGGCCCCGCTTCGGGGGCGGCTACCGGGTCCACGCGATCCTTCCGGTGGCCTGAGCGGCACGGCTGCGGCTCCGGCGGTCCGTACGGCGGCCCCGCCGGCGGCCTGGTCGCCGGTCTCTTCACCGGTCTCTTCGGCGGTCTCTTCGGCGGTCGGCGCTCAGCAGGCCTTCCGCCAGGCGCCGAGGTCGTACTTCTTCTCCAGCGAGCTCAGCTTGAGTTCGCGCGTCCCGGCGCAGAACCGGTTCGCCGGAATCTCGTACTCCACGTGGAAGACCGCCTTGCCCGCCGCGATGAACGGGGTCAGCCGTCCGCACTCGTCGTACTGGGCGCACTGCTCGTTGACCGCGAAGTCGAACACCCCCACCAGGTCCGGGATCTGGTCCAGGTCGTTCTTCAGCCCGGCCGACAGCCCCCGGTCGTGCGCGAGTTTGGCGATCAGCCGGTTGTACTTCAGCTGGTCCTCGGCCGTGAGCGGGAACCCGGACTTGTTGCGGTAGGCGTCCATGTTGTCCGGCTCCACCGCGTCGAAGCCCTTGTCCCGGCACATGTCGAACCGCTTGGCGATCAGCGGTTCCAGCTCCGCGAGCCGCCGGATGTCGAGCCAGCGCTCGCCCTCCCAGCCGTTGCCCTCCCCGCGCAGGGCCTGCGGGAAGGCCCCGGCGTCCGGCCGGAAATCCTCCCAGGCACCGGTGGAGAGGTAGCAGATGGTCCGCCGGCCGGCCGCCTTCAGCTCGGCGACCTGCTCCTTGGTCGTGGTGAACCCGTCGACGTCGTAGACCGCCGCCTTCACCGAGGTGTCGAGCTTCCCGGTGAGCTGCCACTGCCAGCTGACGCCGGGCGCCGGCTGCCAGCGCTCCCCCGGCGCCGGGGCGGGCGAGAGGTCGTCCGGCCGGTCCTCGTCCGGGTCCGGGCCGGAGGTACAGGCCGCGAGCAGCAGGAGCGGTACGAGGACCAGCAGGCGGCGGCGGACGCAGGAGCGCGGGGACCGGCGGGTCGAGGGACGGGCGGACGGGCGGGCGGACGGGTGTCTCATCCGGTGGCCTCCAGGGCGTAGGGCAGGGTCCCCCACGGGTGCGCGCCGGTCCCCGGGACCGCGCAGTGCACCCCCGCCCCCCGCTGGGCCGCGAGCCGCTCGGCGAGTTCGGCGGCCGGGGCGCCCGGCGGGACGGCGTACACGAGGTGGCAGAACCGGTGGGCGGGGTGGTCCGCGGTCCACGGGGGAACGGCCGCGTCCCGGTAGGCGTCCCAGGGCCCCTCGAAGGTGACGAGCAGATCGGCGAGTTCGGCGTAGCCGGGGTGCGGGTGGACCCCGTGGTTGAGGACGACGGTACGGGCCCCGGCGGCCCGTGCCGCGACGACGAGCCGCCGGTAGTGCGGCAGGAATTCCGGGCCGGACGCGGCCTGGTCCAGGAAGGTCCCGTCGGTGCCGTACCAGTCGCGGTGGCGCAGCAGGTCCTGGACCACGGCGGCGTGCGGGCGGCGCCCGTAGTCGGTGTCGGCGTACCCCAGCACGGGCACCCCGGCCCCGCGGAGCCGTTCGGCGACGGCGGCGAACCGCTCGTCGGGGGCCTCGCCCGGCCCGCTGGCGGGGTTGAGCACCACGGAGTGCAGCCGGCCCGCGGAGCGGATGAGCCGCTCCCAGTACTCGGGGCGGTCGGCGGGGTGCTCGTAGAGGGGCACCAGGAGCATGAGGTCCTTCTTCTCGTACGGGTTCACGTGCATCGGTGGTGGTCTCGGCTCCGGTCGCTCCGGTCGCCCGTCGGCGCTCGCCCGTCAGGGCCGGGTCGTCAGCGGTGGCCGTCAGCGGTGGGCCGTGGCGCGGCCGAGCAGCAGGCAGACCAGCGTGCCCAGGGCGAGCGCCGCGGCCCCGGCGACGGCCAGTTGTACGGTGCGCGGCTGACCGAGTCCAAGGAGCAGGGCCAGGCTCTGGGCGACGGCGGCCGAGGCGCAGACCACCGCGGCGGGCCGGACCGCCCCGAAGGACTGCAGGAGCAGCCCGGTCCACATCACGGCCCCGAGCAGCAGCAGGGTGGCGACCCGGACCCCGGTCAGCCCGGGCGCGCCGGGCCAGAGCAGGGTTCCGGTGAGGCCGAGGGCCAGCAGCACCGCCAGGTAGGTGGTGAGGCACCGGGCCAGGGTGGTGAGCATCCGCAGCCAGAACTGCCGGGGCGAGCGGGCCGCGCGCAGGCCGGCGAGGCTGCCGCTGCGGAACCGGTGGAGCAGCCATTCGGCGGGTCCCATGCTGAGGGTCAGGGCTACCGCCGACGGGGCGGCGACCGCCTCGGCCGGGCCTCCCGCGAGCACCTCACCGAGGGCGGCGTACAGCACGAGCAGACCGGTGCCCAGGCCGAACACCCCGTAGGGGATGGAGTCCCCGAGCCGGGGGCCGCGCGGCGCGTACTCCTCCTCGGCGCCGCGCAGCATCCGCCAGCGCACCGGCCCGCGCTCGCCCGGCCGGTGCTGCGTCCAGCCTCGGACACGGAGCACGAGGGCCCGTACGCCGTCGGCCAGCGGCAGTTCCCGTACGGCCAGGGCGCAGGCGGCCAGGAGGGAGGCCACCAGCAGGAACACCCGGACCGGGCCGGGCAGTTCCAGGAAGAGGGAGAGCACCGCCCCGGCGGCCATCGGGGCGAGCGCGGCCAGCAGCAGCCGCTCCCGGCCCAGGACGAGCAGGACGGTGGCGGCCCCGACGTACAGGGCCTGACCGGCGGCGAAGGCGTAGGAGAAAGGGGGGCCGCCGGGTACCGACAGCGCGGCGGCGGTACCCAGGAGGGCCCCCGCCGGGGCTCCGGCGAGCAGGGTCCGCCCGGCGGCTGCCCGGTCGCCGAGGCCGAGCCAGGAGTACGCCCGGTGGGACAGGGTCTGGTCCCAGACCCAGCCGATGAGCGCCCCGGCGAGCAGGGTGAGCGTCCCGGCGGGCAGCCCGAGGCGGTCCTTGGGACCTTCCAGGAGGGGCGCGCCGAGCAGGTAGGCGAGCCCGGGCAGGGCGAAGATCACCCCGCGCAGGAGGCAGGCGGTGAGGGAGACCTTCCAGGGGTCGGGGACCCGTTCGGGCTCCGGGTAGGAGCGCGGCACGCGGGCGTAGAGCTCCTCGGCGAGGCCGAAGGAGTCCTTGCGCCCGTAGGCGAGGCGGATGTACTCGTCGGTCATCCCGTCGGATTCCAGGACGGCGGCGATCTCGTCGGGGTGGACGGCGGCGGCGATGAACACGTCGAGGCGCTGGGCGAGTTCGTCCATCGGGTCGGCGGCCGGCCCTTCACGGCGCGGCCGGGGGATGCCGGGGAGGGTGTCGGGGGCGGCCGGATTGGGGGCCGTACCGCGACCGGTTGCCGCGGCGTGGCCGACGGGGACCCAGGCGGCGTCCGGGCCGGGCGGCTTGAGCCAGAGCGATCCGCTCACCGCAGGCTCCCTTCCCCGGACTCCGTCTGGGGATGCCCCATTGCGGCGAGTTCCTTGTACCAGGGGTCGGCGAGGCGCTGGGTCCACTCGTCGCCCACGTGGACGGGCAGGACGGGCTGGCCGGCGAGCTCGCGGTAGATGTGCCGGAAGCCGTCGACGGACTGGTCGAGCGTGAACTTCTCCACCACCCTCTCGCGGGACATCCGGCCGAGTTCCGCGCGGCGTTCGTCGTCGCGGAGCAGGGCGAGGGTGGCGCGGGCCATGGTCTCGGGTTCGCGCGGCGGGACGACGAGGCCGGTGTCGCCGACGGCCTCGCGGACCCCGCCCACGTCGGTGGAGACGGTGGTGCGGCCGCAGGACATGGCCTCGATGATGGAGAAGGGGAATCCCTCGCTGATGGAGGAGAGCATGACGACGGAGCCGGCCGCGTAGGCCCGGGCGACGTCTTCGATGCGGCCCTCGTAGGTGATCCCCTCGCTCACCCCCAGTTCGGCGGCGAGCTTCTCCAGCCGGAGCTTGTACTCCTCGCAGCCCGCCGGGACCGGGCCGAACAGGCGCAGCCGCAGTTCGGGGAGCTCCTCGCGCATGAACGCGTAGGCCCGGACGAGGGTTTCGAGGTCCTTGATGGGGTCGATGCGCCCGCACCAGCTGAGGGTGGGGACCTCCGGTTCGGGGCCGGCCTCGGGGAAGGCGTGCGGGTCGACGCCGTTGTAGACGGTGCGGATCCGCTCGGAGTCGGCGCCCCCGCGCTCCTCCCAGCGGCGGTTGTACTGGTTGCACGGGGTGATCAGGTCGGCCTGCCGGTAGCCCTCGGTGTTGAGCTCGCGGTAGAAGCCGAGCATGAGTGCCTTGACGGGCCAGCGCTGTTCGGCGCTGCGGTAGCCGAGGTAGCGCTCGCGCAGGTAGATGCCGTGCTCGGTGAGGAGGAAGGGCACTCGGTCGAGGTATTTGGCGGCGAGCGCCGGGAGGGTGGCCAGCCCGCTGCTGACCGCGTGCGCGACGCTGTCGGGCGGAATGCGCACCGCGAGTGGGCGCAGTGCGTGTTCCAGCAGGTCGGTGGCGGTGAGCGCGTCATGGATGGTGGGCTGGGCGGCGGCGGTCGCCAGGCCGGGGCGGGTCCAGACGGTCATCAGCAGGCGCAGGACGGATTCGGAGCGCAGGGCGGCGGTGAGCCGGCCGGCGCGGGCCAGCAGGGCCAGCTCGCGCAGGGATTCGGAGAATCCGCGTGAGGAGCCGGGGGCCGGGTCGAGCAGGGAGAGCAGGAACGCCTCGTAGGTCTCGGTGAAGCTGCGCCGGGCCTTGCCCCGCAGGCCGGAGCGCAGGCGCCGGGCCGGCGGAGCGCCCCAGAGGGGAACGCTGGTGTGGCGGTAGACATTGCGCGGCAGTTCCCAGGTGACCGGCTCACGTCCGGAGCCGGTCAAGGCTATGACGTTGAAGTCGACCTCCGGCATGCCGCGGACCAGTTGGTCGCACCAGGTGCTGACGCCCCCGTGGACGTGCGGGTAGGTGCCTTCGGTGAGCATGGTGACATGGCGCCCATGGCTCATGCGGTGTGTCCCCCCAAGGACGGAAAAGGGGCCGGCGCCCGTGGTTCGCGTAGCGCCGGCGCTAGGTGGTGCGCGTGGCAGGCTGGTACGTGCCCGAGGTGGTCAGGGCAGGTGGAGCGGCACGGCGGGTGACTGTCAGGGCATGTGCAGCGTCACGGCGCTCTGGAGCAGCTCGGGAGCCGTCCAGGCCGAGCGGGTGCCGGCGTAGGCGGTGCCGAAGTCGGCGGTGCCCAGCAGGAGCTGCTTCTTGGTACCGGCCGGTGCGGTGAGCGGGGCCGGGACTCCGGAGGGCGCCTTGACGGTGACGTCCTTGCCGATGCGGTAGGCGGTGACCTGGTTGGCGGCGATCGCCGCGTTCCAGGCGGCGCGGCGCTGGAGCTCGACGCCGGTGTCCTTCATGCTCTGGTTCACGATCGGCGCGCTGGGTGCGTAGAGGGTGCGGTAGCCGTCGAGGACCTGGTTGAGCACCGGGTACAGGGTGCGTTCCTCGGCCAGGTTGGACTGGTGGACGTAGTGCGGGCGCGGGTCGTTGTTCAGGACGTGCCGCATGGCGGTCCTGGCCTCGGCCGGGACGATGTAGTCCAGGTAGCCGGTGTTGGCGTCGAGCGGGTCCGGCAGGCAGGTGGAGGTGCCGGGGTTGTCCTCGCAGATGCCGCTGCCGCCGTCGGCCCGGCTGGTGTAGATCCAGTTGTACTCGTCGGCCATCTCGGAGTTGGTGCCCGTGTTGTAGTACACGTTCATCGGGTACCGGGGGACGGTCAGCGCGGCGCCCACCGGCCGCTGCAGGGGCTCGCGGGAGTTGTCGCTGCCCGCCCATTTCACGCCGTTGTCGGCGAGCGCGCCGGCCAGGTTGGGGTTGTCCTGGGCCTGCTGCGGAAGCGACTTGAGGCCGGAGTGCTCACCGGTGACCAGTTCGGTGCGGTCGGTGGTGATGCCCTTGGCGGCGGCCCAGTTGTTGTTGTCCCGGATCTGAGCCGAGATCTCGGCGCGGCTCATCCAGTTGATCGCGCCCGCGCTGTTCTTCGTACAGGTCCACGGGACGGTGGTGGTGTCCTGGACGCAGCCGAGGAACGGGTGGGTATAGGTGTGGTTCATCCACCGGTACTTCGCCCGGTCGGCGACCAGCTGGGCGGTCAGGGCGTCGGTGTTGCCGTTCTCCGCCTTCCACTCCTCGCCCGCGCCCGCGTTGAAGAGCATGTCGAGCTTGAAGTTCTTGGACGTCTGCCACTGCGCCAGGTACTGGGCGTCACCGGCCGTCATCCGGATGGTCGACTCCTGGCCCTCGCCGCCCGCGCAGGCGTAGTCGCCGGGCGTGCAGTTGAGCTCCTTGCTCCAGCGGGCGTCCGGGGCGAAGACGTCGTCGACGTGGACCGCGAAGTAGTTGCGCTCCTGACCGAGGTGGACTCCCTGGGTGACCCACTCGACGATGCCGCGGGCCAGCAGCCGGAACTGCTGCTGGTACTGGTTGTAGCCGAAGGTGACGACCAGTTCGCTGCGCCCGTCGTGGGTGTACTCGCCGACGAGCGAGGCCCGTCCGGAGCCGACCGGGGCGTCGAGGTAGCTGGTGTAGCCCGTCCTCGGCTTGGCCATGAACCCGTAGCTCTCGGGGATCAGCGGCGAGTTGTCCTCGAAGGCGACCTGGCCCCCGAGATAGGCGAAGGGGCCCGCCTTTCCGGCGGCGGTGACGGCGGCCTGGGTGCCGTCGAGGGTGCCGCTGTAGCCGCCGTTGTCGGTGTACTCCAGGCCGACCCCCGGGTGCGCCCAGGTGTACGCGTCCACCTGGCGGATCCCGTACGTCGTCTCGTACGCGGTCAGCGCGGCCATCTCGGCCGAGCCCACCCCGAACGGGTTCTCGTTCGGCAGCACCACGCCCTGGAACTTGGCGCGCGGCCGCCCGTCGACCGTGTCGGCGAGGAACGCCGCGTTGACCACCGGGCGGCTCCCGCTGCCCAGGTCGACGCGGGTGTACGGAACCCCTGTGTCGCGGAGCTCCGCGGTGATCGCCTCGACCGAGCTCCCGCCGTCGTCGACGACGAGCACCCGCAGGTCGACGCGCGGCGTGACGGCCGCCCGAGCGGCGACTCCGGGTACCGCGACGGACGCTATGGCAGCCGCGAAGCAGACGGCGGCGAGCCTGTTCATCCGGTTCTTCTTGACCATTTCGGCCTTTCCCCCCGCAGGCATCCCCGGCTTCGGCCCTGTGGCGGTCGGCCGGGCCGGGGAGGCTCTGTGGAAATGATGCAAAGGAACCCCGCGTCCCCTTGCGAGAGTGGGCCGAGTCTCTCGGACCTCGTCAGGTCTAAAGGGCAAACCTGGAACACAGGCCACAGATGGGTGAACCCGACAGCCTCTTGATCGAACAACTTGCCAAACCTTCGAGCGGCGTGCGGACGAGTACGGGACTCCCGCACACCGCGAAGCAGTTCGCGGACCGAACGCGCGGCCTTCCGGCGCGCGTGCGCCGATCGGACGGGATCAAGGTCGAAGCGGCGCGGGAAGCCGGACCGGCGGGCGGGAAGTTGCAGCTCAGCGGGGGTGCGGCCGCCCGGACCACGAGCGCGCGGAGCCTGCTGCGCGCCGCCGCGGCCGGGGAGCCCGGCGGCCCCGCCGCCCTCGGCGGTGGCGGCGGAACGAATCGGATGGTGCGCCGATCCGATATCCGGCCCGGTCACCGGGGCGCCGAAGAAGATGCCGTCCGCACCGGGGTGCCCGGCACGGCACGAGGCCACGGCGGACCCGCCTCAACTGCCCCGCGCAGCACACCGGCACGAGAGCGTGTCCATGGTCGGCACAACCGTCACCGGCCGTCACCGGCCGTCGCCGGCCGCGCGGAACAACGCGAAACCGGCACCGGCACCGGCACCGGCACCGGCACCGGAGGCGGGATTCCACCACCACGGCCGTGTCATCCCGCCACTATGGGAACCGGATCCAGTGCCGGGCACTGCCTTGGGCACAGGAACCTTAAGCTGATCAGAGACGCTCATTTCCGGCGGCTGTCAGGCCCGAATACGATCGCTACGGATGGCCGTCCACCCACTCGGCCCACACCACCAAAACGGAAGCGAGAATTCACCACCGTGACTGCTCTGACTCTCAGCACTGCCGGACCGGCGACGCTGCGCGCCGACGTCCTCGTCGTCGGCGTGGCGAAGGGCCCCAAGGGCCCCGTCGTCGCCGCGGGCGCCGAGGCCGTGGACAAGGCGTACGACGGAAAGCTCGCCGCCGTGCTCGACGCTCTCGGTGCCTCGGGCGCCGAAGGCGAGACCACCAAGGTGCCGGCACCGGACGGACTGAAGGTCCCGGTCGTGCTGGCGGTCGGGCTGGGCTCCCTTCCCGACACGGACGAGTCCTACGACGAGGAGACGCTGCGCCGCGCCGCGGGCGCCGCCGCCCGCGCCCTGCACGGCACCAAGAAGGCCGCCTTCGCGCTCCCCCTCGACGACGCCTCCGCCGTCACGGCCGTGGCCGAGGGCGCGCTGCTGGGCGCGTACGCCTTCACCGCCTACCAGGGCGGCGAGAAGAAGGCCGCGAAGAACGGCGGACCGAAGCAGCCGCTCGCCGAGATCGCCCTGCTCGGCGCCAAGCCGCGCGACAAGGAGCACAAGGCCGCGGCCGAGCGCGCCACGATCGTCGCGACCGAGATCAACATCGCCCGCGACCTGGTCAACACCCCGCCGAACGACCTCACCCCCGAGGCCTTCTCCGCCGTCGCCACCGCGACCGCGAAGGAGAACGGCATCAAGGTCCAGGTCCTGGACGAGAAGGCCCTGATCAAGGGTGGCTACGGCGGCATCATGGGCGTCGGCAAGGGCTCCGAGAACCCGCCGCGCCTGGTGAAGCTCTCCTACACCCACCCCAAGGCGGAGAAGACCCTCGCCTACGTGGGCAAGGGCATCACCTACGACTCGGGCGGCATCTCCCTGAAGCCGGCCGGCCACAACGAGACGATGAAGTGCGACATGGCCGGCGCCGCCGCCGTCTTCGCGGCCGTCGTCGCGGCCGCCAAGCTGGGCCTCCAGGTCAACGTCACCGGCTGGCTCGCGCTCGCCGAGAACATGCCCTCCGGCTCGGCCACCAAGCCGGGCGACGTGCTGCGCATGTACAGCGGCAAGACCGTCGAGGTCCTCAACACGGACGCCGAGGGCCGCCTGGTCCTGGGCGACGCGCTGACCAAGGCCTCCGAGGAGAACCCGGACGCGATCATCGACGTGGCGACGCTGACCGGCGCCATGGTGATGGCCCTGGGTGACCGCACCTTCGGCATCATGGCCAACGACGACGCCTTCCGTACCTCCATCCACGAGATCGCCGAGGAGGTCGGCGAGGCCTCCTGGCCGATGCCGCTCCCCGAGGACCTGCGCAAGACCATGGACTCCCCCACCGCCGACATCGCCAACATGGGTGTCCGGATGGGCGGCGGCCTGGTGGCCGGCCTCTTCCTCCAGGAGTTCGTCGGCGAGGGCATCACCTGGGCCCACCTCGACATCGCCGGCCCCGCCTTCCACGAGGGCGCCCCGTACGGCTACACCCCCAAGGGCGGCACCGGCTCGGCCGTGCGCACCCTGGTGCGGCTGGCCGAGCGTACGGCCACGGGCGACCTGGGCTGACGCCGAACCCCCAGCCGGGCTTCCACGGGCTCCGGCCATGATCAGATTTTCTGATCATGGCCGGAGCCTGTTCACTGTCAACGAAATCCGTAGGTTTCTACGCTGCGGTAACCCCCGGTTCGGACGGAACTGCCTGTCCCAGGGCAGGCCCGGCGTCCCGCGTTCCGCCGACAAATGCGAAGATGGGTTCTCGGCAGGACAGGGCCCCCACCACAGGGCCGAAGAAAAAGCGGCCGTATACCAGCCGCCGCCCGGTCACAGAGGACCGGTGCTCGGCGCACATGCATGGAGGACGTGACGTGGCGAACGACGCCGGCACCGTTTTCGACCTAGTGATCCTCGGCGGCGGCAGTGGCGGTTACGCCGCGGCGCTGCGCGCATCCCAGCTGGGTCTGGACGTTGCCCTGATCGAGAAGAACAAGCTCGGCGGCACCTGCCTGCACAACGGCTGCATCCCCACGAAGGCTCTGCTGCACGCGGGCGAGGTCGCCGACTCGGCGCGTGAAGCCGCCCAGTTCGGTGTCAAGACCTCCTTCGAGGGCATCGACATCGCGGGTGTCCACAAGTACAAGGACGAGGTCGTCTCGGGCCTGTACAAGGGCCTGCAGGGCCTGGTCGCCTCCCGCAAGGTGACTTACATCGAGGGTGAGGGCCGCCTCTCCTCGCCGACGTCCGTCGACGTGAACGGCCAGCGTGTCCAGGGCCGCCACGTCCTGCTGGCGACCGGCTCCGTGCCGAAGTCGCTGCCGGGCCTGAACATCGACGGCAACCGCATCCTCTCCTCGGACCACGCGCTGGTCCTGGACCGCGTGCCCGAGTCCGCGATCATCCTGGGCGGCGGCGTCATCGGCGTCGAGTTCGCCTCGGCGTGGAAGTCCTTCGGCTCCGAGGTCACCGTCATCGAGGGCCTCAAGCACCTCGTGCCGGTGGAGGACGAGAACAGCTCGAAGCTGCTGGAGCGCGCGTTCCGCAAGCGCGGCATCAAGTTCAACCTCGGCACCTTCTTCGACAAGGCCGAGTACACCGAGAACGGCGTACGGGTCACCCTCGCCGACGGCAAGACCTTCGACGCCGAGGTGCTGCTGGTCGCCATCGGCCGCGGCCCGGTCTCGCAGGGCCTGGGCTACGAGGAGCAGGGCGTCGCGATGGACCGCGGCTACGTCCTGGTCGACGAGTACATGCAGACCAACGTGCCGACCATCTCGGCGGTCGGCGACCTCGTCCCGACCCTCCAGCTCGCGCACGTCGGCTTCGCCGAGGGCATCCTGGTAGCCGAGCGGCTGGCCGGTCTCAAGACCGTCCCGATCGACTACGACGGCGTTCCGCGCGTCACGTACTGCCACCCCGAGGTCGCGTCCGTGGGCATCACCGAGGCCAAGGCCAAGGAGATCTACGGCGCGGACAAGGTCATCGCGGCGAAGTTCAACCTCGCGGGCAACGGCAAGAGCAAGATCCTGAAGACCGCGGGCGAGATCAAGCTCGTCCAGGTCAAGGACGGTGCCGTGGTCGGTATCCACATGGTCGGTGACCGGATGGGCGAGCAGGTCGGCGAAGCCCAGCTGATCTACAACTGGGAAGCCCTTCCCTCCGAGGTCGCGCAGCTCATCCACGCGCACCCGACCCAGAACGAAGCGCTCGGCGAGGCTCACCTGGCACTCGCCGGCAAGCCCCTGCACAACCACGACTGATCGTCCCGGGCGCGACGACCGACCACATCCGCAATTCGTTAGGAGCAACTGAAACCATGTCGGTTTCCGTAACCCTTCCGGCGCTCGGTGAGAGCGTTACCGAGGGCACTGTCACCCGCTGGCTGAAGGCCGAGGGCGAGCGCGTCGAGGCCGACGAGCCGCTGCTCGAGGTCTCGACCGACAAGGTCGACACCGAGATCCCGTCCCCCGTGTCGGGCATCCTGGCCTCCATCAAGGTCGCCGAGGACGAGACCGTCGAGGTCGGCGCCGAGCTGGCCGTCATCGACGACGGTTCGGGCGCGCCGGCCGCTGCCGCCGCACCGGCTGCCGAGGCCCCCGCGGCCCCGGCCGCCGAGGCTCCGGCCGCTCCGGCCCCCGTCGCCGAGGCCCCCGCGGCTCCGGCCGCCGAGGCTCCGGCCGCGGCCGCTCCGGCTGCCTCCGGTACAGATGTCGTGCTCCCCGCCCTGGGCGAGTCCGTCACCGAGGGCACCGTCACCCGCTGGCTGAAGCAGGTCGGCGAGTCGGTCGAGGCCGACGAGCCGCTGCTCGAGGTCTCCACCGACAAGGTCGACACCGAGATCCCCGCCCCGGTCGCCGGCGTCCTGCTGGAGATCCTGGTCGCCGAGGACGAGAACGCCGAGGTCGGCGCACGTCTGGCCGTCATCGGCGCGGCGGGCGCGGCCCCCGCGGCCGCTCCGGCTCCGGCCGCCGCTCCGGCGCCCGTGGCCGCCCCGGCTCCGGCCGCCGCTCCGGCGCCCGTGGCCGCCCCGGCTCCGGTCGCCCCTGCGGCGCCCGTGGCCGCTCCGGCCCCCGTCGCCGCTCCGGCCCCCGTCGCCGCTCCGGCCCCGGTGGCTCCGGCCGCTCCCGTCGCCCCGGCCTCCGCCGGTGACGAGGGCGCGTACGTGACGCCGCTCGTGCGCAAGCTCGCGACGGAGTCCAACGTCGACCTGTCCGCGGTCTCGGGCACCGGTGTCGGTGGCCGCATCCGCAAGCAGGACGTCCTGGCCGCCGCCGAGGCCGCCAAGGCCGCTGCCGCCGCTCCGGCGCCGGCCGTCGCTCAGGCCGCCAAGGCTCCGGCCGCCGCGGTCTCCGAGCTGCGCGGTCAGACGGTCAAGATGACCCGCATGCGCAAGGTCATCGGCGACAACATGATGAAGGCCCTGCACTCGCAGGCGCAGCTCAGCTCCGTGGTCGAGGTGGACATCACCAAGATCATGAAGCTGCGCGAGAAGGCCAAGGCCGGCTTCCTCGCCCGTGAGGGCGTCAAGCTGTCCCCGATGCCGTTCTTCGTCAAGGCCGCGGCCCAGGCACTGAAGGCCCACGCGGTCGTCAACGCCCGGATCAACGAGGACGAGGGCACCATCACCTACTTCGACTCGGAGAACATCGGCATCGCCGTGGACTCCGAGAAGGGCCTGATGACCCCGGTCATCAAGGGTGCCGGCGGCCTCAACCTGGCGGGTATCTCCAAGGCGACCGCCGACCTGGCCAACAAGGTCCGCGGCAACAAGATCACGCCGGACGAGCTGTCGGGCGCGACCTTCACCATCAGCAACACCGGCTCGCGCGGTGCGCTGTTCGACACCGTCATCGTGCCCCCGAACCAGGTCGCCATCCTGGGCATCGGTGCCACGGTCAAGCGCCCGGTGGTCATCGAGACCGCCGAGGGCACGAACATCGGCATCCGCGACATGACGTACCTGACCCTGTCCTACGACCACCGTCTGGTGGACGGCGCGGACGCGGCCCGGTACCTCTCGGCCGTCAAGGCGATCCTCGAGGCCGGCGAGTTCGAGGTCGAGCTCGGCCTGTAAGGCTCTCCGCGACAGCGGTACGCGACTGTCGCACACGGCGCCCCCACCCGGAACGCAAGTCCCGGGTGGGGGCGCCGTCGTCGTACGCTGGGCCATCCCCCGGCCCCTGCCCGCGGACGCCTGTAACCAGCCTCACCCTGCGCCTCTGACCAGGAACGCATCGCGACGAGCGGCGCCGCCGTATTGTCTACGCATCAAGGCCCCGCGCGCCCCTGCACATCCCTCAGGAGATGAAGCCCGATGATCACCCCACCCGTCGTGCACTCGCTGCGCGAGCAGATCCGCGAGCACATCGTGGAGGGGATCGTCAGCGGGCGCTGGAAGCCCGGTGAGCGGATCGTGGAGCGCCGGATCGCGGTGGAGCTGGAGGTCAGCCAGACACCCGTACGCGAGGCCCTGCGCGAGCTGGAGACGCTGCGGCTGATCGAGTCGGCGCCGAACAAGGGCGTGCGCGTACGGAACCTGTCGGCGGCGGACCTGGAGGAGATCTATCCGGTCCGGGCCGGCCTGGAGCAGATCGCGGCCGAGCTGGCGGCGCCCCGGCTGGCGGCCGACTGCACCGCCCTGGAACCGCACGTGGCGGCCCTGTGGGAGGCCGACCGCAGCGCGGACGGCACGGCCCAGGTGCGGCACACGGTGGGCTTCCACCGGGAGCTGGTGCGGGCGGCCGGGAACAGCGTGCTGCTGCACACCTGGGAGTCCCTGGGCATCGAGGTCTTCACGGCCCTGTCCATCCGGTGGCTGGGCACCGTCCAGAAGTCCTACGCCGAAGAGCACGAGGCCCTGGTGGACGCCTTCCGCAATCAGGACCCGGACATCGGCCTGCTGGTGAAGCGACACGTTCTGGGGTGTGCGCCGCGGGCTTGATCCCGCCCGCGCAGCCCCACAGGACAGCCCGCCTTGCCCTGATTTGCCCGGCACCGGGTGCCTTTTTTCATGGCACCCGGTGCCGACTTTTGTCTTATGGGCGTTTCTTCGTCACTTTCATTTGATCGATCATCGATCAGCGTCTTACAGTCATCCGCGGACCCCACCCGGGTCCAACGACCCTGTCCTGCCCGTCAGGGATTTCTTCACCACCTCTCCTTTGTCCGGAAGGCGGCGCACACCGATGTCCGACCCCGTAGGAAAGCTTCCGAGCGAGCTCGACCAGCTCCCGGACCGCGACACCGAGGAGACCGCCGAATGGGCGGCCTCCCTCGACGCCGTCGCCAAGGCCGCCGGTACGCGCCGCGCCGAATACCTGCTCCGTCGCACCCTTCAGCACGCCGAGGCCGCCGGCCTCGCGCTGCCGAAGCTCCTTGAGACGGATTACGTCAACACCATCCCCACCGCCGCGGAGCCTGAGTTCCCCGGCGACGAGGCGATGGAAGCCAGGATCACCGCGTGGAACCGCTGGAACGCGGCCGCCATGGTGACCCGCGGCTCCAAGTACGGCGTCGGCGGCCACATCGCCACCTTCGCCTCCGCCGCGTGGCTGTACGAGACCGGCTTCCAGCACTTCTTCCGCGGGAAGGAGGCCGACGGATCGGGCGACCAGCTCTACATCCAGGGCCACGCCTCCCCCGGCATCTACGCCCGCGCGTTCCTCGACGGACGCGTCTCCGAGCAGCAGCTCGACCACTTCCGCCAGGAAGCCGGCGGCCAGGGCCTGCCGTCCTACCCGCACCCGCGGCGCCTGCCGTGGCTGTGGGAGTTCCCGACGGTGTCCATGGGCCTCGGCCCGCTCTCCGCGATCTACCAGGCGCGCTTCAACCGCTACCTGCAGAACCGGAGCATCAAGGACACCGCCAACTCGCACGTCTGGGCCTTCCTGGGCGACGGCGAGATGGACGAGCCCGAGTCGACCGCCGCCCTGGCCCTGGCCTCCCGCGAGCAGCTCGACAACCTGACCTTCGTCATCAACTGCAACCTGCAGCGCCTCGACGGTCCGGTCCGCGCCAACTTCCGCGTGGTGCAGGAGCTGGAAGCCCAGTTCCGCGGCGCCGGCTGGAACGTCATCAAGTCGCTGTGGGGCTCCGCCTGGGACGAGCTGTTCCAGCTCGACACCACGGGCGCCCTGGTTCGCCGGCTGCGCGAGGTACCCGACGCGCAGTTCCAGACGTACGCGACCCGCGACGTGGCCTACATCCGCCAGCACTTCTTCGGCGCCAACGCCGAGCTCGTGCAGCTGGCCGGTGTGCTCTCCGACGCGAAGATCGCCGAGTGCTTCCACACCTCCCGCGGCGGCCACGAGCCCCGCAAGGTGTACGCCGCGTACAAGGCCGCCCTGGAGCACAAGGGTGCGCCGACGGTCATCCTCGCGCAGACCGTCAAGGGCTACACGCTGGGTGCCGGGTTCGAGTCGAAGAACGCGAACCACCAGATGAAGAAGCTGACGATCGACGAGTTCAAGGACATGCGTGACCTCCTTGGCCTCCCGATCCCGGACAGCGCCTTCGCCGACGGCCAGGTCCCGTACGGCCACCCGGGCGCGAACAGCCCCGAGATCCAGTACCTGAACGAGCGCCGCGCGGCGCTCGGCGGCCCGGCCCCGGCCCGCAAGGTCAAGCACGTGGCCCTGCCGGCTCCGGCCGACCGGTCCTTCGCCCCGCTGCTCAAGGGCTCCGGCAAGCAGGAGATGGCCACCACCATGGCCTTCGTCCGGCTCGTCAAGGACCTGATGCGGGACAAGGAGACCGGCAAGCGCTGGGTTCCGATCGTCCCCGACGAGGCCCGTACCTTCGGTATGGAGTCCCTCTTCCCGTCGGCCGGCATCTACTCGCCGCTGGGTCAGACCTACGACCCGGTCGACCGCGACCAGCTCATGTACTACAAGGAAGCCAAGGACGGCCAGATCCTCAACGAGGGGATCACCGAGGCCGGCGCCATGGCCGACTTCATCGCCGCCTGTACGTCGTACGCGACGCACGGCGAGCCGATGATCCCGTTCTACATCTTCTACTCGATGTTCGGCTGGCAGCGCACGGCCGACCAGATGTGGCAGCTCGCCGACCAGCTCGGCAAGGGCTTCATCGTCGGCGCCACCGCCGGCCGCACCACCCTGACCGGTGAGGGCCTGCAGCACGCGGACGGCCACTCGCACCTGATCGCGTCCACGAACCCGGCGTCGCTCAACTACGACCCGGCCTTCGCGTTCGAGATCGCGGTGATCGTCAAGGACGGTCTGCGCCGGATGTACGGCGAGAAGCCGGAAGACGTCTTCTACTACCTGACGGTCTACAACGAGCCGAAGGTGCAGCCCGCGATGCCCGAGGGCGTCGAGGCAGGCATCCTCAAGGGTCTGTACCGCTTCAACACGGCGGCCGACCTGGGCGAGGCCGCTCCGCCCGCCGACGCCCCGAAGATCCAGCTGATGGCCTCCGGTACGGCGATCCACTGGGTGCTCGACGCGCAGAAGCTGCTCGCCGCCGAATGGAACGTGGCCGCCGACGTCTGGTCCGCCACCTCCTGGGGCGAGCTGCGCCGCGACGCGCTGGAGTGCGACGAGGCGCTGCTGCGCGGCGAGATGCGCACCCCGTTCGTCACCCGCGCGCTGGAGGGCGTCACCAGCCCGGTGCTCGCCGTCTCCGACTGGATGCGTCAGGTCCCGGACCAGATCAGCCAGTGGGTCGAGCAGGACTACACCTCGCTGGGTACGGACGGCTTCGGCCTCTCCGACACCCGCGAGGGCGCCCGCCGCCACTTCGGTGTCGACGCCCAGTCCATCGTGGTGGCCACGCTGGCCCAGCTCGCCCGCCACGGCGAGGTCCCGGCGTCCTCCATCAAGGAGGCCCGGGAGCGCTACGGCCTGTAGGCCCCGGCACCCTGAACGACCGTGAGGCGGTCCGCTCCTTCGGGAGCGGGCCGCCTTTCGCGCATGCGGCCGTGCGGGGGGCTTGGACCGGCCTTTCGCGCCGTGCGCGGTGGCGGCGCGAGGGCTGACCCGTGATGCTGTAGCAGTGATGGACGAGACGGAATTCTGGGAGATGGTCGACCGTACGCGCGAGGCCGCCGACGGCGACCCCGAGGAACACGCCGAGCTGCTCGTGGAGCGGCTGGCACAGCTCGACCCGGACTCCGTCCTGGACTTCGCCCGACACTTCGAGTCGCGGTACAACCGGGCGTACACCTGGGACCTGTGGGGCGCCGCGTGGGTGCTGCTCGACGGGGCGAGCGACGACGCGTTCGACTACTTCCGGTGCTGGCTGATCGGCCAGGGCCGGGAGGTCTTCGAGGGCGGGGTCCACGATCCGGACCAGCTGGCGGAGCTCCTCGACGAGTTCGACGAGGAGCTCGACGGGGACGGCGAGGAGCTGGGGTACGCGGCGGACGAGGCGTACGAGCAGCTGACCGGGTCGGTCGCGCCGGAACTGGGGGTCCCGCTGCAGGCGGCCGAGCCGGAGGGCGCCGCGCTGGACTTCGAGAACGAAGCCGTGCTCGCGGAGCGCTTCCCCCGGCTGTGGGACCGCTTCAGGGGCTGATGCCCCCGTCATTCCCGCTGATGGCTGCTGATGGGCGCTGACAGCCACTGGCGGCCACTGATGCCTGGCGATGCCCGGCATCGCCCGGTGCCGCCTAGTAGTGCGTACCGCCGTCGATGCGGATCTCCGTACCGGTGATGAAGGCGCCGTCCTCGGAGCCCAGCATGGCGACGACGCCGGCGACCGTGGCCGGGCCGGCGAAGCCCTGGCCGAGGGCCGGGGCGAGCTTGGTGAACAGGCTCCAGTCGGTGTCCTCGGGCAGGCCGGGGCCGGTGCCGGTGGTCATGCCGCTCTCGATGGAGCCGGGGGCCACGGCGACGAAGCGCAGGCCCTGCTTGCTGTACTCGGCGGCCAGTGCGTGGGTCATGGACTGGATGCCGCCCTTGCTGGCCGCGTAGGCGGACATGTAGGGGTGCGCGAAGCTCGCCGAGGTGGAGCTGAAGTTGACGACGACCGGCTGCTCGCCCGCCAGCAGCGCCGGGAGCGACTCGCGGATGACCAGGAAGGTGCCGGTCAGGTTCACCGCGATGACCTGGTTCCAGAGGTCCAGAGTGGTCTGGTGGGTGTGCGCGGAGCGCAGGATGCCCGCGGCGTTGACCAGGACGTCGATCCCGGTGAGGACGTCGACGGCGGCGGCCACGCCCGCCTTGACCGCGGCCTCGTCGGATATGTCGAGGACGGCGGTGGTGACTCGGTCGGCGTGGCCGTCGGCGGCCGCCTGATCGGCGGTGGCCTTGAGGCCGGCCTCGTTGACGTCCACGGCGTGGACCCGGCCGCCCTCGGAGAGGATGCGGTGGACGGTGGCCTGGCCGATGCCGGAGCCGCCGCCCGTGATGAGGACGCGACGTCCTTCGTAACGGTTCATGGGGACGAGCGTACTCCCGTCATGACACGGTTTGCCAGCCTGTCAAAACGTGCAATACCGCTCTTCGGCACGAGGTATCCTTCCCACCGTGAGATCCCCTCGTCCGTACTCTCCCCAGGCCGGCCCCGGAGCCCAGTCGCTGAACGAGCGCCGCAAGGCGGCCACCCAGCTCGACATCGCCCGCGCAGCCTGCGAACTCTTCGCCGAGCACGGCCCCGACGGCACCACCGCCGAGGACATCGCGCATCGAGCGGGCGTGGCGCTGCGCACGTTCTACCGCTACTTCCGCAACAAGCAGGAGGCCGTCGCCCCCCTCCTCGCGGGCGGCGGCGACGCCTGGCGCGCGCTGCTCGCCGAAGAGGACCCCGGCACCCCGCTCGCCGAGGCCTTGGAGCGGGCGGTCACCCGCTCCCTCACGGACCCCCAGGCACTCGAGGAGGGCCTGGAGGTCACCCGCGGCCTGCTGCGCGCCGCCGCGACCGACGAGGCTCTGCGGGCCGTCTGGTACCGGGTCAACCAGGACTCCGAGGAGCGCCTGGTCCCGGTGATCGCCCGGCTCGCCGGCCCGGAGGCCGACACCCTCGGCGTCCGCCTCCTCTCGGCGGCCGCCACGGACGCGATCCGCATCGCCCTGGAACTCTGGTCGGCCACGGACACCCCGCCCGCGGGCCCCGGCTCCCCGTCCGAACTCGCGGTCCGCTGCCTACGCGACCTCACGGGCGCCATGCCCCTGATGCGCTGAGCGGTCCGGCCCGCCCCGGCGGCCCGCCCCGCGGGCCGGTCTCGCCCACCGTTCCCGTCACAGGAACCGCTGCGACTTCTCCCGCAGATGCCCGGCGAGGAAGGCGGGGGCGTCGGGCCGCATCCGGGCAAGGGCGACCATCGCGGTGACGATGACATCGGCGACCTCCGCCTCCACGTCGCTCCAGGTGTGCGAGTTCCCCTTACGGGGATTGGTGCCCCGGGCCCCGATCACGGCCTGCGCCGCCTCCCCGAACTCCTCCCCGATCTTCAGGACCTGCAGCGTCAGGCTCTCCTCCCGCCCCACCCCGCACTCCCGGTCGTGCTCGTCGAACCGGGCCACGAGGGCCCCGATGGTCTTCCACACGTCGTCCATCCACGCAGCAAACCACCGGCAGGCCGCCCGCCGGGCGGAAACGACGGAGCCCCGCCCCCTTCCGTGGAAGGGGGCGGGGCTCCGGGTGATCAGTGCGTCAGCACGGCACGGCTTAGAGGTCGAAGTAGAGCTCGAACTCGTGCGGGTGCGGGCGCAGCGCGATCGGGGCGATCTCGTGGGTGCGCTTGTAGTCGATCCAGGTCTCGATCAGGTCGGGGGTGAAGACACCGCCGGCCAGGAGGTACTCGTGGTCCTCCTCGAGGGCCTTGAGGACGTCCTCGAGGCTGGTCGGGACCTGCGGGACGCTCGCGTGCTCGTCCGGGGAGAGCTCGTAGAGGTCCTTGTCGATCGGCTCCATCGGCTCGATCTTGTTCTTGATGCCGTCGAGGCCGGCCAGCAGGAGGGCCGAGAACGCCAGGTACGGGTTCGAGGACGGGTCCGGGGCGCGGAACTCGACGCGCTTGGCCTTCGGGTTCGAGCCCGTGATCGGGATGCGCATCGCGGCGGAGCGGTTGCGCTGCGAGTACACCATGTTGACCGGCGCCTCGAAGCCCGGGACCAGGCGGTGGTACGAGTTCACCGTCGGGTTGGTGAACGCGAGCAGCGACGGGGCGTGCTTGAGGATGCCGCCGATGTAGTAGCGCGCCATGTCCGACAGACCCGCGTAGCCGGTCTCGTCGTAGAACAGCGGGTCGCCGTTCGCCCACAGCGACTGGTGCACGTGCATGCCCGAGCCGTTGTCACCGAAGATCGGCTTCGGCATGAAGGTCGCGGTCTTGCCGTTCTTCCATGCGACGTTCTTCACGATGTACTTGAAGAGCATCAGGTCGTCGGCCGCGGCGAGCAGCGTGTTGAACTTGTAGTTGATCTCGGCCTGGCCACCGGTGCCGACCTCGTGGTGCTGACGCTCGACCTGGAGGCCCTGGGCGTCCAGCTCGAGGGAGATCTCGGCGCGCAGGTCGGCGAAGTGGTCGACCGGGGCTACGGGGAAGTAACCACCCTTGTAGCGGACCTTGTAACCACGGTTGTTCTCCTCGGAACCGGTGTTCCAGGCGCCGGCCTCGGAGTCGATGTGGTAGAAGCTCTCGTTCGCGGTGGTCGCGAAGCGCACGCTGTCGAACACGTAGAACTCGGCCTCGGGGCCGAAGAACGCGGTGTCGGCGATGCCGGTCGAGGCCAGGTAGGCCTCGGCCTTCTTCGCGACGTTGCGCGGGTCACGGCTGTAGGCCTCGCCCGTGATCGGGTCGTGGATGAAGAAGTTGATGTTGAGCGTCTTGTCCTTGCGGAACGGGTCCAGGCGCGCGGTGGTGATGTCGGCACGCAGCGCCATGTCGGACTCGTGGATCGCCTGGAAGCCGCGGATCGAGGAGCCGTCGAACGCCAGCTCCTCGTTCGGGTCGAAGACGCGCCCCGGGATGGTGAAGTGCTGCATCACACCAGGCAGGTCGCAGAAGCGGACGTCGACGAACTTGACGTCGTTCTCCTTGATGTACTGCGTCACTTCGTCGGCGTTCTTGAACATCCAACTCCTCCTACTCCCGACCCCGGGGCAGGGCGGGCTTTATAGCTAGTGGTGCGTCAGTGCGGTGCCGCACGCTGACCCGACCATAAGCAGACGGGGTTTCTCAAGCATGACCCATTTGTTTCGCACAAGTTAACCAGGGTCCCGCCGGAACGGCGTCGAGCGGCACGGGTACCGTGTCCGGGTGGACAAGAGGCAAGCAATCGGATCCTGGCTCTCCGGCCCCCGCGAGGCCGCCGAGGAGATGGGTGCCGACTTCGGGTACCCCGGCAAACAGCTCGGTCTGCCCCAGCAGGGGCCCGGCTCCGTGGCCCGTTTCGGCCGCCGCCTCGGCGCCGTGGCCATCGACTGGCTGGGCTGCCAGCTGATCGCGTACGGGCTGATCACGGGCCGGGACTGGAACGGTGCGGGGAACTGGACGCTGGCCGTCTTCATCGCCCTGGCCATCCTCACGGTCGGCACTGTGGGCTTTACCCCAGGGAAGCGGATCCTGGGCCTCCGAGTGGTCTCGGAGGACGGCGGACGGCTGGGCATCGGCCGTGTGGTGCTGCGCACCGCGCTGCTCGCCCTGCTGATCCCGGCCATCGTCTGGGACCGTGACGGCCGCGGACTGCACGACCGACTCAGCCGCGCGGTCCAGGTCAGGATCTGAGACGGGCGCGGAGAACCGCGGCAAGCAGAGAGGGGGGGGCCC
>NZ_JAPNLJ010000007.1:183665-279184 GCF_026627445.1 Streptomyces sp. H27-H1
ACTTGAAGAGCATCAGGTCGTCGGCCCGGGGCGCCCCTCTCTGCGTTGTATACGAAAGGCGGATAAGAAAAGCGGATCAGCGCATCTTTCCGCCGCGCGGCATGCGCATCCCCTTGGGCATCGGGCCCTTCGGGATCGGCATGTTGCTCAGCAGGTCACCCATGGCCCGCAGCTTGTCGTTGACCTGGGTGATCTGGGGCCCGGAGAGCACGCGGGGCAGCTTCATCAAGGTCGTACGGACCTTCTTGAGCGGCACCTCGCCCTCGCCCGTGCCCACGATGAAGTTGTGGACCGGGATGTCGGGCATGATCCGGGCCAGCTTCTTCTTCTCGTTCGCGAGCATGGGCTTCACCCGGTTCGGGTTGCCCTCCGCGATCAGGACCACGCCGGCCTTGCCCACGGCACGGTGGACGATGTCCTGCTGCTTGCTCATCGCGACGGCGGGGGTGGTGCTCCAGCCCCGGCCCACGTTGTCCAGTACGGCCGCGGCCGCACCGGGCTGTCCCTCCATCTGTCCGAAGGCGGCCGTCTCGGCCCGCCGTCCGAAGATGATCGCCATCGCCAGGAACGCCACCAGGAAGCCCAGAATGCCCAGGTAGACCGGGTGGTCGATCAGGAAGCCGATCGCAAGAAAGACACCAAAGGTGACGATTCCCACGCCCGCGACGATCAGACCGACCTTCGGGTCCGCCTTGCGCGTCATCTTGTACGTCAGGGCGATCTGCTTCAGTCGCCCGGGGTTCGCAGCAGTCTCTGCGTTTGACTTCCTCGCCATGAAGCGAAGTTTACGTGGCCTTCTCGGTGCGGGTCGCCGCGGCCTCGAGTACGTGCTCGGTTTCGACCCGGTCCTTGGCCCTGCGGCGGTCTTCGAGGACGGCCGTCCAGGCGTTTCGCCGGGCGCCGCTCATGAGCAGCGACTCCAGGCCGCGGACGGCGTCGGTGAAGGACGGGATGGCGGTGGCGCGTACGGGCGCGGCCTGCATGATGTCGAGCCTTTCACGGAGCTGACGTCGGGAGGTGCCAAGCGTGTGCGGCGCAGCGTGTGTGCGGTGCGTCGAGCAATCGTCACTGACTGGTGTTACCAGGGGATGACCGACCGGTCAAACAGTGATGAAACCTTGATGCGGCCCGCCGGGCCTTCCGAGGAAGAGCCTAGGGGCCGCATCGGTGCGGTGTTACCCACAGGTAAGACTTTGTGCGCGAGTTCACATACCTCTGGCCTCACGCGTTCCGCGTGCCACGCACGCATCAGACGCTCGCCCGGGGCGATCGTCTCAGACGGTCGCTCGCTTCTCCATCGCCTGCTGGTAGAGCCGGCCGGCGCGGTACGAGGAACGCACCAGCGGACCGGACATGACTCCGGAGAAGCCGATCTCCTCGGCCTCCTGCGCCAGCTCCACGAACTCGGCCGGCTTCACCCAGCGCTCGACGGGGTGGTGGCGCGGCGAGGGCCGCAGGTACTGGGTGATGGTGATGAGCTCGCAGCCCGCCTCGTGGAGGTCCTTCAGCGCCTGGCTGACCTCCTCGCGCTCCTCGCCCATGCCCAGGATCAGGTTGGACTTGGTGATGAGGCCGTAGGCCCGCGCCCGGGTGATGACGTCCATCGAGCGCTCGTAGCGGAAGCCGGGGCGGATCCGCTTGAAGATGCGCGGCACCGTCTCGATGTTGTGGGCGAAGACCTCGGGGCGGGAGGCGAAGACCTCTTCCAGCAGCTCCGGGACCGCGTTGAAGTCCGGGGCGAGCAGCTCGACCTTGGTCTGGCCGCTCTCGCGGCCCGCCGTCTGCTGGTGGATCTGGCGCACGGTCTCCGCGTAGAGCCAGGCACCGCCGTCCGCCAGGTCGTCGCGCGCGACGCCCGTGATGGTGGCGTAGTTCAGGTCCATCGTGACGACGGACTCGCCGACGCGGCGGGGCTCGTCCCGGTCCAGCGCCTCGGGCTTGCCCGTGTCGATCTGGCAGAAGTCACAGCGCCGGGTGCACTGGTCGCCACCGATGAGGAAGGTGGCCTCGCGGTCCTCCCAGCATTCGTAAATGTTCGGACAGCCGGCTTCCTGGCACACCGTGTGCAGTCCTTCGCCCTTCACCAGGGCCTGCATCTTGGTGTACTCGGGACCCATTTTCGCCCGGGTCTTGATCCACTCGGGCTTGCGCTCGATGGGGGTCTGGGCGTTACGGACCTCGAGGCGCAGCATCTTGCGTCCGTCGGGTGCGACTGCGGACACGACCGGCTCCCTGTGACTTCGATTCTTCGGCGCCCACCAGGGTACGCCCGTAATTTCATACGCTCTTACGTCGGCCAACCTGCGGGCGGCCGGGCCCATTCCCAGGACCGGGCGCGAGCCCTACGAACCCACCGCGGGCTCGATCTCCCGCGGCCGCGGCTCCGCCTGCTCCAGTACGTCCTTCAGGTGCCCCTCGATCACCGGCAGCACCTCGGCGATGGTGATCTCGCGGCCCAGCTCGTACGAGAGCGAGGTCACACCGGCGTCCCGGATCCCGCAGGGGACGATCCGGTCGAACCAGGTGTTGTCGGGATTCACGTTGATCGCGAAACCGTGCATGGTGACGCCCTTGGCGACCCGGATGCCGATGGCGGCGAGCTTGCGGTCCTCGCGGCGCTGGCCGGCGTTGGACGGGGCGTACTCGGGGCCGTTCAGCCGGGGGTCGAACTCCTCGTCGTGCAGCCGCGGGTCGAAGTCCAGCGAGAGGCCGCCGATCTTCGGACGCTCCTCCACCGGGTCGCCGAGCACCCAGACCCCGCTGCGCCCCTCGACGCGGGTGGTCTCCAGGCCGAACTCGGCGGCAGTGCGGATCAGCGCGTCCTCCAGGCGGCGGACGTGGGCGACCACGTCCACCGGACGTGGCAGCTTCATGATCGGATAGCCGACCAGCTGGCCCGGTCCGTGCCAGGTGATCTTGCCGCCGCGGTCCACGTCCACGACGGGCGTGCCGTCGAGCGGGCGCTCGCTGTCCGCGGTGCGCCGGCCGGCCGTGTAGACCGGCAGGTGCTCCAGCAGCAGGCAGGTGTCCTCGATCTCGTCCGCGAAGCGGGCCGCGTGCACGCGGCGCTGCTCTTCCCAGGCCACCGTGTACTCGACGGCCTCCGGGCCGAAGCCCATGCGGACAAACCCAAGCTCAGCCACCGCGGCGCCTCCTCGTTGAACCTGCCGACGAACTTGCTGTGTGCACCTATCGCACCAAGCAAGGGTACGGCGGCCCCGGCGCGCCCCGTCAGCCGCCCGTCCCGGCCTCCGCGACGAGCTCGGGCTCCGGGGGTCCGAGCAGCTGTTTCGGCCGCCTGCGCCCCCTCGGCCGGTCCGGGTCCTCGTCCGCCCGGGGCAGTCTGCGGTGCCCTTCGGAGTGGTCGTTCACCCAGCCGCAGACCCCGCACGCGTAGCGCCCGTCGAGGCCCGCGATGTAGGTCCCGCACCGCCGGCACTCCGCCTCCGTCAGCTCGGGCGCGGCCAGCTCGGGGACGGGCGGCTCGGGGACGGGCGGCGAGGCCGTGGCTTCTGCATGGCTGCCGTCGCCGTCGGGGCGCTCGCAGCTGCCGGGGGGAGGAGCCCCGGTGGGCCGGCGGGTCATGGCCGCAGCGTACGCGGGTGGAGGGGGTCAGTCCGTAAAGAGACCCACCGGTTCTGCACACGATCGGATGAATGTGGGACAGAGAGGGCGGTGTGGGCGGAGTTCGCCGCTACATTCACGCCGTTCACAGGGCCGGGTCTCCGGTCCGTCACGTCAGGAGACCGTGGAGCCGATGACGGAACGACCTGCCCAGCGCGTCCCCAACCGGCAGCTCTCGGCACTGATCGCCGAGGCCGGGTTCTCCAACGCCGGGCTCGCCCGCCGCGTCGACCAGCTCGGTCTGGAGCACGGTCTCGACCTGCGGTACGACAAGACCTCCGTGACCCGCTGGCTGCGCGGGCAGCAGCCGCGCGGCACCACCCCGGCGCTGATCGCGGAAGTGTTCACCCGGCGCCTGGGGCGGCGGCTGTCGGCCCAGGACCTGGGCCTGGACGCGTGCGCCCCGGTGTACGCGGGGCTGGAGTTCGCGGCCACCCCCGAGGAGGCCGTCGACATCGCGAGCGGGCTGTGGCGCAAGGACTCCGGTTCGCACGCCGAGCTGCGCAAGATCGCCTTCACCCCCGCCGGGCTGGTGGTGCCCAGCCGCGACTGGCTGATCGGGCGGGCCGACGAGCGGGTGGGCCGGGGTGCGGAGCAGGCCGCGACGCGCGTCCCCGAGCAGAGCCGTCCCCTGCCCGGCCGGGCCTCGGTGCCCCGGCAGCGGCAGATCGACCGCGGGCCCGGGCAGCGGGTGACGGGCGGTGACATCGCGGCGCTCAGATCGGTGGGCGAGCTGTTCCGCACCCTGGACCACGCCTACGGGGGCGGCCACGCCCGCCAGGCCCTGGTGCGGTACCTGGAGCACGAGGCCGAGCCGATGCTCCGCGGCACCTACGGGGAGGCCACGGGGCGCCGGCTGTTCTCCGCCGCCGCCGATCTGACCCGGCTCGCGGGCTGGACCTCCTACGACATCGCCGCGCACGGGCTCGCCCAGCGGTACTTCGTGCAGGCACTGCGCCTGGCCCAGGCGGCCGGGGACCGGCCGTACGGGGCGTACGTGCTGATCACGATGAGCCAGCAGGCGGTCTACCTCGGCCACGGCCGGGAGGCCGTGCAGCTGGCCCGGGTGGCCCAGCAGGGCGTGGGCTCCGGGCCGCCTGCGGTGGTGCAGGCGCTCCTGCACTCGGCGGAGGCACGCGGGCACGCGGTGCTCGGGGAGGTCAGGGCGTCTACGGCCTCGCTGGTGCGGGCCGAGCGGGCGCTGGGCGCGGCCCGGCCGGGGGACGACGTACCGCACTGGGCGCGCGACTACGACGAGGCGCAGCTCGCGGACGAGTTCGGGCACTGTCACCGGGACCTGCAGCAGTACCGGGCCTCGGCGCAGCACGCGGAGCGGTCCTTGCAGCTGCGGGCGCCCTCCTACGCGCGCTCGCGGCTGTTCTGCCGGGTGGTGCTGGCCTCGGCGCGGCTCGGGCTGGGCGAGCTGGACCAGGCGTGTGCGCTGGGTGCGGAGGCGGCGCAGCAGGCCATGGAGATGCGGTCGGTGCGGGCGGTGGAGTACGTACGGGACTTCGAGCGGCGGCTGGAGCCGTACCGGGACGCGTCGGCCGTGCGGACGTACCGGGACCGGGTGGCCGCGCTGTCCTGATGTCCGACGCGCCCCGCGCACGGTTCGGCCCCTGGGGGCCTCACCGGCTTCGGGGCGCTGCGCCGGACTCCGTCCGGCGGCCGGGCGCGGGCCCCCGGGGGCCCGGTACCGGTCGGGACCGGGCCCCGGCTCCCGGTCTCAGGCCGCCATGGGCAGGGCCGCCTCCGGGACGGCCGGGACGGGGATGCCGAAGTCGCGCAGGAGGGCGGCGGCGGCGCGGCGGGCCGAGCGCAGGGCCCCCTCGACGGTGTTGGTGTCCCGGTGGTCGCCGCACACGTACAGCCCGGCCAGTACCCGGACCGTGCGCCGGGTGTCGTGCGGCGGCGGCATGGCGGGTACCGCCTCGGGGGTGTGGTGGACGGCGAGGAGCTCCCAGTCCCGGGTCGCGGTCTCGTAGAGCCGGGCCAGACGGGAGGCGACCGTGCGGGTGGGTGGCGGCGGGCCGAGCACGGTGGTGGTGACCAGGCTGCGGCCGGCCGGGGCGCGCGTCGGGTCGACGGCGCTCATCACCGCGGTGTGGGCGACGGGCCAGTCCGGGTCACCGTCCAGGAGCAGCGAGCCGTCCCAGGGCAGCGGCGTGGTGGTGGCGTGGTGCAGCACGGTCACCTCGTGGAAGGCGGGCACGCGCAGGCCCGGGAGCAGTTCGGCGGCCGCCCGGGCGCCGGTGGCCAGGACGGCCGAGCGGCAGCTGAAGTCTCCGTGCTCCTCGGTGGCGACCAGGTTGGTGGCCACGGAGCGGACCCGGACCCCGGTGCGTACGGTGCCGGGCGGCAGCCCGGCGGCGAGCAGTCGGGGCAGGGCGTCGGCGCCGCCTTCGGGTACGGCGAGGCGGCCGCGCGCGAAGGTGCGCAGGGCCAGGTCGGCGACGCGGCTGGAGGTGGTGAGTCCGGGGTCGCGCAGGAGCGCGGCGAGGAGCGGGCGCAGCGTCGTACCGAGGCTCCGGGAGCTCAGGGCGGCGTGCGCGGTGCGCTCGGGGCGGGCCAGGAGACGTTCCTCGGGCAGCGCGGCGAGGCGGGCGAGCGCCGCGCCGATCCGGGCCTGGTCGAGGGATCCGCTGGTCAGGGCGCGGGCGGGGGTGAGGGCCCCGGCGCGCAGCGTTCTGCCGTCGGTGTGGACGAGGGCGCCGGGCGCGAAGGGCTTGAGGACCAGGCCTTCCAGGCCCGGGGTGCGGGCCGGCTCGGTGTAGGCGGTGTTGAGGAACTGGCCGATCCGGTCGAGCCGGAAGCCGTCCGCCGTCTCGGTGGCCATCCGGCCACCGGGGTCGTCGGCGCCCTCCAGGACGATGACCGTGACGCCGGCCGCGATCAGGTGGTGCGCTGCCGCGAGTCCGGAGACTCCGGCTCCTACGATGACCACGTCCGCATGGTGTGCGTGTGCGCTGTTGAGCACGTGCCCCTCCCCGAGGTCGGCCCAGCTGTGTGGGGAACCTCCTTCCCCCAACGGGGTCGAGCGGAACCCGAGTTGGGCGGACCATTACGGGTGATGCGGTCAACTCCGGTCGCACGGCGGTCGCATTCGGCTCACGTACGGTCGCACGCGCGCGGCGAATGCTCCCCCTCAGGCCTCAGGGCCGCCGAGCGCCGCCCTGATGGAATCCTCGATGCCGGGGTACCGGAAGACGAACCCGGACTCCAGCAGCCGGGTGGGGCGCACCCGCTGGCTGCCCAGCACGTCCTGGGCGAACTCCCCGAGCACCACGCGCATCACCGGCGCGGGCACGGCGAACACCGCCGGGCGGTGCAGGACCCGGCCCATCGCGGCGGTGACCTGGCGGTTGGTCAGGGGCTCGGGGGCGGTCAGGTTCACCGGCCCGGTCAAGGCGGGCGTGTCGATCAGGTGGCGCAGGGCGGCGATCTCGTCGTGCATCGAGATGTGCGACCAGTACTGGCGGCCGTTGCCGAGCCGGCCGCCGATGCCGGCCTTGAAGATGGGGAACAGCTTTCCCCAGGCCCCGCCCTCGGCGGCGACGACCAGTCCCGTACGGGCGAACACGGTCCGGATCCCGGCGTCCCGGGCGGGCGCGGCGGCGGCCTCCCACTCGACGCAGACCTCGGGAAGGAACCCCTCGCCGGCCCGGGAGCCCTCGTCGACCGTGCGGTCTCCCGTGTCGCCGTAGTACCCGATGGCGGATCCGCAGACCAGCGTCGCGGGCGGGTCGGCCATGGCGGCGACGGCCGAGGCGATGGCGGCCGTGCCCTTGACCCGGCTGTCGCGGATCTCCCGCTTGTACGCGGCCGTCCAGCGGTGGTCTCCGACCCCCGCCCCGGCGAGGTGCACGACGGCTCCGCACCCGGCGAGCCCCTCCGGGTCGACGTACCCCCGCTGCGGGTCCCACCGCGCCTCCTCGGGGCCTTCCGGGGTTCGCCGCACGAAGCGGACGAGATCGTGTCCGTCGGCCTTCAGTGACCGCCCGAGGGCGCTGCCGATGAGCCCGGTGGCACCGGTGACTGCGATACGCATGCCCCCATCTTCGCAGCGGAGCCCCGGCGGGGTGCTGTCCGGCGCCGGTTGCCCGCGCCTCAATCGCCGACGAGGCTGAAGGCGTCGCCTCAAACGCCGGCGGGGCTGGATTCTGGCCGCCGCCGGCCTGGATGCATGGGCGGAACCTGGAGCTGCCCGCGGGAGGCACGGGCTCCGGGGCGAGCCCCAGGGGCCTTCCAGCCCAGCCCCAGGTCCTTTCAGCCGCCCGGCGTTTGAGGACCGGGATCCGGGGCGGAGCCACAGGATCTTTCAGCCCGCCCGGCGCTTGAGGACCGGGGTCCGGGCAGCGCCCGGGGAACGGGGGAAGGGCGGGTAGGGGACGAGCCCGCGCAGCGGAGAGCCGGGGGCGGCCGGGTTCCGGCGGTCAGGTGGCTGCGCCCAGCCAGGTGCCGACCGCGTAGGTCACGGTCATGGCCAGGGCGCCACCGGCGACGTTGCGCAGGATCGCCCGGGCCACGGGCGCCCCGCCCAGCCGTGCGCTGAGCACCCCGCACAGGGTCAGGGACAGCAGCACCGCGACCACGGTCACCGGCACCCTCCCGGAAGCCCCCGGCAGGACGATCGCGAGCAGCGGCAGCAGCGCCCCCACCGTGAAGGCCACCAGGCTCGCCGCCGCCGCGTGCCACGGATTGGCCAGTTCGTCGGGGTTGATCCCCAGCTCCACCCGCGCGTGGGCCCGTAGCGCGTCCCGCTCCGTCAGCTGCTCTGCCGCCTCCCGAGCCACCGGCTCGCTCAGCCCCCTCTGCACGAGCAGCCCCGTCAGTTCCTCCAGCTCTTCCTGGGGGGAGTCCGCCAGCTCCCGCCGCTCCAGGTCCAGCGCGGCCTTCTCCGAGTCCCGCTGGGAGCTGACCGACACGTACTCCCCCGCCGCCATCGACAGCGCGCCCGCGAGCAGCCCGGCGACGCCGGCCGCCAGGATCGCCGTCCGCGAGGTCGTGGCCCCGGCGACGCCGACGACCAGGCCCGCCGTGGAGATGATTCCGTCGTTCGCGCCGAGCACCCCCGCGCGCAGCCAGTTCAGCCTGGTACTCATCTGCGCGCTCTGCGTCGCGCCATCCGCTTCCGTCACGCCACCACTGTCGCGGCCGCGGCCGCAAGGAGCCACCCGGCGTGCGCCCCTCCCCCGTCGGGATCAGGGTGGAGGGGTGAGACGCCGACGCGAGGAACCGGGCTGGCCGCGCGGGGCGCCGCCGCCGCGCTGGGCCCGCCTCGCGCCTGCGGTGGCGCTGGTGGTGCTGGTGTTCGTGCAGAGCATCACCCCGGGCGATGTCGAGCTGGGCTACTTCCTGGCCGGACTCCCGCCGGTGGCCGCCTTCGCGTACGGGGCCACCGGGACGGCCCTCTTCGCCGCGACGGTGCTCGTCCTCGTCGGCCTGCCCTCGCTCGGCATCGCCCATGCCCGGGGCTCCGACCTCGCGACGGTCGCGGCGATCGGCCTGCTCAGCGTGGTGGTCGCCTGGGTCCGAAAACGCCGTGACGCCCAGCTGGTGAGCGTGCGCACCGTCGCGGAGGCGGCGCAGCTCGCGGTCCTGCCGCCCGTCCCCGAGCGGGTCGGCGCGGTCGGCTGTGCGGGCCTGTACCGAGCGGCGCAGCACGGCACCCTGGTCGGCGGCGACCTGTACGACGTACGGGCCGGCCCCTACGGAGTGCGTGCGCTGATCGGCGACGTCCAGGGCCACGGCCTGGCCGCCGTCGGTACGGTGGCCTCGCTGCTCGGCGCCTTCCGGGAGGGGGTCCTGGACGACGTGGAGCTCACGACGGTGGCGGCCCGGCTGGACCGGCGGCTGCTCGCGGACTCGGCGGCCGTGGAGCATGCGGAGCTCTTCGCGACGGCGGTGCTGCTGGAGTTCCCGCCCGGGCTGGACCTCGTACGGATCGTCTCGTGCGGCCATCCCCCGCCTCTGCTGCTACGGGGCTTCACGGTCTCGGAGGTCGACGTGGCCCCGGGGCCTCCGCTCGGCTTGGGCTTGGCCGGTCCCACCCCGGCGGCGCCGGCCGAGATCCCGGTGATCCCCGGGGACCGGCTCGTGATGTACACCGACGGGGTGACCGAGGCCCGCGACGCGGCGGGGAACTTCTACCCGCTGGCCGCGCGGATGCCCGTACTGGCGACGGATCCGGCGGGGCTGGCCCCGGCGGTGTGGCGGGACTTGCGGTCCTTCACCGGGGGCGGGCCGCGCGACGACGTGGCACTGCTGGTGCTGTCCCTGGACGGGGACCGGGACGCACTCCGGGGCGGGGGCCGAGGTGGAAACCGGGGCGGGAAACGGCCCGGCGCCGGCGCGCGATGACCACGCCGTACCGAACCCATGATCAAACGATGACAGGCCCGGCGCGGACGAGATCGTCAGCACCGTGCAGGAGCAGCTGAAGACCAAGGGGCCGACGATCCTCGTGCACGGCGGGGGCGGCGACCGCTCCCAGTCCGTCGAGGCCCTCGAAAAGCTGCTGCCGTGGCTCCAGGAGCAAGGGCTACGGCTTCGGCTTCCCGAAGGTCCCCGAGGCGGGCTGGGTCCGGCCGGTGCGGGCCGCCTACCCGGCGTCGCGGATGAAGGAGCGGACCAGCTTGCAGGTGACGTTCGACGGCCGGCGGATGCCCGTCCGGACGGCCATCGCACGGATCTTGCGGTTGGTGGCGCGCTGTACGTCATACGTGCCCGAGTCGAGCAGGGATATCGCCAGCCGCATCGCCTTGAGGCGCCGGTTGTGGCTCTCGTACCACTCGCGAGGCAGCCCCGCGGGCAGCGGCTTCTTCTTGACGGGCTCGATGGTGTGCAGGGTCATGGCAGTGGCCATCTACAGCCTCCCAAACGGTAGTTGGCGTCCTGTCCTTCTCCTTTGATTTTACCGGTGACCACTGACAAAGGACCTGGCCAGACGCCGCCTCGCTAAGCTTTCCGGCATGGAGATCTGGATCAACCCCGCCTGCTCGAAGTGCCGTAGCGCGCTGGCCCTGCTGGACGCGGAGGGCGCCGAGTACACCGTCCGCCGCTACCTGGAGGACGTGCCCTCCGAGGCCGAGATCCGCGAGGTCCTGGGCCGGCTGGGCCTGGAGCCCTGGGACATCACCCGCACCTCGGACCCCCTCGCCAAGGAGACCGGTCCGGGGGTCCCCCCGGACGGAGTCTGGGGGAGGGACCTGCCGCGCGAGGAGACCGAGGAGGCCCGCGGCCGCTGGATCAGCCACTTGGCGGCTCATCCGAAGCTGATCCAGCGCCCGATCATCACGGCCGAGGACGGCACGGCGGTGGTGGCCCGCTCGGAGGAGGCCGTCCGCGAGGCCCTCTCCCGCACCTCCACCGCCGGCGCCCCCTAGGGCCTGTGTGATGTCGTGATCAGTTCTTGAGTTCTGTGCTCTTCGTGGGGTGGATTCGATAGGACTGTGGTTGTGACTCGCAGGCAACTCACCCATGCCCAGTGGAAGTTCATCGAGCCATACCTGCCGATCGGTAGGTATGGCCCGTACCCCGAGCGGCTGCGGGAGCAGTTCGAGGGGGTGATCTGGCGGTTCCGGTCCAGCGGTCAGTGGCGGGAGATGCCTGCCGAGTTCGGCCCATGGGCCACCGTCTACGGGCGTTTCCGGGTCTGGCGGAACGCCGGCGTGTTCTCCGCCCTCCTGGAAGGCCTGATCGCCGAGGCCGCCCGCGCCGGACGGAGCGACTTGTCGCTGGTCAGCGTGGATTCCACAACGGTTCGCGCCCATCACGACGCCGCGGGCATGCGCGTCAGCAAGCACCTCATGGACGCCCTGGAGGAAGCCGCACAGGAACATGAGACCGCCCGGCAAAAAGGGGCGGACCGGAGGAACAGAACGGACAGGCCGAGCGCCGGCGCGTCCGGCGCAGACACAAGCTCCGCCTGAAGGAAGCCCTGCTCGGCAGATCCAGGGGCGGGCTGACCAGCAAACTCCACCTCGCCGCGGACCGCAGATGCCGCCCACTCGCACTGGTCCTGACCGTTGGGCAGGCCGGGGACAGCCCGCAGTTCATCCCCGTGCTCAAGCGGGTTCGAGTCCGCTTGCCTGTCGGTCGTCCTCGCAGCAGGCCCGGCGCGGTCGCCGCGGACAAGGCCTACTCATCCCGCGGCAACCGCGCCTACCTGCGCAAACGCAACATCAAGGCGGTCATCCCAGAGAAGAGGGACCAAGCCGCCAACCGGAGGAAGAAGGGCGCCCGAGGCGGCCGACCCGTCAGCTACGACGCAGACCTCTACAAAGAGCGGAACACCGTCGAGCGCCTGATCAACAAGCTCAAGGCCTGGCGAGGCATCGCCACTCGCTACGACAAATCACCCGAGAGCTACCTCGCCGGCGTCCATCTCCGTGCCGCAATGATCTGGATCGACGACCTCCTGAAGACCCCCGACTGATCACGACATCACACAGGCCCTAGGGCTGCCCGGCCGACACCCGCCGCTGGTTGACCCGTAGCTGCAGGGCGGCGAGGTCGAGGAGCGGAGTGGGCACGGCGAGGGATCGGGCCCGGGCGGACAGGTCGCCGAGGACGTGCTCGACCTCGGTCGGGTGACCGGCGAGCAGGTCCCGGTACATCGACGGGGTCAGCGGCGAGTCCGGTGCGGCCAGCGTCCGCGCCGTGAAGGCGAGTTCGGATTCGGGCACCGGATGCCCGGAGGCAGCCGACACGGCGGCCGCCTCCGCGAGGACGGCGAGGCCGAACTCGGTCCCGCCGGGCACGGCGTTGACCTCGCCGACGGCTCCCCTCGCGAGGGAGGTCACCGCCGCCAGGGTGGTGATGAAGACCCACTTGTGCCACATGGCGCCGATGATGTCGGGCACGTGGGGGGTGTCGATCCCCGCCCCGGCCAGTACCTCGCGCACGGCGTCCACCCGCGCGGAGGGACGGCCGTCCCGCTCACCGGTGAGCACCACGGCGGGCGGCGCCAGGCGGACGATGTCGCCGTGCTCGTTCAAGGTGGTGACCACCTTGGCCACTCCGCCGAGCACCGCCGCGTCCCCGAACCGGTCCGCGAGGTGGTCGAGGTGGGCCATTCCGTTGAGCAGGGGCAGGATCGCCGTCCCGGGGCCGACCGCCGGAGCGAGGTCCCGGACGGCCGCCTCGAGGGAGGTGGACTTCACCGACAGCAGGACGAGGTCGTACGTCCCCGCCAGCGCGTCGGCGGTGACCAGGTGCGGGGCCAGCGCGATCTCCTCACCCGGCCCGCTCACCCGGAGTCCTCGCGCACGCAGGGCCTCGGCCCGCCGTGGGCGCACCAGGAAGGTGACGTCCCGGCCGGCCCGGGCCAGGCGCGCGCCGAAGTAGCCGCCCGCGGCGCCGGCTCCGACCGTCAGGATCCTCATTCTGCGGAGCCGGCCGGACGGACGGCCTTCGCCAGGGCGTCGCGGATCGCCGCCGCGTCGGCGACGGATCCCGGGTCCTGGGCGAGGCCGCCCGGGCGGGCCAGGTCCTCGGCGTACGGGTGGACGTACACGGGGGTATCGCGCTGGAAGCGCCAGCTCTCGGCGAGGGTCCCCGCGTCGACCGCGTCGTAGCCGAGCAGGTCGAGGAGGCGGGTGGCGGACGCGCGGGCCGCCGGGTCCTCGCCGGCGATCGGCAGGGCCGACCGGTCCGGGGAGCCGGCCGGGCGGGCGAGGAGCAGCAGGTGGTTGAAGTAGATGTTGTTGAAGGCCTTGACGACCTGCGCCCCGGACAGGTGTTCCTGGACGAGCGCGCTGGTGGTGGTCTCCTCCGCCTCCAGGGCGGGGAAGAGCCCATCCCGCTGGGGGTAGTAGTTGAGCGTGTCGAGTACGACCTTCCCCGCCAGCGCGTCGGCGGGCAGCTCGCGGTAGTTCCCCAGCGGGATGGTGGCTACCACCCAGTCGCCGGCGGCGGCCGCCTCGGCCGGGGTGGCGGCCCGGGCCCGCGGGCCGAGTTCGGCGACCAGGCCGTCCAGGGTCTGCGGTCCCCTGGAATTGCTGAGTACCACGTCCAGCCCCGCGTCCACGGCGAGCCGTGCGAGGGTGCCTCCGATGTTGCCGCTTCCGATGAGTCCAAGAGTTGCCATGCGGGGTTCAAGTCGCCAGCGCACCAAGGTATTCCGCCGCTGCGCCACCGGGGTGGGGCGCCCTGCGCCTGTCACCTCGCCTGTCACCGCGCCCGCCCCCGTGCCCGCCCCCGTGCCCGTCCCCGTCACGGCCTTCATCCCGACCTCATCCCGCGCCTCGTAGGGTGGGGACAGCACAAAGAGGACTTACCGCAACAAAGGATCCGTCGTGAACGAGCAGCAGCACCCGCGGCCCACCGTGCCCGCCATGCCCGGCGAGCCTCCGGCGGGGCCGGTCGCTCCGGCGCCTGCGCTCCCCCCGCCCCGGCGCGGCGCCGACTGGATGTTCGGCGGGGTGTACGGGACCGTCCTCGCGTCCGGGCTGCTGGCCGCGCTCGACCAGAAGGGCGGGGAGTACACCCCCTTCTACGACGCCAGCTGGGTGCTCGTCACCGCCGCCACCGCGGGGCTCGCGCACGGGTACTCCCACCACATGAGCACCCATCAGCCCGGTTCCGCGGGACACCGGTGGCGGATCCTGGGGCGGGCACTGTGGAACGAGTGGCCCATGATCGCGGCCACTCTTCCCACGGTCCTGCTCCTGCTCACCGCCGGGCTCGCCGACTGGGACTCGCACGGGGTCACGGCCATCGGGCTCGGCGTGAACACCGCGATGCTCTTCGCCTGGGGCGCCTTCGTGGCCCTGCGGGTCGGCTACAAGCTCGCCTCGGCGCTGCTCATCGGCGTCGCCGACGCCACGATCGGACTGGCCGTCATCGTGGCCAACGCGCTCATCAAGTAGCGGCGCCCCCGAGGGCTCACACCGGCAGCTGCCCGTCCGCCTCCGCCAGGATCTCCGTCAGCCTGGCCCCGAACTCCGCCCCCCGCACGTCCGGGACCCCGGTACGGGCCGAGGCGAGCAGTGCGTCCAGGGCGCGGCCGTAGGCCCCCGGGACGTCTCTCCACTCCGGCAGGCCGAAGACGCCGGCGGTCCCGCGCACTTCCAGCCCCACCCCGGCGGCCGCGCTCGGGGCACTGAGGCTGAGTACGGCGGTACTGGCCGCGCCGGAGCTGTGGCGCAGGGCCAGCTGGACCACGTCGGCGGGCCCGCGGGTGGCGCTGACCTCGGTGACGTCGCCGAGGATCGGAATGAGTACGGACAGGGCGTGCGGGCCCACGTCCCACAGCCCGCCCTTGGCCCTGCGCCAGGGCGAGTCGGCGTAATCACCGGGTTCGCCGTCGGGCGCGAAGACCGCGCCGAGCCAGTGCGCGGCACCGGTGAACCAGCCCGTGCGCTCCGCCTGCTCCGCGACCCAGCCGGCGCTCGGCTCGGCGAAGCGCAGCGTGAGGAAGACGACGGAGGCGACCCCGTGCTCGGCCACGGCCTCGGCGACGGCGCGGGCGTCGGCCGGGGTCGTGGCGACGGGTTTGTCGAGCAGCAGATGGCAGCCGGCGGCGGCCGCGCGCACGGCGAGCGGGGCCTGTACGTCGGGAGGGAGGGCGAAGGCCACGGCGTCACAGTCGGCGAACAGCGCGTCGGTGTCTTCGTACACCTTCACGCCGTACTCGCGCGCCAGTTCGGCCGCGGCTTCGGGGCGCCGGCCCCAGACTCCGACGAACTCGAAGCCGGTGTGCGCGGCGAGGGCGGGGGCGTGCGTGCGGCAGGCCCAGGGGCCGGTGCCCAGCAACCCGACCCGGAGGGGGGGCCCGGAAGCGGCCTCAGAGGCGGCATCTCCGGCGGACGTCACATCGTACGAAATGCTCACCCGCCCAGTCTGCCCCACTCGTACGGGTGTTCCGACGCCAACCCGCACAACCACCACAGCCTGCGATGCAAACCTCGGTAACACGGGGTTCACACACGGGCAACGGAAGAGAAATCGCGAGCGGGCACGCTGCGGTCTACACCGCAGAACGAATTCGCAAGCCGCGAACCGCAGGACGCAGCGCAGCATCCGCAGAGTCTGCGCCGGAGCGACGCACCGAAGGATGGGGCCCGTGAGCTACAAGGCTGAGTACATCTGGATCGACGGAACCGAGCCGACTGCGAAGCTGCGTTCCAAGACCAGGATCCTGGCGGACGGCGACGCGCTGCCGATCTGGGGCTTCGACGGTTCGAGCACCAACCAGGCCGAGGGCCACGCCTCCGACCGCGTACTGCAGCCGGTGTTCTCCTGCCCGGACCCGATCCGCGGCGGCGACAACGTCCTCGTCATGTGCGAGGTCCTGAACATCGACATGACCCCGCACGAGTCGAACACCCGCGCGCTGCTGCGTCCGATCGCCGAGAAGTTCGGGGCCCAGGCCCCCATCTTCGGCATCGAGCAGGAGTACACCTTCTTCGACGGCGCCCGCCCGCTCGGCTTCCCGGTCAACGGCTTCCCGGCCGCGCAGGGCGGCTACTACTGCGGCGTCGGCTCGGACGAGATCTTCGGCCGTGACATCGTCGAGAAGCACCTGGACCACTGCCTCGCGGCGGGCCTGGCGATCTCCGGCATCAACGCCGAGGTCATGCCCGGCCAGTGGGAGTTCCAGGTCGGCCCGGTCGGCCCGCTGGAGGTCTCCGACCAGCTGTGGATCGCGCGCTGGCTGCTCTACCGCATCGCCGAGGACTTCAACGTCTCCGCGACGCTGAACCCGAAGCCGGTCAAGGGCGACTGGAACGGCGCGGGAGCGCACACCAACTTCTCCACGAAGGCGATGCGCGAGGACTACCGCGCGATCATCTCCGCGTGCGAGTCCCTGGGCGAGGGCAGCAAGCCGCTGGACCACGTCAAGCACTACGGCGCGGGCATCGACGAGCGCCTGACCGGGCTGCACGAGACGGCCCCGTGGAACGAGTTCAGCTACGGCGTCTCGGACCGCGGCGCCTCCGTCCGCATCCCGTGGCAGGTGGAGAAGGACGGCAAGGGCTACATCGAGGACCGCCGCCCGAACGCCAACGTGGACCCGTACGTGGTGACCCGCCTCATCACGGACACCTGCTGCACCGCCCTGGAGAAGGACGGTCTGGTCTAGGACCTCCCCTCCACACTCGTACGATCCGGCGCCCGCCGGGCCCCGTGGCCCGGCGGGCGCCGGCGTTCCACTCGGCACGCCCCTCCCGGCAGCCGTGTCAGACCCGTCTGACACGGTGTCCGCATGCTGCCGATCAGAGTCCAGACCGCGCACGGCCGTTCCTACGAGCGCCCCTCTATGCCCTTCCTGTCCGAGCTGGCGGGGCGCCTCGGCGCGGACGAGAACGATTTCCTCATCGTGGAGCGGATCGCGAGCGACCCGGAGGTCTTCATCCAGGTCGCGTACGACGGTGCCGGCGCGTACCAGCTGGAGCACCGCGCCGGTTCCCACGACCGTCATTTCCAGACCCACCTCCCCACCGCGGCCGAGGTCGTGGAGGTCATGGCCCGCTGGGCCCGCCAGGAGAAGGGCTGGGACCTCGGCCCGGTCTGGGAGCGGCTCGAATTCGCCGCCGAGGAGCCGGCGGAGCCGCTGCCGCCCGAGGTGGAGAGGCAGCTGGAGCAGGCCGTACGGGGCTGGTTGCGCGGCGGTTACCACGACCGGGCGACCCTCACCGAGAGCGCCGAGGACCACCTGGTCGACGGTACGGTCCGGCCGGTGTCCCGGAAGCAGGCCGCGCAGCTGGTGACCCGGCTCTGGCGGGAGCGGGTCGCCGAGCAGGCCGGCTGGGTGGGTGAGACCGACCCGGAACGGCTGGCGCGGGCCTTCGCCTCGCTCGGCGAAGCCGGGATCACCGCGCGGGAGAACTTCGCCTGCTGCCGCGGCTGCGGTCTGGCGGAGATCCGGGGCGACGGCCCGCCGGACGCGCGCGGGTTCGTCTTCTTCCACTCCCAGTGCACGGAGGGCGCCGCCGACGGCGGGGACCTGTACCTCTTCTACGGGGGCTTCGCCACCGGCGACGACGCGGCCGACGAGGCGCGGACCGCCGCCGTGGGCCGGGAGGTGGTGGCGGCTCTCGACGGGGTCGGGCTGGCCTGGGGGTGGGATGGATCCGCCCACGATGCGATATGTGTGACGGGTCTGGACTGGCGGAGGCGGCTGACCGGTTGACGGTTTGTCGGGATTGCAGTACTCCGTTCACCCCATGATCACGGAATATGAGATTCCGATCCACCAGATGAGACAGGGGTCTGCCCCGGTGCCCTCGCATCTGCTTGAATGGCGACATGGCCAGCCACTCGTACACCTCGACAGGTCGCAGCGACCTCGAACCGTTCTGGCCTTCCCGTCAGGATCACGATTTCGACCGGGTGTGTTGCCGCGCGAAGAACGCGCCGGCCCTCTAAAGCCTCCGGGATCTCCAACCGAACTTCCCCGTCGAGGCCTTCGGTCTGCGCGGTACGACACAAGACGCCGCATGCGCGACGCATGCACGCACGTCTCCTGCCGGCCACTCCGCGTGAAAGAGCTGACCACTCATGGCGAACACCCGTTCCTTCGCTTCCGCCACCTCCGCTGCGACCTATCCCCTGGCCTACCCGGCCTTCCCGCCCAGTCCGCGCCACCGCCTGCGGTCCGTGGACCGCGACGAGGTGGCCCGCGTCGCGGACTTCCTTCCGCCCGGCGCCACCTGGCTGCCGGCTCCCGCGCACACCCTGCCAACCCTGCCCGGCCAGCCGCCGATGGTCGGCTACCTGCTGCTCGTACCGGCCGACCAGCAGCCGCCGATCGCCTTCTCCCCGCAGTCCGTACCCGCCGCCCCGACGGCCGGCGCGGCGGCCGTCACCGGCGACTCCCTGGTCCGCATCGACCCCGCGCAGCGCACCGCCGAGGTGGACGGCGAGGTCCTGGACCTGACGTACCTGGAGTTCGAGCTGCTGGCCCACCTGGTCGCGCACCCGCACCGGGTACACAGCCGCGACCAACTGGTGACCACCGTCTGGGGCTACGGCCACGTCGGCGACGGCCGTACGGTCGACGTCCACGTCGCGCGACTGCGCCGCAAGCTGGGCGCCGCCCACCGCGGCGCGATCCAGACCGTACGCCGGGTGGGGTACAAGTACGCCCCCTGACCGAGCCGGCGCACCGGCGTTCCCGTACTCACGAGGGGGAGTGCGGGACCGCCCACGCGCCTCGGCGGCCGGGGCTCAACTGACCGCGCTCCAGGCGGCTTTCCGCAGGCCAGCGCCGTCCGCCCCGGGGCGCTGTCGTAGGCCTCGCAGCCGTGGCTACCGGAATCGGCGGCATACTTGCCCCACTTGAGCCCCAGGACCCCCGCGAGGCAGCCGGCTACCGGCTGACCGCCCGGATCGGCGAGGGCGGCATGGGCACCGTCTACCTCTCGCACACGCGCGGCGGGCAGCCCGTCGCGTTGAAGCTGATCCGCCGGGAGTTCGGGCAGGATCCGGACTTCCGACGCCGCTTCGAGCAGGAGGTGCGGGCCGCGCGACGGGTGCAGGGCTACCACCTCGTTCCGGTACTCGACCACGACACGACAGGCGCCTCGCCCTGGCTCGCCTCGGTCTTCGTACCGGGCCTGTCGCTGCACGACGCCCTGAACGCCTACGGTCCACTCCCGCTGCCCGCCGTCTTCCAGTTGATCGGCTGCACGGCGCGGGCCCTCGGCTCCATCCACTCCGCGGGGGTCGTGCACCGCGCCCTGAAGCCCGCCAACCTCCTGCTCGGCGCGGCCGGGCCGTACGTCATCGACTTCGGGATCGCCCGGGCCGCCGACAGTACGCAGCTCACCCGCACCGGCGGGGTCATCGGCACGCCGCAGTACATGGCTGGAGATCGCCCGGCGGGTGCGGGCCACGGAGCATCCGCCGGCGGCGACGGTGGCGGACGCGGGCGCGGGAGTGGGTCAGTTCGGCCCGGGCGGTACGGGCGCGGGGACCGGGACGACCGGCGCCTTCACCGGGGTCCACCATGCGGACACGGCGTCCACGCCGCCCCGGCCCGCCGGGCCGCCGCAGCCGAGCCACCCGACGTTCGCGCCGGGCCCGAGCCCCGCATCCGCCCCTGCCGCTCCCGCCTCGAAGGGGTTCCGGGGCGGGCTCGTCGCCGCCTCCCTCGTACTGGCCGTCCTCGCGGGAGCGGGCGCCGCGCTCTGGCTGACGGACGGGGACGACTCCAAGGACGATGCCAAGTCGCCCGCCGCCCGGCAGGAGGCCCAGGCCCCGCCCGCGTCCCCGGACCCGGCCCGGGCCTCCTCCACGCCGAAGGCCTCGCCCTCGGCCGCCTCCTCGCCGAAGGCCGCGTACACGGTGGTCTTCCAGGACAAGCCCCTGACCCTGCGGACCCCTTCCTCCGGCACGGGAACGCACGTCGACCTGGACGCCCCGAAGGTCCATCCCAACGGGAAGATCGGGAAGATCCCGGACATGGAGCTCACCTACCAGACCTGGAGCGACGAGGGTCTGGAGTTCCTGACGGCCACGGGCAGGAGTCCGGGCAGTACGCCGGAGGAGTGCCGGGAGGCCGTCGGCACCGACGCCATGCCGTCCAAGCTGTACGGCGACCAGCTGAGGCCGGGCAAGGTGCTCCCGAAGGGGACCGTGCTGTGCACCGTCACCAGCGACGGCAACCTGGCCATGCTCCGCATCACCGACGTCCTGATCGATACGAGCAGGTCGGCCCTGAACCCCATGCCCGACTACGTCACCACGCTCACGCTCTGGAAGACCGGGTGATACGTCGGCCGGGGCCCGCGACCGGGCCCCGGCCGAGAGACCGCACTCAGACCTGCGCCCCGGGCCGCGTCCTTCGCTTCGACGCCGCGAAGCCCATCAGCAGGTCCGCCGCCAGGAACACCAGCAGGCTGATGCCCACCATCGGTACGAACCAGCCCGCGAGGGCCGTCGCGGCGGCCAGCGGCAGCAGCACGGTGACCGGCAGCTTGCGCCACGCCCCGCGCGGCTGGGGGCGGCCGGCCGAGAGCCTGCGCTCCTTGGTCGGGCGGCGCAGCCACCACATGCGATATCCCCAGACGACCATGAACATCACCAGGACCGCCAGCGCGGCCAGCGCCAGCTGGTTGGCGAACCCGAAGGTCAGGCCCATGTGCAGATCGATGCCGAAGCGGGTCAGCTGCGCGAGCAGCGGGTGGTCGGCGAAGCGGAGTTCGCCGAGGATCCGGCCGTCGGCGGGGTCCACGGAGACCGCGTCCAGGTGCACCGGCAGCTGCTTGTCCTGCTCCTTGAGCACGTATCCCTTGCCCTGGGCCGGCAGGGTGATCCGCAAGGACTCGGTGACCCCGGCGGCCCGGGCCGCGGCCACCACCGCGTCGATGCCGATGCCGTCGGCCGGGGCGGGCGCCGCCGCCTGGTCACCGCCGGCCGCGCCGTGCCCGGCGTGCTCACCACCGGCTTCGGCGGCCGGGGCTCCGGGGAGCTTCGCGGAGACGGCCGGGGTGCTGCCGCCGAGGCGGTCCTGAAGCTCCCCGATGTTCTCGCCGGCGTACTTCGACCAGGTCAGGCCGGTGGCGGAGAGGCCGACGAGGGCGACCGCGATCCAGACGCCGACGGAGCCGTGCCAGGACAGGGTCTTGCGTCGGCCGGCCGCCGTGCGGTCGGGCACGACGAGGGCGGCCCTGCGCGCACGGTTGCGGCCGATCCACAGCGCGAGCCCGCCGAGCGCGACCACCCACAGCCAGCTCGCGGCGAGCTCGCTGTAGTTCCGGCCGAACTCCCCGAGCTGCAGGCTGGAGTGGAGCTCGCTCAGCCAGGCCCGCAACGGCAGCGCGTCACCGACGGTGGTGAGCTTTCCGCGGACCTCGGCCGTATACGGGTCGACGAACACGGTGAGGGTCTCGCCCTCGGCGAGTCCCGGGCTTTCCATGATCACCCGGGTGGTGGCATCCGCCTCGGGCGCGGGCCACACGGCCGTCACCGTGCCCTGGGGCGCGGCCTTCTCGGCGGCGGCGACCTGGGCGCCGAGCGGCTGCGCGCTCGCGCCGACGCGGTCGACCGTCAGCTGGTCGGCGTAGAGGATCTTCTCGGCCTGCCAGGAGCCGGCGTAGAGCAGCCCGGTGGTGGCGGCGACGAACAGGAGCGGGGCGATCAGCACCCCGGCGTAGAAGTGCAGGCGCAGCAGCAGCGGCCGCAGGGCGGCCCAGGTGCCGGGCGTGCGGGCGGGGGCGTCGGGGTCCGCTGCGCGGAGTTCCGCGGCCTCGTCGAGAGACATGGGTGTCCTAGGTGTTGGCGAAGACATGGGTGAGCGGCCCCAGGTCTCGCCCCCTCACCGAGGAGGTGCGCCGTTCGGTCAGGCGCGGGCAGGGCGGCCGGGGGCCGTGATACGGATCCGTCCGCGCACGGGCGGCCCGCGCCGTTCGGCGGTGTGCGCGTGCACGGCGCCGCGCAGGGTCCGCGGCCGCTCGTATCCGGCGGTCCGGAACGCGGGCGTCGCCGGGACGGGGAGCCCGCGCGGCCGGAGCAGGGCGAGCACCCGGGAGAGCGGCCGGGCTGCGAGCAGTGCCCCGGCCGCGAGGGCGGCGGCGAGCCGGAAGACGGCGGCCTCGCCCCAGGCCAGCCAGAGCGCGCAGAACAGCCCGGCGAGCACGTGTGCGGCGATCATGCCGAGTCCGTCGTGGGCGTGGCCGGCCGCCATGTCGCCCATGCCGGCCATACCGCTCATGCCCTCCATCGCGTGCATGCCGTCCATGCCGTCCATGCCGTCCATCGAGTGCATGGAGTGCATGGAGTGCATGTCCTCCGTGTCCGCACCCTCCAGGCCCACGCCCACGCCCATGCCCATGCCCACGCCCACGCCCATGCCCACGCCCATGCCCATGCCCACGCCCGTCACCGGCCCGCTCCCGCCCGAGGCGGAGAAGACGAGGTGCAGGACCGTCTGCACGGCGAGCAGCGCGGCGGTGATGGGGAGCGGTCCGCGCCGGCGCCCGGCGGAGAGCCAGGCGAGCCCTCCGGTCATCCCGAATGCGGCCAGAAGGCCCAGTGCGGGAATGTCCGTACCGGACATGTACGAATGCCCCGCCGCGCCCAGTGCGACGGCCACCGCCGCGAATACCGCGGCCCGCGTGGCGCGCATCGGCGCGGGGCTGTGTGACATGACCTGCGAATGCTGCCATGGGCCCCCGGCTCGCCCCGCGGCACCCCCGTGGCCGATCATGGCCCGATGAGCCCCTTGGCGTGGACGGTCCCGGTGAGCACGGTATATACGGGCACGGTCCAGCTGGGGGCGTACGCCCTGGGGCGGCTGGATCCGGCGGCGCGGGAACGGCTGCTGATCCGCTGCTCCACCAACGCCGACAACCTGGACGCCGGCCGCTGGGAGACCCTGCCGGCCAGCGCGCTCCTCGTGGAGGAGCCGATGCCGCTGCCGTACGCGCTGCTGCTGGCCGCCGTCCTCGGGTACGCCGAGTACGCCTACGGCGCCTGGTGGACGGCCGCCGCCTTCCTGTTCGGGCACGTCACGGCGACCCTCCTGGTGTACGGGGTGCTGCGCCGGACGGCCGGGCCGCGGACCCGGCGAGCGGTGGACGTGGGCACCAGCTACGGGTTCAACACCGTCCTCGGGGCGCTGACCTCGGCGCTTGCGCGCGGGCCGGTGCGCACCACCGCCCGGGTCGGGTTGCTGGCACTCGCCGTCCGCCCGGTGCTGCGGCGGGAGCGGACCTTCACCGATGCCGGGCACCTGGTGGCTCTCGGGCTCGGCCTCGGGGTCTCCCTGGCCGCCGATTACCTTTCCGGAGCGAAATCTCCGAAAATCAGATAGATGACACGCGTCACCCGGCGTGCATCGTTCCGAGCCGTTCAGTTCTCCGATCATTCGATTCACTGATCACGTTGGAGCCGCCACGATGACCGTCACCCCCGCCAAGACCGTCGCCAACCTCCGGGACCTCGGCGGCACCCCGCTCTCCGGCGGCCGCAGCATCCGCCCGGGTCTGGTGCTGCGCGCGGGCCAGCTCGACCGGCTCGACCTCGAGGTCGACCAGGCGGTGGCCGCGCTCGGCATCGCCACCGTCGTCGACTTCCGCACCGACGTGGAGCGCGGCGACCACCCGGACCGGATACCGGCCGGCGCCCGGCTGCTCATCGCCGACGCCCTGGCCGACAAGGTGACGGCCGACACCGCGGGCGACGGCGACCCCGGGAGGATTCCCGCCGCCCAGCTCAAGGAGCTGCTGTCCGACCCGGTGGTGGCCGAGGAGCACTTGGGCGGCGGCAAAGCGCAGGCCCTGTTCGCCAGCATCTACCGCTCGCTGGTCAGCTCCGCCTCGGCGCAGTCCGCGTACCGGCTGCTGCTCACCGAGCTCGCCGACCCGCGGTCCGGACCGCTGCTCTTCCACTGCACGGCGGGCAAGGACCGTACGGGCTGGGGCGCGACCGTGGTCCTGTCGCTGCTGGGCGCCGACGACGAGACGCTGATGAGCGAGTACCTGTCGGTCAACCCGGCGGTGCGGATCGCCTTCGCCCCGATGATCGAGGGCTTCACCGCGGCCGGCGGGGACCCGGACATCGCGCTGGCGCTGATCGGCGTCTTCCCCTCCTACCTGGAGGCCGCGCTCGACGAGGTGAACACGCGCTACGGCTCGATGGAGAAGTACGTGCGCGAGGGGCTCGGCGTCTCCGACGAGACGGTCGAGGCGCTGCGCGCCCGCCTCGTCGTGTGAACCCCTGCGGCCGTTGAGGGGGCGGCCGGTCCGAACGCGCGCGCTGGGACCGGGTGACCATCCGACCATTCGCTCGTTCTGCTGAACGTGACTGCGCCGGATACCGCCACCCGCCCCCCCTCCCCCGACGTCGAACAGGCCGAGGCCGCCATCGTCGAGCACTATCCCCGGCTGGTGCGGCTGGCCTACCTGGTGCTGCCGCCCGCCCTCGGCCGCAACCGGCGGGTCCTCACCGCCCACTCGATGGCCCAGCGCGCCCTGCCGCGCGGCCGCCGGGACGGAGCGGCCGCCGCCCAGGCGGCGGTGCAGGGCGGGGTGCCGGGACAGCGGGGCGGCGCCGGTCCGGAGTCCGGTTACGCGTACGTACGGCTGCGGGTGCTGCGCTCCGCCCTGGAGGCCGGGATCCCGCTGACGTTCCGCGCACTGCCCCGGCGTACGCAACTGCCGCCGCTGCTCCCCCAGGTGTGGGGGCTGCGGCTGTTCCCGCGCTCCGGCGGCGCCGAGGAGCTGGCCCTCGACCAGTGGCTGGCCACCCTCGACGGGCCGGGCCGAGCGGCCTGCGTACTGCGGGCGCTGGAGCGGCTGCCCGAGCCGGAGGTGCTGCGGGTGCTGGCGGAGGCCGGGGTGGTCAACCCGGCGGCCGCCGTCGCGGAATCCGGTGATCCGGCGACCGACGAGCTGTTCGCCTCCCCCGAGTTCGATCCCTGTGTGCTCCAGGCGCGGCCCACCGATCTGCTGCGCCGCCGCCGGCTCGTACGGGCCGGGATCGCCGCCGGGATCGCCCTCGCCGTATGCGGGGCGCTGCTCGCGCTGCCGGGCGGCGGGTGGGGGACCGACGGGGCCGCCGCCCCGCTCTACGCGAAGAACGCGGCGGCGGAGCAGGCTCTGGACCCCGGGCAGCTGGTCCGGGTCGCGCCCACGCTCTGGCGTACGTCCTCCCGTACCGACTACTCCGGCTGGCCCGCGCGCGGCGACCGCGTCGACGACGCCGTGCTGCTGCGGCGGGCGTTGGCCGTCTGGGCCCGGCCGGGCCGCTCGGTCGTGGTCTCGGCCACCCCGGGCACCCCGTCCGGGCCGCCGATGGGGCCGCCGCAGCTGCTGTTCGCCGGCACCGTCGACCAGGCCGTCGTGGTCCTGCTGTACGACGGCCTGCGCGTGGTGCGGTACGCCGAACCGCGCTCCGGTACCGATATCGCCGCCCTCGACTTCGCCCGGACCGACGGGGCCTCGGCGGACACGGCGACGGCCCTGGTGCTCAGCCGGGTCGACGGCAACGTCCGCTATCTGGCGGCCCCGTGGGTGACGGGCGCGGCGCTGCGGGACCTGGTGAAGCCGGGCGGCGCCCCGGCCAAGCTCAAGCTGACGCCGGAGGGGGTCACTCCGCCGGTGGCGAGCCCCGCCCCGGACGGTACGTGTACGAGCTGGAACGCCCTGGCCGTGACCGGCGACGGCGCGACCCGGCTGATCACCGACCTGGGCGAGCTGACCCCGGCCCGGCTGACCTCGGGGGCGCCGGGCGCCGAGCGGAACGTGACGGAGGGCGCGGAGCTGGGCGACTGGTCGCGGATCGCCTGCCTGCTGCCGTCGGTGCGCTCGCACGGGGTCCGCACGGTCAACGCGTGGACGTACGCGAAGCAGCCGCTGCCGGGGGGCGACGGCACCGCGACCTGGCTGTGCACCCGGGCGGAGACCTGGCAGGGCACGGCGGACCGGGTGCAGGCGCAGTTCCTGGCCCCGGGGGCGCCGCTGGCCGCGCAGGCGGCGAAGGCGGAGGGCTCGCCGGCGTGCGGGCCGCGGGAGCCGCGGGTGCTGGCCGGGGTGCTGTGGAAATCGAAGGCCGGGCAGTGGTACGTACTGGCGGCGGGCAGTGCGCAGTTCGCCTCGCTGACCGTGGGCGGCGGCCAGGTGAGCGGGGTCGCCACGGGCAACCGGCTGGCGGTGAAGGCTCCGGCGGGGGCGCAGGTGGAGCTGACGGGCAAGCTCACGGACGGTTCGAAGGCGGGCGTGCTGAGGTAGCCCGGGGCGGGGGCGGCAGGAAGTGCCGGCAGAGGGGTTTCCCTCCCTTCTACCCATCAGTACATTGACGCCATGTCTAATACGCCGCCCGCGTCGCCCGCCCCCGTGGCGTCGGAACACATAGATCTCAAGGCCCGCGACGTGTCCTTCTCCTGGGAGGACACCCCGCTGCACTGGCTGCCCGGCGACCCCTTCGCCAACCACACCATCAACGTGCTGCACCTGCTGCTCCCGGCGGGCGAGCGCTGGTTCGTGCACGTCTACAAGCAGGTGCTCCCGTACATCACGGACGAGCGGCTGCGCGAGGACGTCGTCGGGTTCATCGGCCAGGAGGCCATGCACGCGAGCGCGCACGACGACGTACTCCCCCACCTCAAGCGGCTGGGCCTGGACCCGACCCCCTACACGGCCCAGGTCGACTGGCTCTTCGAGAAGCTGCTCGGCGACCGGACGCTGCCGCCGGGCGGGGCCCGCAAGTGGTGGCTGATGGAGCGGGTGGCGATGATCGCCGCGATCGAGCACTACACGGCCTTCCTGGGCAACTGGATCCTCAACGCCGAGGAACTGGACCGGCGCGGCGCGGACCCGATGATGCTGGACCTGCTGCGCTGGCACGGCGCGGAGGAGGTCGAGCACCGGTCGGTGGCCTTCGACCTCTTCATGCACCTGGACGGCAACTACCGCCGCCGGGCCCGCACCTGGGCCACCGCCTTCACGGCGCTGGTCTTCCTGTGGCAGCGCGGATCGCGCTACTTCATGGAACACGACCCCGGGCTCCCGCCCGGCTCCAAGGCCTCGGTGGGCCAGTTCTACCGCTCGGGCCGCAAGGGGACCCTGCCGTCCGCGGGCGCGATGCTGAAGTCGATCCCGACGTACCTCGCGCGTACGTACCACCCTTCGCAGGAGGGCTCCACGGCGCAGGCCGTCGCCTACCTGGCCTCCTCGCCCGGCGCCAACGGCGGTCTCCACCCGGCGAACGGCGGTCTCCACGGATGAACCGCGCCCTCACGGTGACCGCGCTCGCGGGCGCCGCATGGCTGGCGAAGCGCGCGATCGGCAGGCGCATCGACGCCGGATCCCCCCTCTGGCCGCTGCCCGCGCTGGAGGTCCCGGTGTCGGGGCACTCGCCGCGCCGGTGGATCCCGGCGCTGATCGTGTCCCGTACGGAGCCTGCGCACGGAGTCCTGTCCCTGACGCTGGAATCGGCGGACCTCCCGGACTGGACCCCGGGCGCGCACCTGGACGTACAGCTCCCGTCGGGGCTGGTCCGCCAGTACTCCCTGTGCGGCGACCCCGCCGACCGGGGCCGCTACACGATCGCGGTCCGGCTCGTGGAGGACGGCCGCGGCGGCTCGCGCGAGGCGCACGCCCAGCTGGTGGAGGGCACGGAACTTCCGGTCCGCCCGCCCCGCAACCGCTTCCCCCTCACCCCGGCCCCGTCCTACGCCTTCGTCGCCGGCGGCATCGGCATCACCCCGCTCCTGCCGATGCTCCGGGAGGCGACGGCGGCGGGCGCGGCCTGGACCCTGCTCTACGGGGGCCGCTCGCGCGCCTCGATGCCCTTCCTGGCCGAACTCGCCCGGTACGGCGACCGGGTCACGGTCGTCCCCGAGGACGAGGCCGGACTCCCCGACCTGTCCGCGCTAGGCGCGCTCGGCCAGGACACCCTGGTCTACTGCTGCGGCCCGGCCCCCCTGATGGCGGCCGTCGAAGCGGCCGCCGCCCCTGCGGGCGCCCCGGTCCACCTTGAGCGCTTCGCACCGGCGGCCGGCGGCGGAGACGCGAAGCCCTTCACCGTGGAACTGCGCCGCTCGGGGCGGGTCGTGGAGGTGGCGGCGACGGAGTCCGCACTGACCGCTGTGCGCCGGGAGCTGCCCAATACCCCGTACTCCTGCGAGCAGGGCTTCTGCGGCACCTGCCAACACCGGGTCCTGGCGGGGGACATCGATCACCGCGACACCCTCCTCACGGACGGCGAACACGAGGATTCGATGCTCCTGTGTGTCTCCCGCGCAGCCTCGGACCACCTGGTCCTGGACCTCTGAGGGACTGGCCGGTCACCTGTGCGCGAGCGCGCAGTAGGGTGTCCGCATGACAACCGGGGTGCGGCGCAGGATGGGTGTCGAGGAGCGGCGGCAGCAGCTGATCGGGGTGGCGCTGGAGCTGTTCAGCCACCGGTCGCCCGACGATGTGTCCATCGACGAGATCGCGGCGGCCGCGGGGATATCGCGGCCGCTGGTCTACCACTACTTTCCCGGCAAGCTGAGCCTGTACGAGGCAGCGCTGCGGCGGGCGGCCGACGAGCTCGCGCTGCGGTTCGTGGAGCCCCAGGAGGGGCCGCTCGGCGCGCGGTTGCTCCGGGTCATGGGGCGGTTCTTCGCCTTCGTCGACGAGCACGGGCCCGGTTTCTCGGCGTTGATGCGGGGCGGTCCGGCGGTCGGCAGCAACCGGGCCAACGCGATGATCGACGAGGTGCGGCAGGCCGCGTACGAGCAGATCCTCTCGCACCTGGGCGTCGACCGGCAGGATCCGCCCGCCCGGCTGGAACTCGTGGTGCGCTCGTGGGTGTCGCTGGCCGAGTCGACCGCGCTGATCTGGCTGGACGGACGGCGGATCCCGCGCGCCGAGCTGGAGTTGCAGCTGGTGCACGATTTCGCGGCGCTGGCCGCGGTGAGCGCCGCCTACGACGCCGAGATGGCGGGCATTCTCGTACGGATCCTCGTGGACGAGCCGGCCGATGGGCCGTTCGGGGAACTGGTGGGGCGGCTGGCGGCCCTGGTGCCCGTCGCCACGGGCGGGACGTCGGTACCCGGTCCGCGTTGATCAACGTTTCTTGATCGAATACCGCGCAATAATGCCCGCGTGATCATTGACGACGGGATCGTGTTCCGGCAGGCCGAGGAGAAGGACGCCGGCACGCTGGTGGCGCTGTACGACCAGGCCGCCCGCTGGATGGCCGCGCACGGCATCGAGCAGTGGAAACCCGGGGAGAAGGACGCCGCGCACTTTCACGCGATCATGCGCGAGGGCGAGGTGTGGATCGCCTCCGACGGCGACGGGCACGCGGTCGGGGCGTACGAGCTGTGGTGGTCCGACGAGGAGGCCTGGGGCATCCAGCCGCCCGTGGCAGGCTACGTGCACCGGCTCATGGTCGAACGCGAGGCCGCGCCCGCCGGGGCCGGCCGGCGGCTGCTCGAACACTCCGAGCGGCGCATCGCCAGGACCGGCCGCGAGCGGGCGCGGCTGGACTGCGTCTCCACCAACCCCCGGCTGCTCGCGTACTACCAGGGCGCGGGCTACCGGGTGGTCGGGGAGTTCCCCCACAAGGAGGGCAGGGACGGGCGGGTGTACGGGGTGATCCTGCTGGAGAAGCGGCTCGATCAGCTCACCGTCGTCTGACCGGCCGCCTCCCACAGGATTCCCGCCCGGGAACTAGCCCCGCTTGAAGACCGCCACCGAGCGGGCAGGGACCGTGAACTCCCCCTTCGCCGCCGCGTAGGCCGACTTCTTGACCACCGTGTCCGTGCCCGCCGCCTGCACCGGGTGCAGGGCGTAGGCCGTGCCCGCGAGGGCCGGGACGCGCTGGGTCTGCGCGTCCGGGGCGGCGTTGAAGACCACCACCAGGTCGCCCAGGGTCATCGTGATCACGCCCGGGGTCTCTTCGTGGCCCGAGAGGGGGAAGGCCAGCTTCGACTGGACCGCCTCGACGGTGGTCAGGGCGAACGCCGGTTCCGCCGTACGGATCCTCAGCAGGTCGCGGTACGCGGACGAAGCGCCGTCGATCTCCGCGCAGCCGGGGGCGGACGCCGCCAGCAGGGGCTTCGCGTAGGGCCACTTCGAGAGGTTGTCGGCGGCCGGCGGCAGGCCGCGGCCGAAGCCGTTTCCGTCCCGGCAGTCCCAGTGGATGGCGTTGAACCAGTCCCCGCTGTCGTAGGAATTGCGGTCCAGGGACTTGGAGCGGAGCAGGTCCGTGCCCGCCTGCGAGAGGGCCGGCCCCTGGGAGAGGGCGGCGACGGACATGGCCAGGACCTGCGCACGGGCCCGGTCGGCCGCCGAAGTGCCCTCCGGGAGCTTGAACGCCAGGGCGTCGAAGAGCGACTCGTTGTCGTGGGCGTCGACGTACGCGAGCGCGTCGCCGGGCGCCGCCGCGTATCCGGCCGGGGCGCCGTTGTAGTCCACCTCGGAGCCCTTGACCGCGCGGCCGGTGGAATCCGTGAAGGCGTAAGGGGCGAGGTTGCCGGTCAGCCCGACCTTGATCAGGTCCTGGTCGTGGAGGAGCCGGACGCGCTGCTGCTCCGCGGTGCCGTTCGCCGGGGAGGCGTTCGGGGCGGTGAACAGGCCGGAGGCGAAGCCCTGGACGCGCGGGTCCTCGTCGAAAGGACCGCCGCCGCGCACCGCGTCACGGGCGCGGTCGGAGAAGGTGGCGATACCGGTGCCGGCCATGTTCTGCTGCGTGGCCTGGACGAAACGGGCGTCGTTCGCGACCTCCCCGAAGTTCCAGCCCTCCCCGTAGAGGACGATCTTCTTGCCGTCCACGCCGTCCTTGGCGACGGTCAGCGCGTCGAGGGCGGCGCGCACGGCCAGGATGTTGGCCTTCGGGTGGTGGCCCATGAGGTCGAAGCGGAAGCCGTCGACCTTGTACTGCTTGGCCCAGGTGACCACCGAGTCCACCACGAGTCGCCCCATCATGGCGTTCTCGGGGGCGGTGTTGGCGCAGCAGCTGGAGTTGGCGACGGAGCCGTCGGCCAGCAGCCGCTGGTAGTAGCCGGGGACGATGCGGTCCAGCACCGACTTGTCGGACTGGCCGGACGCCACCGTGTGGTTGTAGACCACGTCCATCACCGTGCGCAGGCCCGCGCCGTTCAGCGACTGCACCATGCGGCGGAACTCCACCGTGCGCGCCGTGCCGTTCGGGTCGCTCGCGTACGAGCCCTCGGGGACCGTGTAGTGCAGCGGGTCGTAGCCCCAGTTGTAGGCGTCCTTCGCGGCCGCGGCGGCCACGCAGGCCTGCTGCTCCTCGGAGTCGGGGGCGTAGACCTTCAGGTCGCAGGCGGGCTCGGTGCGGTCCGCGGGCTTCTCCGGGATGGTGCCGATGTCGAAGGCGGGCAGGAGGTGGACGTACGAGGTCCCGGCGGCGGCCAGGTCGCGCAGGTGGCGCATGCCCGTCGAGGCGGTGTCCGTGAAGGCCAGGTACTGGCCGGGGTGGGTGTTGGTGCGGTCGGCGACGGAGAAGTCGCGGATGTGCAGCTCCTGGATCTGCGCGGAGGTGAACGGCACGGGCGCGGGCTTCTTCAGTTCGCGCCAGCCGGCCGGGGCCAGCTTCGGGTCGGCCAGGTCCACGGCCAGGCTGTACGCGGAGTCCGTGGTCAGGGCGGTGGAGTACGGGTCGGTGACGAGGTTTCGGACCACCTGCGCCGTGCTCGGGGCCCACACGGTGACGGCGTAGCGGTAGCGCTTGCCGGTCCAGCCGCGCTCACCGCGCACCGACCAGACGCCGGTGGCGTCGTCGCGGCGCATGGCCACGGTGCGGCCGTCCAGTTCCAGGGCGACCTGCTGGGCGGTCGGGGCCCAGACGGAGAGGGTGGGGCGGCCGTCCTTGAAGACGGGGCCGAGCTGGGCGCCGGTCGTGTAGAGGTCGTCGAGGGCACCGGCGAGCTGCACGCCGGTGGCGGCGAGGACGGCGCCGTTGGCGGCACGGGCACTTGCCACGAGCTGGCCGCGCAGGGCTTCCCGTACGCGGTCCCGGTCGCGCGGGTCGACCGTGTAGGCGGCGTACGCGGCCAGGTGCGGGAACTTCTGCTTCTGGGCGGCGGTCAGCTCGGACTTGGCCAGGCGCAGCCACTGGGCGCGGCCGGTCAGGGCGCCGTTCTCCACCTTGACGGCGCCTTCGCGGGAGGCGAGGAGCTGGAGGGAGGCGGCGGCCTGCGGGGCGTTCCAGGCGACGGTGTCGCGGTCGATCCAGACGGCCTGGGCCTTGGTGAGGTCCAGGGCGGCGGCGCTGCCGGCCGGCTGCGGGAGGAGGTACTTCTCCTTGCCGCCGAGCATCCACACCTCGTTGCCGTTGGCCTTCACGTCGAGGGACTGGTCGGTCGGGAGGTCCTTCGCGTCGCCGTTGTGGAGGATGTAGCTGAGGGTGGCGGCCCCGGCGGCGAGGGGGACCTCGTACACCGCGCCGTAGGAGTCGGTGCGGACGGGGAGCACCGGCTTGGACCACTCCGTGGGCGTCGCCGCTCCGGTCCAGACGTGCAGGCCCCAGCCCTCGTAGGCGCCGTCGGGGCGCTGGTAGTGCAGGACGGCCTTCGACTGGTCCTGCGGCGGGTAGGCGGGACGCTCGGGGCGGGGGGCTTCCTTGCCCTGGTCGAGCCAGACCTCGCCGGTCTTGGTGACGTCGAGGGTGCGGTCGGTGGCGACGTCCTTGTTGCCGTCCTTGTCGATGACGAGGTAATTGACGCTGCTCGCACCGGGCTTGAGCCTGACGTAGGCGAAGGCGCCGTACGCGTCGCGGCCGGTGAAATCGTGCCCGGCGGGCCACGTGGTGGCCTCGCCCTCGGCGAGGTCGCCCCAGGCGTACAGGCGCCAGTCGGTGTAGTCGCCGTCGGGGCGGTTGTAGTGGACGATCGCGTAGTCGCGCTGGGTGGCGGTGGGGATCTCGGCGGGCGGGGTCTGGCCGGCGGTGGATGCGGCGAGGGCGCTCGCGGTGCGGCCGGCGGAGTCGACGACGACGGCCTTGTAGCGCAGCGGGGTGCCGGCGGCGGCCGTCACATGCTGGGTGACCTTGTACGGGGCGTGGTCGGCGGAGCCGAGGACCTGCCACTTGTCGGTGCCGGTCTGGGCGGCGAACACGACCCGGCTCAGGGGGTCGCCGGTCACCACGGCGGAGAGCTCGACGGTGCCGGTGGCACCGGGGGCCGGGGCCTTGAGGGTGACGGAGGGCTTGGCGGAGGAGGCGGCGGGCTTGGCGGTCGGGGCGGTCGCCTGGAGGACGACGGTGCCGAGCGCGGGGAGGGTGACGGTGAGCTTGCCGGCGGCCGAGGCGCGCGGGAGGGCCTTGTCTGCGGCTGCTCCTCCTGCGTACAGGGTGCGGTACTGGGCGCCGGCCGGGGCGTCGAGTTCTATGGTGCGGGGCTCGGTGGCGTTGTTGGCCGCGACCAGGTACTCGGTGCGGGTACGGGTGTCGGTGCGGGCGAAGGCGTAGGCCGAACCGTCGGAGAAACGTTCACTCTGAACGCCGTCGCGGAGGGCCGGGTTGTCCTTGGCCAGCTTCGAGAGAGCACTGATCTGCTTGTAGAGCGGGTGCTCCGGATCGTAAGCATCGCTCGCATGCGTGCGCGCCGTTCCGAGCTGGTCGTCGTCCAGGTAGTCGGCCGCCCGAGAGGCGAAGAGGGGCTGGCGCGCATCCTTGTCGCCGCCCGCGCCGGTGAAGCCCTGCTCGTCGCCGGAGTAGATCACCGGGTTGCCCCGGGAGAGGAACATCAGCTCATTGGCCAGCCGGTAGCGGTCCAGCAGCTCCTGCTCGCCCGCGCCGGGCCGGTCCTGCTTCAGGAAGGTCCCGAAGCGGCCCATGTCGTGGTTGCCGAGGAAGGTGACCTGCTCGTAGGCGTTCGCCTTGTCGGTGGTGTACCGGTAGTCGTCGCCGAAGACGGAGGCCAGCCGGCCGGCTCCCGCGCCCTGGGCGGCGTAGGAGCGGATCGCCTCCTGGAGCGGGAAGTCGAGGGTGGCGTCGAGCCGGCCCCGGGTCACGTACGGGGAGGTGACCGCGGTGTCGGCGGAGTAGACCTCGCCGAACATGAAGAAGTCCTTGCGGCCGCGCTTGGCCGCGTACGCGTCGAGGGCGGTGGCCCACTGCGTCCAGAACCCCAGGTCGACGTGTTTCACGGTGTCGATCCGGAAGCCGTCGATGTCGAAATCCTTGACCCACTTCTCGTAGATCTTCTCCATCCCCTCCACGACCTCGGGACGCTCGGTCCACAGGTCGTCGAGGCCGAAGAAGTCGCCCTGGTCGGACGATTCGCCGGCGAAGGTGGAGTCGCCCCGGTTGTGGTACATCGTCGGGTCGTTGAGCCAGGCCGGGGACTTCAGGTTCTTCTTCGCCGCCGGGACGAAGGGGGTGCGGGGGAAGGAGTCGCCGTCCACGGCCGGGAACTTCCCCCCGCCGTCGGCGTGGTCCGCGTCCTCGAACGGCAGCCCGTCCTTGGCGAGGTAGGGGAAGGCGCCCTTGGAGAGGTACCCGTAGGACGCCTCCCGGTAGTCCACGACGTCGGCGGTGTGGTTGGTGATGACGTCGAAGAAGACCTTCATCCCCTTCCCGTGCGCCTTGTCGATCAGCCGCTCCAGGTCGGCGTTGGTCCCGAAGTGCGGATCGACCTGGGTGAAGTCCGTGATCCAGTACCCGTGGTAGCCGGCCGAGGCGTCCTTGCCCGTCCCCTGCACCGGCTGGTTCTTGAAGATCGGCGCCATCCAGATGGCCGTGGTGCCGAGCCCCTTGATGTAGTCCAGCCGGTCGGTGAGCCCCTTGAGGTCCCCGCCCTGGTAGAACCCCTTGTCCGTCGGGTCCAGCCCGGTCTCCAGCCGGGAACCGGTCAGACCGCCCCGGTCGTTGCGCGGGTCGCCGTTCGCGAACCGGTCCGGCAGCACGAAGTAGAACTGCTCCCGGGTCAGATCGTGTCGCGCGGACTCGGCGGCCATCTTGCCGTCCGAAGGTGGAGCCGGCGGCGCTTTGGCGGCGGCCGACGCGGCGGCCGGGAGGGCGGGCAGGAGCGTCACGGCCAGGGTGGCGGCGAGCACTCCGGCGGCGCCGGCGAGGGCGGGGCGTATCAAGGCGGATCTCCTCGGGTGCGGGACGGGGTGGGGCGGGAGGGTCAGTTGCGCCAGGTGTCGGTCAGCGTGACCTTGCCGTTCGCGGGGACCGTGGCGGACCGGTTGGCTCCGCTCTCCCAGGTGACGTTCCCGGCGGCGTCCTTGCGGACGTACTTGTACGCGAAGACCGTGCCGGGCGGGAGCGTGACGTCGAGCTTCCAGACGGGGTAGGCGGCCGGGTCGAGCTTGAGGGCGCTGGCGGTGTTCCAGTTGCCGAGCTCGGCGCGGTCACCGGTGACGTAGATGTTCTGGCCGATGACGGTGGTGGCGTTGACGGCGAAGGAGGCCCCGGCGGCGGTGATGGGGGTGGCGGTGGGCGTCGGGGTAGGCGTCGAAGTCGGGGTCGGGCTCGGCGTCACGACGGGTCCGCTTCCGCAGCTCCGTGCACCCGCGTGCAGGGCGACGGCCGTCCCGGCACCGAGGGTGGCGGTGAACCGCCCGCCGGAGTCCACGGCGACCGCGCGACCGCTCTGCACGTCGCAGTAGTCACCGGCCGGCAGGGAGGTCTGGAAGGTCCGGGTCAGCGCGGAGGACTCGTGGTTGATCGCCACGTACGCCTTGGCACCGCGCCCGAAGGCGATCTGGTCGCCCCCGTTGTCCCACCAGTCCGTGACGGCCTGGCCGCGTGCGGAGTTGCGGAAACCGACCATGGAGGAGATCTCCCGCCAGTCGTGCTGGCACTTCCACCCGTCGGTGTAACAGGCGTTCACCGCGCCGCCGTTGGGCGGACCGGCATCCCGGTCGGTCCACTCGTAGCCGGAGTGCACGTCGGGCGACCCGTAGGGCCAGGCCAGCATGAAGACGCTGGCGAGCGTGTAGGCGGAGCCGTTCTTGTAGCTCAGCGTGTCGCCACCGCGCTCGGTGTCGTGGTTGTCGACGAAGACACCGGCCTGGCTTCCGGGCATGTACCCCCACGCCTCGCCGAAGTTCTTCAGGTTGGCGAGGTTCTCGCTCTGGAAGACCCTCTTCAGGTCGCGGGCGTAGCGGAACTCCTGCACGTCGCCGCTACCGAGGTACTCGGTGGGCGAGACGGCCTCGCCGGCGCCGTGGATCGCCTCCTGCTTCCAGTAGGCGTTCGGGTTGCTCAGCCGGCTCTTGATGTTGGTGAGGTCGGCGGCGGGCATGTGCTTGGCGGCGTCGATCCGGAACCCGTCGACGCCGAGGGAGAGCAGGTCGTTGAGGTAACCCGCGATCCGGCCGCGTACGTACTCCTCGCCCGTGTCCAGGTCGGCGAGCTGGACGAGCTCGCAGTTCTGGACGTTGCCGCGGTCGCCGTAGTTCGAGATCGAGGACCGGCAGTCGTCCATGTCCGAGCCGGAGTAGATGCCGGGGTAGTTGTACTTCGTGTACGAACTGCCGCCGGTACCGGTCCCGTCGGAGGCCGCCATGTGGTTGATGACGGAGTCGGCGACGACCTTCACGCCGGCGGCGTGACAGGCGTCGACCATGGCCTTGAAGGCGGCACGGTCACCCAGCCGGCCGGCGATCTTGTAGCTGACGGGCTGGTACGAGGTCCACCACTGGCCGCCTTGGATGTGCTCCTGCGGGGGCGAGACCTGGACGTAGCCGTATCCCGCGGGCCCGAGGCTCTCCCCGCACGCCTTGCCCACGGACTCGAACCGCCACTCGAACATGACGGCGGTGACGTCCTTTTCCCCAGGTGCGGCGGCTACCGCCTCCGGGGCGGGCCCACCGACCACGGCGAGGGCGGTCACGGCGGTGACGGCGGACACGGAGAGCAGCGCGGCGGCGGCTCTGACGGCGCGAGCACGGGTCAGCATGGGGTGTTCCTCCTGGCGGAGAGGCACGGAGCCGGGTGGGGACCGGTCACGGCCGAGTCGGGGATTGCAGCGACCGTAGGTGCCAGGCGGAAGGCCTGCAAGACTTTGCGCAAGAGGTTGCAGAATTGTTTCGGGCGGGGGCGCGGCGGGTCGGGGGTGGGGCGCGGGCTGCGGGCCGAGCGGGGGCTGCGGGAGGTGCCCGGCGGGGGTGGGGTGGGTGGCTTGGGCTGCGGGGTGGGTGGTGGCTGCGTGAGTGCCGGTGGGCGTCCCTCCAGTCCAGCGTCCTTTCGGTGTGGGCCGGTCGGTCAAGGGCGCTCCTTCGTCGCGTCGCTACGCGATGGCCTTCGGCCACCCTTGAGGGACCGGCCCGGCACGGAATGACACTGGACACCCGGGCTCCCCCCGGAGCCCGACGCAGCCAGACCCCAACCCGCAGCACAGGCCCCCGTGACCCCAGGTACCGGGAAACTCTCCCTACCCCCCCGGCCCCTGACCCGTGGACCCCCGTACCACCAGTTCCGGCTGGAAGACGTACTCCGTGCGTTGGACCGGGGTGCCGGCCACCGCCTCCAGGAGGGCTCCGACCGCCGCCGTGGCCATGGCGCGTACCGGCTGGCGGACCGTTGTCAGGGGTGGGTCCGTGAAGGCGATCAGCGGGGAGTCGTCGAAGCCGACCACCGAGACGTCCTCCGGGACGCGCAGCCCCCGTTCGCGGGCGGCCCGGATGACGCCCAGCGCCATCGGGTCGCTGCCGCACACGATGCCCGTGCAGCCCCGGTCCAGGAGGGCTCCGCCGGCGGCGTGGCCGCCCTCCACCGTGAACAGGGTGCTCTGGATCAGGCCGTCGGCGGCGGCCGACGGGAGGGCGGCGATGAAGCCCGCCTCCTTGCGGGCCGACGGGACGTAGCGCGTCGGCCCGATCGCGAGGCCGATCCTGCGGTGGCCGAGGTCCTCCAGATGCCGTACCGCCATCTCCGCCGCCGCGCGGTCGTCGGGGGAGATGAAGGGGGCCTGGACCTGTTCGTTGAAGCCGTTGATCAGGACGAACGGGACTCCGCGGGCCGACAGTCGCTGGTAGCGCGACGGGTCCGCCGAGGAGTCCGCGTGCAGGCCCGACAGGAACACGATGCCGGTGACACCGCGCTCCTCCAGCTGCTCCACCAGTTCGTCCTCGGTGGCCCCGCCCGGGGTCTGCGTGCACAGCACCGGTGTGTAGCCGTGCCCGGCAAGCGTCTGCTCTATCACCTGGGCGAACGCCGGGAAGATCGGGTTGGTGAGCTCCGGGGTCAGCAGGCCGACCAGGCCGTTGCTGCGCCGGCGCAGCCGGACCGGGCGTTCGTAGCCCAGCAGGTCCATGGCGGCCAGCACCTTGTGCCGGGTGCCGGACGCCACGCCCGCCTTGCCGTTGAGCACGCGGCTGACGGTCGCCTCGCTGACCGCGGCCTGCGCGGCGATGTCCGTCAGCCGCAGCGGGGAGGTCACCCCCGCCACCACACCGCCGTGTCGGCGGGCAGCACCGACGGGTCGGGGAGGTCCCCGCTCGCCAGCAGCGCCGTGCCGGGCGCGGGCATCCGTACCGGCTCGGCGGTCGTGTTCACCGTGCAGGTGAAGTCCCCCCGGCGGAAGGCCAGGACGCCCTCGGGGGCATCCAGCCACTCCACCGCGTCGCCCGCGCCCAGCTCCGGGTGCGAGCGGCGCAGGCGCAGCGCGGCGCGGTAGAGCTCCAGGGTCGAGGCCGGGTCGCCGGTCTGCGCGGCCACGCTCAGGCCGGCCCACTCGGCGGGCTGCGGCAGCCAGCTGCCGCCCGTACCGAAGCCGTACGGGGCTTCGGTACCCGACCACGGGATCGGTACGCGGCAGCCGTCGCGCAGCCCGTCCTGCCCGGCGCCGCGGGCGAAGGCCGGGTCCTGGCGGACGGAGTCGGGGAGTTCGGTGACCTCGGGGAGGCCGAGCTCCTCGCCCTGGTAGACGTACGCCGATCCGGGCAGGGCGAGCATCAGCAGCGCGGCCGCCCGCGCCCGGGCGAGGCCTTGCTCGCCGCCGCCGTAGCGGGTGACGTGGCGTACGACGTCGTGGTTGGACAGCACCCATGTGGTGGGGGCGCCCACCGGGCGCATCGCGTCCAGGGATTCGTCGATGGTGGCGCGCAGCGCCTTCGCGTCCCAGCCGGTGTTCAGGTAGTGGAAGTTGAAGGCCTGGTGCAGTTCGTCGGGCCGCAGGTACATGGCCGTGCGGTCGGCGCTGGGCGTCCAGGCCTCGGCGACGCCGATGCGGTCGCCCGCGTACTCGTCGAGGACCAGGCGCCAGGAGCGGTAGATCTCGTGGACGCCGTCCTGGTCGAAGAAGGGCAGCACCTGGTTGCCGAGCAGCTTGAGCTGTTCGCCGCGGCCGAGGTCGGGCAGGCCGGGGGCCTTGACCAGGCCGTGGGCCACGTCGATGCGGAAACCGTCGGCGCCGAGGTCGAGCCAGAAGCGCAGGATCGAGCGGAACTCGTCCTGGACGGCGGGGTGTTCCCAGTTGAAGTCGGGCTGCTCGGGGGCGAAGAGGTGCAGGTACCACTCCCCGTCGGCGATCCGGGTCCAGGCCGGCCCGCCGAAGATGGATTCCCAGTCGTTGGGGGGCTCGGTGCCGTCGGCGCCTCGGCCGGGGCGGAAGTGGAAGCGTTCGCGCAGCGGGCTGCCCGGGCCTTCGCGCAGCGCCTGCTTGAACCATTCGTGCTGGTCGGAGCAGTGGTTGGGGACCAGGTCGACGATGATCCGCAGGTCCAGGGCGTGGGCTTCGCGGATCACGGCGTCGGCGTCGTGGAGGCTGCCGAACATCGGGTCGATGGCCCTGTAGTCGGCGACGTCGTAGCCCGCGTCGGCCTGCGGGGAGGCGTAGAAGGGGCTGAGCCATACGGCGTCGACCCCGAGCTCCTTGAGGTAGGGAAGTCGGCTGCGGATGCCTTCGAGGTCCCCCATGCCGTCTCCGTTGGAGTCGGCGAAACTGCGCGGATAGACCTGGTAGATCACCGCTTCTCTCCACCAGCCGGGCTGGGTGCCGGTGGAGGTGGGGAGCGCGTCGGCGAGGTGCTGGGTCATGTCGTCCTTGGAGAGGTCGGGCCGGGGGTGAGAGGGGGCGGGCGCAGCGGGTGGTCAGCCCGTGACGGGGCGGGTCAGCCCTTGGTCGCGCCTGCCGTCATCCCGGCGACGAGGTGACGCTGGGCGAAGAGGAAGAAGAACGCCGCGGGGATGGCGATGAGGATGGAAGCGGCGCTCATCGCACCCCAGTTGGAGGTGTACTGGGTGACGAAGGTCTGCAGTCCGCCGGCCAGGGTGAGGTGTTCGTCGCCGACCATGAAGGCGGAGGCGTACGCGACTTCGCCCCAGGCGGTGATGAAGGCGTAGAAGCCGGTGACCGCGAGGCCGGGTTTGGCCAGCGGGAGGATGAGGCGCCAGAAGGTGCCGAAGGGGTTGAGTCCGTCGACCCGGCCGGATTCGTCGATCTCGATCGGGATCGTGTCGAAGAAGCCCTTCATCATCCAGGCGCAGAACGGCACGGCGATGGTGAGGTAGGTGATCACGAGGCCGAGCGGCTGGTTCAGCAGTCCGAGCTGTCCCATGAGGTTGTAGAGCGGGACGATGAGGATGGCCATCGGGAACATCTGGGTGATGAGCAGGGTCCACATCAGCGGCTTCATTCCGGGGAACTTGAAGCGGCTGACGGCGTATCCGGTGGTGGCGGCGATGAACACCCCGAGGACGGTGGTGATGCCGGCGACCAGGACGGAGTTGCCGAACCAGGTGAGGAAGGAGGTCGACTCCGCGAGGTAGCGGTAGTTGTCGAGGGTCGGTTCCTTCACGAAGTCCGTGGTGATGGCGTGCTTCGCGGGCTTGAGGGAGGTGAGCAGGACCCACAGCACCGGGAAGATGGCGATCACCGACGCGATGGCCAGGGTGGCGTGCAGACCGGCGGAGGCGAGCGGGGAGCGCTTGCCGCGCGGGCGGACGGAAGCCGCCGTGGCGGACGTCCTGGGACTGGCGTTCGTCGTCACGGTCACCACACCTCTCCCTGCTTGCGCAGCGAGCGCCGGTAGACCAGCGCGAAGATCATGAGCAGCAGGAGGATCAGTACGCCCCAGGTCGCCGAGACGGCGAAGTCGCGCGGGCTCGTCACGAACGCCTCCCGGAAGGCCTGGGTCACCAGGATCTCGGTGGCGTCTCCGGGACCGCCCCGGGTGAGCAGGAAGATCACCGGGAACATGTTGAAGGTCCAGATGGTGGAGAGCAGGATCACGGTCATGCTGACCGAGCGCAGCCCCGGCAGGGTGATGTGGCGGAACCGCTGCCAGGGTCGGGCCCCGTCCATCTCGGCGGCCTCGTAGAGCTCGCCGGGGATCGACTGCATGCCGCCGAGCAGGGCGACCATCATGAAGGGGACGCCGAGCCAGACGTTGACGGCGATGACCGCGATCTTGGCCCAGTTCGGGTCGTCGAGCCACGGGACGGCGGAGATGCCGCCGCCTTCGAGGATCTTGTTGAGGATGCCGTTGTCGCGGTTGAAGAGGAACCGCCAGGCGAAGACGGAGACGAATCCGGGAACGGCCCAGGGCAGGATGAGCGCCATCCGGTAGGCGGCGCGGCCCTTGAACTCGCGGTTGAGCAGGGTGGCGAGGCCGAGGCCGAGCGCGAAGGTGATCGACACGCAGGCGACGGTCCACAGCACCGTCCACACCAGCCGCTGCAGGAACACCGGGTCGGCGAGGACGGCGGCGTAGTTGTCGAGTCCGACGAACTCGTACGTCGCCTCGATGTGGTTGGCGCCGATGGTGCGGCCGACGTTGCGCTCGGTGGCGTCGGTCAGCGACAGGTAGACGCCGCGCACGAGCGGCCAGCCGATGATCACGCCGAGCACGAGCACCACGGGGGTGATCATGGCCCAGGCGTACCAGTGGGTGGCCAGGGCCCGCTTCAGCCCGGGGCCGGCGGAGCGCTTCCCGCCGTCGGTCCTGCTGTCAGTCCTGCGGCTACGGCCGCGGGCGGCGTTGTCGGCATCCTGACCGACCTCGCTGCCCGCGGCCTTCGCCACCGACTGGCTGGTGTGAGCAGCCATGGTTCGTTACTTCCAGCCCTTGAGGATCTTGCGGAATTCGACGCCGGCCGCCTTGGCCGCGTCCTCAGGGCTCGACGCCCCGGTGATCGCCTTGGTGTATTCGACCTTGAGCGGCTCGAAGAGGGAGCCGTTCTCCGGGATCCAGGCGCGCTCGACGGCCTTGTCCACGGCCGGCTTGAAGAACTGGACCATCTCGTTCGACTTGACGTCGGGCTGCTCGTAGGCGGCGGTCCGGGTCGGGAGCAGGCTCAGGTCCTTGGTGGACTGCACCTGGACCTCCTGGGAGGTCATGTAGTCGACGAAGGCGTTCGCCGCGGCGATGTTCTTGGAGCCCGCGTAGACGGCGAGGTCGTGGCCGCCCTGCGGGGCGCCCGCCTTGACGGAGCCGGCCGGGACCGCGGCGACGCCGAGGTTGGTCTTGTCCTTGAACTGGTCGCCCGCCAGGCTGTCGGCCACGGCCCAGGGGCCGTTGATCATCATCGCGGCCTCGCCCGTCTTGAAGGCGGTCTGCATGTTGACCCAGCCGTCGGTGGCGTTGGTGATCGCCGCACCCGAGGTGACCAGGTCACGAGCGGCCTTGAAGGCCTTGACGCCCGCCGCGTTGTCGACGGTGACCGTCTTGGTCTTCGCGTCGACGAGGTCGCCGCCCTCTCCGTAGATGAGGGGGAGGAACCAGTAGGAGTCGTCGCCGCGCAGGTAGAGGCCGGCCTTGCCGCTCTTGGCCTTGATGGCGGCGGCGGCGGTCTTGACCTCCTCCAGGGTCTTGGGAGGCTGGACGCCGGCGTCGGCGAGCATCTTCTTGTTGTAGAAGAGGCCGAGGCTGTCGATGACCTGCGGGACGGCGTAGGTCTTGCCCTCGTACTTGCCGCTCGCGGCGGCCTGGGGCAGGAATTCGGCGTCGATCTTCTTGGCCGTGTCCGCCGGCACCTCGGCGAGGTAGCCGAGCGAGGCGAAGTCGGCGACCCAGCCGACGTCGGCGCGGATCACATCGGGGGCCTCGGAGCCGCTGCTGAAGGCGTTCTTGACCTTGTTCTGCGCGTCGCCGTAGGGGACGTTGACGTACTTGACGGTCACCTTGGGGTGCTTGGCGGTGAACGCCTCTGCGATCTTCTGGAAGGACGCCTTTTCGGCGTCGTTCGAGGTGTCCCACCACGTGACCGTGCCGGAGAGCTCTCCGTCGGCCTTGGCGCCGTCGCCGGCGTCCTTGGTGTCACCGCCGCAAGCCGTCGCCGCGAGCGCCAGAGCCGCGACCAGCGCGGTGGCCGCTATGCCACGCCGCATATGAACTCCTTCGATGATCCCGGCCGCGCCTCGCGGTCCCGAGTTGCCGAGAACGTAACAAGCCTGAAAGCCGACCGAAAGACCTTGCGGCAAATTTCTGCAAGAACGGTTGATCGTTACATCTGCGTGTCCGTACGGTTGCCGCAGCTTGCTGTTAGTTCGAACCCTCTTCGACTGTCCGGGCCCGCAACCAGGGGGTGTGTACGCGCGTTGACCCGATATGACCCACGAGTTGACCGCCTCCCGGCTTGCAAGTACTTCCAGCAAGGCCGCCACGAGCGGCGACTGGTGGCGCGATGCCGTCATCTATCAGGTGTACGTACGCTCCTTCGCCGACAGCGACGGCGACGGCGTCGGGGACCTGCGCGGGGTCCGCGAGCGGCTGCCCCACCTGGCCCGGCTCGGCGTCGACGCGGTGTGGCTGACCCCCTTCTACGCCTCCCCGCAAGCGGACGGCGGCTACGACGTCGCCGACTACCGGGCGGTCGACCCGCTCTTCGGGGACCTCTCCGACGCCGACGACCTCATCCGCGCCGCACACGCGCTGGGGCTGCGGATCATCGTGGACGTGGTCCCGAACCACACCTCCGAGCAGCACGCCTGGTTCCGGGCGGCGCTCGCCGGGGAGCCGGGGGCCCGGGAGCGCTACCACTTCCACCCGGGCCTGGGGCCCGCCGGGGAGCTCCCGCCCAACGACTGGGAGTCCGTCTTCGGCGGGCCGGCCTGGACCCGGACCCCCGACGGCGCCTGGTACCTGCACCTCTTCGCCCCCGAGCAGCCCGACCTGAACTGGGAGGAGCCCGGGGTCGCCGAGGAGTTCGCCGCCGTTCTGCGGTTCTGGCTCGACCTCGGCGTCGACGGCTTCCGGGTGGACGTGGCCCACGGCATGGTCAAGGCACCGGGCCTGCCGGACATCGGCCGCGGCGCGCAGGCCAGCCTCATCGGCACCGAGCCTCTCCCCTTCTTCGACCAGGACGGCGTCCACGAGATCCACCGCTCCTGGCGGCGGCTCCTCGATTCCTACGAGGTGCCGCGCATCGGGGTCGCCGAGGCCTGGGCGCCCACCTCCGAGCGGCTCGCGCTGTACGTCCGTCCCGACGAACTGCACCAGGCCTTCAACTTCCGCTTCCTGAACTGCCCGTGGGACACCGTCGCGCTGCGGACCGTCATCGACGAGTCCCTGGCCGCCACCGCCTCCGTGGGCGCCCCCACCACCTGGGTGCTGTCCAACCACGACGTCGTGCGGCACCGCACCCGCTACGGCAGCCTGGCCCGGGCGCGGGCGGCCGCGCTGCTGATGCTGGCCCTGCCCGGATCGGCGTACGTCTACCAGGGCGAGGAGCTGGGCCTGCCCGAGGTGAGCGACCTTCCGGACGCCGTCCGCCAGGACCCGGCCTTCATCCGCAGCGCCGGGCAGGACGGGCTGCGCGACGGCTGCCGCGTACCGCTCCCCTGGTCCGGCGCGGAGCCTCCGTACGACTTCGGGCCGGCCGGCAGCTGGCTTCCGCAACCGGCCGACTGGGCCGGGCTCAGCGTGACCGCGCAGACCGGCGATCCGCACTCCACCCTGGAGCTCTACCGCGCCGCCCTGGAGCTGCGCCGCGCGATGCCGGGCCTCGGGGCTCCGGAGGCGGGGCTGCCCGGACCGGCGGCCGGCCCCGCGTCGGACGGCCCTGCCGCCGACCCCACGGCGGACACCCCTGCGGACACCCCTGCGGACACCGGCGCGGACGCCGACGTGGACACAGGGGTGGACACCGGGGTGGACACCGCCTCCGACGCCGGCATGCGGTGGCTGCCCGCGCCGGAGGGGGCGCTGCTCTTCACCCGTCCCGGCTTCGCGTGCACGCTCAACACCCGGTCCGTTCCGCTCGAACTGCCCTCGCCCGGACGCCCCGTCCTGTCCAGTGCTCCGGTCGAGACGGACGGGCGGACCGTCCGTCTTCCCCCGGATTCGTGCACCTGGTGGGCTTTGTAGCGTGCGACCGGTACAGTCCAATCCCGTGACCGCACGGCTAGCCGACATCGCAGCCCAGGCGGGGGTCAGCGAAGCCACAGTCAGCCGCGTGCTCAACGGCAAGCCCGGTGTGGCCGCAGGCACCCGTGAATCCGTGCTGGCCGCCCTCGACGTCCTCGGCTACGAACGCCCCGTACGGCTGCGCCAGCGCAGCGCGGGACTCGTCGGCCTGATAACTCCCGAGCTCGACAACCCCATCTTCCCGGCGCTCGCCCAGGTCATCGGCCAGGCGCTGACCCGGCAGGGGTACACGCCGGTGCTGGCCACGCAGACGCCGGGCGGGTCCACCGAGGACGAGCTGACGGAGATGCTGGTCGACCGCGGGGTCTCCGGGATCATCTTCGTCTCCGGACTGCACGCGGACACCACGGCCGACATGGGCCGCTACGACCAACTCCGCGGCCAGGGCGTCCCGTACGTCCTCATCAACGGCTTCTCCGACAAGGTGCGGGCCCCCTTCGTCTCCCCCGACGACCGGGCCGCGATGCAGCTCGCGGTGACCCATCTGACGGCGCTCGGGCACACCCGGATCGGGCTGGCCGTCGGGCCCAAGCGGTTCGTGCCGGTGCTCCGCAAGATCGAGGGTTTCCGGCTGGGCATGAAGGAGCGCCTCGGACTCACCGAGGACGAGGTCGAGGAGCTCATCCAGCACTCCCTCTACACGCTGGAGGGCGGCCAGGCCGCCGCGGCGGCGCTCATCTCGCGCGGCTGCACGGCGGTGGTGTGCGCGAGCGACATGATGGCGCTCGGTGCGATCCGGGCGGCCCGGCAGCAGGGGCTCAAGGTTCCGCAGGACGTGTCGGTGGTCGGGTTCGACGACTCCCCGCTCATAGCGTTCACGGATCCGCCGCTGACCACCATCCGCCAGCCCGTGCAGGCCATGGGCCAGGCCGCGGTACGGACCCTGCTGGAGGAGATCGGCGGTACGCCGGCCCCGCACAGCGAGTTCGTCTTCCTGCCCGAGCTGGTGGTCCGCGGTTCGACCGCTTCGGGCCCGCAGCAGGGCCGGGGCCCCGCGCGCCCCTGAGGCAGCCCAAGGGCTTCCGGCCCCTGAGGTTCCCGTGCTCCTTGTGCCTCCCGAACCCTTAGGGGAGCCCGGCCGCGGGTCGTCCGAGAGGCGGAGAGGCTGCGGCCAAGACCGTCCCGAGGGATGATCGGAGGCGTGTCCGCATCTGGCAGACTCTTTTCCTATGGGTGAAGCGAGCGTGAAGACACTGGATACCCGGACGGACGTCTCGTCACCCCCCGTGGCCGAGAGCCAGGACCGCCCGGAGTCGTCCGAGCGTGCGCTGCTCTCCAGGCTGCGCGTGCCCCGGCGCCCCCGGATCTGGTTCGAGGTCCTGCTGATCCTGGTCAGCTACTGGACGTACTCGCTGATCCGCAACGCCGTGCCCGAGCAGAAGGCGGCCGCGCTCGCGAACGCCGACTGGATCTGGAAGGTCGAGCAGACCCTCGGCATCGCCGTGGAGCAGAGCGTCAACCACGCCGTGAACTCGGTGACGTGGCTGGTGGTCGGCATGAACTACTACTACGCCACGCTCCACTTCGTCATGACCATCGGCGTCCTGGTCTGGATCTACCGCTTTCATCCCGGGCGTTACGCGGCCACCCGCCTGATCCTCTTCGCCACCACGGGCGTGGCCCTGGTCGGCTACTACTTCTACCCGCTCGCGCCGCCCCGGCTGATGAACGGGCAGGGTTTGGACGGGCGGGGCTTCGTGGACACGGTGCTGGTCCACCACACCTGGGGCTCCATGGCCTCGGGCAACCTCAAGCACATGTCGAACCAGTACGCGGCCATGCCCTCGATGCACATAGGGTGGTCGCTCTGGTGCGGGCTGACGATCTTCGCGGTCGCCTCCGCCCCCTGGGCCCGGATCCTGGGCCTGCTCTACCCGACGGCGACACTGATCGTGATCGTGTCCACCGCCAACCACTTCTGGCTCGACGCCGTCGGCGGCATGCTCTGCCTGGCCTTCGGCTACGGCGTCTCCCGCGCCTGGTACGGCTCGCTGCCGCACCGGCTGCCGCGCCGGCCCGAGGAGACCGGCCGCCACCCGGTGGCGGCGGCCGTGCTGAACCATCCGGCGCTGAGCCGCTTCCGGCGCTGAGCGCGCGGGGCGCGCTCCTCACGGCTCCCTGTGGGTGATCCGGCCGCCCGACATGGTGAGCCGGACCGGCGCCCCTGCCAGCTCGTCCGCCGCGGCGTCCACCGGATCCAGGCCGAAGGCGGTCAGGTCCGCCCGGAACCCGGGCGCGATCCGGCCCGCCACCGCTTCCTCCCCCGCCGCCAGCGCGGCGTGCGAGGTCATGCCCTCCAGTGCCATCAGCCCGCTCAGGGCCGCCCCGGTCCAGGCCCCCGTACCGGCCGAGGCCGCCCCGCGCGGGCTGCGGGCGGTGGCGAGGATCTGGCGGGCGTCGTACTGGGCGATCGGCCAGTCCGAGCCCAGCGCGAGCACCGCGCCGGCCTCGCGCAGGTCCCGGCAGCGCCAGGCGCGGCCGGCCCGCTCCTCCCCCAGCCGCTTGGACCACTCGTCGCTGTGGTCGGCCCGGGTGTACGCGGTGTGCGGCGGCTGCATGGAGGCGATCACCCCGAGCTCCGCGAACCGCTTCAGCTGGCCGTCCGGGACCGTCTCGATGTGCTCGATCCGGTGCCGCATCCGGGCCCGCGCGCCCAGTGACTGCACGGTGTCCAGGACGTGCCGTACCGCCGCGTCGCCGATGGCGTGGGTCGCGGTGCGCACGCCGGCCGCGTCGAGGACCCGTACCGCCTCGGCGTACGCGTGCGGGTCGGGCCAGAAGGCGTCCGTGCCCCGGCCGTGGCAGTCGGCGTGCTCGAGCCAGGCGGTGCCCCCCTCGACCGTGCCGTCCATGAAGAACTTGACCCCGCCGACCTTCCAGTGGCGGCCCAGGAGCCGTTGCAGCCCGATCAGCTCCTCCAGGTCGGCCGTGGTGGCGCCCGGCATGCACCAGGGCGAGAGGTTCAGCCGCAGCGGCAGGTCGCCCTCGTACTCCGCGGTCGCCAGCAGGGCCGGTACGTCCCCGTCGCCGAGGTCCATGACGTGCGCACCGGTCAGGCCCGTGGCGGCCATGTCGCTGAGCAGTCCCGTGAGGCGCTCCCGGCGCTCGGTGTACGCGGGCTTCGGCGCGAGCGAGCCGACCAGGGCCATCGCGGCGTGTTCGACGAGGTGGCCGGTGGGGCGCCCGTCGGGATCGCAGACGATCTCGGAGCGCTGGGTGAAGGTGCGCGGGCCGGTGATCCCGGCGGCGGCCAGGGCCGCGCCGGAGGCGAGGGCGGAGTGGCCGTCGTAGAGGCGCAGGAAGGCGGGGGCGCCGGCGAGGGCCTCCTCGACCAGGGCCTTGTCGAGGGGGCGGCCGCCGAAGGCGTTGTGGTCGAGGCCGAAGCCGGTGACCCAGCCGCCGGGGCCCCGGTCGGCGGTGCGCAGGGCGGCGCGGAGCTGGTCGAGGTCGGTGACGGCGGAGAGGTCCGTGCCGCCTGCCATCTCGATGCCCCAGACGGGGTGACTGTGGGCGTCGGTGAGGCCGGGGGTGAGGGTGGCGCCGGCGAGGTCGATGGTTTCGGTGCCGGGGCCGCGCCAGTCGCGGACGTCGGCCTCGTCTCCGACGGCGACGATGTCGCCGCCGAGGACGGCTACCGCGCGGGCCTCGGGGCGGGCGGGGTCGAGGGTGCGGACGCGGGCTCCGGTGAGGACGGTGTCGGCAGCGGGCACGGCTGGTGTTCTCCTTCGGGGGCGGGTTCTTCGGCGAAGCGGGCGTAGACGTCCGGCCGGTGGGTCTTCAGGCGCTGGGCGAGGAGGAGCCCGGCCAGGAAGACGGCGGGGACGAGGGCCACGAGGACGGTGTTGACGGTGGTGGAGGCCATGGTGAAGAGGCCGACATTGGAGACGACCAGGCAGATCGCGACGGCCAGCAGCACGGCGGCGGTGACGGGCGCGATCAGGGTCCGCCAGGGCCCCTCGTCGTGCCGGACGCGGCGGAAGTAGACGGGTACGGCGATGGCGGCGAGCAGCATCAGCGCCATGAGGCCGATCATGCCGGGGGTGTTCACCCAGAGCAGGAGCTGCTGGTAGGGGTCGGCTCCGGCGAGGGCGAAGCCGAGGACGATGACGGCGCCCAGGGCGCTCTGGGCGAGGCCGGCGAGGTACGGGGAGCCGTGGCGGGGGTGGATCCGGCCGAGGGAGGCGGGCAGGACGCCCTCCTCGGAGAGGGCTAGCACGTAGCGGTTGATGGCGTTGTGGAAGGCGAGGAGGGAGGCGATGACGCTGGTGACGATGAAGAGGTGCATCAGGTCGGCCGCCCAGGGGCCCACGTAGGTGCTGATGGCGGTGAAGAAGAGGCCTGCCGGATCCTGGGCGGCGACGGTGAGGACCTCCTCGGAGCCGAAGGCCTGGATGACGGTCCACACGATGAAGGCGTAGAAGAGGCCGAGGAAGGCGACGGCGATGTAGGTGGCGCGCGGAACGGTGCGGTCGGGGTCGCGGGCTTCGCGGCGGTAGATGACGGTGGACTCGAACCCGGTGAACGCGGCGAAGGCGAAGGCCAGGACGGCGGCGGTGCCGGGGACGAGTACCGCGCCGGGAGCGAAGGAGCCGGCGGACAGTCCGTGGGCGCCGCCCTCGATGAGCACTCCGGCGGCCAGCAGGACGAGTATTCCGGTCTCGGCGACGAGCAGGACGCCGAGGAGTTTGGCGCCGAAGTCGATGGAGCGGTAGCCGCCGTACCAGACGAGGGCGAGGCCGGCGAGGGAGACGGGCAGCCAGGGGACGTCGAGGCCGGCCAGGGAGTGGGCGGTGTCGGCGGTGGTGGTGCCGAGGAGGCCGTAGACGCCGATCTCCATGCCGTTGTAGCCGATGAGGGCGAGCAGGGCGGCGCCGATGCCGACGCGCTTGCCGAGGCCGCGGGCGATGTACGCGTAGAAGGCGCCGCCGCTGCGGACGTGGCGGCTCATGGTGGTGAAGCCGACGGCGAAGACGGTGAGGGTCAGGCCCGCGAGGAGATAGCCGGCGGGGGCGCCGATGCCGCCGAGGAGGATCGCGACGGGGGCGACACCGGCCATGACGGTGAGGGGGGCGGCGGCGGAGACGACGAAGAAGGAGATGTCGGCGGTGCCGAGGGTGGCGCGGCGGAGGGTGGGCCCGCCGGCCGGGGCGCCGTCCGCTGCGGGCCTGGTTGCTTCGGGCCCGGCTGCTGGGGGCCCGGCTGTTGCGGGTCTGGCTGCGGTCGGGTCCGGCGGCGTTTCGGGCATGCGGGAGCACCCTTCTGCGAACGGCAGGCGGCAGGGACGCGAAAACCTAAAGGCTTTCGGTTTGCGGCAATGTAGCCTCCGGTTTTGGCGTACGGGAAGACCTGACGGCGGGAGAAATACGATGGCGCGGCCACGCACCCCACTGCTCGACCTGGAGCGGATCGGGGCTGCCGCCCTGCAACTGCTCGCGGAGCAGGGCGAGTTCAGCGTGCCGCAGATCGCGCGGACACTCGGGGTGCAGACCGGTTCGCTGTATCACCACGTGGACGGCCGAGCCGGGGTGATCGAGCTGATACGGGAGCGGGTGTGCGCCGGGATCGACGGCGGGGCGCTGGCCGCGGAGCCCTGGGACGCGGCGCTGGAGGCCTGGGCCCGCTCCTACCGGGCGGCCTTCGCCGCCTATCCGCGCGCCATCCCGCTGTTGATGACCACCCCGGTACGGGCGCCCGCGGTGCTCGCGCAGTACGAGCAGGCGGTGGCGCTGCTGCTGGGGGCCGGCTTCCGCGTGGAGCGGGTGATGCCGCTGCTGACGGGCCTGGAGAACCTGGTCCTGGGCTCGGCCCTGGACCTCGCGGCCCCTGACGCCATGTGGGAGCCGACCCCGCGGACCCCGCTGCTGGCGCAGGCGCTGGCCGCGCAGGGCCCCGCCGGACCGGGGCGCGCGGAGGCCGCCTTCGAGGTCGGCCTGGCGGCGTTCCTGGCGTACGCCAGGACCCTGCGGGGCGGTGCGGAGGCCGGCTGATTCGCGCAGTGTGGCCCGTCGCGCAGTGTGGCCCGTCGCGCAGGCCGGCCGGCTCCGGGGACGGCACTAGAGCGCCGCCGCCTCCGTCAACTGCACAGCCTCCGCCTTCGTCCTGTCGTAGGCCTCGCGGGCCTCCTGTACCGCCTCCATGCGCAGGCCGGTCCAATGGGCGAGGGCCCGCACCCGCTCGGCGGCCTCGCGGCCCAGCGGGGTCAGCGAGTAGTCGACGCGGGGCGGGATGACCGGTTTGGCGTCGCGGTGCACGAACCCGTCGCGCTCCAGCGTCTGGAGGGTCTGGGCCAGCATCTTCTCGCTGACCTTGGCGACCGAGCCGATGTTCCGGCGCAGCTCGCTGAACCGGTACGCGCGGTCGAGCAGGGCGTCCAGCACCAGGACGCCCCAGCGGCTGGTGACGTGCTCCAGGACGAGCCGGTGCGGGCACATGGCCTCGGCCCGGGTCCACTTCTCACTTACTCCCACGCCAGTACCTTACTTCAAAGTTGGTACTGCCTTTTCGTTAGCGCCCGTCGTACGGTGAGTGCACAAGCCCGGAAACGGGAAGTCCCGCAGCCCGGAAGCCCCGGCAGCGGGAAGCAATACCAGGGAGTCAGTCACCATGAGCATCGTCGTCACCGGAGCCACCGGAGCACTCGGCCGTCTCGTCATCGACGAGCTGCTCGCCGAGGGGTCCCCGCCGGGGAGATCGCCGCCGTAGTCCGCGACAAGGCGAAGGCCGCCCCGCTCGCCGCCCTGGGCGTAGAGCTGCGCATCGCCGACTACAGCGCGCCCGAGACGCTCGCCGGGGCCTTCCGCGCCGGCGACCGGGTGCTGATGATCTCCGGCAGCGAGGTCGGCCGCCGGGTGGCCCAGCACGCCGCCGTGATCGACGCGGCGAAGGAGGCCGGGGTGGCGCAGCTCGCCTACACCGGCATCCTGGGCGGGCCCGAAGCGGACTTCGAGCTGGCCGCCGAGCACCGGGCCACCGAGGAGCTGGTCCTCGCCTCGGGTCTGCCGTACACCTTCCTGCGCAACGGCTGGTACACCGAGAACCACACCGGCAACCTGGCGCCGGTGCTCGCACACGGAGCGGTCCTCTCCAACGCGGGCGAGGGCCGGGTGGCCTCGGCGGCGCGGGCCGACTACGCGGCGGCGGCCGCCGCGGTGGTGGCCGGGGAGGGCCACCTCGGCAAGGCGTACGAGCTCAGCGGCGACGTGGCCTGGTCCTTCGCGGAGTACGCGGCGGCCGTGGCGGCGGCCTCCGGGCAGGAGATCGCGTACCACCCGGTGACCCCCGAGGCCCACCTCGCCGTGCTGACCGGCGCCGGGGTCCCGGCCCCGTTCGCCGAGATCCTGGTCGACGTGGACCTGGCCGTCGAGCGCGGCCGGCTGGCCGGCACCTCCGGCGACCTCGCCCGGCTGATCGGCCGCCCGACCACGCCGATGGCGCGGACGGTCACCGAGGCCGTGGCGGCCGTACGCAGCGCGGGCTGAGCCCGAGCCGATCGGCCCCCTCCCGGGGGCCGATCACGCGCCGCGTGCCGAGCGGCGGGACAATGGGGCGAGGAACGCATCTGCCGTCGCGGAGAGGCGGGACGTCGTGGTGGCGTACATAGCCGTGACCGCCCTGAGCCATGTGGGGCTGGTCCGCGAGCACAACGAGGACAGCCTGGTCGTCGGGCCGTGGACGCTGTGCGGGACCACGACCCAGAGCCCCCAGACGCTCCTGTTCCCCCTCGGCAGACCGCTCGTCGTCGCGGTGGCCGACGGGCTGGGCGGGCAGCCGGCCGGCGAGGTCGCCAGCGAGCTGGTCGTCCGCGAGCTGTCGCTGCTCGGCCCCTCGCTGGACGGCGCCCCGGCCATCGAGGACGCGCTGAACCGCTGCAACCTCGCGGTGCACTCGGCCACGGAGGGCCGCCCGGAACTGGTGGGCATGGGGACCACGATCGCCGGCACCCTGATCACGGCGGAGTCGCTGCTGTCGTTCAACGTCGGCGACAGCAAGGTGTACCACGCGGCCCCCGAGGGGCTGCGGCAGGTCAGCGTGGACGACAGCCCGCCGCCACTGCCGGGGCACCGCACCACGTCGGCCGTGACGCAGACGCTCGGCGGAACCCGCGTGCACCACGTCCTGACCCCTCATGTGGCGACGCTCCCGCTGTCCATGGGCGACCGCTACCTGGTGTGCAGCGACGGCCTGACCGACCCGGTGCCCGACGAGGCCATCAACGAGGTGCTCCGGGTGCACGACGACGGCAAGGCCGCGTTCGAGCTGTGGAAGGCCGCCATCGAGGCCGGCGGCCCCGACAACATCAGCCTCGCACTGGTACGCATCGGCGGGTAGGTGGCGAACTGCCGGCGCCGCCCGGCAGCTCGCGTACGGCCGGCAGGCATCCGCCGCCGGCCGCCTTCAGTCGCCGTCAGCCGCCGTAGAACAGCTCGTCCACCACGCCCCGCGCGCGCCGCGTGATGCGGCGGTAGTCGTCGAGCATTTCGCCGACGCGGCCCTCCTGGTAGCCGAGGTAGCGGCCGACCGCCGCCAGTTCGCGGGCTTCCGAGGGGAAGGTGTCGCCCGCGCGGCCGCGGACCAGCATCACGGCGTTGCGGACCCGGGTGGCCAGCACCCAGGCCTCGTCCAGGATCTGCGCCTCCTCGGTGGGGATCAGGCCGGCCGCGTGGGCGGCGGCCAGGGCCTCGCGGGTGCGGGTCGTGCGCAGGCCCGGTTCGGCCCAGGCGTGCCGCATCTGGATCAGCTGGACGGTCCACTCGACGTCGCTGAGGCCACCGCGGCCGAGTTTGGTGTGCAGGGTGGGATCCGCGCCGCGGGGCAGTCGTTCCGATTCCATGCGGGCCTTCAGCCGCCGGATCTCGCGGACCGCGTCCTCGCCGAGGCCTTCCACCGGGTAGCGCAGCGGGTCGATCAATTCGATGAAGCGGCCGCCTAGTTCGAGGTCCCCGGCGACCGGTTCGGCGCGCAGCAGGGCCTGGGACTCCCACGTCAGGGACCAGCGGCGGTAGTAGGCGGCGTAGGAGGAGAGCGTACGGACCAGGGGGCCGGAGCGGCCTTCGGGGCGCAGGTCGGCGTCGATGATCAGCGGCGGGTCGGCGGTGGGGAGTTGGAGGAGCCGGCGCATCTCGGCGATGACGTTCTGGGCGGCCTTGGCGGCCTCTTGTTCGTCGACGCCCTCGCGCGGCTCGTGGACGAACAGGACGTCGGCGTCGGAGCCGTAGCCGAGCTCGTGGCCGCCGAAGCGGCCCACGCCGATGATCGCGAAGCGGGTGGGCAGGGTGTCGCCCCAGTGGCCCTGGACGGCGGCGCGCAGGGCTCCGGCGACGGTGACGGCGGTGAGCTCGGAGACGGCTCGGCCGACCCGGTCGACCAGGGCTCCGTGGTCCTCCTCGGCAGGGCTGTCCTCCGTACCGTAGGAGCCGATGATGTCGGCGGCGGTGGTGCGGAACAGCTCGCGGCGGCGCACTCCGCGGGTGGCGGCCACACCGGCTTCCGGGTTGTCGGCGCGGCCGACGGCGGCGAGCACCTCCTGTTCCAGGGCCTCGCGGGTACGGGGAACCAGGCCTTCGGGGTCGCCCAGCAGGGCCACGGCCTCGGGTGCGCGCAGGAGGAGGTCGGGGGCGAGGCGTCCGGCGGAGAGCACCCGGGCGAGGTTCTCCGCGGCGGCCCCCTCGTCGCGCAGGAGGCGCAGGTACCAGGGGGTCCTGCCGAGGGCGTCGGAGACCTTGCGGAAGTTCAGCAGGCCCGCGTCCGGGTCGGCGGAGTCGGCGAACCAGCCGAGGAGCACGGGCAGCAGGGTGCGCTGGATGGCGGCTGCGCGGGTGACTCCGGAGGCGAGGGCTTCGAGGTGGCGCAGGGCTGCGACCGGATCGGCGTAGCCGAGGGCTTCGAGGCGCTGGCCGGCGGCGCGCGGGGAGAGCCGGGTCTCGCCGGGGGCGAGCTGGGCCACGGCGTCGAGGAGCGGCCGGTAGAAGAGCTTCTCGTGCAGGCGGCGGACGACGGAGGCGTGCCGGCGCCAGGCCTTGTTGAGCTCGGCGACGGGTTCGGTGCGCAGGCCCAGCGAGCGGCCCAGGCGCCGCAGGTCGGCCTCGTCCTCGGGGACGAGGTGGGTGCGGCGCAGCCGGTAGAGCTGGATGCGGTGTTCCATGGCGCGCAGGAAGCGGTACGCGTCGTGCAGTTGGGCGGCGTCGGCGCGCCCGACGTAGCCGCCGGCGGCGAGGGCTTGGAGCGCGTCGAGGGTGCTGCCGGAGCGCAGGGTGGCGTCGGAGCGGCCGTGTACGAGCTGGAGGAGCTGAACGGCGAACTCGACGTCGCGCAGGCCGCCGGGGCCGAGTTTCAGCTCGCGGTCGACCTGGGCGGCGGGAATGTTGTCGACGACGCGGCGGCGCATCTCCTGGACGTCGCCGACGAAGTTCTCGCGTTCGGCGGCCTGCCAGACGAGGGGAGTTGTGGCGTCGATGTACTCGGCGCCGAGCGCCTCGTCGCCCGCGACGGCGCGGGCCTTCAGGAGAGCCTGGAACTCCCAGGTCTTGGCCCAGCGCTGGTAGTAGGCGAGGTGGGAGGAGAGGGTGCGGACGAGCGGACCGTTTCTGCCCTCGGGGCGCAGGTTGGCGTCGACGGGCCAGATGGTGCCTTCGACGGTGGTCTCGGAGCAGATCCGCATGAGGTGGGAGGCGAGGCGCGCGGCGGCCTGGACGGCCTTGCCCTCGTCCGCGCCGGGGGCCGCGTCCCCGACGAAGATGACGTCCACGTCGGAGACGTAGTTCAGCTCGTTGCCGCCGCACTTGCCCATCGCGATGACGGCGAGCCGGCAGACCGCCGCGTCCTCGGGGGCGGCCGCGCTCGCGATGCGCAGGGCCGCGCGGAGGGTGGCGGTGGCGAGGTCGGCGAGTTCGGCGGCGGTCTGGGCTACGTCTATGGTCCCGCAGACGTCGCGGGCGGCGATGGAGAGCAGGCAGCGGCGGTAGGCGACGCGCAGGTCGACGGGGTCGTGGGCGCCGGCCAGCCCTTGCTCGAACTCGGGGAGCCCGGGGTGCAGATCGGCGGCCTCGTAGGTGACGAGGGCCTGCCAGTCCCTGGGGTGGCGGGCGAGGTGGTCGGCGAGGGCCTCGGAGGCGCCGAGTACGCCGAGGAGGCGGTCGCGCAGGGGCTTGGCGCTGACGAGGGTGCCGAGGAGGACGGGCAGTTCCTCGGGCGTCTGCGCCTCTGCGATGCGGACCAGCCCGAGGAGGGCGAGGTCGGGATCGGCGGTGGCCCCGAGTGCGTCGAGGAGCACCGGATCGGTGCGTACGGCGGCCAGCTCGTCGGTGTCGAGCAGCCGGGTGGCGGCCGCGAGGTCGGTGAACCCGCTGCGCAGCAGTCGGCTGAAGGTACTGCTCCTGCGTCCCGGGACTGTCATCCCGCCGCCTCCCGCGTACGTCGGCCTGCCCTTGCCGTGGCCGGGCGGTTTCGCGGGTTGCCGCCGTCGGCAGGGTCCGCGCTTCCGCCCGGGAAGAGCCTAGCCGGAGCAGGCGTTCGGCTCACCGCGCGCAGGATGTGGCGGGTTGTCCGGTTTTCGTCGGAGCCTCCCTGGCGCGTCTCGCCGGAAGCGGCTCACGCGAACCCGTCAACGCCCCCCGGGGGGGCGTTTTTTGGTGGCGCGCGCGAACGGCCGGGGGTGCGGCCGCCGAGGACCGGGGGTGCGGCCGCCGAGTGACTTAGGACACGGACGACCCCTGGAACCGGCATGCGTCCGGCGCCCATGTCCACATATCGGACCGCATAGGAACTCATCGGCCAACCGAGTGAACCAACTGTGCCGAAATGGACTCTCACTGACTGACCGACAGCTCCACCCGGTCCTTCCTGCCAGAACGACCCCGAGGCGTAACCGATGCCCGTATCCCGCCGACGCTTCCTCCTCGCGACCGTGCTCCCGATGCTGACCGTCGGGGTCACCGGTGCGCTCGCCGTCGCCTCAGGCCAGCAGACCGCGGCCGAGGTCGTCCCGGGACCCGATCCCTCGGCCGTCGTCCCGGCGAGCATCACCGCCGGCTCGGTCGTACAGATCGTCGCCCACCCGGACGACGACCTGTACTTCATGAACCCGGACATCATCCGCTCCCTGACGGCCGGCACCCCGCTCACCACCCTCTACCTCACCTCCGGCGAGGCCGACGGCCGCAACGGGGCGGTCGGCGGCGCGGCCAAGGACCCGGCGCAGCCCGTCGACCGGCGCCACTACGCGGAGGCCCGGCAGAACGGCATACGCGCGGCCTACGCGCAGATGGCCACCGGCGACCGCACCAGCGCGTGGCGGCGTACGGTCATATCCACCGCCGGCGGCGGCCACGCCGAGCTCGACGTACTGGTGGCGAAGCCCCACATCAACCTGGTCTGGATGCAGATACGCGAGGCCCGCGCCTCCACCACCGACACCGTGGACAACCTGCGCGGCCTGTGGAACGGCCGGACCCCGACGGTCTCCCCGTACCTCGCCGCCGAGACCCCGGTGACGCAGCCGCCGAGGTACACCAAGGACCAGGTGATAGCGGCGATATCGGGGATCCTGGAGCGGTACAAGCCGACGACGATACGGATGCTGGACCCGACGCCGGGCCGGTACCCGGAGACCGGCAAGGTCACCGACCATCAGGACCACACGTACTCGGCGCGGTTCGCGCAGGCCGGGGCCGCCTCGTACGCGGCGCGGGTACCGCTGGGGCAGCGGCCCCGCTTCACCGTCCAGAACTACCTCGGGTACCACAACGGCAGGCTGCCGCACACGCTGGACCCGCAGACGGCCCAGCAGAAGGTCGGCTTCCTCAAGACGTACGCCTGGTCTGACAAGCAGAACTACTGCGGCTCGACCTCCGGCTGCGGCGACCGCAAGGTGGCGGGCAACCCGGCCGGCCACAACTGGGCCGAGTCGCTGCGCTACGTACGCGGCGACCACTCCTCCTGGCTGGCGCAGGGCACGACCGGCCACCTGTACGCCTTCGCCGCCCTCGACGGCCAGATGGCCGTCTGGAACCGCGGCGCCGGCACCGGCGCCGGCGCCGCCTGGCAGGGTCCGGCGCTGCTGCCGGGCACCGGCATCGACCCGGGTGCCACCACCGCCCGCCTGCCCGACGGGCGCGTCGTCGTCCTCGCCACCCGCACCGTCTTCGGCGACCGGCCGGAGGACTACCGGCGCGAGATCGTCTACGCCGCCCAGTCCGTGCCCGGCGGCCCCTTCATGGCGTGGGTCTCGCTCGGCACCCCGGAGCCCGGCGACGAGTCCGGAATCTCCTCGATCAGCGCGCCCACGGCGGCAGTCGACCAGGACGGCCGGCTGACGGTGTACGTCCGCAACTCGCGGCGCGTCCTGCTCGCCAGGACCCAGGACCGGCCCTCGGGGGCCTTCGGCGGCTGGCAGCAGCTGGGTGGCGGCGACCTCCAGTCCGACCCGGTGACGGCCACCGACTCCGCCGGGCGCCGCCACGTCTACGTCGCCACCACCCAGTCGGTGCTCGCCTGGATCCAGCCCGCCCCCGGCGCCCCGCTGGCCGGACCGTTCCCGACCGGGCTCCCCGCCACCACCCTCCCCCTCACGGCGGCCCCGGAGGCGGCGGGCATACGCCTCTACTTCCGGCGCCCCGACTCCGGGGCCGTACGCACCGCCCTGGTCACGGCGGCGGCCGGCGGCGCGTTGCCGGTGGTCTCCAGCATCGCGGAGACCGGCGGCCGGGCGGGCTACGGCGCGGTCGGCGTGGCGGGCCGCGTCATCGCGGGCCGCACCGGCTCGGGCACCATCAGCACCACGTCCCTCGGCGGCCCGCCGGCGTGGACGGAGTCCGAAGTGCTCTTCGCGGGCGCCCCGGCGGGCATCCAGGAACCGGGCGGCAAAACGACGACGGCGGTCCTGGGCCTGGACGCCGAACTCCACGTCACCACCACCCTCGCCACCTCCACCCGCACTACCTGGCACCGCGCGGTACCGACGGCGTAGCCGAGACGACTCCGGGCCGACGGTCATCGACCGTCGGCCCGGAGTGTCAGAAATTTCTGACAGTGCTGCTGAGCTGCGCTTACAGCACCGGCATCATCTTGCGGAGCTCGAAGGCCGTGACCTCGCTCCGGTACTCCTCCCACTCCTGCTTCTTGTTGCGGAGGAAGAAGTCGAAGACGTGCTCACCGAGGGTTTCGGCGACCAGTTCGCTGCGCTCCATCAGGGCGATGGCCTCGCCGAGGTTCTGCGGGAGGGGCTCGATGCCCATCGCGCGGCGTTCCGCGTCGGAGAGGGCCCAGACGTCGTCGTCGGCGCCGGCCGGGAGCTCGTAGCCCTCCTCGATGCCCTTCAGGCCCGCGGCCAGGAGGACGGCGTACGTCAGGTAGGGGTTGGCGCCCGAGTCGATCGAGCGGACCTCCACGCGGGAGGAGCCCGTCTTGCCCGGCTTGTACATCGGGACGCGGATCAGGGCCGAGCGGTTGTTGTGGCCCCAGCAGATGTACGAGGGGGCCTCGCCGCCGGAGCCGGCGGTGCGGGAGGAGCCGCCCCAGATGCGCTTGTAGGAGTTGACCCACTGGTTGGTGACCGCCGCCGTTTCGGCCGCGTGGCGGAGCAGGCCCGCGATGAAGGAGCGGCCGACCTTGGAGAGCTGGTACTCGGCGCCCGACTCGTAGAAGGCGTTGCGGTCGCCCTCGAAGAGGGAGAGGTGGGTGTGCATGCCCGAACCGGGGTACTCCGAGAACGGCTTCGGCATGAAGGTGGCATGGACTCCCTGTTCCAGTGCGACCTGCTTCATGACCAGGCGGAAGGTCATGATGTTGTCGGCCGTGGAGAGGGCGTCGGCGTAGCGCAGGTCGATCTCCTGCTGGCCGGGGGCGCCCTCGTGGTGGCTGAACTCGACCGAGATGCCCATGGATTCGAGCATCGTGATCGCCTGGCGGCGGAAGTCCATGCCGACGTTCTGCGGCGTGTGGTCGAAGTAGCCCGAGTTGTCCGCGGGGGTGGGCCGGGTGCCGTCCAGCGGCTTGTCCTTGAGCAGGAAGAACTCGATCTCCGGGTGGGTGTAGAAGGTGAAGCCCAGGTCGGAGGTCTTGTTCAGGATGCGCTTGAGGACGTACCGCGGGTCCGCGTACGACGGGGAGCCGTCCGGCATCAGGATGTCGCAGAACATCCGGGCGGTCCCGGGGGCCTCCGCGCGCCACGGCAGTATCTGGAAGGTGCTCGGGTCCGGCTTGGCGATCATGTCGGACTCGTAGACCCGCGCGAACCCCTCGATGGCCGAGCCGTCGAAGCCGATGCCCTCGTCGAAGGCCTGCTCCAGCTCCGCCGGCGCTACCGCGACGGACTTCAGGAAGCCCAGTACATCGGTGAACCACAGCCGCACGAAGCGGATGTCGCGCTCCTCGAGCGTCCGGAGGACGAATTCCTGCTGCTTGTCCATGGCTTCATCCTCGCAGTTCAGGCGGCCTGTGCACCACCACCGCGGGGGCGGGGGCACAGTCGGGCCGGCCCAGTATCGCCAGCAGTGGTTTCCGCCAGATTACGCACCCCGGAAAGCCGGCGGCACCCCCGCACTGACCTTGGGCCCGTCATGAGCATTACCATCGGCGCCCATGGGGGGTGGGAAGCACACCGAGCGGGGGCGTCGGGGACGTCCGCCGCTCCGCCATGCCCTCCCCTTCCTCCTGATGGCCTTCGGGGTGCTGGCCGGCGCGGCCCTGCTGTGCGCACGGCCCGGGGCCGAACCCTACGGATCGGCGGCGCCGCACGCGCCGGAGCACGTCTCCTGCCTGTCGCCGTCCGGCCCGCCCGGCTGTTCCGCGCTCTCGCACGTGACCCCCGGGGTGCTGCCCGGACCCCCGCAGGCCGGCGCCGTGGTGGCCGGCGGCGGGCCCGCGCCCGCCGTACGCCCCGCACCCGCGGCGGGGATCCGGCCGCCTTCGGCGCTCGCGCGCGGCCCCGACCTGCACGCCCTCCAAGTACTGCGGACCTGACCGGTCCCGGTTCGCCCAGGCAGCGCGTTCTCCCTCCACCCCCCTCAGCAAAAGGATTCAGGGCACATGGCCAGCAGGAAGACCGAGACCAACAACTCCCGCCAGACGCGAATAGCCGAGATGCGCCGCGCCGACCAGTCGCGCGACCGGCGCAACAAGGCCATCGCGATCACCGCGTCGGCCGCCATCGTCACCGGGCTCATCGGCTTCGGCGCATGGGTGATGGTCGACCAGCAGAACAAGAAGGACGCCGACGAGGCCAAGGCGAAGGCGCCGGTCCAGGGCGAGCAGACCTGGGACGCCAAGACACTCGGCCGCAAGCACGTCGAGACCCCGGTGAAGTACGAGATGAACCCGCCGGTCGGCGGGGACCACAACCCCCGCTGGATGAACTGCAACGGCGACGTCTACACGAACCCGATTCCCGAGGTCAACGCCGTCCACTCGCTCGAGCACGGCGCCGTGTGGGTGACGTACAACGACAAGGCCGCCAAGGCCGACGTCGACAAGCTCGCCGCCAAGGTGGCCAAGACCCCGTACACGCTGATGAGCCCCGACAAGGAGCAGACCGGCGCGATCATGCTCAGCGCGTGGGGCAAGCAGCTGACCGTGGACACGGCGGACGACGCCCGGGTGGCGACGTTCCTCACCAAGTACGTGCAGGGCCCGCAGACCCCCGAGCCGGGCGCGGCCTGCACGAACGGGCTGGCCGACAAGTGACCCGTACGGCCGGTAGCGGCTCGGTGGCCCGTACGTACTGGGCCGCGGGCTCGGCCGTCGGCCTGGCGCTGCTCTTCGCGGTGGGGGCCACGGTCGCCACCGCGGGGGGAGCCGATTCCGCCCCGTCCTCCCGTACGCCGGGGCTCTACTCCGCCGACGCGGGCTTCGCCCGGGACATGGCCGTGCACCACCAGCAGGCGGTGGAGATGTCGTTCATCGTGCGCGACCGCACGAAGGACGAGCCGGTACGCAGCCTCGCCTACGACATCGCCAACACCCAGGCCAATCAGCGCGGCATGCTGCTGGGCTGGCTGGACCTGTGGGCACTGCCCAAGTCGGTGGCCGACGAGCCGCCGATGTCCTGGATGGGGACGCAGGGCGCCGCGGGCATGGAGGGCCACGACATGGGCGGGGTCGTCACCAAGCCCGGCGCGCTCATGCCCGGCATGGCCACGAAGGCGGAGCTGGCACAGCTCGGCTCCGCCGAGGGCCGGGACGCCGAGGTGCTCTACCTGCGGCTGATGACCGACCACCACAAGGGCGGCGTCGCGATGGCCCGGGGGTGCGCGACCCAGTGCGAGAACCCGGCCGAGCGGGCGCTGGCCCAGGGCATGGTCGAGGCCCAGCAGTCGGAGCTCAGCCTGATGGCCGACATGCTGAAGCAGCGCGGGGCGGAGCCGCCGGCGGGGTGAGGAGGGGCGGTGGCGGGGCCGGATCCGTCACCCGTACGGCCCCCTGTCACCCGTGTGGAGTCGCGTGGTCCGAACGGGCGAATGAGGATGAATACGCCGAGGCGGGCGCACCAGCGCCCGGCCGCTACGGCGTGCTCAGGAGGTTTACGCGATGACCACCGCCGGAGAGATCATGAACCCCGGGGCCCAGTGGATCCCCGCCACCGAGACCCTGGACCGGGCCGCGCAGCTGATGAGCCGGCTCGATGTGGGGGCGCTACCCATCAGCGACTCCAACGAACGGCTCTGCGGCATCCTGACCGACCGCGACATCGTCATCGGCTGTGTGGCCAAGGGGCACGACCCCGCGAAGACCACGGCCGGCGACATGGCCCGGGGCACCCCGCGCTGGATCGACGCGGGCGCCGACGTCTCCGAGGTGCTGGAGGAGATGCAGAGCCACCAGATCCGCCGCCTCCCGGTCATCGACAACAAGCGGCTGGTCGGGATGATCAGCGAGGCCGACCTGGCCAAGCACCTGTCGGACCAGCAGATAGCCGGCTGGGCCGAGAAGGTCTACGCCCGGAGCTAGAGCCCTCCCGCAGCCACCGGCCGCGCCGCGTACAGGACCGCCCGCGCCACTTGGTGCGGGCGGTCCAGCATGACCAGATGTCCGGCCGGCTCCGCGACCTCGAAACGGGCGCCCAGCGCATCCGCCAGCGCGGCCTGGCGGCCCAGCCAGCCCAGGCCGCCCCGGCGCGCGCCGGGGTCGTGACCGGCCAGCACGGTGGCGGGCGCGGTCAGCGGCAGCTCCGCGCGCAGCGCCAGTACCTCGGCGGCCGCGTCGGGGTAGCCGGAGTTCTCCAGCAGGGCTCCGCGCCATACCCGGCCGGTCCGGTAGCAGCGGCGTACGAGGTCCCGCGCGGCCGGGTCCGCGCCGCCCGCGCGGGATGCCCGTACGGCGGCCCGCCGGGCCCAGGGGCCCAGCGCGGCGGGCAGCCCGGCGGCGCTCACGGCCCGGCCGAGCAGCCGGGCCGCGCCGGTGCGCACCCCCGCGGGCAGGACCGTACGGGGCCGCTCCTCCACGCTGCTGTCGACCAGCACCAAGGCGGCGGTGCGCCCGGGGTACAGCCGGGCGAAGGCCTCGGCGTGGAACCCGGCGATGGAGTGCCCGGCCACGGTGACGCGCTCGGCGCCCAGGCCCAGGGCGTCCAGCAGTCCGGCGATCCGGTGGGCCTCCCCGGCGGCGGACGCCGGACGCACGGCGGGTGCGCTCAGCCCGTGCCCCGGACGGTCGAAGCGGACGACGGTACGGCCCGCGGCGACGAGCAGCTCCGCCACGGGGTCCCAGTCGAACCAGGCCATGGCGAGTCCGGCACTGAGGACCACCGGGGGTCCGGAGCCCTCCACGACCACGTGCAGCGGCACCCGGTCGACGGCAGGGGCGGCGGCCGGGGCGGCCGGGGTCGCGGGGGGCGCGGGGGTCGCCGGGACTCGGACGAACCGGCCCACCCGGCCGGGAGCGGACATGTCCGCGGAACCGCTCACGTACGGCGTTCCCGGTGGACGGAGTACGCGAGCAGGCCCAGCCAGACGGCCACGAACAGCACCTGGAGCCGCTGCCCGGCACCGAGCGCCCAGGTGCCGTGCCCGGCGGTGAACAGAGCGATGGAGACCAGGGTCCAGACGGTGGCGAGCAGTTCGAGTGCGACGAGCGCGGGCCCGAACCGCGCGAGCGGGGCCAGGCGGCCGTAGCGCCGGGCGGCGAGCGTGAGGGCCACGATCCCGACGAGTGCTCCCGTCATGGCGAGACTGCTGCTGACGGCGTGCGCCTGATGGGTGGCGGGGACCAGTCCGGCCGTCTCCCGCGCAGCGCATTCGGGGTCCACGGTCGGCGTGCAGCTGAGCGGCAGCCAGGCGTCCGCCGCGGTGGCGGCGCCGAAGAGGGTGACCCCGGACCAGCCGGCGACCGACCAGAGCCGACGGGGTTCGAGGCGTCCGGCGAGGCGGACCAGTGCGAGGAGGCCGCCGAGGAGCACGAAGAGGCCGGCGGTGAAGTCGGTGGCCCGGAACAGGCCGCCGAGCGGCTGGTCCTGGGCCGCGAGCTCGCTGACGTACGTCTCGATGGGGTTCAGGCCCGTGGAGAGGACGACTTCGAGGACCCACGCGGTGTAGGCGGCGGCGCCGAGCCCGATGAGGAGGGCTACGGGGCGGGCACCGGTCGACCCGGCCGTGGCGAAGGGGGTGTTCACGGACTTCCAGGATCTCCGGGACTGCACGGGCTTCAAGTGCTTGAGGGGGCTCCGGGAGTGCTGGGGGCTCTGGCGGCTCCCGGGGTTCAGCGGGGGATCTTTTGTGGACATAATGCGACTAATCCTAGACGCGGCCGGGCCCGGTCCTACGATCGGATACCCACCCCGGGTAGGGTTTCGCCCATGACCCGCCCAGTCCAGCGCATCCAGCGACCAGCAGTCCGGTGGCCCCGGCTGCTGCTGTTCGCCGCGCTGCTGCTGGGCATCGCGGCCATGCACACGGTGGGCCATCCGACGCCGGCCCACGCCATGGAGGACGTGCCGTCGACCCGTTTCGTTCCCCAGGGCGGGCATACGCCGTCCGGGGCGGCGCACGGCGGCCGACCGTACGACGCGCCGGACATGACGGCCCGGTCGCACGTGACGGCCCCGTCGGAGATGGCGGCATCGTCGGAGATGACGACCTCGTCGGAGATGGCGGCCGCCACCATCGCCGGCGCGGCCACCCCCGCCGCCGCGGAGGCCCCGTCCCCGGAGCACACCGGCATGGACCCCATGTCCGTGTGTCTCGCCGTACTGGTCGCCCTCCCCCTGCTGGTCCTCGGAGCCGGACTGGCCGGCCCGCGCCGTGCTACGCCGCTCGGGGGCGCGGCACGCGCGCCGGGCCGGTCCGGCGGTCCGGACCCGCCGCCACCCCGCGGACTCCTCACCCTGCTGGCGGTTCTGCGCGTATAGGCCGGGCTCCGCCGTCGCCCCCGCATGTCTTCGGGGCGGATGCAGACGGTGCCCACCTGCCCGCCACACACCATCACGAGGTGTTCCGCCGTGCGCTCTCTCCCGCGCTCTCTCCCGCGCTCATTCCCGCGCTCTTCCGTTTCCCCTTCCTCCCCCTCCTCCCCTTCCCGCCGCGCCGTCCTCGGTGCCGGCGCCGCCCTCGCCGGCTCCGGGCTGCTCTCCGCCTGCTCGGACTCCGGTATGGCCGGCATGGACCACGGCTCCGGGTCCACGGGCAAGGGGGCGTCCTCCCCCGCCGCCGCACCCGGCGGCTACGTGGACCCGGCCGGCGCCGAAGTACGGGCCGCCGAGGCCGCCCGCAAGGCCACCGGTCCACTCACCGAGGTGCGGCTGACGGCCACCGCCACCCCGCTCGACCTCGGCGGGGGCCGTACCGTCCGCTCGTGGGCGTACGGGGACAAGCTGCCGGGCCAGGAGGTACGGGTCACCGCGGGCGGCACCCTCGCCCTGACCCTGGCCAACAACCTCCCCGAGGCAACCTCCCTGCACTGGCACGGCCTGGCGCTGCGCAACGACATGGACGGGGTGCCGGGGCTGACCCAGCGGGACATCGCGCCGGGCGGGTCGTTCAGGTACGAGTTCGCCGCCACGCACCCCGGCACGTACTGGTTCCATCCGCACTCCGGGGTCCAGCAGGACCGCGGCCTGTACGCGCCGCTGATCGTCGAGGACCCCAAGGAGCCTCTCTCCTACGACAAGGAGTGGGTGGTCGTACTCGACGACTGGCTCGACGGGGTGGACGGCTCCACCCCCGACGCCGTGCTCACCGAACTCCGCAAGGGCATGGACATGAGCTCGGGCGGCGGCCACTCGGGCCACGGCTCCGGCTCCGGCTCCATGGGCACGCCCTCCGCCGGCGCGAGCGGCGGCCCGTCCCGCGTCCTCATGGGCGTCGTCAGCGAGGTCCTCGGCAAGGACCCGGGCGATGTCGCGTACCCGCACTACCTGGTCAACGGCCGCACTGCCGAGGACCCCTCGGTCTTCACCGCCCGCCCCGGCGACCGGATCCGGCTCAGGATCATCAACGCGGGCGGGGACTCCGCCTTCCGGATCGCCCTGGGCGGCCACGAGTTCACCGTCACCCACACCGACGGCTTCCCCGTCGAACACACGGCCGCCCGCTCGCTCCTGCTGGGCATGGGAGAGCGCTACGACGTCCTGGTGACGGCGGGCGACGGGGTGTTCCCGCTGACCGCGCTCGCCGAGGGCAAGGGGGACTCGGCGGCGGCGCTCGCGGTGCTGCGCACCGGTTCGGGGGCGGCGCCGACCGCCGCGACCCGGCCGGCCGAACTGTCCGGACGGCCGCTGACGGCGGACGCCTTGAAGGCGGCGGAGCCGGTGGCGCTGGCCGCGCGCGAACCGGACCGTACGGTGCGGATCAAGCTGACCGGCGGGATGGCCGCGTACGACTGGGCCTTCGACGGCAAGCCGTACGCGCCGGACCAGCGCCACCCGGTGCAGGCGGGGGAACGGGTCCGGCTGGAGTTCAACAACTCCACAACGATGTGGCACCCGCTCCACCTGCACGGGCACACCTTCGCCCTCGGCGGCCGGCCGGGCGGGGCCCGCAAGGACACGGCGGTGGTGCTGCCCGGGGGCACCTCCCGGACGAAGTCTGGGGGCGGGAAGCTGACGGTCGATTTCGACGCCGACAATCCCGGTCTGTGGATGGTGCATTGCCACAACGTCTACCACTCGGAGGCCGGGATGATGACCGTACTCGGCTACCGGCGCTAGCCGGATCCCGCTCCGGAAGGGGCCGGTGGCACGCCGTCTCGAGCGCGCCGCCGGCCCGGCCGCCGGGGGCCGAAATCCTCGCCGGGCAGGCCGGGTTCCATGGCAGGCTGGTGATCGTCACGCGCCGATTGCGATCTGAAGGACTCCCCGCCGGTATGAGCACCCCGCCGAACCCGCCCAGCACCCCTTCCGGCTCGCCGACGGAGCCCGCGGGCGCGCCCGTACCCGAGGCGGATTCCATACCGACGCCCGCGCAGCCCCTGTCCCTCGACAAGCCTCCGGCCCTGACTCCGTCCAAGCCTCCGGCCCCGACCCCACCGCTGCCCGAAGGTCCGGCGCAGCCTGCTGACGCGGCCGCGGCAGCGGCCCCGGGCGAGCCTGCGGACGCGGTTCCGGCGCAGCCCGCGGACGCGGTTCCGGCGGGCGCCGGGGCGGGCGTACCGGCAGCAGGCCAGGCCGCGGCCCCCGCTCAGCCCTTCGCCCAGGTTCCCGCCCCCGGTTCCTTCGCCCCGGTCACCCCCGCCCCGGGGGCGCCGTCCGGAGCTCCTGCGGCGCCCGTGTGGGGAGCGCCGTACCCCGCCGCACCCGGCGCCCCCGCACCCGCCAACCCCTGGGCCGCGCCCGCCGGTGGTTACCCCGGCGGCCCGCAGGCGCCCGGCTTCCCGGCGCCGCCGGCCGTCTCGAACGGGCTGGCCGTCGCCGCTCTGCTCCTCGGGCTGTTCGGCATTCTCGTCGGCCTCGTCCCCTTCTTCTTCTGGGCCGGCGCCCTCCTCGCCCTGACCGGCGTCGCCATCGGCATCGCGGCCGTCGTCAACGCGCGCCGCGGCGCGCCGCGCGCCACCATGGCCGCGATCGGCACGGTCCTCAGCGTCCTCGGTCTCGGCGCTTCGGTCGGCGGCTGGTTCATCACCAACACCGTCATCGAAAAGATCGACGCGAGGGTCGCCGACAACCGCTCGTACGACGACGACTACTACGACGGCTACTACGACGACGAGCCGACCTCCCCCGCCACCCCGACGGAGCCGGCCCCCACGCCATCCCCCTCCGACATTCCGGGCATGAACTCGGCCCTGGCCTGGGGCAAGCCCTACACCTACGAGGACGGAGTCCAGGTCGTCGTGCAGAGCGCGGCCCCGTACACCCCGTCCTCGACGGCCTACCCGCCCGAGGCCCGCAAGGGCAACGCGGTCAAGGTGAAGGTGAAGATCGTCAACAACTCGGGGGCCGCGCTCGACGTCAACCTGGCCATGCCGCACGCCCGCGACGACCAGGGCACCGAGGCCGAGATGGCCTTCGACGGCTCCGTGCCGAAGATGTTCAAGGGCTCGGTCCTGGCCGGCGAGTCGATGACCGGCACCTTCGCCTTCATCGTGCCCGAGGGGACCAAGAGCCTGCACTTCGAGATCGCGCCCGGCACCACGTACGACGACGCGATCTGGAGCGGCCCGATCGGCTGAACCGGCGGCTCCGAGGCCTGCGGCGACCCGGCGGCCCGGCAACTCCCAGGACATCGCGTCAGAAAGACGATTAGACTGGGCCGCGTGCCTCAACTACGCCTCGCTCTGAATCAGATCGACTCGCAGGTCGGCAACATCGCCGCCAATGCCGACTCGGTCGTCCACTGGACCCGGCACTCCGCCGAACAGGGCGCCCACCTGGTGGCGTTCCCGGAAATGGTGCTGACCGGGTACCCCGTCGAGGACCTCGCCCTGCGCGGCTCCTTCGTCGAGGCCTCCCGCTCCGCGCTGCGCGAGCTCGCGCAGCGGCTGGCGGCCGAGGGCTTCGGCGGGCTTCCGGTCGTCGTCGGCTACCTCGACCGTACGGAGCGGGCCGTGCCCCGGCTCGGCCGCCCCGCGGGGTCCCCGGAGAACGCGGCCGCCGTGCTGTACGGCGGGCAGGTCGTCCTGCGCTTCGCCAAGCACCACCTGCCCAACTACGGAGTCTTCGACGAGTTCCGGTACTTCGTGCCGGGCGACACCCAGCCGGTGATCCGGGTGCGGGGCGTGGACGTGGCCCTGGCCATCTGCGAGGACCTCTGGCAGGAGGGCGGGCGCGTCCCCGCCACCCGCTCCGCCGGGGCCGGCCTGCTGATCTCGATCAACGCCTCCCCGTACGAGCGCAACAAGGACGACCTCCGCCTGGAACTGGTGCGCAAGCGCGCCCAGGAGGCCGGCTGCACCCTCGCCTACCTGGCGATGATCGGCGGGCAGGACGAGCTGGTCTTCGACGGGGACTCGATCGTCGTCGACTCCGCGGGCGAGGTCATCGCGCGCGCCCCGCAGTTCTCCGAGGGCTGCGTACTGGTCGACCTCGACCTGCCTGCCGCCTCGGACACCCCCGCCGAGGGCACCGTCGAGGACGGCCTGCGCATCGACCGCGTGATCCTCACCGAGGAGCCGGTGGAGCCGTACGACCCGGTCGTGACCGGCGGTTACGCCGACCGGCTGGAGGACGACGAGGAGATCTACGACGCGCTGGTCGTGGGTCTGCGCGCATACGTACGGAAGAACGGGTTCCGCTCGGTCCTGATCGGCCTCTCCGGCGGTATCGACTCCGCGCTCGTGGCCGCCGTCGCCTGCGACGCGATCGGCGCGCAGAACGTGTACGGCGTCTCGATGCCGTCCAAGTACTCCTCGGAGCACTCCAAGGGCGACGCGGCCGATCTGGCCGATCGGACCGGCCTGAACTTCCGGACCGTGTCGATCGAGCCGATGTTCGACGCCTACATGGGCTCGCTGGGCCTGTCCGGGCTCGCCGAGGAGAACCTGCAGTCCCGGCTGCGCGGCACCCTGCTGATGGCGCTGTCCAACCAGGAGGGCCACATCGTGCTGGCCCCGGGCAACAAGTCGGAGCTGGCCGTCGGCTACTCCACCCTGTACGGGGACTCGGTGGGCGCGTACGGCCCGATCAAGGACGTCTACAAGACGGACGTCTTCCGCCTCGCCGAGTACCGCAACCGGGCTGCGGCCGAACGCGGCGAGACCCCGCCGATCCCGGAGAACTCCATCGTCAAGCCCCCGAGCGCCGAGCTGCGCCCCGGGCAGGTGGACACGGACTCGCTGCCGGACTACCCCGTGCTGGACGGGATCCTCGAGCTGTACGTCGACCGCGACCAGGGTCTGGAGGCGGTCGTCGCGGCCGGCTACGACCGCGAGCTCGTCGCCAAGACCCTGCGGATGGTGGACATGGCCGAGTACAAGCGCCGGCAGTACCCGCCGGGCACGAAGATCTCCGCGAAGGGCTTCGGCAAGGACCGCCGGCTGCCCATCACGAACGGCTGGCGCGAGCAGGCGTAGGAACCCGTCCGGTCCCGCCCCGTCCCGTCCGGTCCTACGGCTTCACGGTGACGCGGGCGGCGATCGGCAGGTGGTCGCTGCCCGTGCGGGGCAGGGTCCAGGAGGCCTCGGGGGTGACCCCGCGGACCAGGATCTGGTCGATGCGGGCCATCGGGAACTGCGCGGGCCAGCTGAAGCCGAAGCCGTCGCCGGACGCGCCCTGGGTGGAACGCAGCTGCGAGGTGACCTCGGACAGGGCCCGGTCGTTGACCGTTCCGTTGAGGTCGCCGAGCAGGATGACCCGGCTCAGCGGTTCCGCGGCGAGCGCGGAGCCGAGGGCGTCCGCGCTGTTGTCGCGCTGATTGGCGGTGAAGCCGGCCTTGAGCTTGACCCGGACCGAGGGGAGGTGCGCGACGAAGGCGGCCACTTCGCCGTAGGGGGTCCGGACGGTGGCGCGCATGGCCCGGGTCCAGCCCATCTTGATGTCGACGGGCTTGCTGGAGACGAGCGGGTACTTGCTCCACAGGCCGACGGTGCCTTCGACGGCGTGGTACTTGTACGTGCCCGCGAGGGCCTTCTCGTAGAGGGGGACGGCGCTGCCCTTGAGCTCGGTCAGGGCCAGTACGTCGGCTCCGGCCTTGGCGACCGAGGCGGCGGTGCCGGTGGGGTCGGTGTTGTCGGCGTCTACGTTGTGGGTGGCGACCGTGAGGTTGCCGCCGGCGTGCGCCTTGTCGGTGACCAGGCCGCCGAAGAGGTTCACCCACACCGCGGCGGTCAGCAGTATCGCGATCAGCGCGGTGGCTGATTTACGGAAGAGCGCGGCGGCGAACAGGAGCGGGACGGCCAGGCCCAGCCAGGGCAGGAAGGTCTCGGTGAGGCTGCCGAGGTTGCCGATGTCGTTGGGCAGCTCGGCGTGCAGGAGCATGACGAGCGAGATCAGCGCGGCGATCGCGGCGACCACGATCCCGCGGCGCCAGATGCCCGGATCCCGCCCCAGCTCCACCAGCCGGCGCCGGAGACCCGCCCGGGAGGGATCGGGCTCCGACCCGCCGCTCCCCGTCTCCGTCATGTACGCCTGTGCCATGCCACTGCCCTCGCTGCCGTGCTCGCACTCCGTCTCCGCCTCTTGACCCTAGGCGATATGCGGAGCGTTCCGCGCCGATTGTGTGTCGGCCGTACGTCCGGGAGGACGAACGGGCTAGCGGCCCGGGTTCCGCTTGTCACGGAACGCGCACATTGCCGTGCGGTCCGTCCGCCCGACCGAACCGGCCCTCGTGCCACTTCCCGCCCGGGCCCCGGGAGTGCCACCATGGTGGAGAGTCCGGGGACGCCGTAAGGGTGCCTCGAGATGAACAGCAAGGAGCAGTTGCAATGACGCATGCCGTTTCGCCTGCCCGTGAGGCCGCCTCCCCCACCCTGTACGGAGGCTCGGGCACCCGGCGCATCACCGTCCGCGACCTCACCCTCGCCAAGGAACGCGGCGAGAAGTGGCCCATGCTCACCGCCTACGACGCCATGACCGCGTCCGTGTTCGACGAGGCCGGGATCCCGGTCATGCTCGTCGGCGACTCGATGGGCAACTGCCACCTCGGCTACGAGACCACCGTCCCAGTGACGATGGACGAGATGACCATGCTGTCGGCAGCCGTCGTGCGCGGCACCAGCCGGGCCCTGATCATCGGCGACCTGCCCTTCGGCTCCTACCAGGAAGGCCCGGTGCAGGCGCTGCGCAGCGCCACCCAGCTGGTCAAGGAGGCCGGGGTCGGAGCGGTGAAGCTCGAGGGCGGCGAGCGCTCGCTGCGCCAGACCGAGCTGATCGTGCAGTCGGGCATCCCGGTCATGTCCCACCTGGGCCTGACCCCGCAGTCCGTGAACGCCATGGGCTACCGGGTGCAGGGCCGAGGCGACGAGGCCGCGCACCAGCTGCTGCGCGACGCGAAGGCGGCGCAGGACGCGGGCGCCTTCGGGGTGGTGCTGGAGCTGGTCCCCGCCGAGCTGGCCGCCGAGGTCACCAGGTCCCTGCACATTCCGACGGTCGGCATCGGCGCGGGCTCGGAGTGCGACGCGCAGGTGCTGGTGTGGACGGACATGATGGGGCTGACCGGCGGGAAGATGCCGAAGTTCGTCAAGCAGTACGCGAACATCCGCCGGACCATGGGCGACGCGGCGAAGGCCTTCGCCGAGGACGTGGTCGGCGGAACGTTCCCGCAGGAAGAGCACGCCTTCCACTAGTACGACGGCCGCCGAGGGCCCGTCGGCTGTCTGCCGGCGGGCCCTCGGCGGCGCCGTGCCGCTGCCGTGCCCGTGCCGTGTCGGCGATCTGTCGGAGCACCGCCCCGGGCTGTAGGTCGCCTGTAGGTGGTTTGTCAGTGGCGTCTGGTCCCATGGTGGACATGACGCGAAACGACAAGAATCCCCTGAACGGCTCGAACGCCGTAGAGGTCCGGGGGCTGGTCAAGCACTACGGCGAGACCAAAGCCCTCGACGGCGTGGACCTCGATGTCCGCGAGGGAACCGTCCTCGGGGTCCTCGGCCCCAACGGGGCGGGCAAGACCACCCTGGTGCGCTGCCTGTCCACCCTGATCACCCCCGATGCCGGCACGGCCTTCGTCGCCGGCTTCGACGTGGTCCGCCAGCCCCGGCAGCTGCGCAGGACCATAGGCCTGACCGGCCAGTACGCCTCGGTCGACGAGAAGCTCTCCGGCTGGGAGAACCTCTACATGATCGGCCGGCTGCTGGACCTGCCCCGTAAGAGCGCCCGGAGCCGTGCCGACGAGCTGCTGGAGCGGTTCTCCCTCACGGAGGCCGCCAAGAAGGCCGTCATGAACTACTCCGGCGGCATGCGGCGCCGGCTCGACCTGGCCGCCTCGATGATCGGCAGCCCGGCCGTGCTGTACCTGGACGAGCCGACCACCGGCCTCGACCCCCGCACCCGCAACGAGGTGTGGGACGAGGTGCAGCGGATGGTCGCCGAGGGCGCCACCGTCCTGCTCACCACCCAGTACATGGAGGAGGCCGAGCAGCTCGCCAACGAGCTGACGGTCATCGACCGCGGCAAGGTCATCGCCAACGGCAAGGTCGACGAGCTGAAGGCGCGCGTCGGCGGCCGGACCCTGCGGATCCGCGCCAGCGACCCGACGGATCTGCCGGGCATGGCCCGCTCCCTGGGGGAGGCCGGTCTGGACGGGGCGGCCGGTTCGCAGGCCGTCCCGGACGAGGGGGTCCTGCTGGTCCCGATCCTCGCGGACGAGCAGCTGACCGCCGTGGTGGGCCTGCTGGCGGCCCGCGGGTACGGGATCTCCGACATCAGCACCTACCTGCCCAGCCTGGACGAGGTCTTCCTGTCCATCACCGGTCAGAAGCCCACCGTTCAGGATTCCGTCCCCCACCAGCAGATCGAGGAGGTCGCGGCATGAGCACCGTAACCACGACGAAGCCCAGCCCCACCGCGGCTCCCCCGGCCGGCGGACCCGTCCCGGCCGACGAGGGCCGGATCGGCCTGCGGGGCAACCTACGCCACATCGGCGCCCTGGCCCGGCGCAACGTCCTGCAGATCAAGCAGGACCCGGAGTCGATGTTCGACGTCCTGTTCATGCCGATCATCTTCACGCTGCTGTTCGTGTTCGTCTTCGGCGGCGCAATCGCAGGCAAGGGCAACCAGGGCGAGTACGTCAACTACGTGGTCCCGGGCCTGATGGCGATGATGGGCATGAACATCGCCATGGGTGTCGGCACCGGGGTCAACGACGACTTCAAGAAGGGCGTGATGGACCGGTTCCGGTCCATGCCCATCGCCCGTTCCTCGGTGCTCATCGCCAAGATCGTGGTCGAGCTCGGCCGCATGATGGTCGCCATCGCGATCCTGCTCGGCATGGGCTTCCTGCTCGGCCTCTCGATCACGGGCTCGGTGCTGGACCTGTTCCTGTCCATCGGACTGGCGGCGGTCTTCGGTTCCTCGCTGATGTGGATCTTCATCCTGCTGGGTCTCACCATGAAGACCCCGCAGGCCGTGCAGGGCATCGCGATGCTGGTCCTGATGCCGCTGCAGTTCGGCAGCTCGATCTTCGCCCCGCCGACGACGATGCCCGGCTGGCTGCAGAGCTTCACCGACGTCAACCCGCTGTCCAACCTGGCCGACGCGGCCCGAGCCCTGATCAATGGGACCCCGCTGGGCAACTCCGTGTGGATCACGCTGGCCTGGTCGGTCGGCATCACGCTGGTGACCATGCCGCTCGCCGTGCGGAAGTTCCGCCAGAAGACCTGACCCGCGGACCGGTCCGTTCCGGATCGCGTCCCGGGCGGAGACTCCGGTCGCAGACCGGGTCAGACGAGGGCGGTGGCCTCCTTCAGGGTGAGGCCGCCGCCTTCGGCGTACGCCGCCTCGTACGCGGCGTCGCCGAGCGCGGCCCGGGCCAGGCGCTCGGCGCACTCGGCGTCCGCGCGTTCGATGCTGATCGGGAAGTGGCGGGGCGGCACGAGGGCACGGTAGGCGCCGATCAGGCGCGCGGCGTCGTACGCCCCCCGGGGGCCGCCGAGTCCGGCGCGAGAGACGGCTGCGGTCAGCAGGTACACGGCCGGGAGGTGCGGGGCGATGAGCAGGGCCAGCGGGTCCTGGGCGCTCTCGATGGCGCGGCGGACCAGAGCGAGGGCGTCCTCGTACTTGCCCTCCTGATTGTCGAGCCAGGCCATCGTGCCGAGCAGGAACCCGTCGAAGATGGCGTAGGCGCCGAAGGAGAACTCCTCGCGCAGGACCTGGAGTTCCGCCCGGGCCCGGGCCACGCGGCCGGTGCGGCCGTAGATGCCGGCGAGGAACATCCGAGCGGCGGGCCGCGCCTCGTTGCCGACGTGGTCGACTCCGGGCAGGAGCCGGTTGAGGAGCTCCTCCGCCTCCTCGATGTCTCCGCTCTCCACGAGCGTGCCGGCCATCCGCACCTGCAGGACCATGACCTGGGCCTTGGCGCCGAGCCGCCGGGCGTGTTCGATGGCGGCGCGGAAGTCCTGGGCGGCCAGGACGTACTCACCGGACTTCTCCATTGCCTCGGCGCGCGCGGAGAGCGCTTCGGCGCAGCCCCAGTCGTCGCCGAGCTCACGGAACACGGCGAGGCTCTCCTCGGCATCGCGGGAGGCGTCGCCGGCCCAGTCGGCGCGGTTGGCCAGGATGTTGGCGCGCAGCTGGAGGGCGGAGGCGAGCTCCCAGCGGTAGCCGAGGCCACGGGCGGTCTCGACGGTCCCCTCGATGACCTCGTGGAGCAGCCCCGGTTTCCCGGCGATCATCACGGCGTAGATCCACATGACGCCCGGGGCCCGGCAGGTCTGCGGCAGTCCCGGGCGGTAGGCGGCGATCATGCCGTCGACCTGGACCCGCACTTCCGGGCTGGACCAGTTGGCGTCGGTCTGGTCGCGGGAGGCCAGGCTCATGACCTGGATCCCGCGCCAGCCCTCGGTGAGCAGTTCGCCCTCGTACGGCGGGGGCGTGTCGACGATCCGCTCGTAGACCGGCGGGGCGGGGACCACGGGCGGGGCGAACGGGTCGGGGCCGAGGGCCGAGGCGGCCGCGGACCAGTGGCGGAGTTCGGTGCGCAGGTCGTGCATCTGCCAGTACCAGGCGAGGGAGTGGAGCAGACAGAGCACCTCGCCGACGTCCTGGGCGGCGACGGCGCGCCGCAGGGCCGTACGCAGGTTCTCGTACTCGGTGGCGATCCGGTCGGCGGCGGCGCGCTGGCCGTGACCGCGCAGCAGCGGCTCGGTGGTGCGGGCGAGTTCCCGGTAGTGGGTGAGGTGGCGCCGCTCGGTGTCCGGACGGTCCGCGCCGGCCTCGGCGAGTCGGTCGGCGGCGTACTCGGCGACGGTCTCCAGGAGGCGGTAGCGCATGCCGGCGGGGCCGTCGGGGGCGGCGACGACGAGGGACTTGTCGACGAGGGAGCCGAGCAGGTCGGCGACGTCGAGGTCACCGACGGCGAGGTTCGCGGCGGCGGCCCCGGCCGGCGCGTCGGCGCAGACGGCCTCGGCGGCGTCGAGGTCGCAGCCGCCGGCGAAGACGGACAGGCGGCGCAGGACGGCCCGTTCCGGCTCGTCGAGGAGGTCCCAGGACCAGTCGACGACCGCGCGCAGGGTCTGCTGGCGGGGCAGGTGGGTGCGGGCGCCGCCGGTCAGGAGCCTGAACCGGTCGTCGAGGCGGTCGGCGATCTGGCGGGGGGTGAGCAGCCGCAGCCGGGCGGCGGCCAGCTCGATGGCGAGCGGCATCCCGTCGAGGCGGCGGCAGATCTCCACGGCGGCGGCCGGGTCCTCGTCCACGGTGAACCCCGCCCGGGCGGCGGCCCCCCGGTCGCCGAGCAGCCGGAGCGCGACGGGGTCGGGCAGCGGGTCCACCGGGCGCAGGGTCTCGCCCGGCACGCCGAGGGGTTCGCGGCTGGTGGCCAGGATCTGTACGCCGGGGCAGCGCGCGAGCACCTCTTCGGCGAGGCGGGCGGCGGCGTCGACGACGTGCTCGCAGTTGTCGAGGATCAGCAGCATCCGGCGGCGCGCGCAATGCTCTGCGAGGCGGTCGAGGGGTCGGTCCCCCGCGCGCTCGGTCAGTACCCGCATCTCCTCGGCGGAGCCGCCGCGCAACTTGGTCTCCCGCGCCCCGAGCGCGGCGAGCACGGCCTCGGCGACGTCCTCGGGGTCGTCCACGGGCGCCAGCTCCACGAACCACACCCCGTCGACCCAGCCGAGCCCGCCGGGGGCGGAGCCTGAGTCGCCAGGGTGCGAACCCTGGCCGGCAGAGCCGGGGCCCGTGGTGGCGGGGGTGTGGCCGGAGTCGGCGGACCGGTCCTCCGGGGGGTCGGGGCGTACGTCCGGCATGCCGCGGCCGGCCTGTGCGTGCGCCTCGGCGGCCTCCTGCGACAGCCGGGTCTTGCCGGCTCCGCCGGGTCCGAGCAAGGTGACGAGCCGCGACCGGGCGAGGTCGTCCCCGATGACGCGGATGTCCTTCTCCCGGCCGACGAAGGTGGTCAGCCGCATCCGCAGGTTGCCCGCGCCCAGGCCGGGCGGTACGTGATGCTGCCCGGGCGGTACGTGATCCTGCCCGGGCAGCGCGTCGGCCCGGTCCGGTGCCCCGCTCCCCGGCCCGGACGGCGCCGACGGGGGCCGGTGCGGCCGGCCCGGCGCAGCCGGATGGGTGGGCTGGTCGGCACGGCTGGGAGCTGTCCCGGCCTCGCCGGGGCCGGCCTGGGACGCGGGGGAACCCGGCGAGGCCGCGACCACGCCGGGGGCGGCCGTCGTCCCGGTGTCGGTGGCGGCGGGTCCGGCCGGGTGGGTCCCGCCGGTCGGCGCGGCGGGTCCGGCCGGGTGGGTCCGGCCGGTCGCCACCGTGGGGCCGGGCCGGTCGGGGCGGCCCGGGCTGGTGGAAGCCGGGGGAAGTGGTGTCAGCAGGGCCGTGTGGAGGGCGCGGAGCGTGGGGCCGGGGGTGGTGCCCAGGCGGCCGGCCAGGTCGCGGCGGACCGCTTCGTAGGCGGCGAGTGCCTCCGCCGGGCGGCCCGCGTCGCGCAGTGCGCGGATGCGCAGGGCCTGCAGGGGTTCGTCCAGCGGCCGGCCCGCGCACAGTGCGGTGAGCTCCGGCAGGACCCGCTCCGCCTCGCCCAGCGCAAGCGCCGCGTCCAGGCGGCCCCGGCGCGCGTCGAGCCGTAGCGCCTCCCAGCGGGCGGCCTCCGGCCCCGAACCGGGCAGCGAGCACAGCGGCTCGCCGCGCCACAGGGCGAGGGCCTCGTCGTACAGGGCGGCCGTCTCGGCCGGGTCGGCGGCGGTCCCGGCCGCCCGCGCCAGCCGCTCGAAGCGGTAAAGGTCGATGTCGTCCCGGTCGGCGACGAGTACGTAGCCGCCCTCTCCGGACCCCACCGCCTCGCGCCCCAGCGCCCTGCGGAGCCGTCCCACCAGTGCCTGGAGCGCCGCGAGGGCGTCCACCGGCGGGTCCCCGTCCCACACCTCGTCGATGAGGGAGGCCGCCGGCACCGCCCGCCCCGGCCGCAGCGCGAGCGCGGTCAGGAGCGCGCGCAGCCGCGCCCCGCCCACGGGGACGGTGCTCCCGTCGTCGCGGAGGGCCTGGGTGGTGCCGAGCATCGTGTAACGCACCGGCCCATTGTCTCCGGCCCGGGGCCCCGTCGGGTGCCGCCTGCGGGATAGGTTCGCCGTATGGGTCCCCAGGGCAGTCAGAACCGTAGCCACCCCCGCAGTCACGACCGCGGCGACCGGCAGATCAGTCCCGTGTTCCTCGGCATCTTCGCCGTCATGGCGGTGACGGGGTGGGCCGTGTGGACGGGGTACTCGACCAGCCTGGGGCTGGCGGTCTTCCTCTTCGTCACGGCGGCCTGGATCGTCTCCCTGTGCCTGCACGAGTACGCGCACGCCCGCACCGCCCTGCACAGCGGAGACCTCAGTGTCGGCGCGAAGGGCTATCTGACGCTGAATCCCCTCAAGTACACGCACGCGCTGCTCAGCATCGTCCTGCCGGTGCTCTTCGTGATCATGGGCGGCCTGGGTCTCCCCGGCGGCGCGGTGTACATCGAGCGCGACCGGATCGAGGGGCGGTGGCGGCACAGCCTCATCTCGGCGGCGGGCCCGCTGACGAACGTCGCCTTCGCGGCGGTCTGCACGGCCCCGTTCTGGCTGAACGCCCTGGACGGGGTCCCGATGGCGTTCCGTTTCGCGCTCGGCTTCCTGGCCCTGCTTCAGGTCTCGGCGGCGATCCTGAACTTCCTGCCGGTTCCGGGCCTGGACGGCTACGGCATCATCGAGCCCTGGCTCTCCCACCGGATCCGCCGCGAGGTGGCACCGCTGGCCCCGTTCGGCCTGCTGGCCGTCTTCGCGCTGCTGTGGATCCCGGAGATCAACGCGTACTTCTTCGACGCGGTGTACGGAGTGCTGTCGGCGCTCGGCGTGAGCGAGCTGGAGGCCTACTGCGGCCGCAACCTCTACCAGTTCTGGCAGGACACCAGCGGCTTCTGCCAGGCGTCTTAGAGCGTCTCTTCCGGACCGGGCCGGGCCGGGCCGTGCCGGGTCGTGCCGGGTCGGATCAGCCCGCGGCCCGGGCCTTCTCGATCTTCGCCTTGCGCAGGTAGTACCACGCCATGTTCGAGGTGACTCCCGCCATCAGCACCCACACGATCCCGAGCAGGCTGCCCTCGACGAAGGAGACCACGGCTGCGGCCGTGGCGAGGACGCAGAGGATGACGGCGAACACGGCAAGGCGGGGCATGGCGGGGGCTCCTCGGAGACGCTGAAGCGGTTCGAGCCCCTCCAGTGTCCCCCATGCCCCGGCGTGCTCCCGTCCGGCTGATTTCCGCCATACCGTCATCTTTTCCTCCCCCCGCGGCGACGGTTCGCCCGAGGCGCACCGCGCAGGGGGTGCGGAGGACCGGGGGGAAGACATGCAGGAGATCCCGAAGGGCGCGAACGTCAGTCTGACCGCCCTCAGCGAGGACGCCGGGGCGGTCGTCGTGAGCCTGAGCTGAAGCAGCGCTTCGGGGGCGGGAGACGCCGACGTCTCGGTGCTGCTGCTGGACGAGAACGGCAAGGTCCGGGGCGAGAACGACTTCTACTTCTACAACAATCCGGCGGCGGCCGACGGAAGCGTGCAGCTGCTGGGCAAGGCCCCGACCGACAACGGCGACGAGGACCGCATCGGTGTGGACCTGACGGCGGTCCCGCAGGGCGTCGCCCGGATCGTGGTGGCGGCCAGCCGGTACGCCGGCGAGCGCTTCGGAGACCTCGACGACCTGCGGATGACGGTCGCGGACCGCTCCGGGGAAACGCTGGTCGGCTACTCCATCGACGACGCGGGCGTGGAGAGCGCCTTCCCCGTACGACCAGGAAGAAGGTCACCCTGCCCAAGGTGGCCAAGAAGTCCCTCGCCGAGAACGAGTCCTGGAGCCAGGCCCGTCTGTTCCCCGTCCCCTCGCTCAAGAACGACAAGGAGCGGGAGGTGCGCGCCACCTCTGTGCTGCTGTCGGTCATGGCGCAGGTGCCGGAGTTCGGCCGGCGTCTCACCGCCGGGTTCGGCGCGCCCGCCGGCCGGATGCAGACCTTCACGGAGGTCACCCTCCCCCACGGGGACACTCCGCGACGCCCCGACGGGGTGATCCGGGTGGAGCGCGCCGGCAAGCTGTGGACGGCGCTCGTGGAGACCAAGACGAACGGCAACCCGCTCAGGGCGGAACAGGTCCAGGAGTACATGGACATCGCCGCGCGCCGCGGCTACGAGGCCGTGGTCACCCTCTCCAACGACGTGGCCCTGGAGGGCCGCCCCATGGTGGAGGTGAAGGTCGACGGGCGGCGCAAGCACAAGGTCAGCCTCTGGCACCTGTCCTGGACGGAGGTCGCCCACCAGGCACAGCTGCTGATCCGGCACGAGGGCGTGGGCAACGCCGCGCACGCCTGGCTGCTCCAGGAGCTTTTGGAGTACCTGCGGCACGAGCAGTCCGGCTGCCACGGGTTCCAGAACATGGGCGCCGCGTGGGTCCCCGTACGCAAGGGCATCGAGGACGAGACCCTCGGCCTCGGGGACGCCCGGACGGTGGAGGTCGTGGAGAGCTGGGAGCGGCTGATCCGCCAGGTCTGTCTGCGGCTGGGCGGGGAGCTCGGGCAGAAGGCGCTGCCGGTGCAGCGGGCCCGGCGGGACAGTGATCCGCAGGCCCGGCGGGTCGGGGCGGCGGACCGGCTGTGCGCCGACGGGAAGCTCTCCGCGGAGCTGCGCGTCGACGGGACCAGCAGTGTCATCGCGGTGGGCGCCGACCTCAGGACCTCCAAGGTACGGACGTCCGTCGACGTGCCGGCCCCGGAGGGGGCCTCGACCCTGGTCACGGTGAAACGGCTGCTGAAGCTGCTCGCCGAGGCTCCGGCGGACCTGCACGTGGAGAGCCTCGTCGAGGCGGGGCCGAAAGCGGGGGCGGGGCCGGGGAGCGGGCCGCGCGGCACGCTGGAGCGGCTGCGGCCCGAGCCGGGGAGTCTGGTGCCGGTGGACGGTGCCGCGGTCGTCGGTTTCCGGCTGTCCCTGCTGAAGGGGATGGGGAGCACGCGGGGGAACACGGAGTCCGGGTTCATCCGCAGCGTGGACGATGCCGTGGACCGCTTCTACCACGGTGTGGTGGCGCATCTGGGCCCGGTCGAGGGCCGCGCCGGCCGTCGCGGCTGAGGGGCACGGCCACCCGTCCGGAGGCCGGGCGGGTGGCCCTCGGCGGGGCCCGCACGGGCCCGCCGGGCTCAGACGTCCGTGACGCGCAGGCCCGCGTGGGCCTTGTAGCGGCGGTTGGTGGAGATGAGGTTGGCCACCAGGGATTCGACTTGGTGGGCATTGCGCAGCCGGCCCGCGAAGACCCCGCGCATGCCCGGGATGCGGGCGGCGAGGGCCTGGACGATGTCGGTGTCGGCGCGGACCTCGCCGAGGACCATCACGTCGGTGTCGATCTCGTCGACCGACGCGTCCTGGAGGAGCACCGCCGAGAGGTGGTGGAAGGCCGCCGTGACCCGGGAGTCCGGCAGCAGGGCGGCGGCCTGCTGGGCCGCGCTGCCCTCTTCGACCTGGAGGGCGTACGCGCCCTGCTTGTCGAAGCCGAGCGGGTTGACGCAGTCGACCACGAGCTTGCCGGCGAGGTCCTCGCGCAGCGATTCCAGGGTCTTGGCGTGGCCCTCCCACGGCACCGCGATGATCACGATGTCGCTGCGGCGCGCGCACTCGGCGTTGTCCGCGCCCTCCACCCCGAGCCCGAGCTCGTCGGCGGCGGTCCGCGCGCGGTCGGCGGCGCGGGAGCCGATGATCACTTTCTGGCCGGCGCGGGCGAGCCGGTAGGCGAGGCCCCGGCCCTGGTCGCCGGTACCGCCGAGGACGCCTACGACGAGGCCGGAGACGTCGGGAAGGTCCCACGGGTCCTTGGCGGGAGCCTTCGCGGGCTGCTGCGTGCTGTCTGTGGAGGTCATGGGGGCGAGGGTAGCGGCGAGATCGCCGGAGTCGAATGCGCGGACGGCGTGAGATGAGCGGCGGGTCGGGAGATGGGCGGGCAGGGCGGGAGATGGGGGGAACGGCTCCCGTATGTCCCTTCCATACGGCAGGATGCCGATATGGACGCCGTGAGAGTCGCGCTGCTGCGCGAGGTGCTCGCCGGTACGCAGTGGCCCGGCGCCGCGCGCCGGTTCGCCGGGACGCTGCGGCGGTCGGTCGTGCCCGCCGGCGGGAACCTGCTGCTGGTCGGGACCGAGCAGTACGAGCCCTGGCACATGACCGCACACCTGGTCGACGAGGCCGCCTGGTCGGGGCTGCCCGAGCTGGCGCCCACGCTCGTACGTCACCGGGTGCTGCCCGGTGACGCCCCGCACCTCTCGGTCGGCCTGAGCCGCCTGGAGGCGGCCCGACGAGGTCACACCCTGCTGGTGGTGGCTCCGGATCACCCCGGTGACGGGCTGCTGGAGCGGGTGCACGACGCCCGGCGTGCGGGGGCGACCGTCCTGTCCCTGGACGGGGGGGACGCGGATCTGGGGACGCTCGCGCACGAGGTGCTGTCCGTGCCGGCCGGAGCCGCCGAGCTGGACCTGGACACGGTGCAGCACCTGGTCAGCGCGGCGGCCGGGGAGAACAGCCTGCCGGTGCAGCGCGGGCCCAGGCGGTTCCGGGACCGGCTGGCGCGGCTGGCCGACCAGCTGGCCGCGCCGCCGCCCAGCCGCTGGTAGCCCCGGGGCTTCAGGGAGTGGCTTCGCCTTCCTGTTCCTCGCGGGTCTTGTCGTTCCATTTGGGGTCGTTCTGCCATTCGAGATTGCGCTCCTGCGCCGTCTCCATGGCGTGGGTCGCCTCTTCGGGTGTCGCGTAGGGGCCGAAACGGTCCTTCGCCGGGCACTCGGGGCCTTCCTCGACCTTCTTGTGGACCAGGCAGTAGTACCACTCGCCCGGTTTACCCACCTGGCGCTTCTTGAACAGGGCCATCGTCAGGCTCCTCTCTCTGTCGCCATGCTGCCCCATACCCGCTCGATACACTCGCTCGTATGTCTGGCCAGTCGCTGCTCGTACCAGGCGAGCTCACTCCCGTCCGTTCCGTTCCCGGAAACATCCGCCGGCCCGAGTACGTGGGCAAGCCGGCGCCCACTCCGTACACCGGACCGGAGGTGCAGACGCCCGAGACCATCGCGGCCATGCGCATCGCCGGCCGGATCGCCGCCCAGGCGATGGAAGAAGCCGCCAAGCTGATCGCGCCGGGGGTGACCACCGATGAGCTGGACCGGGTCGCCCACGAGTTCATGTGCGACCACGGCGCCTACCCCTCGACGCTGGGCTACCGCGGTTTCCCGAAATCCCTGTGTTCCTCGCTCAACGAGGTCATCTGCCACGGGATCCCCGATTCGACCGTCCTGCGCGACGGCGACATCGTCAATCTCGACGTGACCGCGTACATCGGCGGGGTGCACGGCGACAACAACGCCACGTACCTGTGCGGGGACGTGGACGAGGAGTCGCGGCTGCTCGTGGAGCGCACCCGCGAGTCCCTGAACCGGGCCATCAAGGCCGTGAGGCCGGGCCGGCAGATCAACATCATCGGCCGGGTCATCGAGTCGTACGCGAAGCGCTTCGGCTACGGCGTCGTCCGGGACTTCACCGGGCACGGGATCAACTCGTCCTTCCACTCCGGCCTGATCGTCCCGCACTACGACAGCCCGCACGCCACCACCGTCATCGAGCCCGGGATGACCTTCACCATCGAGCCGATGCTGACCCTGGGCACCCACGAGTACGACATGTGGGAGGACGGCTGGACGGTCGTCACGAAGGACCGCAGGCGGACCGCGCAGTTCGAGCACACGCTGGTGGTCACGGACACCGGGGCGGAGATCCTGACGCTGCCCTGACCCGTCCGAGGAATTCACCTCCCGGAGGTTTTACCGACAAGGCGTCGGGAACACATTGACTTAGGTAAGCCTAAGTAGGAGGATCGGGTGTGGCGGCACGGCCGCCGCACCCGGCTCCCCCTTTTCTTCCGATTTCTCGGAGGTCCGCCTTGGACGCCTTCTCCACCGTCATCCGTGTCGCCTCGCACGAGCAGCACACCGAGGCAGAGACCTCGACCTTCATGAGCGACCTGCTCGGTGGCCGGCTCGGGGTGGACGCGTACACGCGCTACACCGAGCAGCTGTGGTTCGTCTACCGGGCCCTGGAGGACGCTGCCGAGGCCCTCAGGGACGACGCGGTGGCCGGCCCGTTCATCCAGCCCGAGCTGATGCGCCTGACCGAGATCGAGCGGGACCTCGCCCACCTGCGGGGTCCCGAATGGCGCGAGAGCCTGGTCGCGCTGCCCGCCACCGAGGCCTACGCGGCCCGCGTGGCCGAGTGCGCCTCCTCCTGGCCGGGCGGCTACGTGGCCCACCACTACACCCGGTACCTGGGCGACCTCTCCGGCGGCCAGATCATCCGCGACAAGGCGGAGCGGACCTGGGGCTTCGAGCGCAAGGGCGACGGCGTCCGCTTCTACGTCTTCGCGGACATCTCCAACCCGGCCGCCTTCAAGCGGACCTACCGCGAGCTGCTGGACGCCATCTCCGCGGACGACCTGGAGAAGCAGCGCATCATCGACGAGTGCAAGCGCGCCTTCGACTTCAACGGCGCGGTCTTCCGCGAGCTGGGCGAGCAGTTCCCGATGAGCGCGTAGCCGTAGCCGCCGGGGCGTGAGTGCGGTGGAGGGGGGGGGGGCCCCGGGGGCCCCCCCCCCTCCTCCGCACTCACGCGCGCAGCGCCGCGTACCGGCTCCCGTACTCAGTTCCCGCCCGGGGCGAAGCGGACGCGGCCACCGATCTCGACCGTGCCGTCCGGGCCGGGGGCGGTGAGGATCTGGGAGCCCGCGCCCTGGGTGATGTTCAGGGCCCGGTTCAGCTGGGCCGTCAGCAGGATCGCCGCCGAGCCGGTGGCCTCGTCCTCGACGATCGCCCCGTCCGGCCGGCGCGGGAAGCCGCGGGCCCGGATCCGGCCCGCGGCCTCGTCCTCCCACGCCCAGGCGTACAGCCAGCCCTCGCCCGGCGGCGGGGCGGGCAGCGCCTCCACCTCGGCGGCGTCGGCGTACTGCTCCGTGCGCTTGCCCACGACCCACTCGGGCCGGGCGGTGATCCAGGTGAACTCCCCGTCGTCGCGCGCCCATACGGCGCCCGCCGGAGGCTGGAGCTCCTCGATGTCGAGCAGCCACGCGACCCCGACCAACGGGTGCCCGGCGAAGGACATCCTGGTGCCGGGGGTACGGATGTCGACGATCCCGCGTTCGGGATCGTCGACGAACACCGTCTCGCTGTAGCCCAGTTCGGCCGCCATCGCCTGCCGGGACGCGTCGTCGGGGCAGGACCGGCCGTCGCGTACGACGCCGAGCAGGTTGCCGTGGCTGCCGTCACCCGCGCAGAACACCTTCAGGACGTCGAGATCGTTCACGCGGGCATTCAAGCACGGGTCAGTTCTGGGCCGTGCGCCACCCGCGGGCGGGCAGGACGGCGCCCTTGTCCACGGACACGGTCAGGTTGACGTCGTCGAGCCGGTCTCCGGGCTTGTACATGGAGCCGGAGGTGTCGTTGGCGAAGGCCGCGGCGCCTTCCGCGGTGAGCGCCGCGCGTACGGCGTTCAGTGCGAGCAGCCCGCCCTTGGTCTTGCACTCGACTGGTCCTGTACTCGGCCTTGTAGAGGTGCGAGGAGGCGGTGGCCGGCACCATGGCCGCCACCGAGGTGACGGACTTCCCGGAGCGCCCGTTCTCGGCGCTCTCCGGCGGGGAGCGGGCCCGGGTCGCGCCGGCCCGCGTACTGGCCCAGCGGGTCCCGCTGCTGCTGCTCGACGAGCCGGCGGCGGACCTGGACCTGCGCCACCAGGAGCGGGTGCTGCGGATCTGCCGGGAGCGGGCGGCGGCCGGGGACGGGGTCGTCCTGCACGACCTGGGCCTTGCGGCGGCGTACGCGGACCGGGTCGCCGTCCTGCACGAGGGCCGGACAGTGGTGGACGGCCCGCCTGCGGAGGTGTTCGAGGACGGGCTGCTGCGCCGGGTCTACCGCCAGCCGGTGGAGGTCCTGGCGCACCCGCGCACCGGGGCGCCGCTGGTGGTCCCCGTACGGGACGCGGGCGAGCCGCGTTCCGCCGCACGGAACGCGCACCCCGGCTTGACCTCGGCTTGACCCCGCCTTGGGGTCGGCATGGGGAGGCCGTAACGGCTCCGTGTCCGGATTCGAAAGGTGTGCGCTGAATCACTGGACGCACGGGTATGGGTGAGGTAAGCCTCGGTTAAGTTAGGTCCGCCTCACCGGCCGCCCCCATCCGATCGGGGCGGTCGTCTGCCGAACGCCAGACTGCCAGGAGCTCCCTATGCGCCCCGCCCGCCTCACCGTCGCCGCCGCGGCCGCCGTCGTGGCCGCCATCACCGCGGTCACCGGCTGCTCCCAGAAGAGCGAGTCGGGCAGCGCGGACCTGGTGCGCGTGGCGGCCTCCGACTCCGCCTGCGAGGTCTCCACGAAGGAGTTCCCCGCGGGCAAGGTCGCGTTCGAGGTGGAGAACAAGGGCTCCAAGGTCACCGAGCTCTACATCCTCTTCCCCGACGACCGCATCGTCGCGGAGCGCGAGAACATCGGCCCCGGCACCAAGGCCACCATCACCGCCGAGCTCAAGGCCGGCGACTACGAGGTCGCCTGCAAGCCCGGTATGAAGGGCGACGGCATCCGCCAGAGCGTCAAGGCCACCGGCTCGGGCGGCACCGAGAAGCGCAGCCCCGAGGCCGATGCCGCGGTCGCCGCGTACCGCAAGTACGTGCAGGAGCAGGCCGACGAGACCGTCCCCAAGGCGCAGGCCTTCGCGGACGCGGTCAAGGCCGGCGACGTCGCGGCCGCGAAGAAGGCGTACGCCCCCTCGCGCATCGGCTGGGAGCGCACCGAGCCGGTCGCCGAGTCCTTCGGTGACATCGACCCGAAGGTCGACGTCCGCGAGGACGGCCTGGAGCCGGGCCAGGACTGGACCGGCTGGCACAAGCTGGAGCAATCCCTCTTCGCCGGCAACAAGATCGACGACGCGGACAAGAAGCTCGCCGAGATCCTGATGACCGACCTGGCCGACTGGCAGAAGAAGGTCGGCCAGGCGGAGATCACCCCCACCTCGATGGCGAACGGCGCCAAGGAGCTCCTCGACGAGGTCGCCACCGGCAAGGTGACCGGTGAGGAAGAGCGCTACAGCCACACCGACCTGGTCGACTTCAAGGCCAACGTCGAGGGCGCGGAGAAGGCGTACGAGCTGCTCAAGCCGGTCACCTCGAAGACGGACCCGGCGCTCACCGCGGAGCTGGACAAGCAGTTCGCGGCACTGAACAACCTGCTGGAGAAGTACCGCCCGAACAAGGCCTCGTACGAGTTCACCGCCTACGACAAGGTCACCGACGAGCAGCGCAAGGAGCTCTCCGACGGCGTCAACGCGCTGGCCGAGCCGCTCTCGAAGCTGGCCGCCGCGGTCGCGAAGTAACTCCGGATCAGCTGAGAAGGCGGGAGATCCTCATATGAACGAGCCGGTGTCCGAGCAGGGTCGGGACGAAGCCGCTGATGCTGCCCGCGGCGATGCGCCCGGGCAGGCCAAGGCCGCGCCCTCGCGCCGCTCCGTCCTCGGCTGGGGCGGTGCGGGCCTCGCGCTCGGCGCCGCCGCGGCCGGCGGTACGGCCATGGCGATGGGCTCCGGCTCCGACATGGTCTCGGCGGCCTCGGCCGGTGCGGCCGTGCCGTTCCACGGGGAGCACCAGGCCGGTATCGCCAGCGCCGTCCAGGACCGCCTGCACTTCGCCGCCTTCGACGTGAAGACGAAGGACCGTGCCGAGCTGGTCACACTCCTCAAGGAGTGGACGGAGGCGGCCCGGCTGATGACGGCCGGTCACCCGGTCGGCGAGGGCGGCTACGGCGGCCTGCCGGAGGCGCCGCCGGACGACACGGGCGAGGCGCTGGGCCTGAAGGCCTCCCGTCTCACCCTGACCGTCGGTTTCGGGCCCGGCCTGTTCGCCAAGGGCCGCTTCGGGCTGGAGGGCAAGCGCCCCGACGCCCTGGTGGACCTGGAGGCCTTCCCCGGCGACAACCTCGACGCGGCCCGCTCCGGCGGCGATCTGTGCGTGCAGGCCTGCGCGGACGACCCGCAGGTCGCGGTGCACGCCATCCGCCAGCTCGCCCGCATCGGCTTCGGCAAGGTCGCCGTCCGCTGGTCGCAGCTCGGCTTCGGCAAGACCTCCTCGACGACGCCCGACGAGCAGACCCCGCGCAACATGATGGGCTTCAAGGACGGTACCCGGAACATCTCGGGCACGGACAAGGCCGCGCTGGACAAGCACGTGTGGGTCAGCGCCGGGGACGGCGGGGACTGGCTGGCCGGTGGCTCGTACCTGGTCGCCCGCAGGATCCGGATGAACATCGAGACCTGGGACCGCACCTCGCTCGGCGAGCAGGAGGACATCTTCGGCCGCGACAAGGGCGAGGGTGCCCCCGTCGGCAAGTCCAAGGAGCGCGACGAGCCGTTCCTGAAGGCGATGAAGCCGGAGGCGCACGTACGGCTCGCCCACCCGGACAGCAACGACGGTGCGACGATCCTGCGCCGCGGCTACTCCTTCACCGACGGCACGGACGGGCTGGGCCGGCTCGACGCGGGCCTGTTCTTTCTCGCCTACCAGCGCGACGTACGCAAGGGCTTCGTACCGATCCAGCGTCGGCTGGCCAAGTCCGACGTCCTCAACGAATACATCCAGCACGTGGGTTCGGCCGTCTTCGCCGTCCCGCCGGGCGTCCGCGACAAGGACGACTGGTGGGGCCGGACGCTGTTCGCGTAAGGGACCGGGAGAACCGAAGTGTTCAGCAACTATCTGATCGGGCTGCGCGAGGGGCTGGAAGCCAGCCTCATCGTCTGCATCCTCATCGCCTACCTGGTCAAGACCGGGAACAAGGACAAGCTGGCGTCCCTGTGGCTGGGTGTCGGCCTGGCCGCCGCACTGTCACTGGCCTTCGGCGCGGGCCTCGAATTCGGCACGCAGGAACTGACCTTCAAGGCGCAGGAGGCGATCGGCGGCTCCCTGTCGATCGTCGCGGTCGGCCTGGTCACCTGGATGGTCTTCTGGATGAAGCGCACCGCGCGGCACCTGAAGGCCGAGCTCCACGGCAAGCTCGACGCGGCGCTCGCGATGGGCACCGGCGCTCTGGTGGCGACGGCGTTCCTGGCCGTCGGCCGGGAGGGCCTGGAGACCTCGCTGTTCGTGTGGCGCTCGGTGCACGCGGCCGGTGACGGCGCGGCCCCGCTGATCGGCGTCCTGCTCGGCATCGGGTCGTCGATCGTTCTGGGCTGGCTGTTCTACCGGGGCGCGCTGAAGATCAACCTGTCGAAGTTCTTCACGTGGACCGGCGGCATGCTCGTCGTGGTCGCCGCGGGCGTGCTCGCGTACGGCGTGCACGACCTGCAGGAGGCCGACTTCCTGCCGGGGCTGGCCAACAAGGCCTTCGACATCAGCGAGACGATCCCGCCGGACAGCTGGTACGGGACCCTGCTGAAGGGCACCTTCAACTTCCAGCCGGACCCGACCGTGCTCCAGGTCGTGGTGTGGGCCCTGTACCTGGTCCCGGTGCTCGCGCTGTTCCTGGCCGGGTCGCCCAAGTCGGCCGCGCCGCAGCCGGAGCCGAGCCGCTCCTGACTCACCAGAGCCTGTCGACCGTCCCCGGGCAGAGGGGGACGCGGATGCCGGTGAAGGCCGCGCGGACCTCGTCCGCGCGGCCTTCGTCGTCGGCGCCCTCACCGTCGGCGGGGCCGGCGCCCTGGGCGAAGAAGGCCCCGAGCACCGTCTTGCCGAGGCCCGGGGCGTCCGTCGCCAGGGGGTCCCGGACGGAGTCCGGGGGAGGGTCCGCGGGAGTGCCGTCGACCAGGACCGTGCCGGGAAGCGGCTCGAAGCCGGCGGCCACGTAGAACGGGACCAGCTCCCGGTCGCAGCTGAACTGCGCCAGGGACGCGGCGAGGCGCCCGTCGGCGTCCAGCAGCAGTACCGCGCGCGGGGCGAGCGCCGGATCGTGCCCGGGGGCCGGCCCGGGCCATGCCTGCGCCTCCAGGGCCGCCACCCGCGCGGCCAGCCCGGCGGGCAGCACCTCGTGGACCTCGACGGGCGTCCCCCCGACGGGCATTACGGAATCCGGGTCCCCGCGCCGCCGACCCGGACCCGGGAGTCGCCGGAGCGCAGCTCCACGGTGAGGCGGCCCGGGCGGCCCATGTCGGCACCCTGGTGGAGGGTGAGCACGGCGTCGGCCGGGACCAGGCCCCTCTCGCGTGCGTACGCCCCGAACGCGGCGGCGGCCGCGCCGGTCGCCGGGTCCTCGACGACGCCGCCGACCGGGAAGGGGTTGCGCACGTGGAACTCCGCCGGGCCCGCCCGGTGCACGAGCTGCACGGTGACCAGGTCGAGGCTGCGCATCAGCGCCTCCAGCCGGGTGAAATCGTACGAGAGGTCCGCGAGCCGGGCCCGGGTGGCGGCGCCGATCACCAGGTGGCGGGCGCCTGCGTAGGCGATGCGCGGCGGGAACTGCGGGTCCAGGTCGGCGGCCGGCCAGTCCAGCGCGGCCAGGGCCTCGGCAAGGTCGGCCGGGGCCACCTCCTCGGTGTGCGGCTCGACGCTGGTCAGGGTGGCCCGCAGACCGCCGCCCTCCCGGGTCACCGACACCGGCACGGTGCCCGCCCGGGTCGCGAACACCAGCTCGCCGGGGCCGACCCGCTCGCCGAGCGCGACGGCGGTGGCCACGGTCGCGTGCCCGCAGAACGGGACCTCCGCCTTGGGGCTGAAGTAGCGCGCGGTGAAGGCCCGTCCAGGCTCCCCGCCGAGACCCTCGGGCGGGGCGGTGAGAAAGGCCGTCTCGCTGTAGCCCAGCTCGGCGGCGATCCCCAGCATGGCCGCCTCGTCCAGACCGCTCGCGTCGAGCACGACCCCGGCCGGGTTGCCGCCCTCCGGGTCGTCGGAGAAGGCGGTGTAGCGCAATACCTCGATAGTCATGATCGCCACAACCCCGGTCTGCCGGCGGGCATTCCCCCGGGGGGCCGGGGGATCAGCCGCGCCCTGTGTCGGGATCAGCCGCGTCCGAAGCCGGGATCAGCCGCGCCCGATGTAGGGCATCGCGGTCGCCATCACCGTCGCGAACTGCACATTGGCCCCCAGCGGGAGCTCCGCCATGTGCAGCACCGTGCGCGCCACGTCGGCGGCGTCCATGACGGGCTCCACCGCGAGCTGCCCGTTGGCCTGCATGATCCCGCTCTGCATCCGCTCGGTCATCTCGGTGGCCGCGTTGCCGATGTCGATCTGCCCGCACGCGATCCCGTAGGGGCGTCCGTCCAGCGACAGGGACTTCGTCAGGCCGGTCATGGCATGCTTGGTCGCGGTGTACGCGATCGAGTTCGGCCGGGGCACGTGCGCCGAGATGGAGCCGTTGTTGATGATGCGGCCGCCCTGCGGGTCCTGGGCCTTCATCACCCGGAAGGCCGCCTGCGCGCAGAGGAACGAACCGGTGAGGTTGACGTCGACCACCGAGCGCCAGGCCTCGTAGGAGAGGTCCTCCAGGGCGACTCCGGCCGGGCCGAAGGTGCCCGCGTTGTTGAAGAGCAGGTCGATCCGCCCGTAGCGCTCCCGCACGGTCTCGAACAGCGCGGCCACGTCGTCCGGATCGCTGACGTCGGCCGGGACGCAGAGCACGTCGGCGGCGGCGTCGGCCTCACTCGCGGCCTTGGCGGTCTCCTCCAGCGGCTCGGCCCGGCGGCCCGCCACGGCCACCGACCAACCGGCGGCGGCCAGGGTCAGGGCCACGGAGCGGCCGATCCCCGAGCCCGCTCCGGTCACTACGGCGATCTTGTTCACACGTGCGCTCATGGGGCCGCAGGCTACGTCACACGGGACTTCGGCTCCGGGACGTTCCGATTGCTGAGAACATGGGGCCATCAGGGGGTGTGAAGACACGATAAGAAGACTGGAGTTCCGTATGTCGGAGCGAGGCCCCGCGACAGCGCCCTCGAAGGACTCGTCGACCACGAATCCCTCCCCTCTCACCACCCCACCCCTGACGGCCGCCCGCCGGACCGGACTGCTCGTCACCTTCGTCCTCGGCGGGCTCACCGCGCTCCCCCCGCTGTCCATGGACATGTACCTGCCGGCGCTGCCCGCGGTCACCACGGCCCTGAACAGCCCGGCCGCCACCATCCAGCTCACCCTCACCGCCTGCCTCGCCGGCATGGCCCTGGGCCAGCTGGTGATCGGCCCCATGAGCGACAAATGGGGCCGCCGGCGCCCCCTGCTCATCGGCATGGTCGTCTACGTCCTCGCCACCGCCACCTGCGCCTTCGCCCCGAGCGCCGAGCTACTGATCGGCTTCCGGCTGCTCCAGGGCCTGGCCGGCGCGGCCGCGATCGTGATCGCACGGGCCGTCGTGCGCGACCTGTACGACGGGGTCGAGATGGCCCGGTTCTTCTCCACCCTGATGCTCATATCCGGCGTGGCGCCGATCATCGCCCCACTCATCGGCGGCCAGATACTGCGCTTCGCCGACTGGCGCGGGGTCTTCGTCGTCCTCACCGTCGTGGGCACCGCCCTGACCTTCCTGGTCTGGCAGCGGCTCGGCGAGACGCTGCCGCCCGAACGGCGCCAGACCGGCGGCGTCGGCGCCGCGCTGCTGACCATGCGCGGGCTGTTCGCCGACCGCGTCTTCGCCGGCTACACGCTGGCCGGCGGCTTCGCCTTCGCGGCGCTCTTCGCGTACATCTCCGCCTCGCCGTTCGTCGTGCAGGAGATCTACGGTGCTTCGCCGCAGACCTTCAGCCTGCTGTTCGGCGTCAACTCCATCGGCCTGATCGCCGTGGGCCAGGTCAACGGCAAGCTGCTGGTCGGCCGGGTCAGCATGGACAAGGTCCTGGCGTACGGCCTCGCGGTCATCACGGCGGCGTCGGTCGCCCTGCTCCTGATGACGGCCGGGGTCTTCGGCGAGGTCGGGCTCTTCGCGATCTGCGCCGGGCTGTTCGTCCTGATGTCCGCGATGGGCCTGGTCCTGCCGAACACCAACGCCCAGGCCCTGATGCGCGCCCCGCACGCGGCCGGCTCGGCCTCCGCCCTCCTCGGCACCTCCTCCTTCCTGGTGGGAGCCATCGCCTCCCCCCTGGTAGGCATCGCCGGCGAGGACACGGCCATCCCGATGGCCCTCGTCCAGACAACTTGCTCCCTCCTGGCAATCCTCTGCTTCACAGCCCTCTGCCGCCCCTGGCGCCCCACAACCCCCCACCCCACCCAGCCCTGACCCCCCGAGGGCCGGCACCTTCCCGACTCCGCACCACTCCCGGGCCGGGCCCTTCCCCGGCCCGGGCGCCCTTCCTTCCCAGCCTGCGACCTTCCTTCCCGCCGGGGCATCCAGCCCCGGCGGGACCGGCCCAAGCGCTGTCGGGCCGATCCCAGCCGCGTCGGCCAATTCCAGCCCCGCCGGCGTTTGAGGCGCGGGGTCCCGGGCGGAGCCCCGAGCCTCCCGACGCCGCCGCACCCTCCGGCCCCGCCGGGCCGACCCCAGCCCCCGCCGGCGTTTGAGGCGCCGAGACCATGCCCGGCCACCCGCACGGGATCGGCCCCGTAAACTTCGCGGGTGAACGACTCCGCCACCACCACCGCCGAAACCCTGCGCAGCGCCCTCGCCGGCCTGCTCGCAGGACTCCCGCAGAAGCAGGCCACGGCCGCCGTGGAGCGGCTGATCTCCAACTACCGCGGGCTGACTCCCACCGACACCCCCGTCCTGCGGAACCGCTCGGACGTGGCGGCGTACGCGGCGTACCGGATGCCCGCCACCTTCGAGGCCGCACGGTCCGCCCTGGACGGCCTCGCCGAGGCGGCCCCGGACTGGTCCCCGGCTTCGCACGTGGATGTCGGTGGCGGCACCGGCTCGGCGGCCTGGGCGGTGGACGCCATTTGGGGCGGGCCCCGCGAGACGGCGGTACTGGACTGGGCGGACCCGGCGCTGGTCCTCGGCAAGGAGCTGGCCGCGGCCTCCGACTCCCCGGCACTGCGGGCCGCCGAGTGGCGGCGGACCGTCATCGGAGCCGGCATGGCGCTTCCCGACGCGGACCTGGTGACGGTCTCGTACGTGCTGGGCGAACTGGTCCCGGAGGCCCGCCGCGAGGTCGTCGCCGAGGCGGCCCGCGCCGGTCAGGCCGTGGTGGTGGTCGAGCCGGGCACGCCGGAGGGGTACCTGCGCATCCGCGAGGCCCGCGACCAGCTGATCGAGGCCGGACTGCGGGTCGCGGCCCCGTGCCCGCACGACGGGACCTGCCCGATCGAGGTCGGCCGGGACTGGTGCCACTTCTCGACCCGGGTCAGCCGTTCCTCCCTGCACCGCCAGGTCAAGGGCGGCTCCCTCCCGTACGAGGACGAGAAGTTCAGCTACGTGGCCGCCACCCGCTTCCCGGTGGAGCCGGCCGCCTCCCGGATCACGCGCAGGCCGCAGATCCGGAAGGGGCTGGTACTGCTGGAGCTGTGCGGCCCCGAGAGCGAGGGCCACACCCACGTCAACGTGACCAAGCGCCACGGCGACCTGTACAAGGCGGCGCGTGACGCCGACTGGGGCCAGGAGTGGCCTCCTCCGCAGAAGGAGGCCTAGAAGGCTGATGAAGATGTTGGGTTCTGGCCCCGCCGCGTCAGCGGCGGGGCCAGACTCGTTGTTGTGGTTCAAGGGGAGTGGGTCGGGGAGACGGTCGGGCCGGATGTGTGGGCGACGTGCCG
>NZ_JAPNLJ010000080.1 GCF_026627445.1 Streptomyces sp. H27-H1
ATGCCGAAGACCGAAAGAGGACTTCTCGTTAGAGGCCGACATGTCTGCTTGAGCCGTGTGCCGTGAAAGTGGCAAGCACGGTTCTGAGGGGGGTCCCGCGCAGCGATGCGCGGGACCTACCCGACCAAGAACGCCGAGGGCGATCTGCACCGGCGCTACACCCTGTGCAGCAGCGGGCACATGCTCGGACTGGACGTGCACGACTGCGCGCAGGCGCGCGTGGACACGTACCTGGACGGGGTCCTGGAAGAGGGCCAGGTCCTCACCGTGGAGCCGGGGCTCTACCTCCAGCCCGACGACGAGACCCTTCCGCCGGAGCTGCGCGGCATCGGCGTCCGCATCGAGGACGACCTGGTCATCACGGCCGAAGGCGCCCGGCTGATGTCGGGCGCCCTGCCCCGCACGGTGGCGGCCGTCGAGGAGTGGATGGGGAACCTGCTGGAAGGCTAGGGAGTGCTTTTCGGGCCCGGACCGGGGTGCATCCCGGTGCGGCGCCCGACTCCGGGATCGGCCGGAGGGGCGCCGGGACCGAGGGGCGCCCGGACCTCGGAGGTGGGGAGCCGGCCGTCAAGAGGCGTCAGTTGTTCCAGTTCCCGTTGTGGTGACCGTCGCTGTAGCCGCTGTCGTGCCAGTTGTTGTCGTTGTTCCAACTATTGCTGTTCCAGCTGTCGTTGTCGTTCCACCGGTCGTGGTTCCAGCTGTTGTTGTGCCGGTTGTCGTGGTTCCAGTTGCTGTTGTCCCAGTTGCTGTTCCAACTGTCGTGGTTCCAGTTGCTGTTGTCCCAGCACCAGCTGGGGCGGTCGTAACCGCGCGAGGAGTCGCAGCAGTGGCGCCACCAGTCGTCCCCGCGCCAGTCGCTCCCGCGCCAGTCGGAACAGCGGTACGTCTGGGGCAGACTCGAGGCAAAGGCGCTGCTGACGGGCATCAGGCCGAGTGTGATCCCGGCGGCTCCTGTCACGGCTGCCGCAATAAACCCACGGCGCATAGTTATGCACCTCCGAGAATGAAGGGCGAATCGCCCCGATATCGGGGCATTTCCACCCTCCACCCTCCCCAGGCCACTGTCAAAGGCAGCCACCCCACCAGCCAAAAGGGCTACGGGAGCACCGCCAACCCGTCCACCTCGATCAGCGCCGCCTCGTCCCACAGCCGGACCACGCCCACGACGGCCATCGCGGGATAGTCCCGGCCCGCCAACCGCCGCCAGATTCGGCCGAGTTCGGGCGCGCAAGCCCGGTAGTCCGCCACGTCCACCGCATAGACGGTCACCCGCGCCAGCTCGGCAGGTGAGCCGCCCGCCCGCGCCAGCGCCGCCAGCAGGTTCGTCAGCGCCCGCTCGAACTGGGCCGGCAGCGTCTCCCCCACCACTTTTCCCGCACCGTCGAGCGCCGTCTGCCCGGCGAGGAACACCAGCCGGCTCCCGGTCGCGACGACGGCGTGCGAGAAGCCCGTCGCCGGGGACAGCTCCTCCGGGTTGATCCGCTCCAGGCTCATGCTTCCCCCGCCTCCCGCATCTCCCGCACCGCCGGTGTTTCCCGCACTTCCCGCGCCTCCCGGTAGAGGTCCTTGGCGATGATGGTGCGCTGCACCTCGCTCGCCCCCTCGTAGATCCGCGGCGCCCGCACCTCCCGGTACAGGTGTTCCAGCAGGTGGCCCCGGCGCAGGGCGACCGCCCCGTGCAGCTGTACCGCGTGATCGACGACGTACTGGGCCGTCTCGGTGGCCAGCAGCTTCGCCATGGCGGCCCGCCTCGGTACCTGCGGCGAGAGCGCGTCCGCGTCGTAGGCCCCCGCCGCCGCGTACACGAGGAGCCGGGCCGCCTCGGTCCGCGTGGCCATCTCGGCCACCCGGTGCGCCACGGCCTGCAGGTCCCCCAGCACCCCGCCGAAGGCGGTACGGGCGGCCGTGTGCGCCACCGTCGCGTCCAGGGCGGCCCTGGCCATCCCGATGGCGAAGGCGCCCACGCTGGGACGGAAGAGGTTCAGGGTGTCCATGGCCACCCGGAAACCCCGGCCCGGCTCCCCCAGCAGGTCGGCCGGTCCCACCGGGACCCCGTCGAAGGCGAGCGCGCCGATCGGGTGCGGGGAGAGCATGTCGAGGGCATCCCCCGACAGCCCCGGCCGGTCCGCCGGAACCAGGAAGGCACTGACCCCCTTGGCTCCGGGGCCTTCGCCGGTGCGGGCGAAGACGGTGTAGAAATCCGCCTCGGGGGCGTTGGAGATCCAGCACTTCTCCCCGCTGAGCCGCCAGCCCCCACCGCCTGCCCCGCCACCTACCCCGCCGTCGGGTACCGCTTCGAGCGCCAGCGCCGCGGCGTCCGACCCGGCCCCCGGCTCGCTCAGCGCGAAGGCCGCCACCGTCCGCCCGGCCCGCACCCCCGGCAGCCAGCGCTCGCGCTGCGCGTCGCTGCCCGCGCGCAGTACCGGGTAGGCACCCAGCCCTTGGAGGGCGAGGGCCGTCTCCGCCTCCGTGCAGCCGTAGGCGAGGGATTCGCGCAGCAGGCACAGCTCCAGCGCGCCGGAGGTGAACACCCGTTCCAGCAGCCCCTCTTCGCCCAGCGCGGCCAGCAGTGGCCGGTTGACCCGCCCCGGCTCCCCCTTCTCCGCGAGCGGGCGCAGCCGCTCCGCCGCCAGCGCGCGCAACCGCGCGCACCACTCCTCCTGGTCCGCCCCGAGCGCGAATCCCGTGAATCGGGTCATCCGAATGCCCCAGCCTCTATCGCGTCCTGTTGACTACCGTCACCATGACGATACGCTCGTGCTGCGTTCGTACGGCAGGCTCCACCAATTCGGCCCGACAGGCCCACGGGTCCAACAGGTCCGACGGCTCCAGTAGGTCCAACAGGTCCAGCCGTTCCACCGGTTCCAGCCGCTCCGCCGGTCCGACCGGTCCCAGCGGTCCCACGAAGTCCATACGGAGGGTCCCTCCCCCACCCGGGGCGCGGACCGTCGCAAGGGGGCGAACCCGCCTTGGAGCTCAAGCCTTCCGCTCATCGAGACACCTTCGCGCGCGACCACCTGCCTCCCGCGCACGCCTGGCCGCGGCTCCTCTTCGAACTCCCCGGACTGGCCTACCCGGACCGGCTCAACTGCGGTGTGGAGCTGCTCGACGCCACCATCGCCCGCCTGGGCCCCGACCGACCCGCCTTCCGCGGCGGGGACGGCACGGTGTGGTCCTACGGGGAGCTGCACGCCCGCGTGGACCGGCTCGCGCACGTCCTCACCGCCGACCTCGGCGTGGTCCCCGGCAACCGCGTGCTCCTGCGCGGCCCCACCGGCCCCTGGCTCGCCGCGTGCTGGCTGGCGGTGATGAAGGCGGGCGCGGTGGCGGTCACCGTACTGGCCCAACAGCGCGCGCAGGAGCTGGCAACGGTGTGCTCGATGGCCCGGGTGAGCCACGCCCTGTGCCATGCGGAGGTGGTGGACGACCTGGTGAAAGCGCAGGTGCCGGGCCTGCGGATCACCGCGTACGGCGGCGAGGCCCCCGACGACCTGCTGCGCCTCGCGCAGGAGCACCCGGAGCCCTTCCTGGCGGTGGACACCTCCGCGGACGACGTGGCGCTGATCGCCTTCACCTCGGGCACCACCGGTCGTCCCAAGGGATGCATGCACTTCCACCGCGATCTCCTGGCGGTGGCCGACACCTTCTCCCGCGAGGTGCTGCGACCCCGCCCCGAGGACGTCTTCGCGGGCAGTCCGCCGCTCGGTTTCACCTTCGGTCTCGGCGGGCTGGTGATCTTCCCCCTGCGGGCCGGCGCCTCGGCGCTGCTGCTGGCGGACGGCTCTCCGCGGCGGCTGCTGCCCGCGCTGGCCGAGCACCGGGTGTCGGTGCTGTTCACCGCGCCCACGGCCTACCGGTCGATGCTGGACACGCTGGGCCCGTACGACACGGGCGCCTACGACCTCTCCGCGCTACGGCGCTGCGTCTCGGCGGGCGAGAACCTGCCCGCCGCGACCTGGCAGGCCTGGTACGAGCGCACGGGCCTGCGGATCATCAACGGGATCGGCGCCACCGAACTTCTGCACATCTTCATCTCGGCTGCCGACGAGGACATCCGGCCCGGCACGACGGGCCGCGTGGTGCCCGGCTGGGAGGCCAGGGTGGTGGACACGGCGGGGCTGCCGGTCGCGGACGAGGTACCGGGACTGCTGGCCGTACGGGGACCGGTGGGCTGCCGCTATCTGGCGGACCCGCGGCAGGGCGAGTACGTACGGGACGGCTGGAACGTCACGGGCGACACCTACATCCGTGACGCGGAGGGCTATTTCCGCTACGTGGCCCGGGCCGACGACATGATCATCTCGGCGGGGTACAACATCGCGGGCCCGGAGGTCGAGGAGGCCCTGCTGCGCCATCCCGACGTACTGGAGGCGGCCGTGATCGGCCGCCCGGACGAGCGGCGCGGGCAGGTCGTGGTCGCGTACATGGTCCCCCGGGAGGGCGCGGTCCTCACCGAGGACGCCCTGCGCACCTTCATGCGGACCGAGCTCGCCCCGCACAAATGCCCGCGCACCTTCGTCTTCCTGCCGGCCCTGCCCCGCACGGCGACGGGAAAGCTGCAACGCTTCCGGCTGCGCGATCAAGGACAGCACTTAGAGTGAAGCCGTGGTCGAACAGCACACCCCGCGATCTCTGATCGTCACGTTCTACGGCGCCTACGGGCGGGCCTTCCCCGGCCCGGTCCCGGTGTCCGCGCTGGTCCGCCTGCTGGGCGCGGCCGGCGTGGACGCTCCGTCCGTCCGCTCGTCGGTGTCCCGGCTGAAGCGGCGCGGCTTCCTGCTGCCCGCGCGGGCCGGGGACCACTCCGCGGGGTACGAGCTCTCCCCGGAGGCGCGCCGGCTCCTGGAGGACGGCGACCGGCGGATCTACGGGGCCGCGCGCCCGGCCGAGTCCCAGGAGTGGCTGCTCGCCGTCTTCTCCGTCCCGGAACAGGAGCGGGCGAAGCGGCACCTGCTGCGCTCCCGGCTCACCGGGCTCGGCTTCGGCGCGGTGGCGCCCGGCGTGTGGATCGCCCCGGCGCAGCTGGACGGGGAGACCCGGCACACCCTGGAGCGGCTGCGTCTGACGGCGTACGTGGAACTCTTCCGCGGCGCGCACCTGGGCTTCGCCCCGACGGGGGAGTCGGTGGCCCGCTGGTGGGACCTGGCGGCGCTGGCCAAGCAGCACGAGGAGTTCCTCGATCTCCACGAGCCTGCCTTGCGCGCCCTGCAGTCCGACGCGGCCGTCCCCACCCCGGAGGCCGCCTACCGCGGCTACCTCCTCGCCCTGGACACCTGGCGCCGGCTCCCGTACGCCGACCCGGGCCTGCCGCGCGAGCTGCTCCCGGCGGACTGGCCGGGAGACCGCTCGGCCGCGGTCTTCGCGGAGCTGCACGAGCGGCTGCGGGACCTGGGGGCGGGGTTCGTGGAGCCGTAGTCCGTAGCCCGTAGCCCGTATTACGGCGATGGGCTGCGGGCGGCGAGCAGCGGCCGGGCCGCACCGGCTCGTCGACGGCCGAAATCCGGCTGCGCGACGGACCGGACGCCGGTCATGATGGCCCATGACTTGGACCTTCACTTCCGACCTGGCGGCCTATCTGGCCGCGGCCGGCCCGGCCCTCGCCGCCGAGCCCGTCACCAACACCGCCCTGCTGACCGCGATCGACGCCCTGGAACGGCGGGGCCCGGACGCCTTCGGCGCGGCCGCTCCCCTCTTCGGCTGGTGGACGGGCGAGGACACGGTCGTCACGGGCACCCTGCTCAGCACCCCGCCGCATCCGCTGCTGGTCGGCGCGCTGCCCGTCGAGGCGGTCCGGGAGCTGGGGACGGCGCTCGCCACCGAGCCGCTGCTCGCCGGGATCGACGCGCTCAACACCCGCCGCGCCGACGCGCCGGCGCTGGCCGCGGCCTGGGGGAAGCCGACCGAGGTCGCCGTGGAGGAGCGCCTGTACCGGCTGGTGGGGCTCCTCGCCCCGGATCCCGCCCCGTCAGGGCGGGCCCGGCGGGCCGGGGAGGACGACCTCTCCCTGCTGTTCGACTGGGTCACCGCCTTCAAGCAGGAGGCCGAGGTGGGCGGATCCGCCTCCGAGAGCGCCCTGCGCGACCGGCTGTCGTACGGCGGGATGCTGCTCTGGGAGGACGAGGGAGCCCCGGTCTCCCTGGCTGGGTTCTTCCGCCCGATCGGCGGGGTGACCCGGATCGGCCCGGTCTACACCCCGCCCGCACTGCGCGGGCGCGGCTACGCCGCCGGGGCCACCTACGCCGCGACCGAGGCGGCGCAGGCGGCCGGAGCCCGGGAGGTGCTCCTCTTCACCGACCTGGCGAACCCCACCAGCAACGGCGTCTACCAGCGCCTGGGCTACACCCCGGTCGAGGACCGCGTCGAGGTGGCTCTGGCATGAGCACCCCCGTGGACGGCGAAGAACCGTCCGAGCCGGTCGAACCCGTCTGGATGCCGGCCGCGAACGTGGTCCTGTGGCGCCGCTACGGCGAGGGCGGACAGACCCGGCGCCCGGGCACGAAGATGTTCAGGGGCGGCGCCAAGGGGATTCCTCGGTGGTCATGGAGCACCTCGCCCGGGAGCTCCGCTCCGACGCCTGGCCCGACGACTGGCCGCATCCGCAGCCCTGCCACTGCCACGAGTGCCTGGCCCTGCGGCCGCATCGGTAGGCGGGGCTACCCCCGCCCCGTAGGCGGCTTGCGGCTGCCGGCCAGGTAGGGGGCGGGCCAGGGGGCGGCCGGGCCGGTGTAGGACTGGTCGGCGGCCGCGTGCAGGGTCCAGTGCGGGTCGTAGAGGTGGGGGCGGCCGAGCGCGCAGAGGTCCGCCCGGCCCGCCAGCAGCAGGGAGTTGACGTCGTCCCAGGAGGAGATCGCGCCGACCGCGATCACCGGGACGTCCACGGCGTTGCGGATCCGGTCGGCGTACGGGGTCTGGTAGGCGCGACCGTACTCGGGGGCTTCATCCGCCACCACCTGGCCCGTCGAGACGTCGATGGCGTCCGCGCCGTGGGCCGCGAAGGCTCCGGCGATGGCCACCGCGTCCTCGGGCGAGGTGCCGCCGGGCGCCCAGTCGGTGGCCGAGAGACGGACCGTCATCGGCCGGTCCGCCGGCCATACGGCGCGGACCGCGTCGAAGACCTCCAGCGGAAAGCGGAGCCGGTTCTCCAGCGGGCCGCCGTAGGCGTCGGTGCGGTGGTTGGCCAGCGGGGAGAGGAAGCCGGAGAGCAGATAGCCGTGCGCGCAGTGCAGTTCCAGCAGGTCGAAGCCGCTTCTCGCGGCCCGGACGGCGGCGGCCGCGAAGTCGGAGCGGACGGCGGCGAGGTCGGCGGTGGTCATGGCGCGCGGGACGGCCGAGGTTCCGGGGCGGTAGGGCAGCGCGGAGGCGGCCGCCAGCGGCCAGTTCCCCTCGGGCAGCGGGGCGTCCATGCCCTCCCACATCACCCGGGTCGAGCCCTTGCGGCCCGAGTGGCCGAGCTGGACGCCGAGGGCGGTTCCGGGCGCCGAGGTGTGCACGAAGTCGGCGATCCGTGCCCAGGCGTCCGCCTGCTCCGGGGTGTAGAGGCCCGTGCAGCGGGGGGTGATCCGGCCCTCGGCGCTGACGCAGACCATCTCCGTCATCACCAGGGCGGCTCCGCCCAGCGCCCGCGCGCCGAGGTGCACCAGGTGGAAGTCCCCCGGCACGCCGCCGCCATCGGCCACCGGGGTGTCCCCTGTCGCCGAAGCCTCCCCCGTCGCCGGAGCCGTCCTCGTTGCCGGGGCCTCCCCCGTTGCCGAAACCTCCCCCGTTGCCGAATACATGTCCATCGGGGACACCACCACCCGGTTGCGCAGCGTCAGCCCCCGCAGGGTGAACGGCGTGAACATAGGCGGGGTTCCCGCCTCCTCCGGGCCCTCGCCGGGGGTGTCGGGGCAGCCGAAGTCGCGTTCCACGGCGCGGGTGAAGCGCGGATCGCGCAGCCGCAGGTTGCCGTGGGTGACCCGCAGGCTGCGCGTGAGGAGGTTGAAGGCGAACTGCCGGGCGGGCTGGCCGACGTACCCGGCGAGCTCCTCGAACCACCGCATGCTGGCGGCCGCCGCCCGCTGGGTGGAGGCCACCGCCGGCCGCCGCGCGGCCTCGTACGCGGCCAGTGCGGCCGGGACGTCCGCCTCGGACTCCACCGCCCGGGCCAGCGCGAGGGCGTCCTCCACCGCCAGTTTGGTGCCGGAGCCGATCGAGAAGTGCGCGGTGTGTGCGGCGTCGCCGATCAGTACCGTGTTGCCGTGCGACCAGCGGGCGTTGGCCACCGTGCGGAACCGCGTCCACACCGAGCCGTTCCCGCGCAGAGGCCGCCCCCGCAGCGCCTCGCCGAAGATCTTCGCGCAGCGCTCCGCAGATTGCGCCTCGTCGCAGAGGTCGAAGCCGGCGTTGTGCCAGACGTCCTCGCGCATTTCGACGATCACGGTCGAGGAGTCCGCCGCGTACGGGTACGCGTGCAGCTGCATGACCCCGTGCCCGGTCTCCGCGATCTCGAAGCGGAAGGCGTCCAGGGCGAAGTCGGCGGCCAGCCAGATGTACCGGCACCGGCCGCCCGTCACCGTGGGCCCGTAGTGCTCCGCCGCGGCCTCCCGGATCCGGCTGTGCACCCCGTCCGCCGCGACCACCAGGTCGTACGAGGCTGCGAGCACGTCCGGTTCGGGCGCCCGGGAGCGGAAGCGGAGCCGGACCCCGAGGCCGGCGCAGCGCTCGTGCAGGATCTCCAGGAGCCGGCGCCGGCCCAGCGCGGCGAACCCGTGGCCGCCGGAGGTCAGCAGCCGGCCCCGGTGCACGATGTCGATGTCGTCCCAGCGGACGAACTCGGCGCTCAGGGCCGCGTAGACCACGGCGTCGGCCGCTTCGATGCCACCGAGCGTCTCGTCTGAGAGGACCACCCCGAAGCCGAAGGTGTCGTCGGGGGCGTTCTTCTCCCACACGTCAACCGCGTGCCCCTGCCGGGCCAGCAGCGCGGCGGCGTACAGCCCGCCCGGTCCCCCGCCGACCACGGCGACGCTCATGCCACCAGCACCGGCACCCGCCATGGACCTACCTGCCCTTCCAGTGGGGCGCCCGCTTCGCGGTGAAGGCCGCGTGGAACTCCCGGTAGTCCTCGCCGTTCATCAGCAGCGCCTGGGTGTTCGCGTCGAGTTCCACCGAGGCGGAGAGGGGCATGTCCAGTTCGGCGGTCAGCAGTGCCTTGGTCTGCGCGTAGGCGAGGGCGGGGCCGGCGGCGAGGTGCGCGGCGAGTTCTGCGGCCCGCGCGGCGGCCCGGCCCTCCTCGGTGACCTCGCTGAGCAGACCGATCCGTTCCGCCTCGGGCGCTCTGACCTGTTCTCCCAGCATCAGCAGCCGGGTGGCGTGCCCGAGCCCGACGACGCGGGGCAGCAGGTAGGCGGCGCCCATGTCCCCGCCGGAGAGGCCGACCCGGGTGAAGAGGAAGGCGAAGCGTGCGGTGGGGTCGGCGATGCGGAAGTCGGCGGCGAGCGCGATGACGGCCCCGGCGCCGGCGGCGACGCCGTGGACGGCGGCGATGACCGGGAAGGGGCATTCGCGCAGGGCTCGCACGACCTGTCCGGTCATCCGGTTGAAGTCGAGGAGCTGGGCGGTGTCCATCGCGAGGGTGGCGCCGATGATCTCGTCGACGTCACCCCCGGAGCAGAAGCCGCGCCCCTCGCCGCCGAGTACCAGGGCGCGTACGGACCGCTCCCTGGACAGTTCGGCGAGCAGGTCGCGCAGGTCGGCGTAGGCGCCGAAAGTGAGCGCGTTGAGCTTCTCGGGGCGGTCGAGGGTGACGGTGGCGACTCCGTCGCGCAGGTCCACCCGGAGGTGGCTCCAGCGTTCGGTCGCGGGCGTGGAACCGAGGAAGGGACTCACCCTCCCGAAGATATCACCGGTTCGTGACCATCGTCAGGGAAGCACGATAACTATGGGCCCCTGCTGGGGCCGGACGCCACACACACCGAAGGTCCCGATCCGGTGTGCCCGACGTCCCCGGCGCTCACGTCGGGGTGCCCTACGGCCGGACATTTCCACTTCGTATCGTTGAAAGCAGGATTTCCGCAGCTTCACCCCGGTCTCACCCCGCCGCATCACCCTGCGACCCCACGGAACGGACGGTCCTGCCTTGCCCGACGCCTCCGCCTGGCGGATAGTCCTGCCGCACACGACTGCGGCCGTACCCATCGCCCGCGCCCTCGTCCGTACGGCCCTCGCCGAAATCGAGGCGCCGGCAGACGGCGACACCGCCGAACTCCTCACGGCCGAACTGGTCGCCAACGCCGTGGAGCACACCCCCGGCGGCGCCCCCATCGAGCTCGTCGTGGAACTGCTCGCGCACGGCTTCCAGGTCGAGGTGCACGACGGGGATCCGCAGCCCCCCGCCGACCTCTCCGCCCCCGGCCCCGACGACCCCCACCCCGACCCCTGGCAGGAGCACGGCCGCGGCCTGCTGCTGATCCGGACCCTGAGCTCGGCCTGCGGCCACCGCGCCACCCCGCACGGCAAGGCCGTGTGGTTCACCCTGCCGTCCCGGCCGGCCCTCTAGGGCGAGCCCCTCCGGCCACCGCATGACTATGCGGTGGCTATGCGGTCGGCTCCGCGAGGGTCGCGACGAGGACGGCCTTGATGGTGTGCAGCCGGTTCTCGGCCTCGTCGAAGACGACGGAGTGCGCGGACTCGAACACCTCGTCCGTCACCTCCAGCGACTCCAGCCCGTGCCGCTCGTGGATCTCCCGGGCCACCTTGGTGCCGAGATCGTGGAACGCCGGCAGGCAGTGCATGAACTTCACGTCCGGGTTCCCGGTGGCGCGCAGCACGTCCATGGTGACGGCGTACGGGCTCAGCGCCTCGATCCGCTCGTCCCAGACCTCCTTGGGCTCCCCCATGGACACCCAGATGTCGGTCACCACGAAATCGGCCTGGCGGACGCCCTCCGCGAGGTCCTCGGTGAGCGAGATCCGGGCGCCGCTGGCGGCAGCCAGCTCGCGCGCCGCGGCCACCACGGGCTCGGCCGGCCAGTAGTGCTTCGGCGCGACGATCCGTACGTCCATGCCCAGCAGCGCGCCGGTCACCAGGTAGGAGTTGCCCATGTTGAAGCGGGCGTCACCGAGGTAGGCGAAGGCGATCCGCTCCAGCGGCTTGGCGCAGTGCTCGGTCATCGTGAGTACGTCGGCCAGCATCTGGGTGGGGTGCCAGTCGTCGGTGAGGCCGTTGAAGACGGGTACGCCGGCGTGGGCGGCGAGCTGTTCGACGGCGTCCTGCGCGTCGCCCCGGTACTCGATGCCGTCGAACATCCGGCCCAGCACCCGTGCGGTGTCCCTGACCGATTCCTTGTGGCCCATCTGGGAGCCGCTGGGGTCCAGATAGGTCGTGTGGGCACCCTGGTCGGCGGCGGCGACCTCGAAGGCGCAGCGCGTGCGCGTGGAGGTCTTCTCGAAGATCAGGGCGATGTTCTTGCCCTGGAGGCGGCGCCGCTCGGTCCCGGCCTTCTTGGCCGCCTTGAGTTCGGCGGCGAGCTCGACCAGGCCGCGGAACTCGGCGGCGGTGAAGTCGAGCTCCTTCAGGAAACTGCGGCCGACGAGATCGGTGGCCATGGGGACTCCAAAGTCACGGTGACGAGATGCTGGAAGTCTATACGATGCTCTGCATTGATATACAGCCCCCGATGAGACCCCGACCGGCACCGCCCCTGAACCGCGCGCTACGTGGCGTCCCGCTCCACCGGACAGCTCATGCAGCGCGGCCCGCCCCGCCCCCGCCCCAGCTCGCTGCCCGGGATCTCGATCACTTCGATGCCCTCCTTGCGCAGGTGGGTGTTGGTCGTGACGTTCCGCTCGTAGGCGACGACCACGCCCGGCTCCACGGCCAGTACGTTGCAGCCGTCGTCCCACTGCTCGCGCTCGGCGGCGTGCACGTCCTGGGTCGCGGTGAGCACCCGGATCGAGTCCAGCCCGAGGGCGGCGGCGATGGCCTTGTGCATGTGCTCCGGCGGATGGTCGGTCACCTTCAGCTCGCTCGCCCCGGCGCCCGGCTCGATCGTGTAGGAACGCAGCATGCCCAGGCCCGCGTACTGGGTGAAGGTGTCCGCGTCGACCATCGTCATCACCGTGTCCAGGTGCATGAACGCCCGCCGCTTCGGCATGTCGAGCGCCACGATCGTCCTCGCCGACCCGGCGGCGAACAGCCCGCGCGCCAGCATCTCCACCGCCTGCGGGGTGGTCCGCTCGCTCATCCCGATGAGTACGGCGCCGTTGCCGATGACCAGGACGTCGCCGCCCTCGATGGTGGAGGGGTAGTCGGCCTGCCCCTGCGACCAGTAGTGGAAGGCCCCGGAGCCGGTGAAGAGCGGGTGGTGCTTGTAGATGGCCTCGAAGTGCACGGTCTCGCGCTGCCGGGCCGGCCACCGCATCGCGTTGATGGACACCCCGTCGTAGATCCAGGCGGAGGTGTCCCGGGTGAAGAGGTGGTTGGGCAGCGGCCCCAGCAGGAAGCCGTCCAGGTCCAGCGCGTGGAAGCGGACCGACACCGGCTCCGCGTGCCGTTCCAGGAACTCCCGCTTGGTCATCCCGCCGATCAGCGCCTCGGCCAGGTCCGCCGAGGACAGCCCCTCGAAAACCGTCCGCAGGTGGCTGGTGGCGAGCGGACCGTACTCCTTTTCGTCGAAGACCCGGTCCAGTACGAGGTGCCTCGCCTCCGGGATGTCCAGGGCCTCGCACAGCAGGTCACCGAAGAGGTGGACCTCCACGCCCCGGTCGCGCAGTACGTCGGCGAAGCCGTCGTGCTCCTGACGGGCCCTGCGCACCCACAGCACGTCGTCGAAGAGCAACGCGTCCTTGTTGCTCGGTGTGAGCCGCTTCAGCTCCAGGTCGGGCCGGTGGAGGATGACGCGGCGAAGCCGCCCGGTCTCGGAATCGACATGGAATCCCATGCCGTACACGTTCGCAGACCGGGCGGCCTTTTGACGCGGCGTCGGCTCAGCGGGTTCGCCCGCCGGATCCGACGGCGGGCCGGGTCCGGCAGGTTCAGCGCAGGCCGAGCAGGGCCTCCGGGGTACCCGTGAGGTCCGGGGCGATCACGCCCAGCGCGGGGGCGGTCACGTTCGGCAGCCCGTAGTTGGACCCGTCGGGCATGCTCAGCGGGGAGCCGAGCAGCAGCCCCGGGGTGCGGGTGCGCACCGTGGTCGCGGGCGCGTCCACCGAGCCCTCGCCGTCCGTCTCGGGCCGGCCCGCCAGGTTCGGCACCGGGGAGGTGACGAGGGTGTTCCCGAGCTCGGTGCCGATCGGCACGGACGGCAGCAGCGGGGTGGGCAGCATGTCGCCCTTGTGGTGCACGGGCACCTCGGGAGCGCCCACCACCGGCACCGGGACACCGGTGGCCAGGTGCGGGACGTCCACGCCGAGCGTGGTGCGCACCGCGTCCAGGGGGACTCCCACCGGCACCGCGTCGGCCATGGCCGGGGTGGCCGCGCCAACCGCAGCCATACAGGTCATGAGTGCCGCAATGCTTCCGCGCGCGGTCATCTTCATAGGTGACGTTCCGTCCTTCCAGGGTCGCGGACATTCCGCTGCCCTGGATGAACGATCCCGCCGGTGGTTTTCCCGGAGTTCTTCGCGAAAGTTCCCCCATACGACCTAATGAACGGCCGTAGGGGGGATCTTCCTTGACGCGTCAGAGCCTCGGGTCCACCGGCTCCGACTCCAGCGCGAGGACGGCGAAGACCGCTTCGTGGACCCGCCACAGCGGCTCCTCGGCCGCCAGCCGGTCCAGGGCCTCCAGCCCGAGCGCGTACTCGCGCAGGGCGAGCGAGCGCTTGTGCCCGAGGTGGCGTCCGCGCAGCCGCTCCAGGTGGTCCGGACGCGTGTACTCGGGACCGTAGATGATCCGCAGGTACTCGCGTCCGCGCACCTTCACCCCCGGCTGCACGAGCCTGCCCTTGCCGTCCTTGGCGTACGCCTGGAGCGGTTTGACGACCATGCCCTCGCCGCCGGCGGCCGTCAGCTCCAGCCACCAGTCGGTGCCGGCCCGTACCGAGGCCTCGTCGGCGGTGTCCACCAGGATCCGGCCGGTGCGGCGCAGCAGCCCGGTTCCGGCGGCCTCGTCGGCGGCGACGAGCCGGTCCAGCCAGAACAGCTGCTCGTCGTGGGGTACGGCGGCCAGCGAGCGGCCGGCCGCCGCCAGCAGCTGGAACGGGGCGAACCGTACGCCGTCCAGCCCGTCGGTGGTCCAGCAGTAGCGCCGGTAGGCCTCGGTGAACTTCGCCGCGTCGGCTGCCCGGCCGCGCTGGCGCTCCAGGAGCTCTCCGGTGTCGATGCCGCGGGCCGCGGCCGCCTCCAGGGCGGCGACGGCGTCCGGGAAGACGGCGCCGGAAGCCGCGCCCACGGCGGCGTACTGGTTGCGCAGCAGGCCGCCGGACTTCAGCGACCAGGGCAGCAGTTCGCCGTCGACGAGCAGCCAGTCGGTGGCCAGCTCCTCCCACAGCCCGGCGTCGGTGACCGCCGCCCGCAGCCGGCCGAGGACCTCCTCGGTGACCGCGGGATCCTTGAAGAAGGGCCGTCCGGTGCGCGTGTACACGGACCCGGTGGGGCCGTCGACCCCGAACCGCTCGCGGGCCGCGGCGGCGTCCTTGCAGATCAGCACGGTGGCGCGGGAGCCCATGTGCTTCTCCTCGCAGACGACCTGGGCCATGCCGTCCTTGCGGTACTGCGCGAAGGCCTCGGCCGGGTGCTCCAGGTAGCCCTCGCTCTGCGAGGTGGCGGTCGGCGCCATGGTCGGCGGCAGGTACGGCACCAGGCGCGGGTCCACGGCGAAGCGGCTCATCACCTCCAGGGCGGCGGCCGCGTTCTCCTCGCGGACGTTCACGTTGCCCAGGTGCCGGGTCTCCACGATCCGGCGGCCCTGCACGTCGGCCAGGTCGAGCGGACGCCCGTCGTTCCCCCCGGGCACCTCGGCGACGAGCGGCTTGACCGGCTCGTACCAGACCTTCTCGGCCGGTACGTCGACCAGTTCGCGCTCGGGCCAGCGCAGGGCGGTCATCTTCCCGCCGAAGACGGCCCCGGTGTCGAGGCAGATGGTGTTGTTGATCCAGGCGGTGTTCGGGACCGGGGTGTGTCCGTAGACCACGACGGCCTTGCCCCGGTAGTCCTCGGCCCACGGGTAGCGCACGGGCAGGCCGAACTCGTCGGTCTCGCCCGTGGTCTCGCCGTACAGGGCGTGCGCGCGCACCCGGCCGGAGGTGCGGCCGTGGTACTTCTCGGGCAGCCCGGCGTGAGCGACCACGAGCTTGCCGCCGTCCAGGACGTAGTGGCTGACCAGGCCCTGGATGAAGGCGCGGACCTCCTGGACGAACTCCTGCGGCTCCCCGGCCAGCTGCTCGACGGTCTCGGCGAGGCCGTGGGTCTGCTGGACCTTGGAGCCCTTGAGATATCGCGCGAGCTTGTTCTCGTGGTTGCCCGGCACGCACAGGGCGTTGCCGGAGCCGACCATGCCCATCACCCGGCGCAGTACGCCGGGGCTGTCCGGGCCGCGGTCGACGAGGTCGCCGACGAACACGGCGGTGCGGCCCCCTGGGTGGGCGCCGTCCTCGTAGCCGAGCTTGGCGAGCAGGGTCTCCAGCTCGGAGGCGCAGCCGTGGATGTCGCCGATGATGTCGAAGGGGCCGGTGAGGTGGGTGAGGTCGTTGAAGCGCTTCTCCAGGACCACCTCGGCCGAGTCGGCCTCCTCGGCCGTGCGCAGCACGTGCACCTTGCGGAAGCCCTCGCGCTCCAGCCCGCGCAGCGAGCGCCGCAGGTCGCGGCGGTGGCGCTGGATGACCGCGCGGGGCAGCTCGGCCCGGTCGGGGCGGACCGCGTTGCGCTCGGCGCAGACCTCTTCGGGCAGGTCGAGGACGATCGCGATGGGCAGGACGTCGTACTCCCGGGCGAGCTGGACCAGCTGCCGGCGGGACTCGGCCTGGACGCTGGTGGCGTCGACCACCGTGAGGCGGCCGGCGGCGAGCCGCTTGCCCGCGATGTAGTGCAGGACCTCGAAGGCGTCCTTGCTGGCGCTCTGGTCGTTCTCGTCGTCGGCGACCAGGCCCCGGCAGTAGTCGGAGGAGATGACCTCGGTGGGCTTGAAGTGCTTGCGGGCGAAAGTGGACTTGCCCGAGCCGGTGGCGCCGATCAGGACGACGAGGGACAGATCGGTGACGGGAAGTACGCGCCTGCTCTCGGTGGTCATGCCGCCTCGCCCTCCTTCGGGGTGTCGGTGGTGGGGGTGGGGGTCGTGGAGGTGGAGGTGGTGCTGGGTTTTCCGGCCGTGTCCGCGGTGCCCGCGGTACCGGTACCGGTGTGGGTGCCGGGCGTCGTCAGGGTGAAGACGGCCATCTGGGTCGGCGGCCCCACCTCGGGGTCGTCGTCCCCGACGGGTGCGTACGCGACCTGGTAGCCGTGCCGGGAGGCGACGTCCGTCGCCCAGGCCCGGAACTCGGCGCGGGTCCACTCGAAGCGGTGGTCGCCGTGCCGGACGTGCCCGGCGGGGAGCGTCTCCCAGCGGACGTTGTACTCGACGTTCGGAGTGGTCACCAGGACCGTACGGGGGCGGGCCGAGCCGAACACCGCGTATTCCAGGGCGGGCAGCCGCTCCGGGTCCAGGTGCTCGATGACCTCGCTGAGCACGGCCGCGTCGTAGCCCACGAGCCGCTTGTCCGTGTAGGCGAGCGAGCCCTGCGTCAGGCGGACGCGGGAGCTCTGCCGCTCCCCCATCCGCTCCAGCCGCAGCCGCTTGGCGGCGAGGTTCAGCGCCCGGATCGACACGTCCACGCCGACGATCTCGGTGTAGGCCGGATCCTTGAGCAGCGCCTGCACCAACTGGCCCTGGCCGCAGCCCAGATCGAGGACGCGGGCGGCGCCGACGGCGCTCAGCGAGGCGAGGATCGCCTCCCGGCGCAGCACCGCGAGCGGTACGGGCCGCTCCTCGGTATCGCTGGACTCGTCGACCGCGTTGTCGAGCTCCTCCACCTCGCTGCCGTCGGCCTCCGCGAGGCGGACCAGCTCCAGGCGCTCCAGTGCGTCCTGGGTCAGCCGCTTGTGGCGGGCCAGGTAGCGGGAGGTGATCAGTCCGCTCTCCGGGTGCTCGGCGAGCCAGCCGTCTCCGGCGCGCAGCAGTTTGTCCACCTCGTCGGGGGCGATCCAGTAGTGCTTGGAGTCGTCGAGGACTGGCAGCAGGACGTACAGGCCGCGCAGCGCGTCGCAGAGCCGCAGCTCGCCCTCCAGGACGAGGCGCACGTACCGGGAGTCGCCCCACTCGGGGAAGGTCTCGTCGAGCACCACCGGGGTGGCCTTGACCGACTCCCAGCCGAGCGGGCCGAACAGACGGTGCACGAGCTCGGCGCCGCCCCGGGCGGGCAGGGCCGGGATCTCGATGCGCAGCGGGCGTATCTCGTCCGGCAGTTCGGGACGGGCCGCACACTGCCCCTTCAGCGCGCTGCGGAACACGCCGCTCAGCGCTACGGCCAGCAGCGAGGAAGCGGCGTAGGGGCGGTCGTTGACGTATTGCGCGAGCGCCGCGTCCGGGGTGCCGCCCTGGCCCTTGCCCTGCCCGCGCCGCACGAGCGTGACGGGATCCACCTCCAGCAGCAGGCCGGCCGTGCACCGCTCGTCCGTGGCTTCGGGGTAGAAGACGTGGGCGGTGCCGTGGGAAGTGGAGAACGCCTGCGTCTTTCCGGGGTGCTTGTGCAGCAGGAAGCCCAGGTCGGTGGCGGGACGCCCGGCCGTGCCGGTGGTGGAGATCGTCAGGAACATGCACCCGAGTATGTGCGGGTGCCGCGCGCCGGGCCAACGTGTTTTGTTCGACCGGGTGCTTCGGCCTCCGTGGCGGACGAAAGACCGTCCGGATCGGGGGCCGCAAGGGTGAATACGTTTCCATCATGACAGGTCAGAGGCGGTTTTCGTAGGACCGAGAGCACAGCCGATCTCCCTTGTCCGGGGACCTGAGCGGCTTTCAGAATCGTCCTCATGAATCCCACGGAGAACATCAATCACGACGCCGTGCTGCGAGCCCGGGTGGCCCTCCTCGGATCGGGCACGCTGCCGGTCCGGGAGCGGGTCGCCGCCTGTCGCGTCCTCGTCCATGTGAGTCCGTTGGCCTATCTGCCCCTGCTGGCCGTCGCGTTGTTCGCGTACAGCCGTCAGGAGTTCGCCCACCGGCCCGCGATCGCACTCGCCCTGCGCGCCGAGTCCGTCGCCGCCGCACGCCGGATGTGCGCGCTGGAGCCCGAACGGAGCCAACTGCTCCTCACCGCGCTGGTGCACTACCGCGAACAGCTGCTCCTCGCGGAGAGTCCCGAGGAACTGGCGGTCGTGGAGGCGGAGATGGCCGCGCTCGTGGCCTCGGGCGGCGGGTTGCCGGGCGTGCGCTGGGACCTCAGCGGAGCGTAGCGGCCAGTTCCCCGATGCGGTCGGGGCCGATGCGGCAGCAGCCGCCGACGAGACGGGCCCCGGCCCGCTGCCAGGCGGCCGTGGGCCAGGGGACGGGCACGGCCGGGGCCCGCCAGGTCCGGGTCGCGGCCTCCCACACCGAGCCGTCGTTGGGGTAGGCGAGCAGCGGCTTGCCGGTGACTCCCGCCGCCGCTTCCAGGGCGGGCAGTACCTCGGCGGGGTCGCAGCAGTTCACCCCGACGGCGATGACCTGTGGGGAGTCGGCGGCGAGGGCGAAGGCCTCGGACAGGGGCTGCCCCGCCCGGGTGCGGCCGCCCGCCACGGTGTAGCCGATCCAGGCCTTGGCACCGGTCTCGGCGAGCACGGTGAGCAGGGCCTCGGCCTCGGTGGTGTCCGGGACGGTCTCCAGGGCCAGGACGTCGGGGCCCTCGGCCAGCAGCGCCGCGATCCGGGGCCGGTGGAAGTCGGCCAGCTCGCGCACGCTCAGGCCGTACCGGCCCCGGTACTCGGAACCGTCGGCCAGCGCCGCCCCGTACGGGCCCACGGACGCGGCGACCCACACCCCGTGCTCCGCCGCCCGGGCCACCGCGTCGGCCAGCCGTACGCTGCGCCGCAGCAGGGTCGTCGTGCGTGTCTCGTCGTAGCCTCGCCGGGCGAAGGCGGCGTACCCCACCTGGTAGCTCGCGGTGATCAGCACCTCGGCGCCGGCCCGGGCGTAGGCGGTGTGGGCGGCCCTCACCTGCTCCGGCTGCTCGGCGAGGACCTGGCCCGTCCAGAGGCCGCCGGTCAGATCGCAGCCCTGGTCGGCGAGCTGGTTGCTCAGCCCGCCGTCGAGGAGCACGGCCCGCCCGGCGGGGCCGGCCAGGGCTGCGGCGAGCGGGCGGGACGCGCGGGGCACGGTCGCCGGTCCCGTCAGCCGAGCTGGGACTGCACCTGGGCGGAGATCAGCTCCAGGTGGTCCAGATCGGCGAGGTCGAGCAGCTGGAGGTAGAGGCGGGAGGAGCCGACGGCCCCGTAGGCGCCGATCCGGTCCACCACCTCTGCCGGGGAGCCGGCCAGGCCGTTGGCCTTCAGCTCGGCGACGTCCCGGCCGATGGCGGCGGCCCGCCGGGCCACCTCGGCGTCGTCCTTGCCCACGCATACGACGAGGGCGTTGGAGTAGACGAGGTCGCCGGGCTTGCGGCCGGCCTTCTCGGCGGCCGCGCGGACCCGGCCGAACTGCCGCTCGCTGTCGGCGATCGAGGCGAAGGGCATGTTGAACTCATCGGCGTACCGGGCGGCGAGGCGCGGGGTGCGCTTCGCGCCGTGGCCGCCGATCAGGACCGGGATCCGGTCCTGGGCCGGCTTGGGCAGCGCCGGGGAGTTCTCCACCTGGTAGTGGACGCCCGCGTAGTCGAAGGTGGCGCCGGGCTCGGTGGCCCACAGGCCGGTGACGATCGCCAGCTGCTCCTCCAGCCGGGCGAGGCGCTCGGCCGGGAAGGGAATGCCGTACGCCTTGTGCTCCTCCTCGAACCAGCCTGCCCCCAGGCCGAGTTCGATCCGCCCGCCCGACATCTGGTCGACCTGCGCGACCTGGATGGCGAGCACGCCGGGGAGCCGGAAGGTGCCGGCCGTCATCAGCGTGCCCAGCCGGATCCGCTTGGTCTCACGGGCCAGCCCGGCCAGGGTGATCCAGGCGTCGGTGGGTCCGGGCAGACCGTCGGCCGCCCCCATGGGCAGGTAGTGGTCCGAACGGAAGAAGGCATCGAAGCCGAGGTCCTCGGTGGCCTTGGCGACTCTCAGGAGGGTGTCGTAGCTCGCGCCCTGCTGGGGCTCGGTGAAGATACGGAGATCCATGTCTCCATCCTGCCCTTTCGACCGTTCCTAGTAGGACTCCGTTAGGTGTGGTCTGGTCTTGTGCGTTCGCGCTGGTGGCGGGGTTTGGGTAGGGGTCGGTGGCAGGTGGTGCAGACGCCGGTCCAGCGGTTCAGCAGGATCTGGATGGTGTCCAGGACCTGGTAGAGCGTCAGGCCGGCGTGAGTGCTTTTGGGTGGAGCCGGTGCTGGGTGAGGAAGGCGTGGGCGGCGGTGACCAGGGTGACGTGGTGGTGCCAGCCGTGCCAG
>NZ_JAPNLJ010000081.1:0-4750 GCF_026627445.1 Streptomyces sp. H27-H1
GGGCGGCTCCAACGGCTACCGCACCCGCGCCTGGAAGCTCGAGCTCGCCCGCCTTGCCTCCGAAACCGGGCTCACGATCACTGTGTGTCACCTGCCGCCGGGGTCGTCGAAGTGGAACAAGATCGAGGTGCGCCACGAGGCGCCACGGTTACCGGGCAGGGGTGCAAGACCCCTGCCGCCGGACTGTCGCAGTAGTCCGGTGAAGCTGAGGGCAGCCGATCCGTGGAGACGCACGGGGAGGTAGGAGCAGCCCTGACAACGACGGAGCGCGTCGGTACTTCCAGACGACGCGGGTCCGGCAAGCAAGACGAGACGCCGTACGAGAGGAACCAGTGCCTGACGTCCCGTAAGTGTTCCACCGGCTCCAATCTGGAGGATCTGGGCCGGGTGCAGCGCACGCCGTCCGCTTGTCGGTCGGCGACTCCGAAGCCGGTCTTTCGATGCTGGTGAGGAGGCCACGCTGAATGCCTGCGGCGTAGGCGTGGCGATGCTGTCGGGGTAGAGCTGGACGGCTCGCTCGTCGACCGGAAAGTGGTGAACGTGGGAAGCATGCTGGAACCGCCCTTCCCGGCTGGCATCCAGTCAGCCGGTGGGCAGGCCCGTCGTCGGCTGACGGCTCCAGTGTGTGGCGGAGGCCCCGTAGTAGTCCGAGCGCACGAGAGGTGTGTACATGGCGAAGGGGGCCAGCAAGTCAGCGGCCGAAGTGCTGGAAGACCAGGAGGTTCTCGCCGGTGAATACCGACGAACTTGAGGCCGTCACGTATGTGGCGGAGCGACGGGTACTGGAGATCCAGACCAAGCTGCACCGTTGGGCCCGTGGTGATCCTCATCGCAGGTTCGATGACCTGTTCAACCTCTGTGCCGATCCCGCGTTTCTGCTGGTCGCGTGGGATCGGGTGCGGGGTAACAAGGGTGCCAAGACCGCCGGGGTGGATGGCCGCACAGCGGCGTCCATCGTGGAGCGGACGGGCGTCGAGGAGTTCCTCGGCGAACTGCGGGACAGCATCAAGGACCGTAGTTTCCGTCCGCTGCCGGTGCGGGAGCGGATGATCCCCAAAGCGGGCGGGAAATTGCGCCGGCTGGGGATCGCCACGATCGCGGACCGGGTGGTTCAGGCGTCCTTGAAGCTGGTGCTGGAGCCGATCTTCGAGACGGATTTCCTCCCGTGTTCCTACGGGTTCCGTCCGAACCGCCGGGCTCATGACGCGGTGGCCGAGGTGCGCTTCTTCACGTCCAAGTCGTATGAGTGGATCGTGGAGGGCGACATCAAGGCCTGCTTCGACGAGATTTCACACTCCGCCCTGATGGACCGGGTGGGGAAGCGCGTCGGAGACAAACGTGTCCTGAGCTTGGTGAAGGCGTTCCTGAAGTCAGGCATCCTCGGTGAGGACCGGGTACTTCGGGAGACCACCGCCGGGACCCCACAGGGTTCGATTCTCTCGCCGTTGATGAGCAACGTGGCCCTCTCGGTCCTGGACGAGTACATCGCCCAGTCCCGGGAGGCCCGAGGTCTACGCCCTGGGCGCGGACCAAGCGGCGTCGTCAAGGTCTCCCCAACTACCGGCTTACCCGGTACGCGGATGACTGGTGCCTGATGGTCAAAGGCACCAAGGACGACGCCGACGCTCTGCGCGAGGAGATCGCGGAGGTGTTGTCCACGATGGGTTTGCGCCTGTCCGTGGAGAAGACCCTGATCACCCACATCGACGAGGGGCTGGACTTTCTCGGGTGGCACATCCAGCGCCACCGCCAACGCGGATCCAGCCGCAGCTACGTCTACACCTACCCCTCGCGCAAGGCCCTGAAGGCCGCGATGGGCAAGGTCAAGGCGATCCGCCGCAGAACGGCCACCGGCCTGCAACTGGACGAACTGCTCATCCAGATCAACCGGATGCTGTTCGGCTGGTGCATGTACTTCCGCCCCGGGGTGTCCAGCGCGACCTTCCAGTACCTGAGTTCGTACACGTGGAGCCAGGTCATGAAGTGGCTGCGCCGCAAGCACCTCCGGATCAACAGGAAGGATCTCCGCCGTCTCTACTGCGGTGGGGGATGGTGGCCAGCAGGCGGGGAACGGACACTGTTCGATCCCGGCAAGGTGCGCACGACGCGCTACCGATACCGGGGAACAGTCATCCCTTCCCCTTGGCCGACCACCGGATGAAGATCAACGGGGCGGTGAGACGGGACTTGTGGAGCGCCCGGTGCCATGAGAGTGGCACGCCGGGTGCGGGAAGAGGCCCGAAGAAACGGCTCGCTCGAAAGACGAGACCGCGCTTCGGGCCTACTTCACCACCGGCTGTTCTCGCACATCACCATGAATTGGCGCGGACGCCCCCTGGCCAGCCACGAAGTGATCGTCCAGTCGATCGCCGCGACCACCACCCGCACCGGACTGCGTGTGACCGCCCAACTGGACACCAACATCTATCCCACTGGCGTCCAGATCCAGGACGCGGCGATGGCCGCCCTGCCGCTGACCCGACACACGTTCCACGGCGACTGGAACTATGCCCTGCACCCCCAGCCCGTCCCGACCGTCCCGCCGCCCCGGGCCCCGCAGACACCCACCAGGCAGTGGGACCAGACCCTGCTGACCGATCCCGAACTGACCGGCATGACACACCAGCAACTGGACCAACTCACAACAACCCTGGCCCCGGACGGTGACCCCCAGCGAGGCCGACCGCCCCGACTCTCATTCCCCGAACAGGTCCTGGCCACCGTGCTCCACATGCGCGTCGCGCTGGCCGCGGAACCCTTGGCCGTGCTGTTCGGCAGCAGCAGAACCGCCATGCACCGCACCCTGCTGAAGAACCGGCGACTGCTGAAGACCCACAACATCGCCATCCCGCCCGCGACGACGCCACCCTCAGCTCTCGCAGTCCTCCAAGCACGGGTCCTCACCCTCACCGACGAGTCCAACAACATGATCAAGATGACATGTCAATAATCTGCAAGCCCTTAGTCGGTGAGGAGCCTGCGACGGCCCGGATGGTGTCGGGCAGGTTTTCTCGTCGGGTGTGGTGCCGGGCGAGGGCCCGCCAGTTCTTGAGGTGGGCGATGCCGTGCTCGACGGGAATCCTCGCGGAGGAATGGGCGAACCGGGCGGCCTCGTGGTGGGCCATCAGCCATTGGAGATGCTCGAGGTGCTTCCCGCGGCGTTTGCCTGGTGGCGTGATGACCTGGCCGCTGGTCTGTGCACCAAGGCCCTAATAGCCGGCGTCGGCGAGTATCTGCAGGTCGATGGTATCGGCGAGGAGATCAACCAGCCCGGCGTCACGGGCTTGGGTGATGTCGGCGACCGATCCGGCCCGCACCTCACCGCAGAAGAGGAGCCGGCCACGCTGGTCCGTGACGACGACGGCTTTCATCGCGTTGATGCGGCTCTTGCCTGAGATGAACCGACTGCGGCCTCCGCGGTGGGCCGAGGGCCGGGCGGACCCGGATCTCGGTCGCGTCCATCAAAGCGGTCTGTCCCGTCGCTCCGAGATGGGCGATGACGTCGGCGAGTGTCCGAAGCCGAAGCCCGCCATCGATACGGCAGCCCCGGTCCGCGAGCAAGGGCCTGACCTCACCGATCGCGCGGGTGATCGTGGAGCGGTCCACCTCGAACCAGCAGGCCAGGACGTCGTGGGTCACTCCGTGCCGCAGGTGGACCAGGGCCGCCAGGAGCCGGTCGACGAACACCAGCTTGTACTTCGCACCCGCACCGACAGCCCGCCGACGTGGCCCCTTCAGAAGCTCGGCATCTCTGCGGGCCTGCCACACCGGCCCCAACTCAGCCACCAAGTCGGCGATCACAGTGGCTGACACCCCCGTGATCCGACGCTTCGACACGATCAACTCGCGAGCCGCGATCCCCACCACGAACAGCCCAACGACCTCACCCAGCCAGCGTCACGCTAACCATGCACGAGCTCGTTAGACGTCTGTGATCGCTGAGTCTGGTATGGATCTCTCCTCTGAACAGGTTGCTGAACTACGAGAGTTGGCGGGTTCGCGAGACGTGCCGGCTGTCGTGGCGCTTCGTGCACGGATCGTGTTGTGGTCGGCCGAGGGGCGGCGGCGCAAGGACATCGCCGAGCTCGCCGGTGTGGCACCGCTGACGGTGGACCGCTGCAAGTTCCGCTATGCCGAGCGGGGTATCGCCGGGCTGGAGGATAAACGCCGGGGCGGGCCGCGAACTCAGGTGGCGCCCCGGATGCGGGCCCGGGTGATCGCCTTGACGAGAATGTCCCCGTCGGCGGACTCCGGGCTCTCTCACGGGTCGACGCGAACGCTGGCCGACCACTTGAAACGGCGCGAGGGTATTTCTGTGTCCTGGCACTACATCGCCCGCATCTGGCGTGAGGAGAACCTGAAACCGCACTGCAGCGGCACCTCCAAGATCTCGAAAGACCCGGCGTTCGCGGAGAAGGTCGCCGGTCGCCGGCCTGTACCTGGCCCCACCCGGTGGCGCCGTGGTGCTGTCGGTCGACGAGAAGACGCAGGTGCAGGCACTGAGCCTTTTTCAACCTGATGTTGAGGCGTGGTGAAGGACGAGGACGGCTTTCACGAGGTCGGTGATCCGGTTGGTGCTGCGGCGGAGCTTGCGGAGCAGGCGCCTGCCCTTGAGGGTGGCCATGGCCATGGCCATGGCCTGCTCGCCGAGGCAGCGGATCTTGGCGTGGGTGCTGTTGTGCCGGCGCTTCCAGCGTTTGAGCCGGCGGCCCCGAAACGGCACGCGGACTGGCCGGCTGGCGCCCTGGTA
>NZ_JAPNLJ010000081.1:4849-19185 GCF_026627445.1 Streptomyces sp. H27-H1
CGCCGCACCGCAGGTGGGCCAGGGCGAGCGATGCCTGCCGCCCGGCCGGCAGGCGTCTCCACCGCGTCCCGATCCCGCCGCCGAGCCCGCAGGCGCCCCGTCCAGTACCGAAGGGGGTGGCTGGACAGATCAATCGACGACGGATAGACAAGCACACGAAGCTCCTGGCGGACACGGGTGATCTTGGTCGAGAACCGTCTACCAGGAGCTTCGCTGTTCCGTACAGCCATCACCCGCCAACACCCCGACCACACAGCCAGGTTGAAAAAGGCTCACTGGACCGGACCCAGCCGGTGAAATACCGGTGGCCTTCGCATGCCGGACGTAGTCGTGGGCGCGCTTCTCGGCACCACGAACCTGTTCGCCGCACTGAACTGATCGACACATGCTTCCACCGCCTACTTACAGAATCCGTCAGCTCGGGCCGCGGTGTCCGTTAGCTTGGCTTCCCGCTCCTTTCTCCTGTCAGGTGAGGATGATTCGCTTCTGGGAGCGTCCCTCCGGAACTAAAGGATTTGAGAAATGGCACTCTATTTCATTGCGCATGGCGGTTACGAGACCTACTCCAGCGAGGGTACGCCACTGAAGGCAACGATCCCAGACGGTATGACCCTCCACTTTGCGGTCAATCCCGGCGAGGTCATACCCGCGGGACTGCTGGGAGTAGGGCTCCATGCCGTGGCTGTACGGAAAAACGAGCCCGCTGGCGACACAGTTAAGGCTGGCCAGGAAGTTGATAATCTATTCCTGGTCGCTATCTCTGATGATGAATTGGCGGCAGCCTGTGCAGCCTCTACCACTGCCAGGGCCAGTGCCAAGGTCCCTGCTTCGGACATCCCCATTCAGACCGTAGGCGGAACTGCGGTTCCTAAAAGAACGCAGCTCTGTGTCGACAAGACAGGGGATTGCATCCAGGGGCGGCACACCTGCGGGGGAGCGTTGCAGACCCTAGCGGCAGAGGACGAGGAAATCTTTCTGTTCGTCTGTCGCGGAGACATCGATCATATCGCGGACGCAGAATACGGTGACCGGTTGATCACTGAATCCGAGGATACCGGCCCAGAATTTTGGGATTCTACTGCCGCCGAAGCCGCAAATTCGATCGTCAATCTCGCCACAAAGGATCTAACAGAATTCTACAAGAAATATGACGAACTCCCGTACAAGAGTCAAGCATTCTTCCGGACCTACCATGAGGTCCATGCAGCCACTGCCCTGCGGGCAGCCGGCTGCCAGCGAGTCAAGGGAGCCTTCGCCATGGTGCGCTACATGGTAAGCCGGCCTGAGGAGTTCAGTGCGATCCAGAAACATTTCCCGGATAATTTGCTATACCGCGAATTCATTGAGGTTTGTCATGTGATGAATAGAGGCTTCCCGAAGTCGGAAAAGGCGCGATGCGAGTGGTGGTTCGGCCTGAGCGAACAGGACCGAGCGGATATCATAGCAATCGTTGACTGCTGGCAGGAGCGCCTGGGCCTATTTCGGGCACTTGCTTGTTGGATCAAGAAGAAAGAGTCCCTGGTCACTGGAGTTTGCTTCCCAAATTCGGAAGAGGCGCGATGCGAGTGGTGGTTCGGCCTGAGCGCACAGGACCGAGCGGACATCATAGCAATGGTTGGCTACAAGGAGGAACTACATCCTGTACTTGCTTGTTGGATCAAGAAGGAACGGTCCCTGGTTTCGGAATACAAGGAGATCGGCGCCTTTGGGCTGCTCAAGCATGTTGCACAGGGCAGGGAAACTAGCGAGCTGATCAGTGTGCACCCACTCCTCAAGGGCAAGGTCAGTGCCGCGTATGAGTTCTATATCAAGTTCCTTGAGGCCGATCTGCGCCTACGCCTCCAGATGTGGGACAGTGTCGACAATAGTGCGAAACATTCACTGATGGTCATCAACTCAGATATCTCCTCTTGGTACGAGCAGTACGTCGAGGGGACCGGGAGGAAGTGGGCTGCGGTGTCGCACTGGTGCAGCGAGTCGATATTTGTCGAGCTTACTCAAGTGAACAAGGAGTCCTTGGAAAATCTATACCGCAATGTCGGTGACTTTGATTTTTGTCAGGATCGGCAGACCCCATCCATATGTGTGATCTCAGGAAGGGACAAGAGCGATTTTCAAACTTACGTCCTCGGCAATATTGTGGAAAAGATCGAGGGGTTCATCGGCATCGACCCCGAAAACCCCGAAGGCATACTGGTACGCGGAGATTTCGACGTGAATATCGCCACTCAGGTCTTTATGGACCTTGAGAAAGACATTCCTCTCCGATTCTTGAATTCGTGAACCCGCGACAGAGCCAGCGCTCAAAGGCCATTGACAGACCAGCTCAACGGGCACCACTTCGACCGCAGGGCTGATTCAGAGGCTTGGTGATCATGTGGGCGTGCTGGTCACAACGGGGTGACGATCCGTCGAGGCATCGCTGCGAACGCAACGACGCTCCGGTTGACGGGGTGGCCTCTCAAGTCGCCCTGAACACCCGGAGCTTCGATGTGCCGTCACTCTGCCACTGAGCCTTTTTCAACCTGCCCTTGAGGGTGGCCATGGCCATGGCCTGCTCGCCGAGGCAGCGGATCTTGGCGTGGGTGCTGTTGTGCCGGCGCTTCCAGCGTTTGAGCCGGCGGCCCCGAAACGGCACGCGGACTGGCCGGCTGGCGCCCTGGTACGCCTTGTCCGCCCGGCACTTCGCGCCTGCCTCGGCGAGTGCGTCGATGATGTCGTGTGTGCGGGCGGCGGTCAGATCGTGGGGGAGCCGGGCAGTGCGGGTGAGGCCCGCAAGAGGCGTCCGAATGGATCGGTGAGGACCTGGATGTTCATGCCGTGGCGTTTGTGTTTTCCGGAGTAGTACGGGGTGTCGGCGGCGATCCGGTCGATCGGCAGCAGGGTGCCGTCCAGGATCACGAACGCCTTCGTCCGTACGGTCTTCATCGCCTCGTCCAGGGTGGGGGCCAGTGCGGCCAGTACGTCGATGGCCTCGCGTATATAGCGGTAAGCGGTCGCGGTGCCGATACGGAAGCCGGCGGCGAGCTGGGCGTAGGTGTCGCCGCACCGCAGGTGGGCCAGGGCGAGCGATGCCTGCCGCCCGGCCGGCAGGCGTCTCCACCGCGTCCCGATCCCGCCGCCGAGCCCGCAGGCGCCCCGTCCAGTACCGAAGGGGGTGGCTGGACAGTTGCTCGTCGGGGTGGTTGAGGCGAGTCGGGTGGGTGCGGGCAGGCTGCTCAGCCGTTTCCAGCAGGTGAGGAACGCGTCTCGCCAGGGCCAGGTCTCGCTGATCTTGAGCTGGCGGCGGCGGGCGTGGTTGGTGAGCCGGGCGGGCAGGTGGAGGAGCTTGTAGCGCAGGGTGTCGGGTTCGGCGTCGGCGAGCCCGTCGATGTCGTGCAGGCCCAGCAGCCGTGTCCAGGCTTCGAGGTCGCTGGCGATGTTGGCGGTGAGCATCCAGCCGCGGTTGACCTTCCAGGAGGCGGAGGGGAGATTGTTCAGTCCCATCGCTTTGTCGCAGCGCACCCGGTCTTCGACGACGGCGTGCGCGCGGTGCAGGGCGTCGAGCCATTGCGGCTGGTGGGAGCCGGCGATGCCCCACATCCGGCCGATGCTGGTCGCGGTGATCGAGTACCGCCAGCCGGGCTTGTTCTCGAAGCCGGTCAGCTTCTTGACCTGCCGCCCCGAGGGCTTGGCCCGCGGACCAGCAGCGGCTGGCCGGTGCGGGTGTTCAGACCGGTCAGCTCGGCGACGAAGTAGCCCTCCTGGAGGGAGCCGTCCTGGTCCACGGAGGTGTGCCACGCTGTCCCCGGCAGCTGGGCGATCGCCGCCTCGTCCTGGTCTGTGATCTTCCGGCCGGCCGAGTAACGGACCGTGCGCCGGGCAGTGTTCAGGCCCTCGAGATGGGTGAGCAGGTCGTGAGTGGCTCCCGCGCCACCGACGCGGACCAAGGATCTTCGCAGCCGAGGAGTGCGGGACCTGGGGGAGGGCGCCGGTCAGGCCCGTGATGTGGTCGGCGACGGTGTTGGCTCTGGCGTTTCTTTCCCGCAGCAGCATGGCGAGGGTCTCGGTGGTGTTTGCGCACCAGGCGGCCAGCGGATGGAACCCGAACGTCTACTTGAAGGTGACCGCCGCCCCGGCCTTCGAGGCGGAGGTGGTGATCGTGGCGTCGACGTCGATGAGGATCCGCCCGCGCAGCTGCTTCCCGGCGATGGTCAGCCAGGGGAAGCCGCCCGGCCGCAGGGCGAGCAGGTTCCACACATGCCAGCGTATCTTCGCCCGCTCTTTCGCGATCTCCAGCAAGGAGCTCCCATCCAGGGCCCGCAGGGCACGGCGGCCAGTGGAGTCCGACGCCGGCGGACCCAACACCTGGGCCTGATGCTGTGAGCCGAGGCTCTTCTTCGTGCCCGTATGTCTGACCTACCGGGATGCGGCCTGCCGAGGGGGCCGACGCACAATAGGTCGCAGCACTATCCGCGCGGCAGGAGAGGATAGCGGGTTCTTTGACCTCTTCGGAGCATTCAGCTGAGGGGGCGGGGACGCAGTAATGCGTCCCCGCTACCCGACTGATCATCGGACTGAACCGGTCGGCGATCGGCACGCTCGTGGAACGCACTACCCGTTACACGATGCTGGTTCACCTGCCACGGGCCGAGGGGTACGGCACGATCCCGCGCACCAAGAACGGGCCCGCGCTGGCCGGCTACGGCGCCGTGGCCATGAAGGACGCCCTGGCCACCACGATGGCCACCTTGCCCGACCAGCTTCGCCGATCACTGACCTGGGATCGCGGGAAGGAACTCTCCGCCCACGCCCAGCTCACGGTCGAGACCGGACTACCCATCTACTTCGCGGACCCGCACTCTCCCTGGCAGCGCGCCACGAACGAGAACACAAACGGGCTGCTACGTCAGTATTTTCCCAAAGGCACCGACCTGTCCCGATGGAGCACCGACGAGCTGACCGCCATCGCCGCGGTCCTCAACTCCCGTCCCCGCAAAACCCTCGGTTGGAAGACACCCGCGGAAGCCCTCGACGAACATCTACAATCAGCGCAGCCCAGCGTTGCAACGACTGATTGAATCCGCCTTCCGATCCGCGGTCGGTGTGGATCACGCAACGCGGAGAGAGACGGCCCAGGCCGGCGGCCATGTCGAGGGCGTCGACGACGAGTTCGGCGCGGTGGTGGTCGGCCATCGAGTACCCGATGATCTCGCGGGTCGCCAGGTCCAGCCACGAGGCGAGGTAGAGCCAGCCCTCGGCGGTCGGGATATATGTGATGCAACACCGTTGCGTTTGGCCGGGGAGCGGCATGTCAAGGGGGTTGAACGAGGCAACGGGACACCTGTAGATCAACGATCGGAGAAGAAAGTCGATCAAGGTCAGGAGTCCCGTTGCGGGAGAAGTCTGTCATCACCAGGACGGTCGAGGTAGCCGGGGATGTGTACGCGCCCGGCCACCTGGGTGAGTTGACCCAGATCGTGGACTTCGCGCTGGTGGACGCGGTGATCGATGAGACAGGGTCACGTGAGAAGCGGCTGCGGCTGCTGCCGTCCCGGGTGATGGCCTACTTCGTCCTCGCGCTGGCCCTGTTCGAGAACTGTTCCTACCGGGGCGTGTGGGGCAAGCTGACAGCGGGGCTGGAAGGACTGCCGCTGGTGCGTCCGGCGGTCTCCTCGCTGTCCCGGGCCCGACGGCGCATAGGAGCGGCACCGCTGCGGCGGCTGTTCGAGATCCTCGCCGGACCGTCGCCCACCTCGGGCAGGCCGGCTCGTTCTACCGGGGGCTTCGGACCGTGGCCGTGGACGGCACCTTGCTGCACGTGCCCGATGAGGAGGCGCTCACCTGGCGCTATCCCAAGCGGGCGGGCGAGAGTGTGGAGTTCGGCTACCCGCTGATGCGACTCGTGGTCCTGGTCGAGTGTGGCACCCGTGCCGTCCTGGCTGCCGCTTTCGGCCCTGAGAGTGACGGTGAACTCACCTACGCGGGACGCCTGTTGAGTGTGCTGGACCGCACGATGCTCCTGCTGGCCGATGCCGGCTTCGATGCGAACGAGTTCGCCCGGGACGTTCACGCCACCGGCGCCCAGTTCCTGGTGCGCTCCTCCGCCCGCCGGATACCCACCCCCTTCCGGCACCTGGGCGACGGCTCCTACCTGGCCCGGATCGGCTACGGCGTCCTGCCCGTCCTGCTGACCGCGACACCGTCCACGCCACTGTCACGTTCTTCGAGCACGGACTTGCGAGCCGCTCGCGGACGTAAACGCAACGGTGTTGATATGTGATGTCCCCGACGATCTTCATGCCGGGGCTCTCGGCGTGAAAGTCGCGGCCGATCAGGTCGGGGGCCGGTGCGGCCTTGGTGTCCTGCTTGGTCAGGCTGCGCCGTCCGGTGCGACGGCTGTGGCCGGCGATGCCGTGCTCGCGCATGACACGCTCCACGCGCTTGCGGTTGACCCGGTGGCCGTGCCGGCGTAGATCGGCCGTGACGCGCGGGACGCCGTAGGTGCCCTTGGAGGCGAGGTGGATCACCGTGATCTCGTGGGCCAGGGCCTCATCGGCCCGGCGCCTGGCCTCGCGGGCCTCGATCCCGGCCACCCACGCGTAGTACGTCGAGCGGGCCGTCTTCATCACCCGGCAGAGCATGACGATCGTGTAGTTCGCCTTCTCCGCGTGGATGAACCGGCATATCGCGCTCACCGGTCGGTCTCCTTCGCGAAGAAAGCTGTCGCTTTTTTTAGGATTTCAATCGTTTTCGCCTGCTCGAGGGTGAGCTTCCTCAGCCGCTTCAGCTCCTCATCACGCGCATCCGCGCTCACACCGGCCGGCCCCGCGCTCCCGGCGGCTTCGGCGGCCCGGGCCTTCTTGACCCAGCCGCGCAGGCTCTCCGAACTGATGCCGAGCTCGCGGGCGACATCGGTCACCGTCCGCCCGGACGAGCGCACGAGCTCGATCGCGTCCCGCTTGTACTCGTCCGAGTACCGCTTCGTGTACTTGCTTCCCACCTGGCACAACTTCCTCTGGAACCTCTCAGATCCCAGTCTCCAGGTGTCCACGATCAAGGGGAAGCTTCACGGTGACCCCGGTCAGGTCGTACGGCTCCAACAGCGCGGCGAAGCATGTGATCTCGTTGGTCTTGTCAGGAACCCGCAGCTGGGTGACGGTCCGGCCGTCACCGGTCATCGCCGCCAGAAGGTGGGCGGCGGGTGTCGATCCGTGCCGGGAGCCGCGGGCGGCCTTGCCGTCCACGGCCAGCGACTGAGCGCCGGCGGGATCGGCGCCGGTCAGGTCGGCAAGGCCGCCGGGGCAGACCAGGCCGATGACCCCCGTCGGATCGTGGCGGCACTCGGCGCGACACGCACTCCCAGCGCGCCCACCACGCGGGCGCCCAGCCGGGCCAGAGCGTGCTGGGGAGCACTCGCGGACCACTGACCGATCGCCGCATACGACCGAGCGCCGCCGACCACCGCCGAGGCGGCAACCAGCAGCACCGCCACGAACGGGTGACGCACCCCGCGCCGCCGACGCGGATCGGGCAGCAGCCGCAGCCGTTCCACCAGCGAGAGCCCGGCCACACGCTCCAGAGCAGCCGACTTGATGAGACACACGGTGGCAGACTGACGGCACATCGAAGCTCCGGTGGTTCAGGGCGACTTGGGAAGGTCACCCCGTTCAACCGGAGCTTCATTGCGTGCGTGTCGGCCCCGGCCAAGTACCCCTGGCCTGCGGACTCACGTGATCACCAGGACTTTGAAACGCCCCTGCCCCGCTGACGAATCGAGGTTGCCGGCCCCGAATGGCTACACTTCAAAATTCCACTTACTGTCGGAATTCATCAATCCAATCATTGCGTTAAAATAGGCAGCCTTAAGGCTCAATTCTCGCCATATACTAATGTCCGGGTCATCCTGTGCGGGTTCGCGAATGTTAAGGATGTATCCCTTCTCGGGATCCCAGGAGAACAGCTCCTGGTCCTCCATGAGTTGTTGAAGGCTTATGTAATCAACTTCGCGGTAGCTAGTGTGTATTGCGGCATCCTGCGTATCATTGATGGCTGAAAGGAGTCGTTTATAGCTTTCGCAAATATTTCCCTGAAAATTGTTCCATAGGCTGAGCGCCAGTTGGGTGTACTCCTGGCTCTCGTCACTCATCTCGACGGACCCCACTTCGGCCAACCCGGAGTTCTGCAGATGCACACTGATCCATCCAGCCTCCCAGCCAGCAAGAACGAAACTACGCCAAGAGATGGGGTTTTTTCTGAAACCCCTTACGAATTTGTCGTATGGGCAGAGCTGGCTCTTACTTGCGCTCACAGCGTACCTGGCGGGGCGGGAAGTGGGATTAAGGCTTTTAGCGATGAATTCCAGTTTTGCCTTGTCGGTGGCTTCCTTGATGGCCAAAATCTTGATCACTCCGTTAGCCGTGTCGAGTCTCCACTCCACTGTCACCTGGAATAGCGTCTCATGCGGATTATCGAGCCCCGAAAGCCCTACGTTGACACTTGTAAAAATAACAAACCTATTTTGCACCTTGTAATCAACAACATGGCAGAACTGTGGCCCCACTACATTGATGAGAGGGACGAATTTGAATACCGTGTCGTCCGTGTAACCCTGCTGCGCTTGCTTCAGATATATAAGAAGATTCTTGTCTGCTCCGCATGTCGAAATCGGAGCACCACTGGACTCCAGAGTTTCGTGGCCCAGTTGCCGAAGTTTCTGGCCGTTCACACGATCACGTTCGTCCTTGACCTGCAGGTCAAGGGCTAATCTTACGTGCGATATCACCTTGATTGGTAGACCGAGAGTATTTGCAGCCGGCCCTAGGAGATCGCCGAAATTGTTCAGAGCACTGCCCCCGGTCTCTAGGGCCCGCCCCAATCCGGTGTCCATCATGGCGCCGACCTTTTGGGTGAGTGAACCTGCAGTCCCAAGCTTGCCGAGCGCCACACCGGCAAGTTGGAGATTTTGGAGAACCTCATCCGTTACAGGACTCTGGGTAGTCTTTCCTGCCCCCGCTACGACGCCGTACGTGTTTTCGTCTTGCTTTGAAGTGAAGTACGTGATGAGCGTACCGGTCAAACTTGCCGCCGCGCTGAGCACTGAGAATGAAAGGGCGAGAGGTGGAACGATCGCCGTCACCAGGGCCAGGGCACCAGAGGCAAGACTCAGGCTGCTGAGCGCCATCACTACTGGGGCGAGCTGCGGATGGTTGGTGGCAAACATCTTTTTATAGAAATATTGGGAGTCGGCTTTTAGTGCCTCGAGAATTTCGTCCAAAACATTATTCTTCAGTTTCCCGTACTCACGCATGGCGATGGTGATGCGGCTGACGATTTTATCGTACATTTCTTCCAGGCCGGGGGTGGTGCCTGCAGAATGAGCAACCTCACTCAGGTCCTGGCGAATTTCATTAAACGCCACGAGCGTCTTCTTTATCCACGCCCTTTCAGGAGAGAAGTCACGCAACTTGACCCTTGTGTCACCTTTGGCGGCCTCTTGGAAGGCGAGCATCAACCCGCCGAATGCTGCCATGTCGGATTCAAGGGCGTTGGCGACGATCAACGAACTCTCGGCCAGTTGACAAGGGCCGACTTTGTTGCCTTTTTCCGCTGAAAGGAAAGCCCCAGTCGCACCAGTGACTCCGCCATCTATTTTTCGAATGTTCCCGATGACGTCTCTAAAGGGCTTCCACAATATTTCTAGCGATTTGCGCTTTGCTCTGTAATCCGCTATCAGCGCTTTCTGTTCGGCTGTCTTCGTGAAATGGTTCGAGTAAGCCGATGCTTGCTTGTACTCACGCGCATTCTTAATTAAGAAGGCTAGTGTAACCGCGTTAGCAGGATCGGAGAATCCGTCTTTCAGATAGCCGTAGAAAACCGTTATCCATCCCGAATTATCTAAGGCATCTTCAAGTGTCTGAGGTATGTTACCCGTAGGAACCAGCGACGGGTCCTTGGGGGCCCATAGGGTAGTGGCGCTCACCGGAGTTGACATGTTGATCCTTACTAGCTGTGACGTACAAAAGGTGCAGTCCCGCGTCGGCGTAGACTGATCGGAATAGAGCGGGCGAGACGTTGATTCGGGCCAGGGGCGTGCAGTCGGTGGGCGGTGGAGGGAGTATCGGGACTCAACAGGACGCCCTGTTCCTGTGTGGCTGTGGGTACATCTGACCTCCATATTCTGCCGAAATATTCAGCGCGGACGACGAAGGAGTCCTCCAGCGCCCCGTCCCGGTCCGTACGGTTCAGCTACGAGCCCATCACTGCTGAATGCTCCGAAGAGGTCAAAGAACCCGCTATCCTCTCCTGCCGCGCGGATAGTGCTGCGACCTACTATGCGCCGGCCCCCTCGGCAGGCCGCATCCCGGTAGGTCAGACAAACGGGCACGAAGAAGAGCCTCGGCTCACAGCATCAGGCCCAGGTGTTGGGTCCGCCGGCGTCGGACTCCACTGAACCCTTTCCAACCTGACGGGTGGTTGGATCGGCGTCCCGGTGGCGGGCGCGAAGAGAGCTCCTGGTAGACGGTTCACGATCAAGATCACCAGTCCGCCAGGAGCTCTCGTGCTTGTCTACCCGTCTGCCATTGATCTGTCCAGCCGCACCCTGCAGCACCTCTCCAGCCTTCTCGCAGGTCACCGCCGCCGCATCGGCTCCCGCTGGCGGCGCCTCACCTGCGGCCGGCAGGCCCTGCTGGTCCTGGCCCACCTGCGCTGCGGTGACACCTATGCCCGCCTCGCGGCGGGTTTCCGCGTCGGGATCGCCACGGTCTACCGGTACATACGCGAGGCCGTAGACCTCCTGGCCGCCCTCGCGCCCACGCTCGAACAGGCCATGCAGACCGTGCGGAAGAAGGCGTACGTGATCCTCGACGGCACACTCCTGCTGATCGACCGCATCGCCGCCGACCGGCCCTACTACTCCGGGAAGAAGAAGCACCACGGGATGAACGTGCAGGTCCTCGCCGATCCCGCCGGACGCCTGATCTGGGCCTCGGACGCACTGCCGGGAGCCACGCACGACCTGACCGCGGCCCGGACCCACGGCCTTCCCGCCGCCCTGGCCGCGGACAACAACAAGTGCTGGGCAGACAAGGCCTATCAGAGTGCGGGTTCCGCCATCCGCGTTCCGTTCCGAGGCAAGAACCTGCGCGGTTGGCGTCGGCGTCACAACCAGGACCACGCCAGGATCCGCAGCCTCGGTGAACGCGCCATGGCGATCCTCAAGTGCTGGCGGCTCCTGCGAAAACTCCGCTGCAGCACCACCCGGATCACCGCTGTCGTCCGAGCCGTCGTCGCCCTCGAACTCGCCAGCTGATCAAGATGGAAAAGGTTCACTGGCCGCCGTGCCCTGCGGGCCCTGGATGAGAGCTCCTTGCTGGAGATCGCGAAAGAGCGGGCGAAGATACGCCGGCATGTGTGGAACCTGCTCGCCCTGCGGCCGGGCGGCTTCCCCTGATGACGGCCCACCGCCCCGACGAGGACCAGAAAGGACAGGACCAGCACGACTCCGGGAGCAGTGGAACCCCGGCGCAGCCGCAGCGACACGCGATGGCCCAACCCGCGATCACGCGGGACAAAAGGGATGAACGGCCGGACCGGTCAAGCGATCAAGGTCGCTGAAGAATCGAGGTCAATGGCCTTTGAGCCAGTGCAGCAGTCGGTGGTAGCCGTCGGGAGTGGTGGGGAACGCCTCGGTGTGGCGTGGAGGGTCACGCGCCGGTCGTGGAGGGTGATGGTGTCGAGCGCGACGTCGTCGGCGTGGTGGAACCAGAGGTCTTGGAGGAGTTCGTCAGACACGACCACTCATGATCGCGGATTCGGTGACGCTCCGTGGCCCTGCACGGAAAGTGATCCAGAACCTGAAAAGCTGACCCCCAGGAGTCTTCTTGGGTTCTAACGCTTGTCGCAACACTCTTTGATCATGATGGGTGTGTTGATGGCGAGGCGGGGCAAGAAGCGCAGGCTGGACCTTGAGGCTGAGTACTGGCGTCTACTGGCGTCCGGTATGGGCACGGTCGAGGCGTGCAGGCAGCTCGGGATCGGCCGAAAGACCGGCTACCGGTGGAGGGAGGAGAGCGGCGGGGTCCCGCCGGTCCATCTTCCGGAGGCGTCCCGCTCGGACCGCTACCTCTCGCTCATGGAACGCAAGCGGATCGCCACCCTGCGCGAACGCGGCCTGGGGGTCCGCGAGATAGCCGAGCGGCTCGGCCGGGCGCCGTCGACGGTCAGCCGCGAACTGCGCCGCAACAGCCGCCGTCACGACAACGGCATCTACGATGCCGACCTGGCCCAGCAGCGATCCCGGGAACGGTTCCGACGCCCGCGGCAAGTCAAATTGGCGGCCGATCCGGTGCTGAAGGCCGAGGTCCAGGACAAGCTCAATCTCGAGTGGAGTCCCGAACAGATCGCCGGACACCTGCGTGCCCTATGGCCCGACCAGCCCGAGAGACACCTGTGCCACGAGACCATCTACCGCTCCCTCTACCAAGGCATCAGAGGCGGCCTGAGCAGGACTTTGACCAAAGGACTCCGAACCAGCCGGCCCCTGCGCAAACGACGTCGACGCTCGGATCAACGAGCCGCGCGATTCGCCGCCCCACCCGTCCTGATCGGCCGCCGGCCGCCGGTTGTCGAACTGCGGACGCGCCTGGGCGACTGGGAAGGCGACCTCATCGTCGGGCCCCGCAGCCAGTCCGCCGTGGCCACCCTCGTCGACCGTCGCACCCGCTTTCTCCGCCTGGTCGCCCTGCCCGACGGACACCGCGCCGACCAGCTCCGCGACGCACTCATCACGGCCTTCGTCAGCACCCTGCTCCAGCATGCCCGCCAGACGCTCACCTGGGACCAGGGCTCAGAGATGGCCCGCCACCACGAAATCGCTCCGTACTTCACCGACGGCGTCTTCTTCGCCCACCCCGGCAGCCCATGGCAACGCGGCACCAACGAGAACACGAACGGGCTCGTCAACGGGCTCGTCCGCCAGTACCTCCCCAAGCGCACAAAACTCTCCCTCCACACCCCCGAAGATCTCCGGAGGATCGAAGAGAGGCTCAATAACCGACCCCGCAAGACCCTCGGCTGCAGGGCTTCGGCGTAGTGCGCTGACGTCCGGTTGGTGATGGAGCGTCGGGTCGGTGGGGTCCGGGTACGAAGCAGGCACGAGTGCCCGTGATCATGGAGTTCTTTACGCTCTGTGACCTTGGGATACCCGTGCCTGCGTCTGCATCCTCGCTCATCTGTCCCGTCCTTGACCAGCTCGGTGATCACGTCGGGGTCGGTCCAGGCGAGGTACCCGGCTTGTTGGAGCGGCTCGCTCAGGTGCCCGATCCACGTGATCCGCGCGGGGTGCGCTACCCGCTGGCGACACTGCTCGGCCTGGCGGCGTGCGCGGTACTGGCCGGTGCGAAGTCGCTTCTCGCAGTTGGGGAATGGGTCGCCGAGGCCCCACCGGCCGTGCTGGAGAAACTGGGTGCCCGAGTGGACCCATTGATCCCGGAACGCTCATGGCCTGTGGAAACAACCATCCGCCGACTCCTTGCACGAGTCGACGGGGATGCGCTGGACCGGGCGGTCGGCGCATGGCTCGCCGACCGGCGGCCTCGCACCGAGGGCCTGCGAGGACTCGCCGTGGACGGCAAGAGCCTGCGGGGTGCCGCCCGCGCCGACGGCCGGAAGGTTCACCTCCTGGCAGCCTGCGACCACGCGACGGGACTCGTGCTCGGGCAGCTGGACGTGGGCGAGAAGACGAACGAGATCACCTGCTTCCGCCCGTTGCTGGACACGATCGGCGACCTGACCGACACGGTGATTACGAGCGATGCGCTGCACACCCAGCGCGAGCACGCGGCTTACCTGCTTCAGCGCAAGGCGCACTACATCGTGATCGCGAAGGGCAATCAGAAGAAGCTGCACCAGCAGCTCAAGAACCTGCCCTGGGAGCAGGTCCCGCTGCTCGGACGGGCCCGGAACACCGGCCACGGGCGGCGCGAGGTCCGCCGGATCAAGGTCTGCACGGTGGACAAACTGCTGTTTCCCGGTGCCCGGCAGGCGATCTGGATCCGTCGCCGCCGCGTCGACAAGAAGACCGGGAAGGTCAGCCACAAGAATGTCTACGCCGTTACCAGCCTGAGGGTCGAGCAGGCCGGACCCGACATCCTGGCCCAACTCGTCCGTGGCCACTGGGGAATCGAATCACTGCACCACGTCCGTGACGTGACCTTCGACGAGGACGCCTCAGAGGTCGTTAAGTCCCTTTCCGGTAGAGGCCCCGTCCGGGCTGAGTGAGGAAGCCTTGGCGGGTGAGGCGTCCGAGGCGGCTGCGGGTGACGTTCAGGGAGGGGTCGTCGGTGGGCATGCCG
>NZ_JAPNLJ010000082.1 GCF_026627445.1 Streptomyces sp. H27-H1
GGTACAGGTCGTCGTCGAAGCGGACCAGGTCGCCGTACCGCTGCTGTTCGAGCAGGAATCCGAGGTGGTCACGCTCGAAAGCTCGCCTGTTGCCGTGCCCCCCCCCCCCCGGGGGGGCCCGCCGCCAGGGCGTCGTATCCGTCACCGGCCGGCCGCACCCTCAGGGGCGACTGCCCCGGCAGCCGGACGCCGCCCACGACGGGAGGCCGTCACCGCGGCCCGGCCCCGGCCACCCGCACGCCGGCGGCCCAGTCCGACCGCGCCGCCCTGCGAGGGCAGCGCCCACCAGGCCGCCAGGCCGATGATCACTCCGGTCAGGACGGTGGAGGGGCCTCCGATGTCCGCGTAGAGGAAGTCCGTCAGCTGCCACACGAGCAGGCCGATCGCGACCAGTCCGCAGTCCCGCAGCTCGGACGCCCCCGACAGACACCGCCGCAGGCCCGCCACCAGCAGTGCCAGCCAGCCGCCCGCCAGGGCGATCAGCCCGGTCAGCCCCTGCTCGCTCAGCACCAGCAGGTACATGTTGTGCGGGGACAGCAGCGGCTGGCGGATGTACGCCTGCCCCGCGCCCGCGGTGTCGCTGCCGGAGGACAGGGCCAGGCCGGAGTGCGAGTCCCGGTTGGCCGGGAAGCCCTTCAGCCCCACCCCCACCGCGGGCCGCTCCCGCCACATCGACTCGGCCGCGGCCCACATCGTGTAGCGGTCGGTCACCGACTGGTCGGGGGCGTCGGACACCTGCGTGATCGAGGTCAGCCGCTCCGCCACCATCTCGGAGCCGACGCCGAGCCCGCCGACGAGCACCACTCCCGCGGCGGCCAGCGCGAGCAGCACCCTCAGGGCGCGCCGGATGCCGGCCAGGGCCATCACCAGCCCGGCCGCGGCGAAGGTGGCGATCCAGGCGCCCCGGCTGAAGGACAGCACCAGCGGGATCACCAGGACGAGCGCCGCCGCGCCCGAGGCCCGCCGGACCCGGGCCGGCAGCCCCGGCGCGAGTGCGCCGGCCGTCGCGACGACCAGGCCGTAGGCCACGACCGTGGCCATGCCCATGACGTCCCCGGGTCCGAAGGTGCCCACGGCGCGGATGTCCTCGCCCTGGTACGAGGCCCCGGTGTGGGTGGCGAACTGCACCACGCCCACCGTGCCCTGGACCAGCGCCAGCAGCACGAAGCACCCCGCGGCCAGCCGGAATTCCGAGGCGTCGCGGACCAGCAGCACGATCGCCGCCGGGACGAGCACGAACACCTGGAGGTAGCGCACGAACCCGGGCAGGGCCGCGTACGGGTCCCCCGCGGTCACGGTCGAGACGGCGAGCCCGAGGGCCGGCAGTCCGAGGACGAGCACCCCCAGCGGGCTCAGCGGCCGGACCCTGCCCCGCAGGGCCTGGATCCCGCAGACGAACACGAGCAGCAGCGAGGCGGCGTCGGCCGGCCCGACCTTCCCCGAGGCACTGGCGTCACCCGCCGGCACGGGGACCAGGAGGGCCAGTACGGTCGCGGCGAGCGGCAGCAGCGGCCAGTGCCGGCGCAGCAGATCGGCGGTGTTCGGGCGGGCCCAGGACGTCGGTGCGGCAAGGCTCATGCTCAGCTGCCCCCCAGCCGGAAACGGAAGAAGGAGGCCGCTGTACGGGCCAGGATCCACAGGTCCTGCCACAGCGACCAGGTGTCGATGTAGTGGTTGTCGAAGCGGGCCCGGTCCTCGATGGAGGTGTCCCCGCGCAGCCCGTTGATCTGGGCGAGACCGGTGATGCCGACCGGCATCCGGTGCCGGGCCTCGTACCCGGGGTGCACGCTGCTGAACTTCGCTACGAAGAAGGGCCGTTCGGGACGCGGACCGACCAGGCTCATGTCACCTCGGACGACGTTCCACAGCTGCGGCAGCTCGTCCAGCGAGGACTTACGCAGGAAGGAGCCGATCGGGCTCATCCGGCAGTCGCCGGCCACCGTCCAGCGGGTGGCGGACTCGTGCGCGTCGGCGCGCAGGGTGCGGAACTTCAACAGCGTGAAGGGGCGGCCGTACAGGCCGACCCGTTCCTGCCGGAAGATCACCCCCGGTCCGTCGCCGACCCGTACGGCGAGCGCGCAGGCGCCCATCACGGGTGCGGCGGCGAGCAGCGCGAGCGAGGCGAGGAAGGAGTCGATGGCGCGCTTCGCGTACCGCTCGACCGGGCGTGCCGGGCGTGGCAGCAGCGGTTGGACGGCGTAGCCCCAGAGCTGGTCGGCGGGCTGTGCGACGCGCATCCCGGTGACCTTGGCGGTGCCCGCCGGGTCGGCGAGCCAGAGCCGGCAGCCGTGGTCGTGGAAGAGCCGGACCAGGGAGGCGGTGCGTTCGTCGGCCTCGGGCGGGCGGGTGAAGACGGCGTGCCGGACGGAGTTCTGGATGACGGCCCGCCGGATGTCCTCGTGGGTGGCGAGTACGGGTACTCCTGCCGCCCCCTCCTCGGTGGGGCCGGTGGCCGCGAGCCCCACGGGACGCAGTCCGTACTCGGGGCGCCCGTGCAGGGCGGCGGCCACCGCGCTCGCCCCGGCGCCGGGTCCCACGACCAGGGCGGAGGCGGGGCGGCGGGCCCGGGTGCGACGGCGGAGCTGGTTGACGAATCCGCGTCCCGCGCAGGCCAGTACGGCCTGGAGGCAGACGGCGCCGAGCAGCGCGCTCCAGCCCAGGGCGCCGCCCGGGGCGGTGGCGGCCAGCACGGCGGCGGCCGCGCACCACAGCGCGGCGGCCCGCCCGGCGAGCGCGGGCAGTTCGAGGAGCGCCGAGGGGGCGAGCCGCGGCCGGTAGAGCCCGGCCTGTGCGTGCAGCGCGGCCAGCGCCAGGGCGAGGGGCGCGGCCGCCCCGACGGGCAGCTCCGCTCCGGGCAGGGCCACGGCCGTCGCCACGACGGCGAGCACGTCGGCGGCGAGCAGCGGTCCGACCCCGTCCCGGCGGCGGGCCCGCTTCGGCCGGATGGCGGCCCGGGCCCGGTCGGCCTTGGGCCCGCGCGGCGGGTGGATGGCGGTCACGGAACGGCGGACGGCGGTGGTGCCGGTACTGGTGACGATCGTGGTGCTGGTGGTGCCACTGGTGGTGGTGTCGGCGGTGGTGCTGCCGGCGGGCCCCGTGCCGCCCTGACCGGTGTGCCGGGCGGGTGCGCTGTCCATCGTCATCGGCTGATGCGCTCCTGGTTCAAGGGCCGGGGCCTGCCCAGCAGTTCGTGATACAGACCGGTGACCGCGTCCGTGGTGCGCCGCACGTCGAATTCCATCCGCGCGTGCCGCTCGGCCTGCTCCCCGAGTCCGGCGAGCAGCCGCGGGTCGGCCAGCAGCCCGCCCAGGGCCTTGGCCAGCGCCGCCGGGTCCTCCGGTTCCACCAGGCAGAGCCGTCCCTGGCCGGGCGGGAGGCTCTCCCTGGCACCGCTGACGTCGGAGACCAGGACCGGGCGGCCACAGGCCATGGCCTCGAGCGGGGCGAGCGCCATGCCTTCCCACCGCGACGGCAGTACAACGAGATCGGCGGCCCGAAGCCACGGCCGGATGTCGAAGGCGGCTCCCGCGAAGTGGACCGAGGGCGGGGCCCCGCGGCGCAGCCGTTCCATGTCGGGGCCGTCGCCGACCAGTACGAGACGGGCCCCGGGAACGGCTCCCAGCAGCTCCGGCCAGGCCCGCAGCAGAATGTCCTGACCCTTCTGCTGGCAGAGCCGGCCGACGCAGACGGCGAGCGGCCCGTCTCCCTGGAAGCCGGTGGGCAGCGGCAGTTCGGCGCGTGCCCGGGCCTTGTCCTGGACGGGGTCCAGGTCGCCGGGGCGGAAGTGGCCGAGGTCGACGCCGTTGCGGATCACCGACCAGCGGGCGGCGATCCCCTCGGACTCGCCGGTTCGGCGTTCGGCCTCGCTGACACAGAGCACCCGGTCGGCCCAACGGGCCCCGAACCGCTCCCAGCGCAGCGCGAGCGCGGCGGTGGCCCCGCCGACGGCGTCGAAGGACCAGGCGTGCGGCTGGAAGACGGTCGGGACGGTCCCGCGCACGGCGAGCCGCCCCGCGAGTCCGGCCTTGGCGCTGTGGGCGTGCAGGACATCGGGCCGGACCCGTCCGATCAGGCGGCGGGCGCCGAGCACTTCGGCGGCCAGGCCCGGTCCGAGAGCCCGTCCGGCACGCCAGTTGAGCACCTCGGCCCCGGCTTCACGGGCGGCATCCGAGAGCTGCCCGCCGCGCGGACAGCCGACGACGGTCCGCAGACCGGCCGCGGACTGGGCACGTACGAGGTCGACGACGACCCGGGCGACCCCGCCGTCGACGGGCTGGACGAGGTGGAGGACGACCGGAGGTGAGGTGGGAGAAGGGGAAGGCGAAGGGGAGAAAGGCTGTGTCGGCACGTGGAGTGGTCTCCTGCGTTCAGCGGCGCGCGTCTGTCTGAACGAAGAGCACACCGAGGAAATGACCCTGGTTTTCACCTGTGAACCCGAAGGTCAGGCTGCGGGCGCCACCGGACAGCGCGGGGCTCAGATCGAACACGTCCGCGTCATATCCGAGGTTATTCATATGTTCGGGCTGTCGCACGAACGAGTGATGTCCGAATTCCGTGATCGTGGAATTCATAACATCATTAAAAGGATTTTCTCCGTCACTGAGGTTGATCCGGCGCCCACTGTCGGCGGTCACCGTGAGTGAATCACCGAGCGATCCGCGGTCCCCGTCGTACGCGACCACCCCGGCCCGCCCCTGCGCGCCGGGCGCCGCGTCCAGACCGGTGAGCTCCACCGTCTCGCCCGCCGCCTCGCCGGCCCCCGCGGCCAGCCCCTCGAAGCCGTCCCAGAGCGAGACCCTGCGTACCGGCTCCTGCGGGTGCTGGTAGGCCACCACCAGGGTCCAGCCGCCCCAGGCGCCCGCCGGCGAGTGCCCCATGGCGATGTTCAGCTGGGCCACCGTCCACATGCCGGCGCCGCCCTTGCGGACCAGCGGAGTCACGTCGGCGGAGGCCTGGTAGGCGTCGGCCACCCCATCGCTGCGGTGCCCGACCGTGGTGTCGGCCAGCACTTCCTTGTACGCGCCGCCCGGCTCGGCGACGAGCACCCGGCCGTTGTCCTCCGGCGGCTTCTGCTCGCCGACCCGCAGGTTCCCGCCCCAGTACAGCCGGGCGTAGGAGACCTTCGCGCCCGCCGGAACCTTGAGCTCGGCCCGGGTGGAGTTGTAGGTGTCCGGGTCCTTGTCGACCTCTTCGTAGAACATCTCGTAGTCGCCGTTGGTCCCCGCGGCGCCCTTGTCGACCTCGGCACAGGACTCGGCCTGCGCCGACTCCTCCTTGAGGCAGCCGATGGACGAGTTGGAGGCCCGGACCAGGCCGCCGTGCTGCACGGCTTGGTAACGCTGGGTGAACGGCACCCGGGGCGCCTCCTTGACCAGCGGACTCCGCGCGCCCGGCGGGGCGGCGGCGGCTCCGGCGGCGGGGACGTTCACCGAAAGCGTGAGGCAGGACAGCAGACCGAGCGTGCCGAGGATTCTGCGGGAGGAACCCATGACCCTGTCTCCATTTTCGATCAAGGGGACAAAACAGGAGTGAACTTTGTCAGAAATCAGGAAGGAAATCACGCCGGACTCGCGTGTACGGCCTTTTGGGCGATAGCACGCACCCTCGTGCCCGACCCGTCGTTATGGGTTGCACTTGTTCGAACCGAAAGGAAAAACGGAGATGAAGAAGGGGCTGGTACGCGGTACGACCATGGCGGTCGCGAGCACCGCGATGCTGATGGGCGGCGCGGGCCTCGCCTCCGCGCACGGCGGCGACGGCGCGACGGCGAACGGTTTCACGGGCGAGTCCCCCGGCGTGCTGAGCGGCAACCTGCTCCAGGTCCCGGTCGACGTCCCGCTGAACGTCTGCGGCAACACCGCGAACCTGATCGCCCTGCTGAACCCCTCGTTCGGCAACACCTGCGTCAACGCCTGACGTCAACCGTGCCGCCCGAAACTTCGGCATCCGAGTGAATACACGCAACCCAAACCACGGTTGCGCCGTTGATCCGAGTGCTTGAGTACCGGGCAATCCTGCAAAAAAGGGACCATCATGATCAAGAAGTTTGCGGCCGGCGCAGCGGTTGCCGCCTCGTTCGTCGGTCTGGGTGCCGCCATGGCCCCGCAGGCCATGGCCATCGGCAACGACAACGGCATCAACACCGTGAACGGCAACGGGGCCTCGCAGATCTACGGCAACCAGGCCACCTACGGCAACATGAGCCCGCAGATGGCGCTCATCCAGGGCTCGTTCAACAAGCCCTGCATCGCCCTGCCCGCCAAGGCCAACGTCCAGTCCGTCCTGGCTCTGGTCAACGTCGGCGTCCAGGACATCCCGGTCCTGTCCAGCCCGCAGAACCAGCAGTGCACCGAGAACTCCACCCAGGCCAAGGGCGACGAGGCTCTCTCTCACATCCTCAGCAACATCCCGGTCCTGTCCGGCAACGTCTCCTCCGGCAGCTGACAGCACCCCGCGCACCGCGCCAGTGGGGCCGTCGCACCTTCGGGTCGCGGCGGCCCTGCCGCGTGTCGGAACCCGAATGGACACTCGGAAAACCCGGCCTGAATTCGGGACACGTGGGCATCTGAGTGAAATGGCCGGTTGTCCGCAAAATCCCCGGTTTCTTTTCCCGGGCCCGCTCGTTGTTATTTCTGCAGCGGATAGACCTCTGCGGAAAGGAATCGAAAAAAAATGACGTACAAGAAGGCAGTGGTGCTGGCCGCCGGCATTCTCATGGCCGCCGGTGCCGCCTCCCCCGCCATGGCCGACGCGTCGGCCGAGGGCGCGGCCGTGGGTTCCCCGGGCGTCCTGTCCGGCAACGTGCTGCAGGTCCCGGTCCACATCCCGGTCAACGTCTGCGGCAACACCGTCAACGTGATCGCGCTGCTGAACCCGGCGTTCGGCAACACCTGCGTCAACGCCTGACGAAGCGCCTTGCCCGCAAGGGCAGACCTCCTCGGGGTGGCCTCGGAGTGCACGGCGGTGCACTCCGAGGCCACCTTCGATTCAGCACCGGCGGCAGTGCCGGTAGACAGGGAAGGACCCATGCGACAGGTACTGAGCCGACAGGTACTGGGCAAGGGGGTGCTCACCGCGGCCGCTGCGTCGAGTCTGCTGTCGATCGCCACCGGTGCGGCCTACGCACAGCCCGGGGCGATGGCCGAGGCCTCCCATTCACCGGGCGTGCTCGCCGGCAACAGCGTCTCGGTACCGATCACCTTCTCGCCGAACGTGTGCGGCAACACCGCGGACGCCGGGGCGGGCCTCAACCCCGCCATGGGCAACAACTGCGCCACCACGACCGGCTCCGACGCCGGGTACGACTACGAGCGCTACCTCAGCCCCGCGCAGGCGGAGCAGTTCCAGCACTATCTCGACGAACGCGAGGACCGGCACGATCAGGGCGGCTACGGCGACCGCGGCCCCGAACATCACGGCGGCCACGAAGACTCCGGCCCCCACCGGCACGGCGGCCACGAAGACCGCGGATCCGGGCAGCACGGCGGCTACGGGGACTCCCGTGAATCCGGCGAGGAGGAGTGCGACGACCACCCCGCACCCGAGAAGCCCGAGCCGCGGCCGCAGCACCAGCCTGAGCCGCGCGCCGAGCATCCGCCGGCCCCCCACCACGCTCCCCCCGCGCCGCAGCCGCTTCCGGCGCCCGAGGCGGAGCACCCTGCGCCCGCCCCGCAGCCGGTGCCCGTTCCGGCTCCGCTGCCGGAGGCCGTCCCCGCACCGGCCCCCGTCCCCGTGCCGGTCCAGGAGGCTCCGCAGCCGCTTCCGGCGCCCGCGCCCGTTCCCGTAGCGGAGGAGGCTCCGCACACGCTGCCCGCGCCCGCGCCCGTAGCGGAGGAGGCTCCCGCGCCGAGGCCGCCGCACGGCAGCCAGGTCGTGGAGCACCCGGCGCCGGTAGTGCCGCCGGCCGACCAGCCCCCGGCGGCCCCCGCCGGTGACCTGCCCGTCGCCCTGCCCCCGGCACCGCTGCCCGCTCCCGCGCCGGCGCCCGCACCGCTCCCGGCTCCGGCCCCGGCGCCCGCGGCCGTCCCCGTCGTGGCAGTCGCCCCGGCCCCCGTCCAGGAACTGGCCGCGACCGGTGCCGGACAGCCCGGCGCCGCGGCGGCCCTCGCCGCGGCCCTGGTCCTGGGTGGCGCCATTCTGTACCGCAGGTCCCGTAGCGCCGCCTGACGGCAATACCGGTAATCAGAAGAAATATCGGCCAAATATCGGCCGGAGAGTCCCTTGTCGGATTCTCCGGCCGTTGCCGTGTTCGGTTCCGCGTTTCCGTGACGGCGGGGAATCGTTAACCAAGTCGAAAGTGGCGCGACGGTCGCCACTGGAAAAGGATTTCGATAATGAAGCTCTCGAAGGTCGCCGCAGTCGTCGTCGGCTCCGTCGCCGCCCTCGGCGCCACCTCCCCCGCGTTCGCCGCCGAGGCGCCGGCCGTCCCCATGAGCCTGACGAGCGGTCTGACGGCGGTCACCGACTCCGTCAACCCCGTCTCGGAGGCGCTGCCCCAGACCGTGGGCAACGGACTGGCCGAGCAGGGTGAGAGCGTCGAGAAGGTCGTGACCACCGTCCAGAAGGTCAACGAGGTCCGCAACGGCGCTCCGGGCGAGGTCATGCACCTCGCGAACGGGGCCACCCAGGCCTCCCCGCTGCTCGGCGGCGTGAAGCTCAACGGCGGCAGCAACCAGCACTGACGGGTTCGCCCCGTACTCCTGCCGACATGACTGTGGGCGCCACCGGCAAGGCCGGGGCGCCCACAGTCATGTGATGTGCCTGACGTCAGTCGTTGACGCAGACGTTGCCGAACGCCGGGTTCAGCGCGCCGATCACGTTCACGGAGTTTCCGCAGACGTTGATCGGGACGTGGACCGGGACCTGAGCCAGGTTGCCCGAGAGGACACCGGGGGAACCCACGGCCGCGCCCTCGGCCGACGCGTCGGCCATAGCGGAGCCGGCGGCACCGGCCGCAGCGAGACCAGCGGTGGCCAGGACCAGGGCGGCCTTCTTGGCAGTGTTCATGGGAAGTGCACCTTCTCTTCGATGTTCTGCCCCGATTCCGAGGCTCACATCGAGCGAAACGCTCCAGCTTCCCAGACGACACGGTTCCGCACGCGATCAGACCTGTTCAGCCCAATAGTCGTAACCGCGTGCGGGTCCGCGTACGGATCCGGCGTCCCCTACGGAAGGAAGTCGGGGAAGGCGATCTCCGGGACGATGTCCACCGCCGGCAGGGTCGTCGGCACCCCGGGCACCGCCGGAACCGCCGGTACCGCCGGAACCGCCGGAACCGCACCCGCGGGCGGGGCCGCGGGATTGGAGACCGGGAGCGCCGGGATCTCGGGGACCGGGAGCGTGGGGATCTCCGGAATCCCCGGAATCCCCGGGATCGGCAGGTTGGGGATCGCGGGGATCGCCGGCATGGCCGGGAGCGCGGGCAGTTTGATCTCGGGGATGTTGAGCCCCGGCAGCAGGGTGCCCAGGCTCTTGGTCAGGTCCGCGAGGATCTTGGAGACGGCCGCGAGGGCGTCTTCGACGGGGCCGGCCGCCGCCACCCTCTCGTTGATCTCCTCCTGGGCCGCCGCCACTCGGCTCGCGGCGGCACCGGCACCGGCACCTTCCGCGGCGCCCGCGGGAGCGGCCGCGCCGGTGAGTATGGCGACCGCCAGGGCCGACGGGACTAGGACGCGGATGCGGGAGGCCTTGATGCGGTGCATGGGTGATCCTTTGGTGGTCGCTCGGAAACGGACCCGATCGATCCGCTTCCTTACCCACCGTGCGAAGGGGCTCCACGGAGCGCAACAGGAGCGTGCGGCCCCACACCCCGCTGCGGGGTGCGTACGGGCTTCGCGCACGCGTCCGGGGGCGGCTCACCCCACGCGGGGAAAATCTGCCTCCGCGCAGGCCGTTTGAGTGAAGCAGCGGAACCAACCCTCCGGTAAGGCAGTTGATCAGGGCGCTCCACTAGCGGGCACTCGTGCGACAAAAGGATCAAAATGTTCAAGAAGATCATGACTGCTGCCGCGGTCACCGCCGCCGCCGTCGGCGCGGGCGCTGCTGTTGCGGCCCCGGCCATGGCCATCGGCAACGACAACGGGATCAACACCGTCAACGGAAACGGTGCCCAGCAGATCTACGGCAACCAGAAGACGCACGGCGACATGAGCCCGCAGCTCGGCCTCGTCCAGGGCACCCTGAACAAGCCCTGCATCGGCCTGCCGGCCAAGGTCAACGCCCAGTCGCTGATCGCCCTGATCAACGTCGGTGTCCAGGACATCAACGTCCTGTCCAACCCGCAGAACCAGCAGTGCACCGAGAACTCGACCCAGGCCAAGGGTGACGAGCCGCTCTCGCACATCCTCAGCAACATCCCGGTCCTGTCCGGCAACGCCTCCGCCGGCAGCTGATCTCCGCTCCCCTTCACGGTTCGGGCGCCAGGCGCCCGTGGAGCGATGCGTTCGAACGAACCGGTGTGATGTGACGAGGGCCCCGGCAGCTTCCAGCTGCCGGGGCCCTCGCGCGTCGTCCGGCGGCCTCAGCCGGTCCAGAACTCCCACCACCGGGTCAGGATCAGCATCCCGATCACGCCGGCGTGCAGGACGGGCGGGGCCCAGCCGAAGTCGGCGAAGAAGTTCCGTACCGGCGCGGGCGCGGGCAGGATCCCCGTCCGGACGTTGTGCGCGGTGACGGCCCAGAACATCACCAGGGTGGCCACCCAGGTCAGGCAGCACCACAGGCAGAGCGCGTTGATCTCGTAGAGCGACTGGGCCATGAGCCAGGAGCAGAATCCGACGCCGAAGAGCATTCCGGCGTTGAGGCCGAGCCAGAACCAGCCGCGGTGGCGGGCGCCGGCCAGCAGACCCGCGCCGACGCACACGACCACCCCGTAGGCGACCAGCCCCAGCATCGGGTTCGGGAAGCCGAACGCCGCCGCCTGGTCACTCTTCATCACGCTGCCGCAGGAGACGACCGGGTTGAGGCTGCAGGCGGGTTTGAAGTCCGGGTCCTCGAGCAGCAGGAACTTGTCCAGGGTGATCACCCAGGCGGCCAGCACTCCGGCGGCCCCGGTCAGCAGCAGCAGCCAGGCCAGCGCGCGGGGAGCTGCCAGCGGTTCCGTGTCCTTGGGGTTGTGGGGCCGGCCCTGCTGGCGGGGGACGCCCACGGTATTTGTTGCCATACGGTCATGGTCCCGCCCTTGTGTCCGCCATCACGCCCAACCATGCTCATAAACACGGAGGTTGACCTGAAGGGGTGGCTGGAACCCCTGACGCTTCCCGGACGTTTTGCCGAACCCCGGACGTGATGTCAGACCCAGGGGCTACGTTGAGCTTCCGCGAAGTGACAAGCTGCGACGGCCTGGAGACCCACCTTGAGCGATCCGTACGAGACCACCGGGGCTCACCTCGGCCGACTCCTGGGCCGCGCCCTCAACTCCTTCGACCTGCCGGACGAATTGGTCGAGCGGCTGGGCACCGCGCTCGCCCACAGGTCCTCGCTCCACACCGCCCGCCGGAGCCCTGCGGCGGGACCGTGGCGGGAGATACACCGGCACGCCTATCTGTTGTCCGACGGCGACTCCCTGGTGCTGTGGGAGCTGGCGCACCGCCAGGAGGACGACCTCTCGATACGGTACGAGGTCTTCGCGAGCAAGGCGGAGACCTGCCTCGCGGCGGCCCGGCTCTTCGGTGAGATCCCCTCGCAGGTGGCGCGGGAGCTCGGGGAAGTGACGGTCGAGGAGGACCCGGAGAGCGACATCTCCGCGCTGAGCAAGCTGTTCACGAATCCGACCCCGGCCCAGCGGCACCGCGACTACGCGGTGCAGGAGTCCGCGGACCACGCCCGCAGGGTGCTGCGCCGCGCGGAGAACCCGGACCGGCCGGGCGAGCGGGTGGCCCTGCTGCTGCGGTCGGCCTACGCGCACCAGATCTCGCAGGTCTTCGGCGCCCGGCAGTGCCTCGCGGACGGCCGGGCCGCGGGCTTCAGCCTGTACGAGCACTCCTTCGTCCTGCTGGACGGGAGCGAGTTCAGCCTGTGGGAGGTCGAGCACACGGTGACGCCGGACGGGCGGCACATGTGTGAGGTCTACGAGAGCGAAACAGCCGCGCACGGAGCCATGGAGCTCCGTGCGCGGGTGAGGTGACCGGGCCGGTCAGGTAGCGATGGTGACCTTCGCGGCTTCCGGCAGGGGCGCCGCGTCGGCCGCCTCGTCCTGCGGCCGCACGGACTCTTCCTCCTTGCGCATCCCCTTGAGGAGGATGACCAGGCCGGCGGAGGTGGCCGTACCGGCGGCGATGGCGATCAGGTAGAGCAGCGGGTTGCCGATCAGCGGAATCACGAAGATGCCGCCGTGCGGGGCCCGCAGGGTGCACTCGAAGGCCATCGAGAGTGCTCCGGTGACCGCGCCGCCCACCATGGAGGCCGGGATCACGCGCAGCGGGTCGGCCGCGGCGAACGGGATGGCGCCCTCGCTGATGAAGGAGGCGCCGAGGAACCAGGCGGCCTTGCCGTTCTCGCGCTCGGTCTTGGAGAAGAGCCGGCCGCGGACGGTGGTGGCCAGCGCCATCGCGAGCGGCGGCACCATGCCGGCGGCCATCACCGCGGCCATGACCTTGAGGCTGCCCTCGTTGGGGGTGGCGAGGCCGCCGATGGCGAAGGCGTAGGCCACCTTGTTGAGCGGGCCGCCGAGGTCGAAGCACATCATCAGGCCGAGGATGACGCCGAGGATGATCGCGTTGGCGCCGGAGAGGCCGGACAGCCAGTCGGTGAGGGCCTGCTGGAGCGAGGCGACGGGCTTGCCGACGACCAGGAACATCAGGAACGCGGTGACGGCGGAGCCGATGAGCGGCAGGACGACCACCGGCATGATCCCGCGCAGGGCGGTGGGGATCTTCACCTTCTGGACGGCGAGGACGGTGCCGCCCGCGATCAGGCCGGCGATCAGGCCGCCGAGGAAACCGGCGTCGATGGTGAGGGCGACGGCGCCGCCGACGAAGCCGGGTACGAGACCGGGCCGGTCGGCCATGCCGTAGGCGATGTAGCCGGCGAGTACCGGGACCAGGAATCCGAAGGCGAGTCCGCCGGTCTGGAAGAGCAGCGCGGCCCAGCTGACGGCCTCGGTCCAGACGAAGTGGTCGGCGACCGAGGGGGCGGTGTTGATCTCGTACCCGCCGATGGCGAAGGCGAGCGCGATGAGGAGACCGCCGGCGGCGACGAAGGGGACCATGTAGCTGACACCGGACATGAGCCAGGTGCGGAGCTTGGCGCCGTAGCCGTCCTGCTCTTCCCCGGCCTCTTCGACCGGGCTCGGGGTGGTGGTGGAGATCTCGCCGCGTTCTGCCTTGGCGCGGGCCTCCTGGAGGAGTTCCGCCGGGCGGTTGATGCCCGCCTTGACGCCTACGTCGACGGTGGGCTTTCCGGCGAAGCGGGCCCTTTCCCTGACCGGGACGTCGTGGGCGAAGACGGCCGCGTCGGCGGCGGCGATCGCTTCGGGGGTCAGCTTGGTGAAACCGGCGGAGCCTTGGGTTTCGACCTGGAGGTCGATTCCGGCCTCGGCGGCCGCCTGTTGGAGGGACTCGGCGGCCATGTAGGTGTGGGCGATGCCGGTGGGGCAGGACGTGACGGCCACGATGCGGAACGGCTGCCCTGCGGGGCTTTCCCCACCCCGGCCCTTCTCGAAACCGGGGGCTCCGCCACCGGACCCCCGCTCCTCAAACGCCGGAGGGGCTGGGTTGGTAGCCGACGGAGCTGCGTTGGGCGGGGCCGATTCTTCGCCGGCCACCAGGGCCGCGGCCTCCGCCGGGGTCGTGGCCGCGCGGAGGGCGGCTACGAAGTCGGAGCGCATCAGGCGACGGGCCAGGGAGGAGAGGATCGACAGGTGCGCGTCGTCCGCACCGGCGGGGGCCGCGATCAGGAAGATCAGGTCCGCCGGGCCGTCGGGGGCGCCGAAGTCGATGCCGGACGGGGCCCGGCCGAAGGCCAGGGTGGGGGCGGACACGTGCGCGCTGCGGCAGTGGGGGATGCCTATGCCGCCTTCCAGGCCGGTCGGCATCTGCGCCTCGCGCGCCGCCACGTCGGCAAGGAAACCGTCCAGGTCGGTGACCCGGCCCAGGGCCACCATCCGTTCGGCGAGGGCACGTACCGCCTCCTCCTTGGACTCGGCGGACAGGTCGAGGTCGACCAGTTCGGCCCGCAGAAGGGACTGCATCATCTCGCTCATCGCTCGTCGCTCATTTCGGACAGAGGGAGGTCCAGGGGCAGGTCCTGGGTGACATGGACCCCGTCGGGCCGCAGGTCCGAGGGGGTCGGCATGACGCTGCCGGGAAGCTGGACCGCGGCTGCGCCGTGGGCCAGGGCGGAGGCGAGGGCCGCGGGCCCCGCACCTCCGGCGATCAGGAAGCCGGCGAGGGAGGCGTCGCCGGCGCCGACGTTGCTGCGGACCGAGGAGACTGCCGCGGTGCCGTAGTAGGTGCCCTCCTCGGCGACCAGGAGCTGGCCGTCCGCGCCGAGGGAGGCCAGGACCGCGCCCGCACCCAGCGAGCGCAGCTCCTCCGCGGCCTTGAGGACGTCGCCGAGGGTGGACAGCGGCCGCCCCACCGCCGCCGCGAGCTCCGAGGCGTTCGGCTTGATGACGTCGGGGCGGGCCGGCAGCGCCGCGAGCAGCGCCGGGCCGGAGGTGTCCAGGGCGATGCGGGCGCCCGCCGCGTGGGCCCGGGTCACGATGTCGGCGTACCACTCGGGCCGCAGGCCGCGCGGGAGGCTGCCGCAGCAGGCGATCCAGGCGGCGCCGCCCGAACAGGTGCGGACCGTCTCCAGGAGGAGCGCCGATTCCTCGGCGGTCAGTTCCGGGCCGGTGGCGTTGATCTTGGTGAGGGTGCCGTCCGGTTCGGCGAGGGAGATGTTGGAGCGGGTCTGGCCGACGATGGAGACCGCCGTGACGTCCACGCCCTGGGATCCGAGGAGTTCGGCGATCATCGTCCCCGGTGCGCCGCCGAGCGGCAGGATCGCCGTCGTACGGACGCCCGCGGCGGCCACCGCGCGGGAGACGTTGACGCCCTTGCCCCCGGGGTCGACCCGGTCGCCGCTCGCGCGGAGTACCTCACCGCGGTCCAGCGAGGGGACCTCGTAGGTCCGGTCGAGGGAGGGATTGGGGGTGACGGTGAGGATCATACGAGCACAACTTCCGTACCGGCGGCCTCGATCGCCGCCTTCTGAGCGGGGTCGAGCCCCAGGTCCGTGATGAGGAGGTCGACGTCCGCGAAGGAGCCGAAGCGGGCGAAGTGCTCCTGGCCCGCCTTCGCGGAGTCGGCGAGGAGGACGACGCGGCGGGCGGCGGCCATCGCGGCCCGCTTGACCGCGGCCTCGGCGAGATCGGGGGTGGTCAGACCGCCCTCGGCCGAGAAGCCGTTCGTCGCGAGGAAGAGGACGTCGGCGCGGATCTCGGCGTACGCCCGCAGCGCCCACGCGTCGACCGCGGCGCGGGTGCGGTGCCGGACCCGGCCTCCGACCAGGTGGAGGTCGATGCCGGTGTGGTCGGCGAGCCGGGCGGCGACGGGCAGCGCGTGGGTGACCACGGTGAGCACGGAGTCGACCGGGACGACGGCCGCGAGGCGGGCCACCGTACTGCCCGCGTCCAGGATGACGCTGCCGCCGTCGGGGAGCTCGGCGAGGGCGGCGGCCCCGATGCGGTCCTTCTCGTCGGCGGCGGTGCCTTCGCGCTCGGTGAGATCCGGCTCGAAGTCCAGGCGGCCGGCCGGTATGGCACCGCCGTGCACCCGGCGTACGAGCCCGGCCCGGTCCAGAGCCTTGAGGTCACGGCGCACGGTCTCGGCCGTGACCTGGAACTGTTCGGCCAGGGACAGGACGTCGACCCGGCCCGCCTCGCGGGCGAGGCGGAGGATCTCCTGCTGGCGCTCCGGTGCGTACATGTGGTTTCAGATCCGTTCGATGCCCGACTCTGTTGTTTCTCTCGAAGAGTATGCCCGTTTACGGCCGCAAACAAAATAGACGGGCATGTCCGCCAACAGAAGCGGACATGCCCGTCAGTGCCAGTCAGTGCTCGCCAGTGAGCACGTAAGCGTGCGGTCCTAGCCGGCGTGCTCCGTGCCGCCCTCGCGCTCGGCCATGGGGACCGCCTTGCGCGGAAGCATGAACATCACCGAGAAGATCACGACCAGCACGGCCACGACCCACCACATCGCGTTGTGGAACGCCTGGACGTAGGGCGGCCCGAAGATCAGATCGTCGTCGATGAAGCCGAAGAAGACGACGGAGGTCAGGCCGAGGCCCAGCGCGTTGCCCATCTGGCCGGTGGTGTTGATCAGCCCGGACGCCGAACCGGCGTGCTCGCGCGGCACCTCCGAAAGCACGGTGTCGGTCAGCGGCGCGATGATCAGGCCCATGCCCGCGCCCATGACGACCAGCGGGGCCGCCATCTGCCAGGAGGTGATGGCCATGCCGTAGCGGTCGGACTCCCAGATGTAGAGGAGTACTCCCGCGGCCATGACCAGCGCGCCGCCCTGGAGCACCTTGCGGCCGAAGCGCGGTACGAGCTTCTGTACGGACATGCCCGCGGCGGCCGAGACGGCGATGGAGAACGGGATGCCCGTGGAGCCCGCCTTCAGGGCGCTCCAGCCGAGGCCCATCTGCATGTAGAGCGTCCAGACCAGGAAGAAGATGCCGGTCGCGATGCCGAAGGTCAGCTGGACGGCGATACCGCCCGCGAAGCTCTTGACCTTGAAGAGGGAGAGCTCGACGAGCGGGGAGCCGTCCTTGTGGATCTTGTACTTCTCGTAGGCGATGAAGGCGACGAAGACCAGCGGCGAGGCGATCATGCAGACGAAGCCCCACACCGGCCAGTCGTTCTCACGGCCGTGGGTGAGCGGGAAGATCAGCATGACCAGGGCAAGGGTGGCGAGTACGACGCCCACCAGGTCCAGGCGCAGCGCCTTGGGTGCCTTGGACTCGGAGATGAACTTACGGCCCAGGAGCACGCCGGCGATGCCGACGGGCAGGTTGATCAGGAAGATCGGGCGCCATTCCAGACCGAGGATGTTCCACTCGGTGAGCAGCGCGCCGAGCATCGGGCCCGAGACGGCGCCGAGGCCGATGATCGCGCCGAACAGGCCGAAGACCTTGCCGCGCTCGTGCGGCGGGAAGGTGACGTGGATGATCGCGAGCACCTGCGGGACCATCATCGCCGCCATGCCGCCCTGGAGGATGCGGGAGGCGACGAGCACGTCGGGGTTGGGTGCGAGGCCGCAGAGCAGCGAGGCCGCGGTGAAGCCGGATATGCCGATGAGGAAGAGGCGCCTGCGGCCGTAGATGTCACCGAGACGGCCACCGGTGATCAGGCCGGCGGCGAAGGCGAGCGCGTAGCCGGCGGTGATCCACTGGATGGCGCTGGTGGAAGCGCCGAGGTCCTCGCGCATCCGGGGTATCGCGATGTTGACGATCGTGACGTCGACCAGGTCCATGAAGGCGGCGGTCATCACGATGGCGAGCGCGATCCAGCGGCGCCGGTCGGCGGGGGCCGCGGACCCGGACTCGGGCTCGCTGGTCGAGGTGGTCTCTGCGGGAGGGGCGGTCCGCTCTTCTTGTACGGGCCCGTTCTTTCCTTCGGGCGATGACTGGGTCGTCTCGGTGCTCATGAGGAGAAACCTAGACGGCATGTAGGTCAGTTGGTGTCCTATTTGACTGGCACCTTTGGACCATGACCGATACCCCGGCCCGCCTCCTCTCCCTCCTCTCCCTGCTCCAGACCCCGCGCGAGTGGCCCGGGAGCGAGCTGGCCCAGCGGCTGCGGGTGAGCGCCCGTACGATCCGGCGCGATATCGACCGGCTGCGGGAGCTCGGGTATCCCGTGGAGGCCACGCTGGGCGCGGAGGGCGGCTACCGGCTGGTGGCGGGTGCGGCGATGCCGCCGCTCGTCCTGGACGACGAGGAGGCCGTCGCGATCGCCGTGGGACTGCGGGCGGGGGCCGGGCACGCGATCGAGGGCGTGGAGGAGGCCTCCGTACGAGCCCTCGCGAAACTGGAACAAGTCCTGCCGGGGCGGCTGCGGCGGCGGGTGGGCGCGCTGCAGTCGGCGACGGTCGCGGTGGCGCGGGGGGACGGGGCGAGCGTGGATCCGCGGACCCTGACGGCGATCGCGTCGGCGGTGGCGGGACCGGAACGGCTGCGGTTCGCGTACCGCGCCCGGGACGGGGCGGCCACGCGGCGGCTGGTGGAGCCGTACCGGCTCGTCAGCACCGGGAGCCGGTGGTACCTCGTGGCCTACGACATGGAGCGCGAGGACTGGCGGACCTTCCGGGTGGACCGGGTGAGCGAGCCGTCCGCGACGGGGGCGAGGTTCGTGGGACGGGAGCTGCCGATGGATCCCGTGGAGTTCGTACGGCGGGGGCTGCGGGGTGGGGAGACGTACCAGGTCGATGTCACCTTCGCCGGGGCGGTGGGGGAGCTGCCGGAGTGGGTGCGGAAGTTTGTGGAACCCGGGGGGCTGGCGGGGGGCGGGGCCGGGGTTCAGGCCGGAGCCGGGGTTCGGGTGCGGTTCGAGTCGGCGGATGCGCCGGAGTGGCTGGTGGCGCGGCTGGCGTTGGCGGGGGTGCCGTTTAGTGTGCACGGGCCGGGGGTTCTGGTGGAGGCTGCGCGGGCGCTGGGTGCGCGGCTGACCGGGGCGGTCGGCCCCTAGTAGGACTCCGTTAGGTGTGGTCTGGTCTTGTGCGTTCGCGCTGGTGGCGGGGTTTGGGTAGGGGTCGGTGGCAGGTGGTGCAGACGCCGGTCCAGCAGTTCAGCAGGCTCTGGATGGTGT
>NZ_JAPNLJ010000083.1 GCF_026627445.1 Streptomyces sp. H27-H1
CACTCGGATACGCCGGTCTCTCCATATCCGCACAACATCACTCACATCCCGGCCAGCACGTCAGTACATCGAACAACCACACGATCGAGCGATCTCGAAACATGAATAAAGGGACTTAATGTCCTCTTAAACGTCTGGATCCGTCACCCTCCGGGTTCCGCGTCCCCCATGCGGCTCCGGGGTGACGGTGCTTGCGCCTGCCCGCCCGCGGATTCGAGCGGATTCGAGCGGTCGCTGCACGGGGCGACGGGTACGAGCCGAGTCCGCCTCTACCGCGCTGTCGCCAGCCAGCGGGCTGCCGCTCATCCCCGATGGGCTCGGAGCAGGAGGGCAGCGTGAAATCCGCAGCCGTGGCGCGCCGTGCGCCAGCCGGGACGTGGAGATCGCTTGGGCGCAGACGCACGGCAGCCGTCAGGCCGTGTCGGGGTGGGCGTCGGTACGCAGCGCCGCAGGTCTAACCCGGAACATTTCGCCTGTTTGCCACTGGCCTATCGCTTTTATGTCGAATACCTGCCCTTCGACCCGTCGACCTACCCGCCCGCGTCCGACGGCTCCGGGGAGGCTCGCGGGGGTGATCAAGGACTGCTGGGGTAGTCGCGTGACGTGATCAGTGTGGGTGTGGAAGAAGAGTATTTGCTGGTGGATCCGGCCACGGGTGTGCCGGTGCCGCTCGTGGAGGATGTGAGCCGCACGGCCGGTCTCGGGTCTGTCGCGGAGCGGGACGAGGTGCAGGACGAGCTGCTGCAGGCCCAGATCGAGGTGGCCACTCCTGTGTGCTGGAGCCTGGAGGAGGTCGGGGGCCATCTGCTGCGTCTGCGCCATGCCGTCGCTTCGGCGGCCGAGGCGAACGGCTGCAGGACCGCGGCCACCGGTGCGGCTCCTCTGCGCGGGAGGCTGCCGGTGCCCGTGACGCCGACGCCGCGCTATCGGCGGATGGAGGCCGAGGCCGGGCAGCTGGTGGACGAACACCTGATCTGCGGCATGCACGTGCACGTGGGAGTTCCCGACCCGGAGACGGGGGTGGCCGTACTGAACCGGATCCGTTCCTGGCTCCCGGCTCTGCTGGCCATGTCGGTCAACTCGCCCCTGTGGGACGGACGGGACACCGGCTTCGCGAGCTGGCGCACCATCGTCTTCGGACGGTGGCCCGTGAGCGGCCCGCCTCCGCACTTCGACGGGTACTCCGACTACGAACGGCGCTTGGAGGCCCTGGTGTCGTCGGGATTGATCGCCGACCGGGCCCAGGCGTACTGGCAGGCGCGGCTGTCCGACCGCTACCCGACCGTGGAGGTACGGTGCCTGGACGTGCAGCTCCGGGCCGACGACGCCGTGATGCTGGCCGGCATCGTCCGGGCGCTGGTCGCCACCGCGATCACCGAGGAGAAAGCGGGCGCGGCCCTGCCCCAGTGCGCGCCCGAAATCCTGCACGCCGCCAACTGGCATGCCGCTCGGCACGGTTTGAACGGCACCGTGGTGGGCCGCGACGGCCTCCCGCGCAGCAGCGGAGACGTGCTGTGCACCCTCCTCCGCCACATCACTCCCGCGCTGGAGGAGTCCGGCGACCTCCGCGAAGTGAGCGCACTCGTCCACCGCATGCTTCGTGAGGGCACACCCGCCGACCGCCAGCGCCGGGCTTTGGCCGATGGCGGGCTCCCGGGCGTGATCGATTTGATCACCGGCACCACCACATCCGACTGAGTCCGTCCCTGCTCCCCGGCCCCGCCGGGCAGCTCGCGGGCACGGCCCGGCTGGGCGACGTAACGTAGCGGCCCGCCTGTCAGATGCGCTGGGAGCGGTGGAGCAGGCCGTGCAGGCCGTGGGAGCGCAAGGCGGCGCGGGCGGCGTTCGCCCCGGGGGCGCCGTGGACGCCACCGCCGGGGTGGGCGGCCGCAGAGGCGAGGTAGAGACCCTTGACGGGCGTCTCGGGACGGCCTGTGCCGGGGGTGGGGCGGAAAATCGCCTGCTGGTGGAGAGCGGTGGTGCCGTTGTTGATGGCACCGTTGTGCAGATTCTCGTTCATGGCCTGAAGGGTGGTTGGGGACAGGATCCGGCGGGCGCGGATCAAGCTGCGGAAGCCGGGTGCGAGGCGCTCCACCTGTGCTTCGACGCGGTCGGCCATCGCCTCCTGCTCCCGGATGTCCCATGCCCCGGTGATGCGGTCGGGGCCGGCGTCGGAGGTGATGTGCTGCGGAAGGTGGGTGTAGGCCCACGCCGATTCCGTTCCGGCGGGCGAACGGCTGGGGTCCGCGGTGGTCATCTGGCCGAACAGGGCGAACGGCTCGTCGGGGACCTGCCCTGCGGCGAGCTGAGCGGCGAAGCGCGTCAGGCCGTCCACGCCGTCGGCGATGTGGACGGTGCCCGCAGTGGCAGCCTGAGGTGCGGTCCAGGGCACCCGGCCGCTCAGCACCCAGTCGACCTTGAAGGTCGCGAAGTCCCATTGGAAGCGTTCCAGGTCCCGTACGAGGCGCGCGGGCAGGTGTTCCTCACCGACGAGCTGCCGGTACAGGGCCGGTGCCGACGTGTCGGCGAGCACGGCCCGCCGCACGCTGACGGATTCTCCCGCCGCGGTCGTGACACCCACGGCCCTGCCACCCCGGACGACGACTGACGCGACCCGCTGCCCGCAGCGCAGGATGCCCCCGCGTCGCCGGAGGCGGTCTACCAGTGCCGCGGTCAGTGCGCCGGCGCCGCCGACGGGTACCGGAAAGCCGTGGCTCTGGCCGAGCATCGACATCAGCCAGCCGAAACCGCCGCTGCCCGCGGCCTCGGGGGCCAGATCGGCGTGCAGGGCGTTGCCGGCCAATAGGAGCCGACCGCCCTCCCCGGCGAACTCCTCCTCGCCCAGACGGCGGACCGGCAGGGCCAGGTTCCGGGCCAGCCTCAACCCACCGGAGGCCCGCAGCTTGACCGCGAGGCGCAGCCCGGGCCGGACCGGCGGGAAGGGGGTGAACAGGGCCTGGACCAGATCGGGCCCGACCCGGCTCCACACCGCGCACATGCGCCGCCAGGCGTCCGCATCGGCAGCCGCGAACCCCGCCAGCCCTGCGGCGGTCTCCTCCGCGCTCCGTTCCAGTACGGCGCACCGGCCGTCCAGCAGCGGATGGGCCAGCACGGCCGGGGCGTGGCTCCAGCGCAGGCCTTCAGCGGCCAGGTCGAGGCGGGCGAGGACGGGGGAGGCGGCTGCCAAGGGATAGAAGGAGCTGAAGACGTCGGAGACGTAGTCGGGGTGCAGGCCGCGATCGCTGCGGACCGCCCCGCCCGGTTCCTTCTGGGCCTCCAGGACCTCCACGCTCCACCCCGCGTCGGCCAGCAGGTTCGCGGCGACGAGGCCGTTGGGGCCCGCGCCGATCACCACCGCGTCAGGCATGCCGCGCCCCGGCGGGCTGCCGTTCGCGGACCCTCGCGGTGCCCAGCCTCCTGAACGCGGCTACCAGCGGTACGGCCATGCGCATTCCTTTCAGGGGGACGGACGCGAATTCCGGGCCGCGGCCGCGGCGCCCGCGTCCTCGGCGTCGGCGTCGGCGTCGGCGTCGGCGTCGGCGTCGGGTCAGTGGCCGAGGGCGTTCTTGAGCTGCTGCTTGCTCATGGTGGACCGGCCATCGATGCCGCGCTTCTTCGCCTCCTGGTAGAGCTCGTCCTTCGTACGCTCGGACGAGCCGCCTCCCCCGCCCCGGGACTTCTCACCGCCGCGTTGCGAGGCGGACTTTCCCTGTGTGGAGCTGCGACTGGCGGTCTTGCTCTCGCCCGACCGGGCACGCTCCTTGTTCACCGTGCGGGAGGCCATCTCCTTTGCGCGGCCTTCTGGCATTCCGCGCTTCTCGCCCGACTCCTTGATGTGCTCGTACTGGCGCTCTCGCTTGGGGCTGGATCCACGGGGCATGGCGCATTCCTCTCGACAGTTGTGCAGGGTCGTCGTGCGAATACCCGCTTTCGCGCGCGTCTCACAGCGAAAGGGGGTGAAAGGGGCAGGCCGGGCCGCGAGAGCGTTCAACGGCGCGCCGCCCTTCCGCTCGGTCGGCCGCAAGCCTCCGGCGGCACGGCCTGTCCTGTCCACTTCTCCGTACTGTCCCAGCGTCGAGTACGTCCCCCGCCTGCGCACCCGGAGGACGGCGTACGACCCTGCGTACGGCCCCCGGTCCGGTACTCGGGTGCGTCCTGCGCGCGGCGAATCCTGGTGTCGACGTCCAGCGGATCGCAATTGCGGGCCTGTTGGTCGGGCCGGTCCCTGGGTATCGGTCGTACGGGCTGCGGGGCTGTGCCGCTGATGCTCACGGGAGGGTTCGTCTCCTTTTCGGTCACTTCTCGCGTATCCGCCATGAGTGGCGCGACGCGGCGCTTGGCTCATCAGCGGCCGGGCAGGTGCATGCCAGGAGGTGGCATATGCCCACGAGGGGAACGCCGTGGAGACTGATGCGAGAAGCGACGAGGTACGTGTGGCGCGGGGTCCGCGGTCCCGGCAGCGAGCGCGACGACCTGGTGCTGGGCGTGAAGACAGTGGCCGCGGCGATGACCGCATGGGTGCTGGCCCGCTACCTCCTGCTTCCGACGGTGTCCACGTTCGCTCCGTTCACCGCGCTGGTGGCGCTCCAGGCCACGGTCTACCGGTCGTTGCGGGACTGTGCGCAGCACCTGTTCGCGATGACGGCCGGGGCGGCCCTGGCCGCGACCCTGGCCGCGACCCTGGCGGCCGCCATCGGGATCCACTGGTGGTCCTTCGGGTTGCTGACGCTCCTGGCCCTCGCCGTCGGACGGTTGCGACCGCTCGGCGCGCACGGCACGCAGGTCGCGATCGTCGGATTCTTCGCCTTCTCCGCAGGTCAGGGCCAGATCGACTACATCGGCCATCTCGTCGCGTCCGTGGGCATCGGCGTCACCTGCGGGATCGCCGCACACCTCGCCCTCGCGCCCGCCCGGCACACCCTGCACCGGCAAGAAGCGGTCGCCGACCTGTTCACCGGCATCGAACGGCGCCTCGGGGACCTGGCCGGCGCCTTCGCTACGGACGCCCCCGACGCGGACCGGATACAACAACTGCGCACCGACTGGCGCGCTCTGTCGGCGGATGCCGACCGCATCCGGCAAGCCATCGACTCGGAGGTGGAGAACAGCCGCCTCAACCCGCGGAGCAGCATCGAGGACGCCCACCAGGCCCTCATGCGGGCACGCGCGGCGCTCGATGTCGCCCAACGCTGCATGGGCCACCTCCGCTCGACCAGCCGCAGCCTTGACTACGGCGTTTCCAGCGGCGCGTACAAGGCCCTGTCGCCCACCTTCCGTGCCGCCTACACGGCGCTGCTGCGCACCGCTGCCACAGCACTGGACGACATCGGCCGAAGGGCACGCACTGACCCCGCCGGCCTGCGTGAAACCCTCGAGCATGCGCATGCCGACGTCGAGCACGCCCAGAAGCAGACTTCGGACTCCCCGCATCGCGAGGCAGCCGTCTCGGCGCTGGAGGGCACCCTCCTGACCGACGCGAGCCGTCTGCTCGAAGATCTGGACCACGGGTTCCGCAGGATCGAGCACCCCGCTTGAGCGTGCCGGCGCCAGGCCTGCCGGGTGGCGCCGGTCTAGCTACTGGCACTGGGAACGGCGAGTGGATCGCCGGGGGCCTTCTTCTTGGCTGCTTCCATCTGTTCGCCGATTTCGAGGAGTCGGTTGCGGCCCATCGCCTTGCGGACGTCGGGAAACCAGTCCTTCTCCTCTTCCTCGACATGGTGGCGGACGTTCTCCATGAGCACGGTCATCTTGGCGTCGAACCGTTCGTCGCTCGCGTCGAGGCTCTTCAGTTCGGAGAGCATCCACAGCACGACGTGGTGCTCCTCGACGCTCTCCAGTACGTGGTCCTTCGTATCGGGAGCGGCTTCCCGAGCAGCCGGATAGAAGATCTTCTCCTCGATCCAGGTGTGGGTGGTGAGCTCCTCGATCACCTGGTCCGCAATCTTCCGTTTCTCGGCGGGTGCGTTGTCGCCTGCCTTCTCGAACCGCTTGAACAGCTTCTCCACCGTCTTGTGGTCTTCCTTGAGCAGTACGATCCCGTCCACAGATCCTCCTCGGCATCACGTTCCCGGGACGACGGCCGCCGCCCGGAAATCCCTCTACCCAGACAGCTCGCGTACCGGTCGTATTCGGCCTCCGTTTGGTCCGGATTGACCAACGGGCTGAGCCGTACGCCCCTGTGCCGCCGAGTACGGACCCCCTGCCTGCTCTGCTCCGCCCTCAACGCCCGCATCCGCCATCTGTCGGTGACCATCGCCCGCGATGCCGTCGCCCACATCCACCGAGACCTCGACGAGGCTGCCTCACGCATGACGGAGGTCAACATGGGGGCACGCGTCGTTCCCGCTGCCCAAGCGCTGCCTGCCCTGAGGAAAGAGTCCCTGGGGTCCGCTCACCGAGGCAACTTTTTGCGTGTCGTGACCGTCCGCGCGACCTGATGTGCCGGACCGGTTCATGCTCGCCCTCATGCGCCCACTCGCCGCCCGCCTCATGCTGGCGTCCCTGATCCTGACACTTCCCGGGTGCGCCACAGCCGATGCCCGGACCCGAGCCGCACAGGCCGCCGCAACGGAGTTCGAGAGCGTCCTCGCCGAAGCCGATGGACGGCTTGCCTGCGATGCGCTGGCACCTGGGACACGACAAGAGCTGGAACAGGGAGCGCCGTGCCCAGTTGCTCTCCGGAGCCTGCAACTGGCCCAGGCCGAAGGCCGAGCCGCCGCCGCAGACGTCTACGGGTCCCAAGCACGCGTCGCCTTCACCAGCGACACCATCTTCCTCTCCCTCTTTCCCGACGGGTGGAAGGTCACCGCGGCGGGCTGCGCCCCCCGGCAAGGACATCCCTACCGGTGTCGACTGAAAGGTGACTGAGGTGCGCACCATGTTCCTGCTCTGCCTGACCGCGGTGTTCGGCGGCTTGGCGTACGCCTTCACGGTGGGGCTGATGCAGCGGTGAGCCGATTCGGGCAGTTCACCCGCGACAACGGGCTCACTCTTGCGTTCGGTACCGGCTTCCTCCTCACCCTCGCGGGCCAGGCCGCCACCGGTAGAGCCGAGCTCAACAGCATCCTGACCACCCAGAACCTGCACCCGCTCACCGTCGGCGACTACCTCCTCAGCTCGGACTTCATGGTCGACGTCACCGAGAACTGGCAGTCGGAATTCCTGCAGTTCTTCCTCTACATCGTCGGCACCGTCTGGCTGTTGCAACGGGGCTCCCCCGAGTCCAAACCCCTGGGGAAGGCAGGTACCGAGTCGGACCGCGAGCAGAAGGTCGGCGCCTGGGCGACCCCGGACTCACCGGCATCCGCCTCAGCGGGAGGCCTTCGCCAAGCCCTGTACTCCCGCTCACTGGGCATCGTGATGTGCCTGATCTTCTTCCTGTCGTGGCTGGCCCAGTCCGTCACCGGCCGCGTCGCCTACAACGAGGAACAGATCCGAGAGCTCCAGGACCCGGTCGGCTGGCTCACCTACGTCTCCTCAGCGGAATTCTGGAACCGAACCCTCCAGAACTGGCAGTCCGAACTTCTCGCCGTCGCCTCAATGGCCATCCTCTCGGTGTACCTGCGCCAGCGAGGCTCCCCCGAATCCAAGCCCGTCGGCGCGGCACACGCCTCCACCGGCGTCGAAGGCTGATCTGGAGAGCGCCAACCCCTGCCGAGCCGCATTCGCGCCCGAGTGTCAACCAACGCCGCACAACCGCCCCATTTCGTGTGCGGCCCGCGCTCCGGCACCACGTCAGGCCGGCCCGCATACGGTCTCGGCTGCTATACACCGGGCACGCCCCCATCACACGCGACGGGGACGCCGTCGATGGGAGTACGCGAATTGGACGAGGCACCGGCACGAAACCGTCCGCTGGACACACCGCTCCCACCCTCCACCGGCGCCCCGGAGCCGAACGCCATCCACGCGGCAGTCGGACGGGCCACCGGCATCCTCATGGCACTCGTCCCGTGCAGTGCCGACTCGGCGCGTCAGATCCTGGCCGGGGTCGCCCAGAGCACGGGCGCCAGAGTCGAGGACGTCGCGGATGCCGCCCTCGCCCTGCACACCGACTGCGACCTGCCCGGCTCCCTCACCCAAGCGCTGAGGCGCTCCATTGACGCCACCCTGACCGCCCGGCCACTCCGCACAAGCGACTCCGCACGTGGTCGCGGGGTCCGTCCAGAGCCCAGGCTGCTGAGGGAACACCTCAGTCACTTCCGCGCCATGCGCCGCCGGACCTTCGCCGCGCTGGACGATGCCTGCTTGCGCAGCGAGCTGGAGAACGCCTCCTACACCCTGTGCGTCCTGATGGGGGAACGGAGCACCCATCTCGCCCTCCAAGCCGCGGAGGAACTCATCGCCGCCCACCGCCTGCTCCTGCGAAGCCGCCCGTCGGGTCCTGACTGCTGAGCCGCCCTAGCCCCAGGCCATGGCCGTGCAGTTCGACCCCGGCCACGTTTGCGGCCGGATGGGCTCGTCACCGAGTACGTCTCAGCCCTGCGGGCTTGAGTACAGCCGCTGCGTGATCATCGGCCCCCGTCCGCGGTCCGTGTCGCAGGCGTGGCCGTGTGGTCGGGATGGCTGTGCGTGCGCCGGGCTTCCTTCAGCCCCGCCTCGTAGAGGTGATTCCGGCTCACGGCCAGGGATTCCAGGACCTCCCGCTCCACTGCGGTGAAGGGCTGGTAGTAGGTCGAGTTGTAGGACTCGACGATCTGGAACGTCCAGTGCCCGGGGATGACGTTGCGGCCAACGATCTCGCGCTGCACCCGCTGCGCGTGCTCTTCATGGCCCGCTTCGTGCAGCAGCCGAACGGCTTCGTCCAGCTCGAAGTCGGCCGTGCCGGTGAGCTGGTGGAACCCGTACAGATGTCCCCGCGCTCGCTCCGTCGTCTCCAACGCCTTCGACAGTGCTCCCAGCGCTCGTACCGTCAGCTCGCTGACGCCATCCGGCGGCTGGTGAGCCTCGTCCATCACATCGTTCTCGTTCCCCATGAGGTACAGGTCCCCCGCAGGCATCCCCAGGGCCGGCGGATAGGCCGTGCGGCGTAAAAAGATCGCCCGTTCCGGGGAGCCGCATCGCGTCGCCTTCTTCCTGCCTGCCTGCGCGGACCTGTGGCGGCGCCGCCACACCGTGACGACGCCGAGCCGGTCACGACCGCGGCTCTCCCGTATCCCGGTCCGAGGCCGGCCACACGTAGGGAAGGTCGTCCGGTACGGCGGGAAAGAGCCGCCGGTAGAAGTCCGGGTCCTTACGGACCAGGGCGGACTGGTGGCTCCGGTGGAAGCCCGGTGTGCCGACCCAGGGGGGAAGGTCCGTGTCGTCGGCCAGCTCCGCCTGCGTGCGTACGGGTCCGCCCGGGAGCCACCCCCGGAAGTCCCGTACCAAGGTCGCGGAGCAGGTGTCCGCGCGCCCTTCCGCCGTCCACACCGCGCACACATCCAGCCCGTACCGGACGAGGGCCTCCTCGTATCCGGCCCACATGCGCACCGCGGGGTGCCTGCGCCATCCGTAGCCGGGGACGATCAGGCCTCTCAGCACTTGTACGGCCTCCACCCGCTGCTTGCCCAGGCGCCGACCGTCCAGTGCCTGCGCCGATGCCAGGAACGACGGGCAGGGAAGGAATGTCTGCACGGTCCCGCCTCCTTTGCCATGTTGGTGCTGGCAATGTCGTGCTCGGCGCGCCACGGTCGCGGGCCCGCGTCGCCGCTTTGCCAAGCCCACCCGCGGCGTCCCGAACGGCCCGCTTCAGCCGTCAAGTGCCGCCAAGCCGTCCCGCCAGCGTGCGCTCCGTTCCTCCGCGCTCTGCTCCCACCACGGGACACCGCGTTCCCCGAGGGCCGCGGGCCGTCTTCGCTTTCTGTACCCGGTCCCGGGAGGCGCGTTCCGCCCCGGGGTCCGCGGTACGCCGCGCGGCGGCGACGGCCCGGCGAGCGGCCATCAGATACCGCCGGAGTCGAGCGCCCGCGTCAGCCGGAACGTCAGGGTCGGTGGCACGCCAACGGCGGCCGCCGATGACGACGTAGCGCCCGTCGGAAGTGACGGGCGGATGCGATTGCCTCCGCCTGTTCGCGTCATGACGGCCAGCGGGCCAGGCGGGGGCTCCTCCGGCTCGCGTAGCAGAGCACTCGGGCATTGGCGGCCTGGGTGCCCGCGGCATCGGGGTACGACCATCTCGCACCGGCCCCGGCCGCAGGTAGAGCGACACCTCCCCGACGGGCCTCCCCCAGCGGCGCGGCCGGCCAACGTGGTGTCGGAGGCCTTGGCCGTGGAGGGTGGGTCAGCCGGCCGTACCGTCGACGCGTAGTCGTACTTGGTCCTCCAGGCGTTCCAGGCTGCGGTCGAGCGCCCCGTTGACGGCCTGCCGGCCCGGGTCGTGTTGTCCGGCGAAGAAGGAAAGGTGCACGGTGACCTCGCTGGGACCGCCGTCGAGGCCCGCCACCTGCAGCCATCCTGCGTATCCGCCGTCGCCCCTCGTTCCCCATTCCAGACGCATCTGTTCGCGCCGGGCCTTGAACAGAGCAGCTGTTTCGGCTTCGCCCCCTTCTCGGACGGTCACCGCGGGCAGCTCCTCGGCGTGCACTTGGAGCTCACCGGGAAGCCACTGGTCCATCTGGTCCACATTGGCAGCCTGGTCGAAGACGTGCTCCGGCAGGGCTGGCATCACGCGGGAGCGTTCGTACTCGGTCATCGGGCCTCGCCTCTCTCGTCAGCGGATCGTTCGAGGGGGCGCCTGCCCGGTCGAGCCGTTGTCACACCGCGACCCGCCACCTCGATGCGCGCAGCCGGCCGACATACCGCTGGGGCCCGACCGCTCAGGCCTGCCTGAGCTTGACGCGGGGCCTTCTCTCGCTCCCGGTGAGGGTCAGAGGCTGGTCGCCATTTGGGCAAAGATTTTGGATCACGGTGTCGTCGCAGCGGAGAGATCCCTCCATTCTGAGCGCTCGCCCAGACGGCCCGGGCCACCTGGGACCAGCGGCTTCTGGACCTCGGGCGGTGTCACGTCTCAGTCTTCGCCGCGGTAGATGTTCTCGCGCTCAGGTTCACTCGTCGCTACCGGGTCTGGCGGATCGATTGCCGAACGGCATGTGCAGACCTTCTGGTCCTCGGATATGCAGTCCGGCGTGGGATGACCATCCGGGTGGGTCTTCATCGGCTTCTTCACTCCTCGGCTTGCGTCGGAATGGCTCTCTCACGCTCGTGCCCGACGTCTCGATCGATACGCCTCAGGGCGAGACGCCGGGGCTGAAGTAGAGGCCGGCCGGCGAGTGTCACCTCGCAACGGCTCGGGGCCGCGCAGGCTGCCTGTTCAGACGCGCGGCGGGGAGAGGCGGCGGCAGAGCGGGTGCCGTGTCCCGCTGGCCACCTACCTGCCGCACACGGATCCCCTCGGAAAGCTAAGAGCCTTTGAGCGCAATCGAGTTGGTGAAGTCCGCAAGCGCCTTGAACGCGGGGCTGCCCATTGCCCACTCACCATGTACCCGTCGAAGGGCGCCCCGGGCTCGTGGCCTGCTGTGACGTCAGGGCCGGTGCCGCGTCTCCGTGTACACACACGGCGCCGTCCACGGAGGTGGGGATACGCATGCGGCGCATGAGGTGGCGCGTGGTGCGCATGGATTCGGTGCTGCTCCACCTGATTCCCGGACACCGGAATCGCAGGTGGGACAGGGCGCGGGTTCCGAGGCCGGCGTCACGGAGGGGCTCGTCGATGTCGATTCGCATGATCAGGCCCTCGCTGCATGCGGCGCAGGTCCGGTAGTGAACTTGGCCGACGACCCTGCGCACATGGACCAGAAGGAGGCGCTCCTCCGCTGGGCCAGGGTCGCCAGGGATGTAGGTGGAGAGGAACTCGATGTCGCGATAAGCGAAGAGCCTGCGTCGCAGCCACCTGACGAACCCCCTGTGACGGCCGCGCTTGACCACACGGGTGAGCACGTGGGCGTGGGCGTGGGAACGGAAGAGGCTGCTCGCGGGACGTGCATGTTCTCCGGACATGGACCGCGTGTACCCAGATGGCGGCCTCTGACCCCGGGGCCAGGGAGCAGGGACCAACACGGTCATGCGAGCAATCGCCTTTGCACCCTTGGCAGGGCAACGCATCTCCGCTGCTGCGCGGGAGGCCGCTACGGCCCACCAGGGTGCGGCCGGACAGCCACGCCTGCCGGTACAGCCCCCGTTCGTGCGGGGTCCTGGTACGAGACCGGTCACCGGCTACGGGGACTGGTTCGTCTCACGCTTGTCCGCGCGGCGTCCGGCGTCGGTGCCAGGCGTCCGCGCATCGCCGGCCACATCGGCGTGTGAGCCGGAAATGACCGCCTCCTCGGCTTCCTGTCGGGCCTCTCGGTCGCCGCTCTCGCCAGGCGCCTCGGAGGGCGGGGTCGGCTTGCGGGGCTTCTTCTCACTCATCTTCTACTCCTCCTCGGCGAGGCTGTGGAATACCCCTCCGTGCCCACTAGAAATCGGGCCTTACCGGGTGGGGGGCCGCAACCAGGTACGAGGTTGCGGCCCCCCTTTGGAACCTGCGGTCGGTCAGGCGCGGTGGTCTCCGTACGGGCCACCGGCGCCGTAGTACGTGCCCAGCTGCTCGTGGTAGCCGGGGTCGCCGAGGTGCTTGTCCTTGTCGAACTCCGGGGCGTTCTTGATCTGCTCCTTGGTCCGGCTGACGTAGACCTTCTCCTCCTGCGCGTCGATCCGCTCGATGGTGCCCGCGGGCAGGAGGACTTCCTTGCCGAAGATCCACGGGCCGGTGTCGACCACGATGTAGGAGGAGCCGACCTCGTCGGAGTGCTTGTCGACCTTGCCGATGGAACCGTCGCTCGCCTCGACCTTGTAGCCGGCCAGATCCGCTCCGGCCAGACGCCCGGAGGACTCGCCGTAACCCCACATGTTGTCGGACATGAAATACAACTCCTTCGGTCTGTTGCTTGTGGACCCGTTCTCGGGCCTTCATGAAAGAGCGGCTGCCCCATCCTCGGGAATCAACACTTCTGCCATCGCTTTCGGTCCGCAGGATGGTCCGCCGGACCGGAAGGGGAGCCGATCGGTGGAGGCAACCGGTTCCCGACGGCGTCACGGCGCCCCTTCCAGCTGACGCGCGCCTACCCGAAACCGGCTCCGTTACCGGGTGCACACGTAACCCGGGGGCGAGCTGGTGTAGGCGGACATGGCTATGGGGCCCGTCCTCCGGTGAGGACGGGCCCCATAGCCGCTGCACCAGCTGATGGGTGCGGCTACCAGCGGTACCAGCGACCGCTGCCGCTCTTGGGCCGGGCGACGAACCCGAGAAGCCAGATCACCAGCACCGCGATCGCGACCCACCAAAGGATCTTGACAGCGAAGCCGGCACCGGCCAGAACAAGAACGAGCAGAAGAACAAGAAGCAGGGGAACCATAGTTATCAACCTCCGAGCAATCGAATGCCCACACGCTCCCCGAGCATGCATATAAAACTTACCTGTTTCTTATCGGCGCAGGCGGGAAGTAGGACCCGGCTCTCCAACCCACTCCCCTGCCAGATGAGCGGCGCGTCCGGCGCCACCGAGCTCGGACTGGACCTGAGCCTTCAGGCCGTTGTGAAATCTGGTCGGAGAAGTCACTGACATCTACGACGCCCTCGCTCAGCGGCAGGACCTTCACGAAGCAGACCCCGACGGCAAGTGAACAGGGGAATCCATGCGCCCCGTCGCCGAACTCGGCCTGGAACTCGAGACACCGGAAGGGCACCGCATGCCGGCGCCCCGACGGGCCTTCGTATGGATCCGCGACGGCATCGCCCACATCCGCTGCTGAGCGGCGGGCCACCACCCGCCACAGCCCCGTAGCCCTCCAGCCCCACCAGGATGCCCAGATGCGGCGCGGTATGCAGGTCAACGGCGATGTCGACCCGTGCGGGTCGTTGGTCCGGTCCGCGTACACCGGGTTGCCGCTGACGGTGTGGGCCAGGGCCTCGCGGGGCCCTCGGCGTTCAGCTGTGGGAGGTGTCGCCGAGGGCCTCCAGCACCTGGCGCAGGCCGTCGGCCGTGTTCCGGACCAGGTCGCGGTCCACCTCGGCGAGCAGGCGTTCGTAATTCGCCAGATGGTCGGCAAAGGAGGCGCGGGTGACCTCGTGCCCGTGCTCGGTGAGCCGGATCTTGACGGTGCGGCGGTCGTCGCCGTCACGGACCCGCTCGACCAGCCCCTTGGCCTCCATCCGGTCGATGCGGTTGGTGATCGCGCCGGAGGTCACCATCGACGCCTTGAGGAAGGCCCCTGCGGTGAGGGCGTAGGGCGGGCCGGAGCGCTGGAGCGTGGTGAGCACGTCGAACTCGCCGTGCTCCACCCCGTGCGCCGCGGCGGCGGCCCGGGCGGACTTGTCGACCACGCGGGCCAACCGCTGGATCCGGCCGAAGAGCTCCACCGGCCAGAGCTGGTCGACCACGTCGGGACGCTCCTTGGTCCACTGGCCGATGATCGCGTCCACGGCATCGCTCATCGCGCTACTCCTCTCAACGGACATCTTCTCAACGTTAAGACACTTGACGTTGAGAGAGTCTAGCTGCTTTTATCTCAACGTTGAGATTATCAAGGTTGAACGACAGGAGTACCGGTCATGTCCGCGCTCTCTCTGCACTCCGCCGCTCGGGGACCCCTCTTCCGTGAGGTCATGGCCGAGGCCAACCAGGCCAAGACCGCCGCCGCCACGCTGGTCGCACCCCTCTGATGGTCGTCAACATCGGCAAGCCGGGCGCCCACGACGAGGCCGTCACCACCGAGTGACCCGCCGGGCGGCCCGGGCCATGACCGGCCCAGCCCGCCGCCCGCATCTGCCCTGTTCTGTCGCGTTCTGCCCTTTCGCCCCACGCCGTCCCGTCCCGGAGCCTGCCATGTCGCTGTCGCCGCCCACCCGAGTCCGTACCGACCCCTCCGCGCATGCGGGAACCGCCGCTCAGACCGCCGTCGCACCAGCCGTCGTGCCCGCCGCCTGGCTGGCGCTACTGGCCGCCCCGATCGCCGCGACCGCCAACAGCCCGGTCCTGATCCTCCCCGACATGGCGGGCTCGCTCGGCGTCCCCACGGCCACCGCGACCTGGCTCGTGACCGTCTTCGCCTGGGCCATGGCCGTCGGCACCCCGCTGATGGCCGGGCTGCTGCGCCGCCGCGGACTGGGCCCCACCCTCCGGCTGAGCGCGGCTCTGATCACCGCCGGTACCGCGGTACTCGCCATCGCCCCCTGGCTGCCCCTGGCCATGGCGGGCCGCGCCGCGCAGGCGCTGGGCGGCGCGGGCCTGGTCACCGCCGCCATGAGCCTGGCCGGGTCGGTCCGCCGGATGGGCGTGATCACGGCCGGCTTCGGGGTGCTCGGCGCGGTCGGCCCGCTGCTCGGCTCCTCGATCGCCGGCGCCACCTCCTGGCGCGTCTCCCTCGCCGTAGGCGCCGTCGCGCTGCTGGCCATCCCCGCGATCCTGCGCCGCGCCGAACCGCACGCACCGCGGGAGAACGCCGGACGGCACACCCCCTTCGACGGCCGCGGCGCCGGGCTCCTGGTGCTGATGGCGACGGCCCTCGTACTCATCCCGCGCTACCCGCTCCCGGCGGCGGCAGCATCGCTGGCCGCGGCCGTATTGCTCGCGCTGCACGTCCGGGCCCGCCCCGAAGGCTTCGTACCGGCCTCCCTGCTGCGCACCAAGGCCTTCGCGCTCTCCGCGCTGCTCGCGTGCACCTTCGCCACCTCGTACTTCACGCTGCTGTTCAGCGTCCCGCAGCTGCTGCGGGAGCGCACCGACTGGTCGACCTCGATGATCGGCACCGGCCAGCTCGTCGCCCTCCTCGTGGGCTCCCTTCTCTCCATGGTGCTGGCCGCGAGCGCGTCCCGGCTGGGCCGCCCGAAGGTCCTGGCAATCCTGCTGACCGTCGGAGCCCTGGCACCACTGACCGCCGTACTGACCCCCTGGGCGCCGCTGCTCCTGCTGGTCGCGCTGCTCGCCGTCCTCGCGACGAGCGCGGGCCAGGCCATCCTCGCCGTCTACGCCACCCAGGCCGCGCCGCCCGCCGGACGGCCCACGGCGATCGGCCTGTTCAGCCTCTGCTACCAACTGGGCGGAGCCTTCGGCCCGGCCCTCGCGGCCCTGATCGTCCTGTCCTGACCACGGCCGCTGTGGCGGCCTGACGCAGCAACTGCCCTGCGTCGGCCGCCGCCTCCGTCTGCCGGGCCGCCCCGCCAGCGAGCGGTCGCACGAGGGTGAGCAGAGGATTCCCGTTCGGCCCACAGTGCGGCCAGGTTCACCCGGACCCGGTCTGCGATCCGGCAAGTTGGACAGCGGAGTCCGCCCGGAAGCCTTCGCACGTCGACCGGGCGGACCGCCACGACCCGCATTCGAGACCACACCCGGCGGCCGCTCCGCTCCCCCGCCCAGGGTGGGAGGTTGGTCGTTCCGGCTCCGCTACAGGGTTGGGCCGTCTCTTTCGGGTCTTGCCGCGACGTATCCGTCAGCCATTGCCCTTCAGCCGGCGGACGAACTCCTCCGAGAGGCATTTTTGCAGTTCGGCGAGTTGCTCGGGGGTGTATCCGCTGAGGTCGCCCGTGCCGGAGGGGGCTGCCGGCCTCGCCTCCCGCTCCTTCTTCTCCCGGTCCCGGCGTTGGAGTTCCTGTTCCTCCGGGGAGCCGGGGGCCGCGTACGCGCAGCGGATGAGCGCCCCGTCGGCGGCCTTCAGGCAGGTCACCTCCCGGCCGTCGACCTGGCCGCGGCCCTCCACCCGGTCGACCGCGCACGGCCGGGCAGTAAGCACCACATCCTCGTCGATGGGCAGGGCATCCCACTCGCAGTGTCTCTGACCGGCGGAAACCGCAACGACGTCACCCAGCTGATGCCCCTCCTGGCGAAGATTCCCTCCGTCCCGGGACTCGTCGGACGACCACGTCGACGGCCTGACATCCTCCTTGGCGACCGCGGCTACGATCACGACAAGTACCGCCGCCTGGTCCGGGCGCAGGGCATCAAACCAGTCATCGCCCGCCGCGGAGTACCGCACGGCTCCGGCCTCGGTGTTCACCTCTGGGTTGTCGAGCGCACCATCGCCTGGTTCCACGGCTTCCGACGGCCCCCGCGTCCGCTGGGAGAGACACGACGGCATCCACGAAGCCTTCCTCGGACTCGCCACCTGCCTCATTACCCACCGGCACGTCCAACGCCTTTGTTAGGACCTCTAAGTGCCCGTGAACAAACTGATCGTCAGGGGTGCTTGGCGGTGGAGCGGACCAACCTTCGTGCCATCAGGATCGGGCGCGGCGGGTTGGGGCATGCTGGGGGTGCGCTCACGCGCTCTACTTCGGTGGCAGGGGGCCGGTCGGTTGTTACGCATTCACTTCACGACGGAAGACCTTGCCCGGACACGAGTGGCCGCAACGATCGGCGTCGCAGCGGAGGTCTACTACAGCCTGGAACTACTGAGGGAGAACCGGGCGCTGCCTCACTTCCGCTCGTGGCGGTCAGCGGTCGCGGGCCGGATGGGAGCGGACACGCGCCCCCTGACGTCCCTGGTTCCGGTGCGCGGTCCCGGCCTTGATCTACTGGCCCTGATGGGTGATGTGCCCTCTTTGGACCACGCCGTGGACAACCTGCTGCACGCCCCGGTGTCCCGGCTGCGACGCGAGTTCGAGGGTCTCGACTTCCACCCCGGACACCTGCCATGGGCCAGACGGGTGTCCGAGGGCGACCGCGATGCGCGACGGGAGCTGGCCGAGGCCGTGCGCGCCTGCCATCGGCAGACCGTGGAGCCCTACTGGCATCAAGGGCGGTCCGAACTGGTCGCGCTGTCCACCCGTTGCGCGGACCTGGTGCTGGAGGGAGGCATCGATCTGCTGCTGCGTTCGATCTGCGCACCACTGGTGAAACGACCTGCGCGACGAGGTCCGCCGGGCCGAGGGACGGGACGTGGACCACACCGCCGCAATCATCGACTCGCAGTCGGTGCGGGCCGCGGAGACCGTCGGCACTCAGAGGACATTAAGTCCCTTTATTCATGTTTCGAGATCGCTCGATCGTGTGGTCGTTCGATGTACTGACGTGCTGGCCGGGATGTGAGTGATGTTGTGCGGATATGGAGAGACCGGCGTATCCGAGTG
>NZ_JAPNLJ010000084.1 GCF_026627445.1 Streptomyces sp. H27-H1
CGTCGTGACCCCCGTGGCGATCAGTCGCCAGAACTGGCGCTGCACTACCCGAGACGGATCAGGCCGCCCCGGCGAACGCATCGCCGGCCGCAACGCACGGTCAGCGCGCCACTGCCGACGCTGGCCCTCCGGAACATCGCTGGTCTTCAAACTCCAGTCCGCCGTGGCCACGTCGCACCCCTACGAGATCAGGGTGTTGCGACGACCAGTTGAATCCACCTTGCGATCCGCGGTCCGCGTGGAAGATCACACCGGTGACGTCCCCGCCGCGGGCTGCGACTGCGGCCTGGAGCGCGTCGATGACGAGCCCGGCCCGCATGTGCGGGGCCATCGAGTAGCCGAGCACCCGGCGCGAGCGAATGTCGATGACGCAGGCGAGGTAGAGCCACGCGGTATGTGATGTCGCCGCACCACTTCTCGTCCAGACTGACAGCAGTGAAGTCCCGCTGAACCAGGTCCGCCACCGGCGGCGCGAGCCGGTCCGGAACCGTGGTGCGCTTCCTCTTCCGCAGGTGTCGGCCGACGATGCCGTGCTTCCGCATCAGCCGCGCGACCCGCTTGCGGTTGACCGTGTGGCCGAAGCCGCGCAGTTCGGCATGGACTCGGAGCGCGCCGTAGTTCCCGCGGTGTTCGGCATGGATTTCGCGGATCTCCGAGACCAGGGCGTCCTCGGTGGCCTGCCGGGCGGCCCGCACCTGGGCGCCGGCGATCCACCGGTAGAACCCCGAGCGGGAGACTTCCAGCACCCGGCATCTCCGCTTGATGCCAAACATCGCGGCATGGGCGGAGACGAAGTCCCAAGCGGTGGTCTTCACTTCATCTCCCGGGCAAAATAGGCGGCTGCCCGTCGCAGGATCTCTGCCGCGGTGTCCTGAGACCCGCCGGAAGCGACCGGACCGTCGCCGACGTCACGCACCCAGGTCCGCAGCGTCTCGGGGTTGACATTCAGATCGGCCGCAACGTCCCTGAACGTCCGCCTTCCCGCCGAAGCGCGCCACAACGCGATCGTGTCGGACCGGAACTCCGCACTGTACTTCGAGGGCCTTGCCACGTGGTCTACACCTTCCAGGATCAACAAGATCCATTGTCAGGTGTGTCCACACCACGGGGATCACCTCAGGCGTGGCATCGCCACCAGGTACAACAAGACCGCCCAGTCCTACCAAGCCGCCGTCACCCTCGCGTCGCTCCTGATGTGGGCCTAAAACTTTGACGACAACTCCTAGCGCAGCCCCGCCGACGGTCTCCACCCGGAGGAGGAGGCCGGACCGGGCCGCAGGTCCCGGACCAGGGTTGGACGGGACCTAGGTCCTCGTGCCCTTGGGCGATGTGCTGTACCAGGGCGGGTTCCTAGCCTCGGGGCATGCGATCACACGAAGCGGACGGTACTCAAGGAGACCCCGTGACCACTGTCAGCCCCGCCGCACGCCGTGCCTTGGCCGTGGGCCTCACCCTCGCCGCCTGCCTCACGCCCTCCCCTGTCCTGGCCACGGCCGCCGAGCCCCCCACCCAGGACAGCTCCGGGGCCGGACTGGACCGGTACTACCGCCAGCACCTCGGCTGGGGCAGCTGCATCAAGGGCCCCGACGACACCACGGGCCGCGATCTGGACCAGGCAGGCGTGCAGTGCGCGGACGTGACCGTGCCCCTGGACTACGCCGACCCCCGGGGGCGCACGATCACCGTGGCGATCTCCCGGCTCAAGGCCACCGACACCCGCCACCGCATCGGCGCGATCCTCCTCAACAACGGCGGTCCGGGCGGTCCCGCGCTCCAGTCCCCGCCGCAGGCCCGTGCGTCGATGAAGGAGGTCGGCGCGCGCTACGACATCGTCGGCTTCGACCCGCGCTTCATCGGGCGCAGCACCGCGCTGGACTGCGGCTTGCCCGTCGGCATGACCTGGCTGTCCGCCGGCACCGGCCGGGCGGGCTTCGACCGCCAGGTCGCCCTGCAGAAGAGCCTGGCCGACAAGTGCCGGGCCACCGACGCCGCGGTGCTCCCGCACATCACCACCCGCAACACGGCCCGCGACATGGACGTCATCCGCGGCACACTCGGCGAGCGGAAGATCTCCTTCCTGGGCTACTCATACGGCACCTACCTGGGCACGGTCTACACGCAGATGTTCCCCGGCCGCCACGACCGGATGGTGCTGGACGGGGCGATCAACCCAACCGACTACCGCCCCCGGCTGCTGAAGGGCACCGAGCGCGAGAACGAGAAGGCGCTGTCCGACTGGGCCGCCTGGGCCGCGGAGCACCACGACACCTACGGCCTCGGCCGCAGCCGCGCCGAGGTCCTCGCCGCCGTCGACCGCATCGTCGCGACGGCCGCGCGCGGTCCGCTGACCATCGGCGCCGGCGCCGATGCCTTCCGGATCGACGACAGCCAGGCGCCGCTCCTCCTCTTCTCGGGCATCGCGGACGACACCGCCCCGGCGCGGGCGTCGTTCAGCGAGCTGCTTTCCGTACTGGCCAAAGCCGCGGAGGGCCGGCCGACGACGGTGCCGCCGATGCTCGTCCCGGAGCTCCGGTACGTGCTGCGCGGTGAGGGCGAGCCCACCGGCGCGCAGTCCGCCGTCATCTGCGGGGACGTAGCCGCCGCGCGCGATCCCGAGCTCTACTGGCGGGACATCGAGCGCAACCGCATCGCGCACCCGCTGTTCGGCGCTCTGACCAACAACATCAACCCGTGCGCCTTCTGGGACTCGCCGCGCGAAGAGCCCACCCGGGTGCGGCGCGATGCCCCTGCACTGATCGTCGCCGCCACCGGTGACCCGCGGACGACGTACAAGGGGAGCGTCGAACTGCACAAGCAGCTGCCGAGCTCCAGGCTGGTCACCCTCGAGGGCGCCAACCGGCACGCGCTCTTCGGGCGCTACGGCAACGCGTGCGTGGACGACCAGGTCAACCGGTACCTGGCCACCGGCAAGCTGCCGGCGAGGGACCGGACCTGCGTCAAGCAGGCGGGGTAGGGCCCGCGGTTCACGTTCGGAGTGCGCGGGTCAGCAGCATTCTGCGGTTGTTCGTCGCGGTCTTGGGGAACACCGACTTGAGGTGGTCCTGCACGGTGTGCGGCCACACGGCGGCGGCACCTGCACGCTGGACCTGACCGCCCATCTGGCAGCGTCGAAGTCGCCGTGCACGACAACAGCCCGAAGGCCCCGCGCAGCCCCGCGCATGCGGGCCCCCGATCTAAAAAAGGGGGCGCCGGCGGTTTCGGCTGGCCCGTGGGTCACCACCTGGCCCGGGCCACAGCCGTCACCCGCCGGCTGACCGGCGGCAAGACCGTCAGCGCCCTCCTCGACCGCTAACGCCAACGCGCGCCGACCGTAGCTCTGCCGCCAGAGCGCGGCCGCCTCGGGACAGCTCTCCGACGACGGGAAGTACGGGGTCGGGGCGTCGCTCTACGGGACGCGCCAGACGTTGGCGAAGGCCGCGTGCTCGATGGAACGCCGCTGTCGTACGGCTTCCAGCTCCATCACCGCCTCGTTGATGATCGCCAGCACGGTGGTCACCGCTTCGTCCTCGAGGGCTAGCTCGTTCGCGTGCTCGCCTCCGTCCTCGGGGCGGGTGGCCGCGATACCCACGGCCGCGGCGAGGGCAGTGAGGATGGGCTCGCCCGCCTCCCACCGGCTTCGGGCGCGGCGCCGAACGGGCGTCTCGGCGACTTCCAGGCGATCGTTTCCGAACGGCAGCAGGGCGCGCCGCCCCCGCGTCAGCTGGCCGGCCTCTTCGAGAGCCGCCTGGTAGGTCGCGGACAGCTCCCGGCCGCGGCGCCACAGCCAGTCTTCGACCTTCTCGTACGGCACCTGCCGGATGAGAGCCGATGCCGCCTCGGTCATGAGCTCGTCATGAAGCTCATACTGCCCGCCCGGCACGATGGAGTCGTCGTCCAGGACTGCGGCCTGTACGGCGAGGAGATCGATCAGCTCGGCACCCGCGAGTACGAGCGACAAGTCGCCCTGCCCGACACCGGCCCCAGGCCGTTCGTCCATGGCAATGATGAACAGGTCCTTCGCCGTGCTCATGGGCGCTCCCTCGAAAGCTTCGGAACTCGGATCCCCCGGTCCCGCTCCCAGCATCCCCGCGCAACCGACGGCACACGGACCCGACCGGAGGCACCGGGCGGAGCGCTCCCTTACCCGTATGGCAGGAGCTTGGCCAACATCGTCACGGCAGGCGGCCGGCCAGATGCCCGCCGGGGTCGTCGGCCAGCCCTATCGTGACCTTCACTCGCTTGCCCACGGGCTCGCGCCGCACCTCGAAACTGCGGCCCACCGCCATCGCGATCTCCAGGCCGTGCTGCCCGATCCGGCTCGGATCAGCCGCGCTCACCGCGGGCAGCCGGGCACCGGTGTCCCACACGCTGATCTCCACGACGGCGACGCTCACCTCAAGCTCCAGCAGACACGGCCCGGGCGCGTACTTGTAGGTGTTGGTCACCAACTCGCTGACCACCAGCTCCACCATGCTCATCGCACGCTCCGATACCGGAAGCCCGTGAACGGCCTGCACATCAGTCATGAAACTGCGGGCAGCACGCCTGGCCCCAGCGATCGGTTCACTGCCGTCCAGGGCCATGGCCGACATGATCTGAACAGCAACTCACACTCGTCCTGGGACACCACAGCAGCCATAGCGCCACCTTCATCCTGAGCAAGCCACACGGCTAATTCCAGCCGTATACCCCGAAACGGCAGCCCTACACGAAAGCACAAAACGAAGATCGGACCGCCCGGGTGGCACGGAACAGCAGGACGGCTCCTCGCTCGAGGCAGCGGGACTGCACGCCGTCCCTCAGGTTCTGCGAGGGCGGAGTTCGGCCCGGGAACGCCATGCGTCCCGGGCAGCGTGGGTGGCACGAGGGAGGGGAACGGCTACGCCGCCTCGGGCCGCGGCCTTGGGGCCCGCGGCTGCGGTGTGGTATTCGGCGTTGAGGCGCTGGGCGTCCTCGAGCTGGTCCTCCAGGATGACGATCCGGCAGGCAGCCTCGATCGGGGTGCCCTGATCGACGAGCTCCCGGGCACGGGCGGTGACCGCAGCTGGTAGCGGGAGTAGCGGCGGAGGTCCTGATCCCTTCGCGCGGAACTGTCCGGATGCGTACGCGCGGACGCTGGCCCCATGTCGAATGGGGAACCGCCGCCCGGCTGAGCAAGGGGGGTCACCGCCGGGCGGCTATCCGCCGCAGTGGGGGCTGCCTCCTCCACTTAGGGGCAACGCTGGGAAGATCATCGGATGCTCGTGTGCGGGTGCGATCATCCTGGTCGTGGTGTTGGTGATCTCAGGCTTGCTCACATCCCGCCCAGAACGCGGAAGCAGGTTCTGGTCGCACGTCATGACGGGCATCCGCTGCGGTGTTGACGCCGATCGTGTCCTTGCCGGTGCGGCGGCATTGGTGGGGTGACGCGTGCACGGGTCGTAGAAGGCGCTTCATGGACGTGTGCAGGTCCGCGGCCCCGGTACCTGCCCGGAATCCGGGCCGCAGCATGTTCGGCCCGACCCTTCAGTGGAGTACTGCGATGGTGACGGCAACGACCAGTGACATCGAGCGGGCGGCCGAGGTGCTGCGCGCCGGCGGTCTGGTGGCCTTTCCGACCGAGACCGTTTACGGTCTGGGCGCGAACGCCGAGGACCCTGCCGCCGTCGCGCGCATCTTCCAGGTGAAGGGGCGTCCGCCCTCCCACCCGCTGATCGTCCACATCGCCGCCGCGGAGCACCTGGACGACTGGGTCGAGACCGTGCCCGCGACTGCGCGTCTGCTGGCCGAACACTTCTGGCCGGGACCGCTGACCCTGGTCCTGCGGCGCGGCCACCGGGTGCCGCTGGAAGCGACGGGTGGGCTGGAGACGGTGGCCGTGCGCGTGCCCGACCACCCTGTCGCTCTCGCGGTGCTGTCGACCTTCGGTGGCGGCGTCACGGCCCCGTCCGCCAACCGCTTCGGCTCGGTCAGCCCCACGACGGCCGACCATGTCCGTACGGAGCTTGGTGACGGCGTCGACTTCGTGCTCGACGGCGGCTCATGCGAGGTCGGCGTCGAGTCGACCATCGTTGATGTCACGGGCGAGATCCCGAGCATCCTGCGGCCCGGCGGGATGACGCGCGAGGACCTCGAAGCGGTGCTGGGGCGCTCTATCTCGGTGCCTTCGACGAGTCATGTCCGGGTGCCGGGCCAGCACCCGTCGCACTACGCGCCACGTGCGCGGGTTGTCCTGGTCGAGCCGGAGAAGATCGTTGCCGAGGCAGAGCTCGCGCAAGGACTGGGGCACAAGGTCGGCGTCTTTGTGCCTGCCTCCTTCGCCGACGCCCCGCTGAAGGCGCACGCCGTGGTGACGGTCCCCGTTCGATGGACGCCTACGCCCACGGCCTGTATGGATTCCTGCGCGAGCTCGACCAGCAAGGGTGCGACCTCATCATCGCGCCCCTGCCGCTGGAGGAGGGCCTAGGGTTGGCGATCGCCAACCGGCTTCGCCGGGCTGCGGGGCCCCGGCTCTGCCGGTGAGCGGCCGTAACCGGGACGGTCAGGCCGTGGTGGGAACCGCCGCATCGATGCCGCGGGTGGCGACGAGCTGTGCACTGCCGTCGGCCAGCCGGTAGGACAGCCCCACCACTGCGAGGCGGCCGTCGGCAACCCGTTCGGCCAGGACGCGGGAGCATTCGAGCAGCAGGTCCACGGATTGCTCGATGTGCTCGGCCAGGATCTCCTCGGCCGTCTCGCGTCCGGCGGACGCGTTCGATCCGCACGCCGGAGCCTTTCGGTAGCAGTGCCTTGGTCCGGGCCGTGGCGTCGCGGCTATAGCAGGCCCCCTTCTCTGGTGCGTCGATGGTCAGGAGCCGCACTCTTGAAGTCGCACCGGCGGGCCGAATGCCGCCGACTCCACGGACGTCGATCGTGTCGCCGTCGATGACGCCCACGACGGTGGGCGTTGGGCCACCGACTTGCTCGGTTCGACGGGGAAAGGGCCGACGCCAGGTTCTTGCGCCCAACCCTTCGGCTGCACGGGTGTCGGTGCGGGAGGGCTGGAGACTTGTCCGTCACCGTCGCCGGCGAGCTCGCCGATGGTCACCAGGCCGGTGAAGAGAGGGCGAATAGGACGGTCCTCCATCGGTGTTTGCCCTGCCTGCCCGGAGCCCGGCGCGATCGCGCCTGAGTGCCAGGACGAGGACGCGACGTGCCTCTGGGTGAAGGAGCGCTTCGCGAGGCGTTACGGCGCCAGGCATCGGTCAGGGAACGGGCGCATGGCGACCACCCAGAGAGTGGGCGAGTTTCGTTTCCCCCGGCCGAAGCCAAGCTGCGGAAACTGTGGATCGGCTTGATCTTCAACCCAACGTTAAAGATCAAGCCAATGGGCGGCGGTCTCAGAGCGAGCCGGCGCGACGACGGGTGTTGAGCGCGCCCCCGGCGCGGTTGACCCAGGCGCTCACATCGGTGTGAGGACCGTGTCGATGATGTTGACCGTGGCGTTCGCGGTCTGGATGTCGCCGCAGACGATCTTTGCCTTTCCGTTGACGGTGAACGACTCACCGGATCCCATTGTGGTTAGGGAACCGCCTTCGAGCGTCTGGAACGAGCCGGCGCCGAGCTGGTCGAGCGTGATCTTTGTGCCCACGACGTGGTAGGTGAGGATCTTGGTCAGCTCGGCTTTGTCGGCGAGGATCTTGTCGAGGTCTGCCTTCGGGATCTTCGCGAAGGCGTCGTTGGTCGGCGCGAACACGGTGATGTCCTTGGCGTTGTTCAGAGTGTCGACAAGGCCGGCCTTCTTGACGGCGGTGACCAGCGTCGACAGAGCCGGGTTGTTGGACGCTGCGGTGGCCACGGGGTCCTTGGCCATGCCGGCGAGGCTGCCCGAGCCTTCCTTGGGGACCGACGCGCAGGCAGGGCCGTAAGGGTCGGCCTGCTGGGAGCCGGCGAACGCGGGGGCTGCGACACCCAGGGCAACGGGGAAAGCGAACGCCGTGACCACGAGAGCGGCGCTACGGCGGATGTGTCGGGTGCTCATGTGTCCTTCTTCCGGAGGCGGGCCTTGCTGGGACTGCTCCGCCGCTGGGCCCGATCGCCCCCGAGGCGACGGTACGAGAGGGGAAAGGTCGCTGCCCGCCCGGTCTGCTTCCCCGGACGGGGCTGTTCACCCTCTACCGCCTATTCGTGGCCGCATGGCAGGTTGATTGCTGGAGGAATATATAGAAAAGCCCCGTATCGGCTGTGTATCGGCTTCTACTGGTGTCTCGCGTCGGCGCCGACCGTGAACGCCATGCTCACAACCCCACCACGCCGCCGTCCACGGCGTTGGGCGTCGGTGGCGCCGCGTACACGAACAACGACCTGAACGCGGCGATCGCCGACAGCCTGTTCGGCATCTCGACACCACGACCGACCGGACCTCGATCAACCCCCGGCCAACGCCGACACCCTCGCCTCCACAGGGAACCTGGGCGCCGCTGTGGGCCCCGACGCAGGCGTCGACATCTACTGCAGCCCGAAGAACCGGCAGGTCACCGGCATCGCATTCCGCTCGCCCAGCATTGACGCACAGGATAGGGGCCGCACCATCGGTGCGGCCCCTGCGTGGAGCGGAAATGCCCGGGTCGAAGCCACGACAGCTGAGGACCCCCCGGCCGTCGGCCCTTGGTCAGCAGTACCGCACCCACTCGTGGGCGTAGACGTAGTGGGCATCGACCCAGCCGGACTTGTCGGCGAGGTGGTACCAGCCGTCCTGCTGGCAGGCCAGCTTGACGTGGCTGCCCGGGGACAGGCTCCACACCACGTGGGAATGCGTCCACGGGTGCTCGCGGACGTTGAGCTCAATCCGGGAAGTCACCGTGCCCGACACACTGTGATCATGATGGTGGGACTGGGGAGCAGCCCCCGCCACGCCGACGCCCGCCACACCGAAACCGGCGGCCAGGACGACAGCGGCAAGGCCGCGCCCGATCGTTTGTGCGGTCATGACAGCACTCCTTTCGCACCCCCTCGCCTCTGCGCCCCAAGGCCAGGTGGGACCCGGCGCCGCGAGCAACGCGCGCTCGCTCCTCCATCTGGTGATTCGAAGGCCCCACCACTCCGGATTGGTATTGATTCGCCCGTTATCTTCACGAAGGGCATGCTTCCCCTCCCCGGCGCCGGAGGGGGAGGCTGTGGAGGTGCTTCCGCACGCGTGTTCCTCCCGGCGCCATCGGTTGGGCACCAGTGGTGAAGCGGGTTCTGTCGGGGCCTTTTGTTGCCGCTTGTGGTCTTCGCGGCCGTCCTGGCTGCTTCCGGGGGCCTCCTGTGCCTGTTTCCCTGCCGGTACCGACCTGGCTTCGCCGTCGGTGGTGTCTTCATCGCCATCGCGGCTGTGTGGGCGGACCGACAGGCTCTTCACGTCCAGCCACGACTGCTGAGCAGCTGGTAGCCGCTCTGTTCACAGTCCGGTGACGGCGCGGGCGGTGAGGCCGAGGCCAACGAGGAGGACAAGGGCTGAAGTGGCGGCGGGGCCGATGCGCCCGAGCGCTTGCAGGCGTGCGGAGGCTCGCTCGGCGGTGCGAGCGGTGATGCGCTCGCGCAGCCGTACGAGGAGGAGGCCGGCGAGGGTGAGGGTGGTGGCCATGCCGAGTCCGTAGCCGATGACGAGGAGGATTCCGAAGGCGGTCCGGCCAAGTGCGACGGCGCCGAGGAGCACGACCAGTGCCGACGGGCTGGGGACGAGACCGCCGGCGACGCCGACGCCGATGAGCGACCAGCGCCTTCGACGCGAGGGAGCGTGGCTGTGGTGGTGGTGTTCGGCTTCGCCGTGGTGGTGATGGTCGTGCGGGAGTGCGGTGGCGGTTTTGGTCAGGACGGTGGTGGTGCCGTCCGCCGTTGCGCTGTCGGGGGCTCGCCGTGAGGAGGGCAGGCCGGTCGGTGGCTCGTGGCTGTGTCCGTGATCTGCCACGGGCCCGTGCCCGTGGTGGCTGTGGTGGTGATGTCCGTGGCCATGGTCTGCGTGGTGGTGATGTCCATGGGTGTGGCTGTGGCCGTGCTGGAGGGGGCGGCCGCGCAGGGCGGAGTGCAGGAGCCTCAGGCCGATGGCAGTGACGAGGAGGCCGCTGGCCAGGCCGAGCCAGACCAGGACGGTTTCCCCGGCGAGGTGGGTGGCGAGAGGGAGGGCCAGGCCGAGGGCGAGGACGCCCGCGGTGTGGGTGAGGGTGACGGTGGCGCCGACCGTGACGGCGTCGCGTCGGGTGCCGCGCCGCCCGGCCAGGTAGGCAGCCATGATCGTCTTGCCATGGCCGGGCATGGCGGCGTGGGAGGCACCGAGGACTACGGCGAGGAGCAGGGCGAGCAGGCCGACGGGAACGGTGAGTTCCCGGCTGCCGACGAGGGTGTCGAAGAGCGTGGAGACCTTGTTCAGCGCGGCGGTGACAGGGCCCGCGCCGGGCATCCCGGGTGGCACGATCCGGGCGGCCGCGGCCCCCTGTCCCTGGGCCGTCCGGATATCGGCGCTGCGCTGGTCGAGCGGGTCGGCGAGCGGATCCTGCGGGTAGTGGCGCAGTTGGTCGGTGGTGGAGGTCGCCGGGACGGTGGAGTCGGGGAGGGTCAGGCCTGCGCCGCGGGCGGTGATCTCGTGCCAGCCGATGCGCCGGGTGTCGTAGTGCGTGACGACGTGGACGCCGGCCGGCGAGGTCAGGGGCGCGTCGGCGGTGAGTCGGCAGGTGAGTCGGCTGGTCTTGAGCCCGGCCTCACCAGTGGGGAAGGTCAGTCCGCTCGTGCCCCGGTTCCATCGGAGGCTCACGCCGCCCACGTCGGCGGCCAGCTGCCCGGCCAGCGTCGTGCATGCCTCGTCCGCGTACACGCCTTGCTCGTCGGCGCTGATGGATCCGTTGTGGTCTTGGTCGATGAGCGGGCGCTCTTGTGCTGCGGCGATCTCGGCGCGGTCGATCACGATCTCGGCTTCGACCGCGTGCGGGCGCAGGGTGAGGTGGGTTGCGTAGTTGACGGTGAAGTTGCCCAGCGGGTGCGCGGCCGCGGGCGAGGCCGTGGTGAGGAGGGCGAGCGGGGTGAGCAGGGCTGCTGCGAGGGGGGCGGCGGTCAGACGCCGGCGGGTGCTGGGGTTCATGGGGTGGTGTCGTCGATTCGCCGGAGTGCTTCGCGCGCCGCGGGGGCGTGCAGTGGGTGGAATGTGGGGTCGGCGGCCAGCGCCTGGGAGAGGTCGTGGCGGGCGGGCGTGGTGTCGCCGAGGGCCTGGTGGATGGCGCCGCGGTGGTACAGGAACAGTGCGCTGCGCGTGCCCAGCACGAGGGCCTTGTCGGCCTGGTGGAGGGCTTCGTCGTTGCGGCCTGCGCGGTGCAGGGCCCAGGCGTAGGCGTCGTGGACGGCGAGGAATGGCCGCTCGCGTACGGCGGTTTCGGCCATGGCCACGGCCTGGTGAGGGTCGCCGTGGTCGGCCTCGAAGTAGATCGCGTCGACGTCGGCGGGTGCGGCGGTGGCTCGGCGGAGTGTTTCCTGGGCGCGCAGGACCGCGTACTGGGCCTCGGCCTGGTTTTGGCGGCCGAGGGACTGCTGGAGTTCCCCGAGTCCCAGGAGGTATTGCGGCAGCGGGGCCACCGCGATGGCTGCGGTGTAGTCGGCGACCGCCTGTTCGCGATCGTCTGTGGTTGCGCCCGCTTTGGCCCGGGCTTCCAGCAGGCCTGCGTCGCGCGGTGCGATGGCCAGGCCGGCCTGGGCCTGGCGCAGGGCGGTGGTCGGATCGCCGCTGTCCAGGGCGAGGGAGGACAGGTGCGTGTGGGCGAAGGCGCGCTCGCCGGGTGTGCCGGCGGCCCGCAGGGCGCGCTCCATCAGCAGCTTGGCCTGGTCGGTGTCGCCGCGGAGTTCGAAGACGTAGGAGGCGCGGGCCAGGGAGGAGCTGTCGGGGCGAAGGTCGGCCATCTTCTGGACGGCTTCCTCCGCTTCCCGGTACTGGCCGAGTTGGGTGTGGGCGTCGGCGAGCACTCCGTAGGTGGCGGGGGTGGCGGGGCTGGTCGCGATCGCCTTCTCGGCCCAGGTGAGGGCGTCACGGAACTGGTGGCGGGCGGCGGCGAGGGCGCCCATGCCGATCTCCGCGTGCAGGTTCTGGGCCGGCTGGAGGGTGAGGGAGCGGCGCAAGGCCGCCTCGGCCTGGGCGTAGGTGGCCGGGTCGGCGGTGGTGCGGGCCTGCTGGACCAGGGCCATGCCGAGGTTCGCCCAGCTGACCGGATCTTTCGGCAGACGCTGGACGCGCTCGCGCAGTGCCGCGATCCCGCGGGCGGGGCCGGAGGCTGATGATGCCGTGGCAGGGGCGTCCGGCGTGCTGCTGCCGTTCGGGGAGAGGCCGACAGCCCCGACGGTGAACATGACCACGCCCAGGGCGACGGTGATCACGGTGGTGCGCAGGCGTCTGCGGCGCCGGATCACGGGAGCGGGTTCGTCTTCGGGCCGGTGCACGGGATCCTCCCCGGGGAAATGCAGTGGATGGTGTTCCGGGCGAGGACCGGAGGGCCGGACTCGGTCCCCGCCCGGAGTGCGATAGGTCAGCTGGCCTCGGTTGCGGCGCAGGCGGCACCGCCGACGCCTAGGAGGAGGACGCCGAGGCCTCCCAAGGCCGCGGCGTTCCTCTCTCTGGAACCCTTTACTTGCCGTTCGGGCCGCTGTTGACGGACTTGGTGTGGGGCAGCGCCAGGTACGGGAACGAGGTGCCGAACGGCACTTCGTTGGCGTCGACCTGGTCGCCGTCGGCCAGGGCCGGGACGAGCTGGCCAGTCTGGGCGGCGCCTTCGACGGCCTGGAGGGAGATGTCGATGACGTCGTCCGTCAGGCGGCGGCCGTTGGGGAAGCCCGCGAAGTCACCGGCAAGGACGCCGTAGCGGTTGGGCTGCGCGGTCGGCGGAACCGCCATGTTCAGGCGCAGCTCCTCCGCCGGCACGATGTCACGGAGCTTCGCGTCCTTGTTCAGGCGGTGGGCGTTGAGGTCGGCCTGGATGGGTCCGCAGGCCTTGCAGATGCCCGTCAGGTAGATCTCGAACAGATCCCGTCGGGGGGCCGGCGGTGCCGGGATGCCGTAGACCTGCTGGATCAGCTTGGGCAGGATCGGGTCGAGGACCTTGTCCACGACCGGCTGGACGGTGCGGTCCTGGTCCGGGTTGAGGGTGTTGAAGGCGTCCTTGTACTTCAGCGGGACGACGACCTCGTTGACCAGCGGGTTACCCAGGCGGGAGACCTGCTTCCACTTGTCGCCGTGCTTGTTCCGGGAGTCGGAGACCTGCACGCCCTGCCGGTCGGTCGTCGACCACACACCGATCACCGGGTTGCGGCCGGGGTTCCCCTTCAGGGCCAAGTCCTTCTTGGGGATCTGGAGGGCTACGGAGTTCACGTTGTAGCCGGCGAGGGTGTCCTGGCCGCGCTCGGACAGGTCGCCCCCGTAGAGGAGGTCGAAGACGCGCAGGTCCGCGAAGAAGGGGTCCTCCGCCTGCCCTGCGAAGGTCTTGCCGCCGCCGGGGACGTTGCGGATCGCCTGGTTGCGCAGAGCCGCGTAGTTGGGCATGGACGCCGGGCCGACACGGGAGGGGGCGGCGGGCACATCGGAGAGCAGGACCTTGCTCTTGTTGCCGCGGGTGACCACAAGGTCATAGACCTGGCGGAAGTTGAGGTCCGGGTCGTTCAGGGAAGTGACCGGGCCGGTGTTGTAGAGGAACTGGTTGGCGTCGTCGCGGTAGCTGCTGCGGAAGCGCCAGGTATAGGTGATGTCGGAGACGCCGTCACCCGTGTTGTCGATCTTGATGTTGTAGCGGAGGTCGTCGCCGAACGCGTAGAAGTTCGGGCCGCCGTTGGGCTCCTCGAAGGGAATCCAGTTCGCCAGGAAGGTCACCGAGTCGGGGCGGTCCAGGCTGGTGTACGCGTACACGTCGGTGTTGTCCGCGCGCGGGTCGCCCGCGATCAGCGGTGCCTCGCGGTGGCTGGACGCGGAGCTGACGCCCGGCGCCAGGGTGAGGGCGGCCAGTCCCGTCGCGAGCGCGCCGGCGCCCAGGACGAGGAGGGACTGGTTGAGCACACGGCGCGAACGGGGCCGTGCGGGGATGGACTTCAAGGGTGTTCCTCTCGACTGCGAACCCGGCCCACCGCACACACCGGCACGGCCGGACAGGGGCATTCAGGTGGGGTGACCACTCGGTCGGACGGGCGCGCCCGTGCGGCATCAGCAGCAGGTCCAAGGCCCGCCGGCCTTGGAATGTGCCATTGCGCTCAGACCGCGCAGACGGAAGGAAAGCATGTACTGCCGGTAGGGCGTGACCGTATTTCGCGGCGCACGGAGAGCGCCACGCGGCCCGTTGTTGCAAATGGCCTGGCCACGGCGGCAAGGCGGGAAAATGAGAGCCGAATTATTTCCTGCAACACGCGGGCCGGACACTAGGCCGATCGAGGGGCAAACTGCTATTGCGATTGATGCGCAATAAGGCCCTTGGTGGCACCGGAAGCGAATGGGAGCAGGTCAAGGCCTCCAGGCGGGACGCGATCCCGCCTGCTGGGAGACTCTGACCCAGGAACCTCCTGGGTCTGGCTCCGCCCGCGAGACGGCAGGGTGGGTCGGGGAAATGACGAGTTGATCCACCGGCATCACGGCGGACTTGGAGTGTGCGAAATGGGTTGGAGGAAACGTTTCCCCATCGAGCTAACGGATATCTTGAAGTCGCCTTTTTCGTTTCATGGCATTGTTGCCACCATTCGACTTATCGCCTGCCGATGTCTTCTCTCTTGCACTCCCTTGACGTGTGCCCGTGTGAAGCACTCGGAGCGAGCCGCGCTCGGCTAGGTTGCAGGTGCCGGATCGAGGCCGGGAAAGCAATGAACTGGGTGGGGGTGGCGACTCCCCGTCGCGTCGCCACCCCGGAACTTCCGTTCCGGGCGGACATCAGGCGGTGCAGTTGGCGGCGCCCGCCTGGGCCGGAGCGGAAGGGTCCCACTCGGCCCCGCCCCTCATCCCGCGGGCCGGGGACGAGCGGGGGCTCGGAGCCTTCAGCTGTTGACGCAGGTATTGCCGAAGGCGGGATTGAGGAGGCCGATCACGCTGACGCTGTTGCCGCACGCGTTGATCGGGACGTGGATCGGAATCTGGATCAGGTTCCCCGACAGCACGCCCGGGGAGCCGATTGCCGCACCGGAGGCCCCGGCATCGGCGGACGCGGCGGACGCTCCACCGGCCAGCGCCAGACCTACTGCAAGCGCGAGACCTGCACTCTTCAGAACACGAGACATGGGCTGCTCTCCTTGTTGGTGCAGCGGCGCGTGGGCGCCGGGAGCCCGATGCCGGGCCCGCACGCACTGTCTTCGTTGGGGCACCGCAGGGCGGCTTGGTCTCCACCAGCGTGTTCCCCCGAAGGGATGGCCCGGCCGCTGCATCTGGCCGAACGCTTCGTCCACCGGCCGGGTCGCCCGCTGGTGTCGTCTGGTGGCAGTTCGCTTGTCCGGTCAGCACGGGAAGAACCGCCTGCCTGCCTGTCCGGCCGGCGCAGTCGGCCACGACTCCCGCAACAGCCGTAGGCATGGCGCCTGCGTGTCACAGGGGTTGTTGCCGGTGCCGTGCCCCGGACACTGTCGGCGCACGGCGGTTCACAGGGCCCTGGCGGGCGGATGCGACCTCGGTGAGGCGGTCCAGGCCTTCATGCAAGGCGCGGACGAGACCTGCCCGGTCCACGGCGCAGCGCACGTGCCATCCGGCGTGGCCGACAGAAGGTTCTCGGCATCGGCGAGAACAACGTCGGCCAGGGCGCGGGCCGGGCATGCTGGCAGAGAGCTGGCGGCATGGCGAACCTCGGCTGCCACCGCACGGGCGGGGCGGCGCCGGGCAACTGCCAGGCGATCTACTGAAGGTCCGCGAGGGCCAGGCCAGACTCCGCGCTCCATCCGAGGGGAGTTGTGACCAGACGCTCGTGGGGCTGAGATCGAGAGGCTAACGCGGCCGGGGCCCGCGTGCTCCAGACCATATGCCCGAGTCCTCGGGTTGAGTGAAGTCGTCTCCGCTACGTGCGACGTCAGTTTCTCCACGCGTCGCCGGACGTTCTCCCTGTCGTCCCCGCTGGTGTCTGTCTCGGAACCGGAGGCGTGGTGCGCTCTCCCCGCTCCGGGACCGGCGACGTGACGGCAAGCCCCGGAGCGAGGGGCGGTGAGCCGCAGCCGCCCTTCCCGGGACGACCAGGCTCTATCAGTCCACACCATCCGCTACCGGCCGGTTATCCCCCACACCGTGCCCTGGATGTCGGTCACCCGGACGCAGCACAAGCCCCACGATCCGTCGGCCACCTTCGTGTGCTTGTGGCAGGCAGCTTGAGGGCAGTGGTCCCCAGCGCAGACACGATGGGGACGTTGCGCCCCGAACTTACTGTCGGAGAGGGCGGGATCACCACACCGGTCAGTGGGCAGACCCTCCGAATTCCGCGTGCTGCGGCTGGAAGGCGTACTCCCGGTCGTCATCGGAGGGCGGAGGGGGAAACACAATCCGGCGCGACTCCGCTCGTGCGTGCGCCATGAGCTGTTCGAACTCTTCGTCGGTCATTGGTCTCGCCTCCCGCGTTCTCACGAATGATTCGCCGCAGGAGGGCCGTCGGATTGGCCCTCCTGCACGCGGGCGGGGTCTGGTGGTACTGCGGAGTACGAAAGAGCGTCTCCTGGCGGTGCGGCGTCGCCGAATGCGTGGCATCCGCTGGCAGCGCCAGGGCCGCGAGGGGAAGCGGATCCGGTACGGCCCGTCGGGTTCTGCCGTCTCTCTGCGGCCAGCTGCAGACGCTATACCGTTCCATGCGGGCACGGTGATGTCCCCCGCCGGTATGTCCGCTCCTCCCCGCGCCGTCAGGCGGTGAGGACGGTTAGTGCCTCTCCCACGGTCACGGCCAGCCCCTTCCGCCGCCGGAACGTCCTGGTTACCCATTCCACCGCCGTGGCGGGCGAAGCGCCACCAGCGGCGTGGCGACGGACAAGTTGGCCGTCGTCGCCGGCTACTGCACCGTTGGGGTGGTTGTCCCGGTCCGGGGCCGTCCGGGAGCGTGCCGCCTCCGAAGTAACCCCGGGCCTGCCACCACCCTGGTCGGGCCATCAGTCACGCGAAAGGTGAACATGCGTACTCGTAGCACTGTCATCGCCCTCTCCGCCGTCCTCGCGGCGGCCTGCGCGACCCCTGCGCTTGCCTCGGTGTCCGACATCGACACCCCGGCGCAGACCCTGCCTGCCATGGACCACAAGGGTCTTGCCGCGATCGGGCTGACCTCCGACCAGCGTCTGGTGGAATTCGACGTCGACAAGCCGTCCAAGACCCGGGCGCTGGGCAAGGTGTCCAGTCTCCGGGGTGACACCAAGCTCATCGGCATCGACTTCCGGGTACAGAACGAAAAGCTCTACGGGGTCGGCGACCGCGGCGGCATCTACACCCTCAGCACCACCAACGCCAAGGCTGTGAAGGTCTCCCAGCTCACCGTGGCCCTGTCGGGCACGCGGTTCGGCGTCGACTTCAACCCGGCCGCGAACCGGCTGCGCGTCATCTCCGACACCGGCCAGAACCTGCGCCACAACATCGACGACGCCACGGCCACCCTGGGCACCACCGTCGACGGCACGCTGACCAACCCCACCACCCCGCCGTCGACCGCCCTGGGAGTCACCGGCGCCGCCTACACCAACAACGACCTGAACGCGGCGACCGCCACGACCCTGTTCGACCTCGACACGATGGCCGACCGGATCTCCCTGCAGTCCCCCGCCAACGACGGCACCCTCGCCCCCACCGGGAACCTCGGCATCAACGCCGTACCGGACGCCGGTTTCGACATCTATTACAACGCCAAGACCGGCACCAACAAGGGCTTCGCCGCCCTCAGCACGGGCAGCTCGTACCGCCTGTACGAGATCAACATCCTCACCGGCAAGGCCACCAACCAGGGCGCATTCCCGACCCGGCAGCAGGTCACCGACATCGCTCTGCCCCTGAACCAGGAGCGCTAGTGATCTGGTTTTGAGATCCTGTCGCAGTAGCGGCAGATCCGGTCGAGGATCTGGTCAGCGGTCTTGGTCCACTTGAAGGGCCTGGCCTCGTCGTTCCAGACCTTGATCCAGTCCTCGAGCG
>NZ_JAPNLJ010000085.1 GCF_026627445.1 Streptomyces sp. H27-H1
TCCCGCCCCCTCCCGGCGCCACACGGGCCCCGACCCGCGGTGGCGGCCTCGCCGGCGAACCCGGCAAGACCGCCACACCCCGCACCTCGGGGCCGCCGCTCCCCCGCCAGGGGAGAGCCGGCTCGATCCCAAGGCTCAGCCCTGCTCCCCGGCCCCCGTTTCGGTCCCGGTCCCGGTTTCGGCCCCGGCCCGGCTCCGCGCCTGCCGGGCGTCGAGCACGTGCAGCGCCTTGCGCGCCAGCGGGTACGTACGCACCATCTCGGCCAGCGTCAAAGAGCCCCGCGCGATCCGGGCGAAGGCCAGCCAGGCCGGACGGAAGCCGGTGATCGCCGCGTGCAGCAGGCCCGGCTTGGCCTCGAACAGTTCCAGCATCCGCTTGCCGACACCCATCTCCACACCCAGCCCGGCCTTGACGGCGAAGGCGTAGTTGAGGGCCTGACGGCGCGCGTCCACGGCGTCCTGGGCCTCGGAGATCTTCACGGCCCACTCCCCGGCGAGCCGCCCCGAGCGCAGCGCGAAGGAGATTCCCTCCCGGGTCCACGGCTCCAGCAGCCCGGCCGCGTCGCCCGCGACGAGCACCCGCCCGCGCGAAAGCGGCGATCCGGGCTTCCGGCAGCGGGTCAAATGCCCGGAGGAGACCGCCGGTTCGAAACCGGACAGGCCCAGCCGGGCGATGAAGTCGTCCAGGTACCGCTTGGTCGCGGCGCCTTCGCCCTTCGCCGAGATGACCCCGACGGTGAGGGTGTCGCCCTTGGGGAAGACCCAGCCGTAGCTTCCGGGCAGCGGCCCCCAGTCGATGAGGACCCGGCCCTTCCAGTCCGCGGCGACCGTCTCCGGGACGGGGATCTCCGCTTCCAGACCGAGGTCGACCTGGTCCATCTCGACGCCTACGTGCGCCCCGATCCGGCTCGCGCTGCCGTCCGCGCCGACCACGGCCCGGGCCAGTACGGTCTCGCCGTCAGCGAGGACCACTGCGACGGTCCGCCGGTCCGGCACGGACGCCCCGTGCTGTTCCACCCGCGTCACGGCCGTACCCGTACGGACCGTGGCGCCGGCCTTCTCCGCTTCGGCGACCAGCGCGGCGTCGAACTCGGGCCGGTTGATCAGCCCGAACAACATCTGCTTCGAACGCCGGGTCCGGGAGAACTTCCCGTCCAGGGAGAAGGTGACCGCGTGGACGCGGTCCTTGAGGGGCAGCACGAAACCCGGCGGGAGCGAGTCGCGCGAGGGGCCGATGATCCCTCCGCCGCAGGTCTTGTACCGGGGCAGTTCCGCTTTTTCCAACAGCAGAACACGCCGTCCCGCGGCCGCCGCGGCGTGCGCGGCCGAGGACCCGGCCGGCCCGGCCCCGACCACGACGACGTCCCACACCTCGCCCACCTCGCCGGTCCCCCCGGCCTCCGCGTCCGCCCCCTGAGCGGCCTGCCCTGCCGCCGCGTCGCGTACGTCGCCGCTGTCGCTCTCGTCGCTGCTCACGATGTGCTGCTGCTCCTGATCATGCGGTTCATGCCTGCTCCGATGCCGGGGAAATCCTACGGCGCGAGAGCGACTGCCCCGTTGTGCGAGGATCGGAACAGTCTTCTGCCGTAGCCCGCATACGCACACCCCGCGCATGCGGGACCCGTACGCGTACCCCTACACGTACACCAACGTCGCACCCAAGAGGAGCGTGCCCATGCCGTCTCATCCGATCGCCGAGACCGTCGCCTCGCTGATGCCCCGCGCCAAGCAGGAGCTTTCCGAGCTGGTGGCTTTCCAGTCGGTGGCGGACTGGGCCCAGTTCCCCCAGAGCGAGAGCCGGGCCGCCGCGGACTGGGTTGCCGACGCGCTGCGCGCCGAGGGCTTCCAGGACGTGGCGCTGCTCGACACCCCCGACGGCACCCAGTCGGTGTACGGGTTCCTGCCCGGCCCGGTGGACGCGCCGACCGTCCTGCTGTACGCGCACTACGACGTGCAGCCCCCGCTGGACGAGGCGGCCTGGGTCTCCCCCGCCTTCGAGCTGACCGAGCGCGACGGCCGCTGGTACGGCCGCGGAACCGCCGACTGCAAGGGCGGGTTCATCCTGCACCTGCTCGCGCTGCGCGCCCTGCAGGCCAACGGCGGTGTGCCGGTGAACGTGAAGGTCATCGTCGAGGGTTCGGAGGAGCAGGGCACCGGCGGCCTCCAGCAGTACGCGACGGCCCACCCCGAACTGCTGGCCGCCGACGCCGTCGTGATCGGTGACGCGGGCAACTTCCGTACGGGCCTGCCGACGGTCACCGCGACGCTGCGCGGGATGTGCCTGCTGAAGGTCAAGATCGACACCCTGGGCGGAAATCTGCACTCCGGCATGTTCGGCGGGGCCGCCCCCGACGCGATGGCCGCCCTGATCCAGCTCCTGGCCTCGCTGCGCGCGCCGGACGGTTCGACCACGGTGGACGGGCTGGCCTCGGACGCGGTGTGGGAGGGACTCCAGTACCCGGAGGCGGACTTCCGTTCCGACGCGAAGGTGCTGGACGGGGTCGAGCTGATCGGCGAGGGTTCGATCGCGGACCGGCTGTGGGCCCGGCCTGCGGTCACCGTACTGGCCATCGACTCCCCGCCCCTGGTCGGTGCGACCCCCTCGGTGCACGCGAGCGCGGGCGCGCTGGTGAGCCTGCGGGTGCCGCCGGGCGTGGACACGGCGGAGGCGATCAAGCTGCTGGAGGCGCACCTCACGGCGCACACCCCGTGGAAGGCGCGTCTGGAGATCGAAGTCGTCGGCCAGGGGCAGCCGTTCCAGGCGGACACCGACAGCCCCGCCTACGCGTCGATGGCCGAGGCCATGAAGGCGGCCTACCCGGGCCAGGAGATGCAGATCAGCGGCATGGGCGGCTCGATCCCCCTGTGCAACACCCTGACCTCGCTGTACCCGGACGCCGAGATGCTGCTCATCGGTCTGAGCGAGCCGGAGGCGCAGATCCACGCGGTCAACGAAAGCGTCTCCCCGGAGGAGCTGGAGCGTCTGTCGGTCACGGAGGCGCTGTTCCTCCTCAACTACGCGGAGTCCAAGCGCGTCTGACGTGCCGCCGGGGCGCCAGCGGGCGCCCCGGCCGTCGGTCCGCTACGGGCGAACCCGGTCTCGGCGCGTATCGCCACGCGCACCGGGTGCGCCCGCATACGTTCGGGTCATGGATCTCATCGAAGTCGTCCCCGAACGGCTCCACATGCTCCGCTTCCCCATCGGCCAGGCCTATCTCTGGCGCGACGGAGCGGACCTGACCCTGATCGACGCGGGCCACGCCGGTTCGGCGGCCGCGATCGAAGGGGCGATACGTTCCCTCGGGCTGCGGCCGCAGCGGCTGCAGCGGATCGTCCTGACCCACTGCCACGACGATCACATCGGTGCGGCGGACGAACTCGCCTCCCGATGGGGCGCGGAGGTTCTGGCGCACGGTCTGGACGCCTCCGTGATCCGCGGCGAGCGGCCGGTCCCGGAGCCGGTCCTGCTGGACTGGGAACTGCCGCTGTACACGCATGCCCTGACCGCGGTCCCGCAGGCCCCGCCGACCCGGGTGGACCGGGAGCTGAAGGACGGGGAGCTGCTCGGGTTCGGCGGCGGCGCGATCGTCGTCCACGCTCCGGGCCACACCCGCGGCAGCATCGGCGTCCACCTCCCGGCGCACGGGGTGCTGTTCACGGGCGACTGCGTCGCAGGAGTCGGCCAGGTCATGCTGGGCGTCTTCAACGTGGACCGCGCCGAGGCCGTCGCCTCGTTCGGCCGGCTCGCCGCGCTCTCCCCGTCGGTGGCCTGCTTCGGCCACGGCGACCCGCTGACCTCGGACACCTCCGCTACCCTCCTCGCGGCGGCGCGGGCGGCCGCCGACGCCCACCTGTCCGACATCCGGTCCGGTGAAACTTCCCGGTCACCGCACTAGGGAATCGGTTCGGCAACGGCGCGCCCCGCCTCCAGGTACAGGGCGCGGCCCCGTTCGCGTGCCCGCAGGGCCCCCCTGAGTCTCTCGTACCGCACCGTCGGCAGCAGGTCGGCCGCCTCCTCCTCCGTCACGAACCGCCAGGCGCGCAGTTCCGGCCCGGGCAGCCGCAGCCGTCCGGCCTGCGCCGCCGACAGTCGGCCGCCGTCGAACAGCAGCCGCAGGCCGCCGTACCCCGCCGGAGGCCCCGGCGGCTCCCAGTCCACGACCAGGAGTTCCGGGAGGCGCTCGAGTACGAGGCCGAGTTCCTCCTCGACCTCCCGTACTCCCGCGCACGCCGGGGCTTCCCCGGCCTCGACGACTCCGCCCGGGAACTCCCACCCCGGTTTGTACGTCGGATCCACCAGCAGCACCCGGTCCGCTTCGTCGAAGAGCAGCACCCCGGCCGCGACCGTCTCGCGCGTCGGCTGCGGGGTCTGGACGATGTCGCAGACCCGGGCCGTGTCGGTGCGTACGGCCTCGGCGATCCGCTCGGCCGTCTCCCGTACGGTCAGGGTCCCGTTGTCGATGACGTGCGCGTCGGCCGCGAGCCAGCCCAGCGCGTGCTGGTAGGCCGGGATGTGGTCGTAGGCCCACTGCCGCACCCGCAGGTCCACGTCCTCGGCCGCCCCGGGCTCCTCGCGGGTGGCGATCCGCTCCCGGAGGATCGTTTCCTCCGGGGCGAGCAGTACGTGCCGCACCGCGATCCTGCGCGCCGCGAGCCCGCCGAAGATCTCGTCGCGGTACTCCTGGCGCAGCAGGGTCATCGGGACCACCAGCACCCCGCCCAGCTCCGCCAGCATCGCCGCCGCCGTGTCCACGACGAGCCGCCGCCAGCTCGGCAGGTCCTGGTAGTCGGACACCTCCGCGAGGCGTTTGCGCGGCAGCAGCACGCGCAGCGCGTCACCGATGAACTCAGGGTCGAACAAGGTGCTGTCCGGCAGGAGTCCGGTCAACTCGCGCGCTGTGCTGCTCTTCCCGGCGCCGAAGGTGCCGTTGATCCAGACAATCACGTCTACCCCTCTCCCGATGCCCCCAGTGGCTTGCCCGCACCACCCTGCCACGGAAACCCCGACGCCCCGGCGAGTGCTTATCCTCAAGGTCAGGGGCCTGTCCGCAGCGACGGGCCCGCACCGCCACAGCGCCCGCCCTCCCGGAGGTCCGACACCGTGCCGCACTCCCGCCGCCCGTCCGAGACCCGCTACGGCAACCGGCCGACCATGAAGGACGTGGCGGCCCGGGCCGGCGTGGGCCTCAAGACGGTGTCACGCGTCGTCAACGGTGAACCGGGGGTCACTCCGGACACCGAGAAGCGGGTTCAGGAAGCCATCGACGCGCTCGGGTTCCGCCGCAACGACAGCGCGCGCGTCCTGCGCAAGGGCCGCACCGCAACCGTCGGCCTGGTCCTGGAGGACCTCTCGGACCCCTTCTACGGACCGCTCAACCGGGCCGTGGAGGAGGTGGCCCGTGCCCACGGCGCCCTGCTCATCAACGGCTCCAGCGCCGAGGACCCCGATCGCGAGCGGGAGTTGGCGCTCGCGCTGTGCGCCCGCCGGGTGGACGGCCTCGTCGTGATCCCGGCCGGGGACGACCACCGCTATCTGGAGCCGGAGATCCGGGCCGGGGTGGCCACGGTGTTCGTGGACCGCCCGGCAGGGCGCATCGACGCCGACGTCGTGCTGTCCGACAGCTTCGGCGGCGCCCGGGGCGGGGTGGCCCACCTGATCGCGGGCGGCCACCGCCGGATCGGCTTCATCGGCGACCATCCGCACATCCACACGGCGACCGAGCGCCTACGGGGCTACCGCGCGGCCATGGCGGACGCCGGCCTGCCGGTCGCCGAGTCCTGGGTCTCCCTCGGGGCGACGGCCCCGGAGCGCGTCTCGGCGGCCGCCCGGTCGATGCTGTCCGGTCCGGAGCCGGTCACGGCGCTCTTCGCCGGCAACAACCGCGTGACGGTCACGGCCGTACGGGTCCTCGCGTCCCTGCCCCGCCCGGTGGCGCTGGTCGGCTTCGACGACTTCGAACTCGCCGACCTGCTGCGCCCCGGTATCACGGTGGTCGCCCAGGACGCGGCGGCCCTGGGCAGGGTGGCCACGGACCGCCTCTTCCAGCGCCTGGCGGGCACCGGCCTGCCCCCGGCCCGCATCGAGCTCCCCACCCGCCTGATCACGCGTGGTTCGGGCGAGATCCCGCCGTCCTCCTGAGCCGGGGCGCCGGCCCGGAGCTGGACACCGAAAGGCCCGGCCGGGGGCAGACCGGCCGGGCCTCGTACGGGGGGGGTGCCTCGGAACTACACCGCTCAGGCGGTCGCCGTCAGCGTCGCCGAGCGGCGCGGGATGGCGAAGGCGTCGAGCTCCGCGCGGGTCAGGCCGGTCAGGGCGGTGACCTCCTCGGCGCCGACGGCGCCGCAGTCCAGGCCGCGGACCAGGTAGCCGGCCAGCGCCTTGGCGGTGGCGGGCTCGTCCATGACGTCGCCCTCGATCTTGGCGACGTACGCCTTCAGGCGCGCGGCGGCCGTTTCGAGGCCCTCGCGGTAGAAGACGAAGACGGCCGCGTAGCGGGTCGGCAGGTGCGCCGGGTGCATGTCCCAGCCCTGGTAGTAGGCACGGGCCAGGGCGCGGCGGGTGAGGCCGTAGTGCAGCTTCCAGGCCTCGTGGACGTGCTCGGTGGTACCGATCGGCAGCACGTTGGTCGAGCCGTCGGAGACGCGTACGCCGGTGCCGGCGGCCGCTACCTGCATGATCGCCTTCGCGTGGTCGGCGGCGGGGTGGTCGCTCGACTGGTAGGCGGCCGAGACGCCGACGCAGGCGCTGTAGTCGAAGGTGCCGTAGTGCAGGCCGGTGGCGCGGCCCTTGGCGGCCTGGATCATCTTCGCGACCGCGGCGGTGCCGTCGGAGGCGAGGATGGACTGGCTGGTCTCGATCTGGATCTCGAACCCGATCCGGCCCGGGCGCAGGCCGCGGGAGGTCTCGAAGGCCTCCAGCAACTGCACGAAGGCCGTGACCTGCTCGGGGTAGGTGACCTTGGGCAGGGTCAGGACCAGGCCCTCGGGGAGGCCGCCGTGCGCCAGCAGGCCGGAGAGGAAGATGTCGGTGGTCCGGATGCCGCGGTCGCGGACGTTGGACTCCATGCACTTCATCCGGATGCCCATGTACGGGGCGTTCGTGCCGTTGGAGAAGGCTTCGGCGACGAGGCGGGCGGCGCGGGCCGCGGCCTGGTCCTCCTCCTCGTCGGAGCGGACTCCGAAGCCGTCCTCGAAGTCGACGCGGAGGTCCTCGATGGGCTCGGAGGCGAGCTTGGCGCGGACGCGGTCGTAGACCGGTACGGCCAGCTCGTCGGAGATGCCCAGGACCTTCGCGAAGGTGGCGGCGTCCGGGGCGTGCTCGTCCAGGGCCGCGAGGGCCTGGTCGCCCCATGAGCGGATGGTGTCGGTGTCGAAGACGTCACCGGGTACGTAGACCGTGTGGATGGGCTGACGGGTGCCGGGGTCGCCCGGGTAGTGCCGCGCGAGTTCCGCGTCCACCGGCGCGAGGGAGGCGCTGATGCCCTCGCTGACCGCGCCTGCGAGGCTCGTCGCCACCTTCTCCTGCTGACCCATCGTGCACACTCCTCTTTTCCGCTTCACGGAATCTTAGATCCGCATTACAGAATTTAGTCACGGGGTTCCGCTCAGTCAATGGTCCCTCCGCCGTCCTGGACAAACGACTCGGGGCCGTGTGGTGAGAAACACCACACGGCCCCGGAGACCACTTACCCGCAGGTCAGCACCTGCGGGTGGCGACTAGCCCTTGCGCGCCTTGATCTCGTCGGTCAGCTGGGGGACGACCGCGAAGAGGTCGCCGACCACGCCGTAGTCGACGAGGTCGAAGATCGGGGCCTCGGCGTCCTTGTTGATCGCGACGATCGTCTTCGAGGTCTGCATGCCCGCGCGGTGCTGGATCGCGCCCGAGATGCCGGAGGCGATGTACAGCTGCGGGGAGACCGACTTGCCGGTCTGGCCGACCTGGTTGGAGTGCGGGTACCAGCCGGCGTCGACGGCGGCGCGCGAGGCGCCGACGGCCGCACCGAGGGAGTCCGCGAGGCCCTCGATGATGTGGAAGTTCTCGGCGCCGTTGACGCCGCGGCCGCCGGAGACGACGATCGCGGCCTCGGTCAGCTCGGGGCGGCCGGTGGCCTCGCGCGGGGTGCGGGAGGTGACCTTGGTGCCGGTGGCCAGGGCGCCGAAGGTGACGGCGAGCGCCTCGACGGTGCCGGCGGCCGGAGCGGCCTCGACCGGGGCGGAGTTGGGCTTCACGGTGATGACCGGGACGCCCTTGGAGACGCGGGACTTGGTGCTGAAGGACGCGGCGAACGCGGCCTGCGTCGCCACCGGGCCCTCGTCACCCGCCTCCAGGTCGATGGCGTCGGTGATGATGCCCGAGCCGATGCGGACCGCCAGGCGGGCGGCGATCTCCTTGCCCTCGGCGGAGGACGGGACGAGCACGGCGGCCGGGGACACGGCGTCGTAGGCGGCCTGGAGTGCATCCACCTTCGGTACGACGAGGTAGTCGGTGAACTCCGGGGCGTCGGCGGTGAGGACCTTGACGGCGCCGTGCTCGGCGAGCACGGCCGCGGTGGCCTCGGCGCCGGCGCCGAGGGCGACGGCGACGGGCTCGCCGATGCGGCGGGCCAGCGTCAGCAGTTCGAGAGTGGGCTTGCGGACGGCGCCGTCGACGTGGTCGACGTAGACGAGGACTTCAGCCATGGGGATGCTCCTGCGAATGCGAAGTAGTCAGGGGGAGTTTCGAGGGATGACCGAAGCTCATGGATGAACTTCTGGCCGGCCAGACTGGCCCTAGATGAACTTCTGCTCCGCAAGGAAGGCCGCCAGCGCCTTGCCGCCCTCGCCCTCGTCCTTGACGATCGTGCCGGCGGTGCGGGCCGGACGCTGGGTCGCGGAGTCGACCGCGGTCCAGGAGCCTTCGAGGCCGACCTCGTCGGACTCGATCTCCAGCTCCTCCAGGTCCCAGGACTCCACCGGCTTCTTCTTGGCGGCCATGATGCCCTTGAAGGACGGGTAGCGGGCCTCGCCCGACTGGTCCGTCACCGAGACGAGCGCCGGGAGGGAGGCCTCCAGCTGCTCGCTCGCCGAGTCGCCGTCACGGCGGCCGGTCACGACACCGCCCTCGACCTTGACCTCGGACAGCAGGGTGACCTGCGGAACGCCCAGGCGCTCGGCCAGGATCGCCGGGAGGACGCCCATGGTGCCGTCGGTCGAGGCCATGCCCGTGATGACCAGGTCGTAGCCGGCCTTCTCGATCGCCTTGGCGAGCACCAGCGAGGTGGCCATGACGTCGCTGCCGTGCAGGTCGTCGTCCTCGACGTGGATGGCCTTGTCGGCACCCATCGACAGCGCCTTGCGCAGCGCGTCCTTCGCGTCCTCGGGGCCCACCGTCAGGACGGTGATCTCCGCGTCGTCGGCCTCGTCGGCGATCTGCAGCGCCTGCTCGACGGCGTACTCGTCGAGCTCCGACAGCAGGCCGTCGACGTCGTCACGGTTGACGGTCAGGTCTTCGGTGAACTGCCGGTCGCCAGTGGCGTCGGGCACGTACTTCACACAGACAACGATCCTCAGGCTCACGCCGGCTCTCCTACCGCATCGACATATCTGGTACCGCCTTGTTCAGGCAGCATAGGCGCCATCTCGGGCCGTTCCCGCCGGGGCGGCCCGCGCTCCGTTGGGAATGTTACTCGTCAGTACACAGCGGGTCCCGTCAGGTTGCAAGGCCAGTGAACTGTGATCTGGCCAACGCCGACGGAACCGGCCCCAGCAGGGACGTTTCAGTCCCGCAACGCGTTGAAGCGCCCCTGGTGGTACAGCAGCGGACGGCCCTCCCCGGCCGGATCCCCCACCGGGTCCCCCGCCGGGTCGCCGGCCACCGCCTCCGCGATGATCACCCGGTGCTCGCCGGCCGGAACCCGCGCCACGACACGGCACACCAGCCAGGCCAGGACACCGCCCAGCACCGGAACCCCGTGCGGGCCGGGCTCCCAGTCCGTCTCCGGCCCGAAGCGGTCGGCCCCGCTGCGGGCGAACAGGCCCGCCACCTCGCTCTGGCGCTCGCCGAGTATGTGGACCCCGAGGTACTCGGAGTCCCGTATCACGGGCCAGCTGGAGGACCCGGTGCCGATGGTGAACGACAGGAGCGGGGGGTCGGCCGAGACGGAGTTGAGGGAGGTCGCGGTGAAACCCACCGGCCGGCCGCCGCTCTCGGCGGTGATCACGGCGACGCCCGCGGCGTGCCGGCGGAACACCGAGCGCAACAGGGCGGGCGAGCCGGGCAGGCCGGCATCGGCCCGTGGGGACGGAGCCGTCGGAGCCGTCATGTGGGGGTTCCCCGTCCGTAAAGCAGGAGTTCATACCGCATATCGCAAGCCTGGCGATCTCCCGTGGACGCAGTCAAGCCTCCACGGACAGATGTAGGGCGCGTCACGCTGCGTGCGGACGCGCATACCGGCTCACCGGACACCGCCCGACGCCCGGCGCGCGGTGTCATACGGCGGCGCCCAGGGCGGCGATCACGTCCGCCTTGCGCGGCATTCCGGCGGCGCGCCGCACGATCCGGCCGGCCCCGTCCAGAACCAGTACCGTCGGGGTCGTCTCGATGCCCAGGGCCCGTACGAGGTTCAGGTTCTTCTCGGCGTCGATCTCGATGTGCCGCACGCCCACGACCATGGCCGCGACCTCGTCCAGGATCCGCCGGGTGGCCCGGCAGGGCTGACAGAAGGCGCTGGAGAACTGTACGAGGGTGGCCCGCTCCCCCGGCTCGGCGCCCAGTTCGGCCGGACCCAGCCGGCCGCCGCCCCCGCCTTCGTCCCGCCGACCGTCCCGCTCGCCTGCGCGCACTCGCGCTCCCGTCTCCGCCATCGCCTGACCCGTACGGGTACTCGTCCATCATCCCGGTACGGACGTACGCTGATCGGAGCGCCCGGCGGGCCCGGCGCATTCCCGGCGTGACGAGAATCTCGCCGGGCACGGGCGTCTGGGCTGGTCTGCGGCTCCCGTATGGGGCACGATCCCCATGGCCGCGTACCTACGCTGCCGTAACTTTGGGCCGGGAGCACCTCCAGGCAGAAAGCGGGGTCTCCCCACATGGCTGAGCTCGTCTACCCCCCGGTTATCGGTGCCGCGCACACCCTCTTCCGTGCGCTCGACGTCCGCATCGACATGAAGGGCACGGAGAACATCCCGCTCAAGGGCGGGGCGGTTCTGGTGTCGAACCACATCGGCTACCTCGACTTCATCTTCGCCGGGCTGACCGCACGCCCGCAGAAGCGCCTCGTCCGCTTCATGGCGAAGGAGTCGGTGTTCCGGCACAAGGTGTCCGGCCCGCTGATGCGCGCGATGAAGCACATCCCGGTGGACCGCGCCCAGGGTGAGACGGCGTACCAGCACGCGCTGGACTCGCTGCGCTCCGGTGAGATCATCGGCGTGTTCCCGGAGGCGACGATCTCCCAGTCCTTCACGCTGAAGAGCTTCAAGTCCGGTGCGGCGCGCATGGCCCAGGAAGCCGGCGTCCCGCTGATCCCGGTGGCGCTGTGGGGGACGCAGCGGATGTGGACCAAGGGCCGCCCCAAGGACCTCAAGCGCAGCCACATCCCGGTGATGATGCGCGTGGGAGAGCCGCTGGAGGCGCCCACGGACCAGTACGCCGGGGCCATCACCCGCCGGGTGCGCGAGCGCGTGCAGGAGCTGCTGGACGCCGCGCAGAGCGCCTACCCGGCCAAGCCCAAGGGCAACGACGACTCCTGGTGGCTGCCGGCCCACCTCGGCGGCACCGCGCCGACCCCGGCCCAGGTCAAGGAAGCCGGCTGAGCCTTCCGGACGGGGGGAAGCCCGGAGCGTTTCCCGGAGCCTTCCCGGAGCGAGCCTTGAACTCCCTTTGCGGATAGGGTCCTTGGCGCCTGCGATCCTTTCGCCCTACACGCGAATGGCGTAACCTCGCACCCTCAGCCACGTCACCTGGCGAAAGGGGCCGGGATGCCGGGGCTCGGACGGTACCTGGCCGCCGCACTGGCGGCGCGCTTCGCCTCCGAGGGGATGGGCATGGCGGTGGTACTGCTCGCCCTGCAGCGCACCGGGAGCGCCGCGCACGGCGCGTTCGTCCTGACGGCCTGGCTGGCCCCGCACGTGCTCGCGGCTCCGCTCGCGGGCGCCGCCGCGGCCAGGTCGCGCCGGCCCCGCCTCTTCCACGTGGGCGCCCTGGCGGGATTCACCACGGCCGTAGCCGTACTCGCGCTCCTGCTCGGGCGGGCTCCGACGCCGGTGGTGCTCGTGGTGGCGGTACTCGGCGGCTCCTGCGGGCCGATGGTGACGGGCGGGCTGTCGAGCCTGGTGGCGGGGCTGGTCCCGGCCGGTCCCGCGCGCGACCGGGCGTACGGCTGGGACGCGTCGACCTACAACGGCGCCGCGGTCACCGCTCCGGCGGCCGTCAGCCTGGTCGCCGCCTTCGGTTCGGCCGGGCCGGCGATGGCCCTGCTCGCGACCTCCGGAGCGCTGGCCGCCGCCCTCGCGGCGACCCTCCCCTACGCGAACCCGGATCCGGGCCCGGCCGGCGGCGCACCCCGGCCCGGGCTCGGCTCCGGGCTGGTCGCCCTGTGGCGGATCCGGGAGCTGCGGGCCGTCACCTCCGCGACGACGCTGGCCTTCGTGGGCATCGGGGCGCTCACCACCACTTCGGTACTGCTCGCCGCCGCGCTCGGCAGCCCGGGCGGCGGCGGGGTGCTCATGACCGCCTTCGCCCTGGGCGCCCTGACCGGCGCCCTGACGCTGGGCCGGATCACGTCCGTGCCGCCGGGACGACTGGCCCGCTGGGCCATGGCGGCGACCGGGGTGGCGCTGACGGCGGCCGCGTTCACCCCGTCCGTCGCCCTCACGGCGGTGGCGTTCGCGGCCGCCGGGGTGTGCGACGGGCCGCTGCTGACGGCCACCTTGCGCATCCGCTCGGAGTTCGCCCCCGAGCGGGCCCGGACCCAGGTGTTCACCCTCGGCGCCGGGCTGAAGGTGACGGCCGCGTCGACGGGCGCCGCGCTCGTGGGGCTGGGCGCCGGCGCGCCGCCCTGGATGCTGGTGCTCGCGATCGCCGCCCTGCAACTGGCCGCCGCCCTGCTGCACACCGTGGTGGCGGCCCGCGGCCCCGTACGGAACGCGGTCGCGGCCGGCGTCCCGGCGGCTACAGGGCCGTCGGCAGGTTCCGCCACAACTGCGGCCGGTCCGCGGATTCCTGGAGCGCCTTCAGCGTCGCCGGATGCGGCGCCGCGTACAGCTCGGGGTAGTCGATCTCCCCAAGCTCCGGGCGTACGGGAAAGGCGAGTTGCTCGCGGCCGAGGGTGAACTGGGCATCCACGCCGGGCTTGTTGCCCCGGGGGTCCACCCGGGACCAGTCGTCGCTGCCGGGCAGGCGCAGCGCGACGAGGCCGTGGATGGCGAGGTTCGATCCGTCGGCGTCGCCGAGGAGCTGGTAGCAGAGGCCGGTCGGGATGTCCCGGGCGCGCAGCAGTGCGGTCAGCGTGTGGGCCTTGGCGTAGCAGATTCCGTTGCGCGTCCCGAGGACGTCGGAGGCGCGCCAGGAGACGCGGTCGTCCCCGGAGTCGGCGGAGTGCGGGATCGTGTCGCGGACGAACTCGAAGGCGACCTTGGCGTATGAATATGCATCGCCGGTGGCCGCCCACAAGGCGTCGGCGGTCTCTTGGACCAGCGGGTGGCCGTGATCGACCGCTTCATCAGCGGCGAGATAGGCCGCAAAGTCAGTATGCTCCTGGATCAGTTCCATGATCCAGGAGCATACTCATGCATTGCTCTGCATGCCTATAGATTTTTTGCGCTCGGATCCGGGAGGCTAGCGACTCAACTCTTCCTTGAGGGCCTGCAGGAATCCGTCCACGTCCTCTTCCTGGGTGTCGAAGCTGCACATCCAGCGGACGTCGCCTGCGATCTCGTCCCAGAAGTAGAAGCGGTAGCGCTCCTGGAGCCGCCGGGTCACCTCGTGCGGGAGCCGTGCGAACACGGCGTTCGCCTGCACCGGGTAGAGGATCTCCACCCCGTCGGTCTCGCGCACACCCGCCGCCAGCCGGTGCGCCATCGCGTTGGCGTGGCGGGCGTTGCGCAGCCACAGGTCCTTCGCGAGGAGCGCTTCGAACTGCACCGACACGAAGCGCATCTTGGAGGCGAGCTGCATCGACATCTTGCGGATGTGCTTCATCTGCCGGACGGAGTCCGGGTTCAGCACGACGACGGCCTCGCCGGCCAGCATCCCGTTCTTGGTGCCGCCGTAGGACAGCACGTCCACGCCCGCCGCGTTGGTGAAGCTGCGCATCGGCACGTCGAGGGAGGCCGCGGCGTTGGCTATCCGGGCGCCGTCGAGATGGACCTTCATGCCCTTGCCGTGGGCGTGCTCGCAGATGGCGCGGATCTCGTCCACCGTGTACACCGTGCCGAGCTCGGTGTTCTGGGTGATCGAGACGACCTGCGGCATCGCCCGGTGCTCGTCCTCCCAGCCCCAGGCCTGCCGGTCGATGAGCTCGGGGGTGAGCTTTCCGTCCGGGGTGGGGACGGTGAGCAGCTTGAGGCCCGCCATCCGCTCGGGCGCGCCGCCCTCGTCCACGTTGATGTGCGCGCTCTCGGCGCAGATCACCGCGCCCCAGCGGTCGGTCAGGGCCTGCAGCGCCGTCACGTTGGCTCCGGTGCCGTTGAAGACCGGGTAGGCCTCGGCGTGCGGGCCGAAGTGGCCGCGGAAGACCTGCTGCAGGTGTTCGGTGTACTCGTCGTCGCCGTAGGAGACCTGGTGGCCGCCGTTGGCCAGCGCGATGGCCGCAAGGATCTCGGGATGCACCCCGGCGTAGTTGTCGCTGGCGAAGCCGCGCACCGCCGGGTCGTGGTGCCGGCGGGCGTCGGTCTTCGCCTGGGACTTCCTGATCGCGGTTCTCACGGCAGCTGTCTTCACGGTTGGGGAGTGAGCCACAGACGCTGTCCGTTCACATCGATGGCGGGCCGTTCCCAGACGCCGGCGATGGCCTCGGCCAGCTCCTTGACGTCGGTGAAGCCCGCGAACTTCGCAGTGGGACGCTCGGCGCGCATCGCGTCGTGCACCAATGCCTTGATCACCAGGATCGCAGCCGCGGCTCCCGGACCGTCCTCGCCCCCCGCCTTGCGGAAGGAATCCGCCATCGAGAGCGTCCAGGCCTCGGCCGCCGCCTTGCCCGCGTTGTACGCGGCGTTGTTGGCGACCGGTTTGTGCGCACCGGACTGGCTGACCAGGACGTAGCGGCCGCGGTCGCTGCGCAGCAGTCCGTCGTGGAAGGCGAGCGTGGTGTGCTGGACGGTGCGGATGAGGAGCTTCTCGAGGAAGCCCCAGTCCGCGAGGTCGGTGTCCGTGAAGGTGGTGCTGCCCCGCCAGCCACCGACGAGGTGGACCAGGCCGTCGATGCGGCCGAACTCCTTCTCGGTCTGCTCGGCCCAGGCCTTGCTGGCGTCCAGGTCGAGCAGATCCACGGTGTCACCCGTGATGGTGGCGCCGCCGTGGGCGTAGCGTGCCGCGTCCACGGACTCCGCCAGCCGCGCCGCGTCGGCGTCGGCGGCGACGACCACGGCGCCCGCCTCGGCGAGGCGGAGCAGGGTGGCGCGCCCGGCGGGACCGCCGGCCCCTGCCACCGCCACCACCGCACCGTGGAGCTTCCCGTTCCCGTTCCCGTTCCCGGAGCCGTTCATCTGTGCAGCCTCCTGTGGGCGAGTGCTCACGCGGCGACCCGCGCGGCGGTCTCGCGGTCCGCGGCGTTCCCTGCCGTGATGCCCTTGGTCGCAGCGATCACGCCCTTGAGCTTCTTGGCCAGGGCCTCATAGAACATGCTCAGGGGAAACTCGTCCGGAAGCACGTCGTCCACGAGCTTGCGCGGCGGCTGGGTCAGGTCCAGGGCGTCGGGGCCCTTGGCCCACTTGGATCCCGGGTGGGGGGCGAGGTACTCGGCGACCAGGTCGTACGCCTTGAACCAGTGGACGAGCTTGGGGCGGTCGATGCCCGCCCGGTAGAGGTCCTCGATCTCGGCACACAGCTGGTTGGTGACCTGCGGGGCGCGCATCCAGTCGATCTTCAGCTTGTTGTCCGTCCAGCGCACGACGTCGTGCTTGTGGAGGTACGCGAAGAGGAGCTGGCCGCCGAGGCCGTCGTAGTTCCGGTTGCGGTCGCCGGACACCGGGAAGCGGAACATCCGGTCGAAGAGGACGGCGTACTGCACGTCGCGGCCGTGCTCGTTGCCCTCGGACTCCAGCTTCACGGCCTCCTTGAAGGCGGTGAGGTCGCAGCGCAGCTCTTCCAGGCCGTACATCCAGAACGGCTGGCGCTGCTTGATCATGAAGGGGTCGAACGGCAGGTCGCCGTGGCTGTGCGTGCGGTCGTGGACCATGTCCCACAGGACGAAGGCCTTCTCGCAGCGCTCCTGGTCCTCGACCATCCGGGCGATGTCCTCGGGCAGGTCGATGCCCAGGATGTCCACGGCGGCCTCGGTGACCTTGCGGTAGCGGGCGGCCTCGCGGTCGCAGAAGATGCCGCCCCACGTGAAGCGCTCGGGGGCCTCGCGCACGGCGATGGTCTCCGGGAAGAGCACGGCGGAGTGGGTGTCGTAGCCCGGGGTGAAGTCCTCGAAGGTGATGCCGAGGAACAGCGGATTGTCGTACCGGGTGCGCTCCAGCTCGGCGAGCCACTCGGGCCACACCATCTTCAGCACGACGGCTTCGAGGTTGCGGTCCAGGTTGCCGTTCTGCGTGTACATCGGGAAGACCACGAGGTGCTGGAGACCGTCGGCGCGCTCGGCCGCCGGGTGGAAGGCCAGCAGGGAGTCGAGGAAGTCCGGCACCGCGAAACCGTCGGCGGCCCACTTGCGCAGGTCGCCGACGAGGGCACGGTGGTACACCTGCCCGTGCGGAAGCAGCGGCGACAGCTCCTCGACGGCCGAGACCACGCGCTCGACGACGACCGGGGCGGCGGCGCGGGCGTGCGCCCCCTGGGCGTCGAAGTCGATGGACCCGTCGGCCGACTGCCAGGACCGGATCTCCTCCACGGCGGCCTTGAGCTCGGGCCACGCCGGGTGGTCCACCACCCGTCCACCAGCGGTTTTCACGGCACCGCCGGTACCCGGCACAAGAGTTTCCGTCATGTCACTTCCTCCACAGGAGAACCTCACGTCGGCACAGCGTAAGCGGGTGAGGCTCCCCTACTCAAGAGGAGATCCGGGAAATTATCCTGCTCAACCCCCTATTGCGCCGGAAGTCTTCCCGTTCTTACGCGTGGAGTCGATGACTCCGCCCAGTCGCGCCAAGGCCTCCCGGGCCTGCGGGAGCACTCCGGCCAGCGCGAGGAACCCGTGGAACATCCCGGGGTGGGAATCAAGGGCCGACCGGACGCCGGCGCCGAGCAGCCGGTGGTGGTACGCCTCCCCCTCGTCCCGCAGCGGATCGCAGCCGGCGACCACCACGTACGCGGGCGGCAGCCCCGTGAGGTCCCCGGCGAGCGGCGAGGCCAGCGGATCGCCGCCGTCGCCGTCGGGGCCCAGGTACTGCTCCCAGAACCAGCGCAGGTGCGCCGCGGTCAGGAAGTAGCCCTCGGCGTTGCTCCGGTAGGACCCGGTGTCCTGTGCGGCGTCCAGGCACGGGTAGATCAGCACCTGGAGCGCGACGGCCGGCCCCCTGTACCCGGGGTGGTCCCGGGCCAGCAGCAGCGAGGCGGCCGCGAGGTTCCCGCCGGCGCTGTCTCCGGCCACCACCAGGGCGGCCGGATCCCCGCCCAGCTCGGCGAGGTGCGCGCCGGCCCAGCACAGGGCGGCGTAGGCGTCGTGGACGGAGCGCATGGCCGCTATGGACTGCGGCCCGGCGAAGCCCATCACGAGCGCCCCGACGCCCAGCTCGGCGGCCTGCACCAGGGTCTCCGCCCGGCTGCACGCGAGGAACAGCGGC
>NZ_JAPNLJ010000086.1 GCF_026627445.1 Streptomyces sp. H27-H1
TCTTCGAGTGGCTCATCTACTACAACGCCCGCCGACGCCACAGCGCGCTCGGCTACCTTTCCCCGATGGAGTTCGAACAGCAGCACCACAAGACAACTAAACTCTCACTCGCAGCATGAACCCCTGTTGTCCACACTCCGGGGGTCACCTCACAACAAAGGTGTCCGTCAAAGCGGAACAAGCTCAGGGTTCTTCCCCCGATACGTCCCCTGATACCTCCCCTCATAATTCCCCCATGCGGTCAGGCACTTGCGTCAAGGCGGCGCCGCGTGACGCGCCGCCGCGCTCGGACGCTTCAACCCGCGCCCGGTTCCGCACGCCAGCACGGTGGCCGGCTCGAGACCGCAGGCAGGAACGAGACCGACTAGGACTGCGCGCCACATACTGACCGGTCGCCACGCAACTGACCGGTAACCTCCCCACCTCAGGTCACGCACCGCGCAGCGTGTCCGCAGGTAGTGACCGATGGGGCGGCCGGTGCATGGCGCTGGTGACCGATGGCCGATCCGCGGCCGACGTGGTGACCGATGCTGGTGACTACCCGGTGACCGATGGCCGACCTCGTGACCGGTCACTGCGGCCGATGACCGACCCGGTGGCCGATGGCGCAATGGCCGGTGGCCGATTCAAAGTCATCGCCTGGCCTGGCTGCCGAAGCTCCGCAGGTTGGGGCGGCCCGGCGGTACTGCCCCCGATCGAAGCGGGCACCGGGCCTGACCCGCGCACGCCATATCGGCACGGGCTGTATCCGAGCCTAGACCAGCAGGTCTGCGGTACGCCGGAGGGGAGGGTGTGGTCCTGACGCCTGATGCGAGCACCACAGTGTGCGGCAGTCTCTCGCGCCCGGCCCAGTGGTGGATGGACGCCAGGGGTAAGCGTGTCGCGTCAGGACCGTTGGGACGTCCGGAGTGGCCCAAGGAAGGCTGGGGTCGCCCGGACGGTGTGTGTCCCACCTCGTCACCGACCGGAAACCGCTACGGGATACGGCCCTGCTCCAAGCCGCGTCCAAGCGAGGCACCCCCGTGGAGGCCTTCACGCCATCGGCCCGGTGCTTTCGCGCTCAACCCGTGCTCTTGTGACCCCTCGGAGGGTCAATGAGGACCCCAAAGTAAAGTTGCAGGGCGGAGGGGTCGTTCTGGAAGTCCGAGGTGGCGTTCTGCAGCCGGCCACCGGTTCTGTCGCTGAGCCCGGGGTGTCGCTGAAATCTCTGTACCCCAGTTCGGAAGCCCAGCCTGACGTCCCGGCTACAGGATGTCACTCGGGGAGGGTTCAACTGCGCCCCATTCGAGGCGTTGTGGCACGGTGCCGGGTGGGAAGGGGTAGACGAGGACGTTGTCGTAGTTGAGATCGAGAACGGCTTCGACTGTCGCCTGGAAGCGGCGGAGCTGAGCGTCGCTGAGGTGACCTTCGAAGACGCTGCGCTGGACGTGGTAAAGGTACTGACGGCAGGTTCGCAGGGTTTTGGAGCTTCGTTCGGCGAGGGTGTCATAGACGACGACTCCATACATGCGGTGGCTACCACCAGGTTCGGAAGGGCTTGTTAGGGGGTTCCTTCCAGGCTGGCGGGTCAGGGCCAGGTGCGTCCAGGTAGAGCAACTCGCCGTACGCGACGTTGCGGCCGAGACTGCGGTGGGCGATGGTGACGGTGAATTCGTCGCGGACGCTCTGGACGACGAGTTTGCGGCCGCCTTCGCTGAGCATCACTTGGTTGCTCTCGTGGTCGAAGTGGTGCTCTTTGAGCTGGTCTGTCAATGGCCTTTGAGTGCTGGCTCTGTCGCGGGTTCCGTGATTCCCGAGATGTTGATCTTCAGTGGAGGAGTGCGCGTTTGCGGAGGAGGTCGGGCTTGGCCCGGCCGTGCATTTGCACGGAGGAGATTTCGTCTTCGGCCGGTCCGATACCTGGGCACCCCGGACACCGAAACCGTCACGGACACACGGCTCTACGGCACCGCTGCCGCACGATCCTGGGACCGGGTCCACCCCAAACTGACCCACCGCTCCTCCTGGGCCGCGGCCGACGACACCCTCCCGATCGTCGAGGGGACGGTGATCCGTCTGGACATCGATCACCTGCCCAACGGAGCCGCACCGAAGCCGACACCGACCGTCTGTGCCAGGCATACCTGCGACGCTTTGACATCGACCCCATCTTCCGGCTCTTCAAGCACCCTCGGCTGGACCCGCCCGAAGATCCGCACTCCCGAGGCCGTGGACCGCTGGACCTGGCTGATCCTCGCCGCCTGCACCCAGCTCCATCTCGCCCGCCCTCTGGCAGCAGACTTGCGCCGGCCCTGGGAGAAACCCGCCCCGCCCGACCGCCTCACGCCTGCACGCGTCCGCCGCGGCTTCCGGCACATCCGCCCGCGAGGCTGTCGCACGGCTCCTGCCCGGTGAAGGTCAAGAGCGATTCGTTGTTCGGTTCCGAGGATCAGGCCCGGCCAGGCAACTCCAGCAAGATCGCGTTACGAGCTCTGGGCCTGCCCGTACACCACTGGCCATCAGGCCTTTGCCACGAGGGAACCGGCCGTACGCCCTTTACATCCGGCGAATGGCCCGAAAATGCATTTAGCTCCCTTGGGGGATACCCACGGGAGCTCAAGGGAATCTCAAATCGCGCATATCGAGTTGACCTACTAGCAAGTAGGAAGTTAAGTGCTGATCACCTGAAGGTGCGACCTTGCCTTCAGGGGCGAGCAGATTCAACTTGGTTGATACCTCAAGGAGTTATGTGTGATCAGGACGAAATACCGCGTTATGGCTGCAGCCACCGCAGGGCTGACGATCGTCGTTGCGGCGTTATCTGGCACCGGTCTGGCGAGTGCCACCGAGCCGCTGCCCTACAACTGCGCAGTTCAGGCATCTCCGTCAGCTGGCTACAAGGAGGAGATGAAGTGCTTCACCTTCTTTGACCAAGCAGTGGCCTACGCGAGTGGTGGTTCCGTAGACGCTTCACCTTGGCGCTGGGACCCACGGGGCGCGGCATACAGCCCCCAGTTCACAAACTCTGTGAACAATTCGGATTCGGTGCGCCGAATCTACTCCATTGAGTTCGAGCACCCTGACTATCGAGGATACGCCCTCGTTGTGTGGGGAAATGGAGACTGTGCGCCGAGCTCTGAGAAAGTTGTAAGGAACCTTGGCCAGAATCCAAACCGCTGGTGGACTGACAAGATCGACTCTTTCGTTCCATATAACGGATGCTTCTCAGAGCATTTCGACGATAGCAACCTTCAAGGTCTCATTGGGGGCTCAAACACTCCAAGCGCCCAGATAAACAGGCCGAACAGGACAAATTCTTTGTCCATCACCGGCGGCTTGTCGGATGAGGAGTCGCAGATGGACTGCGATAGCGGCCGAGGTAAGTGCGCCTACACTCCGACCGCACGGGTCGAGTACGTTCCTTCCGACTGGAAGGATGAGCTGATCAGTTGGAACTGTACAGCGGTGCCGCAAGCGGTACGGTTCAGTCAAACCTTCACTCGATCGTCGACCTTCCGCTGGGGTGTTGAATCCACCACCACAGTTGGCACCCCGGCTACAGCACCGATGAAGGTTGAACAGTCACTGAAGCTTACGTTCGGGGGAGACTTCGGAAGTTCGGTCTCAAAGTTGTACGACGCCTCGCAGACGATCACACCAGGCAGCGTTGGCATTATCTCCTCCGCGGTTTCAACCAAAAAGGCCACAGGTCTGTGGAATCTTGATTACGAGAACCGCAAGTGGTACCATCATTTTTGGGATAAGACCATGACTGCTAGCCAGGTTGATAAAGACAGCGCCATGAACGTCGTCTTCAACCAGAGGCTCATGACAGCTGGCGAGCGGGCCAATTTCTGTTCCCAGAGCGATGTAGGAACCAGCGAAGTCAAGTAATTACCGCGAAGAACCAGATCGGTGCTGGCTAAAGGTGATATTTCTTGGCCAGTTGATTTGTTAGGACTATCCCGCAAGCAGGGCTGATTCATAGTCCTGGCGGCTTCGAGAGCCAGCAGACCGCGGGGGCGTGACTGGGGCGTGACGGACCCTCACTGCGGCAGTTCCGCATGCACCGAAGCTCCGATGATCAGGGAGACCTACCAAGTCACCCGACCACCGGAGCTTCGATGTGCCGCCAGTCTTCCACCATCTGTCTGAGCAAGTCGCCCTCGCGTGAACACCGTGAACTTCCTGCCGAAGGCCGGATAGGAGCGGGCACCCGCCAGGACCGCACAGGCGGCGGTCAGACCCAGCGCGAGCACGCTAACAGCGGCTGGTAAGGGCTTGCAGGGAATCAAGCTGTTGCTTCCCGCTCTGGTGCTCGTTGGTGTGGTATGCGCATCCCGGACGAGACTTCTGATCAACTCGCTGTGAAGTTTGCGGTGTTGTTCCCGCATCTGGACGAGCGGCAGCGGCGTCTATTGATGGCGGCGGAGGCCCGGGTGCTGGGGCACGGAGGCGTCCGGGCGGTCGCCCGGGCGGGCGAGGTGAGTGAGACGACGGTCCGCAAGGGCGTGTTCGAGCTCGAGGCGGGTGAAGAGCCTCTGGGACGAGTGCGGCGGCCTGGCGGTGGACGCAAGCGGGTCGCGGATCTCAACCCTGGGCTGCGGCCCGCGCTGCTGGCGCTGGTGGAGCCCGACGAGCGCGGGGACCCGATGTCGCCTCTGCGGTGGACGGTGAAGTCCACTCGTACCCTCGCGCGGGAGCTGACCCGGGCCGGCCATAAAGTCAGCGCGGACACCGTCGCCGGCCTACTGCGGGAGGAGGGCTTCAGTCTGCAGGCCAACGCCAAGACCCTGAAAGGCAGCCAGCACCCGGACCGCGACGCCCAGTTCCGCTATCTCAACGAGCAGGCGCGCGAGCACCGGGACTCCGGCCAGCCGGTGATCAGCGTGGACACCAAGAAGAAGGAGCTCGTCGGCGACTTCAAGAACACCGGCCGACAGTGGCGCCCGGCAGGCGATCCGGTGCCGGTGCACATCCACGACTTCGCCGACCCACAGCTGGGCAAGGCCGTCCCCTATGGGATCTACGATCTGGAGGCGAACACCGGCTGGGTCAACGTGGGCACCGACCACGACACCGCCGCGTTCGCGGTCGAATCGATCCGCCGCTGGTGGCACGGGCAAGGCCGAGCCGCCTACCCGCGGGCGACACGGTTGCTGATCACCGCGGACGCGGGCGGCTCCAACGGCTACCGCACCCGCGCCTGGAAGCTCGAGCTCGCCCGCCTTGCCTCCGAAACCGGGCTCACGATCACTGTGTGTCACCTGCCGCCGGGGTCGTCGAAGTGGAACAAGATCGAGCACCGGCTGTTCTCGCACATCACCATGAATTGGCGCGGACGCCCCCTGGCCAGCCACGAAGTGATCGTCCAGTCGATCGCCGCGACCACCACCCGCACCGGACTGCGTGTGACCGCCCAACTGGACACCAACATCTATCCCACTGGCGTCCAGATCCAGGACGCGGCGATGGCCGCCCTGCCGCTGACCCGACACACGTTCCACGGCGACTGGAACTATGCCCTGCACCCCCAGCCCGTCCCGACCGTCCCGCCGCCCCGGGCCCCGCAGACACCCACCAGGCAGTGGGACCAGACCCTGCTGACCGATCCCGAACTGACCGGCATGACACACCAGCAACTGGACCAACTCACAACAACCCTGGCCCCGGACGGTGACCCCCAGCGAGGCCGACCGCCCCGACTCTCATTCCCCGAACAGGTCCTGGCCACCGTGCTCCACATGCGCGTCGCGCTGGCCGCGGAACCCTTGGCCGTGCTGTTCGGCAGCAGCAGAACCGCCATGCACCGCACCCTGCTGAAGAACCGGCGACTGCTGAAGACCCACAACATCGCCATCCCGCCCGCGACGACGCCACCCTCAGCTCTCGCAGTCCTCCAAGCACGGGTCCTCACCCTCACCGACGAGTCCAACAACATGATCAAGATGACATGTCAATAATCTGCAAGCCCTTAGGCACTGGTTCTTGGGTCATGTGCGGAGCCCGATGATGAGGGCTGCGAGGGTGACGGTGCCGAGGTAGGTGTAGGCGCGTTTCTCGTAGAGGGTGGCGATGGCGCGGAAGCCTTTGAGGTGGTTGATGGCACGTTCGACGGTGTTGCGTTTCTTGTAGCGCTCGTTGTCGAAGCTGGTGGGGCGGCCGCCTCGGGAGCCTCGGTTCTTGCGGTGGCGTCGTTGCTGGTCGAGGCGTTCGGGGATGGTGTGTCGGATTCCGCGTCGTCGCAGATAGCTGCGGTTCTTCCGGGACGTGTAGGCCTTGTCCGCCAGGACCAGCGCAAACGCGCCGAGGGAAAGACTCACAAACAGGCGATCCTCGCCCTGGCCAGACGCCGCCTCAACGTGCTCTGGGCCCTCATACGCGACCACCGCGCATTCGAAGCCATCACACCCAGCCCTGCTGCCAGAACGTCATGACGGAGTCACAAAACGTCACACTTGGTAACAGCATTGGGAATCAGGCGGGGGTTCCGAAGGACTGGGTCCACCAGGGGCCGCCGTTGCTGTTGACGCCTACGCCGATCTCGGTGAACTCGCAGTTGAGGATGTTGGCGCGGTGGCCGGGGCTGTTCATCCAGGCATCGACCACAGCGGCCGCGTCGGGCTGGCCCATGGCTATATTCTCCCCAGAGCGCGACCACTCGTAGCCGGCGGCCTCGACCCGGTCCTGGGGCTGCGAGCCGTCCGTACCGGTGTGGGCGAAGTTTTTGGTGGCGGCCATGCTGTCGCTGTGGCCCTGGGCGGCCTCCGTCAGGTCCTGGTCCGCCTGCAGGACGGGGCAGCCGGCTGCCGCGCGCTCGAGGTTCACCAGCCGGACCACCTCGGCGGACTGCGTTGAGCCGGTCTGGGCGGTCGGCGGCCGCTGCTCAGCCTGGGCCGTGACGGGGGCAGGGGCCGCCTTCTTGGTCGGGGCCTTGCTCGGGATGGGAGCCGGCTTCTTGGTGCTGGGCGACGGTACGGGCGCCTTCGAGGTCTCGGGGGCGGGCGGCGGCGTGGAGGTGGCCGGGGCGGCGGACGAAGCGGCCGGCCCCGGGTCCGGAGCCGGCGGGGACGCACTGGATGCGGCGGGGGCGACGGCGAGGGCGGTGGCTCCCGGCCCGCCGGCTTGGGACCTGAACAGGTCGGCCCCCGCCACCCAGGCCACCGCCAGCGTCAGGACTCCCGTGCCCGCCAGGGCCGCCTTGACGCGCAGGGGCCGGGCGGCACGGTGGCGTCTGCGGGCGGCGCGGGGACTCATCGCGGGGACCTCCGAAGGTGGACGGGGCGGTCGCGGAGGGTCCCGCGCGCCGCCGCAGAGCGGCAGGTGCGAATCCGCCCGCCTGCTGCGGATCGTAGGCGGGCGAACCGTTCCGGAACACCCTGTACCGGATGCGCACAGAAGGGCCTAGGGATCCCTTATGGCTCCGGAGACACCGCAGGCGGCACGGGGGAGCTCCCGGGCGCCGGCGTACGGCGAGCGGGTGCCCGGTGCGCAGGGCGCGGGCGCGGTCTCACAAGAGGGTGAACTCGGCGTAGACCGTCTTGCCACCCACCTTGTCCGGGCCCGTTTCGGCACTGCGGCGGGGCACCGCACCCCAGCGGTCCGCGAGCGCGGTCACCAGCTGGCAGCCGTACCCGCCCGCCTCGCCCTTCGCTTCCTCGGCGGGCTCCCTGGGCATGGTGTCCGAAGCGTCCTCGACCTCCACCCTCAGCTCCCCCTGCTGCCAGACCACGCGCACCAGGTCGGCTCCCCCGGCGTGCCGGCACGCATTGGTGACCAGTTCCGAGACAACGAGCAGAACCTCGTCGGCCCTGCTCCCGGCCTCCTCGCAGCCCGAGCGGCGGCACTCGTCGAGCACGTCGGATACCAGCGCGCGGGCCTCACGGGCCGCCTGGTCACGGCAGGGGTGGATGGAGATCAGTGCAGTGCGGCTGAGCGTCATGCTCGTGATTCCATTCCATTCAAGCCGATATGCTTACATTTCGGACATGCGGTTTTTGATGACAAGCTCCATCACAGCCGAGCCGAGGCCGTCCGGGCATCCGCCATCAGGCCGTCCGGCGACCGGACGGGGCGTCCGCCCACCGGCCGACGGGCCGTCCACCGACCGGGCCCTCCCGCGGCTGTGGAGGCGTACCGCCTCCACAGCCGCGGGCCTCCCCAGGCCCGCTCCCAGGACCGCTCTGCAGACCCTCTCCTCCACCGCCCGGATCCACCGCCCTCCCGAGGGAGCCTGGCTGCCCCCACAGCCCGGCATCCTCGACTCGGGGCCACGCCGCGAGGGCAGCGGACCCGGCGCAGACCCCATGAACCAGCGGCGTGACGAGCCCCGAACGGGGCGGACGGGAGGCGGTTGCCGTTGCCGTGAACACGCGGCCCAACGCACATCGGTGCTGCTCCTGCTTCTCGTACTGGCCCTACTGGTCCGGGCCACGTGAGTCCGGGGTACGAGAGCAAGGCACTCACCGACAACAGCCACAGCAGACGGTCCTCGCTGCTGCGGTATGCCCGGCCGTTGGGCGACACCTGCTCCGGCGGCCAGCCCGTGACCGGATCCCGCCGCACCGGGTCCGGCGCCTTCGCCTACCAGCGCACCTATGCCGACGGGCCCCTCTACGCGCCCGTGACCGGCTCCGACTCCCCGGTTTACGGCAACACCCTGCTGGAACACCTCTACCGGAGCGTCCTGGACGACACCGACACCCGACTGAAGTCCCCGCTGGACGTCCTCACCAACGGTCCCCGGTCCCCCCGGGGCCGTCATGACCACCATCGGTCCGGCGGGCCAGAAGGCGGCCTTCGACGCCCTGCGCGGTGCGTCGGGCGGCGCCGTGGCGAGCGACCCGACGTCGGGCGCGGTCCGGGACTCTGGTCAGTTCGCCGTCCTACGATCCGGGACGGTCAGCGGCGGCCCGGGGACGGCGGCATGGAAGGAGCTCTCCGCCGACGCAGCCCACGACCTGAGGCAGTCCAAGATGCTCTCGATGGCCGAGAGGTTCGGCTTCGGCGACACCCGGCAGAACATCCCCGTCCGGGCGGTGCCCAGCGTCTACCCCACTGCCCTCATGGAACCGTCCGCGCTCGCCCTCACCGGCGTCGGCCAGTTCGACGTCACCGCCACGCCCCTCCAGATAGCCAGGTCTGCGCAGTCATCGACGACGACGGCAAACTGATCGCCCCGCACCTGGTATCCGAGGTCACGGACCCGGCGGGCAAGCCGACGGTGGTCGCTGCGCCCCAGGCCTCGACCGAGCAGGTGATCAGCCCCCGGACCGCGCAGGAGCTGCGCAGCGCGATGCGGACGGTCGTCAATAGGGCAGCGGTACGGCGGCCCGCGTGCCCGGGGCGGAGTGTCAGCGGTCACGCAATTCCCCATGGGACGCCCTTGGCCCCACGTAATTCCCCACCCTGTCGGGGACCAGGGCCCGTGTCCCGGCTCAGACCGCAAGGCGAGTGGGTACGGCGTCCGCGCGTCCGTACGTGAGCACCTGGGCCAGGACTTCGCGGAACGCGTCGATGTCCGCGGTCGGCGCTTCGATGACGGCCTCGATCTCGCTGTCGCTCAGCCGCAGGTCCTCCAGTGCTGCAGGGCTCAGCGAGATGCGCAGAACGTTGCCAGTTAGAACGGCTTCGCGGACACACCCGTACGCGGTCCCCTGTCCGGCTGTGACCAGGCAGTGTGTGTCCATTCCGAGGGCGACCTCCTGATCGTCCGGCTCTTCTTCTTCCCGCCATGAACATCAGGATGAAGCCGCTTCCGTCCTCACCCTCAGCGAGAGCGGCTTCGGTGAAGTAGCCGTCAGGGTCGATCTCTGTCCTGGCGGCGCGGGCGGTGAATCGATACGTCATGACGAGGTTTTTACCAGCACGCTCAGCCGACGAGGCGGTAGGGGTGGCACCTGCGGCGGGCGCCCACAGGAAGCGCCCACGACCCAGACTCCGGGATGTCCCTGGGGAAGATCGTGAATTCCTGGCTGGGGAATTACGTGAACGTCCACACCGATCCCTATGGAGCATTCCGATGAGTGATGACTACGCCATACCCCAGGCCGGGGATAGTGTGGCCGAGCGGCCCGCAGATCCTCCCGCCGTGTCGTCCAAGCCGCCCTCACCGGCCTCCACCTCCGACGTGGGCCTGTCGGGAGACGACTGCGGCGGCCCGGGTGCACTCACGGTGCCTGGGGCCAACGCCGAGAGCATGCGCACTCTGCTGGAGACGGCGGTTACTTGCCGGAACGTGGATGAGGTGGCCGAACTGGTCACGCTCCTGAGGGGGCCTGGGAAGCTTCCTGACGTGGCGGACGAAGTGTTGCGAGCGGCTGCGGTCAGCCGCCCCATCGAGGACGTCGTTTCGTTGGCGCTGCTCCTCGACAGGGCGGAGCAGGCCGTACCTCGTCCCCAGGTCGCGCCCCATCTTCAGGCCGAGCAGGCCGAGCTTGGGGTCGAGCGGCAGGAGTCCGAGCGCGTCGACCGAACAGGGCGGTGCGAACCGCCCCCGCAAGCCTCCGAGCAGGGCGACGTGGGACCGGATCGGAACCCACCGCCCACAAGCAGCTCGCCCGCTGTGCCAGGACGGGGGCTGCGGTGGCTCGTGGCGGCGGCCCTGACCGTTTCAGCTCTCCTGTACCTGCCCCGTCATCCGTCTGAACTCCTCGCGCACGGCGACGCGGTGGCCTGGCTCCTGCTGGGTGCCGCGGTGGGATGTCTGGCGCTGGGCGTCCTGGTGACGGTGCGAGACCACAACGGCGTATGGGCGGCCGCAACCGTGACCGGGATCGGGCTCTTGGCGATGCACGCGCTCGCGGCCGTGATGGGTGTGTCCCTCATGAGCGGGGTGATGGGCGGCCTCCTGCCCTGGCCCACCGGCATCTCGGTGGTCGCGGCCGGCCTTGCTGCCTCCCTGTCCGTTACGGTCCTGCTCTACCGCTCGCAACAACCGAAACTCCAACCCGCTCCGACGGCCTTTGCTGCGAGCGGTGGATGGCCGGCCCCGCAGGAGACACTTGAACGTGACCAGGCTGGTGGGCTGCGGTAGGCGCCACCGCGCGCACTTACCGGATCGCGAGGGCTGAGGGCGAACGGCGTCCCGATCCCCGCAGGTCGCAACATTGCGCCGATCCGTAGTTGCCGACTCCTCCGACGATTCGGCGGTCCCACGGTCCGATAAGTCGGTTCCACGGGGCCACCTTGCAGGCCACTCGATCGGCCTGGGCGCCCTCGCCACCTACAGCTCCGAACCGCCGCCCTTCGGTCGGAGTCGCACCCGGTGAGACGTTGGCCGATGGCTGGCCAGTGACAGCGGAGGGATCGCAGGTCGGCGGTGTGCGTGGGCGCGTTGTCGGCCACGATGCGAATCGTTGGCTGGTCGGGGTGAGGCCCCGGTTCCGGGCCCAACTCGACCGTTCGGGCCGACGCTGATCGACGCCTTCGCGGCACTTTGGGTGATCTGTCACGGCTACTGCGCTCCGGCCGGCTGCCAAGCGACGGCTGTCTGGGTGGTAGCTGCGGCGGCTGGCGTAGTACCCGGTTCCCTGCACTCCGGTAGCCGGTAAGTATCGGCGGAGAAGGCTTCCCGCCACCTGGGCGGGACGCCGCGCTTCCGCATCGCTGAAGGAGAGAACTGCCATGACGGACATGTGGAGCTACAGCCCCGAGTCGCACTACACACCCGGCGCCAGCCTGGTCGGATTCAAGGTCGAAGCCAGCGACGGACACATCGGCAAGGTCGACGAGGCCACAGAAGAGGTCGGCGCGTCCTGCATCGCAGTCGACACCGGCCCGTGGATCTTCGGCAAGGTAGTCCTGATCCCCGCCGGGATCATCGTGCGCGTCGACATGGAGAAGGAGGAGATCCAGGTCAACCTCACCAAGGACCAGATCAAGGAGTCCCCGGAATACGACAAGGCCAGGCACCGCGGTGACGTTGCCTACCGCGACCAGCTCGGCCAGTACTACGGCCGCATCTGATCCAGATTCCGGTGCCTGGGCGAGCGTGAAGGCCAGGTCCTTCATAACGGAGGAGACGGTCCTGCCGCCGGGGGGTGGCAGGACCGTCACACGGAATACCGGCCCGGGGTGGTGGGCCGGCTGCCACGGCTGCCCCTCCCTCAACGGCTGCTGCGCCAGCACCTTCGGGTGGAGCACCCCCATCAGGCCGCATCCACTCACGCCCGAGCCCACGGCGCACCGGTAGCGGACGGGCATCCCCTGGCCGGACGGTGCCTTTCACCCGGACGTACCGGCAGCAGCGCGCCGCGGACTATGTGCCGCGGGAAGCAAGCAGGATGGGGACATGTGGTCGGCCGCGCTGCGGTGCCGCCACCGGATGGCTGGGCCCTCACGCCGCCGTCTCATCCGCTCCACCGAGAGGGTCGGTGAAAGCGAATGACCCGCTCCCTGTTTACACAGCCGTTGGCTGCTCCCCGCTCTCCCCGATGAACTCCGGCCGGGTGGCGCAGGTCCCGGCCCGGAAGCTGCGTTGCGCCGTTCACGCGCCCTCGCGCCACGAGACGTGCGCGCGCAACTGCGCTACCCCGTGCGCGGGCCCTCACATCTGGCGGCGAGGGGCCGTCTCGCACAGGATCGGTTCATGGTGGTGCAGCAGTTCCCTACAAAGACGCCAGAACCACGGAGAGCGACGTTCGCCTCCTTCGAACAGGCGCGGTGGCCTGCTGCCCTGGCGGACACTGACCGGTGTTCTCGTCGCGGTGGGTTTGGTCTGTCTTGCCGGCATTGGGCTGTACTTCGACGAGCGCAACAGTCGGCAGCAGGTGGTCACGGTCGGCCGCAACCCGCACCCGCTAGCCCGGAGCGAAACCATGCCTGACCAGCAAGAATCAGGCGATCAAGTTCGGTTGAGATACGGCTTCTGACAACAGAGAGGTCAGAGGATGCATCTCGGTGCGACGAAGTTGATGGCTTGCAGCGGGAGGATCGCTTCAGCCGTCTCCGGAGAGATCTGCCGACGCTCTGCCAAGTACACCTTGACTCTGCAGGGCAGAAAGATCCTTGTATACCAGGGCCGTTGAAGCTGCCGCACAGCCAGGGCCGCAGCATGGTTCAGGGCTGCATCGACCGCACCGGCCGTATGGCCGGCATGAGCCAGTGCACACGCATACGGGGCACCGGCATGCCCATCCCGGGACAAACAGTCACTGAGATAGTCCGTCCTGCGGGCATCGCGGTCCGGGTGACCGTCTGAGAGGAAGAGCGCCTCAGTCCACACACGCAGGAGTGGTTAGACCATATGCGGCTCGATCCCCGGAAGTAGAAAGGTCAGCTCATCACGAAGGAACCATTGAGCACCGAGTGCTGTTTGCCTCACGTTGTAACTCAACGAGCGACTAGGCGAAAGGATTCGTGAAGTCAACACCGTTGCGTTTGAGTCTTGAGTCGCGGGTCAATCCCTGGTGAATGACGCAACGGGACGTCCTGATAGATCAGCTTGTGTCGAGCAAGAAGATCATCGGGAGTCCCGTTGCAGGAGAAGTCTGTCATCACGCGCACGGGGTCGAGGCGGCCGGGGGAGTGTACGCCCCCGGCCACTTGGGCGAGCTGACCCAGATCGTGGACTTCGTGCTGGTGGACACGGTGATCGAGGAGACCGGGTCACGTGAGAAGCGGCTGCGGCTGCTGCCGTCCCGGGTCGTGGTCTACTTCGTCCTCGCACTGGCTCTGTTCGAGGACTGTTCCTACCGGAGCGTGTGGGGCAAGTTGACGGCGGGGCTGGAGGGAATGCCGTTGGTGGGTCCGGCGGCCTCCTCGCTGTCCAGGGCCCGACGGCGCATAGGAACGGCACCGCTGCGGCGGCTGTTCGAGATCCTCTCCGGGCCCGTCGCCCACCTCGGGCAGGCAGGCTCGTTCTATCGAGGGCTTCGGACCGTGGCCGTGGACGGCACCTTGCTGCACGTGCCCGATGAGGAGGCGCTCACCTGGCGCTATCCCAAGCGAGCGGGCGAGAGCGTGGAGTTCGGCTACCCGCTGCTGCGCCTCGTGGTCCTGGTCGAGTGCGGCACCCGCGCTATGCTGGCCGCCGCGGTCGGCCCCGAGAGCGACTGCGAACTCACTCACGCAGGCCGCCTGCTGGGTGTACTGGACCGCACGATGCTCCTGCTGGCCGACGCCGCCTTCGATGCGAACGAGTTCGCCCGGGACGTCCAGGCCACCGGTGCCCAGTTCCTGGTGCGTTCCTCCGCCCGCCGCATACCCACCCCCTTCCAGCACTTGGGTGACGGCTCCTGCATGGCCCGGATCGGCTATGGCGTCCTGCCCGTCCTGCTGACCGTCCGCGTCATCGAAGCGTCCGTCACCGTGACCCTCGCCGATGGCACCGCCCGTACCGAGCAGAGGCGCCTGCTCACCAACCTCCTCGGCCCGGCCGCCCACCCGGCCGCCCACCCGGCCGCCAAGCTCGTGGGTCTCTACCACGAGCGGTGGCAGTCTGAGACGACGTACTTCTCGGTCAAGGCGACTTGCTGAACGGCCGTGTCCTGCCCTCCCGCAGCCTGACCGGCCTCGACCAAGAGGTCTACGCCCTGCTCACCACCTACCAGGCCCTGATTCTCGAGTCGGCCACCGTGATGACGGGCGAAACCGGGCGTGGGGTGAATCATCCGAGCGCGGGGGCGGGGTCACGCGATGCCGCCCTTGACGCAGGTGCCTGCCCACATGGGGGAAACTATGAGGGGAGATATCAGGGGAAGTATCGGGGGGAACTACCAGGGGAAATATGGGGGGGTAGATAGCTCAGCGGGGTGCTCGTGTTGTGCCTGGGCAGGCCCGGTTTTCTGGCTGGTGGGTGCGCGGATTTTCTTCTGTGTCGGGTGGTGAGGGTAGTGCCGGCGGCGGGAGGTGCGGAGCTGGTCCGTGGGTCGGACCCGTGATCAGGTACGCCGGAGTGGCTCTTGCTGCGGTGCGGCCATAGTGCAGAATAGAACGGCGACTTGGGCCGCCCCATTCCGTACCGGCACATGGAGACTGCACGTCCCTCCCCCTTGCCTCACCGGGTTCGTCCTGGCGCTAGCCGTTCGTTCCTCGCCCTCACTCCATAGGGCCCGCTCCGGCGGGTGGGGGTCGTCGGTATTGTGATGGGCATGAGCGAGTTTTCGGCCGAGATGCCCGAGCTGATTCCCGGACCGATCGTCTGCCCGTACTGGTGCAGCGCGGAGCATGTCGGCTTGAGCGCGACGATCGACGACGGCCTGGTCCACGTTTCCCCGGACGTCGCCGTCGACGGCTTCACCGAGAACCCCAGGACCGTCCTCAACCTCGTCAGCTACGAGACTCCACGGGGCGCCCGACCTCCGCGCGTGGAGGTCAGCACTTTCTTCGAGGACTACGCACCCGACTCCCACGAAGTGACCCGGCGCAGCGAGGTGGATGCACTGATCGCCCAACTGGAACAGGCCGCCTCCGCGCTGAGGCAGTGGCGGGAGGCCGTTCCCACGTAGGCCGCGGCCCCATTACCGTCCGGCGACGAGCTGCTCGGCACTTGACGGGGACGGACTTGCAACACGTCGTGCAACACGGGTGCAATACCCCCTGCAACAGACTCCGCATTGCAGCCCTGACCTGCTAAGGCTGTCATTCACGCGGCTGGGTGCAGGCGTGTTGCACCACGCCTGAAACCGCCGAGGCGCCAGGTCACCGTTGTTCGCTGATGAGGGTCTGCCGGTCTTGTACGAGCTGCCGCCACCTGCTTTGAACGGCGTCTGGGCGTGAGGGCGGTGGCGCGCTGGTCGAGTCCGGCGACGAGCTGCTCGGCGAGGGCGATGTCGTCGTTGGCCCGGCCAGGGTCGGTGAAGGCGTACGCGAGCGCGAGGTGGGTCTGGGAGATGGCCTGCTCCCCGTTGTTGCCGTGCTGTTCGGCTTCCGTGCGGGCGGTGGTGAAGGCGGTGGCGGCCTGGTTCATGTCGCCGTGGGCGAAGTGGATGTCGCCGAGGACCCGGTTGCCGCGCCCGCGCCAGCGCAGGGTGTGCGGTGGACAGGGCCAGGGGGAAGTCGCCGGTGGCGCGGGCGAGGTGGGCGAGGCCGCGGGCGGCATCGTGGGCGAGGCGGCCTCCGCCGCCGGCGACCTGGCGCATGCCGTCGCGGGAGACACCGTTCTGGCCGAGGTCGCGGTGGGTCTTGGCCCGGTAGTAGAGGGCCATCTCGGTGAGTTCGGCGGGCAGCAGGCCGGTGTCGATGACGCGGGTGAGGCGGGAGGCGGTCATGGACCGGTGCTCGTGCTGGCGCCGGGCCAGCGCAGCCAGCAGTTCGGCCAGGGCGTCCGCGGCGGTGGCGAGCCCGTCCTCACCGCCGTCCCTTACCGGGAGTGGGAGTGGCTCCCATACGTAGTCGTCGGTTGTACGCCCAGGTGGCCTTTGGCGGCAAGCCGGTGAGAATGCCGCGCGGTCACTCACCCGCGGCGTGAGGGTCATCGTCACGGGCCGGCTCGGGCCAGTGCACCTTCGAGGACAAAGGAGGTGTCCGTCGTATCACGGTCGAGATCGTTGCCGAGGACGTCGCTGTCGCCTTGGCGTATGCGACCGTGGCCGTAGCCACGGTCTGCCGGGAAGGCGTGCCGTCTCAGGCGGGGTCGGGGGCGGCCAGGCCGGTGAATGATTCCACAAGGTCGTCCCCGAGCCCGGCGCTTGCTGAGGGGTATCCGTTCTGGCCAGTTCTCCAGCGGTGTCCCGCGGCTGGGGTGGCGGTCCGGCCTCTCCTGGAGGTGGGGGAGGCCGGAGCGCTCAGGTTGTGTGCTGTGCGGCTGGTTCAGAGGGTGGCGTGCTCTGTTGGCTCGGGCATTGTGGCTGTTGGCAGGTCAGAAGGCTGTGGTGCTCACTGCTCGCCGTGGTGGCCGTCCTCGCCGTGGTGGCCGGCCTCGTCCTGGTGGTGGTCGGTGCTGTGGTGGTGGTCCTTGCCGCCACCGCTGGCGTTGATGCAGGTGTTGCCGGCGGCCGGGTTGAGGAGGCCGATGACGTTGACGGTGTTGCCGCAGACGTTGACCGGGATGTGGATGGGCACCTGGACGACGTTTCCGGACAGGACACCGGGGGAGCCGATGGCAGCACCCTGGGCCGTGGCGTCCGCGGCCGCCATGCCAGCGCCGCCGACGAGGACGGCTGCAGCTGAGGCGGTAACCGCTACGGCCTTTGCGATACGCGACATCAAAATCTCCTGAAGAAGTGGGCTCGCCGCAGGGAGTACGGCATGTGGCTTTCCTCCAACAGATTGAGCGGGCAGCCGGTTACGGTAGTTGGGCCGGATCGGTGACTCAGGCCGCCTGTCCCGTGCTGTCGGGAGGGCGTCTCGTGGTTCGGTGGGGGCTGTGGTGCGGGCGCAAGGAACCGCCCACCCCGACACCATCGGGGTAACGGCCGGTGACTTCAGCTTCCAGGCACCGCGCATACGCACTCCCGGCCTGTACGGCGCTACGGGAGGCTTCGCCGGCCAGTGACCGCCGCAGGGCCCGGGGGAAGGCCCTCAGTGAGTCACTGACATCGTGGCGGAGCCGGAGGACTCCGTCGCTCTGCGCCTGAAGCGGGTTGTGGTGACTGCCGGAGCGGCCGGATCCGACGAGTGGTCACATCGAGAGTGTGGACAGCGTGTCGTTTGAGGAGTCCGGTGGGGGCGCCCAGGGTGCCGACGTGAAGCGCACGACGACCGCGACGCTCTCGGTGAACGGGCTGAGCCTCCCGCTGCTGGACGAGCTGACGATGCTCGCGACCGAGAAGGTCCGCGGTGGTGAGGGCCTGCGGCTGATGGGCGAGGGCGGGCTGCTGCCCGAGCTGGCCCATCACCTGATGCAGGCCGCCCTAGGTCCTGTCTGGAGATCGGATTATGAATGTGGTGCGATGCTGCGGAGCCAGAGCATCGCACCGCACAGATGCAGGCCGGCCTCGTAGCTTTCTGGCGTCTTGTCAAAGCGGAACGCGATGC
>NZ_JAPNLJ010000087.1 GCF_026627445.1 Streptomyces sp. H27-H1
AACCGCCTCAAGAACTTCCGGGCCGTGGCCACCCGTTACGACAAACGCGCGTACGTCTACCTCGGGACCGTCACCCTCGCTGCCCTGATCATCTGGATCCGAACCTGATCCAAGAAACAGAACCTAGCCCGCCAGATGGTCGCACTGGCCTCCAGTTGCACCCACTGCCTGGCGTGGAAGGCCGACGGAGCCCGGCTGTGCCTGCCGTGCCAGCGCTTCAAGCAGGCCCACCACCAGGTCGGCGCGTGCGCGCGCTGCGGACGGAACCTGCCACTGCAGCAGGGACGATGCCGGATGTGCCTGTACGCCCTTGCTCACATCGGAGAGCGAGCTTTGACGCCCGGCGTCCAGTTATGGATGGATGGAGCCGGGCTACGGCCGCGCTGGCGCGGGTACCGACTCGTCACTGGACAGGACGGCATCCAGCGCCCAGTCGCCGCCGAATCGACCGCGGACCGCCGACAGCCCTTGGTGTCTCCCACGATCGCTACCGTCTGGCAGCTCGCTCTGTTCCCCGCACCGCCGCGGCACTGGGAAGTTCTGCATCAGCGCGAGTTGCCCGCGCTCAGCGACCGGGCAGAGGCACTTCGCCGGGAGCTCGCCCAGCTCGCCGCCCGTCAGCAGTGGCGCCCCCGGGCCGCCAGCGCCCACCAACGGACACTGACCATGATCACGGCGTGGCTGGGCGTGGAGGCACCAATTGAGGAAGCCGACCTGTGGGCAATCGCCCGTCTGGGAAACTCCTACAACGCCCGCCGGCTCATCCCCTTTCTCACGGAACGCGGTCTGCTCATACCTGACCACGTCCGGCACGCCGACCCCCACCGAGCAGGTGTCGCCCGCCTCCGTCGACGCATCCCTGCCCATCTGCTCCCGGAGGTCGACGTATGGATCGCAGTGCTGCGCGGCGAGGGCAGGCGGCCATCGCGCCCGTTCCCCTGGAAGACGGTGAACGGCTATCTCGGCTACGCGACGCCCTTGTTGGAATCGTGGGGACCGGCGGTGACGTCCTTACGCGAGATCACCACAGCGCATGTCCAAGGAGCTGTCGACAACGCTTCCGGTGTTGATAGTGTCTTCACCGCCTTGCGGTCCCTGTTCAGGGCACTCAAGCGGGAGCGGGTCATCTTTCATGATCCTGCCCGCTCAGTGACGTTCACGTTCCGCTTCGCCCTCCGCAGGCCCGTGCCCTCCGATCGGCTCGTCGGGCTCATTGACCGTGTTCCCACCGCGTCAGGCAGGGTCGCCGTCGCGCTGACAGCGATCCACGCGCTGCGGGCGCACACCATCCGCGGGACGCTGCTGTCCGATCTGAACCGGTCGAAGGGGACCCTCGGCGTGCGGGGTACCTCCGGCAGGCAGACGCGGCTCGTCTACTTGGACGACTTCACGCTGTCCCTGATCGCCACGATACTCAAGGAACGTGCCGCACGCTGGCCGCACTCCACCAACCCACACCTGCTGGTCACGCGGGTGACGGCGCATGATCCTGCGGGACCTCAAATGAGCCACAAGGCATTCCAGTACTTCTTTCGCTGCCTCGGAATCAACGCGGAGCAGGTACGCATCGACAGGATCTTGGATGAGGCCCGGGCGACCGCCGATCCGGTACACCTGATGACGGTCTTCGGGATCACCAAGGACACGGCCATGGACTACCTCGCGTCAGCCCACCCCGAGAGGTTCCCCGCCGACCCCATCGCTCCATAAGTTTGCGCTGGCCCACGGCATCACGACCCTGACGTGCGTCACCGCAGCAGTCCCACCAGGGCGCGTGACCTGTGACTACTGTGATCCGTTGGGGGACGACATGACGGCAGCGCGAGGGAACCCCGAGGAGTGGCGGGGGTGGCGACCCGGTCGGCCATGGCGCACCCTCGGCCGGCCCGGCGGCTGGCGGTCCATGAGGGCGACGACGCCCGCATCCGCACGCTGCTGGCCACTTTGACCGCCGCCGCGGACACCGCGGCCCTGCTGTACCTGCGCGAGCGGCTGTACGCGCCGGAGTGAGGTGCGGGGTGTGGTTCAGTCACGGTGGAACAGGTCTCCGGTGTTCACCGTGCGCCGGCCGCCCCACGCCTGGCCCGGACGGCGGGGCACCTCCCGGCCCTCGGCGAGCCACTGGCGCTCCACGGCGTCGTAGATCGGTGCGTCGGACCCCTGCCTGAACTCCTCGGCCAGCCGGGCGAATCCGGCTCGCTCCGGAGGCGAAACGGTTTTCTGCTCCATGCCCGGATCCAACGAACCCTGGCGGCCGACGTGGCGGCGCGTTCCGCAGTGGATCGGCATTCGAGGGTGTCGTACCTTTCGCGGCATACGCTGCCGGGATGGACGCGATCGTCGGCGCCGCCGCATTGTCCGTCGCGCTGACCCGCACCGCCCGCCTCGGCCGGCTCCGCCGCCTTGGCTCGGTCGCCTCACGCCCCGGCGGCGGCCTGCTGCTCCTGGTCGGCGCCTACGTGGCGTACTACGGCTGGTACGAGATCCGGGTTCTGCGTGGGGGGAATGTCAGCGACCCCGTGATCGACGCAGCGAGCACAATCCAGCGGTGGACTGCCGAGGGCCTGGACCGTATCGGCGTTCCCCTTGTGGCCGCCGCGCTCGGACTGCTGCTCATCGCTGCCGTGTCCATTCACCGCCACAAGACGCGCCAGGAGGCTTCCGGCACCGACGAGGAGCCCGGCCCTCCAGGCCATGAGCGACGCACTTGATGCCGCTCTCCAGGGGGTTGGGAGCGGGCCCGGTCCTGTGAGTGTCATCGGCACAGCCCGTCACGCCTCATGCCCTGCGGAGTCGAGCGGGATGGGGGAGGCCGACTTGCGCTTCCCGCGGGTCGGGGTCCATCGGGTGCGCCGCAGCGCCCAGCCGGTGAGTACGGCGGCCGCCGCGATGGCGTACGCGGTGGTCCCCACGGTGTGCCAATCGTCGAACGCCCGTCCTGTGACGTAGGTCGCGGCCCCCGCCATCGCGATGCCCAGCCACTCCCAGCGACCGTCCAGTGCGACCAGGGCGACGAGCAGCAGCGCGTACCAGGAGTAGCCCGGCGTCAGCAGCAGGAACGCCGTGCCGGTGACCAGCAGGGCGCCGGCCCAGGGACGCTCCCGATCGCCGTGCCGCAGGACATGCCACACGACAGCCAGCATCCCGACGGCCACGGCGGGCAGGACCCAGGAGTCGGGCAGGACCAGGCGCAGCAGCGCGTACCGGTTGCTACCGGAGGGGGTGTCGTCGTAGCCCTCCTCCTTGACGTAGCCGCCGAGGTAGCCGAAGACCGAGCCCTTGGACAGCAGCTCGTACGGCAGATAGACGACGGCCACCACCGCGGCGGCGGGGAGCAGTACGGCCGCCGCGTCCCGGACCCGCCGCACCCCCGAGAGCGCGCCGGGCAGCACCAGGGCGGGCAGCAGTTTGGTCGCGACGGCCGCGCCCAGCAGGGCGCCGCCCGTGATCCGGCGCCGGGCCACGACACCGAGCGCCACGACGGCCAGGAGCACGCCGAGCACATCGGCATGTGCGTTGTTCACCGCCTCGACGGGCACGGCCGGGCACCAGGCCCAGTAGGCGGCCCACCGCACAATGCCGCGCCGGCGCAGCACCAACAGCAGGGCGGCGGTGACGCTGAGCGAGAGCAGCGCCCCGCCGACTTGGAGTGGTTTGTGGCTGGCGCCGTCCGGGGCGAGGGCATGGACGAGGAGGAAGTAGGCCTCGGCGACGGGCGGGTAGATGGTGTGGACCTGCGGGCGGTTGATGCGGGTGCAGTGCGTGTGACCGGCGGGCGCGGGGATCCACGCCCGGTCCGGATGCGCGCACGCGGCGCCGGTGGGGAAGAGCCAGCTGTCGCGAAGCCGGGTCAGTTCCGGGTCGGCCGGCGCGTGGTCGTACGGGGAGATGCCGGCCGCCTGCACCCGGCCGTCCCAGGCGTAGCGGTAGGAGTCGGTGCTGGTGCGCGGGGGAGCCGCCAGGCCCGTGGCGGCCACCGCGATGCCGCCCGCGAGCACCAGCGCCACAGCGTGCCGGACGGGCACCTTCCGCAGCGAACATACCGCGGCGGCGAACAGCAGCCAGCACGACACGTACCACCAGGACAGCCAGGCCGGATCCAAGTGGTAGCCGTCCTTGCGGACGGCTACGACGAGGACTGCGGTCAGGGCGGCCAGCAGGATTCCGGTGTGGAATGTACGTCCGTTGGTCACCGGTTGGCAGCCGTCGTTTCTCTCTTGAGCCGATGGTGTGATGCCCGCCTAGCAGGCGGGGACGCGGTACGAAGCCGGCGGTCATTGCGGCCTGGCCTGTATCAGCAGGGCCAGGCTCGTGGCGAAGCGGGTGTGCGGGGCCTGGGCCGCCACCGCCCGCGCGTCAGCGGCGGTGTCGACGTCCCGCAGCACCGGCAGGTCCCGCACCGTCAGCCCGGCCTCGGTCAGCCGCTGGCGTTGCAGGGCACCGGTGTCGGGGACGTCCATCGGTACCCCGCGCAGCAGTGCGGGATCGGGTTCGGCGAGTCCCAGCGCCCAGAAGCCACCGTCCAGTGCCGGGCCGAACCATGCGTCGCAGCCCTGCCAGGCGTCCTCGGCCAGCGCGGGCGCCAGGACAGCGGGGGTGACCTGCGGAGTGTCCATACCAATCAGTAAGACCGGACCCGTGCACACCCCGAATGCCGCGGCCAGCCGTTCATCCAGCCGGCCCTGCCCCTGCGGCACGACCTCGATGCCGGGCGGCACCCAGGGTCCAGGTGTGCCGTCGAGGACCAGCACCCGCCGCTCGGCGGGGGCCGCGAGCATTGCTTGCAGGGAGTCGGTGAGCATCGCCTGGGCCAGGAGCGCCGCCTCCTGGGGCGTGTACGGCGGGGTAAGGCGGGTCTTCACCCGCCCGGGCACCGGTTCCTTGGCAAGGATGAGCATCGTGGTCACTGCGCATCCTCCCCACCGGATGCCGGGACGGGCAGCGGCGGCTGCGAGAGCACGGTGCGCATGTCGTGCACCGCGTGCCAGGTACCCCGCCAGGTCCCGGTGACCCTCGACTTCCCGGCCCGCGGCAGATACGGGACATCGACTTCGCTGACCCGCCAGCCCGCGTCGGCCGCGCGCACGACCATCTGGAGCGGGTAGCCGCTGCGCCGGTCAGTGAGGTGGAGGCCGACCAGCGGCTCACGCCGGGCGGCACGCATGGGCCCCAGATCGTGCAGCCGCAGCCCAGTGCGCCGTCGCACCATCCAGGACAAGGCCAGATTCCCGGCCCGCGCATGAACAGGCCATGCCCCGCGCCCCTGCGGCCAGCGTCGCCCCAGCACCAGGTCTGCCTTTCCGTCCGCCACTTCCTGCACGAAGACGGGAAGCAGCCCGGGGTCCAGGGAGGCGTCGCAGTCACAGAAGCAGACGAACTCCGCCTCCGCCGCAAGCAGCCCCGCCTGGCACGCGGCCCCGAACCCACGCTCCGGCTGGTACACGACGCACGCGCCGAGCGCGGAGGCGATAGCCCCTGAGCCGTCGCTGGAGCCGTTGTCGACGACGATCGCGCGCCAGGCGGGCGGGATGCGCTCCAGCACCCAGGGCAGGGCGGAGGCTTCGTCCAGGCAGGGCAGGACGACGTCCACCATCGTCGTATTCGGGTCGGTCACGTCCTCACCGTACGCATCCAGAACCGGATATTCAGGAGTGAAGATACCCGCGACGTGTCGTCGGCTCCAGGCCGTCGGACTTCGGCACCGGGCAGCGCGTGACCGGTCCGAGGCAGGCCCGTGCCGCGCAGCATGCTCACCACGGGCTGGGGGGAGGGGCTGTGCCGCGCCATGGCCCTGAGGAACAGTCCGGGGTTGCTGCGGCAACAGCCGGTCTCGCTCTCGAACAGGGACTTCCGCGTTCGAGGAGGCGGCGGGCACGGCCGACCGGCGGTACGGAACGCGGCGGCCGGTCCTCTGGTTTCGAGATCACGTTCCGCGTTCGCCGCTGCGTGCGAACTCCGCCATTCCCTCGGCGAAGCCGGTCTCCGCCCGCCAGCCCAGCTCACGGTTCAGGCGCTGCGAGGACGCGGTGATGTGCCGTACGTCGCCCAGCCGGTACTCGCCGGTGACCACGGGTTTTGGGCCGCCGTGCGCCCGGGCCAGCGCCGTCGCCATCTCCCCGACGGTGTGCGGTTCGCCGCTGCCGGTGTTGAACGCGCTCAGCACGCCCGGCTCCCGGCCGGCGAGGGCCTCCAGCGCCAGCACGTTGGCCGAGGCCACATCCCGTACATGCACGAAGTCCCGCCGCTGCCCGCCGTCCTCGAAGACCCTCGGCGCCTCGCCCCGGGCGAGCGCCGACCGGAAGAAGGACGCCACACCCCCGTACAGGGTGTTGCGCGGCATCCCCGGCCCGTACACGTTGTGATAGCGCAGCGACACGGCCCGCCCGCCGGTCGCCCGCGCCCACGCGGCTGTCAGATGCTCCTGGGCGATTTTGGTTGAGGCGTACACATTGCGCGGATCGGCCGGTGCGTCCTCGTCCACCAGTCCGGGTACCAGCTCGGCGGCGCAGTCAGGGCAGGAGGGCTCGAAACGCCCGGCATCGAGATCCGCTGCCGCGCGTGGCCCGGGGTGCACGGGCCCGTGCCGGGGGCAGTCGTAGCGGCCTTCCCCGTACACGACCATCGATCCCGCGAGCACCAGCCGGCAGACCCCGGTCTCCGCCATCGTGGCCAGCAGCACGGCAGTCCCGAAGTCGTTGCAGCTCACGTAGGCGGGCGCGTCGGCGAAGTCCTTGCCCAGGCCCACCATGGCCGCCTGATGACAGACCGCGTCCACGCCGTGCAGCGCCCGGGCGAGCACGACCCGGTCCCGTACATCCGCATGGATCCAGTCCGCAGCCGCGTCGGGTGGCTGTGGAGCGGTCGGATGGGCCGAGGGCAGCAGAGCGTCGAGTACGACGGATTCATGGCCGCGGGCGGCGAGCGCAGTGACGACGTGCGAGCCGATGAAGCCAGCTCCCCCGGTGACAAGTACACGCATGACCGTGAACGCTAGGCGCTGCGACTCCCTGCCGTCCGGTCGCGCGCCGGGAGGTCACCGGTTCCCGGAAGTGTTGCCGACTGACGCCCTGCCGTTCGCGCATCGCAAGGCCCTGCGGCTTGCCGTGTCCGGGGGAGCGTGAGTGGATGGAGGTACGGCAGATGATCCTCACGTTCTCGGAGCATGATCAGAGGTCGTTCGCATGGCCGCTACCAACCGGTCCTCGCCCCCCGGCCTGGAGCCATTGGGCTCGTCCCGCCTCTCCCGCGTGCTCCTGGCCGTATGCCGGGTCACGGTCGGCCTGCTGTGGATCCAGAACCTTTCCTGGAAGCACCCGCCGGGCTTCGGGAACAAGTCCGACCCTCCTCAGGACCTGTACGCCTGGACCCTCAAAGGGGTCGACAACGAGGTCTTCGCCCCATGGGCGTGGCTGGTCGAGCACGTGATCATCCCCAATTTCGCGGTGTTCGCCTGGGGCGCCTTCGCGATCGAGGCATGCCTGGGCGCGTTCCTCCTGGTGGGCCTGGCAACCCGCCTCTGGGCGCTGGTCGGGCTGGCCCAGACGACCGCCATCACGTTCTCCGTCTTGAATACTCCGAACGAGTGGTTCTGGTCGTACTTCCTCATGTACGCCGTGCACCTGGCACTGCTGGCCACCGCTGCGGGACGCGCCTACGGCGTGGACGGCGCCCTGCGCCCGGTGTGGCGCCAACGCGGTGGCCGGCTGTCGCGGGTGCTGCTCGCGGCATCGTGAACCAAGGAAGGGATTCCCATGCAGACTCCGCGATCCGCCATCGGCCGGACGGCCGCCGGCCTGGGCGTGGGCGCTGCGGCGAGCAGCGTCCTGGCCATCGCCGACGGCCCGCCGTGGGGGATCGTCTCGCTGGGCGGGACAGGGACGCTGGTGCTGCTGCTCCTGGCCGCCGGCGCCGTGACGGCGGGGCTCTTGGCGGTGCGGTCGCTGATCGTCCTGGCCGGGGCGGGTTTCCTGGCGGCCGCCGTCCTGCAGCTGGTGCAGATCGGCTGGACCGGTGCGAACCTGCTCGGGGGCGACGGTTCCACCGTCGCCCTGCTGCTCGGTTTCGCCGTGGGCCTGCTCGCCCTCGGCCTCACCACAGCACCCGACGACCGTGATGCCCCCACTTCCTCCACGGGAAGGCACGATCCCGCATGAACGTCGACAGTCTGTTGCAGCCCGTCCTGGCCACCGCCACGGAACACGCGCCGGCCGTTGACACGGACGGCCGGTTCCCCGAAGAAGCGGTCGCAGCTCTGGGCGCGTCCGGCCTGCTGGGTCTGACACTGCCCGAGCGGGAGGGCGGGCTGGGAGCCGGCCCGGAAGAGTTCGCCCACGTCACGGCCGAGCTGGCGGGCGTCTGCGGATCGACGGCCATGGTCTACCTGATGCACATCAGTGGTGCCATGACGGTACTGGCCGCGGCACCGCCGGGGATGCCGGACCTGCCGGGCGACCTGGCCACGGGCAGGGCACTGGCCACGCTGGCGTTCAGCGAACCCGGCTCCCGCTCGCACTTCTGGGCGCCGATCTCCCAGGCCAAACGCAATGGCGGCCAGGAGGCGCAGTTCACCGCGGAGAAGAGCTGGGTGACCTCCGCCGGACATGCACAGATGTACATCACATCCGTGCTCTCCGCCGACGAGGCGGGCACCGTCGACCTGTACGCCATCGAAGCAGACGCCCCGGGCGTAGCCGTCACCGGCACGTTCCACGGTCTGGGCCTACGCGGCAACGCCTCCGCTCCCATGCGATTCGACATGACAGTCCCCGACACCCTGCGCCTCGGAGCTTCCGGCAGCGGGCTCACCCTGATGACCGAGACGGTCATGCCCTGGTTCAACCTCGGCAACGCCGCCGTCTCCCTCGGCCTGGCACGCGCCGCCCTGAACGCAGCCGTGCGCCACACCAGCGGCGCCACCCTCCAGCACACCGGCCAGAGGCTCGCCGAGCTGCCCACCATCCGCGCCCGCCTGGCCCGCATGTCGCTCCAGCTGGAAGCCGCACACGCCTACCTGCGTGCCGCGGCGGCCAGCATCGCCGCACCCGACGAGCAGACCCCGCTGTACGTCCTCGGGGTCAAGGCGCTGGCCAACGACACCGCCCTGACCGTCACCGACGACGCCATGCGGGTCTGCGGCGGCGCCGCGTTCTCCCAGCACCTAGCCATCGAACGGTTCTTCCGCGACGCCCGCGCCGGCCACGTCATGGCCCCCACCGCCGACGTCTTGTACGACTTCTACGGCAAGGCCATCACCGGCCAGCCGGTATTCGGCTGAACCGGACGCCCACCCGGCGCACCCGGCAAGGAGGACCTCATGGAACCGCTGGTCGTCGGCGCGGTGGCCTACACCCCCAACGTGGTGCCCATCTGGGAAGGCATTCGCGACTACTACCGCACCGCCCCCGTCGAGATGGACTTCGTTCTCTTCTCCAACTACGGCCGCCAGGTCGACGCACTGCTGGCCGGGACCATCGACATCGCCTGGAACACCAACCTTGCCTGGGTGCGAACCGTCCTCCAGAGCGGCGAGCGGGCCCGGGCGCTGGCCATGCGCGACACCGACCTCACCTTCCGCAGCCACCTCGTCTGCCGCGCCGGGGCCGGACTGCGCGGCCCCGCCGACCTCAGAGGCCGACGTCTCGCCCTCGGCAGCCGCGACTCCGCACAGGCCGCGATCCTGCCCCTGCACTACCTGCGCCGCGAAGGCATCACCAACGGCGACGTGGAACTCCTGCGCATCGACAGCGACCTGGGAAAGCACGGCGACACCGGCCGCAGCGAACTGGACGCCATCCGGGCCGTCCTAGACGGCGACGCCGACGCCGCCGCGATCGGCAATTCCACCTGGGAATCCATCGGCCGGGACGAACTCATGCCCGACGCCCTCGAAGCGTTCTGGACCAGCCCCGCCTACTGCCACTGCAACTTCACCGCACTCGACACCCTCGACCCCACCCGCGCCGACGCCTGGACCACGCACCTGCTCGCCATGGACTGGAACAACCCCGAACACCGGCGGATCCTCGAACTGGAAGGCCTCACACGGTGGGTACGACCGCAGCTCGACGGTTACGCCGACCTCTTCCAGGCGGTCGAGGAACAACAGATCGCGGCCCGGTGGTGACCATGGTGATCCTTGAGCTGCTCGAGAAGGTCTCCGCAACCGCCGACGGAGATACGATCACGCTGCCCGTCGCCTCACCCGGCGACGCGGAACTGGCCGCCGCCTGGTGCGCCCGTACCGGCAACACACTCGTGGCTGCCGACGACACCAGCATCACCATCCGCCGCGGGCGCCCGCCCGACCCCATGGCAGCCCTGCCCGAAGACCGCCGTCCCGGGGCACGCCTGTGGCTCTACACCAACTTCGACTGCAACCTCGCCTGCGACTACTGCTGCGCCCGATCCTCACCACAAACAGAGCGGCGAGCCCTGGGCGTGGACCGCGTCCAGCAGATCGCGAAGGCCGCCCCTAAAGCCGGAGTCCTGGAGATCCTGCTCACCGGCGGTGAACCGTTCATCCTGCCCGACCTCGACCAGATCGTCGCCGCATGCACCGCCGCGCTGCCCACCACCCTCCTCACCAACGGCATGCTCTTCCGCGGACGACGGCTCCAGATCCTCCAGGCGATGCCCCGCGAACGGCTCACCCTGCAGATCAGCCTTGACTCCGCCACCCCCGACCTGCACGACTCCCACCGCGGCAAAGGCACCTGGGCCAAAGCCGTCGCCGGCATCCGCACCGCCCTCGGAGAGGGCTTCACCGTGCGGGTGGCCGCCACCCTCACCACCGACGACCGACACGAGGAGAGTCAACTGCGATCCTTCCTGGATTCGCTCAGCATCGCCCGCGAGAACCAGGTGGTCCGCCCCCTCGCCCATGAGGGCGCCGCCGACGAGGGCCTGGAACTCACCGTCCAGACCCTGATCCCGGAAGTGACCATCACCGCCGATGGCGTCTACTGGCACCCCGTGGGAGCCGACAACGAAGAACAGCTCGTCACCCGCCACATCTTCCCCCTCGACACCGCCATCGAGCTCGTACGAGAGCAGTACCGTTCCTACCGGAACACGGCGGACTCCGCCGCCCGCACCTTCCCCTGCGCATGAGTCAACGAGCCACAGGAGATGGCCCCCTGCTCATCGCCGCAGCACGACACAGGTCCGGGCACGTTCCGGGACAAGGGGTCCCAGGAACGGACCAGGAAACCGGTGTTGCTGTCAGATCGCCAGGAAGGACTTGATGCACCTGGTGCGGTGGATGCCGTCGCTGAAGCAGTCCGTCGAGCAGATCCCCAAGGACTCTCCGGGCTGGGGCTTCACCATGTTCGAGCCGCGGGCCGAGGGCATGGCGGTGATGGGCGTCGCCCTGGCGGCGGACTGGCCCGCCTGTCAGAGAAGCAGGCGCGGGCCGCGCGTCTGCCGTGCGCCGAGTACGACTACGACCTCCGCCGGCGCGGCGAGGACCTTCTGCCGTACTACATCCCGGCGCCGGAGAAGCCGAACAAGCTCCGCCTGGTGTGCGGACAGTGCTGCAACGACGGCATGGACGAGATGGGGCGCCTGGCCGCGCTCGCCGGGCAGCTGTCATGACCGGCTCCGAGCGGGGGCGAACGCACCCCGGACACCATCCTGATCTCCGAGCTGATCGGTCTGCTGAGCGCCGCCGAGCACTACATCACTGCCGGCGACGACGCCCGCCTCCACTACCTCGACAAGCGTGCCAGCCTGTTCCACCGCCTCGTCGACGCCACCGGTGACGAGGCCTCGCGCTACCTCGCCCAGGACGCTGAGGACCGGGCCCGCGACGCCCGCGCGGCCGCGGAGGCGATGGCTGCCGACGCGGTGATCCCCGGCCCGCGCCCCGCACCGTGTGAGGCACAACGGGACTGGCCATGGGCGGTGAAGGATCAAGAGCGTGTGCGTCCGTGGGGACGCTGGAGGCGTCCCGGGCAACGTGCGTGAACGGCAGCGGCACAGCTACCGGGCTCTTGGCCACGGTCGGGTCCGCTGCTGGGGTCGGGTACCGGCTCCACCCGGATCGGGGGGAGAACCAGGAAGCCGGTACCCGGAGCGGGCGCCCGTGAAGGGGCCCGGATGTTCATGACTACAGGACATGAGCCGCTGGCCTGGGGATTGGGGCCGGAGTGTCCAGGGAGCTGTCCCTGGACACCCCACCGCCCCCACGATGGCTCGTCCCGTCAGGGGCCGAGGAGTACGGTGATGAGTTTGCGGGCCGCTGTCTTGGTCAGCCGCCCCAGCGCCGTCTGCGCCTTCTCACCGGTGTCGCGCGGTGCGACACCGGTGCCCTTGACTGCATTGTTGAACGCGGTGTCGAACCGGTCGGGGCCCGGCCTTGGCGACGAGGGTGTCCAGGTACTTCAGCTGAGCGGGGGTCGATGCTGTTGCGGGAGTCATTGGCGAGCGGGTCGGGCTGGTTGATGTACCGGTCGTACATCGGGTGTCCCGATGTACGACTTCCAGGGCCTCCTTCAGGCCGCGGTCGGTCTCATGCTCGGTGACGCCGGCGATCTCGCCGACGGCGCGGACGAGGCCCTGGCCCACGATGAGTGCCTGGCACTAAAATCGCCGCCCAGAGCGGCGAAGCGGCCCGCCGACTTCCCGTCGGCGGGCCGCTTGCCTTCATTCGCCTGTCAGGCCTTGTCGAGTGCCGCGGCACCGAAGGAAACGTTGAAGCGGTCGCACCAGATGCTCACGCTCGTGTACTGGGAGAGGTCCACACCGGTGGGAAGGACGTAGTTCTGGTCGCCCTTGTTGCCCTTGAGCTTGCCCAGGCTGACGTACTTGCCGTCGTCGAAGACCTCCCAGCCCGCCTTGCCCTCCTTCACCGGGGCGTCGGTCAGCCACACGTGCAGGTCCGGGCCGTTGCTGGTGTCGAGATTCTCCAGCCGCAGCGTGTGCGAACCATCCGCCAGGCGGACAATCTTCACGGTGCCCGTCGTGGTGTGCTCATGACTGATCAGCTGCCCCGTTGCGACGGCCTGCGGGACCGCAGGCGCCGCCGGCGTTGCCGAGCTCGCACCGGGCGGGGTCGACCCGGCCGGGGCGGTGGCGGTCACGGAGGGCAGGGCCTCTTGCACCGTCTCGTCCTGCCACAGCTTCCAGGGCTGAAACAGATACATGCCCACGCCGATCACGGCGACCGCGACCACCGCGATAGCGTGAACGACCGGCCTGCTTGCTATTCGTCCGCGCGCCATAAAATTGCCCCCCACTCGATCCGATTCCCGCCTGAGACTAGACGGCTTCCACCACCGGCGTGAGCCCTGATCCAGATCCCGGACAGGTCCCGGACAGCGGATGCAACAACACAGGGCACAGGTAGAGCGCCGAGCGGACCAAGGCGAACGACTGAGACGCGCGGTGATCGACGGCACTCGGGCCGCGCAGAATGCTGGATTGGCTCCCGAACGCTCGTGATTCAGCAGCGAACCCACACGTCTGAGGCGATAATTTGGCGAGATACCCCTCGGGTTCCCGTAGCTTCCCCTTCGAGATTCGGCGAACCCGTCGGCTTCTCGGCTCCGGCGGCTGCAACGCCGCGCTGATGGCGGAGCTCGTCGGTGACCGCGGGACGGTCACCACCATCGACATCGACGGCGACGTGACCGCGCGGGCCCGCAAGCTGCTGGACGAGAACGGCTACGAGAGGGTGAACGTCCTCACCGGCGACGCGGAGGACGGGGTGCCGGAGGCCGGGGTCCTTGACCGGCTGATCGTCACCGTCGGCGCCTGGGACATCCCGCCGGCGTGGACTGGCCAGTTGAACGACGGCGGGCGCCTGGTCGTCCCACTGCGGATGCGTGGCCTGAGCCGGTCGGTGGCCTTCGACCGTGACGGCGACCGCTTGGTCTCCCAGTCCGCCGAGATGTGCGGCTTCGTCACCATGCAGGGTGCCGGAGAGCACCAGGAGCGGTTGCTCCTGCTGCAGGGCAAGGAGATCGCGCTCCGCTTCGATGAGGGCTGGCCCCAGGACCCGGACGCGCTGAACGGGGTGTTCGACACCGAGCGGGCGGAGGTCTGGTCGGGGGTCACCGTCGCTCTGACCGAGCCGTTCACCAGCCTGCAGATGTGGCTGGCGACCGCCCTGGACGGCTTCTGCCTTATGGCCGTGGACGCGGACCTGGACACCGAGCTTGTCGCCCCGCAGAACAAGTCCGCCTGCCTGTCCCTCCTGGACGGGGCTTCCCTCGCTCACCTGACCATTCGCCGCGCCGGTGACCGGGCCGAGTTCGGGGCGCACGGCTACGACCCCGACGCGGAGGCCGTAGCCGGGGCCCTGGTGGAGGCGATCCGCGTCTGGGACCGGGACCACCGGCGCAGCGAGCCGGTCATCTACGCCTACCCCGTCGCCACCCCCGTGGCAGAGCTTCCCGCCGGGCGGGTCATTACCAAGCGGCACCGCCGCATCGTCATCTCCTGGCCCCCCGAGGGTCAGGCCAGCCAGAGCACCACCACCGAGAAGGAGAAGTGATCATGACCAAGCAGATCGCCACGGCCACTACCGGCATCAGCAGTGAATTCGCCCTGGACCTGCGTGTGGTCGAGGCCGGGGCGCCCGTCGCGAGCCTCCTGCGCAGCACCGACGACGGCTGCGGTTCGACCTGCTCCAACGGCTCCACCGCCTGCGCGTCCTCCGTCAGCGACCCCTCCTGACGGTCGCCGCGAAGGCGAGGTGGAGCACCGCGGCCGGCCGTGGTGCGCCGCCTCACCTCCCACCCCCGCCGCCAGGCACGCGTTCGCGTGCCCGGCGGCACCACCACGGCAAGGACACCGGAGCGAGGGGCGAGGGGCCATGACGGCAAGGCTGTACCGGCACGCGGGCGTACTGCTGATCCGGGCCACCACCCACCCGGGAGAAGGTGTCCCGGCCGTGGACGTGGACCTGACGGGCCCACATCGCGGGGATCAAGGCCCTGGCGCATCCTCCGCAAAGCCCGCTGCCACCCCAGCAGACTCCGTCAATCACCAAAGCCATCCTCACCCTGGAGACTCACCACTGAACAAGCTCATGGAGTGGCCATGCCGGTGGAGGCGAGGGATGCGTGGTTGCTGTCGCCGGCCGCGCAGGAGGTGGTGCGGCTAGGCCGTTTCCTACCGATCATCTGATCGCTGGTTGATGTGTGTCGTTCTGACGCTCAGTGGGCGCCGATCGAGCCGTTGTTGCCGGACCGTGCACCTCAGCGGGGTGGGCGATGGCGTGATCACCGTCAGGTGATCGACGTGATCGCATTCAAGTACCGCACCGGGGCGCCTTGGATGGGCCTCCCTGAGCGCTTCGGATACTGGAAGGGCGCTCACAGCCAACTGCGGATGTGGGCAATCGACGGCACGTGGCAGCGAGTCTTCGCAGCCCTGCTCGCCCCGGCCGACAGCGAAGACGATCTGGACTGGGTCGACGCGGTCGACTCCACGATCGTTCGCGCCCACCAGCACGCGGCCGGGGCCCGTTAACCCGACGAGCTCCTGAACGCCGACCTCAAGCGGCACGTCCACGCCGCACGCGCCCGCACCGTCGACGACTGTGAGGTGCCCGCCGGCAGTACCTGCCGCACCCGCAGCGGCAAGGCCGCCCTGAAGTACCACACCCCGCGCTTCGTGCTCGCCCCCCAGCTCCGCGCCGAGCTCGACGCCCTGGCGGAAGCCGGGTGCGACCCGGGTCTTCTCCGAGAAGATCAGCACCCCGTCCAAGTCCGGCCGAGCTCGTCTTCCGTCCGCAGTCCGGGCTTGCGGCGCGGGCTGTTGAATGTAATGGCTACATATGATCCGAGCACCGGCGGGGGGACCAGTTGCCAGACTGGGCGATGTGACCGCCAGAGTTCGTAAGGTCGCCATTGGATGGCCCATTGTGAAGCCAGTAGCTGACGGCGCTCCGAGATCTGCGGACCAGGTTTAGTAGATTGAACATGGGTATCCCTTTGTTGTATGTCTTTCTTCTACTGTGCGTTAGCGCCCCAGCCCCGCATAGGAACGGTCGGTGGAATGAGCAGTGGATTCCCCGTCCACCAGTTGGCCCCAGTCGATGGCGGCGTAGTGACACGCGTGCCTGCCGCGCGCTCGGGCACGTGGCGGTTCCCCTGGGTCGGCCGCAGCAGACATCCAAGCAGGCCTCTACCTGCAGAGGCCGAACCAGACGATCAGTGAGCCTTTTCCAACCTCATATTGAGGCGTGGTGGAGGACGAGGACTGCCTTCACGATGTCGGTGATCCGGTTGGTGCTGCAGCGGAGCTTCCGCAGGAGGCGCCAACCCTTCAGCACGGCCATGGCCTGCTCGCCGACGCAGGGGAGTATCAGGATCTAGGTGTATGCCACCCGTTCGGTCTAGGTGTTGATCTTGTTGTCAGGCGTGGGCTGGATGGCTCACCGCTGTCCGGCTGACAGGCGGCCGTCGAAGGTGATGTCGAAGGCGTTGAGTGCGCCTTTCCAGCGGTTGCTCCAGCGTTGACGGCCGCGTCCGGTGGGGTCGAGGGCGAGGGTGGCCAGGTAGAGGCGTTTGAGGGCGGCCTGCTCGTTGGGGAAGTGACCACAGGCGCTGGCGGCTCGGCGGTAGCGGGCGTTGAGGGACTCGATGGCGTTGGTGGTGGCGATGACCTGCCGGATGTCGGTGTCGAAGGCGAGGAAGGGCACCATTTCGCTCCAGGCCCGTTCCCACAGTTTCACCACGGCCGGGTAGGAGGACTCCCAGATGCCGGCGAACTCCGCGAACCGCTCCACAGCCGCGGCTTCGTTGGGGGCGGTGTAGACGGGTTTGAGGTCCTTGGCCATGGCGGCCCAGTCCTTCCTCGACGCGTAGCGGAAGGAGTTGCGCAGGAGGTGGACGATGCAGGTTTGCACCACGGTCTGCGGCCAGACCTGGGCGACCGCCTCGGGCAGCCCGCTCAGCCCGTCGCAGACCAGGATCAGGCAGTCCTTGACCCCGCGGTTCTTGATCTCGGTCAGCACCGACTGCCAGTACTTGGCGCCCTCGCCACCGCCCGAGGTCCACAGGCCCAGGATGTCGCGGTAGCCGTCGGCGGTCACGCCCAGGACCACATAGACCGGCCGGTTGGCGACCTGACCGTCCCTGACCTTGGTTCTGTCGACGATCTTGTGATCCGGTGGGGCGGGGTCATCGTGCGAGCAGGACGCGTTTGCGAAGGAGATCGAGGCTGGCTCGGCCGAACATCTGGCGCTTCAGCATCTTCAGCCGGTTGATGTT
>NZ_JAPNLJ010000088.1 GCF_026627445.1 Streptomyces sp. H27-H1
CGCCGAAGCCAGTACCGTGGCTTCACCACGAACCCACGGGTCCAGCCCCTCGCAGCATGGCAACGAACCCCCGGGTTCCCGCTGAAGACCCTTCAGTTTTTGTGAACTCACGGGCAACTTGGCCCAGTTCTCGTATAGCTGCTGCCAAGTGGCGAGTAACGCTGAGTAACTTTTTGGCGACGGATTGGATCTATCCGCTTCGCTTCCACCGGCAGGTCGCCACGATGTGGTGATCATCCGATTCGGGGCGAGGAATGCACGGGTGCGCCAGGACTGGGAGCCGGAGGACCTCATCGAGGTCTGAACGCTGCTCGAAGACGACATGAAGCGGCTGCGGAACAAGTCGGGGGCGAACCGGCTGGGCTTCGTTATCTGGAGTCGCTGAGGCGCTGTCCAGGACGTACAGCACGTACGGGTGAAGCCCCCTCGGCCCCGTCCTGGATGGGATTACCTTCCGTCATCCACAACGGATGAGCGGGAGGTTCCATGAGGGTGCAGCGCGTGCTGATGCCGGACTCGGAGGCCGAGTCGTGGACCGTGCTCGGGGACGACCACGTGGCGGTCGCGCCGATCGAGCGCTACCTGGCCTACCTGGCCTGGGGCGAAAAGTCACCGAACACGGTCAAGGCGTACGCCCACGATCTGAAGGACTGGTTCGTCTACCTGGCTGGCCGGAGGCTGGACTGGCGGTCGGTGACGCTGGAGGACGTCGCCGGGTTCGTGGGCTGGTTGCGGCTTCCTCCGCAGGCGCGGGACGGGAAGGTCGTGGTGCTGCCCACGGCGGATCACCACTGCGCGGAGTCCAGCGTGAATCGCAAGCTCGCCGCCCTGTCGTCGTTTTGCGAGTTCCACGCCCGCCACGGGGTGCCGCTCGGCGACCTGATGGTGACGATGCGGCCCGCCGGCCGCCGTGGCGGCAGCTCCTACAAGCCGTTTCTGGAGCACATCGCCAAGAGCCGTCCGCAGAAGGTCCGTACGATCCGACTGCGGCAGCCGCGGCGGCGGCCGGTCGTGCTCTCCGCCGGGGACGCCCAAGCAGTGCTGGACGGGTGCGAGCATCTGCGGGACCGGCTACTGTTCGCGCTGTTGCTGGACACCGGGCTGCGGATCGGTGAAGCCCTTGGCCTGCGGCACGAGGACATCGCGTTGGCCGAGCGGCAGGTGAGCGTCATCCCGCGCCCGAACGCCAACCGGGTACGGGCGAAGTCGGGGCGTTCGCGGTGCGTCCCGGCCAGCGCGGAGCTGATGCGGCTGTATGCTGACTACCTCAACCGCGAGTACGGCGCCCTCGACTCGGACTACGTGTTCGTCAACCTCTGGGGCCACCCGCACGGCCGTCCGCTCACCTACTCCGCCGTCTATGACCTGGTGGAACGGCTGCGCCGCCGCACCGGTATCGACTTCGAGCCGCACCAGTTCCGGCACACCTACGCGACCTGGCTACTGCGCAAGGGCGCCGGCATGGAGAGCGTGAAGGAACTCCTCGGACACGCCTCGATCACCACCACGATGGATACGTACGGGCACCTCACCGTCGAAGACGCCCGTCGGACGCTGGAAGCGGCGGGCTGGTTCACCGACCGGGAGGTACGGCTGTGAGCGTCACGCCCCTGACCACAGGCCCGCTCGGCCGGTCTGGTCTGTTGGAGAAACTGCTGGCCTCGGTCCGCATGGAGTTCCACGTCGACGTGCTGGTCCCCGACGCCGACGACCTGGTGCTGGGCTGGAAGCTGCCCGGTCCCGGGCTGCAACCGCGCCGCGCACGAGCAGGGCATGTGCACCGGCCATGCCCAACGCTGGCGGCGGGACGGGCGCCCCGACCTCGCGGCGTTCCTCGCCGGCTCCGGCCCTCCTCTCCGGGGCCTGGGCGAGCTCACGCACTGCACCGTTGTGGGCTGCCGCTTCGGCGCCGCTGGCAAGGGACTGTGCTCGCGACACCGCGACAAGTGGTCCCGTTCAGGAAGCACCGACCCCTCCGCCTGGGCGGCCTCCGCGCCGCCGCTGCCAGGCACCGACCGCACCGATTGCGCTCTGCCCAACTGCACCCTGTGGGTGGAGAACGCGTCGAACACGTTCTGCAAGAGCCATCACGTCCGGTGGCGCCAGGACGGCGCCCCGCCGGTCGAGGACTTCATCGTCGAGTGCCAGTCCTTCGGCCTGCCCCGGGTGGACTTCCGCGGCCTGGCACCACAGCTCAGGCTGGAGTTTCAGTACGCCGTCCAGACCCGCCGTGACGAGCAGACCGTCACCGCCCCGGCCCGCATGATCGCGGCAGCCATCCGCTGGGCCCGTGAGGAGAACGTGACTTCCCTGCTGGACTACTCCGCCGAGCGGTGGCACCGGGTCCTCGGCCCCTACCAGCGTCGCGGGTCCGGCGGCTATGACAAGCGCGTCGCCGTGTTCCTCCTCTATGCCAGAGACGCCGTTGAGACCCTGCGCGACGGCACCGGCTGGGAGGTCGAGTACGCCCGGGACGTATGGCGGCTGGGCAAGCTGGCCGGGCTCAACCGCAGCACCAGTCGGCCCCGCCCACGCAGCGAGCTGCGGTTCGACCGCATCACCCAGCCCTGGCTGCGGGTGCTGGCGAAGCGGTGGATCCGGCTGCGGTTGTCGTCCGGACTGAACGTCAGCACGGTCACCGGCTACATGCAGGCTCTGACCCGCTTCGGCGAATTCCTCGACGCTGTCGGCCCCAGCGTCGTCCGCGGTCTCGGCGACGTTGACCGGGGCCTGCTGGAGCGCTACCTGGCCTGGCTGACCGACCTCCCCGGCGGGCTCAGCTCGAACGAGAGCCGCGTCAACGGCCTGCACCTGTTCTTCCAGGCCATCCGCCAGCACGGCTGGGACAACTCTTTGCCGACCAGCGCCGCGTTCTTCACCGGCGACTGCCCGCGCCGCCGCACACGGCTCGCCCGCCACCTGGCCGAGCACATCATGACCCAGGTCGAACAGCCGGCGAACCTCGACCGGTGGACCGATCCCGCAGCCCGGCTGATCACGCTCATCCTGATCCGCTGCGGCCTGAGGGTCTCCGACGCCTGCACCATCCTGTTCGACTGCCTGCTCCACGACGGCCAGGGCGCCCCCTACCTGCGCTACTTCAACAACAAGATGAGCCGGGAAGCCGCCGTCCCCATCGACGAGGAGACCGAGGCCGAGGTCCGGGCCCAACAGCAGCGCGTCCTCCAGCGCTGGCCGGACGGCAACCCGCACCTTTTCACTCGCCTGAAGGGCAACGTCGACGGCACCCGGCACTTCTCCCCGGACACCTACCGGCAGATGCTCAAACGCTGGCTCGCCCAGCGCGATGTCCGCGACGAGAACAGGCACCCGGTCCACCTCACTCCGCACCAGTGGCGGCACACCTTCGCCACCAGGCTGATCAACCGCGACGTCCCGCAGGAAGTCGTACGCGTCCTCCTCGACCACGACTCCCACCAGATGACGGCCCACTACGCGCGGATCACCGACCAGACCGTCCGCCGGCGCTGGGAGGCCGCCACCAAGGTCAACATCCGGGGCGAGCGCGTCACCCTCGCCCCCGAGGGTCCGCTGGCCCAGGCCGAGTGGGCCAAGACCCGCTACGGCCTCTCCACCCAGACCCTCCCCAACGGCTACTGCGGGCTCCCCGTCCAGAAGAGCTGCCCGCACGCCAACGCCTGCCTGACCTGCCCGGTCTTCCTCACCGGCCCGGAGTTCCTGCCCGAGCTCAAGGCCCAGCACCGGCGGACGCTGACGCTCGTCGACAACGCGAAGGGCTGCGGCCATCAGCGGGTGGCCGAGATGAACGAGCAGGTCGCGGCCAACCTCGACCAGATGATCACCGAACTTGAAGCTGACGGCACGCAGGAGACCGGCGATGCGAACTGACAACTCCCCGCACATCATCGCTGCCGCCCGTTCCCGGGCCGCAGCCACGAGGGAACGGGCCGTCGCCGCGCTGCGGCGCATGGACGCCACCGGCCGGTCGGTCTCCTTCGACGCCGTCGCCCGCGCAGCGGGCGTCTCGCGATCCTGGCTCTACACCCAGCCCGACCTGCGGGCCGAGATCAACCGCCTGCGCGAGCGACACGACAAGGCGGCTTCGGCCCCAAGTCCCTGACCGGCAGCGTGCGTCGGACGCTTCACTGCTCCGACGGCTTGAGGCCGCGATGGCCCGCAATCGTCAGCTGGAGACAGAGGTGCGCGACCTCAGGGACCAGCTCGCCCGCGTGCTCGGACAGCAACGAGCCGCCGCCGTCACCTCTTCGGGTGAAACCAGCAGCTCCCGCCAGCCGCCGACGAAGACCATCGGACCCTGCTGAACCGGTCCGTCGCCGACACCGGCCACCACGCAACGACCCAGGCCATAGCCCCGTCCGGTTCTGCGGCTGAAGATAAGCTTCGCGATGCTGCTGAAGTTCTTCGAGGTGGAGGCCCGCTTCCCGGAAACCGACAGGGAAGTCCCCGCCGCCGCGGTGGGTTACGTGGCCCAGCAGGTGAAGGTGCCGGCGGACCAGTGGGCGGCGTACGACTGGCAGGGCGACCGGATCAAGCGCCACCGCAAGGAGATCCGTAAAGCGTTCGGGTTCCGGGCGGGCACGGAGGAGGACCAGGAGCGGTTGGCCGAGTGGTTGACGGCCGAGCTGTGCGGGGTGGAACTGTCGCGTGAGCGGCTGGCGGAGGCGGTGGTGGCCCGCTGCCGCAACGACTTGGTGGAGCCGCCGCCCCCGGCCAAGGTCCGGCGTCTGGTGGGCAAGGCGGTCAGGGACTTCGATACGCGGTTCTGCCGTACCACTGTGGACCGGTTGTCGCACGCGACCCGCTCGCGGCTGGAGGACCTGGTCGCGGGCAGCGAGGACGGCGGCGAGGAACCGGCTGAGGACCGGGCGGTGGCCGGGGGTGGCCGGTCGTTCTTCACCGAGCTCAAGGCCGACCCGGGCGCCCCGGGGCTGGAGAGCTTGTTCGCGGAGGTGGACAAGCTCCAGCGGGTGCGGAAGCTGGATCTTCCGGCCGACCTGTTCGCGGACGTGTCGGAGAAGCAGGTGGATGCCTGGCGGGCGCGGGCGGCGAAGGAGTACCCGGCGAACCTGGAGCGGATGAAGCCGCCGATGCGCCTGACCTTGTTGGCCGCGCTGTGCCATGTGCGGCACACCGAGATCACCGACTCGCTGGTGGAGCTGTTCATCCAGCTGGTGCTGAAGATCAACACCCGGGCGGAGAAGAAGGTCGACAAGGAGCTGACCGGCGAGCTGAAGAAGGTGCGGGGCAAGGAGGCGATGATGCTGCGGGTCGCCGAGGCGGCCTTGTCCGAGCCCTCTGGCACGGTCCGCAAGGTGATCTACCCCGTCGTCGGCGGGGAGAAGACGCTCAAGGCCCTCGCCGCGGAGGCCGCGGCGAACGAGGCCAAGTACAAGGCGCGTATCCGCACCGTGCTGCGGTCGGCGTACTCGGCGCACTGGCGGCGGATGCTCACCCCGCTGCTGAAGGCGTTGACGCTCAAGTGCAACCCTCTCTGTCAAAGTAGGTCGAGCCAGGCATACTGGATGATTCATTGAGTCGAGGGCGGAGAAGGAGTAGTAACCCAGGTGGCCAGAACCAACGACCACGGGACCCCTGACCGCAGGTAGAACCCCGCTCAACCGGACCGCGCCGGTACTCCGCGGAGTACAAGGCGAGGATCCTCGCCGAGTACGAGAAGCTCGACAAGCAGGGCAAGGGTGCTCTGCTGCGCCGGGAGGGCCTGTACTCGTCACTGATCCTGAACTGGCGTCAGCAGCGTGACAGGGGTGCGACGACGGCGCTCGCCGCGCCCGCGGGGCGGCCGAAGGCCGACCCGAAAGACAAGGAGATCGCCCGGCTCGAGGCGAAGGTCGCGAGGCTGGAGGCGGAGCTGGGCAAGGCCCGCACCGTCATCGACGTTCAGGGAAAACTCTCCGCGCTGCTCGACCAAATCGCCACGGACAGCGCCACGACGAACAACGGCGAGAATCGGTGATCATCCCGGCGGACCGGACACGGACACGGGGGCTGCGGGGCTGGATCCGGTCGCGGGCACGGTCTTCGAGACCGCCCGCGCCCAGGCCCTGGAGGACTTGACGGGCGTGGTCGGCCGGGTGAAGGCGTGCTTGGCGCTCGGGGTCAGCCGGGCCACTTACTACCGTCACCACCGCCAGAGCCCTGCCCCGGTGCGGCCGCGCCGCGAACGCCGTTGACAGGCTCCGAAGCCATCGCCGGACTGCTCTCACCCCAGCAGAGCACCACCCGCAGGGTCAGCTGGCCACAGTGACCACCGGCCCGACCTGCACTTTTCGACGCGCCACCACCAACCATGCACGAGCTCGTTAGGCGAGATCGAAGGCATCGATATGACCTTGACCCTCGCCCGCTCCAAGCAGGCCGACGGCGACGCCTCACACGCCGGACCCCCGCCACCCTCGGTATCCCGACCAGCCGCCCGACCCGAGTGAGAGTCTGAAGCTGCTGGCGGTAGTCGTGGCGCTGTGGCGTCTCCGCAGCGAAAATGAAAGTGGTGGAGACTACGTTGTAGAAGGCAGGGGCGGTTTTTGCTTTTCTTCGCCCATCCTGATCACAGCCGTGCCGGACTGAAGGTCAACGGTGCTGCCGGGGGGAGCACCGGTCTCCGCGTCGTCGCGCAGAACCAGCTGTCTTTCCTTCTCCTGCTGGGCTAGCTGCCGTGAAGGGTGAAAGAGCTCATCCCACGGGCCGGTCAGAGCGCTGCCTCCCGCCGACTTCCCTCGCCGCCGGTACGCCCAGACGACTAGGAGCAGGAAGAGAGCCGTGCACAGCACGTTGATCAACAGCACCACCACCACCACCACGACGACGCTCCCTGTATTTCGGGGCTGCCCCACGCCCTCGGTCAGGATAGTGGGTACGGAGCCACAGAGTAGGCGGATGGCTCCGAGTGGCACCTCCGCCGATCAGACGAACCTCAGGAGGAGCCAGATCACGTCGGCATGATCTGGCTCACTCGTGCCGGAAATCTGATGTGGATCTGGGCGGCTCTGGCCCGGCCGATGGCACGCCAGGTCTCCCTGACATGACCGTGATCAACAAGCACAGAGTGTGGGCGGCCAAACAGCCCAAGAAGCCCATGGCGCCAAAAACGGTATGTCACACGGCCCGCTTGAAGCTTCCCCTTGATCGTGGATACCTGGAGACTGGGATCTGAGGTTCCGGAGAAAGTAGTGCTAACGAGCTCGTGCGTGGTTGGCGGTGCGGCGCCGGGACTTGATCCCTGATCATGTCCGTGTGGTGCCACCGCCAACGCGGGCAGTGACAATGTGTCGGTGCTGCTGGGCAACGACGAGGGCATCTTCGCCGAAGCCGTGAACTACACGGCCGGCGATGGGCCGTTTTCGGTGGCGGTGGGGGATTTCAACGGTGACAGCCGTCCCGACCTCGCCACCGCCAACAGGTTCAGTGACGATGTGTCGGTGCTGCTGGCCGCCGTGCCCGCGCCGGTGGCTGATGTGTCGGTGACGAAGACCGGTCCGGAAGCGGTGAGCGTGGGAAGCACCGCTACCTACCAGGTCACCGTCACCAACAACAGCAGCTCTACCCAAGCCAGCGGGGTAACCCTCACCGACACCCTGACCGGTCCCGCACTGATCTCCTCGATCACAACCGACCAGGGCACGTGCACCGTCGCCACCAGCAGCAGCCAGGCAGCCACCTGCGCCCTCGGCTCCGTTGCCCCGGGCGAAAGCGCCGAGATCACGGTCACCGTTGAACCCACCCGCGGCCCCACCGGCAGCGGCTCCAACACCATCACGAACGCCGTCGAAGTTATCGCCGCCAAGGACCCCACCCCCGCGACGGACAGTGTGAGCACGCTTGTGACGAACACCAACGGCTGCACCATTATCGGCACCAGCGGCATCGACAACATCACCGGCACCAACAACCGCGACGTCATCTGCGCCCTCGGCGGCAACGACATCGTCAACGCCGCCAACGGCGACGACCTCGTCTACGCCGGCACCGGCAACGACACCATCAACGGACAGAACGGCAACGACACCCTCAACGGCGAAGCCGGCAACGACACCCTGCGCGGCGAAGCCGGAAACGACCGCCTCGACGGCGGCACCGGAACCAACACCAACAACGGCGGCTCCGGCACCGACATCTGCACCAACCCCACCAACGGCTCCGGCTGCCCCTGACCTCACACTTCCGGAAACAGGGCTGAACCCCGCCGCTGCGACCAGGACCGACGGGCACGCCCTGCAGGTCCTTGGCGCATGACCGACACAGCCGGTACCTCACCTGCCCGCCCCTACGTCTGCCAGGGGTACGCGGCCCGGGCCGCCGGCCACCCCGCCCGGTAGTTCCGGAACAACCACCACGGCCGAGAAGGCCCACGGAGCCCGTCACCGACACGGTGGCGGGCTCCGGCACGTGCCCGGCTCATATCCTGCAGGGCATGACGGACCTCAGTTTCGCGCAGGCAAAGGCCGAGCTGCAGCAGCTCCTGGCCCGACACGAGCTCCTGGAACGGGATGTCCGGAGCGGCACGGTGACACCGGCCGAGCACGTACGCCGAGCCGCCGAGCTCACCAGGGGAATGCAGGCCCTGCAGCACCGGGTCGCGGATCACATCGGCGCCGGGGATCACATCGTCGCCGGCACGGAGATCCTCGACTTCCCGCCCGCCGCTCCGCCCCGCTGAGCTGTGTACACAATGGCTCCCGTGAATGAGCACGGGATCCGCGAAGCGCGGGCACAGCTGGCCGGCCTGGTGACCGCCGCCGCCCGCGGCGACGGCACCCTCATCACCAAGCACGGGCGCCCAGTCGCCGCCCTGCTCCCGCCCGGGGCCGCCGAACTCTGGGAGCGTCACCAGCTCCTGGCCGCCGAGGGAGCCCGGCGCCAGAGCGCCGCCGACGACCGGCGGAGCCGGCGCGAGGAATGGGAGAGCGAAGCCATGCACCCGGTCGCCGCCGTCATCCGCTACCAAGGCCACCCCGGCAGCGACGATCCGCTCTGCCTGCCCGACGCCGACCAGGTGCCCCGGCCCCGCCGCGAGCTCCGCGGCCTGGTCGAGCATCTGCGCCCCGACTACCGCTGGTGGATGCGCGAGGCATGGGACGATTCCCGCCGTCCCGAGCAGCCGTACGCGTCCGGGTCCGCGCTCGTCGTCGAGCACGACCAGGCCGCCTGGAGTACGACGGCGCCGCCTACCGGCTGACCATGCGCCGCCGGCTGCGGAACACGGGCAGCGAGCCGATCACTCGCTACCTGATCGGTAGCAGCGTCGACCGCTACCCCGGAGAGTCGGAGCGCTCCAACACCCACTACCGCGTCCACTCGCTGACCTGGGACGAACTGGCCCTCACCGCGACGTGCCGGGGCGAGGCGATGCGGTGGGAGGCCAAACACGACCGCGACGCCTTCAAAGAGATCTGGCTCGTCTTCGAGAACGCGCAGGGCCGCTTCCCGCTCTACCCGGGCGAGTCGGTGTGGATCGAGTACGCCGACAGCGTCGGCGACGAGAAGTGGGGCCGCTGGTTCCAGCGGGCAGTCCGGCTGCCGACCGAACACCTCCAGGTCTCCCTCGCCTTCCCCGCCGCGCTCGACCCGGTGGTGTGGGGCACCGAAACCTCCATGAGCGCCGAGGCCTCCCCGCTGCGGACCGCGCCCGTCCGCAGCGAGGAGGGCGGGATGCGGGTCTTCACCTGAAGAACGTCCGCACCCGCCCTGCACGCCCGCTACCGTCTCGAATGGCGCTTTCGCGCCCGCCAAGAAGTCGATTCGACGCAGGGAGAGTTCAGGTGACCATGGTGCAGCCCAGCCAGCGGATGCGCGAGATCGGCATCGTCCAGCGCGGCGCCCCCGTCCTGGCCGAGCCGGCCCGCCCCTTCGTCCTCCCGGCCGAGCGCGAGGACGCCGAGCGCGCCATCAAGATGCTGTTCGCCGCGATGGAACGCATCGGGCAGGTCCACCCCTTCGCCAAGGGCATGGGGCTCGCGGCGCCGCAGATCGGTATCGGCCGCGCGGCGGCCACCGTCCAGCCGCCCGGCCGCGACACCGCGGTGATCGTGCTCCTCAACCCGCGCATCACCGCTTCCTCGGCCCAGACCGACGAGCAGTACGAAGGATGCCTGTCCTTCTTCGACGTCCGCGGCATGGTCCCCCGCCCGCTGACCATCACGGTTCAGACCACCGCCCTCGACGGAACCACGGTGACCACCGTCTACGAACGCGGCCTCGCCCGGCTGCTCCACCACGAGATCGACCACCTCGACGGACTCCTCTACACCACCCGCATGCGACCCGGCATCGACCCCATCCCAGTTGAGGAGTACCGGCAGACCGGCACGGCCTGGACATACGGCCAGTAGACCCTGAGAGGCCCCTGCCCGTGATGCGGGAACCGGCTGAACGCGCCCGCAGTGAAGGCAAGCCGCGTGCGTGGGGGAGACTGGACGGGCCCGGCGGCGTGCCAACGTCCGGCCGATGCTGCCGCTGCCGGGCTCCTCTACTTGCGGCAGGCGTGCCATCGTTCCATCCCCTGCCCGGCAACCGGGCCGATACCGTGGGCGCTGATCACCCGCAGCGAGAAGGACGCGGGCCGGGCGGTCAAGGAGAGGAGTGCCTGGTGACCGTCGAGGACCCGGCCGCGTGGGCAGACCTGTTCACTCGCGATGTCGACGACCAAGCGGTGCAGTTCGTCCGGCCCGCCGATACCGACCGCCCCACGTGGTCGGCCTACGACGGCGGGACCTACCTGGGGACCGTGTCCGCGGAGCCGGACGGTGGCCCGCCGCTGTGGCGGGTGCAAACCACCCGCGAGGCCCACCGCGAACTCGCCGACGCTGTCCGCGCCCTGCGGCGCCCGACGTCCTGGCCGCGCGAGCGCGAGCAGGTCGCCCGCTGGGCCCGCCGTCTGCTCGCCGACGACTCGCTCCTCGCTGTCGATGTGGAGACGACGGGACTGGTGAACCCGTACGCGGTACAGATCGCCGCCGTCGACCGGGACGGCACCGTGGTCTTCAACGAGTACGTGCAGCCGAACGCCGCCATGGAGCCGGCCGCTGCCCAGGTACACGGCATCACGGAGGACCGGCTCGCCGCCGCGCACACCTTCGGCCGGCTGCTGCCCGCCCTCACCGACGCACTCCGTGGCCGGACCCTGGTCGCGTACAAGATGGACTTCGACCGCGGCGTCTTCGAACGCGAGCTGGTGCGCCACTATGGCAGCGCCGCGGCAGCCGAACAGTGGCTGGCCCAATGCCGGTGGGAGGACGCGATGGTGCCCTACGCGGTGTGGAAGGGCCTGTGGTCCGCCAAGCGAGGCGCTTACCGCAACCAGCGGCTCGGCGGCCCTCACGACGCGGTAGCCGACTGCCGGCTCCTGCTTGCGAAACTCGAACAGATGACGCAGTCCGCGCCTGCACACCGCTGGTGATCTTCCCCGAAGAGAGGCGAGGGCCAGAGCCGCACGCGGGGCCACTCTCACAAATGACCATCTGTGCGAGTTCTGCGAGAGCCCAGAAACGTGATCCGTTTCCGCAGGTCGCCGTTCGCAGAAGTCCTCTCGAAACCTGGGGGTTATGCGAGAGGCAATCTGCGAGACTGATCACGTGGATCTGACGCCCGATCAAGCAGCAATCGCGGTAGAACGCAACGACTGCCCCAAGTGCGACGTACCCGCCGGCAGCGCCTGCCGAACACGTGGCGGGAAGACCGCCACGAAGTACCACACCCCCCGCTTCGTCCTCGTGCCCGCGCTACGCGAGCACCTCGACATCCCGATCCCCGCCGACCGCGGCCCCGGACGGCCCTGGAAGCAGGGACCGGCGCCCGCCGCGGTTCCCACACAGCGCGATGGCAAGCCGATCAGAATCGCGTACGCGCGTACGTCGACGGCCCGTCAAGAGCTGGCGAGCCAGCTCGACGCGCTGCGGGAAGCGGACTGCCACAAGGTCTTCCAGGAGCAGATCAGCACCCGCGTCAAGGTGCGGCCCGAACTGGAGAAGGCGCTCGCGCTCGCCCGCCAGTTCAAGGAGGCCGCCCCGGATACACCGGTCATCTTCACCGTCCACGAGCTCAAGCGCCTGGCCCGCAACGCCGCGGAGCTGATGACACTGTCCGCCGAGCTCCAGGCCGACGACATCCAGCTCGAACTCCTCACCGGGCCGCTCGCCGGGATCTACGACCCCAACGGCATGGGCGCCATGTTCTTCGCCGTCCTCGCCGTCGCCGGGCAGATCGAACGCAACTACATCCGGGAGAAGACCCTGGAAGGCCAGGTCAGCGCCGCGAAGAAGGGCAACCACGGCGGACGGCCCAAGGTCATCGACGACGACATGCTCACCTTCGCACTCGCGCTGAAGGACAAGGGCGTCCCCGTCCCCGAGATCGCGGGCAAGCTCACCATCAAGACCGGCAAGAATGCGGGCACGAGCCCCTCGGTCGCCTCGCTCTACCGGGCGCTCGCCGAGGCAGAGGAAGCCGAACCGGTCGCGTAACAGGACCACCCTTCGATCCGAAGGCTACTGGCGGGTTACTTGTCACCTGGCTCGCTGCTCGTTAACGGCACCCCGATGTCGGCTACAACCCCGCCCTTCGACAGCTCGGCAATCGCCTCGTCGGCATCCTCCACGGCTGCCTCAAGACCCGCACCCTCTACGACGAAGCGACCGCATGGTCGCACCACGCCCACCTCCATGCCGCTTGACCTCAAACGACATGGGGTGTCTCAAACGCTACGTCGCACGAGAAATCTACCGACACCTCGTCCCCGCGAACCCTCCGGCTGGCCAGACCAGACCCGCCACAGTCGCTGCTTGACATCCATAGGGGCATCAAGCTCGCCGTCCGCTATGAGGCGACCGTCCTGGTCGCAGCCCTGAATGAATGGCTTTGATCGTAAGTGGCCTTCCCGTCATCGTTCACCAGTCCCGGCCAGAGGTCAGCACCTCCGCATCGGCGTCCGTGAATCCGTATGCCGACGCGACGAAACAAAACTCGTCACAGATCCACTCACGCGGAACCGTCTCGATCCCACTCCCGGCCGCCGCAAACTCCTTGTCCAACAGGTTGAACTCCTCCGTCGCAGCCTGGGTGAGGGCATACAAGGCCCCCAGATCCGACGGCTGCTCGGCCTCAATCCGTTCGCACAGCCGCAGCAGGATCGCCTTCCCCTGGTCGACTACGCGATCAGGGAAGTACGAGTCGTCGTACATCTACCGCAGGAACGCGTGTCCCGCTACCTGCTGGTTTGTGATCGGCATGGCGCTTCCCTACCTCCGCGAAGAACTGACGCGCCGATCATGCACAGCACCACTGACAACGACGCACCCCATGTACGCCAGACCCCACGCGACCAGGACTTTCACAACAGGTCCTAGGCCGCCCTCACCGACCGTCCGAGTGGGCCCCGGCGTAAACCGCAAGGGTTCGGACAGGTCCTCACTCACTCAAGGGCGTTCGAGCATACGGTGCCGGAGGGTGTCGTAGATCGGATCACTTTCCAAAAGGTTGGCGGTCAACGTGGCTGCGAACGATGCTGCCAGCAACGGCAACAGCAACGACGTCGCGCCCGTCATCTCGATAACAAGGACCGTTCCCGTCACCGGCGCACGGACGACCCCGGCGAACAGGGCGGCCATCCCAACAACCGCGAACGCACCCGACCCAGGCACGGGCAGCAGCGGTGCAGCCGCCGCGTGTGCGAGCGCCCCGCACAGGGCGCCCAGCGCCAGCAGCGGAGCGAAGAGCCCACCTGGGGTGGCAGCCGCGTAACTGAGCGGGCCAGCGGCGAATCGCACGACGAGGTAACCGGCCAGCACGGCCACAGCCGGCCCCTGACCGTCCAGCAACTGTTCACTCAGCGGGTCACCGTCGCCTACCAGCAGCGGATCGAGGGCGAGGAGCAGCCCCACCAGTGCCCCGATGGCTGCCGCCCGGACCACCGGCGGCACGTCCGTGAGCCGGTCACAGACCGCGAGCATCCCGACCACGAGCGCGCTATACGCAGCGCCCACCGCGCCCATCACCACCCCGAACAAAAGGAACAGCGGAAGCAACCACCCCGCCGGGGCCGGCGGCGGGGAGTATGGGAAGGCCTGGACGTCGTCCACCAGCAGCCGGGCGCAGGCAACGGCAGTGACCGTGCCGATAAGGGTGAGCAGCACCATCCGGGGGCGAACCGTACGGGTCACCTCCTCACAGACGAATATCACCCCGGCCAGCGGGGCGGTGAACGCGACTGCCAGGCCCGCACCACCGAGCGCGGTGTGCACGCGGCGGACGTCGTCAGGGTCCAGGCCGGCGCGGCGGCCAGCCTCGGCGCCGATCGTCGCACCCATGTGCACGGTCGGGCCCTCCCGCCCCAGGACCAGTCCGGAGCCGATGGCGATGACCCCGCCGACGAACTTCGCGGGCAATAGCCACAGGGAGCGGGCGTGGCCCTCCTCCAGCCACACGGCCTGCACGTGCTGGATGCCGCTGCCAGCCGCCTGGGGCACACACCGGGCGATGGCGCACGCCGCTGCCGCGCCCGCCGCGGTGAGGGTGACCGGCACCAACCAGTCGGCACTGCCCGCGACGGCGGCCCCGTCGAGCCACTCGCGAAACTCGACGGCCTGTTCCAGGCACCATCGGAAGGCGCCGCCGAGCAAGCCGACGATGCAGCCGGCAACCGCTGCCACGACATAGGCTCCGTGCTCGCGCCACCGCTGAGCGTGAACGGAGACGTCAGGGATACCGGGCTTCCCGGGCATGGACGAACCTCCGCTTTGACTCCGTCCGAGCCTGGACTGCCGCGGGCCGCTCGTCGCGCAGCTCGCCGTACGAACCAGCGAATCCAGCCCCGACCGGCCGAACGCAGGCCGGGGCCTTGACCCCGGCTTTTGAACACGTCTATGCGGCTCGGGCCAGGGTAGTTGACGTTGATTGGAAGGCGTTCTCGAAGGCGATCGGGGATCGCTGACCGAGGGGGAGTGTCGGCGTTGGGTGTTGTATCGGGTCAGCCAGCAGAAGGCTTCGAGTCGCGCCTCGCGCTCGCTAGGCCAGCCCTTTTGGCCTTTGAGGGTCTCTCTCTTGAAGGCCGCGTTGAACGACTCGGCGGCGGCGTTGTCGGCGCTGGATCCGACCGCGCCTATGCTCTGCCGGACCCTGGCTGACCTGCAGGCTTCGGCGAAGGCCCTGCTCGTGTATTGGGCGAGTTCAACCAGTCGTTGCAACACCGGGCTGTTGCAGCGAGCGTAGCTGCTCTTCGAAGACCTCGGCCGGTGTCCGCCAGCCGAGGACTTTGTGGGACCGGTTGTTGATCGTCATGGCGACGGCTTCGAGGTCCTCGGCGGACCACCGGGAGAGATCAGTGCCCTTCGGGAAGTACTGACGCAGTAGCCCGTTCGTGTTCTCGTTTGTGGGTCGTTGCCAGGGC
>NZ_JAPNLJ010000089.1 GCF_026627445.1 Streptomyces sp. H27-H1
GTACTGATGTCAGTTACTTCAGTACCTACTCAGCCGGCTCGTTCCGGGGCGGGTCGTAGTCGCGCTATATAGCTGTTGGTCCTGGAGAACCGGAACAACCGGAACAGCCGGAACAGCCCAGGTCAGATGCCGGTTTTCTGTTCCGGTCCATCCGGAACAACCAGAACTCCATCCGGAACAAGCCCCGTTTCCGGGCCCCCTGGCCCGCATCCGGCACCGGCCGGAACGGGCCCTCACGAGCTCCCCCAGAATCTCAGTGAGGTACTGACCTCAGTGACTCACTGAGACAGCCAGGACAGGCCAGGCAGGGGGGCATACACAAAACCTGAGGGCGGAGTCCGGACAGCACAAGAGCGGCCCCTCTCCGGTGGTAGACGGAGAGGGGCCGCTCTTGGTTCTGATCTTGTCCGATGAAGCGGACAGCTTCAGATCGGTCAGTTCACCGGCTCTTGGGCTTCGGGGTCCGACCGAACCGGCGGGCCTTCCGGCCGGCTGCGGTCAGCTTCTCCCACCTCTGCGGGAGCTCCTCGTTCGCCCAGACTTGGTACCCAGCCCACTGGAGGGTGACGGCCTTGAGCCCGTGCTCGCGCTCCTTGACCAGGCGGAACAAGGCCCCGCCGACGAGGCAGTAGACCGCGAGGACGATCCAGGTGAAGAGGTGGAGCTGGTGGAAGGCGTAGGCGAGGCCGAGGACGATGTTGAGGACCAGGAGCGCGACGAGGGCGGCCGCGGTGGCCCCGGCCTTGATGGCCAGCCCGGGGAGCCGGTCCCCGAACGTCTTGGGGGCCTGGTCCTCGTCCTCTTCCGGAGCGAATTCCCCGGATTCGGGCGGGAGTTCGCCGGTCTTGAGCAGTTTCAGTTCTGCGGGACTCATGCGTCCATGCTCCTCACGGTGTCGGGGGTAACGATGTATCCGCGCTGGTTGAGCCGAGTGAGTAGAGCCCAGTTCGCGTCGTCTACGGTCAACTCGATATTGAAGAGTTCGCGCGCTCTTTCCTGTACGTCCAGGGTGCTGATTTCCCCGATCATTCCGACCGAGTTGATTGCCGCATCGGTCGCGAAAATGACGCGGCGTGCGAAATGGACGGCACCCTTGTGGGCGGCTTTTTTCTTTTTCCTGAAGTTCCACATGAGAATTTTTCGCCTTCCCCTAAGGCGGGGGATTCGGTTTGAATCCCCCGCCTGATTGGTTTATTCGGTGCCGGTTCCGGCCTCTTCGGAACTCTCGGATTCTCCGGATGCATTCACGCGGTTTCGCGCCCAGCGGGCAAGATCCGTGGGCAGGTAGAGCTTCTCCCTGCCCTTCTGTTCGACGTGGTCGGGGAATTGCTTGTCGCGGCCGCGTGCGTTGCGAAGGGCCGTGATGTCGCGCTGTGCCTGGGTGCTGGTGGTGCCCGGCTGGGCGGGGCCGGCCACACCCGCGCAGACCGTCTTGGCGGCCTGGGCGAGGGTGATCGGGGCGTTCTCGTCGGGGGTCTGGGGTTCTGCCTGGTCAGGGTCGGGGACGACCCTCAGGGGGCGCCCGTGTGTGTCTGACACAACCTGATCTCCCTGGTGGGAGACCCCACTGTGTCGGCTGTTCAGTGTGTCGGCGGCGCTCGCCAGGTCCTCGATAGAGGGGACCGCGGTGACGGTTCCGGAGAGGGCGAGCTCCCTCGCCTCCTCGTCCGTCATGAACACCACCTGGGTCTCGTGGGCCTGGCCGCCGAGGACGACCTGGACGCGGCCGGAGTGGCGCGAGGGCTTCGGGATCGGGTTGACCTCGGGTACGAGCATTCGCCAAGCGTTCTGGGTATAGCGGGCCAGAATTCGGGCGGTGAATGCCTCACGCATTTCCGGGCCGCCGACCGTCTGAGCGGTGAGGGACTGGCCGATGAGAAGAGCGTGCATGAGCTGGGAGCGGCCCATGAAGAGGAACTCTCCGTAGGCTTCAACCGCCGGAGACTCGTTCTTCTTCTCTCCTTCCGGTTTGTTCTTAGCCCAGTACCGCTTAAGCCGCTTCTGGAGGGTGTTGGCTTCCTCCATGATGAGGAGGATTCGCGGCCCCATCGGGAGCGGAGATTCTCCGCGCATTTCGCGGTGGACGTTCTCCTCCGCGATGGCCATGCGCCGGTTGCCCTCTATCGCAAGGGCAACAAGGAGGTCGTGCGCATCCTTTTCGTGGCGGATGTACATGAGATTGGGCAGGCCGTACGCCCATTTGTGGGACGTGCGCTTGAAGTCGATCAGGAATGCAATTCCGCCATGGTGGAGAACCTGGGCCGCAAATGCCTTTGCCAGCACGGACTTTCCACCACCGGGGGCGGCGGAGAACATCACGTGCGGCGACTCGTCGTCCAGGTCGATCGAGACGGCGACGCCACGGTGCGAGAGGCCGAGGAACGGCGCGCTCGCGCTGGCCTTCTCGACCATCGCGCGGACCTCGGGGTCCGCGTACATGACCTTCATGGGCGCGCGCGGCGACTGGCGGAACACCATCCGGTGCCGGTTCCCCGAGAGTTTCACGGACGCCTTGACGTCCTGGAGGCCGAGCTTGGAGATGACGGCCTGGGCGATGGTGGAGGTGTCCCGGTCCGGGGACCAGTTGCCGGGGAGCTCCACGGTGACGACCTCTCCGGCCATGTCCGCGTAGGCCGGCGGGACCGTGAGGTACTGACTGGGGGCGACGCCCTCGGGCAGGCCCAGGAGGTCACGCAGGACGGTGTGGAGGGGCCACACCCAGTCCCTGCGGTGGCGCCACGTCACCATGCCGTCCATGCCCCGGAATCCGGCCCAGGAGGCCGCTGAGCACGCCGCCGCGAGGCCAGAGACCTCGAGGGCAACGAGGGTCTCGGTCGGCTCCACAACGGCCGCGTAGCCCGTTCCGGTGAGGACGAACGTGGAGAACGCGCGGAGTCCGATGTGCTCCCAGCGGGTGAGGTAGTCGAGGCGTCCGGGCATCTTGCCGTCTGCGCGCTTGGTCGTGAGGGGGGTGCCGCGGTGGGTCCAGGTCCGGTCGGTCCGGGGCTCCCCGTCGAGGGTGTCGCCGGACACGAACCTCCAGACGCCTTTGGCTCCGTCGACCAGGCCCTCTTCTATGGCCTTCCAGTCGGTTGGGGTCGGGGCTTTGCTGTGGCTGGGCTGCTCGGGCGGTGCGAACATCAGGGTGACTCCTGGGTGGCTCTGGCTGGGCTGGCTGGGGAGTTGTGGACCGGGCGGGAACCCGGTCCGGTGCCCGGTCACCCCCGCTGCTATCGGGGGTGACCGGGCCGTTCTGGTTGGAGCTCATCACCCAGACCGGACAGGTCTGATCTGGGCTGTTGGGCGGGGTCCTTCATTTGGTACAGGTGCCGAAACAGGTGGTCGGTGTGACGGCCTGGCGTATGACCTGCGTCACTCCGGCTGCTATCCGGGGTGGTTCGGGTCTTGGTTTTGTGGAGCACCCATAGAGGTGGTCCGAAGGCTGGATGTGTGACCTCGGGCCGGGTAAAACTTTTGGCTGCTACCGGATCGGGTCGACCGGGCCGCCCCGCTTGCCGGAGAGGTCGACCATCTCCATCTCGAAGCCGTCGCCCTCGTCCTCGTCCACGAGGGGGAAAGCGCCCTTTCCGCTGCCGGTGGTGCCGGCGGCCATCAGGTGCGCGGTGGCGGCGAGCTGGGCCCAGACGGCGGCGGCCTCGATGGTTCCGCGGCCCTGGTCGATGAGGGTCGTCACCCGGGTCCGCACGCCCTCCGCCATGAGGTGGGTGCCCTTGGCCAGGGCGTCCTCGGCGTTGAGGGTGTACTCCTCGTTCTTGTTCATCTCGTGTCCTCTCGTTGTGGCTGATGGAACGGCGTCGACCTCACCAGCGACCTCCCCAGGGAGCCCGGTTCGGGGTTCCGATTCGGCATCGGGGACCGGGTGGTGAGTGCTGGTGACCTCACCGGTGAGGCGGGAACCTCACCGGTGAGTCCGATCTTGGAGCGCTGGGCCTGTGGATAAGTTCTGGCGACCGGCTGACGAGGTGTCACATGTAGAGGCCGGTCTGGGCCTTCTCTTCCTGGGCGGCCTTGGCCGCGTCGATGGCCGGCCGCTGGCGGTTGATCTCGCGGCGGACGCTGTACCGGTTGGGCTGCATCTCCATGAGTTCGGGGACCTTGGCCGCGATCGCGTCGGTGTCGAAAATCTCCATGGAGACGGCGACCCGGACCGCTTCGGCGATGGTGCCGGAGAGGGGCTTACCCAAAGGCTTGCCCGATGCCCGATCGGCGGAATGGGCAGGCTTACCCATTTCGACGGACGCCGCGAGAGGGGTGGGCAAGCCCACCGGAGAGACCGGCTTACCCAGGTCTGCCTCAGGCTTACCGAAGTCGATCGGGGCAGGCACGACCAGGGCAATCGCGGGCACCGTACCCGTGTTGACCTGCGTGTTCGTGATGCCCGAGGTCTGCCCGAGGTTGCCCACGGGGGCACGCTCGACACTGACCTCAGTAACTTCAGGCAGTTCAGTGACCTCAGTGGGCTTGCCCACCGGAATCGCCGCAACCGGGGTGCTGTCGGCGGCGCCCAGGGCACGCACGCGAAGCTCCTGGTACTCCTCCCGGGTCATGCCCAGGGCCTCGGCCATCTCCCTGTGCTGGTGCTCGATCGCGAGGAGCTCCCCGATGACTCCGGCCTCGGCGCGGGCAACCTGCCGCTGTACCTGGGCGCGGGCCAGCATGAGTGCTGCCTTACTGTTCTCTCCTTCGAGCCAGGCCGCGTCGGCCGGCCCCAGGTCGCGGTCGATGAACTTCAGGACCCCGAGCCACAAGACCTTGGCGACGGCGGAGACGGCCGCGCCCACGACGGCGAGCGGGATGGAGCCTGCGACCCAGCCGTGCCAGAAGATCGCGCCCATGGTCGCGGCTACGAGGATGTAGCCGAGGACCCGGGCGAACTTCCGCTTGTCCCGGTCGTAGCGGGCCAGGACTTCCAAGATGATGCAGGTGATCCAGGCCGCGTCGAACAGCCCGGCGGCGGCGTATCCGACGCCGCCCTCCAGGAGCGCGCCGATGGAGACCGTGGACCAGATGACCGCCACGGCGGTGAGGCCCAGGACGACCGAGGCCGCCGCACGGATGCCGACGACGTCCCAGTTCCGCGGGGCCATCGGGACGCGGCTCGTGACGGGCTTGTCGTAGGTGTGGGTCTTGCCGTCGCGGGTGACCTCGGCCTGGACGGTCTTGACGATGTTCTTGAAGCGCAGCACGAGGGGCTCCTAGGCGGTGGTGTTGGCGAGCGCGGCGGGGAGGTGGGCGGTGGTGTGGCCCTGGAGGGTCAGGGCGGCACGGAGGTAGTCGGTGGCCTCGGTCTCGGTGAGGCGGATCGCGTGGATGCCGAAGACCTGGGCGGCGACCTGGTCCGGGGTGAGGTAGGCCGGGTTCCTGAGGAGGGTGAAGTGCTTGTCTCGGGCCATCGAGGTGACGGTCCTCATCAGGAGGGAGTGCCGGCGGGCGGCGGCCTTCTGGTCTCGGCGGGTGGCCTTGGCTTCGCGGCTTCCGAAGATCACGGTGTTCTCCAGGAGAGAGAGGCCGGGGGCTGGCGAGAGGAGCCCCCGGCCGGGGGAAGTGAGGGTCTGGGGTGTCCATGGACACGCGGGGAAAGGCTTCTCCCTGCGGTTTCGGGCCGGAGTGTCCATGGACTGTCCATGGACACTTGGTCAGTTCGGGTCGGGGATGTACTCGAACCCAGCCCAGTCCGCGACGCGATCGGCGGCCTCCATGAAGGCGTCGATCACGGGGCGGCGGGCGCCCGGGAAGGGAAGCTTGACCAGGCCGTAGGCGACGACGGCGACCAGGAGCGAGAAGAAGAACGAGGCCTCGTTGTCGGCCCCGGCCGGGATCAGCACCACGAACATGGAGAGCGTGAAGGCGCCGAGCGGGACCAGGACGCCGGCGAACGCGAGAGCGGCGACGATCGGGGTGGCGATGAGCTTGCGCACGCCGGTCACCTGACGATCATGTGGTCGGGGCATCCGTGGACCATGTGGTCCACGCAGGCCGGGCAGTCCTCACGCGGGGCCAGGCGCTTGTGGACCTCGCGGCTGTAGGCGTGGAACCAGCACTGGCGGCACTGCCGCTTCGGCGGGTTGTTGGCCTTGGTGTTCGCCACGGCTACCACCGGCTCTTCGACTGGGTCTTGCGGTCGATCTTGGCCTTGGCGTCCTTGTTGATGAGCTGCTGTTTGGCGGCCTGGGCCGCGTTGATCTCCGCGATCAGGCGGGCCTCAGCGTTGGCCCAGATGGTGTCGAGGGCCTTCTCCGCGCGGGGGGCCTGCTGCTGGCCGTGGACGGCCTTGGCGAAGATCTTGCCCATGTTGCCCGCGAACTTGGCCTGTTCCCTGGGGGGCAGGGCCGAGACGTCACGGCGGCGGACTCCGGCGAGCTTGAACTCTGCGACGCGGATGATCTGGTCGAGCTTGCGAGTGCTGGTCATGGTCAACCCCTCTTCGGGTAGCGGTGGCCGGCGGGCGGGTTCGCGGACTGGTTGGCGTACAGGGCGTGCGCAACGACGGACTCGAACTGCGCGCGGTCCGGCGGGGTTTCCTGGTCCGGGGGGAGGAGACTCCCGCCCAGAGCGGCCATGAGGCTGTGCGTCCGGTCGTAGTCCTCGTTCTTGGTCTCGCGCCGGATGCTCACGACCGGCCCCCCTGCTGCTTGGCGGCCAGGGCCTCGGCCTGGGCCCGTGCGTCGTCGGCGGCCTGCTGGGCCTTCTGGATTTCGGCCAGGCGGTTCGCGGTCTCGGTCTCGATCGCGGGGTTGTAGGTCACGTAGTCCACGGCGATCACCCGGCCAGCGCGAGCCGCAGGCGACGGGCGCCGGCCTGCTTGCGCTTCCAGATCGCGTTCTCCGACCGGCCCAGGCGAACCGCGATCGACCGGTCACTCAGGCCCTGGGCCTTGAGCTTGACGACGACAGCCTGGCGCTCGGTCAGCTCGGCCAGGGCGTACAGGTCGACGTCGGCCGGCGGCGCCGCGGGGACCAGGCGGACGGAGATGAGCACGTCGCCCAAGTCGGTGACGACCTCGGTGGTGGACTTCCGGCGGTAGTGGTCGATCGCGGCCCGGACCGTGATCGAGCGGAGCCAGCCGTAGGCCCGCTCGTCGTCGGCCTGAAGCTGGTTGATCGAGAGCGCGGCCCGGACCCAGCACTCCGAGACGACGTCTTCAGCCGTGGCCCGGTCGCGGGTCCGGGTGACGGCGAAGCCCAGGAGACGGGCGTTGTGCAGGCGGAACAGCCGGTCAAGACGATCGGCCGACTCGGCGGTGAGCCGGGTTTCGGGCGATACGCCCAGGTCATACGCTGTAGACACGGTCCCTCCATGGGGGATCTAGAGCCCAGTTGGGGGGACTTAGCGGGATCCCCAACTGGGCTCGTTCGTTCCAGGTGCGTAACTGCATAGTGCACTAGCGCACTATGCATGTCAACGGTTACGATGTGCGTAGTGACCTAGTACGGTTGCTTCAGCTCTCACCAGTGGAAAAAGGAGATCCCCATGGCACCGTCGGTAGATCGAACTCCCGTCTATCTCCAGGTGGTGAAGCACCTGCGAGACCAGATCATCAAGGGAGAGTTGAAGGACGGGGACAAGGTCCCGTCGGTCCGGCAGCTCGCGGAGACCTGGGGGATTAGCCAGGCAACCGCGATGAAGGCGGTCGCCGCACTTCGTGCTGATGGCCTGGTCGAAAGCATCGTGGGCCACGGCAGCCTGGTCCGGACAAAGGCGACTCTCCACCGTTCGTCACACGACAGGTTGAGTCGGATGCTGTCGACGGGCCGCATCTATACGCCAGGCGAGTTCGCAGTCATCTCTATCTCAGAGGTGGTGCCGGCCCCTGACCACGTCGCGGACACTTACGGCATCGAGCCCGGAAGCCCCGTCATCAAGCGCATCCGAGTCACTCACAACGAAGATGGCCCGGTCAGTGCTTCGACAAGCTGGTTCGCTGCGGACCTCGCTGAGGTGGTTCCCCAGCTCCTGTCGACCGCTCGGATCATCGGCGGAACTGCTGGCGCGATCATGGAAGCTACAGGGCGTACAGCTCAGTCGGCTGATGACCGGATGACGGTAGGCGCTGCGACTTCTGAACAGGCCGAGGACCTTGGACTGGCAGAAGGAGACCCCGTCTTCATCGGCCAAAACACTTGGCGTGACGCTGATGGCGATGTCATCGAATTCGGTGAGTACCACTTTGGTGGGGGCCGCTGGATGCGCTACCAGTACGAGATGCAGGCCGCAGGCTAGCCCGAGGCACTCAAGCCACCCATGTCTCGTTAGGCTCTACACACAAAACAAAGAGAGGCCCTTCCCTCAGTGGCTACCACACCCCTGAGAGATGACCTCTCTTCAACAAACCAGCACAACCAACACAAGATGGCAGAGCGCCTACCTACCACTCTAAGGCCTCCTCGGAGGTCTTGGAAATGGGGCTCTGCCGGATACGGAGCGTCGCGTGCCCCAGTCGGCACATGCAGTAGAGCAGGAAAATGCTGTCCCGGAGGGGCCTGCGAAGGTCCCTGAACAGGCAAAAAGCCGCCGCAAGAGCGGTGGTGCAGGAGGCGGTGGAACGAACCTCGCGTTCTTCGGCCGATCGGTCGATGGTGACCCGTCGCTCAGGTACATCCTCACCGGCCCCCGCCCCGGGCTGTTCACCATCGGACGGGTCGGTGAGGACCCGACGCGGTTCCTGTCCTGGGCGCCCAAGGTCACTCGCCACCTGATCCGCCTCGATGACGACGGCCGGTGCGTGGAGCGCCGGTACGAGATCCAGGTGGACGGGGTCGACGCAACGATCACCTCGGACGACCTGACGACCGGGCGTGTCTGGCGTGAGCTGATCCCCGGAGCCAAGGGCACCGGCCGAAGCAAGGTCCGTGACGCGCTGGAGAACGTCGTCATGGAACAGGCGGTGAACCTGCCCAGCACGTGGATGCTCAAAAGGACGGGCTGGTTTGACCTGCCGGATGGGCGCTGGGTGTACGTCCGGGCCAGTGACGACGTCGTGGACGGCGTCCGCACCGTCGACCTCAAGCCCGAGCTGGTCAAGGCGTCCCAGCCGTTGCCGAAGCCCGCGAGCCTGCCCGCGCAGCGGAAGGTGGTCAAGGAGCTGGCCTCCCACGGGTGGGGGCCGGCCTTTGGTCTCGCGGTCGGCATCCGGGCTCTGGCCTGGTCGATCGCTCCGGTCCGTGGCTCTCTCATCCCTCACGGCCGGAACAACACCGGCAAGACGCTCACGTTCTGGGTGGCGTCCTGCGTCACCCTGACGAACGGGTGGCCCCCGTACGTCGACACCTCGTTCTCCGACACCATCACCGGCATCGAGAAGAAGATCCGTGGTGCCCAGGACCGGGTCATCGCGATCGAGGACATGCCGCTGACCTCGAACTCGGAGCCGGGGGCGGTGAAGGACGCGGTGGAGAAGTCCGACCGGATGACCCGCGCCCAGTTCAACAACACCCCGATCCGGGACCGCGCGGAACGGCACTCCGACAAGATCGCGGAATCCCCGTACGTTCGGGGCATCCTCGTGCTGACTGCCCAACAGATCCCGACCGCAGTTCAAGCCTCGATGCTGCGTCGCGTGGTGTGCGCCGAGTTCCACCAGGGCGACAACGACTGGCGCTGGTACGAGCAGAACGGCGCCGGTATGGAGGCGCCGATCCGCACCATCGGTGACCGGGTCATCAAGCACATGGCCGCGCTGGGCAAGGAGAAAGCGGGAGCCTGGGTCAAGGACTGCGACCAGCGGGCCAAGGACATGTTCCTGCCCGTGGCCCGCGCGGCCATTGGCGACGACGCTCCGGACGGGATGGACGGAGTTCTCAAGGCGGCCTACCAGATGATGGCCGGCCTCTTCATGGTCAAGGACGCCTGCGGGCTGGACGTACAGCCGCTGTGGCACGCGATCGTCCCGAAGTTCACCGCCTCCCTCAAGGCCCAGTCGGACATGATCGAGGATCGCCAGACCGCCGACACCGGTATCCCCCAGGCCCTCGGGTCCGTGCTCCGTCGCTCCCTCCAGGAACGGCGCGCGCACATCCGCTGCCCCAAGGACGCCGCCCCCAAGTCGCTGGTCCCCGGGCAGACCCCTCAGGCTCAGGGCCTGAGGGAGGACAACTTCGACGGGACGTCGAAGGGCTTCGGCGGAGAGGGAGCCTCGCTCTACTACATGGAGGACGGCGAGCTCCTGGGCATCACCGCCTCAGACCTGCACACCCTGGTCATGCAGACCAAGGACGTACGACTGACCGGGTTCCAGGTGAAGAGCCTGCCCGGGTTCCTCCTCAAGGAGGGTGCGATCCTGCGGAGCACCCAGACCGGGCAGGTCGCCACGACCAAGGTCCGGATCGGCGCCAACAAGAAGGCCATGCCGCTGGTCCTCATCCCGGCCGGCACCGTATTCACCCTCCCCGAAGACGACGACGACACCCACGGCGACGACGGCGACCAGGACCAGCCGGAGAACGGCGGACCCTCGGAAGGCCCGGAGGAGGACCACGTCCAGGAGGAGCTCCCCGCACAGCTCACAGCCTCACAGGACGACAACAGTACCCCTGTTGACCAGGAGATTAAGGCTGTTGACCACACAGCCTCACAGCCCTCACACGCTGAACCTCACAGGCTGACGGTCGTTCCCTCACAGGCCACGGCGCCCGTCGCGGTGGCCCCGGCGGCCGGTTCGGGCGGGGTCGTCCTGGCCGTGACCGGCGGGCAGCTGGTCAACGCGGCGGACGCCAGCGCGGTTGCGCTGACGGAAGAGTCGGCCAGCAGCCTCGCGGCCCTGGTCGCCCAGGCGACGGCGCTGGTCCCTTCGGGCAGGCTGACCCTCCTCATCGGCCAGGACGCCCACAAGGGTTTCAAGCTGGGCCCCGAGGCTCCGTCCATGCTCGACAAGACGCCGTGGGCGGCGCCGTTCCAGACGCTCGTTGACGCGGGCTGGCACAAGCCCATGTCGAAGGAGAAGGAGCGGATGTACGTCGGTCAGTCCTGCCTGATGCAGCACCCCGGCCGGGCCGACTGGGTGCGGATCACCCCGGTCCAGTGGCTCAGTGCCGACTCCTTCCCCAAGGTCCGAACCCGGGCCATGCAGAAGGCCAAGGAGTACGACACCAGCGACGTCCTGACCCTGGCCTACCGCCTGGCGCTGTTCGCCCAGGTGACCGGCCACGACTTCGAGGGCAAGGCCGCCGGTACCGGCATCGCGATGCTCCGGGCCCGCATCGAGGAGACGGCCCGCCAGCACCCCAAGTGGCAGGGCTCTTACGAGTCGTGGCCCCAGGCCCTGGACGACAGCTCCTGGACCCGCAGCGAGACCGAGACCGAGGCCGCCCAGCCGTGGCGCAGCCTGTACGACGCGAATAAGGCGTACCTACCCGCGTACCGGCAGGCCACCGTCGCCCGCGACGACCTCAAGAAGGTCGACCACCCGATGTTCGACAAGGCGATGGCCGGACTCTGGACGATCGTCGTCCCGCACTGGCCGCACCCGCAGGTTCCCGCTCCGGTCCCCAACCACCGTCCGGGACAGATCGTCACGGTGACCACGGACATCGTGCAGGCGTACGTGGACCTGGGGATCACCCCGGACATCGAGAGCGCACACATCGCCCCGGCGGTCGCGTTCGACGGGTTCCGGGTGTTCAGCGACCAGATCCGCGACCAGATCAGCAACCTGTCCGCCTCGGCCGACAGCGACGACCAGGCTGTCGGCCTGGTCCTCAAGGAGGTCTACCACACGGTCCACGGCAAGCTCAGGAACGCCGACCAGGGCGTCATCAGGCGGCCCGACTGGGGTCACGCTGTGCGTGACGCGGCCTGGACGAACACCCTGCGCAAGGTCTACAAGGCCGCAGGCATCACCCAGGCCGTGGCCGACCCGCGGTTCCCGATCCGTGTGGTGACCGACGAAGTGGCGTACGCCAGCGACCACCAGGACCCCGAGGCCGATGTCCCGTTCGGCCTGCGGATCGACAACACCGGCGCCAAGCTGGGGCACTTCAAGAGCAAGGCGAAGTCGGCCCAAGACTTCGGCCAGGAACAGGACGAGGCGAAGAAGAAGGCCGCACTGCTGCGGGAGCGGATGGAGGCCCGCAAGGCCGCACGTGACGCACGCCGAGGGGGTAACCGCTGATGGGTTCGGTGAAGGACGCGATGTTCAAGGCGTTGGCGAAGCGGTCGGCCAAGTCGGAGGACAAGCCGGCGGCCGTGCGCGCGGCCCAGCTCATCAAGCGGTTCGGCGGCTCGGTGAGCGACGCGGCCAAGGCCGTGGGCCGCAGCTCCAAGACCCTCAAAGCATGGTCCGAGGGGAAGTCCAGCCCCAGGGCCGACAGCAACGATGCGCTCAACCGGGCCAACCGGGAGGCGCTGGTTCCCCAGGGTCGGCGTGAGCGGCTCTTGAAGTCCGCGAGCGACGACAACATGGAGCTGACCAGCAACGACATGGACTGGACGATCCGCAGGCCGGACGGCGTCGGCAAGCCCGGTGGCGGACTCGTCCTCCACGCCATGATCAAGGTCAGCGACGAGGAGCGGGAGCGGAAGGTCAACCTCGGGGAGTGGTTGTCCGAGGGCCACATGGAAGACCTCTTGCAGGCGTTCATGGACGGCGACGAAGAGGCCATGCGGGGCGTGTTCGTAGAGGGCCTGGACGTCTACTTCCACGAGGCGGAGCTGGGCGACGTCATCAACGTCCAGTTCAGCCCGCTCGACTACGGCGACCAGTAGCAGCCGGCACGACGCTGGGCCCCACCCTCTCGGAGGGTGGGGCCCAGTCACATGACCTGTCGCGTGTCGCGTGCTGTCACGCGGTCTACCTGCGGAAACCCCCACCCCTGATTCGGGTGTGACAGGCGACAGTTACAGCTTCCCGTCCTTGGCGGCGAGCCTCTTGGCGACCTTCTCCGCCAGGCGCTCGTCCTCCAGCAGCTCGTCCGCGAGGATGCGGAACACCGCCGACAGGTCCACGGAGGAAAGGTCCCGCTCGGCGGCCGTCGCGTTGCACCACCTCTTGAGCCTGCGGTGGACCGTGGGCCGGACGTCCACGGTGATGCGGATCGGGGTCGTCCTGGCGACCACCGGCGCCACCGCGGCCTGGCTCGTCTCGGCTCGCTTCACTGTCCGGTCGTAGCCCCGGCCTGCCGCGCTCATCCCAGCTTCTCCGTCCTGCGGGCCAGCAGCTCCTGGGCCAGCTTCCGCGCGTTGGTGCCGGGCGTCTTCGGGATCATCGCCTGGCGGAACTTGTCGTCGTTGTACGGGATCAAAGTCTCCAGGACGTCGAAGCCCTCACGCTCCAAGACACCACGGACCTCGGCGTCCGGACCGGACTTCGTGCGCTTGGACCTGTTGGTCCTGTTGAGCAGCACCACGACATCAGCCGGCACATTCCTCATCTCCTGGACTTCGGCCAGGAGTTCCTTCAGGAGGGACCGGTCACTGTCGTCCGGAGCACCTCGGGGAGGCTCGAACATCCGGTCCACCTCGTAGTGGCTCGGCGCCACGGGCAGAATCCAGGTCTCTGCGTAGCGCATGGCGCCCCGGGCGATCCTGGCATGGTCCTCAAGCTGCGGGACGTCGATGAGGACGACGTCGACGCCCTGGTCGATATCCGGGATCTTGCGGTGGAGGTCTGGCTCATCCATGCCGATGACAGGCCAGTTGAGGCCGCCCGCGCGGTTGTACGCGGCGAGCGAGGACCGACCGGAGTCGGCATCGACCAGGAGAGGCTTCAAGCCCATCTCGTAGAAGGCTTGGCCCAGGAAGACCGTGGTGGTGGACTTCCCCACCCCCGGCTTCAGGTTCACGAACGCCCATGACATTGCCATGATCAGCATTCTACTGAGGTCACTGGACCTCAGTAGGTACTGACCCTCAGTACCTCGGGGCTCCGGGCCGCTACCACTGGACTCTGCCCTCGGGTTTTCTGTATGACCCCCCTGTCTGATCTCGCCTGGCTGGCTCAGTAGCTCACTGAGGTCAGTACCTCACTGACTCCTCCCGGAGCCTTGAGGGGCCGCTCTGTCGGCATCTTCGGGGTGGCCTGCCAGGGGCGAGAACCGGGGTCTGTTCCGGATGGAGTTCTGGTTGTTCCGGATGGACCGGAACAGAAACACGGTGTCTGACCTGGGCTGTTCCGGCTGTTCCGGTTGTTCCGGTTCTCCAGGACCAACAGCTATATAGCGCGACTACGACCCGCCCCGGAACGAGCCGGCTGAGTAGGTACTGAAGTAACTGACATCAGTAC
>NZ_JAPNLJ010000008.1 GCF_026627445.1 Streptomyces sp. H27-H1
GCGGCATCGCGTTCCGCTTTGACAAGACGCCAGAAAGCTACGAGGCCGGCCTGCATCTGTGCGGTGCGATGCTCTGGCTCCGCAGCATCGCACCACATTCATAATCCGATCTCCAGACAGGACCTAGGACCGGCTCTCGGTCCCGCCGTCCGTCCGGAACGTCGTAAGGGTGAAGAGCGCCCCGTCCGGATCGCGCAGCGCCACCCACCGCTCGGTCTCGCTAGACCCGGGCTCGGACACCGTGCGGCCGCCCAGTGCGACGGCGGCCTCCACCGCCGGTTCCAGCGCGGGCACCCGGAAGTGCACGTGCCAGCGCGGCCGGGTGTACGGACTGTAGGCGCCCGGTTCGACCGGGCCGCTGTCCAGTCGGGCCACCGGCTCCCCTTCCTGGCGCAGCACGACCCGGTCCTCCTCGTAGGCGACCTCGCAGCACCCGGCTCGGCCGGTGGCCCACTCCAGCACCTCCCCGTAGAAGATCGCCGACTCGAAGGCGTCCCGGGTGCGCAGCTCCAGCCAGGCCGGAGCCTGCCCCGAGCCCACCCGCCAGCCCGAGGAGACCTGGCCCTCCCAGATCCCGAACACCGCCCCGTCCCGGTCCGCCACCAGCGCCCCGCGGCCCCCCGTCTCGAAGGAGACCGGGCCGACCGCGATTGTGCCGCTGCGTTCCCGGACCCGGTCCACCGCCACGTCGGCGTCGTCCACGGCGAAGTACGGGGTCCAGGCCACGGGCACCGCGAGATCCCCGGCCAGCGCCCCGATCCCGGCCACCGGCATCCCGTCCAGCTCGCCCACGGAGAAGGCCTCGCCGAGCCGCGCGGGCCGGAACCGCCAGCCCGCGACCGCACCGTAGAACCGCTGCGCGGCGCCGAGGTCACGGGCCATCAGGCTCACCCAGCAGGGCGCCCCGAAGACGTCCCTCGTCGAAATCTCCACCGTTTGTTCCGCCCTTCACCGGGGCGCGGTCAGCGCGCCGTCCGAGCACAAGCAGTAGCGCCCCGGCCACGCTGGGGGCGCGCAGGCGCGCCACCGGAGCGCGGATATCCCCTTGGCGGCTCGCGGAAACGGGTCCCAAGGTTCGCGAATGACGCGCACGGGTTCTATAGGGACGGGTTCCAGCGGCCCCCGAGCTGCCCGCCGTGGTGCTGGACCGGATCTACCCGCACGTCTCGTACGGGGACGACCTGCACGCCGCCGGGCGGGCGGCCGCGACGCGACGGGAAGGGACCTACCGGCCGGGCTGGGGCGGGCGTACGACATCATCCGCGCGGGCGACCGGCGGGCGATCGGCGGCATGGGCTTCCACGGGGCCTCGGACGCCGGGGGCCGCGCCGAGCCGGCTACGAGTTCGGCCCGCCGGCCCGCGGCAGCGGCTACGCCGCCGAAGCGGCGAGGGCGGGCCCTCTCCGGCTGGGTACTCGGGCAGCCGGGCATCACCCTGCCGGCGGCCGCGGTGGAGGAGACCGGCCTTCCTTCGCAGGCGGTACTACGCCGGGCCGGTTTCACCGAGGCGGGCTCAGGGGAAGGCAAAGTCCGGTACATGCTGAGCCCAGCCGTCCAGGGCGTGCCCTTCGGGTCCGGCCGGCCCCGCCCGCGGCGTCCGGCCGGACCCGGGCGACCGATCCGGGCCGGCTCGGGCAGCCCGCCCGATCCGGAAAGCAGGTTCCTCCGTGGTGAGTTCGCAGGTTCCCGTGATCGATCTCGGCCCGTGGAGGTCCGGAGGACCCGAGGCGCGCCGGTACGTGGCCTCCCGCGTCGACGAGGCCCTCCAGGCGGCCGGTTTCCTGCTCGTGACCGGGCACGGAGTGGACCCGGAGCTGCCCGGGCGGATCCGGCAGGCGGCGCGGACCTTCTTCAGGCTCCCGGCCGCCGCCAAGGCCCCGTACGCCGTGCCGGTCGGCGGCCGCGGCTGGCTCGGCCCGGGCGCCGAGGCCAACAGCCACGCGGAGGGCGCGCCCTCGCCGCCCGACCTCAAGGAGTCCTGGTCCTGCGCGGCGGAGGAGCCGACCGGGATCGCCACGGTGGACGCCGAGTGGTTCCGGCCGAACGCCTGGCCGGCCGAAGTGCCCGCGCTGCGCGGGCTGGTGACGGAGTACCTGGCCGCGATGCGGGTCCTCTCCGACGAGCTGCTGGAGCTGCTGGCGGCCGCGCTCCGCCTGGAGACGGACCATTTCACCCGGCACACGCACCACCCCACCTGGGGGTTCAACCTCAACTGGTACCCCGGCACCGAGCTCCTCGGCCCGTCGCTGCCCGGCCAGTTCCGCATCGGCGCGCACACCGACTTCGGCACCGTCACCGTCCTCGACCGGCAGCAGGGCGCGGGCGGACTCCAGATCCACACCGATGCCGAGGGCTGGCAGGACGCCCCGTACGATCCGGCGGCGCTCACCGTGAACATCGGCGATCTGATGGCGCGCTGGACGGGCGACCGCTGGCGGGCGGGCCGCCACCGGGTCCTGCCGCCGCCCGCCGACGCGCCGGCCGAGGAGCTGATCTCGCTCGTCTACTTCTACGAGTGCGATCCGCACACCCGTGTCGAGTCTCTCCCGGCGCCGCTGGGCCGGATCGCGCACGCGCCCGTCGACTCGCACGTCCACCTCAGGGCGCAGCTCGACGCGATCACCGTTCGGGAGGGCTAAGCCGTCTCTTCCGGAACTTGCCGGCAAGATCCGGAAGAGACGGCCTGGCGGGGCGAGGGCGGGGAGGGCCCCCGCGGCACGGGACGGAGGGGCGCCGCGGGGCCGGCGGACGGGCGCGGAGGGGGTGCCGGAGGGCCGGTGGCGGACCCGATTACCCGATGTCGGGCGCGTTCGGCAGGATGGAGGTCATGACCGAGATCCGTACCCCCCGCCTCCTCCTCCGCCGCTGGTCCGAGGACGACCTCGTCCCCCTGTCGGAGATCAACGCCGACGCGGAGGTGATGCGCTGGATCGGCGACGGTTCCACCCTCGACATGGAGGAGACCGCCGAGACCATCGAGCGCTGGGAGGACGAGTGGGACGAGGAGGGCTTCGGGATCTTCGCCGTGGAGCTGCTGGCTTCCGGCGAGCTGATCGGCGCCGTCGGGCTCTCCATGCCGTGGTGGCTCCCCGAGGTCCTGCCGGCCGCGGAGATCACCTGGCGGCTCGGCCGCTCCTTCTGGGGTCAGGGCTACGCCTCCGAGGCCGCGCACGCCACGCTGGAGTTCGCCCTCCAGGAACGGGGCCTCGACAGGGTCGTCGCCGTCAACCGGGCGGGCAACGACGAGTCCGAGAACGTGATCCGCAAGCTGGGCATGACGGAGGAGAAGGCCACCGCGCACCCGCAGTCCGGCTCGCTGCTCAACATCCACGCGATCGACCTCACGGAGTACGAGGGCTGAGTGGACCCGGAGCCCAGTACCGGGCGCCGAGCACGTGGAGTCGAGCACCCGGCGCCCCGGGCCCCCGCCCCGCGCCCGCCCCCCCCGCATCAACCGATCGGCTGACCCCGCTGTCGGCCGGCGGGCCGAGCGGCCGACCGGTCCCGTGCGGTGAGGATGGGTACGGGGGAGCGGGCGCGTCACCGGCCCCGCCCCCGGAACCGAGAGGGGCATCACCCGTGCCGCAGCGCCACCGCCCGCATCCGCGCCGCCGCGCACGGGGAACCCGTACCGCCCTCGCGGCCCTCGCCGGAGCGTTGCTGCTGGGGGCCTGCGCCGCCCCCGACGCGCCGCCCGCCGCCGCCCCCGCGGCCTCCCCGCTCCCGACTGCGGCGACCACCCCCGGCGGCACCCTCCTGGTGGCCGACTTCGGGGCCGACACCGTCACCTTCGTGGATCCGGAGCGCGGCGCGGTCGGCTCGGTGCCGGTCGGCAGGGCCCCGTACGGCCTGGTGGTGGGGGCCGACGGCCGGGCCTGGGTGGCCACGGCCGAGGGGGTCGCCGTCGTGGACACGCGGACGCGGACCCGGCTGGCCCGTATCCCGTACCGCACCACCGGCACGGGGCCCGTCAGCGGCGGAGAGTACCGGGGCGGCGGCATGGGCATCGCGCTGTCGCCCGACGGCGCGCACGCGTACGTCGGGGTCAACGTTCCCGGGACCACGGGCGTCCTGGAGGTCGTCGACACGGCGAGGACCGAGGTCACGGCGGCGGTACCGGTGGGCAGGCGGCCCTTCGACGTGGACGTCTCGGTCGACGGCTCCGAGGTTTACGTCACCGGCCACGACTCCTTCGACGTCACCGTGGTCCCCGCCGGCTCGCTGCGTCCGCGGCGCGTCGAGGTCGCCCCGTACGGCACGGAGGGCGGCCTCGGCTCCTGGCTGAAGCCGCACTACGCCGTCGTGCGGCCGGCGGACGGGATGCTGCTGCCCTTCGAGGGCGAGCGGCTCGCGGTGGTGGATCCGCGGACGGGCCGCACCACGGTGGAGGAGATGACCGCCGACACCCACCAGCACGGGGCCGCGGTCACGGCGGACGGCCGGCTGCTGGTGGTCGGCACGGGGGCGGTGGAACCGGGGAAGGGCAAGGGGCCCTCCCTCACGGTCCGTTCCCCGGACGGCTCGGAGCGCGTGTACCCGCTGGACGGGCCGCACGAGGACGTGGCCGTGTCCCGGGACGGGCGCACGGCCTACGTCACCGGGGGCTTCACCCGGGACGGCTACTGGAACGGCATCACGGTCGTGGACCTCGACAGCGGGAGCAGCCGCCGGCTCGCGGCGGGCTCCCGTCCCCTCGGCATCGCGGTCCTGGGATGAGCGGTGCTGGGATGAGCGGTGTCAGCCCCCGCACGTGTTCAGCATGGTGGAGAGCATCTTCCGCTCGGGCTCGGTGACGGTCAGGCCGTACGTGGACTTGACCGTGGTCCAGGCCCGCCCGTACTGGCACCAGGACGCCTTCGACGGCGGCTGCCACAGGTCGGGGCTCTGGTCACCCTTGGAGCGGTTCGAGGAGGCGGTCACCGCGAGCAGTTGAGGGCGCGTCAGATCGTTCGCGAAGGCCTTGCGTTTCGCGGCGTCCCAGCCGGCCGCGCCGGAGCGCCAGCCCTCGGCGAGGGGCACCATGTGGTCGATGTCCATCTTCGTGGCCTCGGTGACCACCACCTCGTCGTACAGGCTCTTCCACGTGCCCGACACGGCCTTGCACTCGGAGTTCCGGGTGACGTTCGAGCCGTCCCGCTGGAGGACGACCTCGCGGGTGTCGCACTTGTCGCCCTGCTCCGCCCAGTGAGTGAACTTGTCCCGGCTGTAGCCGGACATGCTCCCGGGCGTGGCCGTCTTGAGCGCGGCCAGCTGGGTACGGGCCACGGAGGCGCCGACCATGCCGGGGAGCACGTCACCGGAGGGGGCTTTCCCGTCGCCGGTCGCGGAGGGCTTGGCGGTGGCGGAGGGCTTGCCCCCGCCCGGCTTCGGGTCGTCTCCGGGAGCCGTCCCCGTCCCCGTCCCGGAACATCCGGCGGCGGCCAGCAGCAGCGAGGCCGCCAGTACCGCACCGGGCACACGTATCTGACGTCCCATGACCCCACCCCGACCCTGCCGCCCACTATGTCCCGGGAAGCCTACCCAGGACGGACGGGGCCAGACGCCAGGCCCGTTGGCCCGGCGGGCGGTGAACACTCGCCGGGCGTAAGCCCAGTGGTGGACGGGGTCGGGCGGTGGCCGGGTCCGGCGAGAGCGGGCTCAGGTGGCGTGGCTGCGCAACCACGCGTCCAGTGCGGCGAAGTCGGCGTTCGCGAGGCCGACCCGGGGGTCGACGCGGTGGAGCAGGGCCGGGCCGGGGTGGTGGGCTGATACCCACCGGCGGTCCGCGTCGCCGATCTCGTCGTCGACCCAGACGAACGCCCGTCCCGCCGCCAGCGCCACGAGGCCGCCGGTCTTCCAGTGCGTGCCGTCCCGGCCGTCGGCCCCGGAGCTTTCGGGCCAGTCCGCGACCGGCAGGACCGGCAGCCCGAGGAGCGGGGAGAGGCACAGGTTCGCGTCCTCGCCCCAGGTCGTGGCCCACACCAGCTCGCAGGGCAGCGCCGCGAGCCGGGGACCGAGTCCCGGATCCACCCGGGAGAGGAGGGGGTGGCCGCCGGACGTGTCGGCCGCGCCCGGAACCCCGTGGACCCGGTGGCCGTGCGGGGAGCCGAACGGGATGAGCGGGCCGTCGACATCGAGGAAGAGGAGGGGGAGGGGGCGGGGGAGGGGGCGCGGGAGAGCGCGGGCCCGCTGGGTGTCCATGCGGCCCAGAGGTATCACGCGGCCGCGACCGCCTCCGGAGGCCCCGGGCACTCCGCTCATGGATGCTCCAAGCATTGCTTGGGGATGCCATAAGCGAGGGTTATGGGGTCATAACCAAGGGGCGGGTGCCGGGTTAGGCTGCCCTTAGCTTAGGGTCTCCACTGATCGAGTCTTTCGTCGTTCGAAGGGAACCCAGCCATGCCTCGCCCCCTGCGGGTAGCAATCGTCGGTGCCGGCCCCGCCGGCATCTACGCCGCCGACGCCCTGCTGAAGTCCGAGGCGGCCGCCGAGCCGGGTGTGTCCATCGACATCTTCGAACGGATGCCGGCCCCCTTCGGTCTGATCCGCTACGGCGTCGCCCCCGACCACCCCCGGATCAAGGGCATCATCACCGCCCTGCACCAGGTGCTCGACAAGCCGCAGGTCCGCCTCTTCGGCAACGTCGACTACCCGAACGACATCAGCCTCGACGAGCTGCGCTCCTTCTACGACGCCGTGATCTTCTCCACCGGGGCCACCGCCGACCGCGCGCTCACCATCGCGGGCGTCGACCTCGACGGCTCCTACGGCGCCGCCGACTTCGTCTCCTGGTACGACGGCCACCCCGACGTGCCGCGCACCTGGCCGCTGGAAGCCGAGAAGGTCGCCGTCCTCGGCGTCGGCAACGTGGCCCTCGACGTGGCCCGGATCCTCGCCAAGACCGCCGACGAGCTGCTGCCGACCGAGATCCCGGCGAACGTCTACGACGGCCTGGCGGCCAACAAGGCGCTCGAGGTCCACGTCTTCGGCCGCCGTGGCCCCGCGCAGGCCAAGTTCAGCCCGATGGAGCTGCGCGAGCTGGACCACTCGCCCACCATCGAGGTCATCGTCAACCCCGAGGACATCGACTACGACGAGGGCTCGATCACCACCCGCCGCTCCAACAAGCAGGCGGACATGGTCGCCAAGACCCTGGAGAACTGGGCGATCCGCGACATAGGCGAGCGTCCGCACAAGCTCTTCCTGCACTTCTTCGAGTCGCCCACCGAGATCCTCGGCGAGGACGGCAAGGTCGTCGGCCTGCGGACCGAGCGCACCGAGCTCGACGGCACCGGCAACGTCAAGGGCACCGGCACGTTCACCGACTGGGACGTCCAGTCCGTCTACCGCGCCGTCGGCTACCTCTCCGACGAGCTGCCCAAGCTTCCGTGGGACGTCGACTCCGGCACGGTTCCGGACGAGGGCGGCCGCGTCATCGAAGCCGGCGCGCACCTGCCGTCCACGTACGTCACCGGCTGGATCCGCCGCGGCCCCGTCGGCCTCATCGGCCACACCAAGGGCGACGCGAACGAGACGGTCGCGAACCTGCTCGCCGACCACGCGGAAGGCCGCCTGCTGACGCCGGCCGCTCCCGAGCCGGAGGCCGTCGCGGCCTTCCTCGCGGAGAAGGAGATCCGCTTCACGACGTGGGAGGGCTGGTACCAGCTCGACGCCGCCGAGAAGGCGCTGGGCGAGCCGCAGGGCCGCGAGCGCGTGAAGCTCGTGGAACGCGAGGACATGCTCAAGGCGAGCGGAGCGTAGTACCGGTCCCGGAGCCCGGCCGGACCCGATGCGCGCGGGCCCGGCCGGGCTCCAGGCGTCTGGGCGTCGGCGTGTCTGCGCGTTCAGGCGGCCGGGCGGCCGGGCGTTCAGACGTCCGGGCGGCAGTGCGGGCGGGTGACCGTCCCTTACGGAAGTCTGACGGGCGGCCGCGGACCCTGGCCGCCGGGTGCGGCAGGTGGTCGAATCGGTACGTGAGCACAGATCAGCAAGCCGGTCCGGACCCCGACCCAGCCCCCGATCCCGATCCCGACGGCAGCGGTCCCCCCGTGGGCCGGCGGCTGGTCCTCGGAATGGTGGGACTCGGCGCCCTCGGCCTGGCTCTCGCGCCACGGCTCCAGTCGGGTTTCGACGCCGTACTGGGCGCGGCCGCGAGCAAGGACCCCACCGGCCTCACCGGACTGCTGCCGGGCGGCGGCGGGTTCCGCTACTACTCGGTCGCCTCCTCGGTTCCCGAACGCGGCCCGGCCGACTACCGGTTGACCGTCGACGGCCTGGTCGAACGCCCGGCCGTCTACACCCTCGACGCGCTGCGCGCCCTGCCGCGGACCCGGGTCGTGCGCGACGTCCAGTGCGTGACGGGCTGGCGGGTCCCGGCGACCCCCTTCGAGGGAGTCCCGCTCTTCCGGCTCCTGGACGCCGCCGGGGTCCGCCCCGAGGCCCGCGCGATCCGCTTCACCTGCTTCGACGGCACCTACACCGAGAGCCTCACGCTGACGCAGGCCCGCCGTGAGGACGTCATGGTCGCCCTGAACATGCAGGACAAGCCCCTCAGCCACGCCCACGGCGGCCCGGTCCGCCTCTACGCGGCCCCCATGTACTTCTACAAGTCGGCGAAATGGCTGTCGGGCATCACCCTCACCCAGGACGTCCAGCCCGGCTACTGGGAAGAACTCGGCTACGACGTCGACGCCTGGGTCGGCAAGTCGAACGGACGCGACGATGCCCCAACCGTCTGAACCCCCCGCTGCGGCCCACTCCCCGGCCCACTCCGCAACCCCGTCCGGACTCCCCGGCGAGGTCCCGGCCGAACGCCCGGCCCGGGTGCGGCGATTCAGCCGATCGGAACGCCTGGTGCACCTGTTCACCGCCACCCTGACGGGGGTGTGCCTGGCGAGCGCCGCCTGCCTCTACCTGCCGCCCCTCGCCGAACTCGTAGGCCGCCGCCACCTCGTGGTCACCGTCCACGAGTGGTCCGGACTGCTGATCCCGGTACCCGCCCTGCTGGGGCTGGCCTCCCGGGCCTTCCGCGGCGACCTGCGCCGGCTGAACCGCTTCGGCCCGCACGACCGCACCTGGCTGCGCTCCGCTCTGCGCCGCGACCGCAGGCCCGCCGCGCGCCCGGCGGGCAAGTTCAACGCCGGGCAGAAGCTCTACGCGAGCTGGAGCGCCGGGGCGGCCCTGGTGATGCTCGGCACCGGCCTGCTCATGTGGTTCACCGGCCTGGCCCCGCTGCCCTGGCGGACGGGGGCGACCTTCGTCCACGACTGGCTGGCCATCGCGATGGCCGTGGCCGTCGTGGGCCACGTCATGATGGCCCTCGCCGATCCCGAGGCCCGGCGGGGCATGCGCACGGGCTCGGTGGCCGCCGACTGGGCCAGGCGCGAACACCCGCTGTGGCGTCCGCACGGCTCCTCCGTCGAGAGGGCGGTCCGCCCTACTCCTGCGGAACCGCCGCGTCGAGAGCGGCGGTGAGCCGCCGCAGGCGGTCCTGAAGATCCTTGATCTCGCCGAGTTCGAAGCCGGTCGCGGCGGCGATGCGCCGGGGCACCTCGACGGCTCGGGCACGCAGGGCCGTACCGGCCTCGGTGGGTCGTACGCGCACGGACCTTTCGTCCGCGGCGCTGCGCTCGCGCACGAGCAGACCGGCCGATTCCAGGCGCTTGAGGAGGGGGGAGAGAGTTCCCGAGTCGAGCCGCAGATGCTCCCCGAGCTGCTTGACCGGCAGCTGTCCGTGCTCCCACAGCACCAGCATCACCAGGTACTGGGGGTAAGTGAGCCCGAGATCCTTCAGGACGACGCGGTAGAGGCCGCCGAAGGCGCGGTTCGCCGCGCCGAGAGCGAAGCAGATCTGGCCGTCGAGGCGCAGGAAGTCCTGGTCGGGGAGGGTGTCGGTCGGTTGCTCGGTCATGGGGCCAAGTGTACCCGGGGCGTTGTGGTGGCAACTGAATTGTGCACAACTTAATTGTGTGCCATATTGATGGGGCGAGGTCTTCGGACGACGGCCCCGCCTCCGCCCCCGAGAGGAACCCCGAGATGGACGCGATCTACACCGCTGTCGCCACCGCCAACGGACGTGAAGGCCGCGCCGTCAGCTCCGACGGTCAGATCGACCTGGCGCTGGCCATGCCCCCGGCCCTCGGCGGCAACGGCCAGGGCACCAACCCCGAGCAGCTCTTCGCGGCCGGGTACGCCGCCTGTTTCGCCAGCGCCCTCGGGCTGGTCGGCCGTCAGGCCAAGGTCGACACCAGCGAGATCTCGGTGACCGCGGAGGTCTCCATCGGCAAGGACGGAGCGGGCTTCGGGCTGGCCGCCGTCCTGCGGGTGGAGCTCCCCGACGCCCTGGCGGGCGAGACCGGCGCCCTGCTGGTCAAGCAGGCGCACGAGGTCTGCCCCTACTCCCGGGCCACGCGCGGCAACATCCCCGTCGAGCTCGTCGTCGAGTAGTCCCGCACACCCCACCGGAGCGGCCGCTCCTCACCGTCAGCCCGCCGTGCCCGCCGCACGCGCCGTGCGGGCGGTGAGGGCGGCCGCTCCGGCGTCGGCGCGTCTCCCGGGCGCCCTCCTGTCCGCGGGGAACGGCTCGTCCGTGCCCGCTCGACGCCGGACGGGCCCGCTGCACCACGAGCGCGTTGCGCCCCGGAACCCCCCGGGTCAGCGCTCGTACATCCCGGACGCCGACCACACGGCCGGAGCCACGGGTGAACCGTCGGGCCGCTGCGCTGCCAGGGCAACGAACCGGCGACGCGCGTCACCGTAGTCGGACCCCGGTCCGGCCGGTGCCGGCGACCGGAGCCCTGTAGCACCGCGGGTCCGGCACAGCGCTGGGGCGGGATCCGTCCCCGCCCCGCCGTCCCCGCCGTCCCCGCCGTTCCCCGTCCGCATCCGCGGCCCACGGTTCACCGCACCGTCGCGCGCCTCGCGACGTCCGGTCCGAACGTCCGGTCCAGCAGTGCGAAAAGCGCCGACCAGTGCCGCTCGTCCGAGGACGCGTCGTAGGAGCTCGTGTCGGCCAGGGTGTAGCCGTGCGCCGCGCCCTCGTACACTTCCGTGAGGTGGCGGACGCCCGACGCCGAGAGGGCCTTCTCCAGCCGGTCGATCTCCTCGGCCGGCAGAGACGGATCCTGGTCCGCGTGGCCGAAGTACAGCTCGGCGGTGACCCGGTGCGCCACCAGGTGCGGGCTGTCCGCCGCGTCCGTGGCCAGGCTTCCGCCGTGGAAGCCGGCCGCCGCAGCCACCCGCTCCGGATACCTGCCCGCCGTGAGCAGGGCCAGCCGGGCCCCCAGGCAGTAGCCCGTGATTCCCACCGGCCCGGCGGCGACCTCCGGGAAGCCCGAGAGCCGCTCCAGATAGGCCTCGGCGTCGCGCATCGCCAGCTCGGAGGTCAGCGAGTCGAGTACCGGTCCGACGCGCTCGAAGAGCTCCGGCTGCCGGCCGAAGTCCACGAACTCCGGAAGCTCGAACACCGGTGCGCGTCCGTGGCGGTAGAAGAGGTTGGGCATCAGGACGACGTATCCTGCCGCGGCGATCCGGTCCGCCACCGACTTGATGTGGGGCCGGATCCCGAGGGCGTTCACGTACAGCAGCACCCCGGGGTACGGGCCCTCGCCGTCGGGCCGGGCCAGATAGGCATCGGCGGTGCCGTCCCGCGTGACGACGTCCACGGTCGTCCGGACTACCTCGCATGCGGTCGTCATGGCCGCCCCCCTCATTTGTATGGCGAAAGCCGCAGACTACCGTGATCGGGGTGTTGCCCCGGTGTGTCCGGAAACCGCCCCCACCGGCCTCAACTGCACGAGTACCGTGGTCCGATGCCAGTAGTGGACATCAGTGCCAGCGCCGAAGACTTCAAGGCCGACCCGTACGCGTTCTACGCGAGACTGCGCGAGGCGGGACCCGTCCACCAGGTCGTCTTCTCGGCCGACGAGGCCGAGCCGAGCTGGATGGTGGTCGGCCACGAGGAGGCGCGGCGCGCGCTCAACCACCCGGCCCTGTCCAAGGACTGGCGCACCTCGGGCAAGTTCCCGGACGCCCTGGACAACGCGGTGAACTCCAACATGCTGGAATCCGACCCGCCGCACCACACCCGGCTGCGGCGGCTGGTCGCACGGGAGTTCACCGCACGCCGGATGGAAGGCATGCGGGCGCGCGTCCAGCAGATCACCGACGAGCTGCTCGACGCCATGGCCGCCGGTCCGGAGCGCGGCGGCGACCTGATCGAGACGCTGGCGTTCCCGCTCCCGATGACCGTGATCTGCGAACTGCTCGGAGTCCCCGATCTGGACCGGGACAGGTTCCGGTACTGGTCCAACGAGATCGTCGCCCCGGCCCCCGGCGCCTCCAACGAGAAGGCGCACCGGGAGCTCGGCCTCTACCTGGCCGAGCTCATCGAGGCCAAGGCCGGGGATCCGGGCGAGGACCTGCTCAGCGCCCTGATCCGGACCCGCGACGAGGGCGGCGACTCGCTGTCCCACGACGAGGTCATCGGGATGGCCTTCCTGCTGCTGGTCGCGGGCCACGAGACCACCGTCAACCTCATCTCCAACGGCGTCCGGGCCCTGCTCGCACACCCGGAGCAACTCGCCTCCCTGCGCGGGGACTTCGAGGGACTCCTCGACGGCGCGGTGGAGGAGATGCTCCGCTACGACGGCCCCGTCCAGCACTCCACGTACCGCTACGCCCGCGAGTCCCTGGAGCTGGGCGGCACCGTCATCCCGGCCGGCGTGAGCGTACTGGTCTCCCTGGCCGGCGCCGACCGCGACCCGGCCCGCTTCGCGGACCCCGACGGGTTCGACATCGGGCGGGCCCCGCAGGGCCACCTGGCCTTCGGACACGGGCTGCACTTCTGCATCGGCGCCCCGCTGGCGCGCATGGAGGGCCGCATCGCGATCCGCTCCCTGCTCGAACGCTTCCCCGGCCTGGCCGAAGACCCGGCGGCCGGTCCGCCGCTCTGGCTGACGGGCGGCCTGATGCGCGGCGTGACCCGGCTCCCGCTCCGCTGGTAGCGCGGGGGCCCGGGGCACGTCCGTGTCAGTCGCCGGAGCCCTGCGCCAGGAGGCGCAGGGCCTTGTCCAGGCGGGCCCGGCGGAGCTCCGGGGTGAGGGCCTGGAGGAGGGGCAGGGCGACGAGGTAGCGCCCGGTCCGGTCCAGGGCCTCGAAGGCCGCCCGGGCCGCCGGGCTCCGCGCCAGCGCCGCCTCGAGGTCGGGCGGCACCTCCGCCGTCCGCTGGGAGGCGTAGGCCCCGCCCCAGCGACCGTCCTCCTGCGCCTTGCGCACCTCGGCGAGGCCCGGTTCCCGCATGCGGCCCAGTGCCGTCAGCTCGGCCACCTTGTCGACATTGACCTGGGACCACAGGCTCCGGGGCCTGCGCGGCACGTACTTCTGCAGGTAGTGCCGCTCGTCCAGGGACCGGCGCTGCCCGGAGATCCAGCCGTAGCACAGCCCGATGTCGACCAGCTCGTCCGCGGAGACCGAAGCGATCCCGGAGGCCTTCTTCGCCATCCTGACCCACACGCCCTCGTGCCGGCCGTGGTGCCCGGCCAGCCATTCCTCGAAGGCCCCGCCATCCGCGAACGCGATGACCTGCACGCCGTCCAGCTCGTCCATGCCGGCCAGATTAGTGCCCGCGGCCCCCGGAGCGGAGAGGGCGCCCGGCTGCGGGATAATGATCGACGGTGCGGGCCCGGTTCGCGCCGGACACCGCAGCGACCCGAGATGGAGCCCCCGATGGACGTACGCCACTTCGAGCGGATCACCGCTTTCATCGAGGCGCGGCTCACCCCGCTCTTCGCCGAGGAGACGGGCAGCGAGAACGGCTTCGGGATGGACGACACCTCCCGCGCCCTGCGCGCCCTGCGCAACGCGGCACTGGAGGCCTCGGTGGCCAAGGGCCTCATCGAGCAGCGGGCGACGGCCGAACCGGCGGTCCGCCGGGTCATCGACCAGGCGGTGGAGCACCACTGGGACGTGCTGCGCGGCATCGCCCGGCAGTGGGAGGACCACGCCGACTTCGTCCGCGAGTTCAAGCGCCACGCGTGGGAGCTCGACGAGGCCCCCGCGGCGGCCGTGGCCCCGTAGCTGCGGAGCCCGTGGCCGCGGCGGCCGGTCCTGGGGCGTGTCTTGACGCCCTATCGCAGGACGCCCTATCGCAGGACGCCCTATCGCAGGACGCTCTACCGCAGGTCCATGCCCGGGTCGTCGATGACGCGCTCCTGCTCGCTCTGCTCGCGCAGGCGGCGCGCCTTGTCCCGCAGCCGCCGGCTCTCGTGGGGGTCGGTCGACCGGGTGGCGGCATCGTCGAGTTCCTGCGCCTTGTCGCGCAGCTGCCGGGACCGGCCGAGGGATTCGCCTGCACTCATGATCACTCCAGGGCGCTGTGGGGGGACGCCGGGCGGCTACAGCGAACCAGTAGTACGCCCGGAGCGCATCTCGAACCTCGGCCCGCGACGTCGTACGGTCACCACCAGTAGGCGGGGTACCTCGGTGCCTCGCGGCGCACGCGGGAGGCCGCGTACCCGGTCAGGACGATCAGGACGGTCGATCCGAACAGCAACGGGACGAACCGTGCCGCCACCGGGGCCTGGAGCACGACCACGACGGCGGTGGCGCAGGCGGGTGAATGCGGGGTGCGCGCGGCCATGACCAGAGCCAGCGTGACACCGGCGGCCACGGCGGCCGCCCAGGCGGTACTGCCGGCCAGGGCCAGCACGCCGTAGCCGACGGCGGCCCCCACCAGATGGCCTATGACCACCCCGCGCGGCTGCGCCAGGGGCAGTGCGGGGGCGCTGTGCACGAGGGCGGCGCTCGCGGCCAGCGGGGGTATGAGGATCGGCTCGTGGATCATGGCGCCGATCGCCACGAGCCACAGCAGGACCGCCGTGGCGGCGCCGATGCTGTGGATCGCGGCGGCGGTCGTGGGCCGGGCCGGGGCCCGGCCGCTGATCGCGCGGCGGCGCAGTGGTCGGGAGGCGGCGTTCCCGGGGGATTCGGGGGGCGACGCGGGGTGCAGCGCGGTACTCATCGAGGCAGGTTTCCGGGCAGGGCGGCCGTCGGCCGGGCAGGGGCGGGACGGGGGCGGTCGAGGCGGCGCCACGGCGGTGTGACGTGCCTGCGCGGTGCGGCCGCTCCGTGTGGAGCAGCCGGTCCGCGCGGTGCGGGCGTGCCGTGATCGACAGCCGTCCGGCCTCACGCCTCCCCGGGTGGCGGGGCGGCGCATTCCCGACATGACACTATCCGGCACCCTTCCGGTGCCCGCCCGCGGGCTGCCTCCGGGTCTGCCTGCCGGTCCGCCTCAGGGGCCGGTGGCCGTCACGCGTTGGGGTCGAAGGGGATCCCGGCCGGTTTGGCCTTGGCCAGGTGGCCGTTGAACTGCCCGTCCTTGATTCCGAGCAGGGCGCTGCCGAAATCGGCCTGGCTCAGCTTGTCGCGCAGCCCGGCGGGGTAGCCGTTCCAGCCGACCAGCGTGGGGTACTGCCAGGTCCCCTTGTGGTTCTCCGGCGGCTCGTCGTTGGAGTTCGCGGCGCGGAAGCAGTGCGTGCCGATGCCGTCCTTGTGGTAGACGATCTTCGGGTGGGTGCCGTCGAACCGGATCTGCGCGCTGGAGTGGATCTTGAAGTTCCCGTGCTCCGAGGTGGAGACGTAGGCGACCTGGTTGTTCTGGATCCACACCACGACGTGCTCCCAGTCGTGCCGGTGCCCGGCGCTGCCGGGGCCCAGCGAGACCTGGTCCTTCTCGAAGTAGAGCGCGTACATGACGGCGCACCAGCCGTTGTTGCACTTCGCGCGGGAGTAGCCGTTGGTGTTGTTCAGGTCGGAGAGGTCGCGACAGTTGCCGTTGACGTCGCCGCCCATCTTCAGGCCCGGCGCGATGGTGCCGTCGGGGCCTATGGCGGGGCTGGAGTAGCAGCCGTCGCGGTCGTAGTCGAAGGCCGGCTGGAAGGTCTGCTCCTGGCCGTCCGCGTTGGCGGGCAGGGCCTGGGGCGGCGCCGCGTACGCGATCGCCGGGGCGGCGAGGACCAGCGCGGCGGCCCCCGCCGTGACGGCGAGCATCCTGCGGGCCCGTCGGCCCGCCCCCTGGTGGGAACGCTTCACGGGCGGTGCGTCGGCCATCGTGTCCTCCTCATCGGTCGCACGGGCAACACCCGTGCGGGAATGCGGAGTTCAGCTTCCCCGGCTCCCGCCCCCAAGCCAAGGGGCGGGAGCCTCCCGTGTCCGGGACTCGCCGTCAGCCGTTCTCGGGGAGGTCCGCCTCCGCCGCGGCCGGAGCGAACGCGAAGCCGCGCGCGGTGGCCGGGCCGGCCGCGGGAGCCTTACCGCAGAAGGCGGCCTCCAGCGTGCCGCCGAGGGCGGTGTTGGCCTGGCCGCGGTTGGAGGTGTTCGCCATGGCGGAGAGGGCGCGGCTGCCGTCGCGGGTGGTGAAGGCGTAGGTGTAGAAGCCCTGGACCGTGCCCGTGTGCCCGTAGACCTGCGTACCGCACGAGAGGTCGTAGCGGCGCAGGCCCAGCCCGTAGAACCGGGTGTTGGTGGTATCGGTCGGGGTCACGCTGAGCATGGCGTCCAGAGTGCCCGGACGCAGCAGCTTCCCGCCGAGCAGGGAGGACATGAAGGTGCTGAGGTCGGCCGCGCTGGAGATCATCGCGCCCGCGGACTGCGCCCAGGAGACGGTCTGTTCGGTGGAGTCCACCAGCGGGGCGCCGGCCTCGTCCGGGTGGAGGTAGCCGTTGGCGTGCAGCCCCTTGATGGCGGTGCCGGGGTGGACGTAGGAGGTGTTCCTCAGCTTGAGGGGCTTGATGATGCGCCGCTCGTACTCCTTGGCCACCGGCCTTCCGGTGACCTTCTCGATCAGCATCCCCACCACGACGAAGTTGGTGTTCGAGTACTTGTACGCCACCCCGGGCTCGGTGGTCCTCGGCTCGGCGAGCGAGAGCCCGACGAGCTCCTGGTAGGTGAACACCTTGTTCCGGACGGCCTCGAAGCCGGGCACCGTGTGCTCGAACATCACGTTCGTGTAGTCCGCCAGGCCGCTGCGGTGGGTGAGCAGGTGGCGCACCGTGATCCGGTCGTCGGGCAGCAGCCCCGGAAGCAGGGCGTTGACCGGCTCGTCCAGCTTGATCCGGCCCTCGTCGACCAGTTGGAGCAGGACGACCGAGGAGAACGTCTTGGTGACACTGCCGATGCGGAAGCGGGCCCGCGGGTCCATCGCCGCGCCCGTAACCCGGTCCCGTACGCCTTCCACCCGGCTGCGGACCCCGTCCGGACCCGTGAAGCGGGCCATCGCCCCGGGCGCCCCGGCCGCCGTCGTATTGCGCAACGCCTGCGTCAGCGCGTCCAGATCGGGCGCGACGGCCGACTGGGCCGCGCTCTGGGCGGCGGAGCCGGGCACGGTCGCCGCGTGGGCGGCGGCGCTGGGCAGCGTAGCGCCGGCCACGACGGCGAGCAGGGCGGCGCCGACGGCCAGGCGCCGTCCGCGGGGGAGCGGCAGGAAGGTGGCAGGGGACGGGGACGGACGCACGTTTCTCCTCGATTTGGCCTGGTCGGCCGACTTGGGGGGTTGCGGACTGTTCCCGACTTTACGGATGATCAACGACAGGTAGGCACGTTTTCCAGCCAAGCCGCCCCCCGGACGTAAATGTTCGTCATCCACGCCTGGTAGTCCGGAAGGTAGGACCAGGCGTCATTGGTGTAGCCGTCCGAGGTCACCGGCTCCGCGTGCTTCTGGCATTCGACGCGGACCGTCGTCGGCCCGGGGAAGGCGTAGACGCGCGCGGCCGCCGCCGACGGCCGGTCCTTGGTCCAGACGCCGGCGCCCCAGGTCTGGAACACGTGCCCGGTGACCGGGCCGGTGTCCACGCGGACCGCCCCGTGGTAGCCGTTCGACAGCCGCGCTTCGGTCACCTCACTGACCATCAGCCTGGTACCCGACTGCCGGGCCTCCGCCATCCTGCCCGCCCCGAGGTAGAGGGCGATGTGGTGCAGGTCCCGGGGGGTCCCCCACACGAGCAGGTCGCCCGGCAGCAGCGGCGCGAGCCCCTGGGCGGCGGTGAAACGCGCGGCCGCGCGGTGCGTGTAGTACTGCGCACTGGCCACCCCGTCGAGCGGATCCGAGCCGGTGGCCTGCGCGTAGGCGTGGCGGACGAAGCCCGAGCAGTCGAAGCCGAGCCGTTCGGGATCGTGCTCGCTCGCCGGATCTGAGGGGTCCACCTGCCCGTACGTGGCCCCGGGCCCCGGGCCGTGCCCGCCGCCCCAGGTGTACCAGACCCCCTTTCCCACCTGCTCGCAGGCGGCGGCTACGGCACGCTCGGCCGCCGCCGAGGCACCGGGGGCCCACACCCGGCAACCGCTGTCGGCGGACACAGGGGTGGCGGGGGTCCAGAGGAGTACGGTCAGGAGCGCGAGGAGCGTTCCGATGAGACCTGTTCGGCGCAGCACGGAGGGAGACCTCGTTTCACACGGCACGGTGGTGGTGAAGCACGGCCGTCCGCCCGGCACTTGGCCGCCGGCGCCGCACCCGTGACCAGCCTGTCGACCGTCGCGGACCCCCGTCGAGAACCGCGCACGGCACCACCCGAACGGGCAACGGGAAACCCCCGGGGAAACCCCGGACGGCTTAGAACGCGACTCCCGGATCAGGCCGGCCCCCGGCGCCCCGGGCCGACGGGGTCAGCAGGCGCGCGGCGCCCGTACCGGCAGGCCGGGTACCAGGGTGTGGCGCTCCCGCGGTTCGAGGTGGTCGGTCATCCGGCAGATGTCCGCCAGCCGGGCTCCGGGATCCGGGTTCCACAGCCGTACCGTGCCGTCGTTGCTGCTGCTCGCGAGGGTCCGGCCGTCGGGGGAGAAGACGACCCCCCAGACGGCGTTGGTGTGGCCCGACAGGGCGGCGCGGAGCCGGTGTCCGGGTACGTCCCACAGGCGCACCGTACGGTCGTTGCCGCTGCTGGCGAGGGTCCGGCCGTCGGGGGAGAAGGCGATGCCCCGCGCCGAGCCCGTGTGCCCGGTCAGTACCGCGGTGACGCGCCGTTGCTCCGTGTCCCACAGGCGTACGGTGCCGTCGTTGCCGCTGCTCGCGAGGGTCCGGCCGTCCGGGCCGAAGGCGACGGCCCGTACCGCTCCCGCGTGACCGCTGAGCGCGGCGAGCGGACGCCGTCCGGCCACGTCCCACAGCCGGACGGTCAGGTCGTCCCCGGCGCTGGCCAGGGTCCGCCCGTCGGGGCTGAAGGCGACGTCGTTGGCGAAGTCGGTGTGCCCGATGAGGGTGGCGAGGGGGCCGCGCGTGGCGGTGTCCCACAGGCGTACGGTGCCGTCGGCGCCGGCCGAGGCCAGCGTGCGGCCGCCGGGAGCGAAGGCCACCGCGAACACGGTCCCGGTGTGCCCGTTGAGGGTGGCGAGGGGACTGCGCGTGGTGGTGTCCCACAGGCGTACGGTGCCGTCGGCGCCGGCCGAGGCCAGCGTGCGGCCGCCGGGGGCGAAGGCCACCGAGAACACCGTCCCGCCGTGCCCCGTGAAAGTGGCCAGAACCCGCCGCCCGGCCACGTCCCACACCAGCACCGTGTGATCGGCGTCGGCCGTGGCCAGCAGTTTCCCGTCGGGGCTGTACGCGGCGTGCCACACCTCGGTGAACGGGCGCGCCGTCAGCACCGGCCCCCGCAGGTCCCAGAACACGACGGTCTGGTCGAACGCGGCGGTGGCCAGCAGCGCGCCCGCCGGATCCACGGCGACGGCGAGCACGTAGTCGGTGTGGCCGGCGAGCGTCGCCGTGAGGCGGCCGCCCCGGACGTCCCACAGCCGGGTGGTGCCGTCGCCGCCCCCGCTGACCACGGTCGTGCCGTCCGGCGTGTAGGCCACGGAGTTGACGTCGTCGCTGTGCCCGGACAGGACCGCGGTCGCCCGACGTCCGGCGACGTCCCACAGCCGCACCGTACGGTCGACCCCGCCGGTCGCGACCGTACGGCCGTCCGGGGCGAAGGCCGCGCCCAGCACTTCGCCCGCATGCCCTTCCAGGACGGCGGCCGGCTCCGCCCGCAGGGTGTCCCACAGCCGTACGGTGCCGTCGGCGCCGGCCGATACGAGGCTCCGGCCGTCCGGGGCGTACGCCAGGGTGTTGACCCGTGCGGTGTGCCCGGTCAGGACGGCTCGCTCCCGGTGTTCCCCGGCCGGGTCCCACAGCCGGATGGTCCCGTCGGCGGAGGCGACGGCGAGGGTGGCCCCGTCGGGGGCGAACGCCACCGCGCGGGCGCCCGCCGTACCCGGAGGCAGCACCGACACGGTGCCGCCGCCGGCGCCGACGGACCAGAGGCGGACCGGTCCGTCGGTGGAACCGGCCGCCAGGGTCCGTCCGTCGGGGCCGAAGGCGACGGTACGCACCCGGCCGGGCGCGGTGAAGGCCGCGACCGTGCTCCGGTCGGCCACCCGCCGCACCAGCACCTTCCCGTCGGAGCCGGCGGTGGCCAGCAGCCGGCCGTCCGGTGCGAAGGCCACCGCGTTGACCGGCCCGCCGTGCCCGCCGAGCCGGGCCTGGAAGGGCTGGGACTGGGTGCTGAGCAGGGCGCCGCGCGCCTCGGGCGTCGCTTCGGCGCGGTAGGCCTCCTCGGCGAGCAGCATGGAGGCCTCGGGCTGTCCGGCCGCCAGCGCTACGGACCGGGCGGCCAGCGCCTGGGAACGGGCGGTCCGCTCCTGGCCGAGCGCCCCCGCGCGCTGCTGGTAGGCCACCCCGCCGGCGGTCAGCGCCAGCAGGAGGAGGACGACGAGGGTGGCCAGCATCCGCTGGTGCAGGCGGACCCGGAGCCGGTCCTGACCGCGCCGGGCCTCCTCCGCGGCCCGGCTCGCGTCGAGGAAGGCCAACTCCCGCGGGCCCAGGCGGCTGCGGCCGTCCAGCTCGTCGGCCCAGGCGCGGGCGGTGGCGAGGCGGCTGCCGCGGTACAGGACGGAAGGGTCGCGGGCCTCGCCCACCCATTCGTCGGCGGCCTGGGCCAGTTGCTGGTGGACGAGCAGCCCGGCCCGGTCGGCTTGGATCCAGCCGCGCAGCCGGGGCCAGGCGTGCAGCAGGGCCTCGTGGGTGATCTCGACGGTCTCGCTGTCCGTGCTGATCAGCCGTGCCCGGACGAAGGCGTCGAGGGAGGCGGCGGCCCGTGCGGTGTCGGCCTGCCCCTCCAGCAGGGCGGCCCGGCTCATCCGGCGCCTCGTCGGCCCCGCACCGTCGGCGACGTGCACCAGCCGTACGAGGAGCCGCCGGACCATCCGCTGCTCGGCCGGGTACAGACGGGCGAAGACCTGCTCGGCGCTGCGCGCGACCGCGCCCTGGATGCCGCCGGCGTAGGAGTATCCCGCGACGGTGAGCGTGGAGCCCTCGCGCCGCTGCCAGGTGGCCATCAGGGCGTGGGACATCAGCGGCAGGGCACTGGAGGGGGCCTCCCCCGGCCAGGTATCCGGACCCGCCCCGTCCGGACCCGCGCCGTCCCGTCCACCACCGTCATGTCCGCCGCAGTCCGGCCCGCTGCCGTCCGCACCGCCGCTGCCGTCCCGGCCGACGCCGGCGTCTCGCAGCAGCAGCGGGACCAGCCCCGGCTCCAGGACCAGCCCGGCGAGCTCCGCCGGGCGTGTGATCGATTCCCGCAGCTCCGCCACGGACATCGGGGGCAGGACGAACAGCCCGTCGCTGAATACGGCGGCCAGTTCGGGCAGGTCCAGGCACTCCCCGGAGAAGTCGGCCCGCACACCGAGCACGACGACGGCGGGGTCGTACCCGGCCGGCGCGGCCGGGGAGGCGGCCACTGCGCGGAGCACCCGTACGAAGGCGCGGCGCTCCTCCTCGTCGGCGCAGAGGGTGAACAGTTCCTCGAACTGGTCCACCAGCAACACCGGCCGTACGGTCGGCTGCTGCCGCCCGTACGACCCGGAGGAGGGGCCCGAGCGGTGTGTCAGCCGGTGTACGGATTCGAGCAGCAGTTCCGGACGGGCGCCCAACTGTGCCGGGGTGACGCCGAGATCACCCGCCACCGTCCTGGCGGTGGCTTCGAGCAGTTCCCGCAGCGGGTGCGCGGTGGGGGTGAGCCTGACGACCGGCCAGCCGTCCGCCCCCGCCACCGGGAAGCCGCCGCGCCGTAGGGCCGGTACCAGACCCGCACTGAGCAGCGAGGACTTGCCCGCACCCGATCGGGCGACGAGGAGCAGCGGCCCGTGCCCGAGCCGGTCGTGGACCCGCTCGACGAGGGCGGCCGTCGCACGCTCCCGGCCGAAGAACCACTGCGCGTCCTGCGGGGTGAACGCCGACAGGCCGCGGTAGGGGCACGCGCCGTCCGACTGCGGACCACGCGGGCGGGGCGGACCGGCGGGCTCGGAGCGGGATCCGGCCGAGGGCTCGGACTCCTCGCCGTCCGGTACCAGCCTCAGGAGCTCGCCCTCCGCGCCGAGGACCCGGTCGCAGCTGCGGGCGACTTCGGCGGTGACCGGCTTCACGCCGGTCTCGATCTTGCTGAGGTAGCCCTTGCTGTAGTGCGTCTGGCGGGCGAGGTCGGCGAGCGACAGGCCGCGCTCGACGCGCATCCTTCTCAACTGGGCGGGAAAGGCCGCAGCCGAGGTCCCGCTCGCGCGGTCCGGATCCCCCAAGACGTCCCCCATGGCAATGTGCGCCCAGGCTGTGAGAAGCAGGTGCCCAGGCTATCGCGGGGGTCGGAGGGCCGACCGGCCATTCGTGCGGTGTGGCGTGAAACGACGGCGTTCCGGAGCCGACCCGGCGACCGGCTCCGGAACGCCGTTACGAATGACGAACGAGTGAACTGATGGACGGATGAACGAGTGAACCGGCGGACCGGTCCGCGCGCCGCTACCGGTTGAGCGTGATCGAGTTGATCGGTCCGAGGTCGGCGTAGACCCCGGTGCCCTGGGCGATGGAGTTGCCGCAGTTGGCCCCGTTGGAGCCGGTGCACAGGCGGGCGGTGGCGCCGCTGTGCTGGTTGTTGAGGACCCAGTGGTTGCCGTACTGGTTGCTCAGGTTGTGGGCCCCGTAGCTGTAGAAGACCTGGCTCGGGCTGACGGCGGGGTTCTGGTTCTGCGGGTAGATGCAGACCGCCCCGTCCGGGCACCCGGCCCACGTGTCGGCCGGCTGCGCGCCGGACGCTCCGGCGGCTCCGCTCAGTGCGACGACGGCGGCCGCGGCGGTGGCGAACGCGGCGGCGCCGCGGATCATCTTGCGCATGGTGTCCCCTTGGGTCTTGCTCCGTGCTGACACCTCGAGCCTGTCCCCGGCGGGCACCCGGGTCGACGGGTTTCCCGTCGCCCGTCCGCCGTCCGGCCCGGGAAACCCCTGTGACCAGCGAACTCGCCGAAGGAGGGGCAACGCCCGTGGCTGCTCCTTCGGCCCAGCGCGGATGAGGCCTTCGGGCGAACGCGCTGCGCGGCGCACGGGCCCGCCGCCGCCGGGGTGATAGCCCGGGGGGACCAACACCCCCCGGAGGTCCGGCCGCACATGACCAGGCGACTCGTGACGCGGCCCGACCGGCGGCTCCCGCCCTCCGGCCGTCTGCGCCGCGACGGCCGCACCGGACCCGCCCGTACCCCGGCCCGTGCGGCGTCCGCGGCCGCGCGGACGGCGGCCCAGGTGCCCCCGGTCCTGCGGACGGCGGCGGCCTACGCCTGGCGGCTGCTGGTCGTCGGCGCGGCGGCGTACGCGGTCTTCGCCGTGCTGGGACGGTTCCACGAGATCGCCCTGGCCCTCTTCCTCGGCCTGGTCGCGGCGGCCATGCTGCGCCCGCCGGCCGCCCTGCTGGCCCGGGTCATGCCCCGCGGGCTCGCCGTGGCCTGCGCGCTGATCGGCAGCCTGGTCCTGGTGCTCGGCGCCCTCGCACTGGTCGGCGAGGCCGTCGCGGGGGAGTGGCCCGCGCTGGTACGGGAGTTCCGCGAGGGGCTGGGCCGGATCCAGAGCTGGCTCCAGGGTCCGCCCCTGCGGCTGGACCCGCACGCCCTGGACGATGTCCAGTCGAAGATCGGCACCTACCTCTCCAGCCACCGCTCCACCCTGCTGAGCACGGCGCTGAGCGGGGCGGGACGGGTGGTGGCGGTGTTCACCGTGGCGGCCCTCGGACTGTTCTGCTCGGTCTTCTTCATCCACTCGGGCGACCGGCAGTGGAGCTGGTTCTGCGGACAACTGCCGGAAGGCGTAAGGGAACGGGTGGCGGGGGCCGGACGTGCCGCGTGGCGTACCTTCACCGGCTACACCCACGGCATCGTGCTCGTGGCCGCGACCAACGCCGTCCTCGTGGGCATCGCGCTCTACCTCCTCGGCGTCCCGCTGGCCGTCCCGCTCGCCCTGCTGGAGTTCGTCGCGGCGTTCGTCCCGCTCATCGGTTCCCCGGTGGCCCTCGGGGTGGCCGCCGTGGTCGCCCTCGCCACCCAGGGGCCGCTCGTGGCAGCCCTGGTGGTCGCGCTCATCGTGGTCATCGGCCAGATCGAGGGGCACCTCCTGCATCCCCTCGTGATGAGCTGGGCGGTGCGCCTGCACCCGATGGTGGTGGCCCTGTCGGTGGTCGCGGGAGCCATCGCCGCGGGGATCGTGGGGGCCGTGGTGGCGGTGCCCCTGGTCTCGGTGGCCTGGTCCGTCCACCAGTACCTGCGCACCACCCGCACGAGCTGACGTACAGGGTCTCCCCGCACGTCTCCCGCGTCAGCTCCGGGGGTCCACGACGGCCTCGACGTGGTCGGCGACGGCGACGAGCAGCACCCGCGTACCCGCCTCCAGCGCCCGCCAGCGGTGCTCCACCCCGCCGGTGAGGTACAGGGTGTCGCCGCGGCCCAGGCGATGGGTCCGCCCGTCGGCCTCGACCTCGGCCGAGCCGTCGGCAACGTACATCAACTCGTCGTTGCGGTGCCGGAACGCACGCCCGCCGTCCTGGTCCCCGGTGAACTCCAGCGCGTGCATCTGCTGCTGACCGCGTACGAGCGGACGGACCCGGGCCGTCGGATCCAGCCCCGGATCGAGCCCGGGATCGGCATCGGCCCGCACGATGTCCACCCTGCGCGGGGTCTCCCCGGCGGCCAGCAGCTGCACGGCCGTGGTGTCCAGGGCATCGGCCACGCGCTGCAGCGAACGCATGCTGGGGCGGGCCCGGTCGTTCTCGACCTGGCTGAGGAAGGGCGAGGACAGTCCGCTGCGCGCGGCCACCTCGGCGAGGGTGAGGTCCAGGGCCCTGCGCCGTCTGCGGATGCTCGCACCGATCCTGCGCTCGGACGTCTCTTCTTCCACCTGACTGCCCCTCGTTTCCCCTCCGGAGACGATCATCTTCCCGCACTCCGCCGCGGGCTTCGCACGCCCTTCACAGTGCCGCAACAATGCCCCGCTAACTTCAAACATGATTGTTCGTATCAAAGAAAGTTTCACGCTTCGCAGGAGGACAGCATGCCCCCGGTCGACCAGAACTTCCGCCGCCGCCGCGGCACCGGTCTCATCGCCCTCGACCCCAACGCCTCGGAAGGCGGGTACACGCTCTTCGCCCCGCTCACCGGCACCGGCGAGGTCTACCTGATCGACATCCGCGGCGAGGTGGTCCACGAGTGGCGGCTGCCCTACCGCCCCGGCCGGCACGCCCGGATCCTCGAAGGCGGCAACCTGGCCTACAGCGGCGTGCTCCCCGGCGAGGAGGCCCTCTTCCCGATGTGGCACAAGTACCGCGGCGGCGTCATGCTCGAAGCCGCCCCGGACGGCACCGTCCTGCGCGAACACCGTGACCCGCTCCAGCACCACGACGCCCACCACCTCGGCGGCGGCCGCGTGCTCTACACCGCGGTCGAACCCCTGCGGGGCGCGGACGCGGCGGGCGTGCTCGGCGGAGTCCCCGGCTCGGAGGCCGACGGCACGGTATGGGCCGACACGATCACCGAGGTCGACGCCGACGGCTCCGTACGCTGGTCGTGGAGCGCCGCCGAACACCTCGACCGTGCCGAATACGCCCTGCACCCCGACTACGCACGCGAGCACTGGCCGCTCGTCAACAGCGTCGTGCCGCTCGCCGACGGCAACGTCCTCGCCAGCCTGCGCAGCGTCTCGGCCGTCGTCGTCATCAGCCGGGAGACCGGCGAGATCCTCTGGCGGACCGAGCCCGGCGCCGTCTCACAGCAGCACGCCCCCACCGAACTGTCCGACGGCAGGGTGCTGGTGTTCGACAACGGCGTCTTCCGCCCCGGATCGGACGTCCCGTACTCCCGCGTCATCGAGATCGAGCGCTCCTCCGGCAAGATCGTCTGGGAGTACCACGACCCGGCCCGCGAAGCCTTCTTCGCCCCCTTCATGGGCAGCGCCCAGCGCCTGGCCGGGGGCAACACCCTCGTCACCGACTCCCCGTCGGGCCGCCTCTTCGAAGTGACACCCGAGGGCTACCTCTGCTGGGAGTACGTGGTCCCCCACTTCGGCGCCTACCAGGAGTCCGAAGTCCGGGACCTGTTCCCCTCCGAACCCAACGCTGTCTTCCGCTCCTACCGGTACACCGCCGAGGAGCTGCCCTGGCTGGACAGAGAGGCCTCCCGGTGACCGCCCCCTCCACGAAGCCCACACCGCTGAGCCCGCTCAGCCCGGTCGACGAGCGGCTGCCGGTGCGCCGACTGGCCCCGCTGTCCGCACAGCACGTACTGGCCATGGTGGCCGCGCCCGTCTCCACCACCTTCCTGACCGGCCAGGCCCTCGGCCTCACCGCCGCCGGCACCGCCTCCCTGCTCAGCGCCACCCTCGTGCTCTGCGGTGCGGGCACCCTCCTCCAGTCCCTGGGACTGTGGCGGTTCGGGGCCCGGCTGCCGTTCGTCATGCTCCCCGGCGGGGCGGCCACCGCGCTCTTCATCCAGATGGCCAAGGACCACGGCCCCGCGACCGCGACCGGCTCGGTGCTCCTCGCCGCGGCGCTGCTCTTCGCCGTACTGCCCTTCTACGCGAAGGTCGTACGGCTCTTCCCGCCCGTGGTCATGGGCGCCACCGTGCTGCTCATCGGGATCGCCATGATCCGGGTCGCCGCCCAGCTGGTCACCGGCCGCCCCGGGAGCCCCGGTTACGCCGCGCCGTCGGCCGTGGTGCTGGCCGGCGCGACCATCGCCTGCACCGTGCTGTTCCTCATGGTGCTGCGCGGAATCTGGCGGCAGACCGCAGTGCTCCTCGGCATGGGCGCGGGCACCCTCATCGCGCTCACGACCGGCCTCGGCCACCTCGCGCCCGCGGGCGGAGCCGGCGGGGGCCCGACCCTCCCGCACCTCCTCCCGTACGGAGCACCGCACTTCGACGTGCTCGCCGCGCTGCCCCTCCTCGTCTTCAGCCTCACCACCCTCGCGGAGATCACCGGACAGACCGTGCTGAACAGCGAGACGGTGGGGCGCGAGAGCGACCCCGCCCGAGACGTGCCCCGGGTGGCCAGGGCCGACGCGCTGATCTCGGTGTTCGGCGGGCTGTTCGGTACCTCGCTGATGGTCACGAGCGCGGAGAACATCGGCATAGGGCGGCTCACCGGTGTCCGCAGCCGCTTCGTGACCGCCGGGGCGGGGGTTCTGCTCATTGCCGTCGGCCTGCTGGCGCCCGTCTCCCGGGTGCTCGCCTCGATCCCCGCGCCCGTCGTCGGCGGATCCGCCCTGGTGATCTACGGGATCATCGCGGTGATGGGCATCGACATGCTCGGGCGGACGGCGCCCGGCTCCGCCGGGGGCTCCACCGTGATCGCGCTGGCCCTCACCGCCGGCCTGCTCCCGGTGGTGGCTCCTGACCTCTACCAGGGGTTCCCGACCTGGGCCCGGACGGTCCTCGGGAGCGGAGTGGTGGCGGGCACGCTCGCCGCGGTCCTGCTCCACGCCCTCTTCCGCGCGTTCGCAAGCGGCGGGGACGGCGGGGACGGCGGGAGCGCGGAGGGCGGCGGGACCCCGCCCGTGCGGTCCGCCCGCCCCGCGGACTGACGGCGGCGACCGCCGGGCCCGTCCCGCGGCTACCCTCACGCGTCGAAGGCGGGTACAACTGCTGTGCGAAGAGGGGGAGCGGATGCTGCGCGATGCGCGCGAGTGGTTCGGCGGTGCGGCCGACGGGGAGATACGGGCACTGGAAGAGGTGCCCGGCATCGATCCGGAGCGGCTGCGTGAACTATGGTGCGCCGAACCGGAGTTGATGCTCCGCCTCGACCACCTGCACACGGCTGCGCAGCGTGCCTTCGAGCGCCGCACGCGCGACGCGGTCACCGAGGAGCTCCTGCGCGCCCTGCGCGCCGTGGCCCGGGGCGCGGACGTGGCCCGGCTGGAGGCGGCGGTCGCGCGGGCCGGGACGCGGCTGGAGGCCGATACGGCCACCGCGGGCGCGCGCGGCCTGAACACCGGACTGACGTGCGGGATCGTGGTCAGCCCGGTGGTCCTGGTCGTGGTCCTCGCACTGGGGGAGTGGGTACCCCGGCTCTTCGGCGTCGACCTCGGCTGCCAGGAACAACTGGCCCTGGCCCAAGCCCTGGTGTGCTTCGCGGGCGGCGCGATGGGCGCGGTCTTCAGCGTGATCATCCGGCTGCGCGACCCCCGGCAGCTCGTCCTCGAAGGGCCGGGAGGGGCCGACCGGGCCACGGACCCGGTCCAGCTGTCCCGGGCCCTGCGTCAAGAGGGCTGGTACCGGGTGGTGGTCGGGTGGTTCCTGGCCACCGCGCTCTACCTCCTCGTCGGAGGCGGGATCCTCACCGTCCTCACCCCGCCGGCCGCCCCGGCCGGACTGTGCGGCCCGGGCCCGCTCTCCGCCGACGGGCACGGGGCCCTGGCCAAGGCCTGGTTCTTCTGGGGAGCCCTCGGCTTCCTGGCGGGGCTCAACGAACGGTGGGCGCGCGGTCTGCTGCGCCACCCCTCGGGACCCCGGGACGAGGCGGCCGGGCCGGGGGATGACGCACGCCGGTCGTAGCCGTGCTCCCGGGACTTGAAGGCGGCGCCGGACGGCACGTTGCGCGGGAGCCGGTTAGCGTCGGGGGATGAGTACCGAACCGCAGAACTTCGAGATCCTGCTGGTGCCCGAGCACGTGGTGGAGGGGTCCGCCGACGACGCCGTCCGCTCGGCCGTGGTCGCGCCGACCGGCGAGAGCGGTGCCTCCGGCTATCCCCGCTACTCGGGTGACGGGATGGTGGCGGACATCGACCCGGTCACCCGAACGGTGGAAGCACTCCTCGTGGACGGCTCCGAGCTCGACTACGGCCTCAAGCCCGTCCTGCACCCGCGCGCCTGACCCACCGTCCCGGGGCCGGGTGCCCGGGCCCCTTCGCGGGGGCCCGGCCCATCCTGCGAGGGCCCGGCCCGCCCTGTGAGGAGGGCCCGGCCCACCCGGCGACGGCGGCCCCGCCGTCGGTCACTCGAAGCGGGTGGTGTCCCCCGCGCCTCGCCGGACGATCTCGGCCTCGCCGCTGGAGAAGTCGATGACCGTAGTCGGCAGCGTCCCGCAGTCGCCCGAGTCGACCACCATGTCCACGACGTTGTCGAGCCGGTCCTTGATCTCCCAGCCCTGCGTCATCGGCTCCGCCTCGTCCGGCAGGAGCAGCGTGCTCGACAGCAGCGGCTCGCCGAGCTCGGCGAGCAGGGCCTGGACCACGACGTGGTCGGGGATGCGCACGCCGACCGTCTTCTTCTTCGGGTGCTGGAGCTGGCGCGGCACTTCCTTCGTCGCCGGAAGGATGAAGGTGTAGCTGCCGGGGGTGGACGCCTTGATCGCACGGAAGACGTCGTTGTCGATGATGACGAACTGGCCGAGCTGGGCGAAGTTCTCGCACACCAGGGTGAAGTGGTGGCGGTCGTCGAGCTGCCGGATGGACCGGATCCGGTCCACCCCGTCACGGTTGCCCAGCTGGGCGCCCAGCGCGTAGCAGGAGTCCGTCGGGTAGGCGACGAGGCCACCGGAGCGGATGCCGTCGGCGATGCTGCCGATGGCGCGGGGCTGGGGGTTATCGGGGTGTACGTCGAAGTACTTTGCCATCCGTCGAGCCTACGGGATCCGGCGGTTCCGGCACTCTGGTCGGGCGCTTCCCGAGGGCGGGTCGAGCGAAAAGCGGCCGCTCTCCAACCGGCGGAGCGGGTACGGCGTCGGTTTCCAGGGCCGCTCCTTCACCCGTCCCACCAATCCATGATCGAAAATCCCTGCCGCCATCAACTTTCAGGCCCTTTCCCCGCAGGGAATCGCCCAAATGCCCGGAGGGACCCGCGCCGGCGGTGATTCCCGTCACGGCGGCCCGTCCGGCCGGGGCGGAGGGCATCAAAGGCCACAATGAGGGCAGCGGGGATGAGGGGATCGGGAACCGGGAGGCCGGCGGACCGGGAGACCAGGGGAAGGGAACGCACCTTGTACGACGCACTTGCGGCAGGCGCCTGGGGGCTCCTCGCCGGCAGCGCCCTGCTGGCGGGCGCGGCCATCGGCACCTTCTTCGCGGTACCGAGGCAACTCATCGCCCTGATCATGGCGTTCGGATCGGGCGTGCTGATCGCGGCGGTCTCCTACGATCTGATCGCCGAGGCCCGTGACACGGGCGGAATGCTCCCGACCGTGCTCGGTACCGCTGCCGGCGCGGCCGTCTACAGCGCGGGCAACGCCCTGCTGGCCCGGCGCGGCGGCCGGCACCGCAAACGCTCGGGCGGCCACCAGCCCTCGGAGGAACAGCAGCCCGGCTCGGGCAGCGCCATCGCGATGGGAGCGGTACTGGACGGGGTGCCCGAGTCCGTGGTGATCGGCGCGAGCCTCCTCGGCGGCGGATCCGTCGGACTGGCCACGATCGGAGCCGTGTTCATCAGCAATATCCCCGAAGGCATGGCCAGCGCCGCCGGGATGCGCACGGCGGGCCGCGGCCGCCGCTACGTCTTCGCGCTCTGGGGCGGGATCGCCCTGCTCAGCGGTGTGGCCGCGCTGATGGGCAACGCCCTGCTCGGGGACGCCCCACCGGAGGCCCTCGCGGCTGTCACGGCCTTCGCGGCCGGCGCGATCCTCGCGATGATCGCCGACACCATGCTCCCGGAGGCCCAGGAGAACGCCCACCTCGTCACCGGTCTGGTGACGGTGGCGGGATTCCTCACCGCCCTCGGTCTCGGTGAGCTGTGAGCGTGGCCGGCGTCGGCCCGTCCGGCCGCACCGTGATGCTGTAGGCGGCCTTGTCCGGGATCGACCGGAAGACGGGCCTGTGGGCCGGCAGCAGGTGTTCCAGCAGCACGGTCGTCTCGCGCAGCGCGAACTGCAGCCCGAGGCAGGCACGGGGGCCGATGCCGAAGGGTACGTACCCGCCCGGGACGGACGGCCGGCCGCCCGGTGCGGTGAAGCGCAGCGGGTCGAAGCGCTCGGGATCGGGCCACAGTGCGGGGTCGCGGTGGGCGAGGTAGGGGCAGACGACCACGTCGGTGCCCGCCTCCACGGCGTAGCCCGCCAGGACGTCGTCCTCCACGGCGTGCCGGGGCAGGATCCAGGCGGAGGGGTACAGCCGCAGCGTCTCGCTGACCAGGGCCTGGATGGCTTCCCGGCGCTCCGGCGAGCCCTCGCCGCCCGCCGCGAGGGCCCGCTCGCGGGCCTCCGGATGGCGGTCGAGGAGCAGGTACAGCCACGTCAGCGTGGAGGCCGTGGTCTCGTGCCCGGCGACCAGCAGGGTGACCAGCTCGTCGCGGATCAGCCGGTCGGTGTACTCGGGCCGCTCGGCGGACGCCCCCACCAGCAGGTGCAGCAGCCCCGGACCGTCGGGACCCGCGGAACCCTGGCGGGCGGCGGCGATGGCGTGCCGGGCCACGGCGTCGATCCTGGCCAGATCGGCGGCGACCGCCTCCCCGGCATCGGCGGCGTCGGCGGGCAGCGTAGGCAGCGCCGCCACCACGGCCGCGACGGCGGTGAGTTCGCGCTCGGTGTCCGCGTCGAGGGGGTGGCCGGTGAGGGAGCGCCAGATGGTGTCGAGGGCGAAGCGCCGCATCTCCTCGCCGACGTCGAAGACCTCCCCGGTCCGGGCGTACGCGGCCCAGCGCCCGGCGGTGGTCCGCGCGGCCTCGGCGATCCGCTGCTCGTAGCGGCGCATCCCGGTTCCGGTGAACTGGGACTGCAGGAGACGCCGTTGCCGCTTCCACGCCTCGCCGGTCGCGGAGAGCACCCCCTCACCGATCAGCAGCCGGGCCCGGTGCGAGCGTTTGACGTAGCGCTGCGGATGCTGGGCCAGCACGTGCTGGATGGCCCCCGGATCGGTGACCAGCACGGTCGGCCGGCTCCCTGAGCCGCCCCCCGACCCGCTTCCCGCGCCGCCCCCCGACCCGCCCCCGGGACCGTCCCCGAGCCGGAACGCGCCGACTCCGCCGAGCCGTCCGCACACCTCGGCCAGCAGCTCCACGAGCTGGCCTCCCCCCGCGCTCCACCGCTCCACGACAGAGGGGTCCAGCTCGGGGACCGGGGGGCTGAGGCGGCGTACGGGACCGGCTTCGATGGCCATCGGTGTTCCCCTGTTCGTCCGTTCGGCGGCTGGTACTCCGCCCGCACCGGACCGGCGGCAGCACGGACTGTACGGGACCGGGAGCGGGCGGGGGTCGCCCTTCGGCCAGGCGGCACACCGTCGCGGACGGGTCCCGGGATGCGCCGGACGGGTGTACGTCCGGCCCGCCTCCGGGCCGTGGCGGGAGGCGGCCCGTTGGATGGGTGGTCCGGGGGATCGTGGTCAGGGGCCGGGGCGCGCGATCGGCAGAGCATCGGTTCCTGAGGAGTGACATGGGTCCGTTCTCGGCGGTCGGGGCACGGGACGCACTGCGCCGTACCGAGGCCGCGATGCTGCTGCCCGCGCTCGTCGTCGGCGCCGGGGCGGGGCTGGGAGCGGTGGGCTTCCGCTGGCTCATCGAAGTGTTCACCCGGATCCTGTCCGGCCACGACGACTACTCCGACGCGGGCCACGCGGACAACCCGTACGTGCCCTGGCTCGGACCGTACTTCGTCCTGCTCGCGCCCGTGGTCGCGGGCGCGCTCTACGGGCCGCTCGTCTACCGGTACGCCAAGGAGGCGCGCGGCCACGGAGTCCCCGAGGTGATGTACGCGGTCGCCCGCCAAGGCGGCCGGATCCCGCCCCGGGTCGCGGTGGTGAAGTCGCTCGCGTCCGCCCTGTGCATCGGCGGCGGCGGTTCGGTGGGCCGCGAAGGTCCCATCGTCCAGATCGGAGCCGCCCTCGGCTCCACCGCCGGAGCCCTCCTGCGCATGCGCGAGGAACAGATGCGGCTGCTGGTCGCCTGCGGCGCGGCCGGCGGCATCGCCGCCACCTTCAACGCACCCCTGGCCGGCGTCTTCTTCTCGATGGAACTGATCCTGCGCGACATCACCGCCCGCGCCTTCGGCCTGGTGGCCGTCTCCGCGGTCACCGCCAGCGTGATCGGACGCGCGGCCCTCGGCGACGAACGGTTCCTGGACCTGACGCCCGTGAGCGCGGACCACGTGGCCGCGTACGCCCTGTACGTGCTGCTCGGCGCGGTGGCCGGCGGCGTCGGAGTGCTCTTCTCCAAGGTGCTGTACGGGGTCGAAGACCTCTGCGACGCCGTCTGGCGCGGCCCGGAATGGCTGCGGCCGGCGGCCGGCGGCATCGTGCTGGGCGCGATCCTGCTCGCACTGCCCGAGATGTACGGGGTCGGCTACCCCGTCCTCGGCAAGGCCGCGGTGGGCGGGTACGCGATCGGATTCCTGCTGGTACTGCTCGTCGGCAAGATCATCGCGTGCAGCGTCACCATCGGGATCGGCGGCTCGGGAGGTGTCTTCGCGCCCAGCCTCTTCGTCGGCGCCATGCTCGGCAGCGCCTTCGGACAGACGATGGGCCACCTCGCGCCCGGAGTGACCGGCCCCGCCATGACCTACGCCGTCATCGGCATGGGCGCGGTCTTCGCCGGTTCGGCCCGCGCGCCGATCACCGCCGTCGTCATCATCTACGAGCTGACCGGCGAGTACGGCATCATCCTGCCGCTGATGGCCGCCATCGCCGTCGCCACCGGAGTCAGCCACGCGCTCAGCCGCGACACCGTCTACACGGCCAAACTCCTCCGCCGCGGCGTCGACTTGGACCTGACCGGCCCGGCCGCGATCGAGGTCCGGACCGCGATGGGACCGCCACCGCCCGCGCTGGCACCCGGCACCGGCCTGCGCGAGGCGGTCACGGCGATGATCGAGGCGGACGCCGGACGCCTCCCGGTCGTCGACCGCCACGGCCGCTACGAGGGTGCGGTCAGCGCGCTCGCCCTCTCCCGGGCCCTGCACGACGGCCTGCCCGAGAGCGCGCCCGTAGAAACGGTACGGGACCACCCGCCGACCCTCCTCGCCGGCCAGTCCCTGCAGGACGCACTCCCGCTCCTGGCCGCGAGCGACGGCGACGGCCTCCCGGTCCTCGACGAGGAACGACTCCGCCTCCTGGGCTGGGTCTCCCACCGCTCGGCCCTGCACGCCCTGCACCCGCCCACCTGATCCGAGCCCGCTGCGGAGGGGACTCCCCGACACCAGGTCCGGAGCCGCGCGAGCATGAACATCCGCTCCTAGCAGGACAGTTGTCGGATCGACGCGAACCCCGCGCCTATCCAGGGGAGGGGGCGTCGGCATCCTTTCCCCCTCCCGTACTACGGCTGGGCATCCGGGAAATCAGGCGGGGATCAGGGCCAGGGCCTGCTTCAGGTTGTACTCGGCGATGCCCGCCATGAACGTCCGGTCGGGGAAGTCCCCGTCGAGCAGCCGCAGCGGCCCCGCCGTGAGCGAGAGTCGCTGGGCGAGCAGGTAGAGCGCGAGCCGGTCCCCGTCCAACCCGGCCACACCCAGCGGCCGGTAGGCGTCGTGCAGGCGGATCCGCAGGAACACGTGCTCCCACTCGACGTCGAAGTACATCAATCCCTCGATGTCGATCACCACCGGGTTCCCGTCCGAGTCCACCAGCACGTGGTCGGGCCCCAGTTCGCCGTGCACGACCGCGTACTCCCTGCGCGGACGCACCGTCGCGGCCAGCTCCCGCAGCCGCTCCTCCAGCCGGTCGCGGGCGTCCCGGACTCGCGGATCGCGCGAGGCCGCCTCGGCGAGGTCCCGCAGTGCGCGGTCGAGGACCACTGCTTCGCACGAGGTACCGCGCGAGGTTCCTCCTCGGTCGACCACGGCCACCTTGCCGTACGCCGGTGCTCGGTGGCCCCGCATCGCCTCCAGCGAATCCGCGAGTCGGGCCAGGGCACGAGCAGCCGTACGCGGATCGCGCGCGAGCAATGTCTCAAGGTTCTCCCCCGGGAGGTCCTCGACGATCGCGAGGTCCGCCGGGCAGTGGGCGCCGTCGGCGTCGACGAGGCGGATCGCCGGGACGCGGACGCCGAGCGCGTCCAGCCGCGCGTGCGCGGCCTGGAACAGATCGAGCCCGAGTCCGGGCGAGAAGGGGTCGCCGAGGTCGTCATCGCCCGCGGCCGTCGGCCAGTAGTTCTCGGCGTCGTCCCACAGATAGGCGATCGCGGTCGTCGCGTCGTCCATCACCAGGCGGTACACGCCCTTCTTACTGCCGCCCGAAACCCGCTCGACCGCCTCCAGCCGCCGCCCGCCGCCCAGCGCGGCCCGCGCCGCCCCCGCCAACCACTCCCGCGCCACTGCCCTGGGTGCCACGTACCGAACCGCCTCTCCACCACGCCAACCCGCGCACCCTACGGGAGCACCGATGCGGTGACGATGGGGTTTACCCCGGATCCGGACACGCACCGGCTCTGGCCCGCTTCGGGGCCGGGCCGGGTCACCGCTTGCCCGAGGAGACAGTCCCCGACCTGCCGGCCCCGGGCAGCTGACCGGTCACACCGAGTACGGCTGCCACAGCTTCACGGCCGTCTTCGGGTTGGACGCTGAGTTGGACTTGTTCGCCACCAGGCAGCGGTACTGCTTCCCCTGGTAGGAGACCCGGTCGTTCGCCGAGTACTGCCGGTTGACTTTCCAGTCCGAAAATCCTGCTGCCATGTCTCGGTACCTTTCATCGGGCCGGCCCACTGCCGGGCCCGCCCGAATCCTCGCACGTCGGGGCCCTGCTCGGCCCGGAGCGGGCGCCGCTTGGCGTCCTGGTCGGCTGTGACCGCTCTTCCGCGATGTCCACGGCAGCCGGTGGGTCGGGCTCGCGCCGGTGATCCCGGTCGGAGACGTCGTGAAGATCACCGGTGTCGACGGCCTGGGCCGGTTCAGCGCACGACCTTGATGCCGAAGTGGCCGCCGAACCGATGGCCGAGGCCGAAGCCGATGGCGGAGTGCATGTGGGCGTACATCTCCATGCCGCGGGCGCAGACCAGGGGGCCGAGGTCGAGGATGTCGGTCCAGCCGTAGGCCTTCAGCAGGTCGGTGACCTGCTGCTTGGCGTCGGCATGGTCGCCGGCGACGAACATGGTGTGGTCGCCCTCGCCGATGGCCTTCGGGTTGACCACGGTGGTCTGCTCCTGCGTGACGAACGACTTGACCAGTTTGGTGCCGGGCAGGGCGCGCTGGATCTGCTCGCCGAGGCTGTCGGTGTCGCACGGGTCGAGCTTCGGCATGACGCCCCACGGCGTCGGCCACGGGTGCTCGCTCTCGTGCTGGTAGACGAACGGGACGCCGTAGTCGACGAGCGTCTTGCCGTCGAGCCGGCCGGCGATGGCGGACAAGGCCGCCACGGCGTTGTGGCCGTCGATGCCGTTGATCACGAGCTCGTCGGCCGAGGCCGCGGCCTCGCCGAAGGGCAGCAGGGTGATGCCGGGGTGGTCGGCGAGCCACTGCCCGTAGGGCACGTTGCCCATCATGTCGGGCTCGGTGCGGGCCAGGGTGGCCCGGGGGTCGCGGGTGCCGACGAACACCTCGTGGCCGAGCTCGGCGAGCTTGGCGGCGTGCGCGCGGCCGCCGCCACCGGTGCCGAGGACAGTGATCTTCATGAGGGAACCTCCCGGTTTGGTGCTTGATGGGCAGGTTTCACCGTAGGGGAATTTCAGGACAGGAGGTGTCCTTTGATCCGGGCATAGTGGAATGCATGACGAGTGACACGACCGCCCGGATGCTGCGTCTGCTGTCCCTGCTGCAGACCCGGCGGGAATGGGCCGGCCTCGACCTGGCCGGCCGGCTCGGGGTGACCGTGCGCACCGTACGCCGCGACATCGACCGGCTGCGGGAGATGGGTTACCCCGTAGACAGCGCCCGCGGACACGGCGGCGGCTACCGCCTGGCCTCCGGTACGGATCTGCCACCGCTCCTCCTCGACGACGAGGAGGCCGTCGCCATCGCCGTCGCCCTGCGCACCGCCGCGGGTGGACTCACCGGGATCGAGGAGACGGCCCTGCGCGCACTGGCCAAGCTGGAACAAGTGCTGCCCCGCCGCCTGCGCGGCCAGGTCGCCGCACTCCAAGGGTCCGTCACGGGCATCACCTGGGAGGACCGCGGGCCGCGCACCGACCCCGCCCTCCTCGCCGCGCTGGCCGTCGCCTGCCGCGACCACGAGATCCTCACCTTCGACTACACCACCCGCCCGGGGGCGACCTCGGCCCGCCGTGTCGAGCCCTGCCATCTGGTCGCCTCGGGCAGCCTCTGGTACCTCCTCGCCCACGACGTGGACAAGGGCGACTGGCGCGTCTTCCGCCTCGACCGCATATCGGCCCCGACCCCGACCGGCCACCGCGTGCCTCCCCGCCCCGTGCCGGGTGAGGACCCCGCCTCGTTCGTCGCCCGCCGGCTCTCGGCCGCACCCACCCGTTACCGCGCCGTCGCCACCGTCCACGCATCCGCCGACCACGTCCGAGCCCACACCCGGGGCCTGGCCACGCGAATCCGGCCCACAGCGGACGATGCCTGCCTCGTCGACGCCTCCGACGACTCCCTGACCCGTGTCGCACAAACCCTCGCGGCCCTGGGCGACGCCGACTACACCCTCGACGCCGACCCGCAGGTCCTGCGCCACCTCCGCGACACGGCGCACCGCACCCTGCGCGCCACGGGGGAACGCGAAGGCTCTCTCCGGCCGCCCGACCGGTCTATTCCAGGGCGGGCAGGAGGCCGCGCACCCGGCGGATGATCTCGGCGCGCTGGCCCGACCGGAGGGTGCCGGGGCACTCGTGTCCGCCCCACCCGGCGCCGCCCATGGCGTGGACCCCCAGACCCGGGTGGTCCGGGCGCTCGCTGACGGCCGGCGGCCAGCCGTGTGCGCGGGCGCCCCAGGCGTAGATGCGGGCGACGGCGTCCACCTGCGCCTCGGTGAGCGGCCGGGTGGTGAAACCGGAGGTCTCGACCGAGGACCACGCACCGTTGCCGTCCACCTGCGCCCAGGCCCGGTCCAGGACGGACACGTACTGCTCCGTCTCCCCGTCCCGGGAGACCCAGAAGTGGGAGGAGGCCTTGATCCCCGGGGTGCTGAACCGCTCGTACAGAGAGCCTTCGCCCTCCTGCACGTGGAGCACGAGCCCCCGCTGGGCGTCGCGGGAGCCGCGGACGAAGTTGCGTTCCAGGGGGATCGCCGCAGCCCCGGGCATCCATCCGGAGGCGGGGGAGGTGGTGGGCCGGTCCGCGGACGGACCCGCCGCCCTGCCGCGGTCGTCGTGGGGCTGTCCGGAGCCGCCGGACCGGGCGGCCAGGAGGGAGCCGGCCGACGCGGCGAGGAACAGCCCGCCACCGGCGAGCAGGCGTCGCCTCGACAGGGCCGGGGGGCCGGGTTTCCTGTGGTTCATGAGAGGCGTCCGGTTCCTGGTGGTGCCCAGCGTGGGGGAACTGGCGATTCTTCGGGGCGCTCATGATGGGGCCGTGATCGTTTGATGATCGTTTGATGACGGGTGCAGGCCCGTCCCCGGCCGCCCGGATTGTGACCAACTGGTCATCTCGTGCGCATGACCTGCGCATATGGGGTGCGGAGACTGGCATCCGATCCAGAACGGCACGAGCAAGGCGGTGTACGGCATGACGGCGGTACCGGTGGAGGGCGAGAAGCCCCGCGCGGCGAAGGACGGGGACCCGGCGAGGAAGCCCGGGGCACGCGACGCGCAGGCATCGGAACCCGCGTCGGCGTCCACCTCGGAACCCGCGTCGGCGTCGGGGTCCGCGTCGGAACTCGGGCTGCGCTCCGATACTCCGGCTCCGACCGTGCCGGGGCCGAGGACGGGTCAGGATGCGGACGCTGCGGCCGAGCAGGTGGCTGCGTCCGATCCCGAGTCCGTCCCCGGGGCCGAGGTCGTGCCCGTGCCCGTCCCTGCGCCGGGGTCCGAGGCCGTGGAGCGGGAGTCCGGACCGGAGCCGCAGATCCTTCCGGAGGCGGCTGTCCGGGACGTGGCCGTACCGCGGCAGGAAGCGAAGCCGGAAGCCGAGCCGGAACCGGAACCGGGCCTGCCGGCGGGTCCGAAATCCGTCCCCGAGCTGGACCGGGCGACGGCAGACGGCCCCGGGACCGGCACCCGTACCCGTACCCGTACCCGTCCCGAGTCGGACTGCGAGAGGACGAGCACGTTCATCGCGCTCAAGCCGTTGGACGACGCCCCCTCGGCGTCGGCACCGACGCCGGTACGGGTACCGGCATGGGCGTCGGCTCCACCACCCGCCTCCGCCCCCGCGCCGGTACCCGTACGGCCGTCCCCGGCCGAGCCGAAGGCGGCGTACGCCCCGGCTTCGGGATCCTGGCCCATCCCGGCTTCGGCCTCCGCCCTGGCCTCCGCCCCGGCTTCGGCCTCCGCGCCGAGAACGGTCCCGGCCCCGGAAGCCGCCCCCGCCCCCGAGGGCACCGCCGAGCAGCCGTTGCCCGCGCTCGACCTGCTCGCGCAGCTCACCAACACCCCGCCGCCGTCCGCGACGCCCGGCCGGACGGTGGCGCGCCGGTTTCGGATCTGGGTGCCGCCGCTGCTCCTGCTGGTCGCCGTACTGGCCGTCGTACAGGCGCTGCGGCCCCTGCCCGACGCCGCCCTCACCAGCGGGAACGCGGCGTCCGCCGTCACCCTCGACGGCCGTTTCGACGTGCCCTGGCCGGAGAAGGGGCAGGCCGCCGTACGGGTCGGCGGCGCGGGTGACGTGGGGACGTTCGGGGAGCAGAAGCCCGTGCCGACGGCCAGCGTCGCCAAGGTCATGACGGCGTACGTGATCCTCAAGGGCCACCCGCTGAAGAAGGACGAGGCAGGCCCGCGGATCGAGGTCGACGCCAAGGCCGTGGCGGACGGCACCTCGGAGAGCGAGTCGCGCATCGAGGGCCTGACGGCCGGGACCCGCTTCTCCCAGCAGGAGATGCTGAAGATGCTCATGATCCCCTCGGGCAACAACATCGCCCGCCTGCTGGCCCGTTGGGACACCGGCAGCGCTTCCGAGGCCGCGTTCGTGGAGAAGATGAACGCCGAGGCCCAGGCACTCGGCATGACCTCCACCACCTACACCGACCCCAGCGGGCTCGATGCCAAGACGGTGAGCACCGCCGTCGATCAGCTGAAGCTGGCCGAGGAGGTCATGAAGCTCGACGCGTTCCGCGGGATCGTCCAGATGGCCGGCGCCACCGTCCCGGGCCTGCCCAAGCAGCTCATCAACAACAACGGCAGCCTGCTCGTCTCCAAGCTCAGCATCAGGGGCATCAAGACCGGCTCCAGTTCGGCGGCCGGCGGGGCGCTGATGTGGGCGGCGTACAAGACGGTGGGCGACAAGACCCCGCTGCTCCTCGGCACGATGCTCGACCAGCACGTCACCGGCTCCGACCCCAGCGGCTCCAACAGCCTGATCCTCGTCAAGGACAACAGCAAGAAGATCATCGAGGCCGTCCGCGCGGCACTTACCTCGGCCGTCGCGGTCAAGAAGGGCCAGGTCGTCGGCTACGTGGACGACGGGCTCGGCACCCGGACCCCGGTGGTGGCCACCCGGGACACGGCCGTCGTCGCCCTTCCGGGCCAGCGGATCGAGCTGAGCCTGGCCGTCGGCGAGAAGGGGCTCCCCGCGCAGGCGCGGGCCGGCACCGAGATCGGGGTACTGACCATCGGCACCGGGCCGGGTGCCCAGACGGCCCCCGTGGCGGTTCAGAAGGACCTGTCGGAACCCTCCCTCGGCGCGAAGCTCGTACGCCTTCCCTAGGACGGCGCGGCGAACTCGCCGCCGGGCGCGGCGCCGTCCGCGGGCGGTTACGGCGTACCGGGGAGCCGGACCGTGACGAGGAGGCCGCCTGCGGGGCGCGGGGTGAGGTCGAGGGTTCCGGCGTGGGCGCGGACGACGCTGTCGACGATGGCCAGGCCGAGGCCCACGCCGGCGTGCTCGTCGGTGCGTAGGCGGTCCGCTCCGCGCCGGAAGGGTTCGGTGAGGGTCGGAACCAGTTCGGGTGACAGACGCCGGCCCGTGTTCTCGACGCGGAGCACGCTCGTGTCGCCGTGCGTCCGCGTGTGGACCGTCACGGTGCCGCCTGTGGGGAGGTTGTGGACGACGGCGTTCTGGACGAGGTTCGTCATCATCCGCAGGAGCAGTTCCGCGGACCCGCTGGTCCGGGCCGTCCCGCCGGTGACGTCGAGGGTGATCCCGCGCCGTTCGGCGAGGGGGAGCAGCGTCTCGGCGGCCTCTTCGGCGACGAGGGAGAGGTCGACGCTCTCGCGGATGAAGGTTCCGCTGTCACCGCGGCTGAGCAGGAGGAGGGCCTCGGTGAGGTCGATGGCCCGTGTGTTGACCGAGTGCAGGCGTTCGATGAGTTCGCCCCGGTCGCGCCCGGGGTCCTTGCGGGCGACGTCGAGGAGCGTCCGAGAGATCGCCAGCGGGGTGCGCAGCTCGTGGGAGGCGTTCGCGGCGAACCTCCGCTGCTCGGCCACGTGGGAGTCGAGTCGTCCGAGCATGGTGTCGAACGCGTCGGAGAGTTCGCGGAACTCGTCCTGACGGCCCCGCATGTGGATCCGGTGGGACAGCGACCCGCTTCCGGCCAGCCGCGCCGCATCCGTGATCTGCTTGAGCGGTGCGAGCATCCGGCCGGCGAGGATCCATCCCCCCAGGAGACCGAGCACGAGCAGGCAGGCCAGTGCCGTGGCCGCGGCCGGGGCGAACATGTGCAGGAGGAGGTAGCGGTTGGGCGAGACCCCGAGCAGGCCCTGGGAGTTGTCGGGTACGTAGCGCAGCAGGTACACCCACACCACGGCCAGCAGAAGGGTGCTGGCGAGGAGGAGGAATCCGACGTAGCTGAGGGTGAGTTTCAGTCGGGCGCTGAGCCCCGGGCGCCTACGCATGCGTACCGCCGGGGCCGGCGGTGTCCTGGCCCGCGCCGATCCGGTAGCCGACGCCGGGCACCGTAGTGATGACCCATGGTTCGCCGAGCCGTTTGCGCAGCGCGGACAGGGTGATGCGCACGGCGTTGGTGAGGGGGTCGGCGTTCTCGTCCCAGGCCCGTTCCAGCAGCTCTTCGGCGCTGACGACCCCGCCCTCGGCGGCGACGAGGACCTCCAGCACGGCGAACTGTTTGCGGGTGAGCGCGACGTAGCGTCCGTCGCGGAAGACCTCCCGGCGGAACGGGTCGAGTCGCAGGCCCGCGATCTCGCGGACCGGCGGCCGGGCGTACGCGCGTCTGCGGTCGAGCGCCCTCAGCCGCAGGACGAGCTCGCGCAGCTCGAACGGTTTCGTGAGGTAGTCGTCGGCGCCGAGCCCGAACCCGGAGGCCTTGTCGTCGATCCGGTCGGCGGCGGTGAGCATGAGGATCGGGATACCGCTGCCGGAGGCGACGATGCGCCGGGCGACCTCGTCTCCGGAGGGGCCGGGGATGTCGCGGTCGAGGATCGCGAGGTCGTAGGAGTTGACGCCGAGCAGCTCCAGGGCGCAGTGGCCGTCGCCCGCGATGTCGGCGGCGATCGCCTCCAGCCGCAGACCGTCACGGACCGCCTCGGCCAGGTAGGGCTCGTCCTCCACGATCAGTACACGCATGTCCGAAGCCTAAGCAGCGCGACATATCGCCGTCGTATGCAAGGACGTACGCAAGTGCAAGGACGTACGCAAGGACGTGTCCCTACCGGACGAGCGACTCAGCCCACCGGTGTCAGAACGGGGCGGGGCTGGTCCGAAGGCGCCTGTGCGGTGGTGCGCCACCAGCGGCGCGAGGCCAGTGCGGCCAGCGCGGCGCCGACCGCGTTGACCAGTACGTCGTCCACGGAGGACACCCGGTCCAGCTGCAGTACGTACTGCGCGGTCTCGACCAGGACCGAGCAGCCCGCCCCGAGCGCCAGGATCCGCGGCACGGAGGCCAGTGCCGCGAACCGCATCGGGGCGAAGAACCCCAGCGCCGCGAAGACGAGCAGATTGCCGAAGATCCCGAGCGGGCCCATCGTGACCAGGTCCCGCAGGGGTACCAGGCTGAACCGGCCGGGGACGACGCCGGCCCCGGCGCCCGGCATCATCGTCATCCATGTCCACGGCACCGTCCCGTGGACCATGCCCACCTCGGCCAGTGACATCCGCCACGCCGATGCGACACCGGCGCCGCGCCGGACGCGCGCCAGAGCCCACACCACCAGCACGGACAGCGGAAGCAAGACCAAGGTCATGAGCACGACACCGTTGAACGTGTCGAAGCAGCCGTGCCACCGCCCGGCCCCGCACGTCGGAGCGGCCATCATGAGCGGCTGTCGTACGAGGAACAGGGCGCCCGCCATGCCGAGGACCGCGAGGCCGAGGAGCACGATCCTGAGCGTGCGGCGGGGCGGTGGCGACAGGGGTGCGGTGTGGTTCATGCGCCCATTGAAGGCGAAGGGCCGTCGCGGTGGCGTATCCGGTTTTCGATACACCCGCGATACGCACGCTCCCAGGACGGCCTTCAGTCCGGCGACGGCTTCGCACGCTCGGGCGCCTGCCGTTCGGGCGTCCACCCGCTCCACGCGGGAAGGGCCTCGCGTGCCGCGAGCCAGTCGGCCGGGACCCCGCCGGTGCCGGTGCGGGCCGCCACGACCCCGCCCGCGATCGCGCAGGTCGTATCGCGGTCGCCCCAGCCGCCGACGGTCTGCCACAAGGCCTCCGGCAGGTCGTCCAAGTGGCTCGCGGCGCACCACAGGGCGAACGGCACGGTGTCCGGTGCCGAGATCCGCCACCCCGAGCCCAGCACGGACGCGGCACGGGCACCGACGTGCGCGCGGGCAAACCCGCGGCGAACCGCACCCCGGCACCGACCTCGCTCCCGAGCACGTACCCGGCGACCTCCCGGAGGAACTCGGTGCGCAGTGGGGCGCTGCGGCCCTCGCTCGCGGCCGCCAGCGCGGCGGCCACCGCCACGGCGACGGCGCCCGCGACCGCCTCCGGGTGGGCGTGCGTGGCCAGTGCGGACAGCCGGGCCTGCGCGGCGGCCTCCTCCGGGTCCCCCCGGAACCAGGCGCCGAGCGGTGCGACCCGCATCGCGGCGCCGTTGCCGTAGGAACCCTGCCCGTCGAACTGCCCGTTGGTGACGCCCCGCCAGTCCTCGCCCGCGCCGATCCGCCCCAGTACCTCGTGCATGGACGCCCCGTACTTGCGCCCGTCGTCCCGCTCGTACTCGGCGGCGAACTCCCGCGCCAGAGCGCCGGGCCGGACTTCCCCGTGGGCCGTCAGGTGGGCGAACAGCACGAACGCCATGGCGGAGTCGTCCGTCCACCGCCACGGAGCGGGCCGGAGCCCGCGCGCCGCCCATTGCTCCTCGATGTTCTCGCCGGAGAGCGTGAACCAGCTGTCACCGAAGGCGTCGCCCATCACCAGCCCGTCCAAGGCGCCACGGGCGGAACGGCCGGAACGGGTGTACGGCGGGCTGCTCATCGGGGGTCCTCGAGGCGGGGGGCGGCGGACTGGTCCGGTCATCCTCGCCGTCCGCGGATGCCGGGCGCGAGCCGATTAAGGCTGGTCCGCGACAACCCCGGTGTTCTGGCAGGCAGCCAGCGGTCAGCAGCCGTCGGCCTGCTTCGAGACCACCTGCAGCGGTGCGCCCTCGCTCTCCTCGCCCGGGCACAGGTAGCGCTGACGGACCTTGACCGCGGCGACGTCGGGGCGGACGAAGAGCACGTGGACCACCGCGTAGGTGACCTCGCCGTCTGGGAAGGCTAAGCCGACGTGCAGCGGCTGTCATCGGCATCGGGTGCGGCGGACTTGGCGAGGGAGGCGTCCAGGGTGAGGCCGGCGCCGGTGGTCCTGGCTCCGGTGAGCCGGACGCCGTCGGGCAGGTCGCCGACGTCCACGGTCCGGGGCGCGAGGCGCTCGGCCAGGCCGGCCGCGCCGGGCAGCCCGCTCACGGTGGCTATCGGCAGTTCGCGGCCCAGTACGGTGACCGTCGTCGGTGTGATCGTGAGGCCGGTCGCCGTGGCGCTGGTGCTCGCGTGCACGGTGATGGGGAGGCCGAGGCCGCCCACGGTCCCGGTGAGGGTGAGCCCCTTCGCGTCGCCGCCCACCGTCAGCCCTTCGGTGCCCGCGGCGGCCTCCCCGGAGTCGGCCAGGCGCTTTTGCAGGGCCTCGTAGGGGATGGTGGCCGTCGCCCGGCCGCCGCTCATGCCGCCGTCGCGCGTGACGTCGTACAGATCGGCCTTGATGTCCATGTCGGTGTCGGCACGGTGCACGCCCCGGGCCGCCAGGTGGACGGAGCCGACCTGGCCGGTCAGTGCGCGCAGTCCGGCGAAGGCGCCGGAGAGTTCGGCGGTGACGGGCCCGCGGGCCTCGAGGCGGCAGCCCGCCGCCCGTGCGATGCGGTCCAGGGCGGTCTGTTCCACCACGGTGTCGGCCACGAAGACGGCGGCGAGGGCGGCGGCCACTCCGGCGGTGACGAGTACGGGGGTGCGTCGGAGCTTCATTGCGGGGCGGATCCGATCTGCTTCAGCATCCCGAAGGCCTCCAGCAGGAGCGAGGAGGGCGGGGTGTCGGTGAGGGTGCCGTTCGCGCGGCGCCGGCGCTGGGTGCGCAGGACGGCGCGGACGGCGGACAGGGCGGCGCCCGCGATCACCCCGGCGCGCAGGTCGGCCTCGGGGGTGTCGGCGGGGAGCCGGTTCAGCACCAGGAGCGTGAGCCGGTTCTCGCAATCGGCGAAGAGCTGCACGAGTTGGGCGGCCACCACGCGCTCGTCACCCGCGATGGCCACGGAGTGGGTCAGGGCCGTCAGGCTGGAGGCGGCGAACGGGGCCACCGCGGAGATCAGGGCGTTGCAGACCGCGTCGAGGGGATCCTCCTGCGGCGGGCGCCGGGCCAGTTCGGCCTCGACGTACGCGAACAGGTCCACGCTGTCGGGCAGGAGCAGGGCTTCCTTGCTCTCGAAGTAGCGGAAGAAGGTCCGCTCGGAGACGTTCGCGCAGGCGGCGATGTCCGCGACCGTGGTGCCCGCGAAGCCGTGCTCGGCGAACAGTGCGGCGGCGCCCTCGCGGAGCAGCTTGCGGGTCCGCTCCTTCTTCCGCTCGCGCAGCCCGGAATCCGGCTCCGGCTCCGAGCCGGAGCCGGATGGGGGCGCGGGTGCGGCTGAGGAGGCGGGTGCGGCCGGATCTTGGTTCACGGCCGAAGCCTAGCAATCGCGTCACCCCTGTCAATTGTCACCCATGACAATTGACAGCTCCGCCAATTGTCGGTCCTGACATTTTCCGCTTATGGCGCTTCGTGTCAGTCCTGCCACTTCTTGGAGGCGTCGTGCATTCCCCCAGCCGCCCGCACCACGGGCCGAGGCCTCCCCCGTGAGCATCGTGAGCAGCTCCAGAAGCCTCGGCCGCCTGGGCCGCCCCGGAGCCTTCTGCGCCCGCCGTTCCGTCCGGGTGATCGCGGCCTGGCTCCTGCTGCCGGCCGGCGCAATGCTCGCCGCCAGCTGGCCGCCCCGGTCTGCAGCGACCAGTCAACCTCCCCAGCACGCAGTCCCGTACCGGCGCCGACCTGCTGGCCGCGTCCGCTCCGGGGATGGGCGACCCCAACGGACGCGTGGTCCTCCACGTGGACTCCGGCTCCCTGGCCGGACGGCGCCAAGCCGTCGACGAGAGCGTGGCCCGCCTCGCGCGGATGCCCCACGTCACCGCCGCGTCCCCGGTCGCCACCAGCGCGGACGGTCGTACCGCCTACACGACGGTGTCCTACGACCGGCAGGTCAAAACCCTCGGGCACGCCTCCACCGCCACCCTCGACACGGCCACCGCCGAGGCCCGGGCCTCGGGCGTGGAGGTCGCCTACGGCGGGGACCTGAACCAGATCGTGCGGCCGCCGGCCGACGACAGGACCGGCGAGGCGGTGGGCGACCTCGTGGCCCTGCTGATCCTCCCCCTCGCCTTCGGCAGCGTCGCCGCGGCCCTGCTGCCCCTGGTCACGGCGCTGGTCTGACCGTCACCGGAACGGCCGCGCTGGCCCTCGTCCCGGCCGCCCTGGGCCTGGTGGGACGCCGGATCGCGACCGGTTCGCGCTGCGCCGCCCGGTCGCCGAGACCTCCGGCGACCACGACGGCTGGCACCGCTACACCGCCCAGGTGGCACGGCATCCGTGGAAGTTCCCGACCGCGGGGACCCTGCTGCTCGCGGTGTGCGCCGTACCGCCCTTCTCCATGCGCCTCGGCCACGTCGACGACGGCGCCGACCGGTCGGGCAGCACCACCCGTAAGGCCTACGACTGGATCGCCGAGGGCGAGGGACCCGGCTTCGGCCCCGGGGCCAACGGCCCCTTCGTCCTGGTGGCCGACCTCCACCACGCCGCGGTCCCGGCCGACCGGATCGCGGCCGAACTCACGTCGGCGCTGCGGGACACGGCCGGGATAGCGTGTGGTCCTGGACGCGACCGTGGTGCGGCTGGTGCTGGTGCCGTCGGCGATGTTCCTGATGGGCCGGGCCAATTGGTGGCTGCCGCGGTTCCTGGACCGGGTCCTGCCACGGCCGGACACCGACGACCGGCCGGAGCCGTCGCCGGAACCGGACGCGGCTACAGCCACAGCCACAGCCGCGGGCACGAGCAGCGCTCGCGGTGAGGCATGATCGGGGGATGTCTGATCGCATCATCGCCGCCTGCGACGGGGCGGCCAAGGGAAATCCCGGGCCGGCCGCCTGGGCATGGGTCATCGCCGACGTCCACGGGCACCCCGAGCGCTGGGAATCCGGGCCGCTCGGCCGGGCCACCAACAACGTGGGTGAACTCACCGCCCTGCAGCGGCTGCTGGAGGCCGTTGCCCCCGGCACGGCCGTTCAGGTGCGGATGGACTCCCAGTACGCCATGAAGGCCGTGACCCAGTGGCTCCCGGCGTGGAAGCGCAACGGCTGGAAGACGGCGGCGGGCAAGCCGGTGGCCAACCGCGAGCTCGTCGAGAGCATCGACGCCCTGCTGACCGACCGGGACGTGGAGTTCCGCTACGTCCCCGCGCACCGCGAGGACGGCGACCACCTGAACGCGATCGCCGACCAGGCGGCCAGCGACGCGGCCGTCAGCCAGGAGCCGGCCGGCACCGCGCTCGGCCACGCGTCCATGCCCGTCCCGGCGCAGGCCCGCAGCACCCCGGCCCGTAGCGCCCCCGCCCGCGGCGCCTCCGCCCGCCGTACGGCCGGCGCCGCGCCGGCCGGGGGCCCGGAAGCCGCCAAGAGCGCGCCGGCCACCAGGCGTACGAGCCCCGGCCGGGGCGGCGTGACGATCAAGGCCAAGTTCCCCGGCACCTGCCCGTGCGGGAAGCAGTACGCGGCGGGGGAGAAGATCAGCAAGCTCGGTTCGCGCTGGGGCCACCCCGACTGCGGCGACGCCGACGCCGGGTAGCCCCCCGCCCGCCGGAGCAGTGACCTTCGGCCGTGGGGTCTGCCCGAAGGTCTCTGGGGGCGGGCCGTGGACCGGGACAGGCTGGATGGCAGTGAATGACCTGTGGGCCGGGCCCGGCCGCGATGGTGCGTCCGGGCGTGGATCCCGGCGCGTTCCGCCCCCGGCCGGCCGCTCCTGAGGCCCGCCCGGACCCCCATGGGCGTGGGGGAGGGGCGACGGCCCGCCGGTGCCGGCCTTCCCACCGGGCGCGGCCCCCACGCCGATCCGCGCGCGCCCAGAGCGAGCAAGGACCGACTCATGGCGTCCAGCCTGACGAAGGACGAGCACAGAACCTCCTCCGCCGGCACTGAGAAGACCTTCATGGGCCACCCCCGCGGGCTGGTCAACCTCTTCATGACCGAGATGTGGGAGCGCTACAGCTTCTACGGCATGCGTGCACTGCTCGTGCTCTACCTGGTCGCCCCGGCCTCCCAGGGCGGGCTGGCCATGAACGCGGCCATGGCCACCGCGATCTACTCCCTGTACAACGCGATGGTCTACCTGCTCGCCCTCCCGGGCGGCTGGTTCGCCGACCGCGCCTGGGGCGCCCGCAGGACCGTCGCCATCGGCGGCACGGTCATCATGATCGGGCACTTCCTGCTGGCCGTACCGGCCCGGGTCTCGTTCTTCGTCGGCCTGGTGTGCATCGCGGTGGGCTCCGGCCTGCTCAAGGCCAATATCTCCACGATGGTCGGCCACCTCTACAAGGACAAGAACGATCCGCGCCGCGACGGCGGCTTCACGATCTTCTACATGGGGATCAACCTCGGCGCCTTCATCGCGCCGCTGACGATCGGCACCGTCGGCCAGAGCATCAGCTGGCACCTGGGATTCGCCATGGCCGGTGTCGGCATGGCCCTCGGCCTCGCCTTCTTCGCCCTGGGCAGCCGCCACATGTCGGAGCGCAGCGACGTGGTCCCCACGCCCCTCTCGCGGGCGGAGCGCGCAGCGGTCGTCCGCAAGTCGCTCGTCTGGCTGGCCGTCGCCGCCGTCGCCTACGGCTGCGTGGGCCTGTCCGGGCACCTCACCCTGAACTGGGCGATGCTGCCCCTGACCGTCCTGGGCATCTTCCTGCCGTGCTGGTACCTGCTGCGGATGAAGCGCGACAAGGCGCTCGCCAAGGCCGAGCGGGCCAGGATGTCGGCCTACGTGTGGTTCTTCGCGGCCGCCGCGCTGTTCTGGGGGATCTACGACCAGACCGGCTCCACACTGAACCTGTTCGCGCAGGACAGCACCGCCCGCACCTTCTTCGGCCTGGGCTTCCCGGCCAGTTGGTTCCAGGCCTTCAACCCGCTGTACATCATGGCTCTCGCGCCCGTCTTCGCCTGGGCCTGGATGGCGCTGAGCCGGCGGGCCAAGGAGCCGGGCACCCCGGCCAAGTTCGCCGTCGGACTGGTGCTGATCGGCCTGTCGTTCGGCGTGATGATGATCGCGCAGGGCGTCGCCGTGGACGGGGTACGGGTCTCCCCGATGTGGCTGGCGATGGTGTACCTGATCCAGACGGTCGGCGAGCTCACCCTGTCCCCGGTGGGCCTCTCCCTCACCACCAAGCTGGCCCCGGAGAAGTACTCCTCCCAGATGATGGGCGTCTGGTTCCTGGCGGTCACCGTCGGAGACTCGGTGGTGGCACTGCTCCAGCAGTTCGGCGTACCCACCGACGCCCCGTCCTGGTTCGCGAGTCAGGGCGCGCTCGCTCTCCTCGGGGGCACCGCGATCTTCATGTACCGCAACAAGGTGAAGGAACTGATGGGCGGCGTACGGTGAGCGGAAACCATGTAATCCTTTCGTTCGAAAGAAAACGATAGTTCGGGCTTTCGCGCGCTACGCTGACCTCGACCAGGGACGCAGTCGAGGGGAGCTCCACCGTGCACGCAGAGGAACGACAGCAGGCCATCCTGCGCCGGGTCCGCGAAGCGGGATCGATGCGTGTCACGGACTTCGCGGCGGAGCTCGGCGTATCCGTGGTGACGGTGCGCAAGGACGTCGAAGTGCTCGCGGAGCGCGGTCTGCTGGCCCGGGTGCACGGCGGCGCGATGCTGCCCGAGGACTGGGCGAAAACCGCCCCCGTCCCGGCCGCCGCGGCGGCCGGGACGGGGGCGGCCGCCGGTGGCGGACGGTCCGGGGGAGCCGCGCCCGGCCGGTCGCTCGTACTGGGACTGATCGTGCCTTCCTCCGCCTACTACTACCCCGAGGTGATCAAGGGGGCCCGGGAGGCGGCGGACGCCCTGGGGGTACGGCTGACCCTCGCCGTGTCGACGTACGACGTGGACACCGAGAAGGCGCAGGCCGCGCGGATGGTCGCGGACGGCGTCGACGGGCTGCTGCTCGCACCCTCCGCCGGGGACGGCAAGCCGGGCGGCCAGTGGTACGAGGAGCTCGGCGTGCCCGTCGTGCTGATCGAGCGCCGCCCCGAACAGCAGGCCTCCGCCGCCGAGCACGTCGGGACCGACCACGGGTACGGTGCCAGGCTGGCGGTCCGCCACCTCCTGGACACGGGGCGCCGCCGGATCGCCCTCGTGATGCGCGGCGGCACCCCCACCGCGCCCTGGATCAGGGAGGGTTACCACGCGGCGATGGACGAAGCCGGTCCCGACGTCGCCGGCCACGCGCTCTTCCTCGACCTCGCCGAGTTCAGCGGCGGCGAACCCGCCTACGAGCAGGTGGTCGACGCGTTCGTAGAGGCGGTGCGGGCGGGCCGCGTCGACGCCGCCCTGGTCCATCCCGATCACGAGGCCATGGTGCTGATGCAGCGACTGCGCAGCGCCTCGCTGTCCGTGCCGGGAGACGTCGCGCTGGTCTCGTACGACGACGAGGTGGCGTCCCTGGCGGATCTGCCGCTGAGCGCGGTGGCACCCTCGAAGCATGAAGTCGGCGTCACCGGCGTGGAGTTGCTCGTACGCCGGCTTCGGGAGCCGGGCCGGCCCCGGCGTCGGATCGCCATCCTGCCCGAGCTGCGGGTGCGTGCGTCCAGCGAAGCGTAACGGTAACTTCGCTTTCCTTTCTCAAAGTTTGTTTTTCTATTGACTCCCTTCTGCTCTGGCCGAATGATGTGCATCACCTCGCCGCATCGACGGCTCGCATCTGAGGAGCAGAGCAGTGAAGCTCACTTCCCGTACCTCCCGCGCCGCCCTCGCCACCCTTTCGCTGGCCCTGTTCGCCACTGCCTGCGGTGGCAGTGGGAGCGCCGACCCCAAGGCCGAGGGGCCCAAGGAGCCGGTCAGCCTGACCTATTGGGGCTGGACCGGCGGCGCCCAGCAGGTGGTGGACGCCTTCAACGCGTCCCACCCGGACATCAAGGTCACCTACTCCGCCATCACCGGCGGACCGGACGGATACGCCAAGATCAGCAACGCCATCAAGGCGGGGAACGCACCCGACGTCGCGGGCATCGAGTACCCGACCCTCCCGGAGTTCGTCAGCCAGGGATTCCTGGAGGACCTCAGCGCCCAGACCGGCGCGACCGTGAAGGCCAAGTTCCCCCAGGGCGTCCAGGAGCGGGTGACGCTCGGCGGCAAGACCTGGGCCGTGCCCTACGACGCCACGCCGAACCTCCTCTACTACCGCAAGGACCTCTTCAAGAACGCGGGCGTCGAAGTCCCCAAGACCTGGGACGAGTACAAGGCAGCCGCCGAGAAGATCAAGGCCGCGGACAAGAACGTGCGCATCGGCGGCTGGGGCAACGACGACGCGCCGCTGCTGGCCGCGCTCTCCTGGCAGGCCGGCGGCAAGTGGTACGGCACCGAGGGCGACGGCTGGAAGGTGAACATCAACGACGCCTCCTCGCAGAAGGTCGCCTCGTACTGGCAGGGCCTGGTCAAGGACGACCTGGTGATGAACCTGAAGATCAACGGCCCGGAGTTCGTGAAGGCCAAGGCCGACGGGGCCATGGCCAGCTTCATCGGCGCCTCGTGGAGCGCGGGCGGCACGATGACGGCCCTGGCGAAGGACTCCGGCAAGTGGGGCGTGGCCCCGCTGCCGCACTGGGGCACCCCGGCCACCGGCATGTTCGGCGGCACCAGCTACGCGGTCCCCAAGGGCAGCAAGCACGTCAAGGAGGCGGCCGAGTTCGCCGCATGGGCCGCCACCAGCCCCGAAGGGGTGAAGGCGCGCATCAGCAGCCTCAAGTCGCCGAGCAGCAGCCTGCCCGCCAACCCGGAACTCCGTACGATCGCCGCCGCGGCCTTCGACGACAAGGGCTTCTTCGGCGGGGACGACGTCTTCGCGGTGGCCGGGGCGCAGGTGGACACCATCGTCCCGGGCTGGGTCTGGGGTCCCGTGCAGACGGCGACCAACACCGCCATCCAGGACGCCGGACTCAAGGGCACCCTGACCGACGGGCTCGCGGCAGGCCAGAAGGCCGCCGAGGAAGCCATCAAGGGCCGAGGGCTCAACCTCGCGAAGTAGCCGCAGCGCCTCGCTCGCGAAGTAGCCGCAGCACGGGGCCCGAAGCCCGCCCGGCGCCCGGGCCCCGCAGCCGGTCACCTCGCACGCCCCCCCGCGCAGGCCTCCCACCTACCACCCCCGCTTACATCCCTCCGCGTACACCCCCGTAGATCCCCCTCCGCAGCACACCACCAAGGAGCCCCGGTGGCAGCACCCCTCACTCGTTCCGCGCGCGACGCCGCGCACCGGCCAGGCCAGGGCCGGGCGGTGGTCACCTTCCTCGGTCCCTTCTTCCTGCTCTTCACCGCCGTGCTGATCCTCCCCGTCGGGTACGCGCTGTGGATGAGCCTCTTCTCGGAACGCTCCTCAGGGCTGGGATTCGGCGGCACCGAGCGGGTCTTCAGCGGTCTCGGGAACTACACCAAGGCCCTCGCGGACCACGGCTTCAGCTCCTCGTTCCTGCACGTGGCCGCGTACTGCGCCCTCTACATCCCCGTGATGATCGGCGCCGCACTCGCCCTGGCCCTGCTCGTCGACTCGGCGGCGGCCAAGGCCAAGCGCCTCGTCCAGTTCGCCGTCTTCATGCCGCACGCGGTGCCCGGACTGATCGCGGCGATCATCTGGATCTATCTCTACACCCCCGGCCTGAGCCCGGTCGTGGACTGGATCGAAGGCGCCGGCGGCCACTGGGACTTCTTCGCCCCGGGCAGCGTCCTGCCCTCCCTGGTGAACGTGGCGGCCTGGCAGTGGATCGGCTACAACATGATCATCTTCTTCGCGGCCCTGCAAGCGGTGCCCCGGGAGGTCATCGAAGCGGGCGTCATGGACGGCGCCGGGGAACTGCGCATCGCGCTGCGCATCAAACTCCCGATGATCCGCTCCGCCGTCTTCCTCACCCTCCTCTTCACTTGCGTCGGAGTCGTCCAGATCTTCAGCGAGCCGATGCTCCTCTCGCAGCGGTCCGGCTCGATGGGGTCCGACTGGTCTCCGATGATGTTCATCTACAAGGCGGCCTTCGAACGGCACGACTACGGCCTCGCCTCCGCCGCTTCGCTGCTCATGGCCCTCGTCGCCGGCACCCTCTCCTACGTCGTCACCCGGATCGGAAAGCGAGGTGGCTCGGAATGAACACCCGGACAGTCCCCCCGACCTCGTCCGCCACGCCCGAACCCGGCCGCGAGGCCCCCGGCGTCGGCGCCGGCGTCCCACCGGGGCGGCTCCCCGGTGCCGGATCCGACGCCACTTCCGTCGCTTCCACTGCTTCCGCCGCGCGGCCCTGGCGGCGCCGGAGCGGGACGGCGGCATCCAAGGTCGCGGTCAACGCCGTGCTCCTGGTCGCGGTCCTCTACACCCTCATGCCGCTGACCTGGCTGCTGATCGCGGCCACCAAGAACCACGCGGACCTCTTCGGGACGCCCGGCTTCGGCTTCGGAGAGTTCCACCTCTTCGACAACCTCCGGGCCGTGTTCACCTACGACGACGGCATCTTCGTCCGCTGGCTGCTCAACAGCCTCCTCTACTCCGTCCTCGGATCACTGGCGTCCTCGCTGATCAGCGTCGCCGCCGGATACTGCTTCGACAAGTACGAGTTCCGCGGCAAGGGCCCCCTCTTCGGCCTCATCCTGGCCGGCACCCTCGTACCGGGCGTCGTCATCACCCTCCCGCAGTACCTGCTCGCCTCCGAGGCCGGCCTCGTCAACACCTACTGGGCGATCCTCCTTCCGGCGCTCGTGAACCCCTTCGGCGTGTACCTGGCCAGGGTCTTCTCCGAGGGCTACGTACCCGGCGAGGTGCTGGAGGCCGCGCGCATCGACGGGGCGAGCGAGATGCGCGTCTTCCGGTCGGTAGCGCTGCCGATGCTCATGCCCGGCTTCATGACCCTCTTCCTCTTCTCCTTCACCGCCAGTTGGAACAACTTCTTCGGGCCGCTGGTCATGCTCAACGACCACCACCTGTACCCGGCGGTGCTCGGCATCTACAACTGGAACCAACTCGTCGTGCAAAACCCCGAGTTGTACTCGCTGGCCATCACCGGATCACTGGTCGCCGTCGTCCCGCTGGCCCTCGCCTTCATCGGCCTGCAGCGGTTCTGGCGTTCCGGCCTGTCGGCGGGAGCGGTGAAATGACCGACCAGCGCCTGGCCGACCCTCGCCTGCCCAGCCCCGTCCACAGGCCCCGCACCCTCCTCGTCATGGACCAGGAGACCAGGGCGGCCCTGCTCGACGAGCCGCTCCTCGCCCGCCTCGGCGCCACCGCCCGTCTGGACCCCGCGCTCCTGGTGACCGATTTCGCCACGGCAGACCCCGCGCGACTGCGCGAAACCGAGGTCCTGCTGACCGGCTGGGGCTGCCCGCCCCTCACCGAGCGGACCCTCGGCCTGCTCCCGTCCCTGCGCGCGGTGGTGCACACCGCCGGATCGGTGAAGGGCCTGATGACGGAAGCGGCCTGGCGGCGCGGACTTTCCGTCACCAGCGCGGCCGAGGCCAACGCACGCCCCGTCGCCGAGTACACCGTCGCCGCGATCGTCTTCGCCAACAAGCGGGTCCTCGCCACCGCCCGGGCCTACCGCGAGGCCCGCACACAGCTCAACCCGCTCACGCTGTACCCCGGAATCGGCAACTACGGCAGGACCGTCGGCGTCATCGGCGCCTCGCGCATCGGCCGCCGGGTCATCGAGCTGCTGCGCTCCTACGACGCCCACGTGCTGGTCCACGACCCCTACCTGGACGGGGCCGAAGCCGAAGCCCTGGGGGTCGAGACCGTCCACCTGGACGAACTGATGGGCCGCAGCGACGTGGTGACCGTGCACGCGCCGCAGACCCCCGAGACCCGCCACATGCTCGACGCCGGCCGCCTCGCCCTCATGCGTGACGGGGCCACCCTCGTCAACACCGCCCGGGGATCGCTGGTCGACACGGAAGCACTCACCGCCGAGCTGGTCTCCGGCCGGCTGCACGCCGTGCTCGACGTCACCCACCCCGACGTGCTGCCGGCCGGATCACCGCTCTACGACCTGCCGAACGTGCTGCTCACACCGCATGTCGCAGGCTCCCTCGGCAACGAGCTCGGACGCCTCGCGGCTTGCGCAGCGGAGGAGTTGGAGCGATACGCCGGAGGTCTCCCCTTCGCGTACGCCGTCCACCCGGCGAGCCTGGCCCGTTCGGCCTGAGCGCCGCCGCCGAACCAGGAAGCCCACCATGACGCCCGGTCAGCCCCCGGTTCCCCGCGCAGGTCCCGCCCGTCCCGCCGGCCTCCACGCTGCCCCGCTCGTGCCCACGCCGGGACAACTCGCCTGGCAGGAAGCCGGATTCGGGATCTTCCTGCACTTCGGCATCAACACCTTCAATGGTGTCGAGTGGAGCGACGGGACCCTGGACCCGGCCACCTTCCTGCCCGCGCAGCTCGACGCGCGCCAGTGGGCACGTACCGCCGTCGAGGCCGGAGCGAAGTACGTCGTGCTGACCGCCAAGCATCACGACGGCTTCTGTCTCTGGCCGACCGCCACCACCGCCTACTCCGTCGCCTCCTCACCCTGGAAGGACGGGGCGGGCGATGTGGTCGCCGAGCTGGCCGAGGCCTGCGGGGAGGCGGGCCTCGGCCTCGGGCTGTACCTCTCGCCCTGGGACCGCAACGCGGACCGCTACGGGGAGCCCGCCGGGTACGACGCCTTCTACGTCCGCCAGCTCACCGAACTCTGCACCCGCTACGGCCCGTTGTGCGAGCTGTGGTTCGACGGCGCGCGCTCCGAGGGGCGCACGTACGACTGGGACGCCGTCATGGCCGTGATCGACCGGCACCAGCCCGACGCCATGGTCTTCAACATGGGCCGCCCGACGATCCGCTGGATCGGCAACGAGGAGGGGCTCGCCACCGACCCCTGCCGCTACGTCACGCACACCACGGGCATCAGCCTGTACGACGACGGGACGACCGAGCTCGGCTCGGCCGCCTACCTGCCGCCCGAGTGCGATGTGCCCATCCGAGCCGACTGGTTCTGGCAGCCCGGGGACCGGGACACCCTCAAGAGCCGCGAGGAACTGCTGGACATCTGGTACTCCTCGGTGGGGCTGGGCGCCGGACTGCTCCTGGGCGTCCCGCCCGACCGGCGCGGCCTGATCGACGACGCGGACCGGGCCCGACTCCTCGAATTCGCCGGAGAGTTGGCCCGCCGCCTGGGCGATCCGCACGCCGCCGTCCTCACCACCGACGGAGACGATCTCCTCGCGGACTTCGGCCGGCCCGTCCGCGTGGACCACCTGGAACTGCGCGAGGACCTCACGGCGGGCCAGCGCGCGGACGGCCACGAGGTCCGGGCGGACGGCCGGTTGATCGCCTGCGGCCATACGGTGGGGGTCCGGCGCGTCCACCGGGTCGAGCCCCTCACCGTGCGGGAACTGCGGATCCGGCTGACCGGGACCGGCGCCCGGCTGGCATCGGTGACGGCGGCCGGGCCACCGTCCGGCCCCGGCTGACCGGCCGGCGCACCCCAGGCCGCAGGGCCCGCCCCGGCTCTCCGGGCTCAGGGCGCGCCGGCTCCCGTCACCGCCACCGGCGAGGACCCGCCCGCGACCAGCATCCGGGGCGCTCCGGTGCCGTCCGCGGGGACGCTCCAGACGTCGCTCGCGCGCCCGTCGCCACCCGGCAGGGCGTAGGCGACCGTCCCGTCGTCCGTCCAGGCCGCCTGGTCGTCCACGCCGCGCGTCTCGGCGAGCGGGGTCTCCTTCATGGTCCGCAGGTCCAGGACGTACAGCCGCCAGGGGGCGGCCGGGTCGTCGGACACCTTCTTCTTGAAGGCGACCCGGGTGTTGTCCGGCGACAGGGAGGGGCATTCGACGTTCTCCCGCAGGGCCTTCGCCGACCAGTCGTCCATGTTCCCCTCGACGAGGTACGTACGCCCCTTGGTGGAAACGGTCGCGTAGAAGCGGCTGTCGTCGCGGGCGAAGCTCACGCCCCAGTAGTTGACGTCGGGGGAGTGGTGGCGGACGCCGTCGATGGTGAGCGGAATCTCCTCCAGGGACTTCACCAGGTACCCGGTGCGCAGGTCCAGGACGGCCGTCCGGGTGGAGAACCCGGTGGCCGAGTACGAGTCCCCGGTGGCGAACACCGTCCAGGCGAGCATCTGCCCGGACGCGGACACCCGGGCCCGCGTCGGAACGCCCGGCACGATCGTCCGGCGCACCTCGCGCAGCTTCTGGTCGAGGACGACGGCGTACGTCTTCGGCAGCACCCCCGGCTCGGCACGCAGGCACAGGGCGGTGCCCCCGGCGGCGTGGAACCGGTCGCAGGCGGGGCCGCCCGTGGTGCGGCCGGCTCCGTCCTCCGCCCGGGGCAGGGGCTGGTGCGCCACCCGTCCCGTGGCCGTGTCCCGGAAGTACAGGGCGGGACCGTCGAGGGTGAAGGAGGCGTCGGCGGCGCCCTGTCGGCCGCCCGGCCGGTGCCCCGCGTACAGGGCGTACCCGGCGGCGGACCCGGCGAGGAGGACGACCGCGACCGCGGTGACGGCGGTACGGGCCCTGGCGCCGAGCCGCCGTGCGGGCGTGGGCGTCGGCGGGGGCGGGGCCGTCCGCCCGGGGAGGCTGGTGGTCACGGGGTGCTCCTCTGACTGGTGGGGGATGGCTCCGGCTCCGGGGCGGCGGCCGGAGCGGCAGGCTCGCGCGGCAGCAGCGCCCAGCCGCCCGCCAGCGCGGCGAGCAGCATCGCGGTGGCCGCCCACAGTGCGGGCCGCGGCCCCCACACCGTCCACGCGGCGCCGAAGCCGGCCGCGGCGAGCATCCGGGCCAGGGCCTGGCCGGTCTGGAGCAGGGCCAGTCCGCCTGCCTTGCCCCCGGCGGGCAGGACCGGCGCGGCGAGGGCCATCAGTACCCCGTCGGTGGCCGCGTAGAACACCCCGAGCAGGGCGAGTACGGCCGCGAGGAGGACCGGGGCCGGCCCGTCGGCCGGGGAGAGCAGGACGAGGTAGGCGCCGAGCAGGGCGAGGTGCCCGTAGAGGAACGGCAGCCGGCGCCCGATCCGGTCGGCGATCCGGCCCACCGGGACGGCGAGGAGCAGATAGCCCGCCGCCGCGCCGAGCGGCAGCAGCGGGAACCAGCCGGTGTCCAGGCCCAGTCGGCGCTGGAGCAGCAGGTAGACGAAGGCGTCGCCGATGGTGGCGGCGCCGAGCAGGGCGGCCGCCCAGAGGATCCGCCGGAAGGAGGGGTCGCGCAGTGCCCCGAACGCCTTTCCCCGAGCCGGAGCCGGAGCCGGAGCCGGGCCGGGCGTCGGTGCCGGGCGGTGCTGTCCGGGAACGTACAGGACCAGGAGCAGCACGCCGAGCAGGCCGGCGCAGAAGCTGGCGACGAACACCGCGTCGTACGCTCCGGCGGTCGCCCAGAGCAGGGCGAAGGCGGCGAGCGGGCCGAGCAGGGCGCCGGTGGTGTCCATGGCCCGGTGCACGCCGAACGACCGGCCGAGCTCGTCGGGAGGGCTGTTGAGGGTGATCAGGGCGTCGCGGGGCGCCGTACGGATGCCCTTGCCGATCCGGTCGGCGGCCAGGGCCGCGGCGATCCCGCCGGTGGCGCCGCCGGCGAGCAGCAGGCCGAGCCGGGAGCAGGCGGAGACGGCGTAGCCGATCCCCGCGACGTGCTTGTACCGGTGGCCGCGGTCGGCGAGGTGCCCGCCGAGCAGTCGTACGAGCGCGGTACCTCCTCCCATCAGGCCGTCGAGGAAGCCGAATTGGAGGGGTGAGAGGCCGAGTCCGAGGACGAGGTAGAGCGGCAGTACCGCGCTGACCATCTCGGAGGAGACATCGGTGACGAGGCTGACCGTTCCGAGCGCCAGGACGGCGGCGGGGACGCGCCGGCCCGCCCCTCCAATGGGGGGCGGGGCCGGAGCGACCCGGCGGCCTGTGGTGGCCAGGTACATCAGTGGCAGGTGTACTTCGGGCTGGTGTCCTTGGTCTTCCCGTCGGCGGCGACGTAGGTCCAGCTGTAGTCGGAGTCGGTGAAGTCCAGCTTCAGGACGCCGTATTCACCGCTGATCCGCTTCTGGCTGTTGGGCTGGACGTTCTCGATGTCGTACGGCTCGGCGCCGCCCATGCCGCCGACGATCTCGGTGATCCCGTCGGCGGTGGCCTTCCCGGAGGGGTCCTGCGGGGCGAAGCGCTCGTAGTGGTGGTCGTGCCCGCCCAGGACGAGATCGGCCTTGGCCCCGTACAGGATGTTCCATACGGGCTTGCTGACCGGGTCGTTGCCGTGGCCGCCGGAGGAGTACAGCGGGTGGTGCCAGTAGGCGGCGATGCAGCCCTTGGCGTTGGCGGCGAGGTCGGCCTTGAGCCAGTCGATCTGGGCCTTCTGGTCGAAGGAGTTGGAGTCGAGGGCGATGAAGTGCCAGTTGCCCTCGTCGAAGCTGTAGTAGCTCTTGCCCTGGGGGTAGGCGACGGCCCCGAAGTACGCCTTGTAGCCGGCGAGGGCTCCGGCCGGGTCGTAGGTCTCGTGGTTGCCCGGCACCGGGTGCGTCTTGTTCTTGAACGCGCCCCAGGAGGTGTCGTAGTAGGCCCGGTAGTCGGAGATCCGGGCGTCGTCGTACTGGTTGTCACCCATCGTCAGATAGAACTTCGGGTTGATCTTCTGGGCCTGCGCGGCGGTCTTGGGGTGGGCGCAGGAGCTGTCCGAGGCGGTGCACTGGGCGGCGATGTCTCCGGCGGCGACCACGGTGAAGGCGCCGGTCTGGGGCGGCGTCCCCCCGTCGAGGGTGCCGTACACGTCGACCTCGTACAGGGAGTACCCGTAGGTGGTGCCGCGGGCGGTTCCGTAGACGCGCAGGTAGCGGCCCTTGCCGGAGAGGCCGGTCCAGTCGTCGGTGCCGCCGTTCCCGGCCGTCTCGTTGGCGAGCCGGGTCCAGGTGGCGCCGTCGGGGGAGATCTCGACCCGGTACACCTTGGCGTACGCGGCCTCCCAACTCAGGTTCACTCGAGTTACGTTGGCGTTCGCGCCGAGGTCGACGCGGATCCACTGCGGGTCCTTGCCCTCGGCGCTGGCCCACCGGGTGGTGGAGCTGCCGTCGAAGGCGTTCTGCGCACCGAGGCTGGAACTCTCGCTGGAGGAAGCGGTGGCGGCCTTGCCGCGCGAGATGAGGGGATCGACGGCGGCGCCGGCCCGCTCGGGATAGGCGAGCAACAGCCCGCCGACGAGGAGGAGTACGGCGGCGATGACCACGCCCACGGTGCGGCGTGATGCGGATGCATGAGGTGTGCTTGGGGTGTTCAGGCGCATTCCTGACTCCCTGGCCTTGTGGGTGGCGAGAGCTGGCACCGGTACGAGACCCTCCGGCCCTGCCCGGGTGCGGGCAGGGCCGGGCGTGGTCACAGCGGCCGGGTCAGAGCTCTCGCTGAGCGCGTCATGCCCACGGGGATGGGCACCGCGCCGGGCCGCCGAAGCGGGATGCTAGCAAACAGGAAACTTTCCTACCAGTCATTCGCGGGAGCCATTCGTGACAGCGGTTCACACGGGTCGTCCGCGCGGGGCCGCCGTGTTCAGGAGATCGCGTACCACTGGCTGGCCCAGCCGGTGTTGATCGTGCTGATGGACTGCTCGGCGAGGTTCACGGCGGCCGGGAGGGAGGTCTGCCCCGTCAGGACGGTGCTGTACCGCAGGTTCGGCGGGGTCAGGCCCGCGTTGACCGAGATCCCGGCGCCCGTGGCCTTGAGGGTGAGGGCGTTGGTGGCCCAGCTGCCGTTGAGGAGGAGGGCGACGAAGTACGTGCCGGGGGCTGCGACGAACGGCTTGGCGAGGGGCAGCGGCTTGGCTATCGCGTCAGTCATCAGCTGCGGGGAGACGTCCGCCGTGGAGGCGAGCAGGCTGCCGTGGGCGTCGTACACGCCGAGGTAGCAGTTGGCCAGTTGGGCGTTCGGGTCGATGCCGGCCAGCCCCAGCCAGACGTTGGACCAGGTGAGCTGCTCGCGCAGCACGACCCGGACCAGCGTGACCCGCCCGCCGACCCCGGCGGCGGACTGGGCGGTGACGTGCCCCGCGTCGTTCGGGTCCCCGGTCCAGGCCAGCAGATTCTGATCCTGCGGCCGGGGCCCCTCGTACCCCGCGCCGCCGGGCACCGGAGTGGGAGCCGCCGCCGACGGGGGAGCGGTGGACCCGGCCCCCTTCCCGGGTGTGCTCCCACCGGACGCGGAGCAGCCGGCGAGGGCGAGCGCCGCCGCGAGCGCGGCGGCGAGGCCCGTCGAGGCGGTGGTGGTACGGGTGCGCATGGTCCCCCCATGAGGTGCTGGTACGGCAGGGAACCCATGGTCACACGCTCCTGCCCGCTCCCCGCCCCGGCGTCGGCGCGGGACGTGCGGCCCCGCGTCAGTGCCTCGCGGAAGCCCCGGCAGCAGGATCACTGCGGCCGGGGCGACGGCTCCGGCATGCGGGTTCGGCGCGGGGAGGGGAGCCGGCCGCGGACTGCTGCTCGACCGGACCGGCCGGCTCTCGGTCTCCGGGTGGGCCGACCGGATCGATCACGTCGTCGATGTCATCGACGACGGCGACGTCGGCGAGGCGCTGGGAGCGCCCGCCGTGCTGCTGCGCCCGGACGGTCACGTGGCATGGGCCGGCGAAGGCCAGGACGACCTCGACTCCCACCTGCCGAAGTGGTTCGGGGCTGCCATCGCCGGCTGAGCGCCTGCTGCCGGCTGAGTGCCTGCTCCGGCCGAGCGCCTACTTGGGAGCCAGTCGGCAGGCGGCCTCCGCGGTCCCGTTGGTCACGCCACTGCCCTCGGTCAGACCGGTCACACACGCATCTTGGGCGCCGGTCAAGCCGACGTAGCAAGCGGCGCGGACGGACTCCGGAGCCTCGCCGCCCTGCAGCTCCCGCTCGACGTGGTTGATGCAGGCCGAGACGTCCGCGTGGGCGGTGGGGGCCGTGAGGGCCGCGCCACCGAGGGCCAGGGTCAGGGTGGTGAGGACACCTGCGATACGGGTCGACGTGCGCATGGGATGTACCTGCTCTCCGGGATCGCCGCGCGGCCCGGGATCTGGGCGTACCGGAGCCACGTGGTAGCGGCGCCGAGCGCACGCGGCCGACGTACGGCCACGAGGTCCTGGCCCCCGGCAACGGACCGGCCCGACCGGGCATCCCCTCCCTCATCCGACGCTAGAGCAGCCCCCTGGCGCACGCACCCGCTGGGGATTTTCCATCGGATCCGCCCCGGGCTCAGCCGGGCCGCGGGGTGGCTGGATGGCGCCTGTTTCCGGGGCTGCGCCCCCCACCGAGTGATCGATTGTGTGTTCGAGTTTGATCGCTGACCAGGATTAATGGAAGCTAGGTGAATCGAACGGACGTACGATAGACGTATTGGACGTATGGCCGGAAGGCGCGAGGTGATGGAGGTGCGGCATGGCGGGTTACGCCCATCTGCACGTCGCGTCCGGCTACTCGGCCCGCTACGGCGGCGCCCACCCCGAGCAGCTCGTACGGCGGGCAGCGGAGCGGGGTATGGCGGCGCTCGCGCTCACCGACCGGGACACGGTCGCCGGGGCCGTCCGGTTCGCGCGGGCGTGTGCCGGCAACAAGATCCGGCCGCTCTTCGGCGTCGACCTGGCGGTGGAGGCCCTCGCGCCCCCGCCGCCAGGTCCGCGGCGGCGTACCCCGGCGCGCGGTGGCGCACACGTCGTCGAGCCGCCGCTGCGGTTCGTGCTGCTCGCGCAGAACCGGGCCGGGTGGGCGCGGCTGTGCCGCATCACGTCGGCCGCCCATGCCCGTGCCGGGGCCGGCGCGGCTCCGGTGGTGCCGTGGGAGGCGCTGCGCCGGTACGGCGGCCCCGGCCTGACCGTGCTGCTCGGACCGCTCTCGGAGCCGGTGCGGGCGTTGTCGGCCGGACGCGAGGACGTCGCGAGGAAGCTGCTGGCTCCGTGGCAAGGGATCTTCGGCAGCGGAGTCAGGCTGGAACTCGTCGTGCACAAGCGCTCCGGCGTCGGGCCCGGCTCGCTCCGGCTCGCCGCCCGGACCCTGGCGCTGGCCGACCGCACCCACACCACCGCGGTGCTGTCCAACGCCGTCCGGTACGCCGATCCCGAACAGCACCGGCTCGCTGACGTCCTGGACGCCGCGAGGCTGCTGCGGCCGATCGACCGGCGCCACCTGGACAGCGGGCAGCGGTGGCTCAAGGACGAGAGGGCGATGACGGTGATCGCCCGGATGGCCGCCGAATGTGCCGGAGCGGACGTCCGGCGCGCGAGCCGCCTGATGGCGGACACCGCGGCCACGGCCGCCCTGTGTGCCGTCGACCCCGCAGCTGACCTCGGGCTCGGAACGTCGCATTTTCCGGAAGCGGAGCTCTTCGGCGCGGAGGCCGGAGCGGGAGGAGCCGCCCGGCTGCTGCGCCGGTGGTGCGAGGACGGCCTGGCCCGACGGGGCCTGGACCGTGACCGGGTGGCGCTGGAGCGCCTGGACGAAGAACTCGATGTGATCTCCACGCTGGGCTACGACTCGTACTTCCTCGCCGTGGGCCAGGTCGTGGCCGACATCAGGGCGAAGGGCATCAGGGTCGCGGCCCGCGGCTCGGGCGCCGGGTCGATGGTCTGCCACGCGCTGGACATCGCCACGGCGAACCCGCTCGACCACCACCTCCTGTTCGAGCGCTTCCTGAGCGTGCGCCGGGCTTCCCTGCCCGACATCGACATCGACGTGGAATCCGCCCGCCGCCTCGAGTGCTACGACCTGATCTTCGACCGGTTCGGCAAGGAGCGGGTGGCGGTCACCGCCATGCCGGAGACCTACCGGGCCCGCCGGGCCCTGCGGGACACCGGCCTCGCCCTCGGCATCGCGCCCGCGGACGTCGACCGGATCGCCAAGAGCTTCCCGCACCTGCGGGCCGTGGACATCACCGGCGCCCTTGCCGAACTGCCGGAACTGCGTCAACTGGCGGCCGAGGCGCACCGGTACGGGCCGCTGTGGGAGCTCGCCCAGGGCCTCGACTCCCTGGTCCACGGCATGGCCATGCACCCCTGCGGCGTGGTCATCAGCGACGCGACGCTCCTGGACCGCCTGCCGGTGCAGCCCACTCCCCAGGGCGACTACCCGATGGCGATGGCGGCCAAGGAGGAGATCGAGGCGCTGGGGAACATCAAACTGGACGTCCTGGGCGTCCGGATGCTGTCCTCGATGGCCCATGCGGTCACCGAGATCGAACGGACGACCGGCAACCGCATCGACCTGGACGATCCGCGGCAGGTCCCGCTCGACGACGTGTTCGCGTTCAAGCTGATCCAGGAGAGCCAGACCCTGGGCCTGTTCCAGCTCGAGTCGCCCGGTCAGCAAGACCTCCTGTCCCGGCTCCAGCCCCGTGATCCGCAGGACGTGATCGCCGACATCAGCCTCTTCCGTCCCGGACCGGTGGCCGGCGGCATGCCCGAGCGGTACATCGCCGCCCGCCATGGCGGCACGCCCTCGTACGCCCACCCGGACCTGGAGCCGGTGCTCGCCGACACCTACGGCGTGACCATCTGGCACGAGCAGATCATCGAGACCTTCTCGGTGATGACCGGCTGCGACCGGGCACTGGCCGAGATCGCCCGGCGGGCGCTCGCCGACAAGGGCAGGCTGCCGAGAATCAAGGACTGGTTCCACCGCCAGGCGCAGGCCCGCGGGTACGGCGCGACCGTGCGGGAGGAGGTCTGGAAGACCGTCGCGGCCTTCGGCGCCTACGGATTCTGCCGCGCGCACGCGGTCGCCTTCGCCGTGCCGGCCCTGCAGAGCGCCTGGCTCAAGGCGCACTATCCGGCCTTCCTGCTGGCCGGCCTGCTCGAACACGACCCCGGGATGTGGCCCAAGCGCGTCCTCGTCTCCGACGCCCGTCGCCGCGGTGTCCCGATCCTGCCCGTCGACGTCAACGACTCCTGGGCGAAGCACACCGTGGAGATGACGGAGAAGGAGAAGTGGGGCGTGCGGCTCGCACTGTCCGGGGTGCGCGGCATCAGCGAGGAGGAGTGCGCGCGGATCGAGGAGGGACGGCCGTACGGATCGCTGTCGGACTTCTGGCAGCGGGCCCGCCCCAGCCGGCCGGTCGCCGAACGCCTCGCCGAGATCGGCGCCCTGAACTCCCTCCACGACGGCCGCCTCACCCGGCGCGACCTGCTGCTCCAGATCGCCGAGCTCCACCGGCAGTCCCGCACCCGGTCGGCGGGCGAGGGTCAGCTGTCCTTGGACGCGGGCGCCGTCGGAGGCGCGGAACCGAGCGGCCTGCCGGAGGTGACGGGACGCGAGGCCCTGACCGCCGAACTGAACACCCTCGGCATCGACGTCTCCAAGCACCTGATGGAGCACCACCACCGGCTGCTACGGGAGATCGGCGCGACCGACGCCGCCCATCTGGCCGGCATGCGCCAGGGCCGGCAGGTCCTCGTGGCCGGCGTACGGGCCTCCACGCAGACCCCGCCCATCGCCAGCGGCAAGCGCATCATCTTCGTCACCCTGGAAGACGGCTCCGGCCTGGTCGACCTGGCCTTCTTCGAGGACTCCCACCCGGCCTGCGCGCACACCGTCTTCCACAGCGGTCTGCTCCTGGTCCGCGGCACGGTCCAGGTGCGCGGCACCCGGCGCACCGTGGTCGGCACCATGGCCTGGGACTTCGACCGGATCGCCGCCGCCCGCCGCGACGAGGGGCCCGGAGCCGCGCTCGCCCTGCTCGGCGCCGACCACCCGAATCCGACCCCCGCCCAGCCGCGGCGCACCCTGGCCGACGGCACCACCGGCGCCCGCCTGCACCCGTACGCAGACCTGCAACCGGCCGGCAGCCGCTCGGCCGACCTGAGGAAGTTCGGCTACACCAGCCCGGGGAGCGCGGGATGAACACGCGTCAGCGGTACGTGGCCCACCTCCACCTCCACCTGCCCACCGAACCGAGCGAGGCCGAATACAACGATATAATCGAACTGGTGTCCGGTATCACTCCGTTCGTCCAGGCCGTTCCGCCCTACGCCGTCCAGCTCGATCTGACGTCGGCGCTCCGATACTTCGACCTCTCTCCCTACGACGTCGTCCAACTGGCGAAGCTCAGGCTGAAGGCCTTCTACGGCATCGACAGCAGCGCCGGCCTCGCGAACAACCGCATGCTGGCCGCCATGGCCGCAGACGCGTCCGCGCCGGGGGACACGACCTGGGTCCCCGCCGGGCAGGCCGCTGCCTGGCTGTACCCCCGGCCGGTCGCCACCCTGCCGGGGATCGGCCGCGCCACGGCGCAGACGCTGGGCAAGTACGGACTGCACACCATCGGCCAGGTCGCCGACCTGCCTCCGGCCACCCTGCAGCGGCTCCTCGGCGCGGGCCCCGCCCGGCTGCTGGCCGAACGCGCCCGGGGCGGCGATCCCCGCCCGGTCACCCGGACGGAGCCCGCCGAGCACGTGGCCGCCGACCTGGTGCTGGACCGCGACTGTCTCGACCCGGCGCGCCGGCACCGCGCCGTCCTGGGGCTCGCCGACCAGATCGGCCAACGCCTGCGCCGCGAAAGGCAGACCGCGGGCCGGCTCACCCTGACAGTGCGCTACGCCGACCGCAGCTCCACCACGCGCACGTGCGCACTGCCGGAGGCCACCGACCACTCGCCCGCCCTCACCGGCGCGGCCCTGGGGCTTTTGACCGCCCTGGGGCTGCAGCGCGCACGGGTCCGCTCCTTCGCGGTCCGTGCCGACGACCTGCGGCCGGCCGGAAGTACCTACTGGCAGCTCTCCCTGGATCCCGGTGCCGCGCGTGCCCGCGCGGCCGAAGCCGCCGCGGACCGCGCCCGCCGACGCTTCGGCCCGCGGGCCGTACGCCCGGCCGCCCTGGCCGACTGACCGCCGCGCCGGCGCCCCGCATCCGCCGCATCGCGAGACCCGCCATGCCGATCCGGACGGGCTTCGGGAGGAACGCGCCATTTCTCCGTCCGGCGGTGGACCCGGTCGTGCGGTACGGCGTTAACGTCCCCCAATGTCCTCGAACGCACAGACGCCATCCGCTACTTCGCCCAGTCGCCGGGTCCTCCTGCGCACCGCCCTGGCCGGCACGGCGACCGCCGGGTCAGTCCTCGGCCTCGGCTCCGCCTTCCCGGCCTCCGCCTCCGAAGGCTCCGCCGAACCCGTGGACGGGCCCCGTCCACGGACCCCGGACGAGGCGCTGCGCCGCCTGGAGGGCGGCAACCGGCGCTGGGCGGCCCGCCGCCAGCAGCACCCGCGCGAATCGCGTTCCGTACGCGTCCAAGTGGCCCGGGAACAACACCCGTTCGCCATCGTGCTCGGGTGTATCGACTCCCGGGTGCCGCCCGAGCTCGTCTTCGACCAGGGGCTCGGCGATCTGCTGACCGTACGCGCGGCGGGCGAGGTGCTGGACGAGGCGGTGCTCGGCAGCGTCGCGTACGGGGTCCTGGAGCTGGACGTCCCCCTGGTCCTGGTCCTCGGCCACCAGTCGTGCGGGGCCGTCGGCGCCGCGGTTCACGCGGACGAGACGGGTGCCCGGCTGCCCGCCCACATCCAGTACCTGGCCGATCGGATCCGGCCCTCCATCGATCATGGCCAGTACGGCGAGGCCCGGATCGCCGCCACCATCGACGCCCACGCGCGCCGGACCCGGGATCTGCTGGCGGCGGAGCCTGACCTGGCCCGCAGGATAGCCACCGGTCGGCTCGCCGTGGCGGCCGCGCGCTACGACCTGGCCGACCAGAAGGTCCGCATGCTGGCCACCGGCTAATACCGCTCGAATAAACGGCAGCAGACAAAAACACCCCGGACCGATTGACGGCCGGGGTGTTTGTCTGCGTATATTTGATGTTTCACATCGAAAGCAAGGCTTAAGACGTGAAAAAGCTTATGGGGACACCGTACCGCGTCAGGAGTGGAATTGTCAACCGAGGAATTCCGGAATGAGCAGCAATTCATCACGGATCTCTACGCGCGCCTCGACGAACTGCGCGAACTGTCCGAACGCGCCGTGCATAGCGCGCTCGGCGCGCCCGGTGGCGGGTTTCAGGCGCGCCTGGAGCGGGATGTCGTGGTCGCTGAACAGTCCGGTCTGCTTTCCGCTCTGAACGCGGGGGAAAGCGGGCTGTGTTTCGGCCGGCTGGAGTCCTCCGACGGCTCCGACCACCACATCGGCCGCATTGGAATCAGACAGGACGACGAAGACCGCACACCACTCGTACTCGATTGGCGGGCCGATGTCGCACGCCCGTTCTATCTCGCGACCGGATATTCCCCCATGGGGCTGCGCCGACGCCGCCACATCACCACCCGGGGGCGCCGGGTCACGGCCCTGCACGACGAGATCCTCGACCTCGCCGACACCGAACGCACCGGCCACGAGGGGACCGACGCGGACGCGGTGCTGCTCTCCGCGCTCGACGCCGCACGCACCGGCCGGATGCACGACATCGTGCAGACCATCCAGGCCGAGCAGGACCGCATCATCCGCTCCACCCACCGCGGGATCCTCGTGGTGGAGGGCGGACCCGGCACCGGCAAGACCGCCGTGGCCCTGCACCGGGCCGCCTACCTGCTCTACGCGCACCGCGAGCTGCTCGCCAAACGCGGCGTCCTGATCGTCGGACCGAATCCGGCCTTCCTCGGTTACATCGGCGAGGTCCTTCCGGCCCTCGGTGAGACCGGGGTGCTGCTCTCCACCCCGGGCGAGCTGTTCCCCGGCGTGCGCGCGAGCGCCGCCGACCGCCCCGGCGCCGCCGCCGTCAAGGGGCGCGCGGAGATGGCCGGGATCCTCGCCCGTGTCGTGGGCGACCGGCAGGCGCTGCCCGAGACCGTGCCCGCGGGCAGCGGCGAGGATGCCGACGTGGTCCCCGAACCGGCCCTGGAGATCGACCACGACGACTACGGGACGCTGCTGCTCGACCGGACCATGGCCCACGAGGCCCGGGACCGGGCCCGCGCCACCGGACTGCCGCACAACCTGGCGCGCCCGTACTTCGCCTTCCGGATCATCGACGCGCTCACCGAACAGCTCGCCGACCGGCTCGGAGCCGACCCCTACGGCGGCCCCAACCTGCTGGGCCCCGACGACATCGCCCAACTGGGCAAGGAGATCGCGACCAGCGCCGAGGTGCACGCCGCCATCGACACCCTGTGGCCCCCGCTCACGCCCAGACAGTTGATCGCCGACTACCTCGCCGAGCCCGCGTACCTCCCCGAGCGGGAGGCCGAGCTGATCCGGCGTACGACCACGGGCGAGGCGGACTGGACCCCGGCCGACGTCCCGCTGCTCGACGAGGCCGCCGAACTGCTCGGAGTCGACGACACCGCGCGGCGCGCCGCCGTGGAGCGCGAGCGCCTGGAGCGGGTGGCGTACGCGCAGGGAGTCCTGGACCTGTCGGCCGGTTCGGAGTCGTACGAGTTCGAGGACGCGGAGAACGAGTTCCTCGCGGCCCACGACATCATCGACGCCGAGCGGATGGCGGAACGCCAGGAGGAGGCCGATCACCGCAGCGCGGCCGAACGGGCCGCCGCCGACCGCACCTGGTCCTTCGGGCACGTCATCGTCGACGAGGCGCAGGAGCTGTCCGCCATGGCCTGGCGCCTGCTCATGAGGCGCTGCCCGACCCGCTCCATGACGCTGGTGGGCGACCCGGCCCAGACCGGCGACGAGGCCGGCTGCGGATCCTGGCAGCAGATCCTGGCCCCCTACGTGGAAGACCGCTGGGAGCTCGTGCGCCTCGGCGTCAACTACCGCACGCCCGCCGAGATCATGGAGGTGGCGGCGGCCGTGCTCAGGGCCCGCCACCCCGGCTTCGAGCCGCCGAGCTCGGTCCGTTCCACGGGGCGGCGGCCCTGGGTGAGGCGGACCGACGACCTGCCCGCGGCGGTGGCCGAAGCGGTGCGCGAGGGCGCGCCGGCCGAGGGGCGCCTCGCGGTGATCGCCCCGCGTCCGCTGCACGAGGCACTGGCGGCCGCGCTGCCCGGCGTACGGGCGGGGGCGGAGCCCGACCTCACCCGCCCGGTGGTCCTGCTCGCGCCCCGGCAGGCCAAGGGCCTGGAGTTCGACACGGTGATCGTCGTGGAACCGGCGGACCACGAGCCCAGCGACCTTTACGTCGCCCTGACACGCGCGACCCGGACCCTGGGGGTGCTGCACACCGGCCGGCTGCCGGCGGGGCTGGAAGAACAGGGCTAGACGGACCGTCCCGGACGGACCGTCCCGGACGACCGGGCCTACGCGCCGCCGCCCGGCGGCCTGGCCAGGCCCTGCCCGTCGCAGGGGATCAGGTCCGCCGCGTAGTCGTCCAGGAAGTCCCGGGCCGATTCCTCCTCGATCTCCGCCATCTGCGTGGGCTTCACGACGATCACACCGCTGAAGGGCCGGTCGACGTCCCGGATGATGAGCAGGGTCGTGGTCAGCAGGGCGGTGACGATGATCAGGGCGGCGAGCGGCCCCTTGTTGTCCTTGCGGGGCAGGCACAGGCCGAGGCCGACCACGGTCACGCTGAGGTTGACCAGCATGAACCAGTAGATCAGGTTCGGGATGGTCGGCGTGGACTCGGTCATCCTGGCCTGCCTCCCCAGGGACCGCTGATCGTCCGCCGCGACCAGCATGCCGAACGTGGGGCTGCCGGGACCCAGATCCTTGAAGGTCGCCCGGAAGTCCCTGCTCCACACGCTGGGAGCCGAGGAGCCCTTCCCCTCGGCCATCGCCGGCCATTCCTTGTGCTCGACGGCCCGCGCGTAGCAGACGGCGTCACCGCGCAGCCGCTGACGCGGCGCCGGGGGAGCGTAGTCCGCCATCTCCGCGAGGTGATCGAGCGCGTGTGCCTCCGCCCGCGCGGCGTCGTCGGCCCGCCCGTTGGAGCCGGCGGCGGTGACCAGCATGAACGCGAGGATCAGGATCGTCAGGGTCATCAAGGGCCCGATGAGGTCGCGGACGCCCATGCCCTCGGCGTCGTCGTCGCCCATCACCCGGGGGCGCAGGAACCGGTTCGCGACGATTCCCGAGGTCAGCGCGAGGAACGCGACGACGAGGGTGACCGTCACAGGCCCGCCTCCCGCACCACGTCCCGGGCAGGCGCGTGCTCCCGCGGCACGTCCCCGGGAGGCGCGACCCCTCCGGCCGCTCGACCGGGCGGACCCGTCACGTATCCCATCAAGAGCTCCCTCATCGGCTCCCGGCTCCCGGCTCCCGGTCCAGGCCCCAGGCCCCGGTCCGGCTCCCCGGCGCCGCCGACCGCCGACCACGGTCATGTGATCCTCGTGTGCCTCCTGCCGGGCCCGGGCCCGCGGCGCCCGCGCACCACCCGCACGAGTGCGGCCGTAGTGCCGTTCGGCAGAGGCGCGGTGTCGTCCCGTGCAGCGCACGGGAGGAACGCGCCCACCCGACCGGGTGAGTTCATGCGCCCGGACCTGCCGTGGCCGGCCCCCGCCCGCTACAACCGGGGCGTGATCAAGAAGATGAGGGCGCGCGGCCTGTCCGCATGCGCCGCGACCGTACTGGCCCTGCTCGCCGTGCCCCTGGCCTCCGGGCCGGTGCGCGCGGCCGAGGGGGCGCCCCGCACCGGTTTCGAGGCCACGTACGGAGCTCGCTGGACCAGCGAGTCCGAGGAGCGGGACTTGCTCCTCGCGGTGGAGCGCCGGAGCGCGCACGCCTCTGTCCGGACCATCGCCGCCAGCGTGCTCGGCCGCCCACTGCGCCTGGTGAGCCTGGGCCGGGGCCCCGTCACCGTCCTCCTGGTCTGCAGCCAGCACGGCGACGAACCGGCGGGACGCGAGGCGTGCCTGAGCGCCGTACGGGACATCGCCCACGCCCGGGACGCGGCGGCCCGGAGCCTCCTGGAAGCCGTGACGCTGCTCGTGGTCCCGACGGCCAACCCGGACGGACGGGCCGCCGGCACCCGCGCCAACGCCGAGGGCACCGACATCAACCGCGACCACATGCTCCTGACCTCGCCCGAGGCGCGGGCCGTGGCGACCGTCCTGCGCGACCGCCGTCCGCACCTCGTGTACGACCTGCACGAGTACCGGGCGACGCCGGGCACGTACGACAAGGACCTCTTCGACCTCTGGCCGCGCAACCTCAACACCGACCCGGCGGTGTACGCGCAGTCCCGCGTCCTGTCCGGCGCGTTCGTACGCGGGGCGGCGCACGCGGCCGGCCACTCCACCGGGACCTACGGCATCCGCACCGACCCCGCGACCGGCGCCCCGGTCGGGCAGTCCGCGGGGGACGGCCAGGAGCGGATCCTGCGCAACACGGCGGGGATCAAGCACGCGGTCGCGCTGCTGATCGAAAGCCGCATCGAAGCACCGGCGGGCACGGCCGGGAACGCGGAGCGGGCCGACCCGTCCCTCAACCGCCGCCGCCGGGTCTCCTCCCAACTAGCAGGTTTGCAAGGCTTGTTCGCCTATGTCTCCACGCATACGGGCCCCCTGGCGGCGGCCTCGGAAGCAGCCCGGCGGATGGCGGCGAGCACGGTGGGCCCGGTCCCGCTGGCCGGCGCGGACAACGCCCCCGCGGCCGGGGCCGAGACCCTCGCCGACCCGCCCTGCGGCTACCGCCTCACCCCGGCCCAGTACATCGCGACCGGCGACCGCCTCGCCCTCCACGGGGTACGGGCCGTACCCGGCGCCGACGGCGGAGCGTTCGTTCCGCTGCGCCAGCCCCTGCGGGCCCTCGTGGTGCTCCTCCTCGACGGCCGGGCCCGGCACGGACTCGCAACGGGGCAGCCCGAACAGCTCTGCTGACGCCTCGTCATCGGAGATGGCGATGACGGAAGCGGTGGACGTCGCGGGCGCCCAGGACCTCCCTCTGGGGCCGGCGGCGGGCGGAAGCGCGCTGGTCAGCCGGATGCCGTGAGCTATGTTGGGGTCACGGAGTGGTACGAGAGGGAGGACCGCCGGTGTCATCGGGGCAGCAGGCACGCGCACAGGCGGCAGCGATCACGTCGAGCGGGCAGGCGGCCGACCACGAACGCGCCCCCGCCGACCGGGTCCGGGCGCTGTTCGACGGGCACCCGCTCTCCCCGGGCCAGCGAAGGATCGCCCAGTACCTCGTGGACCACCTCACCGAGGCGGCGTTCCTCTCGATCACCGAGCTCGCGGAACGGGCCGGCGTGAGCCAGCCCTCCGTGACCCGCTTCGCCGCCGCCCTCGGGTTCAGCGGCTATCCGGCCCTGCGCGAGGTGCTCCAGCCGATCGCGCTCAGCGCGGTGGCGGGAGCCCCGGACAGCCCCGAGCAGACCCGCCGCAATGAACTGCAGGCGGCCGTCGACGCCGAGATCGAGAACCTGCGCACCGTCCGGCAGCTGCTCGCGGACACCGACCAGGTGCTCGACATCGGACGCGAGCTGGCCCGGTCGGTGCCGCTGACGGTCCTCGGGCTGCGGATCTCCGTCTCGCTGGCCGAGTACTTCGCGTACGCGGCCCGCCGGATCCACCCCGATGTGCGGCTGGTGACCGGCGGCGGCAGCGTCGCCTCCGACGCGCTGCTGCAGGCCCGGGCTGCGGGCGGCACCTGGGTCCTGGCCTTCGCGATGCCCCGGCACGCCAAGGAGACGCTGGCGGCCCTGCGGGTGGCCCGCGGTGCTGGGCTGCGGATCGCGCTGATCACGGACCGCACGCTGGGGCCCCTGGTGGACGAGGCCGATGTGGCACTGACGGCCGGTACCGGTTCGCGACTGGTCTTCGACTCCTACTCGGCTCCCGGCGTCCTGTCCGCAGCGCTACTTCAGGCCATGGCGGATGCGGACCCCGAGCGGACGCAGGCGCGGCTCGAGAGCTACGAGCAGGCCGCCGACCAGCACGGCTTCTTCCTCTAGTGGTTTCGGGCGAAGTGGCGTGAGCTGCCGTATTCACGCCACCGCAGCACATGAATATTTTCATACTCTTGCGTACTCAACGGTATATATGTTTACTGATGGCGGCGCGGTCATCCGTCGCGATGCCAGGGAAGGTGTCCCCACACCCTCCCAGAACAGACACCGGGCGTGACGTTTCTCCTCCTCACGTGACGCCCAGTGTTCCGTCCGGCTTTCGGATCCCGAAGCGCCCCTGCGGCCTCGGCCAACCCCTGGGCCGAGGCCGCCCAAAAACCTTCCGGGGACCTTCCGCGCCGGGCGTTCGGCGCGTTCGTCCGATCGGTTGGCTCTCGGCCCTGCCCGGCCGCGTGAGGGGACAGGCGCACGACACCTCTTTAGGTTCGAAGGTGCCTGCTGCCCCCTCGAAAGGTGGATCCATGCGTTCCGTCCGCTCCGCGCTCTCCGTCGTCGCTGCCGGTCTCATCGTCCTCGGCTGCGCCTCCGCCGCCTCCGCCGATGTGACCGTCAACGCCCCGTCGGAGAAGTCGTTCACCCTCGTCTTCGGCGACTGGACCCAGTTCGCCGCCGACGACGTGTTCAACGCGGGCCTCAACAACACGGTGGGCTCCAACAACTGAGATCGAGCTTGCGGTCCCCGCTCGTCCGGCCCCCGCCGGACGGCCGGGGACCCGGCGCGTACGGTGGCCGGGCCGGGGGAGGCACCCCACCACGCGCAGGGGAGACGCCTCCTGACCTCCGGCCGCTGACCTCCGGCCGCTGACCTCCGGGCCCACCGGACTCAGGCGGCGCCGACCCCCGCGAGCTGCTCCGCGATGGTGTCCGCCGACGGGAACCTCATACCCAGAGTCCCGACGTGCTTCCAGTGCAGGGTGCCGTCCCCCGAGATGACGAAGACGGCCCGCCGCAGACCGATCACGGGAGCGGCGATGCCGAAGGCGCGGGCCACCTCGCGGTCGGGGTCGGCGAGCAACGGCATCCGCAGGCCGCGGGCCCGGGCGAAGGCCTCGTGGCTGTCCACGCCCTGCGGGCTGATGCCCCACACCTGCGCGCCGCAGGCCGCGAGCGCCTCCAGCCCGTCGGAGTACGAACACAACTGCGCGGTGCAGACGGGGGTGTTGTCGCCGGGGTAGAAGGCGAGAACGACCGGGTTCCCGCGCTGCTCGCCGAGCGAGTACTGCCCGCGTACGAACGCGTCGTCGGTGAGCAGGCCGCCGGGGAGCGAGAAGTCGCCCACCACATCGCCCACGTCCGGGATTCGGGTCACGATGTCCGCACCTCTCTGTCGTCGAGGGGCGTACGGTACCCGGTCGCGCCCGCCGTGTCGCCGGCCGCAGGCGCGGGGCCGGGCGAGGTGGGGGACGGGCGCGACGGCGGCTCAGCGGCGGTGCATCGTGTGCAGGGCTTCGAGGAGCACCTTGGGATCGTGGCCGCCCTTGTATACGGGCGGCGGCTGCCGGTCCAGGTGCAGCAGCCCGGCCACGGCGGTCCACGCGGTGCGCACCGAGTACTCCACGGTGAACACCACGTCGTCGGGAACCTCGGCGTACTGGCCGATGAATGCCAGGTTGGTGGACCCCTGCGGGACGACCTCGGGCCGGTCCCCGGCCTTGCGCACCAGGAACTGGCTGGTGATGTACGGCATCAGGGCCGGGACGACGACCGAGGACTCCAGGATCTGCTCGCTCTGTTCGAGGCGCAGGTGTCCGAGCACCTCGGTCAGGATCTCGCGGCCCGTGCACTCGGCCATCGTCTTGCCCACGTGGTCGCCGGCCTTGTCCGGGAAGAGCGCGTACCCCCACCAGACGTAGGTGCCCTCGGGCTGCTCGTGGAAGTGCGGCTGGTGGTTGAGGACGATGGTCAGCAGCCAGCCGGAGTCCTTGAAGGTGATCAGGCCGCCCTTGCCGGCCTCGCTGCCCGAGAACTCCTCCATGGCCTTGAAGAAGGTGGGGTCCTGGGTGGTGACGGTGAAGGACCCCCAGGTGGAGTCGGAGACGGAGGAGTCGAACACCGAAGGGTCCCCCAGGTGGGGGCGCTTGGCCGCCAGGGTCTGCCACAGGCGCCACGAAGCGTCCGGCGCGGAGGTGTCCAGTACGGCGGCGGTGTCGGTGGTTCCCAGGGTCGAGTTCGCGGTCATCGACCCGTTGGTGACGAACACCAGGTCCTCGGCGCCGACGGGGATCCGCAGGGCCGCGCCTTCCCGGGTACAGGCGAGGGCGGTGACGGTGGTGGCCTCGCCGTCGGCCAGTTCGACGTCGGTCACGGTGGTGTTCATCGAGAACACGACGCCGTTGCCCCGCAGCCAGCTCTGGAGCGGTCGGACGATCGAGTCGTACTGGTTGAAGCGGGTGCGGTAGATGCCCGACATGGTGTCGAAGGTCTTGAAGAGGTGCACGAAACGGTTCAGGTAGCGCCGGAACTCGATCGCCGAGTGCCAGGGCTCGAAGGCGAAGGTCGTGCACCACATGTACCAGAAGTTGGTGGTGAAGAACTCCGGGGTGAAGCAGTCGGAGATGCGCTTGCCGTCGAGCCGGGACTCGGGGGAGGCCACGCACGCGACCAGGTCCAGGCGGTCGCGCTCGGAGAACCCCATGGAACGGGTGTCGACCCGCCGTCCGGTGGAGTCGACGAGGCGGGCCTTGTCGTTCCAGGCGAAGTCCTCGTGGAAGGCGAAGGTGTCCTCGGTGACCGAGGTGCCCGGTGCGTCCAGTGAGGGGATGGAGCGCAGCAGGTCGTAGGTGCACTCGAAGTGCAGCTCGAACATCCGGCCGCCGCGCATCGTGTAGCCGTTCTCGGGGTCTCCCGCGGCGTCCAGGCTTCCGCCGGTACGGCCCTGGGCCTCCAGGATCGTGATGTCGGCGCCCGCGAACCCGCCCTCCCTGATCAGCAGCGCCGCCGCCGACAGGGAAGCGATGCCGGCACCCACCAGATAGGCCTTGGCCACGATGTGTCTCCTCACCCGCCCGCACGGGCCCCGGTCGGCCGCGCGCGTGATCCACCCAGCCCACCACCCGCTGTCGCCCGTCGCGACCGGGGTGGGCCATCGGGCTTGCGGCGAGGCGGGCGGCGGGGCGGGAGCCGGGGTGGGCGTCGGAGCGGGAGGCATCCGATTGTCCAGGACCTGGCGATCACCGGAGAAGCCGACCACCGCGACGACGGCAACAGCGACGCCGCCGTCGAAGGTGACTTCGGCTCCGGCTCCACCCTGCAGAACCTCTGGATCCAGCACAGCAAGGTCGGCCTGTGGATCGACGCACCGACCCGGGGCATGCTCGCCACCGGCCTGCGCATCCGGGACACGTACGCGGACGGGGTCAACCTGCACAAGGGCACCGCGGGCAGCGAGGTCTCCCAGAGCAGCATCCGCAGCACCGGTGACGACGCCCTCGCGATGTGGTCGGAGGCCCAGGCCGTCACCGACTGCGTGCTCCGCTTCAACACCGTCCAGCTCCCCCTGCTCGCCAACGGAGCCGCGATCTACGGCGGCAGCGGAAACCGCATCGAGGACAACGTGGTCGCCGACACGGTCACCGGCGCCGCCGGGATCGCGATCAGCACCCGCTTCGGCATCCCCTTCAGCGGCCCTGCCACCGTCCAGCGCAACACCATCGACCGGGCCGGCGGTTACGAGCCCAACTGGGCGAGCAAGCTCGGCGCCCTGTGGGTGTACGCCGACACCTCCGAGATCACCACTCCGGTGCTCCTGCAGGACAACGACATCCTGGACAGCACCTACAGCGGTCTGCTCGTCTCCTGGCAGAAGAACGTCGGCAACCTGACCGTGAAGAACACCAAGATCGTCAAGGCCGGCGGCTACGGCATCGAGATCAACGCGGCCGGATCGGGCACCTTCAGCGGGGTCACCGTCACCGACGCCGCCTCGGGCGGACTGAGCCTCGCCAGCGGCTTCACCGTCAACCGCGGAGCCGGCAACTCGGGCTGGTAGCCCGCCCGCCGCACCTCCCGCCCCGGAGTCCGGGGCCCGGTCAACCCCAGCCACCCCACCCGACCGGGCCCCGTACCGGGGCACCCGCTTCACCCCCGTGCCCAGCCCGCGCACCACCCGCCGCACCTACCGCACCAGGAGACCTCGTGCCCCAGAGCGCCCCCAGCCCCACCACCTCCCCCTGGTGGCGGCATGCCGCGATCTACCAGATCTACATACGCAGCTTCGCCGACGGCAACGGCGACGGCACCGGCGACATCGCCGGAGTCCGCGAGCGGCTGCCCTACCTGCGGCAACTCGGCGTGGACGCGCTCTGGTTCAACCCCTGGTACGTCTCTCCCATGGCCGACGCCGGCTACGACGTCGCCGACTACCGCGACATCGACCCGATCTTCGGCACGCTCGCCGAGGCCGAGGAGCTCATCGACGAGGCCCACGGCCACGAGCTGCGGGTCATCGTCGACCTCGTCCCCAACCACTGCTCCGACCGGCACCCCTGGTTCGTCCAGGCCCTCGCCGCCGGCCCCGGATCCCCCGAACGCGAACGCTTCTGGTTCCTGCCCGGGCGCGGCACGCACGGCGAACTGCCGCCCAACGACTGGAACTCGTACTTCGGCGGCCCCGCCTGGACCCGGATCACCGAGGCCGACGGCACCCAAGGCAGCTGGTACCTGCACATGTTCGCCCCCGAGCAGCCCGACTTGAACTGGGAACACCCGGATGTCCGGGCCGAGTTCGAGGACGTCCTGAGGTTCTGGCTCGACCGGGGCGTCGACGGCTTCCGCATCGACGTGGCCCACGGCCTCGCCAAGAAACCCGGTCTCCCCGACGTCGGCGAGAACCCCGACCCCACCGACCTGCCCTACCAGGACGTGGACGCCGTCCACGCCGTCTACCGCGACTGGCGCAAGATCCTCGACACCTACCCCGGCGAGCGCGTGTTCATCGGCGAGGTCTGGCTGCCGGAGGCCGAGCAGTTCGCCCGGTACCTGCGCCACGACGAACTGCACTCCGCCTTCAACTTCGACTACCTGTGCAGCCCTTGGGATTCCGGAGCCCTGCGGAAGGTGGTCGACGCCACGCTCGCCTCGCACGAACCCGTCGGCGCCCCGCCCACCTGGGTGCTCTCCAACCACGACACCATCCGCCACGTCACCCGGTACGGACGCGCCGACACCTCCTTCGACATGGGAGACAAGCGGCTCCTCGACCCCAGCGACCCCGGACTCGGCCGCCACCGGGGCCGCGCCGCGGCCCTCGTCTCCTTCGCCCTGCCCGGAGGCGTCTAGGTCTACCAGGGCGACGAACTCGGCCTGCCCGAGGTTCAGGACCTGCCCGACGAGGTCCTCCAGGACCCGACCTTCGTCCGATCCGGCGGCGCCGACCGCGGCCGCGACGGCTGCCGTGTCCCCCTGCCGTGGAAAGCTGCCGGAACCTCTCTGGGCTTCAGCGCCCGGGCCGGCGAGGACACCGCGACCACCGCGACCGCCCCGGCCGCACCCTGGCTGCCCCAGCCGGAGCAATGGGCCGCGCTCAGCGCCGCCGCCCAGCACGAGGACCCGTACTCCGTCCTCACCCTCTACCGCGGGGCCCTCGCCCTGCGCGGCGCCGAGCTGGCCCGGCTGCCCGAGGTACTGGAGTGGGTCGACGCGGGACCCGACACCCTCTGTTTCGACCGCCCCGGCGGCTTCCGCTGCCTGACCGCCTTCGCGAACCCCGTCCCGCTGCCCGGGGGCGCCCGGGTCCTGCTCGCCAGCGGCCCGCTCGGCACCGGCGCGGACGGAGGGCCCCTCCTGCCGACGGACACCACGGTCTGGCTGCGCCTGCCCGGGTAGCGGAGGGGTGGCTCGAGGGCGCGGGGCATCCGCATCGTGAGATGCGGTGTCCCATGTCGGCAGCCGCGTGCCAGACTCCTCCGCATGCGCCAGCTGAAGATTAGCGCCGGCGTGCCGGCCCCGAGCTGAACTGGGATCACCCCAGCAGCCCACCGCCCGCACGCAGACCTCTCGCACCCGCGAGGGGTCTTCTTGTTTTCCGGGGCCAGGCGCCTTCCCGCTCTGCGAGCCTCCCCTCAGCCCCGCCCCCGCCCCAGGACAGGAGCCCACCACTCATGACCCGCAGCGATGTCCTCCCCGCCGTCGAAGACGCCGTGCGCACCGGCGACACCGCTTGCCACGCGCTGACCGTCACCGTCCGGGACGGCGGCCACGCACTCACCCGCATCTCCGCGCTCCTCAACAACCTGACCGTCAGGACGCTGTCCTTCAGGGCGGCTGTCGACGACGGCCTCGCCGAGTGCGAGATCGTCGTACCCGTCACGGACTCGCCCCGCGCCCAGGCCAAGCTCCGGCGCTGCGTCGAGGTGGTCGAGCTGAGGGCCCACCCGGTGGGGGAGACCCGAGCCATCTGAACGAACCGAGTGGATTACTTGACTGACCGTTCCAATATCTCGTAGAGTACGGGATGTGGCCAGGACCAAGGAATTCGATCCGGACGCCGCGCTGCAGTCAGCTCTGGAGCTGTTCTGGCGGCGCGGCTACGAAGCGACGTCGATGGCGGACCTCGTCGAGCACCTCGGCATCGGGCGCGCCAGCATGTACGCCACCTTCGGGAACAAGCGCGAGCTCTACCTGAAGGCGCTGGACCGCTACAACGAGCACCGCGACCCCGGTCTGCTGCGCGAGCTGTCCCAGCCGGGACCCGCGCTGCCGGCCGTACGTACGGTGGTCCGACGCTTCGCCGCCGAGGCGAGCATCGGTGACCAGCGGCTCAACGGCTGCTTCGTGACCAACACCGCTGCGGAACTCGGTGCGCACGACCCGGTGGCGGCCCGCAAGGTCGAAGCCAGCTGGACCCAGATCGAGACGCTGCTGCACTCGGCGCTGACCCGGGCCCAGGCCCAGGGCGAACTGCCCGCGGACCGCGATCCGCGCACCCTGGCCAGGATGCTGCTGGTGCTCATGCAGGGCCTGCGCGTCGTCGGCAAGGCCTCGCAGGACCCCGGCCGGGTGCGGGACGCGGCGGAGCAGGCCCTGACCCTGCTCGACTGACGGACCGCACGACCGTACGGCACCTCCCTTCGGGGAGGTTCTTTTAAGACTTCAGTCTGGAATGTACGATCCAGTTCAAGGGGGAGTAATGACCGTCACGCAGACCGCAGACACCACGACGAAGCCCACCGCGTCCGGAACCAGGGCGGCCCGTCCGGCGCCCGGCCCGGCCTTCGCGCTGCTCGGCACCGTACAGATGACGCTGATCTTCGCGCTCACCTCGCTCATCGTGCCGCTGCCCACGATCGGCCGCGAATTCTCCCTGGCCCGCGATGACTTGATGCTCCTCAGCGCCGCCTACGGGCTGAGCTTCGCCGGCCTGCTGCTCTTCGGAGGCCGCCTCACCGACCGGTTCGGCGGGCGCCGAGTCCTCACCGCCGGACTCCTCCTCTTCGCCGTGGCCTCCCTCGCCGCACCCTTCGCCCAGGGCCCCGGAATCCTGCTCACCGCCCGCTTCGCCCAAGGGGTGGGCGCCGCGCTCACCGCGCCGGCCGCCATGGCCGTACTCCGGGCGGTCTTCCCCGAACCCGCCGCGTTCGGACGGGCGATGGCCACCTGGGGCGGGCTGTCGGTGCTCGGCGCGACCGCCGGGAACCTGCTCTCCGGAGTCATCTCGGCCCTGACCTCCTGGCGGCTGTCCTTCGCCGTCCCGGTCGCGGTGGCCGTCGCCGCACTCGCCCTCGCTCCCCGGCTGCTGCCCGCCACCCCGGAGGGCCAGGGCCGCTCCCTGGACCTGCCGGGAGCCCTGCTGGCCACCGCCGGGATCAGCCTGGCCAGCTACGGGTTCGTCCTCACCGACGTCCAGCCCTGGGGGTCGACGGGCGTCCTGGTCACCCTGTTCGCCGCGGCCGCGCTCCTGCTGGCCTTCCCGCTCGTCGAACGCCGGGTCCGCGACCCCCTGCTCCCGCTCGGGTTCCTCCGCGACCGGCGCCGGGTCCTCGCCCTCGCGGCCATCGGCCTCACCGCCGCCGGCACGGCCGTGACCTTCGTCCTCCTGTCGCTCCACCTGCAGCAGGAACTCGGCTGGTCGCCGCTGCGGACCTCGGCCGCCTTCCTTCCCTTCGCGGTGGCACTGCTCGCGGCCGGCCGGGTGGCGGGTCCCCTCGTGGCCCGGTACGGGGCGGCCCGCGTCACCACCACCGGCCTCGTGGCAGCCGCGGCCGGACTCGCACTCCTCGCGCTCACCGGCCTGACCGCGGAGATCCCGTACGCATACGGCCTCCTCCCCGGACTGCTCCTGCTGCCGGCCGGCGCGGCGGCCGCCTTCGCGGGGGCCGCCGTCCTCGCCACGGACGGGGTGGAGCCGCACCAGGCGGGACTGGCCGGCGGGGTCATGAACACCGCGATGGAACTCGGACCCACGGTCGTCTTCGCCGCCGTCCTCTCCCTGGGCTCCGACACGGTCTCCCTCGCGGCCGCGGCGGGCGCCTTCGCCGCAATCGCCTTCCTGGGCGCCCGCATCAAGTAGCCGCGCAACCGACCACCAGCTGAACCGCGCGACCGACAACACACGACCGACATCAGCCGGCCAGCCGGCAACCGACAAGGGGATCACCATCATGTCCGCACGTTTCACCGGCAAGAGCGTCCTCGTCACCGGTGCCGGGTCCGGCATCGGCCGGGCCGTCGCCCTCGCCTTCGCCGCCGAAGGGGCCGCGGTGGCCGTGGCCGGCCGCACGGCGGCGCCGCTCGACGAAACGGTCGAGCTGATCGAGAAGGAGGGCGGCAGGGCCGTCGCGGTGACCGCGGACGTGACCCGCTCCGAGGACGTACGGGCCATGGTGCGCCGAACCGTCGAACACTTCGGCGGCCTCGACGTCGCCGTGAACAACGCGGGCGTCTTCCGGGGCGGCGGTCCCGTCGCGGACCTGGCGGAGGAGGACTGGCGCAGCCTGCTGGACACCAACGTCACCGGTGTACTGCTCAGCCTCCAGGCCGAGATCGCCGCCATGCGCGACCAGCCGGGCGGCGGGGCGATCGTCAACATCTCCTCGAACCTGGGCGCGCACGCCCGCATCCCGGGAGCGGCCGGCTACCTCACCACCAAGGCGGCCGTCTCCGCCCTGACCCGGGCCGCCGCCCTGGACCACATCGCCGACGGGGTCCGCATCAACGCCGTCAGCCCCGGCCCGGCCGCCACCACGATGTCGCTGCGACGGGGAGAGGACGACGCCGACCGCGCCGTCCGGATGAAGAGCGAATCGCCGCTGGGCCGGGTGTCCTCCACCGCCGAGATCGCGGCGGCCGTGCTCTACCTGGCCTCACCGGACGCCGCCTCCGCGGTCGGCACGGACCTGGTGATCGACGGCGGCACCTCCGCCTGACGACCGCGAGGGCCGGCCCCTGCCCGGGTGGCCCCGGAAATGGGTTCGGCCCCCTGATGCCAAGGCACCAGGGGGCCGAACTTTCGTAGCGGGGACAGGATTTGAACCTGCGACCTCTGGGTTATGAGCCCAGCGAGCTACCGAGCTGCTCCACCCCGCGTCGTTGTGGACACCACTGTACGGGATCCCGGGACCGCCCCGGACCGCCGCTGAAATCTATGTTCGCGAAGGACGGATTTGAACATCGGCCGGGCGAGAATTCTTGGATGCGTAAGGAGCGGATTTCACTTTCCAGTCGATGCGCCCCCGGCGTGCTACTGTTGTTTTAGTTGCAGTTGTGGTTCCCAAAATTTCGAGCACCTCTGCCCGCTCTTTCGAGAGCTGGGCGAGTGTTCTTGTTTTTCCGGTTTTATCCGGGCTGGGCAATCATTCGGCGACTTGAGGTTCGCACAGTGCGGACCTCTGGGCTGTGCCCCGAAGGAGATTTAACATGGCTAATGGCACCGTGAAGTGGTTCAACGCGGAAAAGGGCTTCGGCTTCATCGAGCAGGAGGGTGGCGGTCCTGACGTGTTCGCCCACTACTCGAACATTGCAGCCCAGGGCTTCCGTGAGCTTCAGGAAGGCCAGAAGGTCAGCTTTGACATCGCGCAGGGCCAGAAGGGCCCGACCGCCGAGAACATCGTCACCGCCTGACGTTCACGCGTAACCGCGTAGCTGGGGCCCGCACCTTGGGTGCGGGCCCCAGCTCGTTGCGTTTTTGGATCCGTGGGCCGCCTCGGCCCCGTGAGCGGCGCGGCGGGGAAACCCGTACGAGCGCCCCACTGTTCGGCCGATGGATACGCTCCTCGGCTCGCCACCCGAATGCGGCGCTCTTTTCGCCGACGCGTAGGGTGATAATCCTTTAGTGATCGCGGTCGAAATTCGATTCGACTCCGTCATATCTGCTTATGCTCCGGCTCATTCTTGTGAATCATCGTGCGGCCAGATTTCCGCTGCCGAGAATTCCTCGATGTGTGCCGTATCGAGGAAGGTTCTGCATGAACCGCACGACCCGCATGAATGACCGCTCTTCGTCTGCCCGTACGGGTGGATCCAACGGCTCCTACGCCGGCTCCGGCTCCGGCTCCAGCCGTGGCAGCCGCTTCGGCTCCTCGTCGGCCCCCAGCCGCTCCGGCGGCCCCAAGCGCTCGAGTGGCGGCGGCTACGGGCGCCGCCCCGCCGCACCGCAGGGCGAGTTCGCCCTGCCGGTCACCGTGGTCCCCGCGCTGCCCGCCGTCGAGGCCTTCGCCGACCTGGACATGCCGGCCCAGCTGCTCGCCACGCTCACCCGTGAGGGCATGACCACCCCCTTCCCGATCCAGGCAGCCACGCTGCCCAACGGCCTCGCGGGCCGGGACGTGCTGGGCCGCGGTCGTACCGGCTCCGGCAAGACCCTGGCGTTCGGCCTCGCGCTGCTGGCCCGCACCGCCGGCCAGAGTGCCGAGCCCGGCCGCCCGCTCGCGATGGTCCTCGTACCCACCCGCGAGCTCGCCCAGCAGGTCACGGCCGCCCTCACGCCCTACGCCCGTGCGGTGAAGCTGAGGATCGCCACCGTCGTCGGCGGCATGCCGATCCACCGGCAGGCCGGCGCGCTGCGCGCCGGAGCCGAAGTGGTCGTCGCCACCCCCGGCCGGCTGAAGGACCTCATCCAGCGAGGCGACTGCCGGCTGAACCAGGTCGCGGTCACCGTCCTGGACGAGGCCGACCAGATGGCCGACATGGGCTTCATGCCCCAGGTCACCGAGCTCCTCGACCAGGTGCGCCCCGAGGGCCAGCGGATGCTGTTCTCCGCCACCCTCGACCGCAACGTCGACCTGCTGGTGCGCCGCTACCTGACCGACCCGGTCGTCCACTCGGTGGACCCCTCGGCTGGCGCCGTCACCACGATGGAACACCACGTGCTGCACGTGCAGAACTTCGACAAGCAGGCCGCCACGACCGAGATCGCAGCCCGCGAGGGGCGCGTGATCATGTTCCTGGACACCAAGCACGGCGTGGACAGGCTGACCGAGCACCTGCTGAGCAGCGGCGTGCGCGCCGCGGCACTGCACGGCGGCAAGTCGCAGCCCCAGCGAACCCGCACCCTCACGCAGTTCAAGACGGGGCACGTCAGCGTGCTCGTGGCCACGAACGTGGCGGCTCGCGGCATCCACGTCGACAACCTCGACCTCGTCGTCAACGTCGACCCGCCGACCGACCCCAAGGACTACCTGCACCGTGGCGGCCGTACGGCCCGCGCGGGCGAGTCCGGCAGCGTGGTCACCCTGGTCCTGCCCAACCAGCGCCGCGACATGGTCCGTCTCATGGCCGCCGCGGGCATCACCCCGCAGACCGCCCAGGTCCGCTCCGGTGAGGCCGAACTGAGCCGGATCACCGGTGCTCAGGCGCCGTCCGGCGTCCCGGTCACCATCACCGCGCCCGTCAGCGAGCGGCGCGGTACCGGCGGCGCCTCCCGTGGCCGGCGCAGCCGGCCCGCACAGGACCGGCGCAGCAGGGTCTCCGGGACCCAGCGCAGGTCGCCGGCCCCGTCGGCGGCCTAGGCCCTCGTCCAGCGCGGGCGGGCCGGCTGGGGGGCCGGCAGGGGATCCGGGGTGGGTTCGGCTCCGTCCAGGCGCAGGCTGCGTAGCGTGGCGTCCGTCTCGCGCTGGAAGTGCGCGTAGGTGATCAACCGTTCCCACAGCGGGTCGGGACGGCCGGGAACGGTGGCGCCGCGCGCTTCCCACTCGCGGGCGAGCTGCTCGAAGACGGCCGGCCCGCCCGCGGGGGCGGCGCTGCCCGACTGCTGCCGGGGGATGCCCCCCGGCATCGCGGCCGGGGCGCGCTCGGGTGCCCGGTGCCGGGCTGGGGACGGGGAGACGGCGTGTGGAGTGCCCATGCCCGCCCCAACGATTCTGCGGGCCCCCGGGTACGCCCGCGGGCCGGCGGGATGGAGTGCGGGTCCGATCCGGGAGCCGTCAGTCCAGACGGCTGGGCGAGGAGGCCGCCGCCGCCAGGGCGCGCGGGGTTCCGGTGCCGTCCGCCGGGACCGTCCAGAGGTCGGTGGTGTCCACGGAGCCGTCGGCGGGCAGTGCGTAGGCGAGGGTGCGGTCATCGAGCCAGAGCGCCTGATCGTCCACGCTGCGCTTCTCCGTCAGCGGCTGCTCCCGCAACGTCCGTAGGTCCAGCACGTGTTCGCGCCACAGAGCCGCGCCGCGCTGTACGCGCTTCTTGTACGCGACCCGCGTCTCGTCGGGGGACAGCGACGGACACTCGACGTTCGCGGCGAGGCTGGTGACGCTGCGCCGCGAGATCGACCCCTTCACCAGATAGGTCTGGTTGCCGGTACCCAGGGTGGCGTAGAAGGTGTCGTCGTCCTTGGAGAAGGTGACACCCCAGAAGTTGGTGTCGCTCGCACTGTAGGGGCGGCCCTCCAGCACGATGGCGAACTTCTCCAGGTCCGGTTCGAGTGCCCCGGTGCGGGTGTCCACGATCGAGGTCCGGGTGGAGAAGAACGCCGCGCCGTAGGACTCCCCGGCGACGAAGACGGTCCAGGCGACGAAGTGGCCGCTCGGGGAGACCCGCGCCCGGGACGGGGTGCCCGCGAGGGGGAAGCCGCGCAGCGTCCGCAGTTCGGAGTCGACGATCAGCGCCCGGTTGTCCTGGGCGAGGGCTCCGGGGGAGGAACTCAGGCATACGCCGGTACCCGCCGAGGCGTGGAAGCGCAGGCAGGTGAGGCCCGAGGCGGTCCGCTCGTCCCCGGGTGAGCGGTCCGGAACGGAGACGAGTGCTCCGCGGTGCGGGCCCTGCGCGCCGTTGACGAAGGCGAGAGCGCCGCGGCGGCCGAGCGTGACCTTGCCCGGGGCGGCCGTCGGATCGCCCGCGCGGGTCTGCTCGGAGCGTGCGGCGGCGCGTACCACCATCACCCCGGCCAGGCCGCCGAGGACCAGCACGGCCAGGGCGAGTACGAGCAGCCGGCGTGAGCGTGTCATCGGGTTCCTCGGGGGCGTCGGGGGCGCGGGGCCCGGCCGGTGGCGCCGTCCGGGGCCGTGGGGCGGAGTACGAAACCGGCGACGGCCGCGCAGCAGCACAGGCCGGCCGCCGCGGCGGCCAGCGCCGGGCCCGAGCCCAGCAGCGTCCACGCGGCGCCGAAGGCGAGCGAGCAGCCGAAGCGGGACAGGGCCTGGCCGGTGCCCACGAGCGCGATGCCGGTGGCCCGCAGCTTCGCGGGGACGATCGCGGCGACGGCGGCCGGCAGCACCCCGTCCGTGGCCGCGTAGAACATGCCGTGCAGTGCGAGCACCAGGAAGGGGAGCGCGGGCAGGGCGGGGGCCCACAGGAGCAGCCCGTATCCGGCCAGCAGGAGGGCGTGCCCGATGAGGAACACGGTGCGGCGTCCGATGCGGTCCGCGAGGGCGCCGGCCGGCACGGCCAGCAGCAGGAACACGGCCGCGGTACCCAGGGGGAGCAGCGGGAACCACCGCTCGCCGACGCCGGTGCGGTCCTGGAGCAGCAGGTAGAGGAAGGCGTCGCTGACGGTGGTGAGCCCGAGGAGGGCGGCGCAGCCCGCCAGGGCGCGCAGCCGGGGCAGCCGCAGCAGGCCCAGCGCGTCGCGCAGGTTCACCGCGTCCGGCTTCGGGGAGCCGGCCTCGGGTACCGGGCCCGGGGGAGCGGTGGGCTTCGGGCGGGCGGGGCCCGGCTCCGTGCCGGACGGGACGAACAGCAGGAGCACCACGACGCCCAGTACGGCGACGCAGGCGCTGACTCCGAAGACGGCGTCGTACCCGTCGACCGTCATGCTCAGGATGAAGAAGGCGGCCAGGGGACCGAGCAGGGCCCCGGTGGTGTCCATGGCGCGGTGCACGCCGAAGGCCCTGCCCTGCAACTCGGGAGGTGTGGAGAGGGAGATGAGCGCATCGCGCGGGGCGGTGCGCAGGCCCTTGCCGGTGCGCTCCAGGGCCAGGACGACCCCCACCGGGCCGAGGCCGTGGGCGAGCAGCAGCAGTGGTTTGCACGCCGCGGACAGCCCGTAGCCGATGCCGGCGATCAGCTTGTGGTTGCGGATCCGGTCGGCGAGGTGGCCGCCGGTCAGCTGCACCAGGGCGCTGACTCCGTTGTACAGGCCGTCGAGCGCACCGAAGCCGAGCGGGCTCAGGCCCAGTCCGGCCACCAGGTAGAGCGGCAGCACGGCGGTGACCATCTCGGAGGAGATGTCGGTGATCAGGCTGACCGAGCCCAGGGCGAGGACGGCCGAGGCGACGGCTGGCCCCCGGACGGGGGACCCGTCGGTGGTGGTCTTCGCGTCCGCGGGAGCGGAGCGGTCCGCGAGGTACATGCTTTCGAACTCCCGGTCCGACGTCTGAGCCAGCCGTACGTGCGAATGGCGTACGTGCGAATGGCACCCTAATGGTTGTACGGGCCAACTGGGCGGCATACGACCCGATTCGGCCCCTCGCCCCGCTGCCCGGCAGGCTGTCCGCCCTCAGCCCTGCCGGCTGCTCTCGTCGCGCAGCCAGGTGGAGAAGTCCCCGGTCCGGATGGCCCTGCGGGCTCCCCGGCGTGCCGCGAGGGCCGCCACGACGAACACCGCGACCCCGGGAAGCAGCCGCGGCTGGGCCCGGAGCAGCGCGCGCAGGTCTCCCGTACCGGTGCGCGCGGACGGTACGGAGGCCCCGGGCCCTGAAGCCCGCCCGGCCTGGAACCGCTCCAGCTCGGCCGAGGAAGTCGCCGCCCGCACGCGCCGTTTGATCAGATCGCCCCAGGTGCGCGGCGGAAGGACCACCACCCTGGCCGACTCCACCACCCGGCGCTCTCCCGGCGCGAAGGCCAGGGACGCGGCCAGGTCGTCCGCCATCAGCGGCGGCAGGGCGGCGAGCCGGGCGTGTCCCGGTTCGGACACTGCGATGACCCCGCGCCCGAACAGCCCCTCGCGGACGGCCGGCAGCAGCTGCCAGACCCGGTAGTACGCCCGGACCGGCCAGGCGCAGCCGGCCAGCGGAATGTCCCGGCCCGGGGCCGCGGCGAGCAGGTCCGGGCTGGTGGCGAGGGCTTCGGCCAGGGCCCGTACATCGGCCGCGCCGACCACGACGTCGGCGTCCACGTACAGCCGGGGGAAGCCCCGGGCGTGCTCGTCGCCGACCCGAAGTGCCGTGTGTTTGGAGGGGGTCGGGATCTCCACGACCCGTACCCCGGGGCCGCGGGCGCCCGCCACCGCGGCGGTGTCGTCCGTACAGCCGTTGCACACCACGACGATGTCGGGTCCCGGGGCCTCGGTCAGGAGCGCGTCGAGGAGCCGGCCGATGACCCGGCCCTCGTTGTGGGCCGGGATCACGATGCTGGTCACCCCGGAAGTATGCATGCCCGAACGCCCGTACCGACCGATTCCTCCAACTCTCCCCGGGGGTACGCCCCGTGGTCTAGATTGAGCGCAGCCGACCGGATTCGGCGTGCTTCGGCAATGCTGCGATCCATGCTGCAGTCCAGTCGGCGCAGGGTAGTTGGGGCGGGTTCGGGCTGGGCGGCTTGGGGGAACAGGCTGCCCGTCCGTGGCCAGGCCGGCGCGAGGGGTGCCGGGCGGCCGGGGGGCGGAAGTACGTAGAAGACGTACGGCATCGGTCGTGGGGGCCATCACCATCGGGCGGGTCGCGCACGGGTCGCACAAGCGCCCGGCGTGCCCTCGACGGCACCCTCTTCCTTCGCACGCGTCCCGGCCATGGGTCGTGACACGCCCGCGGGCGTGCGCGCAAGGAAGGGGAACGCTGTGAAGGACACCGCGAAGGACGTCGGGCGGGACACCGCGAGTGCGGGTGCGGCAGGGACCGGGCCGTTAGGCGTCGCCGTCGTCGGAGCGGGCTACTGGGGCCCCAACCTGGTCCGCAACTTCCAGTCCAGTCCGGAGTTCCGGCTCCGCTGGCTCTGTGATCTGAACGTCGACCGGGCCCGGCAGGTGCTCGGTGGCTACTCGACGGTCCAGGCGACCTCGGACTACGCGGCGGTCCTCGCGGACCCGGCCGTCGACGCCGTCGCCGTGGCCACCCCGGCCGGCACCCACCTCGACGTCGCCCTGGCCGCCCTGCGCGCCGGGAAGCACGTCCTCGTGGAGAAGCCGCTCGCCGCCACCTACGAGGACGGACTGCGGCTGGTCCACGAGGCCGAGGAACGCGGCCTCACCCTGATGTGCGACCACACCTACTGCTACACCCCGGCGGTGGCCCGCATCCGGGACATGGTCCGCTCCGGTGAACTCGGCGATATCCAGTTCGTCGACTCCGTCAGGATCAACCTCGGGCTGGTCCAGAAGGACATCGACGTCCTGTGGGACCTGGCCCCCCACGACCTCTCGGTCCTCGACTTCATCCTCCCGGACAACGTCCACCCGGTCGCCGTCGCCGCGCACGGCGCCGACCCGATCGGGGCCGGCCAGTCCTGCGTGGCCTACCTGACGCTCCAGCTCAACACCGGCGCCATCGCGCACGTGCACGTCAACTGGCTGTCCCCGGTGAAGGTCCGCACCACGATGGTCGGCGGCTCCAAGCGCACCCTGGTGTGGGACGACCTCAACCCGACCCAGCGGGTCGCGGTGTTCGACCGGGGAGTCGACCTCACGGCCCCGCAGGAGATCGGCGCCGACGAACGCCGCGACATGCTCGTCTCCTACCGGACCGGCGACATGGTGGCCCCCGCGCTCGGCGAGAAGGAGGCCCTGCGCAGCATGGTCGAGGAGTTCGCCGCGGCGATCAGGAACCGGCGGCCGGCACTCACCGACGGACGCGCCGGACTCCAGGTGCTCGACATCCTCGAAGCGGCCTCCCGCAGCCTGGAGTTCCGCGGAGCCGTCGTCGGACTGCGCACCGGCCGTTGACCGCCCGGCATTCCACCCGGCCGGCGGCCGCGTACGGCGCGCAGGCCACAGCAGGGAACACCATGACCGACTCAGTAGGGGCAGGGCGTTGAGCAGCGTACGAGGCAAGAGGATTCTGGTCACCGGCGGAGCGGGCACCATCGGCTCGCACCTGGTGGACCTGCTGGTGGACAACGGGGCACGGGAGATCACCGTGCTCGACAACTTCGTACGGGGGCGCGCCGCGAACCTCGCCCGCGCCCTGCCCAGCGGCCTGGTCAATCTCGTCGAGGGCGATATCCGGGACATATCCGCCGTGCGCAAGGCGACCGAGGGAGCCGACCTGGTCTTCCACCTGGCGGCCATCCGGATCACCCAGTGCGCCGAAGAGCCGCGGCTGGCCAACGAGGTGATGGTCGACGGCACGTTCAACGTCCTGGAGGCCGCGGCAGCCGCCGGCGTGGGCAAGGTCATCGCCTCCTCCTCGGCCTCGGTCTACGGGATGGCGGAGTCCTTTCCGACCACCGAGCGCCACCACGCCTACAACAACGACACCTTCTACGGGGCCGCGAAGGCCTTCAACGAGGGCGTGCTGCGCAGTTTCCACGCCATGTACGGACTGGACTACGTCGCACTGCGCTACTTCAACGTGTACGGCCCCCGGATGGACATCCACGGGCTCTACACCGAAGTCCTGATCCGGTGGATGGAGCGGATCGCCGCGGGCGAACCGCCGCTGATCCTCGGCGACGGCACGCAGACCATGGACTTCGTCCACGTCAGGGACATCGCCAGGGCCAACCTGCTGGCCGCCGAATCGGACCTGACCGACGAGGTGTTCAACGTCGCGAGCGGCTCCGAGACCAGTCTGCTCGACCTGGCGCTCGGCCTGCTGGAGGCGATGGGCGCCGAGGGCCTGGTGCCCGAGCACGGACCGGCCCGCGCCGTGAACGGCGTGACCCGCCGGCTCGCGGACACCTCGGGGGCCGCCGGGCGCCTCGGCTTCACGGCCGAGATCGACCTGCGCAGCGGGCTCCGGGACCTGGTGGACTGGTGGCGGGCCGAGCGCGCCGCGGACGCGGAGGCCGGCCGATGAGCGCCCAGGACGCCCCCGCCCGCATCCCCGTCATGATCCCGTGGCTCGGAGAGGACGAGGCACGGGCAGCCGCGGACGCGGTCCTCTCCGGCTGGGTGGCCCAGGGACCCAGGGTCGCCGAGTTCGAGCGGGCCTTCGCCGAGCGGGTGGGTGCGGAACACGGCATCGCGGTGAGCTCGTGCACCACCGCCCTGCACCTCGCGCTGATCGCCCTGGACCTCGGCCCGGGCGACGAGGTCGTCGTCCCCTCGCTGTCGTTCATCGCCACGGCCAACGCGGTGCGCTACGTGGGTGCGCACCCGGTGTTCGCGGACGTCGAGGAGGCCACCGGGAACCTGACCCCGGCCACCGTGGACGCCGTCCGGACCCCGCGCACCAAGGCGGTCATCGCCGTCCACCAGGGCGGGGTACCCGCCGACGTGCACGCCCTGCGCGCCCTCTGCGCCGACCGGGGCATCGCGCTGGTGGAGGACGCCGCCTGCGGCATCGGCGCCACCGTCGGCGGCAAGTCCGTCGGCCAGGGGGCGCTGCTGGCGGCCTGGTCCTTCCACCCCCGCAAGGTGATCACCACCGGCGAGGGCGGCATGGTGACCACGGACGACGCCGAGTGGGCCGAGCGGCTGCGCAGGCTCCGCGAGCACGGCATGAACGTGTCCGCGGCGCAGCGGCACGCGAGCAGCAAGCCGATCGCCGAAAGCTACCTGGAGGTCGGCTACAACTACCGGATGACCGACATCCAGGCCGCGGTCGGCCTGGTGCAACTGGGCAAACTCGACGAGATCGTGGCCCGCAGACGCTTCCTCGCCGACCGGTACGCACGGCTCCTCGCCGGGATCACGGGCCTGACCCCGGTCCGCGACCCCGGTCACGGCGAGGGCAACTTCCAGTCGTACTGGGTTCTCCTGGCCGAGGACTTCCCCGTGGGCCGGGACGAGCTGCTCGCGGTACTGGCCGAAGCCGGGGTCTCGGCCCGGCGCGGGATCATGGCCTCCCACCTGGAGCCGGCGTACGCCGGGCACGGCGCGGCGGCGCTGCCCGTGACCGAGCGGCTCAGCCGGGACTCGCTGATCCTGCCGCTGTTCCACACCATGACCGAGGAGCAGCAGGACCGGGTGGTGGCGGTGCTGCACAGACAGGCCGGCGGATGACCGGCGCGGCCGGGCCGGCCGGGGCCGCCGGCGAGGAACTGCTGATCGTCGGGGCAGGCGGTTTCGCCCGGGAGACCGCCCAGGCCGTACGGGACGCGGCCGCCGCCGCCCTGGCGGCGGGCCGGCCCCCGCGCTGGCGGCTCGCCGGGCACCTCGACGACGATCCGGCTCTGCACGGCCTGGACATCGACGGCGTACCCGTGCTGGGCCCCGGCGCGCTGGTGCACGAATGCCCGGCCGCCCGCGTGGTGGTCTGCGTGGGCAGCCCCCGCGACTACGCGGTACGGGCCCGCCTGGTACGGCGCCTGGCGCTGCCCGAGAGCCGGTACGCCACCGTGGTCCACCCCACGGCGGCCCTCTCCGGGACCAGCGTCCTCGGCCCCGGCACGGTGCTGCTCGCGCACAGCGTGCTGACGGCGGCGGTCCGGGTGGGGTCCCACGTGGCGGTCATGCCGCACGTGGTCCTCACCCACGACGACACGGTCGGCGACTTCGCGACCCTGGCCTCCGGGGTCCGCCTCGGCGGCGGGGTGCGGGTCGGACGCGGAGCCTACGTGGGCGCCGGCGCGATGGTCCGGGAGTACACGACGGTCGGCGCCTGGTCGCTGACCGGGATGGGAAGCACGGTCCTGGCCGACGTGCCGGCCGGCGAGGTGTGGGCCGGAAGCCCCGCCCGCCGACTGCGCGAGGCGGGGGGCCCGGCGCTCGACGAGTTGCGGGCCGACGCGTTGGAGACCGGCCGGAGGCCGGAGACACGGATGGGGAGCACAACCGGATGAACCAGATACCGCTCGTCGACCTGAAAGCGGCGCACGCCGAGGTCGCGGAGGAATTACGCGCGGGATTCGACCGGGTGCTGGCCGACACCGCCTTCATCGGCGGCGAGGAGGTCCGGGCCTTCGAGCGCGAGTACGCGGCCTTCGCCGGAGTCGGGCACTGCGTCGGCGTGGCCAACGGCACCGACGCGCTGGAACTTGCCCTGAGGGCCAGCGGGGTGGGTGTCGGCGACGAGGTCGTCCTGCCCGCGAACACGTTCATCGCCACCGCCGGCGCCGTCGCCAGGATCGGCGCCCGCCCGGTCCTCGCCGACTGCCTCCCCGACACCCTGCTGCTGGATCCGCAGGCCGCGCTCGACGCGGTCACCAGGGCCACCCGGGCAGTGGTCCCGGTCCACCTGTACGGACAGTGTGCCGACGCCGCCGCACTGGCCGCGAGCCTGCCCTCCTACGCCAAGGTCGTCGAGGACGCCGCGCAGAGCCAGGGCGCCGCCCGCGAGGGCCGCACCCCCGGCAGCGGCGGGATCGCCGCGACCAGCTTCTACCCCGGCAAGAACCTCGGCGCGTACGGGGACGCGGGCGCGGTGGTGACCGACGACGAGGAGGCCGCCGACCTGGTCCGGGCGCTGGCCAACCACGGCGGCGTCGCCAAGTACCGGCACGACGTGGCCGGTTTCAACAGCCGGCTCGACGGTCTGCAGGCCGTGGTGCTGCGGGCCAAACTGGCCCGGCTCGCCGAGGGGAACGAGGCGCGCCGGACCGCCGCCGCCCGCTACGACGGGCTCCTGGCGGACCTGGCGGTCACAGGACGCCTCACCCTGCCGGTCACCGAGCCGGGCAACGTCCACGTATGGCACCTGTACGTCGTCCGCGTCAGCGGCGCGGACCGCGACGCGGTCGTCGGCAAGCTCAACGCGGAGGGCATCGGCGCCGGCGTGCACTATCCGGCCCCCGTACACCTCACCCCGGCCTTCGCCCACCTCGGCCACCGCCGCGGGGCCTTCCCGCACGCCGAACTGGCCGCCGACCGGATGCTTTCCCTCCCGCTCTTCCCGCAGATCACCGCCGCCCAACAGCAGCGGGTCGTGGACGCGCTCGCAGCAGCCCTGCGCTGACGCCCGGCGTCGACTCACAAAGCCCCACTCCCAAATGAGGATGCGGATGAACAGACGGACAAGGCTGCTGCGGTACGGGCTCTTCACCGTGGTCGCGGCCCTGATGGCGGCGGCGCTGCCGCCATCCGTGGCGGCCGCGGCGGACCCGTGCGGCCCCGGAACCAACGCCATCGTGTGCGAGAACTCCAAGGCGGGCACGCCGATGTCCGACTGGTTCGCACCCAGTGCCTACGGGGACATCAAGGGCTTCCCGGCCCAGACGAGCGTGCAGGCCGGCGAGACCCTGCAGTTCAAGGTCCAGTCGCCGACCGCGTACAAGGTGTCGGTCTACCGGCTCGGCCACTACGGAGGTGACGGCGCCCGCCTGATGTCGACCGCGGCCCAGGCCGCCCAGACCTACCCGTCGAACTTCCCGCAGGGGGGCAGCCCGCACAGCTGCACCACCAAGGCATCCACCGGCCTGGTCGACTGCGGCAACTGGCCCGTCACCTCGACGTGGACGGTGCCCTCCGACGCCGTCTCCGGCCTCTACATGGCCAACTTCGACCAGGCCGACGGCAACGGGGTCATGCCCTACCCGTTCGTGGTCCGGAGCGACTCCAGCCACTCCGACATCGTCGTGCAGACCGCCGACCAGACCTGGCAGGCGTACAACAACTACGGCGGCCAGGACCTGTACGACGGCGCCGGACCCGCGCCCGACGGCCGTGCCTACGAGGTCAGTTACAACCGGCCGATGGACATCGGCGGCGAGAACGGGATCTACGGCTCCGAGTACCAGATGATCTCCTGGCTGGAGCGCAACGGGTACGACGTGAGCTACATGTCGGGCATCGACATGTCGACCAAGGGTGCGACCCAGCTGCAGAACCACAAGGTGTTCATGTCCTCGGGGCACGACGAGTACTGGACCCAGGACCAGTTCACCAACGCCCTGAACGCACGTCACGCAGGCGTCAACCAGACCTACTTCAGCGGCAACGAGGTGTTCTGGAAGACCCGCCTCGCCCCCAGCATCGACGGGGCCAACACGGCGAACCGGACCCTGGTCTGCTACAAGGAGACCAAGCTCTCCTTCCCGCAGCCCAACGGCATCCCCGACCCGAGCGGGATCTGGACGGGCACCTTCATGGATCCGGCCAGCTCCACGAACGGGCGGCCCTACCAGCCGCAGAACCAGGTGACCGGCTCGCTGTTCAGCGTGAACGGCTACCGCAGCGACGCGATCACCGTGCCCGGCGCGTTCGCCAAGATGCGCCTGTGGAGGGGCACCACCGTCGCGAACCTGACCCCCTCCCAGACCGCCACCTTCCCCGTCGGCACGCTCGGCTACGAGTGGGACAGTGACGTGGAGGACGCGGCGCGCCCGGCCGGGCAGATCGCCATGTCGTCCACCACGGTGGACATCAACGACGGCAAGTACCGCCTCGACTACGGGAACACCTACGGCAACGGGACCGCGACGCACAGCCTGGTCGCCTTCCGGGACCAGATCTCGCACGCCCTGGTCTTCGGAGCGGGCACCGTGCAGTGGTCCTGGGGCCTGACCAACATGCCGACCGGCAATCCGGACGACGCGGTGGTCACCGAGGACAAGCGGATGCAGCAGGCGACGGTGAACATCTTCGCCGACATGGCGGTCCAGCCGAAGTCCCTGCAGAGCAACCTGCTCGTGGCCACCGCCTCCACGGACACCACCGGCCCGGTCATCACCGTGACCAGCCCCGCGGCGAACGCCACGGTGCCCGCGCTGCGGCCCGTGACCATCACCGGAGCCGCCTCCGACAGTGGCGGCGTCGTGGCCCGCGTGGAGGTCTCCACCGACGGCGGAACCACCTGGAAGGCCACTACGGGCATCGGGTCCTGGAGCTACAAGTGGACCCCCACCACCCCCGGAGCCGCGCAGATCAAGGTCCGCGCGGTGGACGACAGCGTCAACATCGGCGCCACCACCATCGTGCCGCTGACCGTGGGTCCGCAGCAGTGCCCCTGCACCGTCTGGCCGGCCGCGGCCGTACCGGGAACGGTCAACGCCGGTGACGGCAGCGCCCTTGAGCTCGGCGTGAAGATCCGCTCCTCCGTACCCGGTTCGATCACCGGCGTCCGCTTCTACAAGTCCCCGGCCAACACCGGCACCCACACCGGCAGCCTGTGGAGCAGCACCGGCCAGCGCCTGGCCACGGGCACCTTCACCAACGAGACGGCGTCCGGCTGGCAGCAGCTGAACTTCTCCTCACCCGTCCCGGTCAAGGCCAACACCACCTACGTCGCCTCCTACTTCGCCCCGGGCGGCGGGTACTCCTACGACACCACCTTCGCCTCCTCCGACGCGGGGCTGGCTCCGCTCACCGCGCTGAAGAGCGGAACCGACGGCGGCAACGGCGTCTACCGCTACAGCGGCACCGGCGGGTTCCCGTCCACCGCCTCGTCCGGCAGCAACTACTGGGTCGACGCGGTCCTGGACACCGCCACCGCGAGTACGACGCCCCCGACCGTCACCTCGACCACACCGCAGTCGGCGGCGACCGGCACCGCGATCACCACGACGGTGAAGGCCACCTTCAACTCGGCCGTGGACGAGGACACCCTGGTGTTCACCGTCAAGGATCCCGGCGGCGCCACCGTCCCGGGCAGCAAGCTCCTCGAGGCGTCCAACAGCGCCGGCTTCACCCCCTCCACCGAACTGGCGCTCAACACCACCTACACGGCATCGGTTCAGGTCGCCGACCTGTGGGGCAACGCCATGGCCGCGCCGGTCACCTGGACCTTCACCACCAGCACGAGCCCACCGGCGGTGAACTGCCCCTGCACGCTGTGGGGCCCGAACGCCACACCTACCACCGCCAACGTCGGCGACGACACCAACTCCGTCGAACTGGGTACCCGCTTCCAGTCCACAGTCGGCGGCTACGTCACCGGCGTCACCTTCTACAAGGGCCCCGGGAACACCGGCACGCACACCGGCAGTCTCTGGTCCTCCAGCGGAACGCTCCTGGCCACCGGAACCTTCGGCAGCGAGACCGTGTCCGGCTGGCAGCAGCTGCACTTCACCACCCCGGTGGCCATCACCGCGAACACCGAGTACGTGGCCTCGTACCACGCGCCGAACGGCAAGTACTCCGTGGACGGCGGCTACTTCACCGCGGCGCACCGCTCCTACCCGCTGGTGGCCCCCGCGGACGGCAGCGGCGGGGCCAACGGGCTCTACAAGTACGGCTCGGCCACGGTCTTCCCGGCCAACACCTTCGGATCGGTGAACTACTGGGTCGGCCCGGTCTTCACCACCACGGCTCCCGCCGGACTCACGGAGGGATCCACGGAGGTGACCGGCCAGTGAGCACCGTCAGCGTGGTGATCCCCTGCTACAAGTACGGCCACTTCCTGGCCGACTGCGTCAAGAGCGTCCTGGACGAGCAGGAGGGCGTCGACGTACGGGTACTGATCATCGACGACGCCTCCCCCGACGACTCCGCGGAGGTCGCGCGCGCCCTGGCGGCCGCCGACCCCCGGATCGAGGTCCGGGTCCACGAGCGCAACCGGGGTCACATCGCCACCTACAACGAGGGCCTGCTGGAGTGGGCGGACGGGGACTACGTCGCCCTGCTCTCCGCCGACGACCGGCTGGTCCCCGGCGCCCTGGTACGCGCCGCGGCCCTGCTCGACGCCCACCCGGAAGCCGGGTTCGCCTACGGCAGGCCGCTGCGGTTCCAGCACGGCGGGCCGCTACCCGAGGCTCGCACGCGAAGCACCGGCTCGGTGGTCTATCCGGGGCGCTGGTGGCTGGAGCGGCGCTTCCGGGAGGGCACCGGGTGCATCACCTCACCCGAGGTGGTCGTACGCACCAGCCTCCAGCAGAAGGTCGGCGGCTACGACCCGGAGCTTCCGCACGCCGGGGACATCGAGATGTGGATGCGGCTCGCGGCCCACGCCGACGTGGGCTACGTACGGGGCGCCGACCAGGCCTTCTACCGGGTCCACGGCAACAACATGTCCACCACGGACTTCGGCGGACAGCTCGACGACCTCCGCCAGCGCCTCGTCGCCTTCGACTCGGTGCTGGAGAAGTGCGGCGGACTGATCCCGGAGTCCGGCCGGCTCTCGACGGCGGCCCGTACCCGGCTCGCCCGGTACGCCCTGCGGCGCGCCTACCGGGCCTACGACCGCGGGCGCACCGGGCTGGTCCCGGTCGAGGAGCTGGAGGCCTTCGCCGCCGAATGCCTGCCGCAGTACGCCTCGCTCGCCGAGTACGGGGCGCTGCGCCGGCGCCGGCGGATCGGGGCCCGCATGATGCCCTACCTCCAGCCGCTGGTGCTCTCGGCCGTCGCCGACCGGGGACGCGAATGGCTCTGGTGGCAGTCCTGGAAGCGCCGAGGGATCTGATGACACCGCACCACCGCCCCGCTCCAGGGGCGTTGGCGGCCGGGCGGCCCGCGCTCTCAGCGGGCCGCCGCGGCCGTCTCCGCGGCGTTCCCGTCCCGCCCGGGCCCGGCCGCGGCGCGTTCGCGCCGGCGCCGGCCGAGGCCCGCCAGGAACTGATCGCTCCACAGGGCGCAGGCCGCCCCGGCGACCAGTGCCAGCACCGCCGTCCCGGCCAGTCCGCGGCTCTTGGTCCCGGTCTGCGCGACCGCGGACGGCGGTACGAGAAGGGTGACGCTCATCCGGCCCGCCGCAGGGATCCGCTGCTCGGCCTGCATGTCCGAGAGGTGCTTTCCGTAGACCTCGACGACCGTTCGCACCGAACGGTCGGCCGTGGCCGGATCCGTGTGCTCGGCCTGGATCTGGAGGGAGGGGATCAGATAGCGCGGGGTGACACTGGTGCCGCTGTTGCGCGGGATCAGCCGGTAGGTGCCGGCCACCCCGGCGGCGCGCAGTTCGGCCTCCCCGTCGGAGGAGTCCAGCTGCTGGACCGCGGCGAGGGAGACGGCGGCGAGCGGCGGCTGCAGATTGGCGAGCTGGTTGGGCTGATTGCTCGTCACCGGCGGCTTCAGGACGACGATCGCGGTGCTCACGTAGGTCGTGGTGGGCCGGAGCACCTGGAGCGCCCCGATGGCCGCGAGCACTCCCGCCAGGACCAGCACGTACCAGCGCCGGCGCAACGTGCGGAACAGCTCACCAGGCGACACAGGATTCCTTCCGTCGTGTCCGATCTTCCCAGGACGCCGGGCGACACGCCATTGGTTCCAGGGCAGTTGGGAGGATTTGTTCGTGAACATCGGTGAGATAGGCGCGGTACTGCGGCGCCGCTGGTACGTCATGGGACCCCTGACGCTGCTCGGACTCCTCGCGGGCGCGCAGCTCTACGAGTCGGTCCCGGTGGCCTACCAGTCCCAGAGTTCGGTGGCCCTGCTCGACTCCACGGCCGTGGCCGCACTGGCCCCCGCCTTCGGCAACCCCATCGCCAACGCGGGCGGTTCGCTCGTGGTGACCGCCGACGTGCTCATCAGGACCCTGTCGGGCGCCGACGCGGCACGGGACCTGCACGGTCTCGGGGTGAGCGACCCCTATACGGTCGGCTTCGCCGCGAACGCCTCGGGCCCGATGCTCACGCTGACCGTCACGGGCACCGACCGGGACAAGGTGCTCAAGGAGACCAGTGCGCTCACCGCCTTCGCCGGGGAGCAGCTCAACGCCCTGCAGGCGGCGGCCAAGGTACAGCCCGCGTACTTCGTGCAGACGGCCCCCGTGGTCCTGCCGCAGACCCCGAAACCGCAGCTCAAGGCCCGCTACCAGCAGGTACTGGCCGTGGTCATCGCCGGCGTGGTCGCCGGATTCACCTCCTCCTTCGTCGCGGAGAGCCTGCTGGGGGCCCGTCGGCGCAGGCGTGAGGCCGCCGCCGAGGCCGGCAGGGCCAGGACCCAGGTGCGCAGGAGGACGCGGGCTCGCGAGCTGGACGCCACCGCCCTGCTCACCGGCTATCTGGGGCTGGCCTTCTTCATCCCCTCCAACCTGACCCTGCCCGGCCTGGGCGGCGTGGGCACCCCCGCCAACGTCTTCGCGCTGCTGGCGCTGTTCTGGTACCTGGCGACCTGGCTGACCGGCCGGATCAGACCGGCCCCCGGCACCCGGCTGCCCCGGATCGCGATGTGGCTGCTGGCCGTGTCGGTCCTGGCCTCGTACCTGGCGAACGCCTCCCGGGGCAGCTCGCACAAGGAGGTGCTGGGCGCCGACCGGGGGCTGATCGGACTGCTGGTCTGGGTGTCGCTGGTGGTACTGGTCTCCGCCGGCATCCAGGACCGGGCCCGCCTGGACGTACTGTTGCGGCGGGCCGTCGTCATGGGTGCGGTGGTCGCGGCCATCGGCTACTACGACTTCTTCACCGCGACGAACATCGCCGAGAAGATCAGCATCCCGGGGCTCCAGTCGAGCGTCGCGCAGATCACCACCCTGGACCGCGGGGCGTTCACCCGGCCCCGCTCCACCACCGCCCAGCCGCTGGAGTTCGGCGGCATGCTCGCCCTGCTGCTGCCCTTCGCCGTGCAGCAGGCCTTCGATCCGGTCCGCGCCCAGCTGAGCCGCTGGCGCCGCTGGGCGCCGGTGGCGCTGATGGGCGGCGCCCTGCCGCTGACGGTGTCGCGGACCTCCATCATCGGGGCCCTGATCGTGGTGCTGGTGATGGTGCCGAGGTGGAAGCCGCAGCGCCGCTGGACCACCTTCGGCCTGCTGCTCGGCTCGGTGGCCGTCTTCAAGGTCCTCGTCCCCGGACTGATCGGCACGATCACCACGCTCTTCGCGTCCTTCGTGTCGAACTCCGACAGCAGCACCCAGGCCCGCACCGTCAAGTACAGCGCGATCGTGCCCTACTTGGAGGGTCATCCGCTGTTCGGGCGAGGCCTGGGGACCTTCACCCCCGACCTCTACTTCTTCACGGACAACCAGTACATGCTGACCCTGGCGGAGATGGGCCTGTTCGGCCTGCTCGCGCTCCTGGCACTGTTCCTCACCGGAATCCACCAGGGCGGGGCCATCCGCCGCCTCGCCGCCGACGAGTCCGACCGGGAGCTCGGCCAGGCCTTCTTCGCCTCGGCCCTCGTCGCCCTGGTCAGCGCGGCCACCTTCGACGCCCTCAGCTTCCCGATGTTCGCCGGGATGTTCTTCCTGACGATCGCCGCCGGAGGCAGTTACCTCGGCTTCATCCGGCGCGCCGCGCCCGAGCCGCCCCGAACCGTGGAGTCCCCGTGTCTTCCAGCAGCGCACCCTCCGGCCCGGACTCCGGTCACCAGAACCGGGGTGCCGGCCCCGTAGCCGTCCTCGTCGTCACCTGGAACAGCGCCCGGGTGATACCCGAGTTCCTCGCATCCCTGCCGCAGGGCATGGCCGGGCTCGACTGGCGCCTCGTCGTCGCCGACAACGACTCCGCCGACGACACCGTGGACCTGATCCGGTCGCTGGCCCCGCAGACCACGGTCGTCCAGACCGGCCGCAACGCGGGCTACGCGGCCGGGGTGAACGCCGCCCTGGAAGCCGCCGCCGGATGGGACGGCGGCTTCCGCGCCGTCCTGGTGTGCAATCCGGACATCCGGATGCGGCGGGGCTGCGCGGAACTCCTCGTCGGCGCGCTCGGCGACCCCGTGGCCGGCGGAAGCGAGGTCGGGATCAGCGTCCCGCTGCTGTACGAGGAGGACGGGACGCTCCACTACTCGCTGCGCCGCGAGTCCCGGGTCACCCGCGCCCTGGGGGAGGCCGTGATCGGCAACCGCCGTGCGGGACGCTTCCCGCGGTGGAGCGAGCTGGTCACCGATCCGGGGGCGTACGGGCGCCGGACGGTCGCCGACTGGGCCACCGGCGCGCTGCTGGCGCTCTCCCGGGAGTGCCTGGAGGCCTGCGGCCCCTGGGACGAATCGTTCTTCCTGTACTCGGAGGAGACCGAGTACTGCCTGCGGGCCGGCGACCACGGCTTCGTCACCCGGCTCGAACCCGAGGCCTCTGCCGTCCACCTCGGCGGGGACTCGCAGGTCTCCCCGCGCCTGTGGACCCTGCTGACCCTCAACCGCGTCCGCCTCTACGGCCGTCGGAACTCGGCGGCGGCCACCGCGGCCTTCCGCGCGGCCGTGCTGCTACGGGAGACCTCCCGGGCGGCGCTCGGCCGCCCGGCGAGCCGGGCGGCGGCGCGGGCCCTGGCCAGCCCCTCCGCCCTGCGGGCCACCCCGGGACCCTGACCGCACCGGCCCCGGTCCCGGGCTCAGGCGGAGGGCGCCGGCCCGTCCCAGGCGGTGTAGAAGCTCTCCGGGTTGACCAGGTAGCGGACGGTGGGGTGGGGCAGGTGGCGGACCTCGTGGCGCCGGCTGTAGCGGCGTACGAGCTCCCAGTCCTCGCGGGGCAGGACCTCCGGGGTTCGCCGCAGCCGGCTGAAGTAAAGGGCCGGGGTGCGGCGCGCCACGAACGCGTTGGTGTCGAGGAAGGCCTCGTGCGCGGAGCGGCGCCGGTCGAAGGGCACCGACAACACGTCCCGCTGGGATCCGTCGGGGAGCATCCTGCGCAGCGCCGTGTAGACGGCGTCCGGTCCGCCCGGCGACTCCAGGGCCGTCAGGGCCTGCTCCAGATGATCCGGCTCCCACAGGTTGTCATCGTCCAGGAAGGCCACGTACCGCGAGCGGCTCAGCCGTATCCCCACATTGCGCACCACTCCGGCCGTGGCCGTGTTCCGGGCCAGCGACACCGCGAAGAGCCTTGGGTCCGAAGGCAGTTCGGGCAGTCCCGCACCGTCGTCCACGACGAGGACCACCTGGTCGGCCACGGTCTGCCCCAGGGCCGAGCGCACTGCCGCGCGCAGGGCCTCGGGGCGTCGGTGGGTGGCGATCACGGTGGCCACCAGGGCGGCCGGCGGCCGGCCCAGGAGCGCGCCGAGACGAATGGTCTCGGCGTTCTCGAAACGGCGCAGCCGCAGGGCCGAGGGGGCCAGCAGGATCTTGTTCCTGGTCTCGAAGAGCACCAGCCAGCCGAAGACCCGCTTGAGCAGCTCCCAGGGGGCCCGGGCGATCCGGCGCATTGAAGTCCTCTCGGTCGTTCGGGGGCGGGTCGGGGGCCCGGTCCTCAGGGGGCGGGTTCGGGTACGACGGGCCGCCCGTCCGTCATGCGATTGCCGCGCCACACGTTCCCGGCGCCGCCCGCGTTCCACGCGGCGACCGCCCCGTAGACCCCGCCGGCCAGGTGGTACTGGGCGGAGAACACGTTGTCCGTGACCTGGATGCCGGTGGCCCCCGGGCCGCCGCCGTAGAGCGCGTAGGCCCCGCCGGCCAGCCAGTTGTTGTCGACGATCACGTTGGAGACCACGCCGGTGTCGGCGAAGAGCCCCACCGCCGCGCTGGCACCGCGGTCGACCGGGACGGAGTTCAGCAGGGTGTTGTGGCGGACCGTCAGCCGCCCCTTGTTGCCGCCACCGCTGATCACGGCGTCGGTGTGCTGCCACTCACCGCCCTGGTTGCGGAAGGCGACGATGTCGTGGACGTAGTTGTCGTGCAGATTGCCCTGGCCCATGGACAGGGCGTTGCCGAACACCGAGACGTCGCACCAGCCGACCTCGACGGAGCTCTCGCCCATGTTGGAGACCGCGTAGTCCACGCCTCCGTTGTCGGGTCCCTTGCCGGGCTCGGCGGTGATCGTGGTGTGCAGGACCCGCAGGCCTTTGAAGCCCGGGCGGAGGTTGACTCCCCACCAGTTGGCCGAGGTGATCCTGCTGTCGATGATGGTGACGTCGTTCGCGTAGACGTCCAGGGAGCCCCGGATGTCCCAGCCCTTGATGACCATGCCGTCCGTCTTGACGGACATGTTCCCCGTGTCGTGCCGCTGCAGCGCGATCCGGGGGCCGGTGGTGCGCGCGTCGGGGAAGCCGCAGGCGCCGGGCGAGTCGGCGGTGCAGACCGGGCCAGGTGCGGGCGGCGCACTGCTGCCCGGCGGGGGAGTCGCGGACGGGGAGGCGGGGCTCGCGGGGCTCGCGGAGGGGCTCGGGCTCTTCGAGGCGGACGGTTCGGCGGAAGGTCCGGGCAGGGGCGGGGGCCTCGTCTCGCCGGGGCATTCCAGGGCGGTGTCCGGGCAGGAAGCTGCCGAGGGCTCGCTGCGGCCCGTCCGCTCGGCCTGGTAGAAGGCCAGGGCCGCGACCAGTAGGACCCCGGCCAGCAACCAGGCCCATAAGCGTTTGCGATGGCGTGCCATGACGCTAGATCCCTGCCTTCGCGGAGGTTGCGGCCGGCGCGGAGCCGCGCAGGAACCGGAGGCTTGGCAGGACGCACACGGCGTAGCACAGGACGGCCGCGGACCCGGTCGCGAGGAGCGCGAGGACGCCGTCGCCGAGGAGCGGTTCCAGACCGAGGACCAAGGCCGTCATCACCACGCCGCCGAGGAAGGGCCAGGCGCAGGCGCGCGCCACGGTACCCAGCCCGACGCCGCCCCGGTGCAGGGCGACGAGGAACACCGGTACCACGACGGATCCGGCGACCAGGAGGTGGCCCTGGGCCACCCCCTCGATCCCGCCCGCGTCGGCGCCGGCCATCAGCACCGGGACGAGGACGACGAGCCACAGCCCCTGTACTCCGATCAGGGAACGGCGGCGGCCGATGGCCACGAGGCAGTCGTAGGCCAGTTCGCAGCCGATCCGGACCAGCCCGAGCCCCATCAGCCACGGCAGTGCGGCGGCGGCGGGCAGCCAGCGCTCCCCGTAGACGAGTTCGACGATGGGTCCGGCGAGGGCGGCCAGCAGGACGCAGAGCGGCACCGTGGCCGTCATCACCACGCCGAGGGCCCGGCCGAATCCGGCGGCCAGGGCTCCCGGCCCCCCTCCGGTGTCGCTGTCGGCCAGCCGGGAGAACCCGGCGAAGGAGACCCGGCGGGCCGCCTCGGAGATGATCCGTACGGGCCAGCCGGAGATGTTGAAGGCGAGCACGTAGAAGCCCAGGGCCAGCTGGTCGAGGGCCGAACCCACCACCATGGTGTCCACGTTGACGACACCGAGGGCGAGCATGCTGGCCCCGGCGAGCGGGAGCCCGAAGCGCAGCAGGGCCCGCGCCTGGTCCGGGTCCCAGCCGAACCGCAGGGTGCCGGGCGCGGCCAGGCAGCAGCCGATGAGCGCTGCCACGTTGCCGGCCACGGAGCCCCAGGCGAAGCTCATCGCGCCGAAGCCCTCGGTGGCCAGCAGCAGGGTCACGGCCGTGCTGAGGACGAAGTTGACGGCGTCGATGGCCATGCGCTTGCCCTGCGCGAACTCCCGGGTGAGGAAGCCGGCGGGCACCTGCGAGAGCCCGTCGAGGACCACGCACACGCACATCACCCGCAGCACGCCCGAGGCCTCGGGCGAGCCGAGGACCCGGGCCACCAGGGGAGCCGCCGCGAACAGGCCCGCGTACAGCAGGCAGCTCGAGACGGCGCTCAGGGTGAGGACCGTCGGGGCGAAGCGGCGGGGGTCGCCCTCCCAGCGCACGATGGCGAGGGAGACCCCGAGCTCGTTCGCGGAGAGCAGGACCAGCAGGACCGTCTGGGCTATCCCGTAGACACCCCAGGCCTCGGGACCGAGGAAGAAGCGGGCGAGGATGATGCCGGTGACGAAATTGCCCAGGCGCATGACCATCGTGTTGACCAGGCTCCACCGGGCGGCGGATCCCACCTTCCGTCCCAGCGACGGCGCCTCGGGCGGGTCCTGGGCGGCGGTGTCCGTGGCGGGGGCGGTCACGGCGATGCCTTGGAGCGGAAGGCGGACGCGGGCAGGACCGTGAGCGCCATGGTCGACGCGGGGTCGGCCGGCTCGCCGGAGTCGGCGGGATCGGGATCGGGGGTCCGCGGCGGGCCGGAGTCGCCCGGTACGGGCCTGCGCCGGCCGGGCTTGTCGGTTTTGCGGCGCCGGGCCTGGACGAAGAAGGTGGCCACCAGGCTGAGTACGAAGCCCAGCGCCGACGCCATGACGAGGTACTGGAGCCGGGTCTTCGTCTGAGCCTCCGGCTTCTGCGGCGGCACGATCGTGGCCATGCGGATCATCGCCTCCGGGGTCACCGCCTGCTGCGCCTGGAACTCCTCCAGCCGCTTCGCGGCGTAGGTGGTGAAGAGCTGGTCCGACTTCAGGACGGCGGCCGGGTCGGTCCCGGTGACGCTCAGCCACATGAAGGGGCCCTGGGCGTTGTCGGCGATCTTCGCCTCGTACACGCCGCTGAGTCCCTGGGCCTTGAGGTCGGCCCGGGAATCGTCGGAGTTGAGGTTGCGGGCCAGTCCGTCGGCCATGCCCGTGAGCGAGGCCTGGGTGCTGAGGAAGGGGTTGCCGTCGAAGGCCACCGTGGCCTTCTTCGAGTTCAGGAGGGTCACCGTGCTCTGTGACACGTACTCCACCGGAACCAGCAGGTACACGCCGGTGACGAGCCCTGCCGTGAGCAGCAGCCCGGGCAGCAGCACGTACCAGCGCCTGCGCATGACCCGCCAGATCTCCGCGAGATCCATGGTCTTTCCCCCTCGCGGCGGCGTCGTGTCACGCACGCGCCGCCGCCCTGTGTCATTGCGGTGATTACGGTCGTGGGACGAGGTCGGTGGGCCGCGGCCGGGTCGCCGCGCTCCCGCCCTCCAGCAGCACCCGGGCGATGCGCTCGCTGGCGCGGCCGTCCCACAGTTCGGGACAGCGTGGCGCGGGAGGATCGTCGAGCACCCGGTGCACCGTGGCGGTGATGCGGTCCGGGTCGGTGCCCGCCAGGACGTTGGTGCCCTGTTCGACGGTGATCGGGCGCTCGGTGTTCTCCCGGAGGGTCACACAGGGCACGCCGAGGGCGGTGGTCTCCTCCTGTACGCCCCCGGAGTCGGTGAGCACCACCCGGGCGGAGTCCTGCAAGGCGATGAAATCGAGGTATCCGGCGGCCGGCACCAGTCGGATCCCGCCGGGTACGCCGATCTCGGCCAGCCGCTCGGCGGCCCGCGGGTGCACGGGCAGCAGCAGCGGGCAGCGCCCCGCGATCTCGCCCAGCGCCTTCAGCAAGCCGCGCAGGGCGCCCGGATCGTCCACATTGGCCGGCCGGTGCAGGGTGACCAGCCCGTACCCGCCGCGGGTGAGCCCGTAGCGGTCGAGGACGTCGGAGCGCCGCGCCCGGTCCAGGTTGGCGAGCAGGGTGTCGATCATGACGTTGCCGACGACGTGGATCTGGTCCTCCCGATACCCCTCCGACCGCAGGTTCGCGGCGGCGTCGGGGGAGGGGGCCAGCAGGTAGTCGCTGATCCGGTCGGTGGCGACCCGGTTGACCTCCTCGGGCATGCTCCAGTCCCGGCTGCGCAGACCCGCCTCCACGTGGGCCAGCAGCGGGCCGGCCTTCGCGGTGACCAGGGCGCAGGCGAGGGTGGAGTTGATGTCCCCGACCACGACGACCGCGTCCGGCTCCAGCTCTTCGAGCAGCGGCTCGAAGGCTTCCATCACCCGGCCGGTCTGCCGGGCGTGGGTGCCGGACCCGGCACCCAGGTACCGGTCGGGGGAGCGGATGCCGAGGTCGCGGAAGAAGACGTCGTTCATGGACTCGTCGTAATGCTGGCCGGTGTGGACGAGCACGACCTCGGCGCCGTGATGCTCCAGGGCGTCCATCACCGGTTTGATCTTCATGTAGTTGGGCCGGGCCCCGGCCACGCAGATGATTCTGGTCATGGGGTCAGAGCACCTCCACCGTGGGTCCCGACAGCCGGTTGCGGCAGTCGAGGATCAGCGAGGCGTGCTCGGCGATCATCGGGTAGTCGAAGGAGTCGTGGTCGGTGAGCAGGACGACCACGTCGGCGGCGGCCAGCTCCTTGCGGGTGGGTTCCACCCGCGAGAGGCGGGCGTCCACCTTGATGCTCTCCACCACATGGGGGTCGGCCGCACGAACCTTGGCGCCCATGTCCAGCAGCAGCTGGGAGACGCGTACCGCCGGGGACTCCCGGGCGTCGCCGGTGTTCTTCTTGTACGCCAGTCCCAGGAGCAGGATCCGGGAGCCGTTGACCGAGCGGCGCTTGGAGTTGAGCGCGTCCATGACGCGGCGCGCCACGTACTCGGGCATGTGGTTGTTGATGTCGTTGGCCAGTTCGACGAACCGGAAGTTCTGCCCGAGCTCGCGCTGCACCCGCCACGACAGGTACGAGGGGTCGATGGGCAGGCAGTGTCCGCCGACGCCGGGGCCCGGGGTGAACTTCATGAAGCCGAACGGCTTGCTGGCCGCGGCCTCGATGGTCTGCCACACGTCGATGTCGAGGTGGCGGGCGAACATGGCTATCTCGTTGACCAGGGCGATGTTCACGTGCCGGAAGGTGTTCTCCAGCAGCTTCGCCAGCTCGGCCTCCTTGGGGGAGCGCACCGGCACGGTCGTGTCGACGAGGCCCGCGTAGAAGGTCTCCACGGCCTTGAGCGAGACGGCGTTGACGCCGGAGACCACCTTCGGCGTCTGCTGGAAACCCCATACCTTGTTGCCGGGATCGATGCGCTCCGGGCTGTAGCCCAGGTGGAAGTCCACGCCGGCCGTCAGGCCCGAACCGTCCTCCAGGATCGGGCCGAACAGCTCCTCGGTGGTGCCCGGGTAGGTGGTCGACTCCAGTACCACGGTGGCGCCCGGCCGCAGGAAGCGGGCCAGGGTGTGCGCGGACTCCTCGATGCAGCGCAGGTCGGGGGCACCGTCCTGCAGGGGGGTCGGGACCGTGACGACCGCGACGTCGAAGCCGCCGCAGTCACGGGCGAGGTCACTGGCCTGGTACGTGCCCAGCTCCAGGGCCCGGCTCAGCCGTTCGGAGGAGACGTCCTCCACGTACGACTCGCCGGCGGCGAGGCTCTTGACCCGCCGTACGTCCACGTCGTAACCGACCACTTGGTGTCCGACCTCGGCGGCCCTGATGGCCAGCGGAAGGCCGACGTATCCCTGTCCCACGACGACGACGCGCATCAGTGACTCCTGTTCGCGGAACCGGCAGACGGTGTACGGCGGATGAGCTCCCGGACCGTCATGAGGAGAAAGGCAGCGTTGGTGGTGAGGTAGCGCTTGCCCAGGCGGCGCGGTTCCTGGAGGGTCCGGTAGAACCATTCGAGCCCCATCCGCTGCCAGATCAGGGGGGCGCGCTTGGTGATGCCGGCCAGGATGTCGAAGGACCCGCCGACGCCGTGCACCACATGGGCGCCGGTGCGCTTGCCGTAGCCGGCGGTGAAGATCTCCTTCTTGGGCGAGGTCATGCCGAGGAACAGCATCCGGGCCCCGCTGGCGGCCACCGCGTCGGCGACCGGGCCCTGTTCGGAGTCCTCGAAGTAGCCGTTGCGGCTGCCGGCCACGCGCAGTGCGGGGAACCGCTCGGCGATCCGGTCGAGCATCAGATCCATTACGTCCTGCCGCGCGCCGAGCAGGTAGACGGGGACCTCGGCGGTTTCCGCCGCGGCGAGCAGCCGCATGAACAGGTCGATTCCCGCGACCCGTTCGGGCAGCCGGACCCCCAGGATGCGGCCCGCCCACACCACGGCCTGGCCGTCGGCCAGGACGAGGTCGCAGCCGGCGACCGCCGCGGCGAGGCGGGGGTCGCGGCGCATGTTGACCAGCTTGGCGGCATTGACCATGCCGATCTCGATCTGTTCACCGCGCTGTGCGGCGTCGAGGCAGCGCCGGACGGTCTCGTCCATGGTCAGGGGGTCGAGCGCCACTCCGAAGAGGGACTGTCTGTGATTCATCTCCCGAGCCCCCCGAGCCAGGCATGGAGCAGCCAGCCGAACTCGTAGGGCCTGCACTCGCGGTCCACCGCCAAGGGGCGGAAGATCCGGTCGAGCGGCGCGAGGCGGGCCCGCGGGGCCACCCGGGTGGTGAGCCCGCGGGCGGCGCGCACCGCCTTGGCGGGGTCGCCGCGGTGGACCTTGCGCCAGGTGACCCCGTACTCCTCGCGGATCATGGGCTCGCGCGGGCTGCCGTCGGGCCCGCTGATCTCGGGCACCTCCGTCATCCAGCGCAGACCCCTGCGGATCTCCGCGCCGAAGTCGGTGCCGCCCGCTTCGGCCAGGTCGAAGAGGGCGGTCGGGGCCATGGCGTGCTGGTGCACGCTGTAGACGGGGTAGCCCTCCACCACACCGCCCGTGCGGGCGTCGTAGTGCCACCACCACTGTCCGCCGTCCCCCTGCAGGGCGCAGATCCGGGCGGCGCAGGCGTCGGCGGCCGCGAGGGCCCGCTGGTCCGGGGCGCTCGCGTGCAGCCGGGCCAGCGCCTGGAGCGGATAGGTCTGGTCGGCGAAGCAGGCCACGTGGGAGCGGTACCCGGGGACCAGCCCCGGCCCGGTGGCGTGCGCGAACAGCGGGCCGTCCCCGGCCCTGGCCGCCAGCAGGCGGTCGCGGGCGGCCGCGAGCCGGTACTCGACGTCCACCGAGCCGCGGGCGGCGGTGAGGGCGGAGAGCACCCAGGCGGCTTCCACGGTGTACTGCGGCCGTCCGGGGACGTCCAGTTCGGCCACCCTGGCCACGGCGTCCGCGACCTTGGGGTGGCCGGTTTCGGCGGCGGCCCAGGCGATGAGCGCGGCGTCGCCGAGGTTCACCACCGCGGGCAGCCGTTCCACCAGGAGCGCCGTGAACTCCCCGGCCGTGCGGCCGCCGAAGAGGGCGCGCTGTCGCTCCTCGGGGAGGAACCGGGCTCCCAGCGCGGTGATGGCCGCGTACCGGGTACTGGTCCCGCGCCGCTCCACCCGCCGGACGCCGTCGGGAGACACGGTCCCCACCCGGGTGAAGACGAAGGTCTCCGCACCCGGCAGGTACATCTGCGGCAGCCCCGCCTCGGCCAGCGCGAGCAGTCGCTCGGCGAGGGCGTGCAACGACGGGTCCTCATGGACCAGTGCGTCTAATCGTGTGCTGGTCACGGGGTCCCCACCCCGGTTCCCTGCGTGTGGTGCCCACCCCGTATGTCCGAGCTGTGATCGTACGGCTCCAACACACCTACCCCCTCTGAATCGTTCCTAGGACAGACCTGGCGGTCGTCGTTCGGCGGAGGGGAGCGCGCATGACGCAGCGCGTGCCCACGGTGTGATCCCCCCGATGGCACGAGCTCTCCGGGACCGTCGACTGGATCCCCCTCCAGCGAAGTCCCGGCCCGGAGCGCGCGCGAACGGCTGCGGCGGAGGGGCACGTAGTCGCGTGCCGGCCGTCACCTTGTTCGCGATTGCTCTCGTCGTGTACAACCCCCCACGGAACACAGCCTGTTGCCTGCTCAGATCCCGTGTACAGGGACAAGGTATGCCCAAGGATGTTCATTGATTGTGGTTTTGGGGAAATGCGATTGACCCAAAATGCCGACGTTGCGTCAGGCGCGCTCGGCCAGGGTTCCGTCGGTCTCCTCGTGCAGGGCGCCGGTGCGCGGACACTCCCACACGCCGGGCTCGCCGTCGCGTTCCACCAGGCGAACTCCGGCCCGGCCCACCCAGCCGATGCGCCGGGCCGGCACCCCGGCCACGAGCGCGAAGTCCGCTACGTCCCGGGACACGACCGCGCCGGCCGCGACCAGCGCCCACCGGCCGATACGGACCCCCGCGACGCACACCGACCGGGCCCCCAGGGAGGCGCCCTCGGCCACCACGACCCCGGCCGCCTCCCAGTCGCCGCCGCGCTTCTGCCGGCCGTCGGGATCGACTGCCCGCGGGTAGAAGTCGTTGGTGAGCACCGCGGCCGGGCCGATGAACACCCCGTCGCCGAGTTCGGCGGGCTCGTAGACCAGCGCGTAGTTCTGCAGTTTGACGTTGTCCCCGATCCGTACGCCGGGACCGACGTACGCCCCGCGTCCCACGATGCAGTCGCGGCCGAGCCTGGCGTCCTCCCGTACCTGCGCCAGATCCCAGATCGTGGTCCCCTCGCCGAGCTCGGCCGTCTCGTCGACCTGGGAGGAAGGTTGAATTCGGACACTCACGGGGCGGTCCCCTTACGGCTCGCGAGGCATTCGGATGTACGTCGCATTGAGGTACGGAGGGAGCATATGCGGCATCGGTCCGACCCACCCCGGAGATCAACCGACTGTTCACGCAGTGGACTTGGTGACGCGGCGGCCGGGTCGGCGGTCCGGGCGGCTTAAGGTCGTCCGATCGCTTCCTTAAGCGGACCCTAAGGTTCGCGGCCACCACCCCGAATCGATCAAATGTCCGTTTCTGGGCGGCTAGCGTGCTGCCGCACCCCGAACTCCCCGGCAACACAGAGGCAGGCACGCGATGGGCAGCACGACCGGTCACCGGCGCAGGACGAGCAAGAAGGCGAAAGCCGCGGGCGGGACGGCGGTGGCGGTGCTGATCGCCGCTGCCGCCTTCGCGTTCACGGGTACCGCCCAGGCGGCCGCCGTCGGCGCGGTGTACACGAAGTCGAGCTCCTGGAACGGTGGTTACACCGGCACCTACGTGATCACCAACAACACGAGCCGGACACAGACCGGATGGACCCTGGAGTTCGACCTGCCCGCGGGCACGACGGTCGCCTCGCTGTGGAACGGCTCGCACACGGTCAGCGGCCGGCACGTCACCGTGAAACCGGCGGCCTGGAACAAGGAGCTGGCCGCCGGAGCCTCCGTCACGATCGGCTTCGTCACCAGCGGGAGCGGAAATCCCGGAAACCCGGCGGCCTGCCGGATCAACGGGGCGAAGTGCTCGGCGGACCAGGGCCCGACCCCCCCGCCGGGCGGCCGCCCCACCAGCGCCCCCACCGGCGCGCCGACCACCGCGCCGAGGCCGACGCCGACGGCCGGTACGAGCGCTCCGGTGACCCCCACGCCCTCGGGTCAGCCGACCAGGCCCACCCCGCCCACCGCGACCGCCACGGCCCCGCCCGGGACCGGAACCCCGGTCGGCGGCGCACGCTTCGCGCCCTACGTGGACACCTCCCTGTACCCGGCCTACGACCTGGTCGACACGGCGGCCAGGACCGGCGTCAAGGAGTTCCACCTCGCGTTCATCACCTCCGGCGGCAGCTGCGCCCCGCTGTGGGGCGGGGTCACCGAGCTCGGAGACGACAAGGTCGCCGCGCAGATCGGTGCGCTGCGGGCCAAGGGCGGGGACGTACGCGTCTCCTTCGGCGGCGCCGCCGGGCACGAGCTGGCCCTGAACTGCGGATCCGCGAAGGAACTGGCCGCCGCGTACGGCAAGGTCGTCGACCGGTACAGGCTGACCAAGGTCGACTTCGACATCGAGGGTGCGGCCCTGCCCGACACCGCCGCCAACACCCGCCGTGCGCAGGCCATCACCCTGCTGCAGACCTCCCACCCGGGACTGGACGTGGCCTTCACCCTGCCCGTGATGCCGGAGGGCCTCACGCAGCCGGGCGTGGCCCTGCTGGCCGACGCGAAGAAGGCCGGCGTGCGGATCCACGGCGTCAACATCATGGCGATGGACTACGGACCCGCCTACAGCGGTGACATGGGCCAGTACGCGATCCAGGCCGCCACGGCCACGCAGGCACAGATCAAGGGAGTGCTCGGCCTCTCCGACGCGGCGGCCTGGAAGACCGTCGCCGTCACACCGATGATCGGCGTCAACGACGTCACGACCGAGATCTTCACCGTCGCCGACGCCGCCCAGCTCGTGGACTTCGCGAGCGCCAAGGGAATCGGCAGGCTGGCGATGTGGTCCGCCACCCGCGACCGGCAGTGCCCGGCCGGGGTCGTGAACTACGCGGACGCCACGTGCAGCTCGATCCTCCAGCAGCCCCTGGCCTTCACGAAGGCCTTCGGAGCCCTGCGCTAACACCGTCCGCCGTCCACCGTCCGCCGGCCCGGCTCAGCGGCTCGTGAGGACGACGAGCCGCTGGGTCGCGCGGGTCATCGCCACATAGCGGTCGACGGCGCCTTCGACGCCCTCCCCGAAGGTCTCCGGGTCGATGAGTACGACCAGGTCGAATTCGAGTCCCTTCGACAGCGCGGGAGTCAGCGACCGGACACGGGCGGTCTCCGGGAGGGCGGCGCGGCCGGGGTCGTCGGCGGCGATGACGCAGGCGACCCCTTCGGCCTGCGAGCCGAGCCAGTCGTCGAGGACCGCGGCCAGATCCGCGACGCCGCCGTAGGTCACGGGGATCCCGCTGCTGCGGACGGAGACCGGCACGTTCGCGTCGGGGAGCGCGGTGCGAATGGCCGGCTCGGCCTCCGCCATGACCTCTGCCGGCGTGCGGTAGTTGACGCTCAGGGAGGCCACGGTGATCCGGTCGAGCCCGGCCCGTTCGAGCCGCTCCCGCCACGACTCCGTGAACCCGTGCCGGGCCTGGGCGCGGTCGCCGACGATCGTGAAGCTCCGGGACGGGCAGCGGGCCAGCAGCATCTGCCACTCGGCGTCGGTCAGTTCCTGCGCCTCGTCCACGATGATGTGCGCGAACGGGCCTGCGAGCAGGTCCGGTTCGGCGCCGGGCAGCGCGTCCCCGTCGATCAGGGCATCTTGGATGTCCTGTCCGCGCAGCATCCCCACCGCGCCCTCGCTCTCGTCGATCTCGGTGTCCTGCAGCAGCCGGTCCACGACATCGGACCTGCGCGCCCGCTCGGCGGCGACGGCGGCCTCGTGCCGGCGTCTGCGTACGGAGGCTTCGGCGTCGCCGAGCCGCTGCCGGGCCGCGTCCAGGAGCGGGAGGTCCGAGACCGTCCAGGCCTGGGCGTCCGCGCGCTGCAGGAGGGACACGTCGTCGGGGCCCAGCCACGGAGCGCACTTGCGCAGGTAGGCGGGCACCGACCACAGGTCTGCGACGAGCTCGCCCGCATCGAGCATCGGCCACGCGCGGTTGAGGGCGGTGATCAGGTCCCGGTCCTGCAGCAGCGACCTGCGGAGGAGGTGGGGCGGGACGTCGGCGTCGTCCTTCTCCGTCAGGATCGTCACCAGCTCCTCCCGGATCTGGTCGCGCGCCTCGTTGTGCGGGGTGCCCGGCTCCACCGACTCGAAGGCGGCCGCCCAGTCGTCGGCGCTCAGCCAGACGTCGGACCAGTGGCTGGAGACCGTCATTCCCTCGGTCGGCGGCTCCTCGTATATCCGCACGGCCGCCTCGATCGCCTTCACCAGGTCCGCGGAGGACTTGAGGAGGGCCGCGCGCGGGTCGGCCTCGGCCGGCGCTGCGGCTCCCTCGGCGACGAGGTCGCGCAGGGTGCAGGTCTGCACTCCCTCCTCGCCGAGGCTGGGCAGCACGTCCGAGACGTAGGCCAGGTAGGGCTGGTGCGGACCGACGAACAGCACGCCGCCCCGGCGGTGACCGAGCCGGGGATCGGAGTAGAGCAGGTGGGCGGTGCGGTGCAGCGCGACGACGGTCTTGCCCGTACCCGGGCCGCCGTCGACGACGAGGGCGCCCCGGGATCCCGCCCGGATGATGGCATCCTGATCCGCCTGGATGGTGGCGAGCACGTCGCGCATCCGGGCCGACCGGTTGCCGCCCAGGCTCGCGATGAAGGCGGACTGGTCGTCGAGCGCGGCGTGGCCTTCGAGCCCGTCGGTGCGGAACACCTCGTCCCAGTAGTCGCTGATCCGGCCGCGGGTCCACCGGTAGCGGCGACGGCTCGCCAGTCCCATCGGGGCGGCGTGCGTCGCGGCGAAGAACGGCTCGGCCGCCGGGGAGCGCCAGTCCAGCAGCAGCCGGTCCCCGGTGCTGTCGGTGAGGCCGAGGCGCCCGATGTACACGGGCTCGGAGCCGTCGGCGGGGACGACGCGGCCCAGGCACAGGTCCAGCCCGAAGCGCCGCAGGGTGCGCAGCCGGCCGGTCAGGCGGTGGATCTCCGCATCGCGGTCCATCGCCTCCCGGCCGATACCGCCGGGCGCCTTGCGCGTGGCCTCCAGGCGGTCGGACAGTTCGGCGATCGTCTGCTCCAGGCAGTGTGAAATGGCCGCGAAATGCCGCTCGTCGCCGTCGATCAGGGCCTGGTCGGCCTTGGGGGAGAGGTGGTCGGGAAGATCGAACGCCCTGGTGGAGGTCGCCATCGACCCGACGGAACCGTGTGATCCATGAGCAGACATATCGGCACGCACTGAGTGAATCTCTCCTTTTCGGCAGGTTCTGGCCTCGGTCCGCGATTTTGCACCAGGAAGGGGGCCTTGCCGCAAGCCCCCCGGTGCGCTATATGTTGTATATGGCAAGGAGTGCGCGCTCCTCCACGCCTCTGCTCCATCACCAGCCCGCTGAGGCCTGGTTACAGTACGGCCATGACTCCCGCGCCCTCCCCACCCGTGCAGACCGCCGTGGTTTCCGAGCCCGTGGCCGTTGACATCGTGCGGCCGGCGCCCGCCCATGTGGTGGCGGTACTGGCCTTCGACGGGATGGCGCCTTTCGAACTGGGCGTGGTCGTCGAGGTGTTCGGCCTTTCCCGGCCCGAGCTCGGGGACCTGCCCTGGTACGACCTGCGAGTCTGCTCGGCCGAGCCCGGCCGGGACCTTCGCGTGGTGGGCGGGTTCACGCTCCGCGCCGAGCACGGGCTCGACGCGCTCACGGCCGCGGACACCGTGATCATCCCCGGAGTCTCCCCGGCGGGCGGCGCCATCGCGCCCTCGCTCGTCGAGGCCCTGCTCGAGGCCCATGCCCGGGGTGCGCGCCTGGTGTCCATCTGCTCGGGCGCCTTCGCGCTCGCCGCGACCGGCCTCCTCGACGGCCGCCGGGCCACCACCCACTGGCGCTACGCCCGCACCCTCGCCGAACGCCATCCCGGCATCGAGGTCGACCCGGACGTCCTCTACGTCGACAACGGCGACGTGCTGACCAGCGCGGGCAGCGCCGCAGGCATCGACCTCTGCCTCTACCTGGTCCGCGCCGACCACGGCGCCGCCGTCGCCAACACCGTGGCCCGCCGCTTCGTCGTGCCACCCCACCGCGAGGGCGGACAGGCCCAGTTCATCGAGGCGGCGGTCGGCGAGATAGGCCCCGACGGCGCCGACGACGGCATCTCCCGGAGCATGGCCTGGGCCCTTCAGCGCCTGTACAGCCCGCTCTCGGTGCCGGCCCTGGCCCGCGCGGCGAACATGTCGGAACGTTCCTTCCTGCGCCACTTCACCCGCCGCAACGGTGTGAGCCCGATCCGCTGGGTGCTCTCCCAGCGGATCGCCGCCAGCCTGCCGTTGCTGGAGTCGGGCGAGGGAACGGTCGACGAGGTGGCCGCAGCGGTCGGCTTCGATTCCACCGCGACCTACCGGCACCACTTCACGCGGCAGATGCGGACCACGCCGACGGCCTACCGGAAGGCGTTCGTGCGCGCCGCCCCGCGGCTGGCGGGATCTTGACGAGTGGAGGCGTTTACGCCACTCGTCGCGCGGGCGGCCGGCGCAGAGGATGGAGTCATCGCCGCAAGGGAGTCCACCCGGCCGGCGAACCCCTGATCTTCGCCCCGCACAAGGAGTTCCCCGATGTCCGCGACGCTCTCCTCCACCGTTTCGCCTGAGATCACCAGCGCCGTCCTCTCCGTCCCGGCCGCCGCGCCGGACCTCGCGGCGGCCCACTACGCCGCCCGGCTCGCCTTCGAGGCGGACGTCTCGGACGTACGGGCCGACCTGCTCTCCGGTGTCCCGGGTCTGGTGGTCGTCGACTCCCGCAGCGACGCGGCCTGGGACCAGGGCCACATTCCGGGTGCCCTGCACCTTCCGACGGCGCGGATCGCGGAGCTGGCGCCCTCGCTGATCGACCCGGCGCTGACGGTGGTCACGTACTGCTGGGGCCCCGGCTGCAACGGCGCCACGCGTGCGGCGCTCGCCTTCGCCCGCCTCGGCTACCAGGTGAAGGAGATGCTCGGCGGGTTCGAGTACTGGGTCCGCGAGGGCTTCGCCTTCGAGACCGCCCAGGGCACCGACCAGCGCGCGGTCGACGATCTGACCGCACCGCGCTCCGGCATCTCCTGCGCCTGCTGAACGCTGTGCGGCGGTGTGCGGCGGCGCGACCTCAGACCGCCAGTGCCGTGGTGATCACCAGGGGAGGTTTCGCCCGCTCCGCCGACCACGTACGGCCGGCGGCGAGGTCCGGGTCGACGAGGCCGGGGACGCCGAGGGCCTCGTCCACGGTAGGGCGCTGCTGTACGACGTTCGCGAACCCGGCCCGCTCCAGCAGGGGCGGGTAGAAATCCACGGGCCAGGCATGGTTGGGCATCACCTGCCAGCTGCCGTCCGTGCGCCGGAGCCGTACGGGCAGCTCGTCGCCCGGGCCGTACTGCCCGCCCGCCTCGCCGATGCGCAGCGAGGCGTACTCCGTCCCGCTGCACGCGGGATCGGTGGCCAGCAGGACGAAGGGGCGGCCGGGGCGCAGGAGTCGGCGGACTTCGCGGAACACCGCGAGCATCGCCTCCGCGGTGGGCAGGGAGGCCAGTACGTGATTGCACATCACCGCGTCGGCGCCGCCGTCCGCCAGGCAAGCCGTCCGCCCGTCCGTGACCAGGTGGTATTCGGCGACCGCCGTCCCGGAGCCGCGGGCCAGGGCGAGCATTTCGGGGGAGGTGTCCACGCCCAGCACCTTCGCTCCGAGCAGCCGGGCCCCGTGGTCGGCCACCTTGCCCGGCCCGCATCCGTAGTCCACGAGGACGGATCCGCTGTCCACCCACCGGGCCAGGGTCCGGAACACGAAGGGGTACCCGAGCAGCCAGTCCGTGGCCGCCTCCACGGCGGCGAAGGCCTGTGCGCCCTCGGGCCCGGACCAGGCGACGGGCTCCGCACCGCCGCCACGGCCCTCACCGCTCGTCCGGGCCCGTCCGCTTCCCTCCGGCCAGTCGCTCACACTTCCCACTATCAGGCCGCGGCGGCCCGCCTGCATCACTCCGGGCCGCGGCGCCCGCGCGCATCCCGTTCCGCCGCCTCGGCGATCCGCTTGACGCCCGCCAGCCGTCGGTCCCAGTCGGCGGCGAGGGTGGCCATCCACCGGGCCGTCGCGTCCAGGGCCGCGGGCCGCACGGTGTACCGGACCTCGCGGCCGACCCGGCTGCCGGAAACCAGCCCGGCGGCGTCCAGGACGGCGAGGTGCTTGACCACCGCCTGCCGGGAGACGGGCAGTCCCTCGGCAAGGGTGGTCGCGGTGACCTCGCCGTGAGCGGCGAGCAGCCCCAGGAGCCTGCGCCGGGTCGGGTCTGCCAGCGCGACGAGGACGTGGTCGACGGCCTCGTCGGCGCCGGGGTGTTCCTCGCTCACGCGGCCGGTCGTTCGGCGCGCTTCCTGAAGGCGTCCAGTACCTGCGGCCAGCCGCCCGTGTTGTCCTTCAGCGCCTTGCCGCGCAGTTCCTCGGACCCGGCCAGGGCCGCGAACCCGCTCTCCACGACGCGAAGCCGCGTCTTGTCGCCCTCGCGGCTCAGCGTGAACTCCACCAGGGTGCTGTTGTCCGCGCGCAGCTCCTGCCCGGGGAAGGCGCTGGCCCACCGGTACGCCAGGTAGGTCGGCGGCTCGACCTTCTCCACCCGCACCGGGAAGTCGCCGTACTCGCTGTTCCTCGCCACGATCGACTCGCCCTCCTTCGCCACCGTGCCGGCCAGGCTCCCCTCGTCGGCCACCCAGAAACCGGGTTCGGCCACCAGGGGCCAGACCCGCTCCAGGGGCGCCTCGATCAGGGTGTCGCGTTCGATCCGGTCCGCGTTCATCAGGACTCCTTCGTCGGAGGTCATTGAGTGCAACTCCAGAGTTGCACCTCGATCGCCGTTGCGCAACCGTAGGGTTGCGCAATGGCGGACGGCGAGGGTTCGCCTACGCTCGGGTCCATGGTGCAGAGCCAAGCGAAAGACGTGGACGCCTACCTCGCCGAGGTCCCCGGGGAGCGCAGGGCGGCACTGACCCGGCTGCGTGAGCTGTGCCGTGCCGAGCTACGGGGATTCACCGAAGTCATGGCGTACGGGATGCCCGTCTACGAACGGGAGGGCGTCGAGGAAATCGGCTTCGCGAGCCAGAAGCAGTACATCTCCTTCTACCTGATGCGCGCCGATGTCCGTGAAGCCTTCGAGGACCGGCTGGCGGGACAGGACATGGGCAAGGGCTGCCTGCGCTTCCGCAGGCCGGAGAGGATCGACTTCGCGCTCCTGACGGACCTGCTGCGCGCCACGGCGGCCGGTCGAGGCAAGGTCTGCTGAACCGCTGCGGCCCGAGGCGCTCTTTGCGGCACGGGAGAATTCGGCGTGCGCACGCTGTCACAACCGTCGGCCGGCCGGTGTCTTGTGTCCGAACCCCGAAGCGAAGGAGACGGACACCATGGCCGAGAACACCGATGTGGTCGTCATCGGCGGCGGATACGCCGGCGTGATGGCGGCCAACCGCCTGCGGCAGCGCGATGACGTGACGGTGACGCTGATCAATCCGCGTGCGGCCTTCGTGGAACGGATCCGTCTGCACCAGCTGGCGGGCGGCACCCACAGCGCGGTCGTCGAATACCGGAAGGTACTGGCGGAGGGAGTCGCGCTGGTGGTCGACTCCGTGGCGCGGATCGACGCCGCCGAGCGCGGCGTGACGCTGGCGTCGGGACGCCGGGTCGGTTACGACTACCTCGTCTACGCGGTGGGCAGCGGCGGCGCCGACCCGTCCGTGCCGGGAGCGGCCGAGTTCGCCCACCCGATCGCCACTCTGGAGGACGCCCAGCGGCTGCGGCCGGTCCTCGGCGCCGCGCCCGCGCAGGCCGGGGTGACGATCGTCGGGGCCGGTCCCACCGGCATCGAGACCGCCGCCGAACTGGCCGAGCAGGGCCGGGCCGTGACCCTGGTGTGCGGTGGAGTCCTCGGCCCGTACCTGCACGCGCGGGGCCGGCGCTCCGTGGCCGGACGGCTGGCGGCGCTCGGGGTGACCGTGCTCGAAGGCCCGGACACGAAGGTGACGGCGGTGACCCGTGACACCGTACGGCTCGCCGACGGACGCGAGCTGCCGAGCCGGGTCACCATCTGGACCGCCGGATTCGCCGTGCCGGACCTGGCGGTGCGCAGCGGCCTGAGCACCGACGCGCTGGGCCGCCTCCTCACGGACGAGACGCTGACGAGCGTGGACGACGTACGGATCGTGGCGGCGGGGGATTCGGCGGCGCCGTCGGGCCTGGCGCTGCGGATGAGCTGCCAGACGGCGATGCCGCTCGGCGCGCGGGCCGCGGACACGGTCCTGAGCCGGATCGCGGACGAGCGGCCCGAGACCCTCAACCAGGTGTTCGCCGGCCAGTGCATCAGCCTGGGCCGAGGCGCCGGCATCTTCCAGTTCGCCCACCGCAACGACACCGCGCTGTGGTTCCACATCGCCGGCCGGCCGGGCGCGAAGCTCAAGGAGTTCGTCTGCAAGAGCATCGTCAAGCACCTGGCCGACGAGGCCGCCAAGCCGGGTGCCTACGGCCTGCACCGCGTCTCGGGAGGCGCCGACCGACGCCGGCGCCTGGAGGCCGGGCCGGGCGGGACGCCGGCCGCCGCCGAACAGGCCGCTTGAGCGCACCGGCCGATCCGTCGATCATGGGCGACGGCGGGGGCATCAAGCACGCCGCACTGCGCCCGATCGTCGGCGCCGACAAGGTGGCCCGCCTCTTCGCCGGCATGGCCGACAGGGCCGGTAACGTGCTCACCTTCGGCCCCGCCGTGGTCAACGGCACCCCGGCCCTGGTCGTTCACCTGGGCGGGGAGTTCGACGGAGTCGTCGCCGTCCACGTGGTGGACGGCCGCATCACCGGCCTCTACTTCGTCCGCAACCCGGAGAAGCTGTCCCACGTCGCGTCCGAGACCCCGCTCACCCGGCGGTGAAGGCTCCGCGGCGGCCGCCCTGTGGTGCCGGCCGGGTCCGGGCGGGCGGGCGGCGAGCCGCGCACCGGCCGAATGCGGTGGTCCGGGGGGACCCGTACGTGTGGCGATGGGGGGAAAGGGCGGGGTGAGGGGCCCCTGCGCGGGTACCTCGCATCCGAAACCCCACCGCAGGAGGAACCCATGCTCGGAACCGACTACCGCACCGGCTCGCCCAACTGGATCGACCTCGGGAGCCCCGACATCCCCCGGGCCGCTGCCTTCTACCGGGCCGTGTTCGGCTGGGAGTTCCACCTGCTCGGGCCCGAGACCGGCGGGTACGGGTTCTTCCAGGTGGACGGGAAGACCGTCGCCGCGGTCGGCCAGCTCGACCCGGGGGCGACCTCCGCGTGGACGGTGTACTTCCGGACCGACGACGCGCAGGCCACCACCCGGGGCGTGCGCGAGGGCGGGGGCGCCGTCCGCGTCGAGCCGATGGACGTGATGGGGGAGGGGTGGCTCGCGCAGTACACCGACCAGCAGGGCGCCGAGTTCGCCGTCTGGCAGCCGGGCCGGACCCCGGGGCTGGGCCTGGCCTCCGCCGACAACGCGCTGTGCTGGGTCGAGCTGCACGTGCCCGACCCGATGGCGGCGGTCGCCTTCTACGGAGCCCTCTTCGGGATGCGCTCACAGGAGATGGAGGCGCCCGGTATGACCTACCGGGTGCTCAGCACCGCCGACGGGGACATCGAGGACGGTTCCTTCGGCGGGGTGGCGCCGCTGACGGAGGGGGAGACGGACGCACGCTGGGTGCCGTACTTCGCGGTCCCGGACGTGGACGCCGTGGTGAGCACCGCACGGACCAGCGGCGGCACGGTGCTCATGCCGGGCGCGGACGTGCCCGACGTGGGCCGGATCGCCTGGCTGGCCGACCCGAGCGGGGCGGTCTTCGCCCTGCTCAAGGCGGCGCCGCGAGCGGAGTGACCCGTGGGGCCGGGCCCGGCCGGATCGCTCGCGTCACTCGGATCGGCCGGGTCGGCCGGATCTCCAGATTCAGCCGGTGAAGGCTTCGATGAGCGTCCAGACGGCCAGCCCGGCCATGCACAGGGCGCCGAAGCGCTGCACGGTCTTGAGGGGGACCCGCTTGGCGATGAAGCGGCCCACGATGAGGGCGAGGGCGGAGACCGACATGAGCGCCGCCGCGGAGCCGATCGCGGTGGGCAGCCAGCCGTTGGTGGCGGCGAGGTTGGCGGTGGTGATCTGGGTCAGGTCACCCCATTCGCCGATGAAGACGGCCATGAACGCCGTGGTGTAGACGGGCCAGAACCCGGTGACGGCCTTGGCCGCCGAGTCCGCCTCGTCGTCGTCCCCGCCGGCGCGCATCATGACGACGGCGCCGAAGGCGAACAGGGCGGCGGAGACGAGCTTGACGGCCATGTTCGGCAGCATGCTGAGCAGGCTTCCGGCGCCTACCGCGATGGCCACGTGGACGATGAACGCGGTGGAGGTACCGAACCACACGTACAGGGGCCGCATCCGGGTTCCCATGGCCAGCGAGGCGAACATGGTCTTGTCGGGGAGTTCGGCGAGGAAGATCAGACCGAAGGCGGTGAAGATCGCCACGGGGTCGAGAGTCATTCCGGATGCTGCTTTCTGCTGGAGCCGGGCTCTGATGGCTCGGATCGGCACCCAGCAGGGGCGATGGGAAGAACCACTCGGCCCGGCACGACGAAGCGGCCCACACGGTGATGTGGGTCGGGTCATGCCTTGGCCGAAGGTCTCGTCCGCCCCGCACGTGAAGCGCGGTGGCCCGGTGGCCGGGATCCATCGGGGCATCCAGTATGTCGACCAGCGGTTTTCGGGACTACTCCCCTTCGCTGTCATCCACTGTAACAGCGGCGAGGACCGCCCCTGGAAGCCGGACGGGAGGCCTCCGGGGGCGGAGCGGGGCGTGGCGGGGGCGGGGCCGGCTATCCGAATCGGACCGGTAGGTACTTCACCCCGTTGATGAAGTCCGAGCGCAGTCGGCGGACCTCCCCCGCGAGGGAGACCTCCGGATGGCGGCGCAGGAGCTCCCGGACCAGGGCCTTGATCTGGGTGCGGGCGAGTCCGGCTCCCAGGCAGAAGTGGGGGCCGCCGCCGCCGAAGGTGAGGTGCTCGTTCGGGGTGCGGCGGATGTCGAAGACGAAGGGGTCGGCGAAGACCTCCTCGTCGCGGTTGGCCGAGGTGTAGTACGTGACCACCTTCTGCCCCTCGGCGACGGGCCGGCCGCGCAGGACGGTGTCACGGGTGGCGGTGCGCCGGAAGTTGTGGATCGAGCCGCCCCAGCGCAGAAACTCCTCCGTCGCCGAGTTCCACAGGGCCTCGTCCTCGGGGGCCGCGGCCAGTGCGGCGCGCGCCGCGGGGTGGTCGATCAGGGCGAGCAGGGCGCCGGAGAGCAGATTGCGGGTGGTCTCGTTGCCCGCGACGCACAGCAGCACGAAGAACATGTTGATCTCGTCCGGGGACAACCGGTCCCCGTCGACCTCGGCGTGGACCAGCGTCGAGAGGATGTCCTCCCGGGGGCGCGCCCGCCGCTCGGCGGCCAGCGCGTCGCAGTAGGCGTAGATCTCGGCGGCCGCGAGATCGCTGTCGTGCTTGCCGGCCGAGAGCTCGGGGTCCTGGGAGCCGGCCATCCTGTTGCTCCACTCGAAGATCAGCCGCTCGTCCCCCTCGGGCACGCCGACCATCTCGCAGATCGTCTGGACCGGCAGCCAGGCGGCGACCTCGGCGACGAAGTCCATGTCCCGGCCCGGGGTCACCGCGCTCTCCACCAGGGAGACCGCCCGTTCCTGGATCCGGGCCGCGAGCCTTCGTACGACCCGGGGCGTGAAACCCGCGCTGACCAGCGAGCGGTATCGCGAGTGGCGCGGGGCGTCCATGCCCAGGAGGACCAGCCGCAGGGTCTCCAGTGACTCCGGGTTCTGGTCGCGGATCATGAACGAGCCGAGTTCGGTGGACCACAGCTCGGGGTCGCGGCTCACAGCCTTGACGTCGGCGTGGCGGGTGACGGCGTAGAAGCCGGCGTGCCGGCCCGGCACCTCGTGCCAGTGGACCGGGTCCTCGCGGCGCAGCCGGGTGAACTGGGCGTGCGGGACCTCACGGGCCCAGGTGTCCTCAAGGAGGTCTATCTCGCCGGTGGGCAGCACGGGGCGGTTCCCTTCGTCGGACGGATCGGGGTCGGACGGGTCGCGGTCGGGCGGGTCGCGGTCGGGCCGGGTCGGAGGAGCGGACCGTCAGGTGTCGGGGTCCATGGACCGGTGCCGACGGACCCGAGGCGTACGGGTCAGCAGGGCCGGACGAGTCCCAGGAGGGCGCCGAGGGCTTCGACGACGAGCCCGTCCGGGACGGCGCCCGGTTCGAGGCGGTGCTGCATGGCCAGGCCGAGGAGGACGCCGAGCACGAGGGTGCCGGTCTCCTCGGGTGTCCGGCTCAGGGGGGTGCCGGTGGCCTCGGCCCAGTCGGCCAGGCCTTCGCCGAGCTGGGCGCGGATCTCGGCGTACCGCTGGGCGAGCCGGTCCCCGATGAGGGGGCCGCGGGCGGCGTGCAGCCACAGCTCCGTCTCCAGCAGCAGCCAGGAGTCGCCGTGCTCGGGGTGCGGGCGGGTGAGGCTGCCCCACATCGCCGAGAAGCGCACGCCGGGGTCGGCCGGGTCGCCGGCCGCGATCTCGGCGGCCAGCTCTTCGCTCGTGCGCTCCTTCCAGACCTCCAGGAGCGCGAGCAGCAGGCCCTCCTTGCCGCCGAAGTGGCTGTAGAGCGCACCGGTGGTGCGCCCGGCCGCCTCGGCGACGGCTTCGGCGGAGACGGCGTGGAACCCCTTGCGGGCGAAGAGGCCGGCCGCCGCGTCGATGAGGCGGGCACGGCTCTCGGACTTGCGCTGCGCCTGCGGGGTGCCGCGCTGCGGCTGCGGTCGCGGGGGCCGCTGCGTGCTGGGGGACGGCTCCACCGGGCCTCCGGGCGCTGGTTATATCGGGGTGCCGATATAAGTTGCGCCTGCCCTGATGAACTGTCAAGTGATACCGCAGGACCGACAGGGCACCCGGTGGGACCCTGAAAGGGTGCGTGCCACCCTCGCGGAGCTCCGTACGGGCACCGGCCCCCTGCCGGCGGCCGCACGGCGGGCCGTCCGGGTCACCCTCGCAGCCGGCCTCGGCTTCTACGGGTTCCTGTACGGGCTCGACCGGCCCGTAGAGGCCACCTACGCGCTCTTCGCGGCCGTCGCACTGGCCGGGCTCTCGCGGATACCCGGTGACGGACACTTCAGGGCCCGGCTCATCGCCCGCCTGCTCCCCGCCGCCTGCGCACTGGTGGCCCTGGGCACCTGGCTGTCGGTACGGACCTGGGCCGCCGTGGCGGGCATGCTGGCCATCGGCTTCTGCGTGGCCTTCTGCGCGGCGACCGGCCCCCGCCTGGCGGGGGCCGCGCCCGGGCTCCAGCTGCTGTACATCCTGCCCAGCTTCCCGCCGTACGCGCCCGACACCCTCGGCCAGCGCCTGACCGGCACCGTCGCCGGGGTCCTGCTGCTGATCCTCGCCGAGGCCCGGGTCCTGCCCGACCCGGGCGTCCCCGGCTACCGCGACCTGGCCGCAGGAGCTGCGGCCGAGGCGGCCCGGTGCGCCGCCGCGCTGGAGCGGCCGCCCCACACCCTCTCCGGAGCGGAGTCCGCCCGTGCCGCGCAGGCGGCGCAGGCCCTGCGGCCCTCCCGGGTCGGGGAGGCGCAGCGGCCCGCGGGACCGGGCGTACGGGAACGCGCGCTGGCCCACACCGGGCTGGCGGCCCGCACCCTGCTGGCCCGGCTCCAGTCCCTGCCCCCGCCGGAGCCCGGCCCGGAGGCAGCCGGGACGGCCGGGCCGGACCTCGTACGGGCCGTACGGGAGTCGGCGGCCGGTACGGCCGGACTCCTCGGGGCGGGCGCCGCGCCCGCGACGGACTCCGCACATCTGCGGAACCTGCAGATCTCCCTCGCCGGGACCCCCGTGACGGGGCCCGGGCCCGGCTTCCGCAACGCCGCGCTGGTGGAGCTGGCGGACGCCGCGCTCGTCCTGCGCCGAGCCGCCGGGATAGCCGTACGGGGGCGCGCGGAGGCCCCCGAGGAGACGGGGCCGCCGAACGGACAGGCCGACCGGTTCTGGTACGCCGGGGAAGGGCCGCTGCGGCTCTGGTGGTACCGGCTGGCCGGGAACACCGGCCCCCGGTCCGTGCACTTCCAGAACGCCGTCCGCATCGCCGCGGCCCTCGCCGTCGCCCGGGCCGTCGCCGGACTGGACTCCCTGCCGCACGGCTTCTGGGCGATGCTCGCCGTCCTCAGCCTCACCCGTACCACCGCCGTGCAGACCCGGGCCACGGTCCGGCTGGCCTTGACCGGCACCCTCCTGGGCGCGCTCGCCGCCGGCGGGGTCCTCGCGCTGGCGGGGCAGGCGAGCCTGCTGTACGCGATCGTGCTGCCGCCCCTGATGCTGTTCGCCTTCTGCGTCGGGCCGGTGCGCGGCGTGGGCTGGGCGCAGGCCATGTTCACGCTGGTGATCGCGATGGCCTTCGCCCAGCTCGCCCCCGTCACCTGGCAGTTGGCCGAGGTCAGATTCCTGGACGTGCTCGTCGGCAGCGTCATCGGGATGGTGTGCGGACTGCTGGCCTGGCCGCGCGGAGCCCACGACGAACTGGGCCGCGCCGTGGCCGAACTGCTGCACGCCGCGGCCGACGACGTCCAGGCGGCCACGGCCGCCTTCGGGCGGGCCCGCGAAGGCGAGCCCGACCAGCGGGTGCGGCACGCACTGGCCATGGCGGAGAGCGCGTTCGCCCAGTACCAGACGGAGCGGCAGCATCCGGCCGCCGCCCCGGGCGAGGACTGGCAGGCCGCGATGATGACAGGCCACCACGTCCTCTGGGGCGGCCGCAGACCCCTCGCCGCCCCGCCCGGCCCGCGCGAGGAGGCGGTGGTGCGGGAGTACGGGGCCTGGGTGGCGACCGGCCTGCGCCGCGCGGCGGCCGCGGCCGACCCCGTACACGCCCCGGACTCCGAGGGCCCCGCTCCCTGCGGCCCCGCGCCCCGTGGCCCCGCGCCCCGTGGACCCGGACCCGCCGACGCCCAGCCGGTGTTCTACACCGCGATGGCCTGGCTGGATTCCCTGACCGCGGACCTGGCCCTGCTCGGCCGAGGGACCGGGTCGGGAGCCGTGGCCGCGGCCTCGGAGCGGACCTGACCGTGCGGCGGGTGCGGCCGGAGCGCGGCTCCGCGACCGTGGAAAGGGGGACAGTGATGAGGAGCGGTCATGGCCGGACTGTTCGAGGCGGGCGTCGAGATCGACCGGCCCGTCACAGAGGTCTTCGCGTACCTCGCGGACGGGCGCAACGACCCGGATTTCAGCCCTCGCGTCCAGCGGATCACCCGGACCCCGGACGGCCCGACCGCCGTCGGCACGGTCTTCCGCAGCACGGTGAAGGACGCCGGTATGAAGACCGCCCGGGAGTTCCAGATCACCGAGCTCGACGCGCCCGGACTCGACGTGCCGGGGCGGATCCGCTGGACGGAGCTGAGCGAGAACCTGGTGACCGCCGAAGGAGGCTACGACCTGGCGGAACTCCCCGGAGGCCGGACGCGGTTGCGTGTCTTCAACACCCTGACCGGGCACGGTTTCGGCAGACTGCTCGTCGGTCTGGCCCTGAGCGCGGCGCGCAAGGACGCCCCCGACTTCGGCCGCCGCATCAAGGCGGCCGCGGAGGCGTCCGCCCGCCGGGGATGAGGACCGGCCTGAGCCTGACCGGGCCGTGTGGGTCAGAACCGGCCGGGCGCCGCGGGAATCGGCAGCGGCTTCACGGGCGACCCCGGTGCCCCTGCCGTTCCGTGTGGCCCGTGCCCGGGGGGTGTGCTGCGGCAGGTGATGGTGCGTGCCCACACCACGTCGGAGCCGAAGGACTCGGGCCGGTACGGCCGGTCGATGCCCTGCTCGGAGTCGTTCAGCCCACAGGTGAGGGGACTGCTGCCGCCGACGCCGCGCGGATCGAAGCCGATGAGGTCGTACTGGTCGCGCACCTCCGGATCCACCTCAAGGCTGGAGCATCTCGCTCTCATGAATGACCGGCAAACCGGACAACTGGCTGCCGCGCCAAACATTTTGGCTGCCCGTCACCCCTTGTCGGACAGGGGAGGCGGCGGCTGCGCGCGCGGCACCGTAGCAGTCTTTGCCGGCGTCGCCCGGATGTTTGTCCAGTCCTGATGGGCCTTCGGGAGGGGTACCGCACCGGGCACTAGCGTCCCTTGCCACCCAGGGGCCCCGGGCAGCAGCGCGCTCTGCCCGGCCGCCCCGGGCCATCTCCGGAGCCAAGGAGGCGCAGTGCTGTCAATCCGTCGGACGAACGTCGGCGGCATGTCGCCCGCTTCGCGGCACGTCATGGGCACGGGCATCGTCTTCGGTGCCCTCGCCCTCACGCTGATCGCGTTGCTGATACCCGTACGGAGCTTCGGCGGCCGGACCGCCGAGGCCGCCCCGCTCCCAGCCACGGCACCCGCCGCCGCCTCGCCCGGCTCTGCCGACGACGACGGCGGCGGGGTGATGGGCACGGCCTTCGGGCCGCTGACCCCGCAGGACCGCGACTTCGTCCGCAAGGTCCGCCTAGCCGGCCTGTGGGAGCAGCCCGCGGGCCGCCAGGCCCAGGAACGGGGGACCCGCAGGTCGGTGCGGACGGCCGGCGAACACCTCGTGGAAGGCCATGCCGAACTGGACCGCAGGGTCCTGGAAGTCGGCCAGGCGCTCGGCGTCGAACTGCCGGACCAGCCGACCGGCCAGCAGCAGGCATGGCTCGACCAGCTGGACCGCGCCCAAGGAGGCACCTACGAAAGGCTGTTCGTCCAGCTGTTGCGCCGGGCGCACGGCAAGGTGTTCGCGCTCGTCGCCCAAGTGCGGGCGCAAACCCGCAACTCCGTGGTCCGCGAACTCGCCACCGACGCCAACACCACGGTCCTGGACCACATCGCGGTCCTCGAGGCCAGCGGACTGGTCGACTTCGAGGGCCTGGCGGACACCCCTCCCACCGACACCCGACCCAAGAAGTGAAGTGATCACATGAGTGACAACGACTCCACGGAAGGCCCGGCCCGCCAGGACAAGGCAGGGCACAAACGCAGGACGCGTCCCCTCTACAAGGCGCTCGCCGCCGCGTCCGCACTGGTCCTGGGCGGCGGCGGGGTCGTGATCGCGGACCAGGTCGCCTCCGCGGGACAGAGCCCGGCGCGCTCGGCGCCCGTGACGGCCACCATCGACTGCCCCGATGTGGGTGAGCGGCTGCGCGAAGTCCCCGACCAGGCGCGCGGCGAAGTGGACCGGGAACTCGCCACCCTCGACACCCAGATCGCAGAGGCCTACCAGCGGCTCGCCACCGGCCGGGCTCCGGCGGACGCACTCCTCGGGGAGCTGAAGGACCGGCGCTCCACGTCGATCGGCCGGGTCTCCGAGGCGATCGGGCGGACCGCCGCCCGCCCCGACGGGCTGGCGGAGCTGAGCGCCTGCGCGATGCAGGAGGCGCCGGCCGCAGACGCAGAACCCGCCCGGGCCGGCGCCCCGAAGGGAGGCCCGGGCCGCGCCGACTTCGTCCCCATCGGCTCGGTGAAGCCCAACGTCCGGCGTCCCGCGGCCAAGCCCGGCGGCTCCAAGGGCTCCCTCGCCGTGGAATGCGGCCGGAACGAAGAACGCCACCTCAACCCCGACAACGTGATCGTCGCCCCCGGCGTGAGCAACGGCGCCCACCACATGCACGATTACGTCGGGAACAAGACCACGGACGCCTTCTCCACCAACAACAGCCTCGCCGCCTCCGGGACCACCTGCTCGAACGGCGACCTGTCCACCTACTACTGGCCGGTGCTGAGGCTGCGCGACGGCAAGGCGGAGCAGGACGCGGGAGCGCCCGGCGGCGGCCAGGACGCCAACGTGGGCACGATCCTGCGACCGAAGCAGGTGAGCATCGAGTTCAAGGGAAGCCCCGTCTCCCGCGTCACCGCCATGCCCCGCTTCCTGCGGATCATCACGGGCGACGCGAAGGCCTTCACCAACGGCCCGGCCAACGCCAACGCCTCGTGGAGCTGCACCGGATTCGAGAACCGGCAGCTGAAGGACAAGTACCCGATCTGCCCCAAGGGCACCGACGTGGTCCGGACGTTCAATTTCCAGAGCTGCTGGGACGGAAAGAACACCGACAGCGCCAACCACCGCACCCACGTGGCCTTCGCAGGCCGCAACGGCTCCTGCCCGGCGGGATTCAAGGCGGTCCCGCAACTGGTGCAGCGGATCGTCTACGCGACACCCCCCGGAGCGCGCTTCGCGGTGGACAGCTTCCCCGAGCAGCTCCACAAGCCGGTGACCGACCACGGTGACTTCATCAACGTGATGCCGGACGAGCTGATGGCCAAGGCCGTCCGCTGCGTCAACGGCGGACGCACCTGCCGTTGACCGGCGAAGGGGCGGAACTCGTCGCTCACCAGGCGCGCCCGGCGGCTGCTTCGGACCGGCCGCAGCCGTACCTGGGCCATCAACCGGCGGCTGCGCAGCGCCAGTTCCAGTTCGAAGCGGGTGCGCGGATCCCGCAGGCCCGGCCCGAAGAGCTTCTCCAGCTGGCGCATCCGGTAGCGGACCGTCTGCGGGTGCACGCTCAGCGCCTTGGCCGCCTCGGGTGCTCCGCCGCCCTCCAGCCAGGCGAGCAGGGTCACTTCGAGCCGCTCGCTCTGGCGCGGGGTCAGGTCCGCCAGCGGCCGCAGCCAGCGTGCGGCGAGTGCGTGGGCCAGCGGCTCGTCCTGGAGCAGCAGCAGCGTGGAGAGGTGGTCGTCCACGAAGACGGTCCGGGCGTCCGACCCGGACCGGGCCTGCGCCGGGACCAGCGCGAGCAGGCGTACCGCCCAGCGCAGGGAGGAAGCGGTGTCACCGGGGGCCACGGGGTGGCCGACCACGGCGAGGCGGCCGCGCAGGACTCCGTCCAGGGCGGCACGGTCCTCCGGGTCGGCGGTGGGCACGAGCAGGCACGGCTGGCCCGCGACCATTCCGCCGAGGCAGTCGTCGAGGAGGGCCGCGAGCTGCTGGGTCTCGCCCGGCGAGGCCAGGGCGACCGCCCGTACGGCTACGGGGAGCGGCCATCCGGCCGGGCCGGCCAGTTCGGCGAGTGCCGGTTCACGGTGCGGGGCGTCACCTGTGAGCAGGGCGAAGAGCTCGCGCCGGGCATGGTCGCGGACCGAGCCCAAACGCTGTAGGGGCACAGCTTGGAGAGGTGGCAACTCCCCGTCCCGGAAGGCCGTGTGGGGGTGTGAGTGCGGGTGCGGCCGGGCGTGCTCGGCCTCGAGGTCCGCGGCGGTGGTGGCCGTGGGGGTCGGGGCGGGGCCGGGGCCGGACCGGGTCTGCGCGGGGAGGCCCGGCGGTTCCTGTCCGTGGGCTCGGTGAGCTCCATGAGCTCCGCGGGCCGCACGGGTTCCGTCGGGGCCCTCAGGGCCGTCGGTCCCCGCGCACCCGGCGCCGCCGGCGCCCTCGCGGTAGCCGAGGCCGGTGAGCAGGGCCCCCTCCAGCTTCCGTCTGACCACCTCGTCGCCGATGTCCTCGACGAGCGCCGAGAATCCGGGCACGGTCTCCCGTAGTTCTTCCACCATCCCCGCTGCCAACGTGGGCAGTTCCTTGCGCAGGACGCGGGTCCACTCGCCGCGGGGGCGGGACCAGATGCGGTTCAGAAGTTCGCACATTGTTACCTCGTTCAAGCCGGGGTATGGCCTGCCCCGTGGGACGGTGGCAGGCCCGCAGTCCCGCGGCATCGGCTCGATCGCCGTCGGGGAGGTACGGCGGCGGATCAGGCGTGGACCCCGTCGCAACCGCACCACTGGAAGGGAATCTTCCGGGGATGTTCGATGCGATGGCTGTGCGAGGGCCAGAAATTATCACGTTTCGATAAATCCCGTGGAGGGCTTGCATACCTCCACGATGCTTCTGCACTCCGGCCCCCGCTCCCGGCCGGCCCGGTGGGCCAGGCGCCCATCTCCCGCCCGCCGAGGAGTGGTTACGACGTCGACCCCGGGGCGCCGAGCGCGAGGTGGAAGTGCTCGGGCCCGGCCGTATGGGAGACAACATGCCATCGCCCCAGCCCCGCATGCCCGGACGCTCGCACCGGGACCGCCGTAGGAGAGGCCGTACCCGGCGCCACGCCGGGGCGGCATTCGCACCCTCGTCCCCGGCGGCGTCCACACCGGCGGCGCCGGCCGCCCCCGGCCGGCGGGCGATGCGGCGCCCGCCGTTGCTGTCCGCCGCCGGGGGGCCGCACCCCGCGGCCCTGGCCGCCGCGGCCCTGGCGGCGGCCGCCGCCCTGCTCGTGGCGGCCCGCGCCGGCGCACTGACCCGTCTGTGGGACTTCCTCGACTACGCGGCCGGCGTCCTCTCTCTGGTCTCGCTCACCGGAGCCGTCCTGTGGGGCCTGGCGGCCACCGACCGCAGACTGCTCGCCTCCGGGCACCGGCTCGTCGCCCAAGCCGTGCACCGCGGCCTCGCCGTCGCCGGACTCGGCTTCCTCGCCCTGCACGTGTGGATCAAGGTCGGGCGGTCCCGGACCGACGTCGCCGCCGTGGTCCTGCCCTTCACCGACGGCCAACGGCCCCTGCTCATCGGCCTCGGCAGCCTGGCCGGCTACGTGTTCGTCGCCGTGGCCGTCTCCGGGGCCGTCCGCGGCGCCTTCGCCACGCGAGGCCGGTCGCTGTGGTGGCGGGCCCTGCACATGGGCGCGTACCCCGCCTGGGGGGCCTCGCTCGTTCACGGGCTCAAGTCCGGTCGGCCCGCCAGCGGTTGGGTGACGACCGGGTACGCCCTGTGCCTCCTCGGAGTCGCGGGCCTGCTGGCACTGCGGCTGCGCGCGAAGCTCCGTACGCTCGCCGCCGCGCAACCGCGTACGAGACCCGGTACGCAGCTGCGCGCGGGCCCCGCGCGGCCGCCCGGGGCGCCGGCCGCGCCGCCGCCCCCCGCCCCGGCGCACGCGCCGGCCGTACCGCCCCGGCTGCCGGGTCAGGCGCCGCCGCACAGGCCTGCCCCCTTCGTGCGCAGGCCTGCGGAGTGGGCGGCGGAGCTGCTGACCGCGCGCCTGACCCGGCAGCCGGGCCCCATGGTGTTCCCCGGTCCTGCGGAGCGGGCCGCGGAGCCGTCCGCCGGGCCGCTCGACGGCGTAGGGAGCGGACGGTGAACGGCCCGGCGACCCGGCCCGCCCTCGGCTGCGTGGGAGGACCCCGGCTGCTGGCCGGACTCGACTCAGTCGAACGGCTGGACCGGGCCGGCCATCTGAGCGTGCACGGGGCGCTGCCCCGCTACCCCGCCGAGGAGCTGATCGAACTGGCCGAAGGCATCGCCCTGGGCGGGCGCGGGGGAGCGGGCTTCCCGTTCGCCCGCAAACTCCGGGCCGTCATCCGGTCCGCGAGGGGACAGGACGGACGGTGCGCCGTGGTCGTCAACGGCACCGAGGGCGAGCCGAGTTGCCTGAAGGACGCCGCCCTGCTCCTCTACGTACCGCACCTCGTACTCGACGGCGCCCTGGTGGCCGCAGCCGCACTCGGCGCCGAGGACGTGGTCGTCGGCGTCACCCGGCCCGACGTGGAGCGCTCGCTCACCGAGGCCGTCGCCGAACGGGGCCCGTCCGGGCGGCGCGTCCGCGTCGTCCGCCTCCCCGAACGCTTCGTCACGGGCGAGGGAAGCGCCCTGGTGAACGGCCTGGACGGCGGGCCCGCCGTGCCCTCCGGACACCGGACGCGGACCAGCGAACGGGGCCTCGGCGGCCTGCCCACCCTGCTGTCCAACGCCGAGACGTACGCACAGCTCGCCGTCGCCGCCCGGCTCGGCGCCCCCGCGTACGGCACGGCAGGTCTGCCCGACGAACCCGGTACGACCCTGCTCACCGTCGCCGGCACGACGGTCGTCGAGGTACCCCTGGGCACGTCCCTGGAATACGTACTGGACCTGTGCGGCACGGTGCCCGGGCAGGGTGTGCTCATCGGAGGGTTCCACGGCCGCTGGCTGGGTCCGGAGGCGGCGCGCGAGGCCCTGCTGTCCAGGAAGTCCCTGGCCGCGTACGGCGCGGTACTGGGCGCAGGCGCGGTGCTGCCGCTGCCCGAGGACACCTGCCCGGCCGGTGAGGTGGCCCGGGTCACCCGCTGGCTGGCGGGGGAGTCGGCGGGCCAGTGCGGTCCGTGCGTACGGGGCCTGCCCTCGCTCGCCGACGCCGTGGAGCGGCTCGTGGCCGGCGGGGGCGGGGCGGCCCTCGACGCGGTGCAGGCCCGGATGCGGGGAGTACGCGGCCGGGGAGCCTGCTCCCACCCGGACGGCACGTCCTCGTTCGTGGCCTCCGCGCTCACCGCCTTCCCCGAGGAGTTTCGCGGCCACGCGCTCGGCAGCGGTTGCGGCCGCCGGGTGCTGGGAGCCCTGCCGCTGCCCGAGGACGAGAGCCCCGAACGGCTCGTCGTGGACTGGACGCTGTGCAAGGGCCACGGCCTGTGCGTGGACCTGCTGCCCGATGTGGTGCGGCTCGACGAGGACGGCTATCCGGCACAAGGAGTCATGCCGGTCCCCGGCCCGCTGCGGCCGAAAGCACTGCGCGCGGTGCGCCGTTGCCCCGCACTCGCACTCCGCATCCAGGCATGAGTTCATGCTTTGGCGTGATCTGACAAATTCCCGCACGATCGAATACGCCGGACCCCGCAGACCTTATGAATATCCCGACGGAAGCACGCCGGAGGGAAACCGAAGGCGCGCCGGACGGAATCCGAAGGAGAGAACCATGGGCAACAGGAGCCGGGCGACCACGGCCGCCGCAGGGTCGGTGCTGACGGTACTTCTGCTCGCGTCGGGATGCGGCAGCGGCGAAGGCGGCGCCCGTACGGTGACCCTCGGGGCGGCCGGAGCGCAGCAGGCGGCGGGCCACGGGTCCGGGGACGGTGAGGGCTACGGCGCGGGGTCGGATACGGACGCCGAGGAGGGCTCGGGCCCGGACTCCGCGGCCGGGGACCTGGACCCGGCCGGCCGACTGTCGGTCCGGCAGGTCCCCGAGGTCGGCGGTGTGGTCACGGACGCGGCCGGAGCAGCGCTCTACCGGTTCGACAAGGACAGCGCCCAGCCGCCCCGCTCGACCTGCGAGGACGCCTGCGCCGACCTCTGGCCCGCGGTGCCGGCGGACGGGGCCCAGGTACCGGCAGGCATCGACGAGGGGCTGCTCGGCTCTGTCGACCGGCCCGACGGCACCCGCCAGCTCACGCTCGCGGGGTGGCCCGTGTACCGCTACGCGAAGGACACCCGGACCGGTGAGGCGAAGGGCGAGGGCGTCGGCGGCACCTGGCACGCGCTGGCGGCGGACGGGGGCAGGGCGGCGGACGGAAAGAAGGGAGACGACGGACAGGCGGAGGAAGGAGAAACGGAAAGCGGAAAGTTGTCCGCGCCGCTCTCCGCCGTGTACGACGCGAAACTCGGAAAACTCATGGTGGACGCCCGCGGAAACACCCTCTACCGATTCGACAAGGACAGCGCCTGGCCGATGGAATTCGGCTGCCTGGAGGACTGCCTCAACACCTGGAAACCTGCCGCACCCGCGGAAGGCCAGAAGGCCGCCGGAATTCCCGCCGGGCTGGTCGGCTCCGTGGAACGACCCGACGGCACCCGCCAATTGACGATCGACTGCTGGCCGGTCTACCTCTTCACCGGAGACACCGCACCGGGTCAGACCAACGGCCACGGCGCCCAGGGCCTCTGGTTCGCCGTGAACCCAGCAGGCAAGAAGATCCCGGCGGCGGGCTGACCGGCCGTGCCGGACACGCAAGAGGGGAAGCCCCGGGCAGCAACCGGTCCCGTAGCCGGGGCCCGTCGCCGGCCGCGTCGCGCCGTCGCCCTGCTCGCCGCCCTCCTGCTCGCGGGCTGCGCGGGATGCGAGGGCGCAGGCAGTGCGGCCTCCCCGCCGCCCCCCGCCCCCGAACCGCTGGACCGGATCGCGGCCGCCCTGGGCTGCAGCCCCGAGGTGACCGTCGACGCGCAGGAGCTGCGGGAGGGGGCCTGCGCGGTGGGCGCGCAGGCCTTCCGGCTGGCCACCTTCAGCACGGCGGAGGGTCGCTCCGCATGGCTGTCGGAGTCCCGGCAGTACGGCGGCACCTACCTCGTCGGAGAACGCTGGATCATCACGGCGCCCTCGGCGGACGCCCTGACCACGGCCCGGGCCCGCCTCGGCGGGACCGTGGACGCGCCGGCCGGCCACACCCACGGCGCCCATCCCTCCCCATAGCGCCGGCCGACTCCCCGAGGAGGCGCTGCGCCGGGGCCGGCCCGCCCTCATTAGAGTGAGATCAGTGCTGAGCCGCGCGGAACGCCAAAGGGGGCGGGCTGTCGAGCGCCCGGCAGGAGTCTGGAATGGAGTCGCAGATGGAGAATCCGAGCCGTACCGCGCTGATCGAGGACCTGATGGGGCGCTTCCCGCACGTGCCCAGGGAAGCCGTGATCAAGGAAGACCTCCTGCGGGGCGGCATGGCCTTCGACGAGTCCGCGCTCAGCGGGACCGCCGACGGGGGTTCGGGCGACGTCAAGCCGAAGTCCTACTTCATCTTCTCCTTCGACCACCGCACCCTCCCGGAGCTCGGAGCCGCCGCTCTGAACCGGCCGCCCGAGGAGATCGTGCTCACCGGCGGCTCCTACGACCTGCGCCGCACCGTGGTCTCGGTACGGGTGAACCCGGACTCCCCGTACGTGGTGCGGGGTGGTGAGGACGGCGCGCTCGGCCTGTACCTGGACGGCGTACGGATCGCGGACGTGGGCCTGCCTCCGATGCCGGAGTACTACCGGCACACGCTGTCGAACGGCAAGTCGGTGATGGAGGTCGCGCCGACCATCCAGTGGGGCTACCTCATCTATCTGACGGTCTTCCGGGTGTGCCAGTACTTCGGCGCCAAGGAGGAATGCCAGTTCTGCGACATCAACCACAACTGGCGCCAGCACAAGGCGGCCGGCCGCCCCTACACCGGTGTGAAGCCGGTCGAGGAGGTGCTCGAGGCGCTGGAGATCATCGACCGGTACGACACGGCGGGGATCTCCCGGGCCTACACCCTCACGGGAGGCTCGATCACCTCCCAGGTCGGCGGCCGAGACGAGGCCGACTTCTACGGGCAGTACGCGAAGGCCATCGAGGAGCGGTTCCCCGGCCGCTGGACCGGCAAGGTCGTCGCCCAGGCCCTGCCCCGCGACGCCGTGCAGCGCTTCCACGACTACGGCATCAAGATCTACCACCCCAACTTCGAGGTGTGGGACGAGCGGCTGTTCCAGCTCCACTGCCCGGGCAAGGAGCGCTACGTCGGCCGTGCCGAATGGCACCGCAGGATCCTGGAATCCACCGAGGTGTTCGGCCCGCGCAACGTGATTCCGAACTTCGTGGCGGGCATCGAGATGGCCGAGCCCTTCGGGTTCACCAAGGTGAGCGAGGCGATCGCCTCGACCCAGGAGGGCCTGCGGTTCTTCATGTCGCACGGAGTCGTTCCGCGTTTCACCACCTGGTGCCCGGAGCCGACGACCCCGCTGGGCAAGGCCAATCCGCTGGGCGCACCCCTCGAGTACCACGTCCGGCTTCTGGAGACCTACCGGGCGACGCTCGAGGAGTTCGGTCTGAGCTCCCCGCCCGGCTACGGCCCGGCCGGCCCGGGGCGCGCGGTGTTCTCCGTCAGCTCCTTCATGGACAGCCTGGAAGGGCTGGAGGAGAAGGAGGAGAACCTCTCCTGACGGGGACCGGCGGGCCTACAGGTCGAGGACCAGGTCCGAGGTCGGCAGCGACTGGCAGGTGAGGACGTCGGTGTCGGGCAGGTCCTCCGAGGGGGTCACGAGGTGGGCCGCCGTGCCCCCCAGCACGGTGCAGGCGCAGCTCTCGCACTGCCCGACCCGGCAGCCGCTCGGCATGGCGACCCCGGCCGCTTCGCCGAGGGCGAGGAGCGGGCCGTCGTTCTTGCGCCAGGTGGCGCTGCGTCCGGACCGCGCGAAGGTGACGGTGTACTCGGCGTCGTCGGGAACGGTCACCTCCTGCCGGGCCGGGCGGAACTTCTCGCTGAACACCTCGAAGCGCGGGACTCCGCGCGCGGTCAGTGCGCCGGTGAGGGCGTCGAGCATGGGCTGCGGACCGCACATGTAGAAGCGGGCGCGGCGGCCGAGGAGTCCGGGGTCGATGTCGTCGACCGTGATGAACCCGGCGCGGTCGTAGTCGCGGCCCGGTACGTCACCCGTACCGGGGGCGGCGTAGTGGTCGACGACCGTCAGCGCCGGTATGCGGGCGGCCAGTTCGCGCAGCCGGTCCCGGAAGGGATGGTCGGCCGAGTTGTTGTTTCCGTAGTGCAGGACGACCTCGGGGACGGTGCCGCCGGTGGCCGCGAGCGTTTCGAGGTAGCTCAGGAACGGGGTGATGCCGATGCCGCCGGCGAGGAGCACGACGGGGTTGTCCGTGTGCGTGGGTATCGCGAACACGCCTCCCGGGCTCGCCAGGTGGAGCCGGTCGCCGACCCGGAGTTCCTCGTGGACCCGGGTGGAGAAGGCTCCGCCGGGGATGTGGCGCACGGCGAGCCGGTAGTCGGTGCGGCCGGCCGCGAGGGCCGGGCCGGTCAGGGAGTAGCTGCGGCCGTCCGACGGGTCCTGGACGCTGCCGTCCGGGTGCTCGGCGCGCACCGTCAGGTGCTGGCCGGGCCGGTAGTCCGGCAGGGCTCCGCCGTCCTGCGGGACGAGCCGCAGGCCCCGGATGCCGGGGCTCACCTCGGTGACAGCGGTGACGGTGAAGGGGCGGGTTCCGGTCCAGGCGCCGTCGCCGGGTACGGGGCTGATCCGGCAGGCCGCGGACCGCAGGGGTGCGGAGCCGCTGAGCGGGTCGGTATCGGTGTGGTCGACCAGCCGGTTGAAGTTGCTGCCCGACTGGCTGGCCGGGTCGGCGCCGGGGAGGGCGAGGTCGATGGCGTCCTGCCACCAGCCGTACTCGCCGACGACGACGGAGGGGTGCAGCGATTCGTCGAAGCGGGCGCGCAGCCGGATCGAGCCGAGGCGCGTGGCGAGCTCCACCCACTGGCCTTCGCCGATGCCGTGGGCGGCGGCGGTCCGGGGGTGCAGGTCCACCGAGGGGTCGGTGGCCCGGCGGCGCAGCGTGGTCAGTGACCGCTGCTGGCTGTGGACGAAGTACCCGTGCTTGGCGCAGGTCAGCACGAGCGGGTATGCGGCGTTCGTGGGCGCGGGGTCGTGGTGCTCGGGCACGGCGGGGTATCCGTGCTCCAGCAGCCGCTCGGAGTACAGCTCGACGCGCCGGGTGGGCGTGGCGAAGCCGGCCACCGCGTCGCCGTCGCCCGCTACAAGGGCGGCGTACTTGCGGTAGCGCTCCTCGCGGGGCACCCGGACGCCACCCGGCCGGCCGCGCAGCTCTTCGACGGTCAGGCCCAGGGGTTCGAGCTGCCAGTTCCAGGCGGCCTCGATGTCCCCGTCGAAGAACTCCGCCCCCATGCCCAGGCGGCAGGCGAGATCGAAGACGAACTCGGTGTCGCTGCGCGAATCGCCCTGCGGCTCGACCATCCGGGGCCGGAGCTGGACCTGCTCCTGGGCCCGGTGGCCGACCTCGAAGCCGAAGCGCAGGGCTTCGTGCTCGTAGGCGCTGTTGACCGGCAGGACGAGGTCGGCGCTGGTGCTGGTCGGGTTGTGGAAGAGGTCGAGGTGGACCTGGAAGTCGAGCGCTCCCAGCGCCCGCGCGGTGCGGTCGGAGTCGGGCTGGGAGACGACCAGGTTGGACCCGAAGCCGATCAGGGCGCGGACGGGGTACGGGCGGCCCGTCTCGATGGCGGTGCACAGGTCGCCGGAGTTGATGTAGCCGGAGGCGGGCGGGCCCAGCGGGTGCTTGTCGAGGCCGAGGGCCTTGGCGCGCTGTTCGGGAGCGAACTGCGCCAGGGAGGTCGCCGGGTTGTAGGGCGGGGCGGGTACGACGTGGTTGCCGCCCCGGGTGTCGTAGGAACCGGTCAGCGCGTAGAGAGTGGCCAGTGCCCGTTCGGTCTGCGCGGCGTTCGCACTCTGCCCCACTCCGGTCCACCCGTAGTAGGTGACCGCGGGAGCGGCTGCGATCTCCGCGGCGAGTGCACGGACCTCCCGCTCGGGGATCCACGTGGTGGCGGCCACCCGGTCCGGCGGCCAGTCCGCACAGGCGGCGGCGTACCGCTCGAAGGCGGGCACGCAGTCGATCACCGATCCGTCATGGAGGGTGACTGCCTGGGTGCCGTGCAGCGCGAAACGCTCGGGGCGCACGGCGGCGCGGGCGGTGTCGTAAACCTCGGCCCGGCCGGTCTCCTCGTCGAAGACGGCGAAGCCCGAAGCGCCCACGCCCTCGTACGCGCCGGGGAGCTCCCGCGCGCGCAGGAACCGCCCGGTGTCGGCGCGGACCAGGAGAGGGGCGTTGGTCCAGGCGCGGACGAAGGCCGCGTCGTAGCCCTCGTCGGCGATGAGCAGGTGGGCCAGCCCGAGGGCGAGCGCGGCGTCGGTGCCGGGCCGCACCCGCAGCCAGTGGTCGGCCCGCAGCGCGCTCGTGGAGCGGCGCGGGTCCACGACCGCGAGCTTCGTGCCGGCCGCCTGGGCGGCGGAGAGGGCGGCGGACTGGGCGAGCCAGGTCTTGGCCGGGTTGAAGCCCCACAGCAGGGCCAGGTCGGCGTTCGCGTAGTCGGGCGGCGGGATCGGCGAGCCGAAGGTGAAGGCGTGCGCGAAGTCCTTGTGCCAGTTGCAGATCTCCGCGCTGTACACCGTGTTCGGGCTGCCGAAGCGCCGTACGAACCGCTCGATCCACTCGGTGGCGTCCGACACCATGGTCCCCGAAGGCGTGGCCACGGCGAAGGCCACCGACTCGGGACCGCTCTCCGCGGCGATCGCCCCGATCTCCTCGGCGATCTCTTCCATCGCCTCGTCCCAGGAAATGGGCACCCAGCCCGGGTCCGGGTCCGATTTGGGGTTGGTCCGGCGCAGCGGGGTGGTCAGCCGCCGCGTGCTGTGCGCGATCTCGGGGGCAGCGCGGCCCTTGGGGCACATCGCCGTGCCGGTCGGATGGTCGGGGTCCGGGCGCACGCCGGTGAGTCGGCCGTCCTCGATGGTGAAGATCGCGCCGCAGCGCGACTTGCAGAGGGTGCAGAAACCCCTCTTCTCTTCGGACACGACGGACACGACGTCCTCCTGGCTCGCGGACCTCTTTCCATTGGACAGCCGTAGAACGGTTGTGAACAGCGGCGATGGTCTTGACCGGGGGTGCCGACGGCCCGGCCGGAGCAGGACCTGAGTCCTGACCCGGCCGGGTCGCCCTGCCCGGCGGGGTCGCGCTCACGGGTGCCGTTTGTGCACCAGTCGGAAGGCGGCACAGAGGACGGCGGCAGCCGCGGCCAGGAGGATCGAGGTCTCGATGAGCTGGGTCGGCCAGTAGTGCGAGGCCGGGTGGAAGTCGGCGTACAGGGAGGCGACGTCCGCGTCGGGGCGGCAGGCTCCCGTGGCCCGCGCCTGCGGAATGCAGAAGTACTGGGACAGGCGCTCACCCGTGGTGGTGAGGAGCCCGGCGTCCATCCGCAGGGCTGAGGGCGGCAGCAATGACTCCGGATCGCCGGGGAAGGACCTGGTGACGGTCTCCACGGAAAGGAACGACCACCGCAGCGCGCGGAGGATCAGCAGCACCAGACCCGTGAGGACCCCGGTGACCGCCATGGCGACCAGGGTCCGCCGGACCAGCTGTCCGATGAGGGCGCCGAGGGCCACGCCGAGCAGGCAGTAGGCGACGAGCACCGTCCCACTGCTCTCATACGCACCGAGGTCGCCCCAGCGCAGCCCGTACGTGTCGGAAACCCGGAGCCAGCCCAGACGGTAGATGCCGACGAGGGCGAGCGAAGCGAGGACGGCGACCGTGGCCGCCACCGCGACCTTCGCGCCGAGCCAGCCCTTCGCCGTCGTCGACTGGGTGAGGGCGAGCCGCCAGGTCCCGCTCTCCAGCTCGCGAGCGACCAACGGGCCGGCGACGAATGCACCCACCAGCGCCGGGAAGAACACCAGGCTCTTGGTCGCGGACTGCATGAATCCCCGGAGCAGGTCGTATCCGGGGGTCATGACCGGCCGGTGCATCTCGTCGTAGGTCGGGTACGCGCTCCACACGGAGAGCGCGACCATCACGACGAGGCCCACGGCCAAGAGGGCGGGCACCGCCCACAGCACGCGGCGGTGCTGGCGGACCGTGACCCAGTAGGGGCCCTTCAACGTCAGCGCGCTCATGTCCGCACCGCCTCGGTGGTCTCCGCGTCCGCGTCCGCGTCGAACGGCGGTGCGTCGGGCGCGCGCAGATGGGCGAGCAAGAGTTCCTCCAGGGACGGATGGGACGTCTGCCAGGTGAGGCTGTCCACGGGGCCCCGTGGGCGTACGAGCGCCGTGAGCTGACGGCCCGTCGTGCGGGCCTCGACGACGGTGTGCGCGGAGAGTTCGCCGTGGGCGGCGGCGGGGCCGGTGAGCAGCAGATGGGCCGCGCCGACCTCGTCGATCGGGCCGGAGAGGCGGATCCGGCCGCGGTCGACGAGCAGGAGGTGGTCGCAGGAACCCTCGAGCTCGGTGAGGATGTGCGAGGACATCAGCACGGAGGTGCCGTTCTCGGCGGCGTCGGCCATGAGCGTGCCCATGAGCTGGTGCCGGGCGAGCGGGTCGAGGTCGGCCATCGGCTCGTCCAGCAGGAGCAGGCCGGGGCGCTTGCCGAGGGCCAGGGCCAGGGCGACCCGGGTGCGCTGCCCGCCCGAGAGCGTACGGATCTTCGCGCGCGGGTCGAGTCCGCCCGCCTCCACGATGCGCTCCGCCGTCTTCGAGTCCCAGCGCCCGGGGTTGAGCTCGAGGCCCGACCGCAGGGTCTCGCCGACGGTGAGCTGCGGGTAGAGCGGCTTGTCCTGGCCCACGAACGCCAACTGCTCGCGCGGCGCCGTGCGCAAGGTGCCCTCTGTCGGGGACATGAGCCCCGCCGCGAGGGCCAACAGGCTCGATTTTCCCGCCCCGTTGGGCCCTACGAGTGCAGAGATCCGGCCCTCGGGCAGCCGGAAGGAGCAGTCGCGCAGCGCCCAGGTTCCCCGGCGTCCGTAGCGCAGGCCGAGGCCCTCCGCCTCGATCACGGTGTGCGTCATTCGTTTTCGTCCCCCTTGAAGTGCTCTTCCATTACGGCCGAGAAGAGTGCGACCGCGTCGTCCCGTTCCATCCCGTCCTCCCGGGCCCGCCGCGCCCAGTCGGCGAGTTCGGCGCGCAGCGGGGATTCTGCCGGTGTGCCGCCCAAGGACTTCCGGATGAAGGTGCCGAGCCCCCGCTTCGCCTCGACGAGCCCTTCGCGCTCCAGTTCCCGGTAGGCCTTGAGGACGGTGTTCGGGTTGATGGCGGTGGCCTCGACGACCTCGCGCGCGGTCGGCAGCTTGTCGCCCGGCTCCAACAGCCCCAGGCGCAGAGCCTGTTTGGTTTGCTGGACGATCTGCATGTACGTGGCGATGCCGCTGCGCCGGTCGATGCGGTATTCCAGCACGACAACAGCACCCTTTCACTAGGCAAGTAGTGAAAGGGTGGACTGAGGAAGGGAGGCATGTCAACCCATCAGTCCTCTGGGCCAGTTGTCGGGACAGGTGCCGGGTCGGCTCAGCCGATGAGCGCCTCGGTGATCTGGCGGGTGGTCTGCGCCGCGAGGACGGGGTCGACGGCGGGGTGCCAGGTGTAGGCGCCCAGGGCAGTGGCCAAGGCCCAGCCGCGACCGCGGGCCCATGTGGCGTCGTCCACGCCGAGTGCGCTGCGGAAGACTGCCCGGCCGGAGGCCGACAGCAGGGTGAAGGCAATGGTCAGGTCGCAGGCAGGGTCGCCGATCCCGAGCCCGCCGGAGTCGATGACCGCGCTGAGGCGGCCGTGGACGGTGAGGAGGTTGCCGGTGTGGAAGTCCCCGTGGAACCAGACCGGAGGCCGGTCCCAGCCGGGTCGAGGAGGCGTAGGGGCAGCCCCGTCCACGGAGGGAACTGCGCGTCGACCAGGCGTCTGACCAGAGGCCCGTCGATGACCGGACTGACCTCGTCCAGCACTGCCCCGGTCGGCCCGCTCGTCCCGGTCGCCCCGGTTTCTGTGGTCGTTTCGCTTGCCAAGAACAGCTCCTGTGGCCGGCCCGCTCCGGTCGGCGGGCATTGCGGGCCACTTCAGTGATTCGGGCAGCCGTCTGTCGACCGGGTTCCTCCCGCGACCCCACGACGGTGGTGGGGCCCCTCCAGCCGGAGGGCTTTCGCGTGGGCGCACCGCCGGCCCGCCTCCTGACGGGGCGGGCCGGCGGCGATCAGGTGCGTACGGCGTTCGGCGTCCCCGTTGGCGGCGGACGGCGGTGCCGGGTCAGGGGCAGGTGACCAGGAGGATGGAGACGACCGTGCAACTGGCGGTCGCGCCGTCGTTGAGCGGGTTGGGGTCGGTCGGCGCGGACACCGTACGGGTGGCGGAGACCGAGACGCGCCCCAGCGAGAGCAGGCCCAGCGGTACCCGGAACGTCTTGGTGGAGGCGGCGCCGACGGCGATGGTCCCGTAGGCGCAGGTCACGGTGGACCCGATGGCCGTGCATCCCGGGGACAGGGCGGTGGCGGACGCGCCCGGCGGCAGGGTCGCGGTGAGCGTGGCCGAAGTGACCGTACCGGGGCCGGTGTTGCGGGCGGTCAAGCTGTAGGAGAGGTAGGGGACGAGCAGGCTCAGGTTCGGCTGCGCGGTCAGGTCCACGTCGATGTCGGCGGGCGGGAGCTGGTAGGTGTACCGGCCCGCGCCGGCCACGGCGCTGGTGCCGCCGGGCGTGGTGACCTGGACGTCCACCGGGCCCGCGGCGTGGGCCGGCGCGGTGGCGGTGCAGGCGGTGGGGGTGCAGGAGAGGCTGGCGGCCGGGTTGCCGGGGCCGAAGGTGAGCGCGGTGGCGCCCTGCAGGCCGGTGCCGTTGACGGTGACGGCCGTACCGCCGTCCGTGGTGCCGGTGGACGGGCTGAGCGAGGTCACCACGGGCAAGGGGACGTAGGTGTACCGGCCGGAGGGGGACGGATCGCTGGTGCCGCCGGGGGTGGTGGCCCGTACGTCCACGGTTCCGGTCCCGGCCGGTGCGGTGGCGGTGCAGGAGGTCGCGGTGCAGGTGACGCCGGTCGCCTGGTTGTCCTGCCCGAAGTCGAGGGCGGCGCCCGTCAGGTTGGTTCCGGTGACCGTCACCGCCGTACCGCCTCCCGCGGGCCCGGTGTCCGGGCCGACGGCCGTGACCGTGGGAGTGAGGGTGAAGGCGAAGACGATCCGGCCGTCCCCGGCGTTGGCCCCTTCGGTCAGGGTGACCGGTGAGCCGGGAACCGTTCCGGAGACCAGGCTGGATCCTCCGCCACCGCCTCCTCCGCCACCACCGGTGGCGCCGTATCTGCCGCCCGCCCCGCCCCGGCCTCCGCCGCCGTACCCGGCTCCGCCGCGTCCGCCGGCGCCCGTCGGGTTGAACACGCCCTGGGCGGCGGCGCCGCCGGAGCCGTTCGGGTAGGCGCCGGGAGAGCCGTTCGGGCCCTCGTTGTCAGCGCCGGGCCCTCCGGTCCCCGCGGCCCCGCCGGCCGTGCCGGTGCCCGGGCCTCCGCCCGTACCGCCCTGCGCGTCGGGGACCATGCCGTTGCCGTCGGCGCCCGCCCGGCCGCTGTCACCGCCGGCCGCTCCCCGGTACGCGGGGGAGCCGATGCCGGCTCCGCCCGCCCCGCCGCCCGAACCGGCGGTCAGCAGCGGCACGTTGGCGGCGGTGGTCACCGCGACCAGGGCGCCGCCGAATCCCGGCACGCCGAACTGCACGTTCGCGACACCGTTGGCACCGCGTCGGCCGACGACCACGTTCAACGTCTGCCCCGGCGTGGCGGCGACGGTCGCGACGAGGTGGGCGCCCTTGCCGCCCGCGGTACCGTCCCCGGCGTTTCCGCCCCCGGCGCCGTCCAGGGTCACCACACCGCCGGTGACGCCCTCGGGCACCGTGACGCTTCCGGAGCCACCCGCCGAGCAGGTGATCGTGGTGGTGGCACCCGCCAGGACCGGTTCGGCGCACACGCCCTCCGCCGACGCCGGGGGCGCCAGAGCCGTCAGGCCGCCCGCGGTCAGCGTCGCGGACGCGGCCACCGCCAGCAGCCGGTGACGCCACCGGGTACCCGGCCCGTGCAACACAGCAGTCGAAGACATCGAAGTCTCCCCCTCTCGCCTCCGCCCGGCGGCGGCCGGAGGCGAATACTCCTGGGAAGCCGCGGCCGGACGCTCCCGTACGACGAACCGGAGCGCCGCTTCGTACGGCGGTGCCGTGCGTTCGCCGGTATCCCGAGGCCCGTTGGAAGGTCGACGGCCCGGTGATACCGGCGGAAGCATCGCAGCGGCCGACGCGCGGCGGGCACCGAATGGCGGATCGTCCCGCCGAACCCGTCGGAAACCCCGAAATCAGCGACCGGACTCGTACGAATTTCCGAGCGGACGCGGGGCTCCGGTGTTCTCAGCCGCTGGGGTCGAGGAGGTGGGGGCCGTTGTTGCGGACGCTGTTGACGGCGGTGGAGACCGCGGTCGCCGTGAGCCGCCCGCCGGCGGGGGTGTGGAGCAGGGCGCGGAGGTCCGTCGTGTCCTCGTGGGCGGGGTCGAGCCAGGCCTCGTAGTCGCCGGGGTCGAGGGCGAGCGGCATCCGGGGGTGGATGCGGCCGGCCGCGTCGGTGGCCTCGGTGGTGATGATCGTGGCGGTGGTGAGCCAGGCGTCCGGGTCGTCCCGGTCGGTGACGGCGGGGTCGCGCCAGAACTCGTACAGCCCGGCCATGGCCATGACGGAGCCGGTCTCGGGGCGGATGAAGTAGGGCTGCTTGTAGGCCTTGGCCGTGCCGGTGGCGGGTACGGCCTCCCACTCGTAGAAGCCGTCCGCGGGCAGCAGGCAGCGGCGTTTGGCCAGGGCCCGCCGGTAGGCCGGCTTCTCATGGACGGTCTCCACCCGCGCGTTGATCATCCGGGATCCCACGGCCGGGTCCTTGGCCCACGACGGCACCAGACCCCATCGCACCGGACGCAGCTGCCGGCCGAGCTCCCCGGTGTCCCGGTCGGCGCGCTCCAGCACCGCCCACACCTCGTCGGTGGGCGCCACGTTCCACGAGGGCCCGAGGGCCCGGTCGGGGTCGAGCTGGGCGTCGAAGAGGCCCGCGAGGTCTTTCGGTGCCCGGGAGGAGGCGTATCGGCCGCACATGGCTCCCACTGTCGCACCCTTCCGGGGCCGGGCCAGGGTTGATCCGCAAGACGCGGCCGGAGAGATTGGTGCGGCGACCTCCTGGTGCGGCCACATCGGTGAGGTCCCAACCGGCTGCGCTCCGGGCACGGTTGAGGAGCCGGACAGTGGTCGACGTACCGGCGGGCTGCCTGAGTGGCAGGCGCCACCGCCGATGACCGGCGGAGACGTCGCGGGACCGGTGGCGATCGGCCGGTCGAGTGGTGTCGCAGTGCTCGCCCGGCAGGTACTGGCCTACCCGGCCGGGCTCGAGATCGACGTGGAAACCCATGCGCGCGGCGCATCCACGTCTCCCGGCGGGTCGGCGCCCGACTCCGACGGCTTCACCGGGCACCCACTGCCCCACTTCGCTCTCCGGGTCGCCGACGGCAGGGACGTGGCGCAGAACGACGAGACCGGCCTGCGGGACGGAATCGGACCCGTCATGGCCGTCACCGGGTACCAGGGTGCCTCGGGCGGCCCGGACGGTGGCGGGGCCAGGGCCGGGGCGCCCGGCTCAGGGCACCGTAGACGGCCTCGACCCCGAATCCGGCCCCGGCCTCAGACCCCCGTGGCCGCCGACACCGTCTGCGCCGGATCCTCGTACACCGGGTCGAGGGCGAGCAGGGCGCCGCCCCGCGCCGGAGCGGAGAAACCGAGGGTGGACAGCAGCAGGCGGCAGCCGCCCGTGTCCGGCGCCATCACCCGTTCGGCCATCAGCCGCTCCACCCGCGGGGCCAACCGGTCGCCGAAGTAGGTGAAGTAGCCGCCGAGCACCACCGCGCGCGGGTTCAGGACGTCTGCCAGCAGCGCCAGCCCGAGGCCGAGGGCGTCGGCGACCCGGTCCAGGGCCTCCAGCGTTCTCGCGTCCCCGGCGGCCGCCCGGGCCTGCAGGTCCGTAAGCCGTGCCTCCAGGTCCAGGGAGGGGTCGTGTACGGGATCCTCGGGGGCGGCGGCGTGCCGCAGCAGGGCCGTGAGTCCGACCATGGTCTCCCAGCAGCCCCGGCGCCCACAGGCGCAGAGCGCGCCGCCGGGATCGAGGGGCATGTGGCCGATCTCCCCGGCGAATCCGGCCGCTCCGCGGTGGAGCCGGCCGCCGCTGATGATGCCGCCGCCCACGCCCGTCTCGCCGGTGACGTAGATGAGGTCGTGGATACCGGCCGCGGAGGCCTCCAGGTACTCGGCCACCGCGCCGAGTTTGGCGTCGTTCTCCAGGCGCACCGGGGGAGCCCCGCGCCCCAGACGGGCGCGGATCCCGCTGACCGCGTCCACGTCGTGCCAGCCGATGTTCGCGGCGTAGACGACGGTGCCCGCAGTGATGTCGACGACTCCGGGGGCCGCGACCGTGACTCCGGCCGTGGCGATCCCGGCAGCGTCCAGGGTGGCCAGGGCCTCGCGGACCAGCCCGGCGGCGCAGTCGAGAACGGCCTCGGGTCCGGCGCCGCGGACGTCCATGGCGATCCGGCGCTCGAAGACGGTGTCCCCGCCCAGGGTGAGGGCGACGGCGGCCAGGTAGTCGACGTTGACCTCCAGACCGATCCCGCACAGCGAGCGGCCGTCGATCCGGACGCTCTGGCCGGGGCGGCCCACCGAACCGTCCCGCTCGGCGTCCCCCTCCCGCACCAGGCCGAGTTCGATGAGCTCGGTGACCAGGCCGGTGACCGTGGGCCTCGGCAGCCCCGCGTCGTCGGCGATCCTGGCACGTGAACGCGGCCCGGCGTCACGTAGCAGGCGCAGCACGAGACCGAGGTTGGCACGACGGATGGAAGCCCTCCCGGCGGGCCTGGCCGGACCGTTGATCACGAAGGGCCCGATGCCGGAATCCCGCCGCACCTCACCGACTCCGTCGGCGCGCCCGCCCCCATGGCTGCCGCCGCGCCCCGTGCCTCGCGGATCCGCTCTCACCGGTACTCCTCACTGCCGTCCCCGAGAGTCTGCCACCCGCGGCTCCCGACTCCCTGTTCCCGCGGCCGGGACCTGGTCGTGGACGGTCTCACGGTCGACGACCTCGGGGCCACGACCGGGCCACGACCGCGGCCGGCCCGGCCCCGGGGGACGGCGCCGGCCCCCACCCGTCCCCGGAGGGGTGGGGGCCGGCGGGCTGGTCGGGCTCAGAAGCGGCTGGAGACGGTGGCTCCGGCGAAGTCCTGGGCGGCGTGGAGGCTGATGTAGACGTAGCCGGCCGGCGGGTTGTTGATGGTGAGGGTTTCGGTGTTGCCGGTCTGGGTCGAGCGGGCGGTGTTGTTGCCCGTGGTGGCCCAGGTGGTGGGGCTGTAGTAGAGGTCGGCGTTGCCCGTGCCGCCCGAGACGGAGATCTTGAGGGAGGTGGTGCCGGCCGGGACGTTCACGTAGAAGTAGCGGTAGTTGCCCGTGGTGGCCGAGACGTTGGAGCGCAGGCAGTCCGCGCCCAGCACCCGGGTGTCGGCGGCCGTGCACTCCGCCTGCGGCGCCCCGAACCGGCTGGAGACGGTGACTCCGGCGAAGTTCTGGACCGCGTACAGGCTGATGTAGACGTAGCCGGCCGGCGGGTTGTTGATGGTGAGGGTTTCGGTGTTGCCGGTCTGGGTCGAGCGGGCGGTGTTGTTGCCCGTGGTGGCCCAGGTGGTGGGGCTGTAGTAGAGGTCGGCGTTGCCCGTGCCGCCCGAGACGGAGATCTTCAGCGAGGCCGTGCCGGCCGGGACGTTCACGTAGAAGTAGCGGTAGTTGCCCGTGGTGGCCGAGACGTTGGAGCGCAGGCAGTTGTCGCCGAGCACTCGGATGTCCGCGTTGGTGCACTCGGCCGGGCCGGTGGCTCCGACGGTGACCGCCTTGCTGGTGGTGGCGGTGGCGCCCTTGTTGTCGGTGACGGTGAGCGTCACGGTGTAGGTGCCGGCCGCGGCATAGGTTTTGGCCGGGTTGGCGGAGGTGGAGCCGGTGCCGTCACCGAAGGTCCAGGAGCGGGAGGCTATGGTGCCGTCCGCGTCGGTGGAGCCGTCGGTGAAGGCGACCGCCAGGGCGTTCACCGACGCGGTGAACGCCGCCACCGGGGCCTTGTTGGCCGGCGGAGTGGTGGTGCCACCGCATTCCCCGGCGGCGCACTTGACCAGCCAGGCGGCGAAGTCCGCGTCGTAGCGGGTGCCGATGGTTGAGGTGAGCAGGGTGCGGGCGGCCGCCCAGTTGCCGGTGCGGTAGTGGCCGAGCAGCGTGGTCACGTCCTGCGGGTGCGACTGGACCAGGTAGCGGACGGCCAGGTAGCCCCACTGGTAGACGCGGGTGGAGTCGGAGTTGTCGTAGGTGGTGTCGAACAGCGTGCTGAGCTTGTAGGTGTTCTTGGCCGCCTCGGTGACGGCACGGTCGTAGGTGACATTGCGGTACGAGTACGAGATGTACTCCGCGAAGCCCTCGACCCACATCACGGTCGGGGTCGTCATACCCGAGTCGAAGTCGCCGTACATGTTGAAACGGCCGTCGAGGTAGTGGGTGTACTCGTGGTTGAGGTTCCAGATCTGGAACTCCGGCCGGACCCACTCCGCCTCGTAGGCGATGAACCGCGGCTGGTTCCCGGTGGCCGCCGGGTCGCCCTCCAGGTACATGCCGCCGTTGTCGGTGCTGATTCCGAAGATGAGGCCGGCGTAGGTCTGGTAGTCGGAGCTGGAGTCGAAGGCGACGACTTCCAGAGCGGTGTTCTTGTCGTTCGCGACCGGGCCGCCGTCCTTGACCACGTTGTGGAAGAAGGCGTCCTGGTTGGCCAGACTGGTGCAGCTCGCACCGAGCTCGGCGGCGGTCATCCGCTGCGCGACGATCCGCAGACTCGGGCTGCAGGTGTGGTTGACCGTCAGGACCGCGGCGCGTACCCGCGCAGGCAGGTCACAGGTGCCGTAGGAGGAGCAGTTGGCCGCATCGTACGAGGACGTCATCTCGGCGAGCGGCACCCACAGCGCAGCGGTCCGGCCGGTGATCGCGGTGCGGTCCAGCAGCTGCTTGACGAGCGGCCGTACGGTCCCCTGGAGCGCCGAGTGCTGGAGGAAGCGGCCCAGTTCCCGGCCGGCGTTGGCCGTCAGGTAGGCCTTGTCGGTGCCGAGGAGGGCGTCGTGGGTGACGGCGAAGTCGCGCAGCACCGTGAGGATGCTGGGGTCGGCCTGTACGGCCGGCAGGAACTCGGCGGTCTGGTGGCCGCGGAACAGGACGGTGTAGGCGTTGTTGACCGCCGCGACCATCGACCAGAAGCCGTCGTACGAGGAGTTGTAGCCGGAGAGCAGACGCTTGACCACGCTGAGGTAGCGCGCGTTCTCCTGGGCACTGTCGATCAGGACGACGGCCTCGGACAGGGTCGAGCCGTTGGCCTCGGTCACGTCGGCCGCGCGCGGCGCGGCGAAGAAGCCGTCCAGGGCGCCCCGGATCGAGCTCTTCAGGGCAGGCCCGTAGGAGCCGACCGTGGACTCGTTGTACCACTGCACGAAATACCCGGCGCGCAGGAAGAGGACGAGCTGCCCGGTGGAAGTGGTGTTGTTGCCAGGGTAGGTGGCGGCCGAGGTGCGCAGGGCATCGGCCACCGAGACCATCTGCGCCTCACGGAAGGCGGCCTTCGCGTCGGGGCCCTTCAGTTGGAACAGCGTGTTCACGCAGTCCATCTCGGAAGCCTTGATCTGCTGGACCAGTGCCGCCCCGGTCTTCGAGGTGAAGTCCGCGACGTTGCAGGCCGCGGCGACGGCTTCGGCAGCGGCCGTGGATCCGGGCGCCAACTGGGCCTTGGAAGAGCGCTGTTCGGTGCGCGCGGGCTCCTCCGCGGCCCGGAGCGGGGCGCGCTCGGACAGGTCGGAGTCCGGGCGTGCGGCGTGCTCGGCTCTGAGCGCGGCGGCCGCGGCGGTCTCGGTCGAGGGTTGCGGGGCTGCGCCCGACTTCAAGGCCGGTGCGGGAGCGGCGGGCTTCGGCTCGCGCGCGAAGGCCTGGCCGACGGGGGCGAGCATCGTCAGGCCCAGACAGCAGGCCAGGGTGGCTATGAAGGGCCGGACTCGGCCCTTGGTCGTGGGGGAACTTCGCATGAGGGGTGGGCCTCCGGCCGGTCTGCGGCCGCGCTGGCGACGCGGCGAATGTGGGGTGCGGGCCGTGACGTCGACGGGAGTTGGCGGGGAATTCAACTCTGTCGTGTACACGGCTATGCAGTGTGCGATGTAACATGGCACACATCACATGGCTCTGGAAGTCCTCGTGAGGCACTTCTGGCGATGTGAATGACCGGCAGGTGTGGATTCGAGGGAACGCGTGCCCGGTTCACCTGGGTTCGTTCCGGTTCGCCGCCGGGGCGGCGTGCCCGGGCAGGAGTGCGGTCAGCTCGCGGGCCTGCTCAGTCGCCGGGGCGGCGGACTGCCCCGCCGACCGGGGCGTGGCAGCACCGGCGAGGTCGGACGGCGGGGGAGGGCGGTGCTCGTAGCAGGGCACCCCGCCGCCCGGTCAGCGAAAGCCGTGGATCAGGCCTCCTGGCCCGTGGATGCGAGGACGATCTCGCGGATGGTCACGTTCGGCGGGTGCCGGTAGGCGTAGGCGATCGCCTACGCGACGCCCTGGGGGTCCAGGGCGCCGCCGGCGGACTTCTTCCAACGCCTCGTAGTCGGTCCTGATCCGCTCGTCGCTGGTGTGGGAGGGCAGCTCGGTCTCCACGGCGCCCGGGGCGATGGTCACCACGCGGACGCCCGAGGAGGCGATTTCCTCGCGCAGGTTCTCGGACATGGCGTGTACGGCGAACTTCGTGCCGACGTAGGCGACATGGTGCGGGAAGACCTTGCGGAAGGCGACGGAGCTGACGTCGACGATCGTGCCACCGCCCCGGGAAATCATGCCGGGCAGGACAGCTCGGCTGGCGGCTGGTGTAGAGCAACCCTTTGACGTTGAGGCCGATCATGCGCCCCACTCCTCCACCGGCTGATCGGCGATGCGGCCGAGCAGCATGGAGCCGGCGTTGTCGACCAGGGCGTCCACGGGTCCGAACCGTTCCCCGGCGTCGCGGACCGCCGCCTCGACCGCTCCCCGGTCGGTGCGTCGGCCTTCCGGCACAGGGGTGTCCGGCAGGCCGAGCTCCTCCAGCAACTCCAGCCGGCGGGCCGACAGCAGGAGCGGTTGGCCCTGTCCGGAGAGCAGCCGGGCAGTGGCGGCGCCGATGCCGGAGCTGGCACCGGTGATGGCGACCAGGGGTTTCGTCATGATGGTCCTCTTCCTGTGGGCCGGGCCCCCGACACGAGCGGGAGCCGCCCGCCCGCTCCCGCCCCACCGCATGCGCGGCACGCCGCCCCCGCCCATACTGGAACGGTGAGGCGTACTTGTACGGTCTTGCTGTGCATCGCCGGTCTGATGGGCGCAGCCCTCCCGGCGGGGACAGCCGCAGGCGCGGAGCCGGCCGCCGCGGCTCCGGGGGCATGCGTCACTTCTCCCGGCCCCGCCCAGGGCGACGCCGGCAAGGTCCTCACCATCGCCCGGCAGGCTCAGCGGGAGTTCGGCCTGAACTCGGTCGTCCTGAAGGTGTCCTCCGGTGACCGCGAGGTGCTCACCACGGCTCTCGGGCAATCCATGACGGGAGTCCCGGCCGACCCGTCCATGCACTTCCGCACGGGGTCCGTGGCCATCGTCTACATGGGCGCCGTCCTGCTCCAACTCGTCGACCAGGGCAAGGCCTCGCTCGACGACCCCGTGGCCCGCTGGCTGCCTGACCTTCCGCACGGTTCCGAGATCACCTTGCGCATGCTGGGCAGTTCCACGTCCGGCCTGCACGACTACGTCACCGACCCCGCCTTCGTCGCCGAGTTGGAGGCCGCGCCGTTCCGCGCGTGGACGGCGGCCGAGGTCATCGGCATCGCGACCGGCAAGCCGCTCCTCTACGAGCCGGGCACCAACTGGAGTTACTCGCACGCCAACTTCGCGCTGCTCGGCCAAGCGCTGGAGAAGATCAGCGGCCTTCCGCTGGACCGGCTGCTGAAGGAACGTGTGTACGGGCCGCTCGGGCTGAGCCAGACCAGCAACCAGTACACCCCGCAGATCCCGGAACCGGCACTGCACGCCTTCACCTCCGAGCGCGGCACCTACGAGGAGTCCACCTTCTGGAACCCCTCGTGGACCACCGCCCCCGGTGCCGTCCTCGTACAGGACATCTGCGATCTGGACCGGTCCGCGCGCGCCGTCGGGACCGGGGAGCTGCTGTCCGCCAAGTCCTTCAGGACCCAGCTCGACCCGGGCACCATCGGCCTCGGCCACCCGACGGACTCCTGCCCGGCCAGCGCCTGCCTCCTGACCAATACCGCGGCCCACCACTTCGGCCTGGGCGTGATCGTCGTCAACGACTGGATCCTGACGAATCCGTCGTTCTCCGGCTACGCCGCCATCCAGGCCTACTTGCCGGCGGAGAAGCTCGCGATCTCCGTCACGGTGACGCAGGGCCCCAAGAGCCCCGCGGGCAACTCGGCCCAGGTCATAGCCGAACGCATCTCCGCCGCCCTCGCCCCCGGACACGTACTCAAGATGCGCTGATCCGCCGCGGCCCGGTGTCCGTCCGGGCCGGACGGTAGCCCAACCGCCTCTCTACGATCGCGCCATGCCCCTCCACAGCCCCTCGGCCCGGTCGGCGTGGCGGGCTTCTCCCTCGGCGGCTACACGGCGGCGGCGCTGGCCGGGGCCCGCGTCGACCCGCGGATGCCGTGGGCCCTGCGCACGGGGCGCCGTGCCGATGCCGTAGATCCCCGAGTTCCCCGGCGCAATGGGGGCCCTGCGCAAGAAGTACCCGGAAGACGAGGCCGCGCGGCGTACGGTGGACGGCGCCGGAGGCGATTTCCCCGATGCCCGGGTACGGTCCGTGTTCCAGGTGGCGCCCGGGCTCGGCGGCTTCGTGAGCCGGGAGAGCCTGGAGGCCGTACGGGTACCGGTCGGCATCCGGTGGGGCGGAGCGGACACGGTCAACCCCTACGAAGCCGACACGCGGCCCTACCTGGAGCACATCCCCACCGCGAGCGGCCGCTCGGCCGGTCCCGCCGTCCGCCACGACGACTTCTTCGCCCCGGATCCCGCCGACCCGACCGCCCGCGTCCGGGTGGGCGGGGAAGCGGCAGCCCTCTTCCTGGAGCACTTGGACGCAGTGGGCCCCCTGGTCCGACCCGGCGCGGGCGGTATCGGGTCAGAGGCTCGCGAGCAGGTCGTCGAGCGGCGCCGGCACCCGGTCGGGGTCGAGGGCCTCGACGAGCACGCGGCCGTAGCGGATCTTGCGGCCCTTCTTCGTACCGAGGAACCGCCGCATCTGCTGCTGCGCGGTGCGCTCCCGCTGTGCGGGCTGGCGCAGGAAGGTCCCGAGGGCGCGGAAATCCCCCTCCACCCGGACTAGCTCCTCCACCCTGGGCACGCCCAGTGCGCGGATGAGCTCGTCCTCCAGATCGGCCGCGCAGACGAAGAACCCCTGAGGCTGCGCCCCGGCCCCTTCCCAGCCGCGCGCGTAGTAGCCGAGTTCCGCCTCGTCGCACAGTCCCGTGAGCCGCAGGCCCAGGCCCTGCGGCCCGAGGAACCGGGCGAAGCGCCCGACGCTCATCGCACCGCCCATCGGCAGGACGCAGATCCCCTCGGCCGCCAGGTTCCGGCCGCGTTTCGCGGCCAGCGCGCCGACGGCTTCGGCGTCGCTCGCCCCTTCGAGCAGCACGACGGTCCGCACGGGCAGCCGCGCGGCAAGCTCGCGCGCCGCGCCGGCCGCCTGCCCGGCGTCCCCCACGTCACCTGGGCCGCCGGCGTCACCGGCCGCCCACGCGGTCACCGCATCCCCGAACGCCTCCATGTCAGCCATGGGAGGAGTCTGGGCCCCTTCCCGTCATCGCGGTACGGAATTTCCGCCCGCCAGGGCGCCGGTCCGCCCGTCCGCGCGGACCGGGACGATCGAACCTAGGATGGACGGGAAACGGGTGCGGGCGGCTCGCCGTGCCACCGGTCCAGGCCGCTCGGGGCGGGAGATCCATGACAGAGGTCGCCGACACGGCGCGGACCGTGATCCTGACCGTGGACGACGATCCGGGAGTGTCCCGTGCCATCGCCCGCGACCTGCGGCGACGCTACGGATCCGGGTACCGGATCGTGCGCGCCGAGTCGGGTGAATCCGCACTGGAGGCGCTGCGCGAGCTGAAGCTCCGAGGTGACCTGGTCGCGGTGATCCTGGCCGACTACCGCATGCCGCGGATGAACGGCATCGAGTTCCTCGAAGAGGCGCTGACCGTGTACCCGGGCGCGCGCCGCGTCCTGCTGACCGCCTACGCCGACACCAACGCGGCGATCGACGCGATCAACGTCGTCGACCTCGACCACTACCTCCTCAAACCGTGGGACCCGCCCGAGGAGAAGCTCTACCCGGTCCTGGACGACCTCCTCACCGCCTGGCGCGCCGGCGACCACCGGCCCGTGCCCGCCACCAAGGTGATCGGACACCGCTGGTCGGCCCCCTCCTCGAGCGTGCGGGAGTTCCTGGCCCGCAACCAGGTGCCGTACCGCTGGTACTCCTGCGAGGAGCCGGAGGGACAGCGACTGCTGCGGGCGGCCGGCGCCGACGGACAGCGGCTGCCCGTGGTGATCACCCCCTCGGGCACCGTGCTGATCGAGCCGGACGCACCCGGCCTGGCCGCCCACGTGGGGCTCGCGACCACGCCGACCGCAGAGTTCTACGACCTCGTCGTGATCGGCGGAGGCCCGGCCGGGCTCGGCGCCGCGCTCTACGGGGCGTCCGAGGGGCTGCGTACCGTACTGGTCGAGCGGTCGGCGACCGGCGGACAGGCCGGGCAGAGCTCCCGCATCGAGAACTACCTCGGCTTCCCGGACGGAGTGTCGGGCGCGCAGCTCACGGAACGCGCCCGCCGCCAAGCCGGCCGGTTCGGCGCCGAGATCCTCACCGCACGCGAGGTCACGGGCCTGGAGGTGAACGGCGCGGCGCGCGTCGTCCGCTTCTCCGACGGCTCGGCGATCGGCGCGCAGAGCATCATCCTGGCGACCGGTGTCTCCTACCGGCAGCTCGGGGCGCCCGGCTGCGACGGCCTCACCGGCCGCGGGGTCTACTACGGCTCCTCGCTCACCGAGGCCGCCTCGTGCCTGGAGCAGGACGTGTACGTCGTAGGCGGTGCCAACTCCGCGGGCCAGGCGGCCGTGTACCTCTCCCGAGGCGCCAAATCGGTGACGCTGCTGGTGCGCGGGGACTCCCTCACGGCATCCATGTCGTACTACCTGATCCAGCAGATCGAGGAGACCGCGAACATCACGGTGCGGACCCGCGCCGTCGTCGATTCGGCGCACGGCGACGGCCACCTGGAGCAGCTGACCCTGCGCGATGTGGACACCGGCGTGACCGACCTCGTCGACACCCAGTGGATGTTCGTCTTCATCGGCGCGGCCCCCCTCACCGACTGGCTGGACGGTACGGTCCTGCGCGACGACCACGGCTTCATCCTGGCCGGCCCCGACCTCACCCCGGACGGGCGGCCGCCCGCCCAGTGGGAGCTGGACCGGCCGCCCTACCACCTGGAGACCAACGTGCCCGGCGTGTTCGTGGCGGGCGACGCGCGCGCCAGGTCGGCGAAACGGGTCGCGTCCGCCGTCGGAGAGGGAGCCATGGCCGTGATGCTCGTCCACCGGTACCTGGAGCAGTCGTGAGCGGGCAGGCCGTGCCCTGCTCCCTCCAGGAGATCGGCTCCCTCTTCCTCTTCGAGAAACTCTCCCCGGAGCAGCTCGGCCGGCTGTGCGCCGAGGGGCGCGTGGAGCGGTTCGACACCGGTCCCGTGTACACCGAGGGCGCCCCCGCGACCTGCTTCTACGTCATGATCGAGGGCACCGTCGTGCTGTCCCGCCGGGTCGGCGGCGACGACGTGGAGGTGGGCCGGACCTCCCAGCGCGGGGTGTACTCCGGCGCCATGCAGGCCTATCTGGGCGACCGGGCGCCGCAGGTCTACAACAACTCGATGCGGGTGACCGAACCGACACGGTTCTTCGTGCTGCCCGCGCAGTCGTTCGCGGACGTCATGCGCGAATGGTTCCCGATGGCCGCGCACCTGCTGGAAGGGCTCTTCTTCGGCTCCAGAAGCACCCAGCAGGCCATCGGACAGCGCGAACGGCTGCTCGCCCTCGGCTCCTTGTCCGCCGGGCTCACCCACGAGCTCAACAACCCGGCCGCGGCGGCCGTCCGGGCCACCGCCACCCTGCGCGAACGCGTCGGCAAGATGCGGCACAAGCTGGCGCACATCTCCCAGGGCAACTACCCCCGAGAGGCGATCGCCGAACTCATCGAGATCCAGGAACGCACCGTCGAACGCGTCGCCAAGGCAACGGCGTTGAGCCCCCTGGAGGCCTCTGACCGGGAGGACGAACTCGCCGACTGGCTGGAGGACCACGGTATCCCCGAGGGCTGGCGGATCGCACCGGTCTTCGTCCAGGCCGGCCTGGACACCGACTGGCTGGAGCAGGTCGCGGCGACCGTGGCCGAGGACCTCCTGCCGGGGGCCGTCGGCTGGCTCAACTACACGGTCGAGACCGAGCTGCTGATGGACGAGATCGACGACTCCACCACCCGCATCTCCCACCTCGTGGACGCCGCCAAGCAGTACTCGCAGCTCGACCGGGCCCCGCACCGGGTCGTGGACGTCCACGAACTCCTCGACAGCACCCTGCTGATGCTCTCCGGCAAGATCGGCCCCCGGATCCGTGTGGTCAAGGAGTACGACCGCTCCGTACCGGACGTACCCGCCTACCCCGCAGAGCTCAACCAGGTGTGGACCAACCTCATCGACAACGCCGTCTTCGCCATCGGGAGCACGGGCCGGGACGGCACGCTGACGGTCCGCACGGCACGCGAGGGCGACCGGCTGCTCGTCGAGTTCCGCGATACGGGGCCCGGTATCCCGTCCGACATCCGCAGCCGGATCTTCGACCCCTTCTTCACCACCAAACCCGTCGGCGAGGGCACCGGGCTCGGCCTGGACATCTCCTGGCGGATCGTCGTCAGCAAGCACCACGGAAGCCTCCAGGTCGAATCCGCCCCGGGTGACACCCGCTTCCAGGTCCTGCTCCCACTGACCGCGCCGGAATCCGAGCCCGAGCCCGAGGAGACCCCATGACCGCCATCGACGGAGTCGACCCGAGCGTCCCGCCCACCGGCAACGGCTGCACCGACTGCGATACGGCGGGCGGCTGGTGGTTCCACCTGCGGCGCTGCGCCCAGTGCGGCAACATCGGCTGCTGCGACTCCTCCCCGGGCCGGCATGCCACCGCCCACTGGAACGCCACCGGCCATCCGGTGGTGCAGAGCTACGAACCGCAGGAGGACTGGTTCTGGGACTACGCCGGCAACGAGCTGTACGAGTCCGGCCCCCAGCTCACCCCGCCGTCCGGCCACCCGGCCGACCAGCCGGCCCCCGGCCCGGCCGGCCGGGTACCCGAGGACTGGAGCCGCCGGCTCCACCACTGACCCCCGGTCCGCGGCTGTGCCCGTCCAGGGACCCGCGGGCCGTCAGAAAGGCCTGGTCGGGAGGTACTTGCCGTCCAGGGTGATGACCGCGCGCTCGCCGCCGTCGGGATCGGCGACCTTCTTCACGTCGAGCTTGAAGTTGATCGCGGAGACGATGCCGTCGCCGAGCTGCTCGTGCACCAGGGCCTTCAGCGTGGTGCCGTAGACCTGGAGCATCTCGTAGAAGCGGTAGATCGTCGGGTCGGTGGGGACACCGCCGGGGACGGAGCCGCGGGTCGGGATGGTCTGCAGCAGTACCGCGTCGTCGGCGTCCAGGCCCAGGAGGGCGGCCACGGCCTCGGCCGAGACCTTGGGCAGCGGATGCTGGCCGAGAACGGCCGCGGTGACGAAGGCGACCGACAGGCCCGCGGCGTCGGCGATCCGCTGCCAGGTCAGGTCCTCGCGGATCTTGGCGTCCACGGCCTTGGCGGCCAGGGCCAGACGTGCGGTGTTGTCGAACTGTGCGTGCACCATGAGGGGGCTTCCTTTCGGGTGGGCCGCACACCCGAAGAACACGGGGCGAGCGGCGGAGGGGGAGGGGAAGGCGGGTCGGGGTGGTGGCGCTCAGGCCGCGGGGGAGGCCGGCCGGAAGCCGTCGAGTTCCTCGACGCCGCCGCCCGGGATGTCGTAGACCCAGCCGCGCAGGGTCACCGACCCCGCGGCCAGGGCGCGGGCCACGGAGGGATGGGTGGCCAGGTTCGCCAGCTGGGCGCGCACGTTCTCCCGTACCAAGGCATCGACCCGCCGCGGGTCCTCCTCGCCGGCGGTACGGGCGAGCGAGGCGTCGGCGTGGCGCAGCCATCCGGCGACCGCCGGGGCGTCGCTGAGGTCGTGCCGCTCGGCCAGGGCGGTCATCGCGCCGCAGGCGGAGTGCCCGCACACCACGATGTCGCTCACGCCGAGGACCGCGACGGCGTACTCGATGCTGGCCGCCACCCCGTCCGGGCCGGGGGAGTGGGCGGGCACGAGGTTGCCGGCCGTCCGGACGACGAACAGCTCGCCCGGCTCGCTCTGGGTGATCAGCTCCGGCACCACGCGGGCATCGGAGCAGCCGATGAACAGGGTGCGCGGCCGGTGGGTCGTCGCCAGGTGGGCGAAGAGCTCCGCCTTGGCCGGGTAGACGTCCCGCCTGAACCGGGCGACGCCCTCGATGAGGTCGTGCATAGTCACTCCCTTCGATGACCGCCGACCCCGTGCCGGCGAGTTCCTGACGAGATCCACCATGCACGACCTGGACCTATAGCGTCCAAGACGTACTATCCATGTCACCTATAGATGCCATCTATAGTTGATGTCATGGCCCTGGAACTGCGTCACCTGCGTTACCTGCTCGCCGTCGCCGAACACGCCGGCTTCACCCGCGCCGCCGAAGAGCTGCGGATCTCCCAGCCGACCCTGTCCCAGCAGATCAAGCAGCTCGAGCGCACCGTCGGCGTGCAGCTCCTGGACCGCACCGGCCGCGGCGTCCGCCTCACCGACGCCGGTGAAACCTACGTCCACCACGCCCGCGGGGCCCTGCGCGAGCTCGCGGCCGCCGAACGCGCCGTCCACGACGTCGCCGACCTCTCCAGGGGCCACCTCCGGCTGGCCGTGACGCCGACGTTCACCGCCTACCTCGTCGGACCGCTGGCCGCGGAACTCCACGCCCGCCATCCCGGCATCACCCTGGACGTCAAGGACATGGCCCAGGACCGCATCGAAGCCGGTCTGCTCGCCGACGAGCTCGACCTCGGGATCGCCTTCGAGGGCCCCCACCTGCCCGGTATCACCGCGACCGCGCTGTACGCCGAAACCCTCAGCCTCGTCACGGCCACCGAATCTGCTCCCGGCCCGCACCCGCCCCTGCCCGTGGCCGACTTGGCGGGCCGTCAACTCGCCCTGCTCAGCGGAGATTTCGCCACCCGCGGACATATCGATGCCTACCTCGCCGCCCACCGGGTACGGCCGCGCATCGCGGTGGAGGCAAACTCCGTCCAGACCCTCACCGAGATCGTCCAGCGCACCGGACTCGCGACCGTCCTGCCCGACGCCGTCACCGAGGACCACCCCCACCTCGCCCCGGTCCCCCTCGAACCGGCCCTGCCCCACCGCACCGTCGCCCTCCTCGGACGCGAGAACGCCTATCGGAGCGCAGCCGCAAGCGCGTTCACCCGCCTCGCCCAGCACCACGTACGGGCGCGCGGCTACACCCCGGCCTGAGCCTCGCCGCCGTGGCCGGCGCGGCGCAGGGCGGCGGGAGTGGTGCCGTACCAGCGTTTGCCGCGAGCCGGATGCCCGTCGCCGCGGGAGTACGGCACAAGTCGTCGTTGAGGTGCTGCGGCGCCAGACCCAGCAAGTGGGCGTATCCCTGCGGGGGTATGCCGACCAACTGCGCGACATTGAAGCTGAGACGGGTGAGGGCGGAGGAGGTTGTCCCCTGATGTGCGTGCGAGACCACAGCCGCCGAGCATAGTCCAGCGTGAATTACCAGGTCGTCGTGGGGGTTAGGGGCCTGCTGTCCCCAACATGGCGTGCAGGGTCCCCCCGTGGCGCGTCCGGTCCCCTTGCTGACGCGTGCTGCCATGGGGGAGGGGATCTTCCCGCCGCTAGTGTGGTGATCGTTCCCGCGACGTACGGAGGGCGCGGACGGTACGGACGGCACCGAACGACGCTCGGACGGCGTTTCGTCGACCCCGGCGGTCAGGTCGGTACGAGGTGGTACGCGCGGAGTACGGGAGGCCCTGGCCGGAGCGTAGCTCCCCCACGGGGGTGGGGGGCTCGCCATCCGGCCACATGGGTTCGGCGCCCGCGGTCAGAGCTTCCCGAAGACGACGCCGCGCCAGGTCCATCCCGCGCCGAGGACCGTTTCCCGCAGCGGGTCCTTCAGTTCCGAGGTGTCGAAGCGGAACACCTCCGTGGCCCCGAGCGCGCCGTCCGCCCCCCGCTCGACCTTCCACCGTCGGGACACCGTGGTCACCTGCCCCCGCGAGTACTCGGCGGACAGGGCGAGCCGGGGTGTGCCGCCCAGCCAGGTCACCTCGAACTGCCGGTCGACGGTGCGGACCTCCCGGGCGGCCTGGTCCAGGCGCATCTGGATCTGGAGCAACCGGCTCATCTGGGTCCGGGCGAAGAAGGTGTGCCACGCGGGCTCCCGGATCCGCCACTCCGCCACCAGGTCCACGCCCTCAGGGGCGCCGCCGCGCACGACGTACGGCGCGTCCGGCCCGAACAGCCCGAGCAGCGCCGCCCGTACCTCCTCGGCGGAGCGCGGTGCGACACCGCTGTCCGGGTGCTTGGTGCCGGTGAGTTTGTCGAAGAGGCCCATGGCGCCACCCTAGGTACATCCGGCCGGTCGAACAAGATCGTCCGATTCGGCCCTTGTGCCCTTGCGGCCCTTACGATGTGCCCCTGTGGCCCTTACGATCCCGCCGCCGTGTCCGGGCCCACCGTGCGCAGGAACTCCTGGAAGTCGCCGAGGACGCTGTCGTGCTGCTCCGCGGTGGCGGTCAGCACCATCCGGATCACCGCACGCTTGCGGGGGTCGCCGACGTCCAGCATGGACAGGTAGACGTGCGACTGGACGAGCTCGCGCCGCACTCCGCCCGCGACCGCGGAGAAGGTCACCCGCTGGGTCAGACCCGGCGCGCCCTCGGGGCCGATATCGCGACGGCTTGTCACTTCCACGGACTCTGTGGCCTCGCGCAGGCGTTCCACCGAGGCGTCGGCGAGCTCGTCCAGCGTCGCCGCGTCCGGGCGGTACTCGCCGTCGATGGTGATGTTGGCCGTGAAACCGGAATCCGGCCGCGGATGCAGCGCGACGAAGGCCACGCCCGGAGCACCGACCTCGTCCGGAGGGGCCGGTTGCCAGCCCTCCGGCAGTCGGAACTCGATCGGTACCGGCAGTGTCGTGGGCATCTCGCGCTTTCCTTCTTTCCTCCCACGGGAACGTGGGTCAGTCGAACCAGTTGCTGACAGTGTCCTTGACCGAGCCCGCCGCATCGCCGACGGCATGGGCCGCATCCCCCACCGCGTCGGCCGCGTCGCCCGCGGCGTCGGTCACCTTCGCCGGGTCGATGGTGAACTCCGCGCCGACGGACCCGCCGAGTCCGAGGGCGACGCCCACCTTGGTGCCGATGTGGAACTTCCCGTCGTCGCCCTTGCCGAAGGTCACCTTCGCCTCGGCGCCCGCTCCGGCCCACCCCTCGGCAGTGGCGCCGGCCCCGATGCCGGCGACCTCGGCGCCCCCGGCGACACTGGCCTTCGCCCCCGCGAACGCCTTCGCGCCGGCGTTCAGGCCCTCCAGGCCGACGCCGGCACTGACCTGCGCCTCGCCGCCCGCGAACCCTTCGGCCCGGCCGTAGCCCTCGACGTACCCGTATCCCGCGCGCCCCTCGGCCAGGCCGCGGCCGCCCGCGGACACCTCGGCCTTGCCCGTGAGGCCCTTGTCCGTGATGCCCACGTTCGCACTGGCCCGGGCCCCCGCGTAGGCGTCGGCGACGCCGGAGAGCCGCATCGACCCGTTGGTGAGGGATCCCTCCGCCGTGGCGTGGCCCAGGTCGGCGTACGCCTTGGCCGAGCCCTCCTTGCCGTACTTCGGTCCGCTGGCCTTGGCGCCCGCGTCGGGCCCCGTCGCCGACGCGGAGCCCTCGGCGTGCCAGCCGTCGGTCCTCGTGCCCACGTCGGCGTCCTTGGCCCGGGGCCCCGGCACCTTCGCCAGGTCGCCTTCGGGGTGGGCGTTGAACCCGCCGAAGCTCTGGTCGGCGCCCTTGCCGAAGGCATCGCGGTTGCCGTCCACGACAGCGGCCTCCAGGGCGATCTTCACGTGCTGATCGGCTTCGGAAGCGGCTTTCACACGGTCGTCGATGTACTGCTGCCACGAGGTGACCGCCGTACGGATGGAGGCTTCGCCGTCGGGGTCGTGGTGGTAGGCGCTGCGCTCGGCCGGGGTGAGCTTGGCGTAGTCGAAGGCGACGTGCCCCTGCTCGGAGACGGTCATCCCGGCGGCGACCGCGTCGTCGCGCGCGCTCTGGAGCTTCGACTTGAGATCGGTGAACACGGCGTGGGCGTCCTGCAGCAGGCTCGCGATCGCCTTGGCCTGGGTCTGCGCAGCGGCGTACTCGTAACGCGTCGCCGCGAAACCCGACTGCGCGGCGCCGGCGCTGGCGCCCGCCCAGGTCTGGCCCAGCGTGATCTTCTGGACGGTGTCGCCGTAGCGGGTCTCGACCCGCTTCAACTCGCCCGCCATCGCTTCCCACTTGGCCGACGCGGTCGTCAAAAGGCCCAGGTCCGTGGTCATGACCTCGTGATACGTCAGCACCGCAGCCCCCTACAGACCGTTCAGCTTCGACCCCGACACCAGGAACTGGTTTCCCAGGCCGGTGTCGTTGCGCACGAAGAGCCCCGAGGCCCCGCGCAGCGCCGTCTTCTCCCCGGACAGCCGGCCCATCAGGTTCCTCGCCTGCTGGTCCCAGGTGTCCGAGACCTTCTTCAGGGCGCCGGCCGTGTCCCAGCCCTCGAAGCCCTTCTGCGCCGTTCCGGTGGCGTCGTCCGCGTGCTCCGTCGCCTTCTTGGTGCTCGGCTGCAGCTCGGACTCGATGGTGTTCGCCGCCGTCTGCTTCTCGGCGGGCGTGGAGGCGAAGTCACCGGACACACCCGGCGCGAACGGCCCCGTCGGCGCGCTGTTCAACCGCATTGCCGCGTGCTGGTCCGTGACGCCCGCGCGCTCACGGTCCCATTCCCGCGCGAAATCCCCTGACATGATGCATCCCCCGTCTGAATGGAAAGATCATATGCATGTCAATCGGGCGAAGGTCAACGGCCTGGAGCGAGGTGCTGGAACGTAGGAGGAGGGAGCCGCTGTCGGCCGTGAGCAGCCCCATGAAGGCGTCGTACGCCAGGAGGTAGCTGCCCCGGCGTGCCGTTCGTGCAGGTGGTCCGCAACCGGCGTCTGAGGCTCCTCGGACCAGGGGAGATACCTCGTGCGGGCCTGCTGGAGCGCCGGCACCAGGGATCATGGTGTCGGAGGCGGTCGTCGAGGTCCGCGTCCGTCATCGAGAGTCGACAGCGGCCGCCCAGGGCCGACAACGGGGGAACACCATGAACGCCGCTGCCCGCAGAAGCCGCCGGAGCTGGAAGGCCCATGTCCTCGGCGCCGCTACGGTCACCGCGCTGCTCGCCTCCACGGCCTGCTCGCCTAGCACGGGCGAACGCCCGGACGACCGCAAGCCCTCGGGCCAGGCCACCACGCCGAGCACGCCGAGCACGCCGAGCATCCCGGGCTCCCCGAACGCGTCGGCGCCCGGCGCGACGCCTTCGCTGACGCCGGGCCCCGGAGCGACCGGCACCGGCGACAACGGCGCCACCTCCGTCTGCGCCGACGGCGATCTCACGATCACCGCCACGAGCGAGGACGCGAAGGGCAACCCTCCCCGGCACATCCTCCTCACCGCCACCAACACGGGCACCAGGGCCTGCAACGTCTACCGCTTTCCCCACGTCCAACTCGGCGGCGCACGCACCCTGGTACCCGAGCTCGAGGACAGTGCCGACCCGGCCGCGCCGGCCGTCGCCCTGGCCCCGGGCAAGCAGGCGTACGCCGCGATGGTCCTGACCGGCCCCATGGACGAGGCCCCGGCGAAGTCCATGTACGTCCGGCTCCAGGACCGCAAGGCCGGCAGCAACGCGGGCGAGTCGATCGAGGTCGCCCTGCCCGGCGTCGACACGCTGTACTACAACGACTTCGCCCGCGTCACCCACTGGATGACCGCCTCGGGCCCGGCCCTGCGGTTCGTCATGTCGTCCTGACGATCCGGCCCCGCGAAGGAGTCCTCCAAGGTGGTCCGCCACCGGCCCGTCCAGGCGCCTGCGCGCGTGGACAACGGCCTTGGAAACAGGGGGAGTCGGTGGAGTCACTGCGGCCCGGCGACGCGCCGGAGATCGGCGGGTACCGCCTGCTGGCACGCCTCGGCGAGGGCGGTATGGGCGAGGTCTTCCTGGCCCGGGCGGCCTCCGGGCGGCCACTGGCCCTGAAGACCGTCCACCGGGAACTGAGCCGGGATCCCGACTTCGCCGACCGCTTCGCGCGGGAGATGCGCGCCAACGACCGCGTACGTTCCCCGTGGACGGTCTCGGTCGTGGACTTCAGCGCTGCGGGTACGTCCCCGCAGTGGCTCGCCACCGAATACGTCGCCGCGCCGTCACTGGGCGAATGGGTGCACCGGCACGGACCACTCACGACGCCGGCCCTCTGGTGCCTGGCCCGGGAACTGTCGGCCGCGCTCGTGGCCGTACGGGCGGCGGATGTGGTCCACCGCGACATCAAGCCGGCGAACGTGCTCCTCGGCCGCGAGCGGCCCTTCCTCATCGACTTCGGCATCGCCCGCGCCGTTCGCGACCCGCGCCACACCCGGACGGGCGCGGTCATCGGCACGCCCGGCTGCCTCGCGCCCGAGCAGGCGACCGGAACCGTGGCCGAGGCCCCGGCCGACGTGTTCTCGCTCGCAGCGGTCCTCGTGTACGCGGCCACCGGCCGCAGTCCCTTCCTGGCCCGGGGCGAGGAGCTCCAACTACCCGGCCTGCTCTACCGGATCGTGCACGGCGAGCCCCTCCTCGACGACGTTCCGCAGGAGCTCCGCCCCCTGCTGGAGCAGTGCCTGGCCAAGGAGCCGCAGCGGCGCCCGACCGCCGATGAGGTGCTGGCACGGGTCGGCGCGACGGGGGAGCAGTGGAGCGGGGCCGTGCCACCGGCCCTGGCGGCGGACGTGAACCACCGGGAAGCCGAACTGCGCAGTCTCCTCGCCGCGTCCCAGCCGCTCGCCGCGCCCGTTCCCATGCCGCAGAGGCCCCCCTCGACGGCTCCGGAGACGCCGCCGGTGCCCCAACCCGTTCCCGCCGGGAGAGGACGCGGGCCCGGGTGGCGGGAGCGGCCGTAGGCGCCGCCGTCCTCGTCGCCGCGGCCACCCTCGCGATCAAGCTGCCGTGGGGCGGACCCGGGGACGGAGCCGCGGCCCCGCCCGCGTCGCCGATGCCGCGGTCATGGGTCGGTACCTGGACCGGCACCGGGCCAGGGACACCCGGCGCGGACGGAGTCTCGCGGGCCAGGACGGGCGGGTTCTCCGTCACGGTGACGCTCAACGCGGGGGCGTGGGAGACCTCGTGGGCCGGCAGGTCAGTGATGTGAAGGAGAGCGCCACCGGGCGGAACCTGGGGTGCACGGAGGCCCTGGAACTGCGGCAGACGAGCGGGGACAGGGCCGTCTTCGCATCAGTGACCAGCCATCCGACCGACCCTGCGGCCACCTTCGCCTGTCCCGCGGACCACCTCTACGTGCTGACCATGGCGAAGCCCGACCGGCTGACGATCGAGTCGGAAGGTTCCCAGTCGGCGGGCGCCCCGCAAACCCTGATCCGTAGCCGCTAGTGCTGTGGCCGGGAAGGTTTGCCGGGTCGCGGTGTCCGGTGCGGTGCATCGCAAGGCGGAGGGCCGAGGCTCGTACTGGACGTACTTGCCCGGTCCGACAACGCCGCGAGGTGCCGTGCCGGGCGCCGCGACACGGTGAACCTTTCCGGCCACAGCACTAGGCCGTCTCGGGCCCGGGCCTCCTGGGCCACGTACCCAGACGGGTTGAGTAGCCGGACTCATGCCGGACCGGGCGCCGGGCGACAGGCTGGGGTACACGAAGACCGCGCACCCCGGAGGTTCGATTCGATGATCAGCCATGTCGCCGCCGCCCTGGCCCAGATGTTCGGGCGGATGACCGTCTCCGAGACTCCTTCGCTCCCCGTCGTGGGCGGGACCATCCTGGCGGCCAACCACACCAGCCTGGCCGACCCGGTCCTCGTGGTCGCCGCCCTGCGCCGGCTCGGCATCGACCCGGTGATCATGGCCACCGCAGGCCTGTGGCGGGTCCCCGTACTCGGAGGCGCGCTCGCCCGCGAAGGGCACATCCCGGTCCACCGGGGAACGGCCCGCGCGGCGAGCTCGCTCGCCGACGCCGCCGAGGCGCTGGCGGCGGGGCGGTGCGTGCTGATGTACGGCGAGGGCCGTATCCCCGACCGCCGGGACTCCGGGGAAGCCGCGCCCCTGCCTTTCCGTAGCGGTCTGGCCCGTCTCGCCCTGGCCACGGGAGCACCCGTCCGCCCCGTCGGTCAGGCGGGCGCCCGCCGGGTGAGCTCGGGGACGACGGCCAAACAGCTCGCCGGAGTCCTCACGGCCCCGGTCCGTCGCCCACGCGTACACGTCCACGTGGGCGCGCCCCTGTTCCTGCCGGAGGGCCTCGCCGAGGCGACGGCCGTGGCCCACGGCGCGGTCACCTCGGCCTGGCACACCGCGCAGTCCGGGCTCGCCACCATCGGCAGGCCGTCAGCGGACCGGGCGCAGGGCCGACAGGTCGTGGGCGGCTAGTTCCGGGCGGCCCGTCAGTACGGCGTGCACCGCGGCCAGGACCGGCAACTCGGCCTGGCCGCGGGCCAGGTCCGCGGCCTTGGCCGCGAGCGCCACGGAGAAGTGGGAGCCCTCGGCGTAGGCCCTGTCCACCGCCCCGGCCAGCGGCCCGCGGGCCAGCTCCGAGCGCAGCAGCTCCTCTGGCAGACCCAACGCGGAGCCGAGCTCCAGGGCTTCGGCGACCAGCGCGACCCCGCCGATCGTCGCGTTGATCAGTACCAGCTTGAGGGCGGCGCCCGGGAGGTGATCGACTACAAGGGCACGCAGATGCCGGTGGGACGCTCCCACGCCTCCGTGCTGGTCGCACCGGGCGGGGAGAAGGTCCTCCGGCGCCGGTGTCGCCAACGGCTCCGGCGAGATGCTGCCGTGGCGGGACGTGAGCGAGGTGGCCGTGCGCGGGGGCATGGTCTACGTCTGGCGGGCCGGCCATACCAAGGTCTGGCAGGCGCTCAAGGCGGGGAAGGTGCCGAACCTGCTCGTGTCCCTCGCCATCGTGGACAACCTCCGTCGCGACACGGTGAACCTTTCCGGTCACAGCACTAGGGCCTGTGTGATGTCGTGATCAGTCGGGGGTCTTCAGGAGGTCGTCGATCCAGATCATTGCGGCACGGAGGTGGACGCCGGCGAGGTAGCTCTCGGGTGATTTGTCGTAGCGAGTGGCGATGCCTCGCCAGGCCTTGAGCTTGTTGATCAGGCGCTCGACGGTGTTCCGCTCTTTGTAGAGGTCTGCGTCGTAGCTGACGGGTCGGCCGCCTCGGGCGCCCTTCTTCCTCCGGTTGGCGGCTTGGTCCCTCTTCTCTGGGATGACCGCCTTGATGTTGCGTTTGCGCAGGTAGGTGCGGTTGCCGCGGGATGAGTAGGCCTTGTCCGCGGCGACCGCGCCGGGCCTGCTGCGAGGACGACCGACAGGCAAGCGGACTCGAACGCGCTTGAGCGCGGGGATGAACTGCGGGCTGTCCCCGGCCTGCCCAACGGTCAGGACCAGTGCGAGTGGGCGGCATCTGCGGTCCGCGGCGAGGTGGAGTTTGCTGGTCAGCCCGCCCCTGGATCTGCCGAGCAGGGCTTCCTTCAGGCGGAGCTTGTGTCTGCGCCGGACGCGCCGGCGCTCGGCCTGTCCGTTCTGTTCCTCCGGTCCGCCCCTTTTTGCCGGGCGGTCTCATGTTCCTGTGCGGCTTCCTCCAGGGCGTCCATGAGGTGCTTGCTGACGCGCATGCCCGCGGCGTCGTGATGGGCGCGAACCGTTGTGGAATCCACGCTGACCAGCGACAAGTCGCTCCGTCCGGCGCGGGCGGCCTCGGCGATCAGGCCTTCCAGGAGGGCGGAGAACACGCCGGCGTTCCGCCAGACCCGGAAACGCCCGTAGACGGTGGCCCATGGGCCGAACTCGGCAGGCATCTCCCGCCACTGACCGCTGGACCGGAACCGCCAGATCACCCCCTCGAACTGCTCCCGCAGCCGCTCGGGGTACGGGCCATACCTACCGATCGGCAGGTATGGCTCGATGAACTTCCACTGGGCATGGGTGAGTTGCCTGCGAGTCACAACCACAGTCCTATCGAATCCACCCCACGAAGAGCACAGAACTCAAGAACTGATCACGACATCACACAGGCCCTAGGCCGTCTCTTTTGGATCCTGCCGGGCCCGCGGCGCCCGGCTGCGAGGGCGACCGGTGGCGGCGCCGCCGCTGGGAGTGGCGGAAACCGCCCGGAGCCCTTCGGTGGATTCCGTGATTTCGTGGTGGGAGAACCGATGAGTTTCGCGGCGCCCGGCCGTCTACCCCTGTGTAAGACGTATCCCCAGCAGCCGCCCCGGAAGGGTGAGGAACATGAAGTACATGATCTAGATGAACGTGCCTGCCGCCGAGTGGGACACCATCATGTCGTCGTACTCCAAGGACGAGATGGATGCCATGTTCGCCCACATGGGCGCCCTGAACGAGGACATCACCGCCGCCGGAGAATGGGTGGACGGGCAGGGTCTCGGCGGCCCCTCGCTGGTCAAGACGGTACGGGCCGGGAGTGACGGGCGGCCGCAGGTGACGGACGGGCCGGCCCAGGCGGGGCACATTCTGGCCGGGTACTGGGTGGTCGACGTCAAGAGCGAGGAGCGTGCCCTGGAGATCGCCGCACGGGCGTCGGCGTGCCCCGGCCCGGGCGGGAAGCCCGGCAGCGACCCGGTCGAGGTGCACCCGATTCCCGAAGGTCCGCCCCAGGCCTGAGCCGAGCGCGGGCGGTGGGGCGAGGTCCCGGCGGGTCGTACGCCCGCATCCGGGTGAACGCGGCGACGCCCGGCAGCCCCGCCGCGGGCCTTCTGGCCGGGCGGGGCGGCGGTGTCAGCCCATCAGCAGCAGCCGGGTGTTCGATACGAGCTTCCGGTTCACGCTGGTGCTCTGCACGAAGATCGTGAAGTCGTCGTTGTGGTCCGGCTTGACCCGCGCGTCCACTGCGGGCAGGCCGAGCAGGGCCCGGGCTTGCGGCCCCGTGTATATTCGGTCCGTCTTCTTCTCCAGCACCGCGATCTGCTTCTTCGCCTGGATCTTCTCCGTCTTGCTGAGCTGGTAGAACGCGCCACCGGTGCGGTAGGTGTGCCCGGACTCGATGACCCATTCCCGGATCGCCACGTCACGAGCCACCGGGATCACCTGGTAGCCGGACGGATCCACCGGCTTCAGGCCGGCCGCCTCGATGGTGTCCTTGTTGACCGCCTCCGCGCCCATGGAGAACACCGCCCGCGATCCCCGGATGCCGCGGGCGCGACCCACCATGAACTTCTCGGTGGCCTCCTTGATGACCTGCCCGGCCTCCTCCAGACCCTGCGTGCTCGTGGCGTCCCACACGGCGATGTTCTCCTTGGGGAAACCGCACTGCATGGCCTCGCGCTTGCCCATCTGGTCCGGCACGAGGACGGCCAGCGTCCAGTTGTCCTCCTGCGTCGCGATCATCTCGGCCACGGCCTTGACGAGTTCACGCTGATCCCGGGCAGGGGCGTCCGGGCCGCGGTGACTCGCGTTCTCCTGCCCGTCCGTCAGCACGAACGTGAGGAAACTGTGGTCGCCGTAGAGCTGAGCCGTCTGTGCCAGCTCGCGCTGGGACTTCAGCGAGGCCGCCAGCAGCGCCGTCATGCCACCGGTCCGGTACAGCTGCTTCAGCGACGGCATCCGCAGCACGTCCTTGTCGTAGATGACGCACTCCACCTTGTCGGCGAAGACGTACACCGTGACGCGGGTTTCCTGATCCAGCTCTCCCGACCGGCGGGCGAGGTAGGCGATCTGCTGGTCGGCGACTTCGACGACCTTGCGGCTCAGGTGGGACATGGACGAACTGGCATCCAACACAAGAGCAACGTGGTTGATGTAGTTCTGAGTTCCGGACATGGCAGCTCCCCCTCGTTCCGACTGGATGCTCCTACCGTCTCACCCACCACTGACAATCGATCTTGGATCTCAGGCTGGACGGAGAGCCCCCGCACGTCCCATAGGGGGTGTCGAAACGTTTCTGCCGGAGCGTTCGAGTGAACGGTCGTTCCTGACGGCGCTGCCGGGCGTTGAATCGGCTGACGCATCCACCCATGGGAGCGTCGTTCCTTAGATCCTTGAGTCCTTAGAAGTCATCTCATTTGGCGAGTCTGCGGTAGCAGATGAGGGTGCAGGCGATGCTGGTGAAGGCGAGAAAGTGTTCGGCCTTGCGTTCGTAGCGGCGGTGGAGTCGGCGGCAGCCGGCGAGCCAGGCCATGGTGCGTTCGACGGTCCAGCGGTGCCGGCCCAGGGTTTGGGAGGATTCGATGCCGCGGCGGGCTATGCGGTGGGTGATGCCGCGTCCGCGTAACCATCGACGCAGGTGAGCGTAGTCGTAGCCCTTGTCGGCGTGGAGCTTGCCGGGGCGCCGTCGGCGGGGTCCTCGTCGGGATCGGATCGGTGGGATGCCTCGCACGAGTGGTTCGAGACCGAGGCTGTCGTGCATGTTCGCGCCGGAGATACCGACGGAGAGGGGCAGACCGGTCCGTTCGGTAATCAAGTGGATCTTTGATCCGTACTTGCCCCGATCCACAGGATTCGGACCTGTCAGATCCCCCTTTTCAGGGCCCTCATGTTCACCGAGTCGATAGCGCAACGCGACCAGTCCAGTTCGCCGCGGGCACCGAGTTCATCCAGGACCAGGCGGTGGAGTTTGGCCCACACCCGGGCCTTTGACCACTCGGAAAAGCGCCGATGGGCGGTTGCTCCGGAGGGTCCGAACGACGCTGTGGGCAGCTGCTGCCAGGTGCAACCCGAGGTGGCGACGAACACGATCGCCGCGAGCACCTCCCGATCTCCGTGCCGACGCCGGCCACCGCCCTGAGGCCGCGACGGCGGCTCAGGCACCACCCGCTGGAACAGACACCACAACTCATCCGGCACCAGCCGCTCAACGATCCCCACCATGACCGACAGCCTACCCAACCAGCCAAATGAGATGACTTCTTAGGGGAATCATGCGTATTCGCTCTGCCGTCACCGCCTCCGTCCTGGCTGCCGGCATCCTGCTGGGCGGCGCCGGCGCGGCCCTGGCCAACGACGGTGTCGACATCGACTACTTCTCGGGTGGGCACAAGGCGTTCTCGTCCAACTGCTCCTCCGTGGGTGCCGTCCCGGCGCCGTTCGGGCCCGTCTACACGTCGTCCTGCGCGAAGGACGGCGAGGCGGAGTGGGTCAAGGGTGCCCACCTCGGCGCCAACTAGGCATCCGGCCCGCCCCGGTACCGCGGTGGCGGTCGGACGGAGACGTCCGCCGCCCCGCGGTGGGAACCAGTGGTCATGCCCGCACCGCACCCGTAGGAACGGTTGCGGGTGCTGTGTCATCAGCCGCCGCTGCCGCGCCAGATGTTGTCGAAGGCCGCGTTCTCGATGGCTCGGCGCTGCCGTACGGACGCCAGTTCCACCAATGCGTCGTTGACCGTGGCCAGCACCGTCGCGACGGCGTCGTCGGCCACGTCCGGAGAGTCCCCCGCTGGGTCGTCGCCGCCACCGATCGCCTCCGCGAGGAGAGCGAGGACGGGCTCACCCGAACTCAAGCGCTCCTCTGCCTCCCGGCGGGCAGGCGAATCGGCCGGAACCAGCTGACCGGCCCGCAGGGAGATCCCCCGGCGGCGCTGCCGGACCAGTTGCCCATCGGCCTCGAGCGCGGCCTGGTACCCGGCGGACAGACCGTGTCCTCTGCGCCACAGCCAGTCGGCGACGGATTCGTAGGGCGCCTCCCGAACGAGCGACGCGACTGCCGCGTCCAGCAGGGGATCACCCAGCGGCGCATGCTCGCCCGGCACGATGTGGTCCCCGTCCAGCCGGACGGCTCCGGCGGCGAGGAGGTCGATCACCTCGGCCCCCGCGAGGGCGAGCGAGAGGTCACCCTGTTCGGCAGCGTGATCGGACTTCACATCCATGGAGATGATCAACAAGTCCCGGGGTGTGGTCATCAAGGGCTCCTCTCAACCGCGCGGGAAGTGCGCCTGCCCATCATCGACCGGACTCGGCCCTGCGCGGGCGCCCCCGGACTCGTCCGTTCCCAAGACGTCACATTCGCTCCGGTGAGGCCTCCAAGGCCTCCAAGGCTTCCAAGGTCTCCGATGTCTCCGGCGCCGGGTCCGTCGCTCATCGATCCTGGCGGAAGCGGTGGACGGTGGGGTCGTACGCGGGCGGGGGGAAGCGGGTGCCGGTGATCGCGTCCGGTACGGGGGCGCCGGGGGCGGGGGTCAGCGGGATGAAGCCGACCCAGGCCTCGACCGCGTCGTCCTTGGGCTCGTCCCGGGCGAAACCGGCACGGACCTTCATCGAGAACTCCTGGATGGGCAGGGTCAGGACCGCCGTGTACTGGGCTTCCTCGGCGCTGGGGCGGCGCGCTGCCCGCGGCCCGGAGAGGCGGCCGGGGATGACGCTCTCCACGACCCGGCCGAGCGCCTCGGCGCGCAGCTCCGCGTCGTCGACCGGGGAGGCCTGCCCGAAGACCATGACGGACCGGTAGGCGGCCGAATGGTGCGAGGAAGCCCGGCCCAGGATGACGCCGTCGATCAAGGTGGCCGTGACGCAGAGCGGGGCCCCGGCCGCGGCGGTGGTGATGAAGCGGCCGAAGGCGGAGCCGTGCAGCAGCAGCTGATCTCCCTCGCGCACCCGTCACTCTAGGCAGCATCTCTGATGCGGAACTGATCGAAACGCCTCTGAACGCAGACTCGCGACAGCGGTGGCCAGGAGCGGTTCGGGCCCTTCCCGGTCGGCGGTCCGGACCCTGCCGAGCCGACGTCCGCGGGGGGTGAGCATGGAGCGTGGCCACTCCCGTGTGCTGGAGCCCGGAGGAAGTCGGCGAGGGGTCCGCCGCCGCACTTTGCGGACTTCTCCGATTACGAACAGAGGCTGGTGGCCCTGGTGGCGTCCGGAGTGGTCGCCGACCGGTCCCAGATCCACTGGCAGGCGAGGTTGTCCGACCGGTACCCCACGGTCGAGGTGCGGTGCCTGACGTACAGCTCCGGGCCGACGACGCCGTCATGATCGCCGGCATGGTTCGGGCGCTGGTGGCCACCGGGATCGCCGAGGAGAAGGCGGGCGTGACCCGCACCCCGTGCGCACGGCAGCCGGAGGCGGAGTCGGGGTCGGCCGGCGTGCGGGGTCCGTCGGTGTCGCGGCCGGCCGGGGAGCGGCCGGCCGCGACATCGGGCTCAGGCGCGGTCGAACCGGTCGAGGTTCATCACCTTGTCCCAAGCCGCCACGAAGTCACGTACGAACTTCTCGCCCGCGTCCCGGGACGCGTAGACCTCGCAGACGGCACGGAGCTGGGAGTGCGAACCGAAGACGAGGTCGACGGCCGTGGCCGTCCACTTCACCTCGCCCGTGACCTGGTCCCGGCCCTCGAACACGTTCTCCGCCGAGGTCGACGTCTTCCACTGCGTACCCATGTCGAGCAGGTTGACGAAGAAGTCATTGCTCAACGTCTCCCGCCGGTCCGTGAAGACGCCGTGCGGTGACCCGCCGAAACCGGCGTTCAGGGCCCGCATGCCGCCGATCAGGGCCGTCATCTCGGGCGCTGTCAGCGTCAGCAGGTTGGCACGGTCCAGGAGGAGTGTCTCCGGGGACAGCTTCTCCCCGGCCCGGAGGTAGTTGCGGAACCCGTCCGCCCTGGGTTCGAGCACGGCGAACGCGTCCACATCGGTCTGCTCCTGGGAGGCATCCGTACGGCCGGGTGCGAACGGGACGGCGACGTCGAAGCCGCCGTTCTTCGCGCCCCGCTCGACGGCGGCGCAGCCGCCCAGGACGATCAGGTCGGCCAGCGAGACCAACGCTCCGCCGGGGGCCTGCGAGGCGTTGAACTCCTGCCGGATCCGGTCGAGGGTCTGCACGACCTCGGCGACCTCCGGCAGGGCGTTGACCTCCCAGTCCTTCTGCGGCGCGAGTCGAATCCGTGCCCCGTTGGCCCCGCCGCGCTTGTCGGTGCCCCGGAAGCTCGCCGCCGACGCCCACGCCGCGGAGACCAGTTGGGAGACGCTCACACCCGAGGTGAGGATCCTGTCCTTCAGATCGGCGATCTCCGCGTTCCCGATCAGCGGGTGATCGACCTCGGGAACGGGGTCCTGCCACAGCTGCGGCTCGGCGATCCACGGGCCGAGGTAGCGGGAGAGGGGGCCCATGTCGCGGTGCAGCAGCTTGTACCAGGCCTTGGCGAAGGCCTTCGCGAGCTTGTCAGGGTTCTCGTGGAAGCTCTTCGCGATCGGCCCGTAGACCGGATCCAGCTTCAGAGAGAGGTCCGTCGTCAGCATCATGGGAGCGTGCCGCTTCGACGGATCGTGGGCGTCGGGCACCGTGCCCTGGGCGGAGGAGTCCGTGGGCGTCCACTGTCGCGCGCCGGCCGGACTCGTCGTCAGCTCCCAGTCGTACCGGAACAGGTTGTCGAGGTAACCGTTGTCCCACTTCGTCGGCTCGGAGGTCCACGCGCCCTCGAGCCCGCTGGTGAGCGTGTCGACGCCCTTGCCGCTGCCGTGGCTGTTCTTCCAGCCGAGGGCCTGCTGCTCGATGGGGCAGCCCTCGGGTTCCGGACCGATGTACTGGGGATCGACGGCGCCGTGGCACTTGCCGAACGTGTGGCCGCCGATGATGAGCGCGGCCGTCTCCTCGTCGTTCATCGCCATCCGCGCGAAGGTTTCGCGGATGTCCCGGGCGGCGGCGAGCGGATCCGGGTTGCCGTTGGGCCCTTCGGGATTGACGTAGATCAGTCCCATCTGCACGGCGCCGAAAGGACCGGTGAGTTCCCTGTCGCCGCTGTAGCGCTCATCTCCGAGCCAGGTGTCCTCGGGCCCCCAGAAGATCTCCTCGGGCTCCCAGATGTCCTCCCGCCCGAAACCGAATCCGAATGTCTCGAAGCCCATCGATTCCATGGCGCAGTTTCCGGCGAATACCAGAAGGTCGGCCCACGAGATCTTCTGCCCGTACTTCTGCTTGACCGGCCAGAGCAGACGGCGCGCCTTGTCGAGGCTCGCATTGTCCGGCCAGCTGTTGAGCGGGGCGAAGCGCTGGGCTCCGGAACCGCCGCCGCCGCGGCCGTCCTCGATGCGGTAGGTGCCCGCCGCGTGCCAGCTCATCCGGATGAAGAGCGGACCGTAGTGGCCGTAGTCGGCAGGCCACCATTCCTGCGAGGCCGTCATCACCTCGAAGACGTCCTGCTTCAGCGCGTCGACGTCCAGGGTCGCGAACGCCTCTGCGTAGTCGAAATCTCCGCCCATCGGATTGGACTGGGGCGAGTGCTGGTGAAGAACCTGAAGATCCAGCTGATTCGGCCACCAGTCCTGGTTCGTGCTGGGGCGCGTCGCCGTGGGGGCCGGGGAGGGGATCGCCGGGTTCTCGCTGTCGCTGCCGGACACGTCCGTCCTTCTTCCTGTCGCGGTGTTTCCGTATGCCGTCAACGCGGGTCCAGCGGCCGGCGAGAACCTGTCCTCACGAACGAAGCCGATAATCGAGCGCTTGTCGGCGTCCGTATGGTCGCGCACCACGGACCGCACCTCTGAGAGAACACGCAGGGAGGACATGCACAGAGAACGCGCAAGGCGAACCAGTCCGCCCGTATCAGCGTGCGTTCGCCCGGATGCCGCGCGCGCCACCGTCCGCTCCGCCGGGGGAGAGGTGGTACACGGCGAAGGCCCGGTCGATCACGGGCATCGCCACGTTGCGGACGTGGACACCGCCCGCCGTCATGCCGTGCTCGGTGCCCAGGTGGGCGTGCCCGTGCACGGCGAGGTCCGCTCCGGCCGAATCGATCGCCTCCGCCAGGTGGTAGCTGCCGAGGAAGGGGAAGATCTCGGGCGGCTCGCCGGCGAGGGTGTCCGGTACGGGCGCGTAGTGGGTGAGGGCGATGCACAGTGTGCAGCCCGCTTCCTGCAGTTCGCACAGCGCCCTTTCGAGTCCTTCGGCGCGGGTGCGGCCGTGACGGATGAACGCCTTCATCTCCGGTTCGCCGAACTCGCTGCCGCTCCGGCCGGCGAAGCCTCCGCAGAAGCCCTTGGTTCCCGCCACGCCGACCCTCGTCCCGCCGACCTCGAGGACTACGCCGTCGCCCTCCAGTACGTGTACGCCCGCATCGGTCAGCTGCCGGGCGACGGCCTGCTCCTCGTCGCTCTGGTAGTCGTGGTTCCCGAGTACCGCGACCACGGGCACCGCCAGCCCGGCCACCTCTTCCGCCACCACCGCGGCCTCCCGCTCGGTGCCGTGCCGGGTCAGGTCCCCGGCCAGGAGCAGCAGGTCGGCGCAGTCACCGAGGGTGTCGAAGGCGGGCCGGAGCAGGCCGGCACTGTCCGGGCCGAGGTGAATGTCGCCCACTGCCGCCACGCGGATCACGACAGCTCCTCCGGGCGGTTGTCGGGTGCGCCGTGGTGGCTCACCGCGAGGTCGGCGTACCAGTCCGTACCCGCCAGCTCCTCGCCGGCGATCCGCAGGACGGCCTCCAGACACTTCGCGTCGGCCACGCGGCCCCGGACGACGGTCCGCGCGCCGTGCGTGTCGATCCGTACGCCGAGCTCGGCGACGTCCTCGCGGGCCAGCCGGTCGCGCAGGTGCTCGATGCGGTACTCGATGCTCTCGGCGGAACTCATGGGCCCTCCTCCCTGTAGTCCTCGAAGCCCTCGCGTTCCTCGACGCCCGCGGGTTCCTCGAAGTTTTCGAAGTGCTCGATGTGCTCGCGCTCGATGACCTGGAGCCGTTCGAGCAGGTGGAAGAACGAGTCGGGCAGCGGGCTGGACCGGTGGTCCCGGTCCAGCCGCGCCCAGTCGATCTGCTCCCGCAGCATCCGGGCCATGGGCAGCAGGTCGCCGAAATCGCAGTAGTGCTCGCAGAGCGCGGAGAGGCGGCTCTCCATGAGGTCCGTGGGGGCGAGGACCGGCATCCACACCGAGTCCACCGCCTTGACGCTCGCTCGTTCCAGGAGCGCGGTGCTCACGGGCCGCCGGGCCAGTTCGAAGATCAGGTCGATCTCCTCCCCGCCCGCGCTGCCCTTGACCAGCCAGTCCTCCGGTGCGCGGCGCATGGAGATGCCCCCGGCCTCCAAGGCCTTGATCGCGGCGTCGGCGTCCTCCGGCCGTACGCAGAAGTCGGTGTCGTGCTGAAAACGGGCCGGCAGCCCGTGAGCGAACGCGGCCACGCTACCGGCGAGCGCGAAGGGCTGTCCGGAGCGTTTCAGCAGCGCCGCGACGTGCTTGGTGGTCTCCAGGATCGCCTGGGTGTGGTCCTCCGGCAGCCGGCCGTCGTCCGGTCCTTCGCGGCTCAGGCCAGGGTCCTCCGGCAGGGAGGCTTCCCCCGGGGCGTCGAGGCTGGGACGGGTCACGGAGTACCTCACCGTCTGGTCGGCGGACCAACTTGCCGGGCATGGAAGCGCGTATCCCGTAAAGGGCCGTCGAAACCTCCCGGGACCCAGGTTCACGGCTTCGGATGCCGAGGAGTGTGCGGGCCCGCAAGGCCGGCCGGGCCCGCACCCCCCGAACGGGACGGGTCGAGCCGGTGGCGTACGGCCGTGACAGCCGCCGACGTGGCGAGGACGGCGGCCCCGCCGAGGACGGCCACCCCGCCCAGGCGCAGGATCGCGTCGTAGGCCTCCTCGGGCGGCCGCTGCGGAGTCATCGCGGAGATGCCGGCCGCCGTGCCGGCCAGGGCGATCGCACCCAGCGTGACCAGGAAGGTGAGCAGTACGCCTGCTGCCTCACCCGCCCTGGCGGGCGCGACGACCCGCAGGCGATCGCACCCAGCGTGACCAGGAAGGTGAGCAGTACGCCTGCTGCCTCACCCGCCCTGGCGGGCGCGACGACCCGCTGGGTCGCCACGCTGGAGAAGGTCCAGCCCAGCCCGAGGCCCAGACCGCACCAGGCGAACACCGGCACGTACAGCCACCACGCGGTGACCTGGGCCAGCACGTACATTCCCGTCCCCGCCACCGCCCCGGCCAGCGCCATCACGGCGGTCGGCCGCAGGTGCCGGGCGAGACCGGCACCGAGCGGTCCGCTGAGCGCCACCAGCAGGGCCGGGGCCAGGAAGACCGTGCCGGCCAGGAGGGGCGAGAGCCCTCGCACACCCTGGAGGTAGAGCGTGGCGAGGAAGACGGTGACCGCGTACCCCATGTTCGAGAGCGAGCCCATCCCCGTCACGAGGAGGTACAGGACGTTGCGGAACAGCCTCAGGTTGATCAGCGGGTGCCGGGCCAGCCTCTCCCGCACGAGGAACAGCCCGCCGCTCACCGCGGCCACCGCGAGGAAGGTGAGGAGGCGGGCGCTGCTCCATCCCCAGGCGTCTCCCCGTTCCACTGCCAGGGTCAGAGCGGCCAGCGAGCAGACGATCAGGGCGCAGCCGAGGAGATCGAGCTCGCGCGACGCGGAGGTGTCGCGCGAGTCCGGGACGTACACGAGCGCGACGAGCAGCGAGATCAGGCTCAGCGGCGCCATCAGCCAGAAGATCCAGCGCCATCCGGGCCCCTCGGTGAGCCCTCCGCCCACGAACGGCCCGAGCGCGGTCCCGATGTTGGCCACCCCGAACACGGCGCCCAGGGCCCTCGTACGGGTCTGCTCGGGAAAGGCGTTGGTCATCACCGACACGGCCACCGGGAAGACGAACGCCGCACCCACCCCCTGCACGATCCGGGCCGCCACCAGCGCACCGAGCCCGGGAGCCAGCGCGCACCCCACGGACCCGGCCGTGAACAGGGCGATGCCGGCCAGCAGGGTGCCCCGCCGCCCGAAGACGTCCCCCACCCGGCCGCCGATGATGAAGAAGCAGCCGATGGCGAGCATGTACGCCGACAGGGTCCACTGCGCGGCCGAAACCGTGACGCCCAGTTCCGCCGAGATCCCGGGAACGGCCAGGTTGAGGGCGAAGAAATCGAGCTGGACGCAGAACAGGGCGACCGCGACGGCGACGAAGGCGCCCCTGCGTGCTGCCGCCGAGGACTCAGCGTGCATCGAAGCGTTCCTCTCGGCCGAAGCCGTCGGGACACCGGGGAACCGTCACTTCGGTGCGACGGCTCCCGAGTCCGGCGCCTGCTGCAGTCCCGACGCGTCGACGGCTTCGAAGTCCGATCCCTTGAAGCCCTTGAGAGCGTTGAGCTGGTCGTTGTCCCAGCCGCTGTTCTCCTCACCGGTGAGGTACCAGGCCGAGCCGTTGTCCGCGACGATGGCGCCGTACTTCTTGAGCGCCTCGGCCACGGCCTTGGCCTGCGGGGCCAGCTGAGAGGTGTCCACCGAGCTCTTGAGCCGCAGCCGCAGTCCCATCGGGGGCAGCGATTCGTCCGCCGCGGAACCGGCCTGGTGCCGGGCGGGCCAGATGTAGCTCTGGTCCGTGCGCGGCACTGTCATGCGGATCGCGTGGTCGACCTGCCCGCCGGCGGCCTCGTCGTAGCGGACCAGTCCGGGCAGGACGGCGAGGCCGGCCGCGTCGGCGGAGGTCCACCCGGCGGGCCGCAGCGCGTTGCTCCGCAGGTCGAAGACCGCGCCCGAGCCGGCGTGCCAGGCGTGGTCGCCCTGCTGGCGCGCGTCCCACAGCTCGTACGATTTACAGAGCTCGCGGTCCCAGACGATGACGTGCCGGTCCCCGTCGCTCTGCGGACCGTTCTCGATCTTGGCATCCGGCGGGATCCGGTACCCGGACGCGTCGCTCTCCTCGGCGTAGTCCAGGGTGACCTTCGATTCCGGTACCGCCGCGTCCGAGACGTTGACGGGGATGCCGAAGGGCTGCCCGTCGACGAGTCCCGCCCCGAAGTCCGGGTGCAACGGCTCCGCCGCACCGATCGAGGAGACGAACTGGGCCGAGCGCGGGTGCACGGGAAGCGCATCCACGGGTGCGTGCCAGAAACTGTCCGGCGGGGAGGGCCGACAGGAGCCGTCAGCCCGGCCGACGAGGGCCGTCGCGGAAGCAGGATGCCTGCCGGAATCCGTGTAGCCGGACAGCAGGCATACGGCGGCGACGGCGGAAACCGTGGCGATGACGCGGCTTCCACCGCCCGCACGCAAGTGGGCTGTGCGCGTCACCGCCATGGCTTCACCTCATCCGAGTGGTACCCGAGGTCGAGTCCGCCATGTCCCGCAGGGGCCTCCTCGGCCTCTTTACAGCGTAGGCACGTTCCCGCCCCCGCGCGCTGCCGCTCTCGCTGTGGTGGCGGTGGCGGCGCTGGTCGGGCCGGAGGCGGCGGTTACGAGCGTGGGGTCAGTCCTCCTTGCGACCGGTGAGCCGGAGCGGGTCGAGGCCGCCGGCGCGGGCGGATTCCGCGGCGACGCTCCCGGCCTTGGCGGCGGGTCCCGCGACGGAGAGCGTGAGGGTCTGCTCCGCGGCGGTGCGTGCGCCGCCGACCGAGGTGCCGGTGGTGTCGGTCCACTCGCGGGTGGGTGTGGTCTCGGCGAGGCGGCCGCTCGTCGCCGACATGCCGATGACCAGGCCGCTGTACCGGTTGACCAGGCGGTAGGTGCCGGTGGGGGCGCCGTCCACCGTGGAGTTGGGGACGACGAACCACTGCTGCCCGACCGTGGGCCCGCCCGCCGGCGCCTTCGTCACCGTCGGCTTGGCGGCCCAGGCGCGCCCGGCGTTGTTCTTCGAGTCGACGCCCAGGAGCCGGCCCGTGGACGCGTTGGCGATGCGGTACGAGCCGTCGCCGCCCGGAGTGAAGACCCAGCGGCGGAGCGCGGAACTGCCGGCCGAGGCCTGGGAGGTCGTGGCCGTACTGCCCTGCACCTGGGAGAGGAAGCGGTTGGCGCCGTTGGCGATGGTGTAGGACTTGCCCGGGTCCAGGGGAGCGGCGGGGGCGCTGGTGTCGATGACGGTGTCGTAGTACTCGCCGTCGGAGCCCTCGGAGCAGAAGAACGAGCAGTAGGAGCGGAACTGCTTCCCGACGATGGTGGAACCGGTCTTGTTGACCGAGTCCAGCATCCAGCGGTACCAGGAGCCGGTCCGGTAGCCGCCGGAGTCGCCGGCCAGGCGCCACTTCTGGGTGGCGAGGTTGTCGGTGACGTAGAAGCGCTGCGGCTCGCCGGCGTCCTGGTCGACCGCCTCGGGCTCGCCCACGTACAGTCCGAGATAGGCGTTGTAGGCGACGCTCATCGTCAACAGATCGGATTTGGCGGGCAGTTCACCGGCGGCCTGCTGCTCCTGGACGGTGCCGGCGTTGGCCGGGTCGTAGTCGTGGGCGACCGGGGTGTAGCCGGTGGAGCGGCCTGCGTCGACCGGCTCCATGTTGCTCTCCAGGCCTCCGGTCCCGGGCTGGGACCAGGCCCCGTCGTACCACTTCTGCCAGGAACCGGGCGCCATCTTCCCGGACATGGGCGCGCGGGCCACGTGCGCGCGGCTCCCCGAGGTCCACCCGCCGGGGACGCCGCCCTTCGGGATGACGCGGGAGTTGTAGTAGACGTAGAAGTACCCGGAGGCGGTGTCCACGAAGAGCCGCGCGTCGCCGTTGCCGTAGTGGTACGTCTCGTGCGGGAACGCCGAGGTGTCGCCTCGGCGGGTGCTGTACGGAGACGTCAGCACGTGGTCCTTTATGGACCAGGTCTTGCCCTGGTCCTTGGACACGGCGTAGTCGATCGCGTCGTAGTGCAGGCCGTCGCCGAAGGGCCGCGGGGTGAACTCGTTGTGGACCAGCCCGTACCAGTCGCCGGTATCCGGGTCCACCCATACGCCCATCAGGTCGCAGTAGTTCTTCTGCGCGTAGTGCGAGGTGTCGGGGGCGTACGTGGCCTCGCGGCCCGTCGGGCTGTTGTTGCACCGCCACGTGGTGTCGTTGTTGCGGTCGTTGGGGTTCGCCGGGTTGACCGCGTCGCTGAGCGTGCTGGAGCGGCCGGCCGAATCGAAGTCCTTGCCGGTGTAAAAGGTCCACTTGCGGGGGTCGTTGGCCGCGTACAGGGCGTGGGCCGACTGGTAGTAGAACGCGCCGTTCTTGTCGATGTACGTGGCGGCGGGGGTGTCGTCGGGGTTGCCCCAGGCGCCCTTGGCGCCGATGGCGACGGTGTACGTGGGGGAGGGGGGCTGGGCCGACGCCGGAGCGGCGGCCAGTGTGCCGAACAGGACGGCGGCGGTGGCGGCGAGGGCGCCGGCGGTCATCGTCCTGGAGCGGGCTGACACAGGTACTCCTCCTGGTGGTGGGGGTGGGTGCGGAGGGAGCGCGGGTGTGCGTGTGACGGTGCCGGTATTTAATTTGAATAGAAGCGGAATTAATTAAGCGGTGTCAAGGCCGAGGACAGTACCGGCTCCGGCTGCCTGTGGCCTCTGGCCCCTGGCCCCTGTCCCTGTCCTCGCCTGCCCGTCCGTCGCCCCGTCCGTCGTCCGGAGAAGATCAGGGCAGAATCGCAGATATCGACGGAATTCTCGGGTACACGCGGGCTGAGTCACACGGCGGATCGAACCCGTCCGCCGGATCCCCGATGTGAGAACGAGGCCATCATGCTTGTCGTCGGACTCATCCTCCTGCTCATCGGATTCCTGACAGGGATCTCCATCCTCTGGACCATCGGAATCATCCTGGTCATCATCGGCGCGGTTCTGTGGATCCTCGGCTCCGTCGGACACGCGGTCGGAGGGCGGCGCCACTACTGGTAGTCGTACCTCTTGGACACCGCAGGACCTCCAACGGCCGTCGCCCGGCCGGTGGGCGAACCCACCGGCCAGGCGCCGCGTCCGGCCGGGCCTTAGGCCCGGGTTTGAACTCGCCGTCATCGAGCAGGCGCCGTGCGAAGAGAAATCCGAGCACAGGAGGCACGTGACATGGCAGCGAACAAGCAGGACCCCCAGGACGTCGTCGCTCTGATCCTCAAGGACCACCGGACGATGGAGGACCTCTTCCGTCGGATGCGCAGCGTGGAAGCGGACCGGGCGGGGGCCCTCGCGAAGTTCTCCGCCCTGCTCATCGCGCACGGTGAGGCCGAGGAGTCCGAGGTGTACGGCGCGCTGAAGCGGTTCAAGGACGTCGACGACGAAGAGGTCGAGCACGGGACCGAGGAGCACGCCGAGGGCAACGAGGCGCTGCTCGCACTGCTGGAGGTGTCCGAGGTCGGTTCCGACGAGTGGGACACGCGCTTGGAGGACCTCGTCAAAGCGGTCTCCCACCACCTCGACGAGGAGGAGCGGACGATCCTCAACGGGGCCAGGGAGAACGTGCCGGACGAGCGGAGGGCCGAGCTCGGGGCGGCCTTCCTGCGCGAGCGCGAGCGGCAGCTCGCGGCCGACTGCGGCCGCATCGAGAACGTGCGCGCAATCGTAGGCGGCTGACGGCGGCTGCGCCCGAGCTCGGGAAGGCCCACGCCTTGGCCGTCTCTTTCGGATCTTGCCCGGCCCGCGGACCGGGCAAGATCCGAAAAGACGGCCAAGGCGTGGATCCGGGAAAGGAGCCTGCGGCGAAGCACGACGAGATCGGAGTGATGTGCATGCGCACCACAGCGGCCAGGGTCATGGGCGTGGCCACCCTCGGATACGGGGTGGCTGTCGCCTGGAATCCGCGGGTACTGGCCCGGCCCTGCGGTCTGCCCGAACAAGGTTCCGCCGCACTGCTCATCCGCGCCCTCGGGGTCCGGGACGCCGTCGTCGGAGCAGCCATGGTCATGGCCCCGGCAGGTGCGGCGCTGCGTACGGCGTTGCTCTGCAGGGCTGCGCTCGACGGGGGAGACGCGCTGCTCTTCGGCGCTCTCCTGCCCGGCCGCTCCGAGCGGGCCAAGGCGGCCTCGTCAGCCTTGGCCTGGGCGGCACTGTGTGGCTGGACCCTGGCCGGCGGAGCCGGCCGGTCGCCCGCCCCACTCGTGGAGGACGCGGCGAACGTCGCGATACGGGCCGCCCAGTCGGCCACGCGGGCGGAACTCTGACTGTTGGCGGCGGTCTCCGGGGTTTTGTCGAGGCTCCAGCCAGATCGGTGTCGACAGGATCAGGATGTCGGCGCCCAGGACCGTGTCCCCTGCGGCCCGCATGCGGAGCGTAGCCATCGGTACGGCCGGGGCCTCCTCGGCGGAGGCCCCGGCCGGACGGCGCAGGGTCAGGGGCGCGGCTGGGAGCCGGGGTCGTTGCCGGAGTCCCCGTCCGGTGTCTGCCAGGAATCCTGGCGGGCCCGGGCGGGGGGACTCTGGTCCGGCGGCCGGGCACCGGGGTCCTTGCGGGCTGCCGTACGCCTGCTTCCGTACCAGAAGGCGGCGATCAGGACGGCGGCCACGACCACGCCCGCGAGGACCAGGAAGAGGGACGGGAAGCCGGAGGCTGCGAGGAAATCGGAGGCGATCATGGCCCGCGTCTACCCGAGATCCCGCACTTTGCACATCAAAAGGGGCGGGGCTTCGCCTGACACCGTCCTCGGTATCCGGGGCTTCGCCGGACACCGTGCCCGTGCTGCGGCCCCGTGAAGAGGGGGCCTGAGCCCTCGGGCCGCTTCCGTCGGCGCGAGGGGGCGGGCGTAGGGGCCGGTCGAGGGGGTAGGCGCCCGAATGGTCCGGCCCGGTATCAGGGTCCGGCACCGGATCGACGGTTCGTGCCCCTGCCGACCGCCACCGCCACCGAAGGAGTCGCCATGCCTCGCGGATCGAGCCCCAAGCGGGAACGCCAGTACGAGCACATCAAGGAGAGCGCGGAACAGCGCGGGGAGAGCACCGAGCACGCCAAGGAGATCGCCGCCCGTACGGTCAACAAGGAGCGGGCGCGTGCGGGGGAGTCCAAGACGGCCAGCAAGAGCTCGATCGAGGACATGTCCTCCTCCAAGCGCGGTGGGCAGCGCTCGCACAGCGGGGCGCAGGGCCCGACGTACGACCAGCTCTACTCCGAGGCCCGGCGCCGCAACCTGCACGGCCGCTCATCCATGAACAAGGCCGAGCTCAAGCGGAAACTGGGCCACTGAAACCGGAGCGGGCCATGAACTCCTCCGCTACGCCGCGCGCCGCGCTGTTCGACGTGGACGGGACCCTCACCGACACCAACCACCTGCACGTCACGTGCTGGTGGGAGGCGCTACGGCAGGCCGGGCACACCGTACCGGCGTACTCCATCCACCATGCCCTGGGCTTGCCGGGCGAGGACCTGCTCGACCACCTGCTCGGCAAGGACCGGGACAAGAGCGCGGACGACGCGCTGAGCGCCGCGCACGAGACCTTGTACGGGACGTACTTCGACCGGCTGACCGCCTTCGAACGCGCCGCCGACCTGCTGCGCGCACTCGCCGGCAGGGGCTGGCGGGTCGTGCTGGTCACCTCCGCCGGGAGCGAGGAACTTCAAGCACTCCGACGTGCCATCGACGCCGACGACGCCATCAGCGCCGCTGCGAGCGCGGACGACGTGGACGAGGGCAAACCGGCTCCGGACCCGGTATTCCACGCACTCGACCTGGTCGGCGCACCGGCGCGGGGCGCGGTGTTCGTCGGCGACAGCGTGTGGGACATGAAAGCCGCCGCCCGGGCCGGGGTCACTGCTGTGGGCCTGCTCTGCGGGGGCATCCCCCGCAAGGACCTGGAGGAGGCCGGGGCCCGCTCGGTGTACCGGAACCCGGCCGGCCTCTTGGACCGTCTCGATGCCGGCCCGTTCGCCGCATGAAAACCGGAGCCCGCGGGCTCCGAAGCCCAGGCCAACGACGCCGCGCAGGTCCGCCGACCACCACCTGACCGCCCGGCCGGGATACGGGACGGAGCAACCCATGGCACACGGTCCGAGGAGATCACCGGCCATGCCCGGGCCGAGGAGACGGTGCTCGAGGACTTCGGGGCGCCGGCCGTGACGAGCGCCGGGGTGGGCCGGCCGCGGGCCATCCGGCTGCGGGTCAGCCGCCCTGACCGCCCGGGATGCACGCGGGTACGCCGCGGCCGGGGGTTCAGGTACCTGGATCCGGCGGTGCGCCGCTGACGGACGCCCGGGAACGGGACCGGCTGCGAGCGCTGGCGATCCCGCCGGCCTGGGCGGACGTCTGGATCTGCCCCTGGCCGGGCGGGCACATCCAGGCCATGGGCACCGATGAGGCCGGCCGGCGCCAGTACCTGTACCACGAGCTCTTCCGGGAGCGGCAGGCGGCCAAGCACGCACACGTGCTGGAGGTCGCCGCCCGGCTGCCCCGGCTGCGCACACGGATCGAGGCGGACCTGGCGGGGCGCGGCCTGACCCGGCAGCGGGTCCTGGCCTGCGCCGCGCGCCTGCTCGACCTGGGCTTCTTCCGGGTCGGCGGTACGTCGTACCGGCGCGATCACCAGGCCTACGGGCTGACGACCCTGCTCCGGGAACACGCCGCGTGCAGCCGCGGCGAGGTCTGTTTCGACTACCCGGGCAAATCCTCCCGCCGACAGACGCGGGCCGTGGTGGATCCTGCTGCCTATGCCGTCGTGCGCGCACTGCTGCGGCACCACGGAGGCGCCCAGCTGTTCGTGTACTGGGAAGGCGGCGCCTGGCACGACGTGCGAGCCGAGGACGTGAACGACTACCTCCGGGACGCGTGCGGAGGCGACATCACGGCGAAGGACTTCCGGACCTGGCACGCCACGGTGCTGGCGGCTGTTGCCCTCGCGGTTTCGGCCGGTGTCGCCGACGAATCGCCGGGACGCCGTCGTACGGCGGTGTCGCGGGCGGTCCGGGAGGTGAGCCGGTACCTCGGCAACACGCCGGCGGTCTGCCGGGCCTCGTACATCAATCCCCGGGTCGTGGAGCTCTTCGAACGCGGAGTCACGATCAGGCGGGCACTCGACCGGCTCGGGCAGGACGTCGCCTTCGGCAGGCCGGCCACGCACGGGGAGGTGGAGCGCGCCGTCTGCCGACTGCTCGCCCGGACAGCGGCCGGCCGGGCCCCCGCCCTGGTCCGAGCGGGCTCCGAGGCCGCATGAGGTGTCCCGCTCTGGGCAGGAGCCAGCCACAGAGCCGGCTACGAGAGACGTGAGCCCTGTGCGGATAGCATTCCTCACGGCGCCCGAGGGCGTCGAGGAGATCGAACTGACCGAACCCTGGAAGGCCGTTCTCGAAGCGGGCTGGACCCCACGGCTGGTCTCGACGGAGCCGGGGCGGGTCCAGGCGATGCGGCATCTGGACAAGGCCGGCACGTACGCCGTCGACCGGGTCCTTACCGGCCGTACGGAGGAAAGCTTCGACGCCCTCGTCCTCCCGGGCGGAGTGGCCAATCCCGACGCCCTGCGGGCCAACGCTTCCGCCGTCGCCTTCGCCCGCGGATTCTTCGAGTCGGGCAAGCCGGTGGCGGCGATATGTCACGCTCCTTGGCTGCTGGTGGAGGCGGACGTCGTGGGCGACCGCACGCTGACCTCCTGGCCCAGCCTGGCGACCGACATCCGCAACGCGGGCGGCACATGGGTGGACGAGCCCGTCCACATCTGTCGTGCCACCCCGTCCACCCTCATCACCAGTCGCAAGCCGGACGACCTGGACGCGTTCTGCGAGGCGCTCGTGACCGTCTTCGGCGGTTGAGCCCTACCCCGGACACACCCCGGACACTGGGCCCCGCCGTCGCCGTTCGGCCGGCGGGACCGGTCCGGGAGCTCCTGGGGCCGGGGGTACGTCCACCATTGCTCAGGCGCCGTCCTCGGGGACCAGGGTCAGGACCGCGTGGACGCGCTTTCCGCCGCCGAGGGTCTGCTGGACGGTGAGAGCCCGGGCCATGTGGTGGATGAGGACCATGCCCCATCCGCCGGTGCCCGTCACATGGGGCGGGCGGGTTTCCGGCGGGGTGGGGCTCGTGTCGGTCACATCGATGTCCAGGATCCCTTCGTGCAGGAACAGGTCGAGGCTGCAGGGTCCGTCGGTGTGCCGGACGGCGTTGGTGACGAGTTCCGTGACGATGAGGGCCGCGTTCTCCGCGGCGGCTCTGGGGAGCAGCTCTCCGTGTTCGCCGGCGGCGTCGTGCAGGAAATGCGCGGTCGCGTCGCGGGCGCGGCTCGCGGCGCGGACGTCGGGTGGCAGATCGAGATGCTTTCGCTGGTTCCGGTTCGGGGCCGTCATGGTGGAGCTCCGTGTGAGTGTCTCTCTTTCTCTCCGGGAGGCACTTGCCCGCAATGTCCCGACTTGTAACATGCGGCGCCCGACGTGCTGATCCCGTGCCGGTATCGCCGACCGGAGGTTTCGGCGTGCGTGCCCACTCGACGCGCGTACGGTTCGGTCATTCGTACGAGTACTTCCGTTTTGCGTCATTTGTGCGGGGCAGGCGCCTCGTGCGTCTCGCGGTAGTGAGGACGGCACCGCGGAGCCGGCGCGGAAAGAGGCGACCAGACATGGACGGCATCGTGCTGTTGCGCAACGACCACAAGACCGTCGAGAAGCTCTTCAAGAGGTTCGAGGGCGTCGGCGAGGACACGGTGCAGGAGAAGAAGGAGATAGTCGATCGGATCATCGACGAGCTGACCACCCATGCGCTCATCGAGGAAGAGATCTTCTATCCCGCGGCGCGCGAAGCCGTTCCGGACTCCGGCGAGCGCGTGATCGAGAGCGTGGCGGAACACCATGCCGTCGTGTGGTTGTGCGTCGAGCTCAGCACGCTGGACCCGTCTGACGAGCGCTTCGACGCGAAGACCACCGTACTCATCGAGAACGTGCGCCAACACGTCGAGCAAGAGGAACAGGGATGGTTCCCGGAGGTGCGGAGGGCGCTGGGTCGCAACCAGCTGAAGGAGCTCGGCGAGCGGATGGAGGCCGCGAAGGCCAAGGCGTCCGCCGACCCCCTGGAGGTTCCCGGCGCCCGGTCCTGACGAGCCCGGACGCGGTGCCGCCGAACATGGGGCCGCCGCCGCGGATGCGGCGGCGGCCCCACGCTGCGCAGGGATCGCTCCCGGCGTCATCCGGGCTCAGGTGGCCAGGAGCCGGTTGAAGAACGACCGGTAGTGCTGCAGGGCGAGCCGCAGGTCCTCCGTGGCGGGCTGGCCCTGGCTCCACTGGCCTTCCAGTTCCTGCTTGCGTGTGGCGAACGTCCCGGCCAGCGTCTGCATCACCTCTGCGACGAGCTGGTCGGCCGACCTGACGGCTTCCTGCGGGTCGTCCACGAAGCGGCCCTGGACCTCGCTCCACCGCAGCCGCAGCTCCTCCGCATCGCCCCGGGGCAGCAAGGCCTCCTCGCCCTGACCGCCGACGGTGCCATCCGCGGCCGCGGAGCCTGCCTCGGCGCCCGCGCCCGCGCCTGCGTCGGCGGACGTGTCCGACCGAACGGCGTCGGGGCGGACCGTGCCGGGTCGATCGTCGTCAAAGCGACCTTCGTCAAACCGACCTTCGTCGAACCGGCCGCCGCCGTCGGTCCCGTTCTGGGCGTCCTCGTCGGGTACGTCCCGCACCCGCGAGCTGTCCTGCGTCGCATCCGCAGCGCCCTGGGCATCCTGCCGCTCGTCCTCCTGCACGTCCTGCGTTCCCTCCCAGCCCTTCGTGGCGTCGCCCGGATATACGGCCTGGTCTCCTCGTTGGGCCAGGCTTTCGGTCGTCAGGCCTTCGTTCTGGTCGGCCCCGCCGACCACCTTGCGGTTCTTACGGTCCTCGTCGAACTGCATGTCATCGACCTCCTTGGGTGCCGAGCAGCTCCTCGAACAGGGCCCGGTAGTGGACCATGGCCCCGCGCAGCTCCTCCGTCGTCGCCTGTCCTTCGTTGCTGCGTACATTCACGGTGTGCGCTGCCCGGTAGTGCTCGAGGGTCTGCCCGTGCTCGACCGACAGGTCCCGTACCCGCCCGCTGTAGCCGTCGGCCGGGTAGCCGCGTTCGCGCATCAGGCGCGACACCAGCTCGTCCGCCTGGGTGACGGCTCCTTCGGGCCGGTCCACGAAGCGCTCCTGTACATCGCGCCAGTCGTGTACGTACCGGTCGTGGATCTCGGGGGACAACTCCTTGATCTCGAAGGCCTCATGGCGTTGCTCGCGGGCGTGCAGCTCCCGCTCCGCCGCCAGACGGCCGCCTTCGGCCTCGACCGTACGGTCGTACTCGGGTCCGAACTGCCGGCGCAGGTGGCGTCGGCGGGACAACATCGACAGTCCGACGGCGAGGGCGATCAGTACGACCACCGATGGGACGATGATCGCGATCAGTGTGCTCGTTGACATGGGGGCCTCCACTCCGGGGCCGTGTTTTGAGTTTGCTGGGTTCGGTCAGCGGGTGCCCGCAGATCCCGGCGACAAACCAGTCGGGACGCCTCGCGGCGAGCGGTTCGGGGAGCCCCGTCGACCGTTTCCGGACCGCCGTCCAGCCCGACCGCATGAACGCGCGGATCACGGGCAGGGGCCCAGTGCGGGCCGCCCGCGCAGCACCGGGGCGGCAGACGAGAAGGAGGGGTCATGAGCTACGACGAGCCGCGCGTGCAGGTCCTCCTCGAGGAGGCCGGGGTCCGGGTCGTCGTGCTGTCGGGAGAGTTCGACATGTACAGCGTCGAGCCGCTCCGGGAGACGCTGGCGGCCGCCGCACGGGACGGGGTCTGCGCTGTCGTCGACATCGCCGCGGTGGTGTTCGCCGACTCCACCGTTCTCGCCGCGCTCATCGAGGCGCGGCGGGCCGGCCCGCTGATACTCGTCGGCCCGGTGCCCCGCCAGTTCGCCCTGCTGCTGAGCATGTCCGGCGCCGACTCGGCGCTGGAGACCGAGCCCACGCGCGAGGCCGCCCTCGCGCGGGCAGCCTCGCCTGAGGGCAGGGCCGCCGAGCCCGGGAAGGCGGACGGGCCGGCGAGGCTTCCCGAAGGCGGGCGCGTCCGGTGACCGGCGACGACACCAGGCTGAAGGCGATCGCCGCGCTGACGGGACTGCGCTCGGGCGTCGGACAGGACTACATCTCCGACATGCTCGGCGAAGTGACCCCCGACCAGTTCCTCGTACCCGTCGACGGGGACGCGGCGGAGATCGGCCTGTCGGTGCTGCAGCAGCTGTCCGGCCCCATCAACTCCCTGATCAACGGCTTCATCCTGGCGTTCGAGCAGGTGGCTGACGCCTACGAGGAGACGGACCCCGAGACGTCGACCGAGGAGATCCTGCAGGCCCTCGCCCTACGGCTGGCCACGGACCCGGACTGCACCGAGCCGGAGTGATCCGGGGGACGGCCCCACACGGGCCGCGCCCGTCCGGGCCTCGGGTGGTGGCCTCCCGGCTACGCGCGGCTCCGACCGGACCGGCGCCGTACGGGTCACCCGGGCGGCATCGGCCCTGAAAGCGGTACTGGAAGCGGCCGTGGCCCTGCTCTACCCCGCACCTGGGCCCTGGCCTGCGCCCTGGGGCTCTTCGCGCCGGCCGGCTATCCCCTGGCCCGATTCTGGTCGCAGACGTGGAGCCGGATGCGTCCTGAACTCGAGGCGACCGGCCGGGTGGACGCCGCCGTGATCGACGAAGCCCTGTCCTACCTGGCCTCGCACCGACTCGCCGAACTCGGCCCGGGCATGATGACGGCCTGGGGCCGCCGGGGCTGAGACGCCCGGAGCCCGACGCCCGCGCCCCACGCCGATCCGCCCGTCCCACGGCGCCGTCGGCACCTACTGCCGTGAGGTGAGCTCCGCCGCCTCCAGCCAGGTGGTGTACCAGCCTGCGAAGGTGAGCGGCCTCCCGTCGTCATCGACGAGCGGGGCGAGGTCGGTGTCGTCTGCCCGGCAGTCGGACCAGATGGTGCCCCTGTGGGCGCCGCTGACGATCAGCCATTCCCTCTGGGCGCAGCCGACGTGGGAGATCACGATGGCCCCGGCGGTGCGCTCGGGGGCGAACATCACGGCTTCCCAGCGCTCGTCCCACGCCTCGACGGCGTCATCGAACTCCTCGCTCGCGTCGAAGTCCTCCTCTTCAGGACGCTCGGCAAGGAGCGCGGCGAGCGATTCGGGGTCCGGCCCGTGGCCAGGAAAGGGCCGGGCGAGCATGGACGGATCAGCCAACTCGGCGCCGTCCCCCTCCCAGCGCCAGCGGCCCTGGACGCGGCGCACGGGGAAGAGACCGTAAGCGGGACCCGCGCCACCGGCGCCCACACCGGTGAGGAAATCCCGGTAGTCCTCGGGCAGCCTCGCACCCGTCTGCGCTTCGAGCTCGGCAAGCTCGGCAGCCGAAAGCGGATCCTCCAAGACCCACCGGTGCCCGAGAGAGCCGAATACCTGACCGCTGTCCGCCCGCGCGCCCAACGCGACAACACGCCGGCGCACACCCGTCCACTGCTGATCGACCATGCGCCGACCGTACGCGGAGCCAGTGACAGCGGAACCGGTCCGGCCGTCGAGGGACTCCGCCGCGAGGCTTCGGTCACCTCGCCCGGGCACCGCTCGTACGGCCGGTCTCAGCGGGGCAGTTGCTGCAGGGTCCAGCCGTTGCCGTCCGGGTCGTTGAACGCCGCGTAGGACACCACCGGCTTGCCCGGTGCGGTCATGTCCCGCACCTCCCCGATTTCGACTCCGCGGCCCAGCAGCTCTGCCCGGGCGGTGTGGATGTCGTCGACGACGAGGTGCAGGCCCTGGACCGAACCCGGGGGAGTGGCGACGACGCCGACACCGATGGCGATCGAACAGGCGGACCCCGGCGGCGTCAGCTGGACGACCCGGAACGCCTCGGTAGGACTGAAGTCGAGGTCGACGGTGAAGCCGAGCAGGGTCGAGTAGAAGGCCTTGGCGCGATCGACGTCGGTGACGGGGATCGGAATCAGTTCGAGACGGTAGTCCATGGCGTTGTTCCCTTCACGCACTTGTGGGGCCTGGCGGGCCCGGCGTATCGAATCAGCGGAACCCTCGCCCGTTACTCGGCGGTAGGCAATGATGGCGGGCACCATCCATACGGCCGGGGGCTGAGGTAGCGGTGACGACATTCGAGGAAGCAACGACGGTGCACGCCTTCCGGGACGACTCCCTGGGAGAGCACGACGCCGTCGGACTCGCCGCGGCGATCAGGCGGGGTGAGGTCGGTGCCGCCGAGGTCGCCCGGGACGCGGCGGAGCGGGTACGGGTGGTCGACGCGCGGCTCAACGCGGTCCAGGACCACAGCGACTTCCCGGCGCACAGGGACGGGACGACCGGGGCGGCCGGGGCGTTCGCCGGAGTTCCGACCTTCGTCAAGGACAACACCGACTACCAGGGGTCGCCGACCGGCCACGGCAGCGCGGCCTTCACGCCGGGCGCCGCGCGCCGGCACGCGCCGTTCGCCCGGCAGTTCTTGAGCAGCGGGGTCACCGTACTGGGCAAGTCCCGGCTGCCGGAGTTCGGGTTCAGCCCGTCCACGGAGTACGAAGGCGCCGCCCCTGTGCGCAACCCGTGGCACACGGACTACTCGGCGGGCGGTTCCTCGGGCGGCAGCGCGGCCCTCGTCGCCGCCGGAGCGGTGCCCATCGCACACGCCAACGACGGCGGCGGGTCGATCCGAATACCCGCCGCCTGCTGCGGGCTCATCGGCCTCAAGCCGACCCGCGGCCGGGTCGTGGCGAACGCGCAGAGCCGCCAACTGCCGCTCGAAATCATCTCCGACGGAATCGTGAGCCGCTCCGTGCGGGACACCGCGGCGTTCCTCGCCTCCGCCGAGACGTACTGGCGGAACCCGAAGCTACCGCCGCTGGGCCTGGTCGAAGGCCCTTCGGGCCAACGGCTGCGCATCGGCTTCCTGCTGGACTCGCCGAACGGTGTCCCCGCCGACACCGCCACCCGGACGGCCGTCACGGAGACCGCGGCCCGGCTCGAACGGCTCGGACACGGCGTGGAGCCGGTGGAGTTGGCCTTCGACCCCCGCTTCACCGAGGACTTCCTCGCGTACTGGGGGATGCTGTCGTTCCTCATCGGTGTCACGGGCCGCAGCCTCGGTACGGATTTCGACCGGCATCGCATGGACGGTCTCAGCAGGGGCCTGCGCGAGACGTACCTGGCGAACTGGCACCGGACCCCGGGCGTGCTGCGGAGGTTGAAGCGCACGAGGGAGGCGTACGCGGCGGGGTTCCGCGGGCTCGACCTCGTGCTCTCGCCCGTGCTCGCCCACACCACGCCGCCGCTCGGTCACCTCAGCCCGGACGTTCCCTACCAGGCGCTGATGGAACGGATCCTCGCCTACGTGGCGTTCACGCCGGTCGACAACGTCGTGGGCACCCCGTCGATCTCGGTGCCCGCCGCGAGCGCGACGCAGGACGGGCTGCCCATCGGCGTCATGTTCGCAGGCCGCCCAGGCAGTGAACGCAAGCTGCTGGACGTCGCGTTCGCGCTCGAGGCGGACCGGCCTTTCCGGCGGATCCAGGACCTGTGAGACCGCGCCCGGCCCGGACCCCGTCAGGGCCGGCCCGGGCGCGGTCGGCGCGACATCACCGCCGGTGGGCGGGGCTCCGGGCTTCGGCCACGGCCGCGATGGGCTCGGCCGAGCGGCGGCGGACGAAGAGTACGACGATCAGGACGATTTGGAGCAGGACCACCAGGACGAGGCCGGGGCAGGCGGAGGGCTCCGCTCCGACCTGGCTGGAGAACAGGCTGGTGTCCTACAGGCCATGGACGAGCATGGGCAGCAGGATCACGCCGCCGACGCGCAGGCACAGGTGGAAGAAGTAGCCCGAGGTGGAGACGATGACGGCCTGGAGGTGTCCTTCGCCGCGCACCAGAGGTTCGCCGCGAACGCCTCGCACGAACTCCTCGCCCCGCTCGCCACCACGCGGGCCGCCCTCCAGCTCGCCGGCTCCGACGACTCCGGCGAGTCCCCGCGTCGGCAGCGGCCGCGGCCTCGGTCTCGCGCTGGTCCGCTCCGTCGCCCGCGCCCACGGTGCGGCACCGCCACAGCCGCCGCCCGCCCCACCGGCGGCCTCGACCTGCAGGTCCGCCTGCCACCCGCCACCTGAGGCCCGGGCCGTGTCCTTCGGGGTCAGGCCACGAGGCCCTGGCGAGGTTGCCAGGTCAGCGCGCCGCGCCGAAGTCCTGCGTCCAGTACTGGCCCGGCTGTGCGAGGCCGATGCCGATCTCCTTGAAGGAGCAGTCGAGGATGTTCCGCTTGTGGCCCGGGCTGTTCATCCAGCCCTCCATGACCTTCGCGGCGGTGCCGTAGCCGTAGGCGACGTTCTCGCCGTACGTCCTCCACTCGTACCCGGCTCGGGTGATGCGCAGGCCCGGATCGGAACCGTCGGAGCCCGTGTGGGACATGTTGCCGTGGGTGGCCATGTCCGCGCTGTGGTTCTGGGCGGCCTTCGTGAGCTCCGCGTTGACGGTGAGCGCCGGGCATCCGACGGCGGCGCGCTCCTCGTTGACGAGGGCGAGGACCTGGGCCTGAGCTCCGGAGGGCGCAGAGGAGCTATCCGGAGCGGACGGCTCGATCGGCTCGACCGGTTCGGCCGGGGGCTCCACGGGCTCCACGGGTTCCACCGGCTGCGGCCTGACCGGCGGTGTGGTCGGGGCGACCGGCCGAGGGACGGGCTGGGCGACGGGTTCCGCAGGAGCAGCCGGTTCCGTATCGGGGGCGACGGGCGCGTCTGCCTGGCCCGGGTCCTGCGCGGGCGGCTGCGAGCCGGGGTCGCCGAGAGGGGCTCCCGGCCGCAAGCGGCCGTCCTGCCGGGTCGCGGCGGCCGGCGCGGAGCCGGCGTCCTGCGGGCCCCAGCACGCCATGGCGGCGGTCGGCGCGCCCACGATGGCAAGCGCCCCGAAGGCGACGGCTATCTTCCGACGGTGCGTCTTCTTACGGTGCTTCTTCATGCGTGACCTCATCCGGTGATCGCGAAGCTCCCGGCGCCCGACCGCAAGGGCGTCGGAGGAGCCGCCATTCTTAGAAGCACGGCAGCAGGCTGGCAAGCGGCCTCCGCCGAGCCGCCCAGGAGCTTCCCGACCGGGCTTGAATCGGCCACGTGATCGTGCATTCCCCCGCCGCAGCTCCTACGGCCGACAACTGACACACGGCCAGGACCGCCCCCTGACAGGCAGGTTGACGAAGGCGAAACGAAAGGCACTCATTCCGATTCCGGCGGAGCAAGGCATGTCCGTAAGAAATAGCCACAAACGCCGAAATGTCTTCACGTCGACGATCTCGGTAGGGCCCGCCCCACCGAGGCGTGCCGAGTGACCCATCTCACGCCCGACCGAGGGAACCGGACCGGGTGTGGCCGTTGGGCCGCTCCGCTCGACCGGAAGCTGCCCAGGGTGACGCTCGAACGCGCCGCGGACGGCCCGCCGGCTGCCGGGGAGCGCTCCGCCGCCTGACCGGCGAAGCCCGATGACTGCCGCCGCACGCCGACCGGGCGCCACCAAGTCCACGCGCCCGTCTCGGCGGGGCGCCCACCTGAGTCCGGCGGGTGGCAGGCCGCGGTGCCCCTTTACGGGAGCAGCTCCAGGGTGATGTGCGGGTACAGCGCGCGAAGGAAGTCGGGTGCGTCGAAGATCTCGCCCGCGGAGGCGACGCCGACCGTGCGGGTGCGTCCGGTCAGGACACGGTCCAGGGCTTCCACGACGAGGGGGGCCGTGACGGCGTAAATGTCCTGCCCGTGGGCCACGGCGCGGCGTTCGACGCCGCCCGACCGTACGACCGCGTCGACGAGGAAGGTCTGGTCGGACCGCCCGCTGTCATCGGCCGCGGACGGAGCCGGCGTGCCGGGGGCCGCGATGTCACGGACCGCCTCGACCGTCATATAGGTGGTCACGTCCGGGATCGACAGGTGGCTGGGTACGGTCACCACGTCGGCCATGGTGAACTCCCCGATCACCGGCCGGGGGCCCATCGGCTCGGGGAAGCTCCACTCGAGGGTCGGTGCGGCGTCGGTGCGGTACTCCCACTGCCCGCCCGCGTACCGCATGCGCCGCTCACCGCGCCGCTCCCGCGAGACCGCGCCCGACAGCCGCGTTCCGGCGGTGGGGTGCCAGCTGCTCAGGGCGTACGCGATGTGCGCCTCCTCGGCCTCGGTCCAGTCACCCATCGCCGCGGTGGCCAGCAGGTCGCCCAGACCGCCGAAGAAGGCCATCGCCGGGACGATCACCGCCCCGGCGTCACGCGCCCGGTCGGTGAAGTGCGCGAAGGTGTCGATGTTGGCCTCGATCTCGGCGGCCACGTCCAGGTAGGGGATCCGGGCCCGCAGGGCCGCCTCGATCACGGGGGCGGTCGTCGAGGCGAAGGGCCCGGCGCAGTTGATCACCGCAGCCGTACCGGCCAACGCACGGTCCAGCGAGTCGGCGTCGCCGACCGTCGCAGGCCGGGCCTCCAGTCCGCTCTCGTGCGCCAGGGCCTTCAGCTTGTCGCCGTCGCGCCCCGACAGCACCGGCACGAACCCCCGCTCCACCAGCTCCGCCACCACGAACCGCCCGGTGTGCCCGTACGCACCGAACACCGCCACCATCTGACCCGATGTCATGAACCCGCTCCTCAGTACCTGCTTGTCCCGCCGCCCGGCCCTGTCGGCCCGCCGCACTCCGTCACAGACATCTTCACGCGGAACACCATCTCCATACGAGTGTCCGGAACGACATGATCCAAACAGTTCCGGACATGGCCCTTTGTGTTGCTTCTCCCTCTGCGGACCGGACCGGACCGGACCGGAGCGGGCTTCGGACGGGTGGACCGCCGAGTGCCGCCCGCCGGGAAGACCACCGGGGGGAGTGATTGACGGCGCCGCCTGTCTCATTGCGGACAGTTTCTGTCCGCAATGGGGTGCACTCTGGGGTTGTCGGTGTACCGGTACCCGAAAGAAGGGCGGAGGTGCTTCCGCGTGCCTGATGGCCATCCAGCCGTGCAGGCATCCCCACACCCACCCGGCGGAGAGGCGCAACCATCATGTCCCAGGACATCCAGCTGCTGGAGCGGGCTATGACCCGCACGACGCGGCTGCTCGGCAATGTCACCCCGGAGCAGTACCGCTGCCCACGCCGTGTGACGACTTCGACGTGCGGGGCCTGGCCGACCACCTCGTGGCCGGGAACCCCTACGACGTGATCCTCGCGCGGGGCGGCGCCCCCGACTTCTCGCTGTTCGGTCCTGCACGGCTGGGACCTCGCGACCGCGACCGGCCAGGACCGTACCGGGGACCAGGACACCGTCGAGGCGGCCTTCGGGACCTGGTGCGGCAACTACCCCGATGCCATCCGGCCCCAGACGGGCATGTTCGGCCCGTCCAAGGCCGCTCCCGAGGACGCACCCGCGCTCGACCGGCTCGCCGCCTACTTCGGCCGTACCGTCTGACCGGACGCCCCGGCTCACGGGCACGGTCGTCTGATCCATCTGCCGTCTGATCCATTCTGATCCGTCTGATCCGTCCGCACCCGATCGGACGACCCGGATGCCCAATACGGCCCCGGATCGGTCAGGGGCGCCCCCGGTGACGCCGGGAAGCCCCTCCTCGAACGGCTCGGAATACCCAACGGCTGATCCCGGCCAACGTTTCTCCGCCCCGGACAGCCCGTCCGCGGCGGAGCGCCTCCCACCCGCATCCGAGAAAGGACGGCTACGGCTCTCGACGCCGCCGGCCCCCCCATGACCAAGTCCCGACCGAGGATCACCGACGAGCAGCGGCGCGCCCGCCTCACCACCGCCCACCTCCTGGCCCCCGCAGTGCGGGCGACAACGCCCGAGCAGGTCGCCGACGCGCTTCTCGCCCTGCACGCCACGGACCCGGCGACCGTCTACCTGGCGGTGGCCGCGCGTATGACCGATCCAACGCCGGCGCAGCTGGAGGGGGCCCTGTACGAGCAGCGGAGCCTGGTGCGGATGCTGTGCATGCGCCGCACCATGTTCGTGGTGCCGCGCGACCTGGCGCCCGTGATCGACGCGTCGACCGCGAGGGCTGTCGCGGCCCGGGAGCGGAAGAACCTGCTGAAGGTGGTGGGGGAGCAGCACGGCCACGGCGAGGACTGGCTGGCCGCCGCCGAACGGGCCGTACTGGTGGCCCTGGCCGGCTTCGGGGAGGCCACGGCCGCCGAGCTGGGGGGCGCCGTGCCCGCCCTGCGTACGCAGATCACGCTCTCGCCCGGCAAGCCGTACGAGGCGACGCCCCGCATCACCAGCCGGGTGCTCGGGGTGATGGCCGCGCAGGGCCGGATCCGGCGCGGCCGCCCGCTGGGCACCTGGGCGTCCTCGCAGTTCCGCTGGGCGCCGGCGGAGCCCCACCCGGACCTCCCGGTCGACGACGCCCGCGCCGAACTGGTGACCCGCTATCTGCGGTCCTTCGGCCCCGCGACCACGGAGGACGTCAAATGGTGGACCGGCTGGACCCTCACCGACACCCGCCGGGCCATGGCCCGCACCCCAGCCGTCGAAGCCGACCTCTCCCACGGGCCCGGCCACGCCCTGCCCGACCAGCTCGATCTGCCCTCGGAGGTTGCGCCCGCGGCCGCCTTGCTGCCCTCCCTCGATCCCACGGCGATGGGCTGGCGACACCGTGACTGGTACCTCGACCCCGCCCACGTACCCGAACTCGTCGATGCCTTCGGCAACATCGGCCCCACCATCTGGTGGGACGGCCGTGTCGTCGGCGGCTGGGCCCAGCGTCCGGACGGCGAGATCGCGACCCAACTGCTGGCGCCCGCGAGCCGCACCCCGGAGGCCCGGGAAGCGATCACCACCGAGACGGCTCGCTTGGCCGCCTTCCTCGGCGAGATCCGCATCCGGCCCAGCATGCGCACTCCCCTCGAACGTCGCCTGGCCGAGGGCACCTGACCTCGATGGACGCAGCAAGGCGACCGCCATGCCCCACTGGCGCCGGAGGCCGGGCGTGCGGATGAGCGACACAGGCCGCCGGCCCACGCGCGATGCGGCCCGCCTCGACGGCCCGGCTCGACCGCCCGGGCAGGCCTCCGGACCGTGTTGCGACGAGTACGGGCCGTGCCGCCGGTCTACCCTGCAGACCCGCCATCGCCTTGGAGGTGCGGCAGATGACCGGTACGACGACGCTCGACCTCGGCCCGCAAGCCCGGATCGTGGCCCGTCTGGCGGCGGGTGTCCCGGACACCCGGCTCGGCGACCCGACGCCCTGCCCCCACTACTCGGTCAGGGACCTGCTGGGGCACCTTGCGGGCCTCGCCGTCGCCTTCCGTGACGCCGCCCGCAAGGACCTGGGCCCCACGACGGACACCGACCCCGGCGAAGCCGCGACCCCGCTGCCCGCCGACTGGCGCGAGGAACTGCCCCGGGTCCTCGGTGAACTCGCCGAGGCCTGGAAGGACCCGGCGGCCTGGACCGGGATGACCCGCGCGGGTGGCGTGGACCTGCCGGGTGACATCGCGGCCGTGGTGGCCGTCGACGAACTGGTGATCCACGGCTGGGACCTGGCCCGGGCCACCGGCCAGGACTACGTCCCCGATCAGGCGGCACTGCGCGCCTCGCACGCGTTCCTGCTGGCCGCCGCCGAGGACGAGAGCCGCGGCGGAGGCATCTTCGGACCCCTCGTGCCCGTACCGGACGACGCCCCGCTGCTGGACCGGGCAGTCGGGCTCAGCGGGCGCGAGCCGGACTGGACACCTCCCGCCGCTTCCCTATGACGCCCGGCTCCCGGCCGGCTGCGCACACGGTCCCCGGGGTGTTCTGAGGGGGGAGTCCTATGCCCCTCTGCCGGCTTCCGGATCGCCGGGAAATCTACTGATGTGCGAACCGTCACCGGCGTCTACGGCATCTGCGGCGTCTGCGCGAGATAGGGCCGGCTCCTTCAGGGCGGCGGATACTTGCGGGTCTTCGAGGGGATGCCAGGTGTTGCCGGCCTGGGCTGTGATCACGATCAGGGCCGCCGCGAAGACGAGGGAAGCCAGCACGAAGGAGCCCTGCACCACGTCGGGATCGCCGGGAGCGGAGCGGCGTAGCAGCAGGAAGGCATGGACAGCAGGGTCCGCCGCGCCGAGGCCGTACGACCACAAAGCCGTGTCTCTGGTCATGTTGCCCAAGTGGTGCCGGGTCGCGGGGGCGTGGGCGAGGAGTTCGTTCAGGTGGGTCCGGACGGCGGCCAGGAATCCGGGGTCGCGGCTGATGTCGCCGACGCACAGCCGGCCGACTGCGGCCTGGGATCGGCCGACTGCCCGAAAGGCGGCTGCGGTGACCGGGTGGGCCGGCTCGGCCGCGCTCTGCGTCAACTCCAGGCCGGGCCCGTGGAACAGCCCGCCCGCGCGCATCAAACGGACGGCCGCTTCGGCCGCGCGGAAGGAGTTCCGGGCGAGCCTGTCGGGTTGGTGGTTGCTCGAGCACAGCGGTTCGGCGGTACCGAGCAGCTCCGCATGTTAGACGTCGAACTCCGCCCAAGCCCGCACCTGTCGGACCATCCGGGCCTCACCCGCGCGCCGCCACAGCCGGGTCAGGCCCAGTACGAGGTTCACGCCGGCCAGCGATACCAGACAGGTCGTCAGCATTCCCATGGGCCGAGGCTCGACCACGGGGAGTACGGCCCGCAGGGCCCTGGTTCCTACCGGCACCAACCGGCCGGTGGACGACACGGACACACCGAACTGCGCCCGGCCGCGAACCGCCCACCCGTCACGCGGATCCGGGCTCACCCTCAGCGCTCCGACGGTCGTTGAGACTTTGGTCCTAGGCCTGGTCGGACGGAACTCGGGCCCAGGCCCGATGAGGAAACCGCACCACCCCGCCTAGCGTGCTCAGCATGGACATGCACTACGGAAGCGGCGTACTCGACGAAGCGCTGGAACGGCTGCACACCTCCGGCCCCGAACGTCTGGGCCGGCTCACCAATCACGCCCCGATGGTGGTCGAGGCGCTCGCTTCGCGCGGGCAGTCGGGTGCCGTGCACCGCTGGCTCGACCTCTACGAGACGAAGCTCGAGGAGTTCCCCGCCTCGGTGGCCCCCGTCACCGAGGCCGACTGGCGGACCGCGCTGGGGGACCCGCGCCGGGCGGCCGACTGGATCGCGTACTTCTCGCGCGAGCTCGCCGATCAACCGTGGGGGCACCTCCTGGCGGTGTGGTGGTCACGGCTGCTGCCCGGAATCTACGGGGGATCCACCCACCCCGTGATCCGGGTGGGCCATACCGTGCGCACCCTCATCGAGGGCGGGGAGAGCCCACCGCGCCTCACCGAACTCGCCCACGGGCTCGGCTACTGGGCCGCCAGGCACCGCCCGGTCTCCCCGATCGCCAAGCTCCCCGGTACCGCCGACGCCGGACAAGCCCTGGCCGCGGTCCCGCCGATCGGGGACCCCCGAGGAGGCTTCCCCGACAGGCTGGCCCGCGTGGACCGGCTGCCGGCCTGGGCGGCGGAGGTGACCGACCCCGACGAGGCGCAACGCAAGCTGGCAGAGCTGGTACGCGCCGCGACCCACCGCTACGCCACCCACGGCCACGGTGAGGAGACGATGCTGGTCCACGCGGCAACAGCGCCCAACGCGGTGCTGCGCACGCTTCCCGCGCTCCCGCGCACCCTCTGGGTGCCGAGCCTGCACGCGGCGTGGACGGCCTCGGCGGCGGTGACGGCGATGTACGTCACGCAAGCCCCGATCCCGTACACGACTCCCTTTCGCATTACCGCCGATGAAGTCCTCGAGCGCGCCCTCGCCCACGGCGACGAGCACGTCATCAAGCTGACCGACACCGCGATGGACGTGAACGACGAGCAGGCGTTCGCCGCAGCGCTCCGCGCCGTCGAACTCACCGCTCCGGTTCACTGGAGCGGGCCCGTGACGCGTAGGGGGTCCGTCCCCGCGTGACCGCGTCAAGCAGCTCGCGGCCGTGCTCGCGCGCCGAACCGAGGACATCCGGGTTTGGAGACCAGAGCTCAGGCACCCCACTCGATCGAACCGCACTTCCCCCTATTGGTCCAGACCTATTGACCAGGCTTCCGACGCCTCCTACGATCCGGTCCGGCACAGCCCCACATGTTCCCCACCTCACCCACAGCCGGGCGTCACGCCCCCACGCGCCGGTCATGTCCATGGCGCTCGGCGGGAAGCGAGCACACCATGTTCCGTCGGAAGCCGCGTACTCCACGCCTGTCGGGCGATATCGCCCCTCGTCCGGATCCCGGCCGCGCCGGGCGTGGGTCAACCGTGCTGAGCCGCACTCTCGCCGGATTGAGCGCCGCCGCCGTCATAGCCGCCGGCCTTGCCGTGGCCGGGTCCGTCACGGCCGGGGCCGTCACCGCCAACCTGGTGGCCAACTCCGGTTTCGAGAACGGTCTCTCCGACTGGATCTGCTCCGGTGGTTCCGGCGCGGCCGTCGCCAGCCCGGTCCACTCCGGCACCTCCGCGCTCAAGGCCACGCCGGCCGGCCAGGACAACGGCCAGTGCACCCAGACCATCAGCGTGCAGCCCAACTCCCAGTACACGCTGAGCGCCTACGTCCAGGGCAGCTACGTCTACCTCGGTGCCACCGGCGCCGGTATCACGAGTGCCCCGTCCACCTGGACGCCGAACAGTCCGTCGTACAGCCAGCTCAGCGTGGGCTTCACCACCGGGGCGAACACCACCTCGGTGACCGTCTACCTGCACGGCTGGTACGGGCAGCCCGCGTACTACGCGGATGACGTGTCCCTCGCCGGCCCCGGAGGCGGCACCCCCACGCCGACGTTCACCCCGCCGACGACCGCTCCGCCGACCACGACCCCGCCGACCACCGCTCCGCCGACGACCCCTCCGCCCACCACCGCCCCTCCCACCACCCCTCCGCCGGGTGAAACTTGCCCCACGAAGCCCAAGCCGTCGGGCAAGGTCCTGCAGGGGTACTGGGAGAACTGGGACGGCGCCGCGAACGGCGTCCACCCCGGCATGGGCTGGGTCCCCATCACGGACAGCCGGATCGGGGCGCACGGCTACAACGTCATCAACGCGGCCTTCCCCGTGATCCTCTCGGACGGCACCGTCCTGTGGCAGGACGGCATGGACGCGACCGTCAAGGTCTCCAGCCCCGCCGAGATGTGCCAGGCCAAGGCGGCCGGAGCGACGATCCTGATGTCGATCGGCGGCGCCACCGCAGGCATCGACCTGAACTCCAGTACGGTCGCCGACCGGTTCGTGGCGACCGTCGTACCGATCCTCAAGAAGTACAACTTCGACGGCATCGACATCGACATCGAGACCGGCCTGACCGGAAGCGGCAACATCAACACGCTGTCCGCCTCCCAGGCCAACCTGGTGCGCATCATCGATGGCGTACTGGCCCAGATGCCCGCGGGCTTCGGCCTGACGATGGCCCCCGAGACCGCGTACGTCACCGGCGGAAGCGTCACCTACGGGTCGATCTGGGGCTCCTACCTGCCGATCATCAAGAAGTACGCCGACAACGGCCGGCTGTGGTGGCTGAACATGCAGTACTACAACGGCAGCATGTACGGCTGCTCCGGTGACTCCTACCAGGCCGGTACCGTGCAGGGCTTCACCGCCCAGACCACGTGCCTGAACAACGGCCTGACCATCCAGGGCACCACCATCAAGGTGCCCTACGACAAGCAGGTCCCCGGCCTGCCGGCCCAGCCCGGTGCGGGTGGCGGCTACATGGCGCCGAGCCTGGTCAGCCAGTCGTGGAACGCCTTCGGCGGTTCGCTGAAGGGGCTCATGACCTGGTCGGTCAACTGGGACGGCTCGAAGGGCTGGACCTTCGGCGACAACGTCAAGTCCCTGCAGGGCCGTTGAACAGCCGCTGACCACCCGTGCCCCGGTGCATCGCCTGCCCGGGGCACGGTTGGCGACCAGGTCCACGCCCTGCGGCCCGATCCGGCCCGGTCCGCCGCAGACAGGCTGCGCGGCGCTCTGCACACCCTCATCGCCGTCGGCCGAAACCAGCCGCACCTGTACCAGATGCTGTTCAGGCGCCCCGGACACCGACCGGAAGACCACGGCGAAGGACTCGACCGCGTTCGCGGGCGGCTGTGCACACCGGTGGGAGACCCGACCGCAGCCGCCTGCGCGCGGCAGGACGTTTCCAGGGCGAGTTCCTGGCCGTCGTCGCCGACGTGGTGGCGGAGCGCAACACCCGCCTCTGCAGCGCCCTGCTGCTGACCAGGGCGCACGGCATCGCCGACATGGAACTCAGCGGCCACCCCGGCCCGGACAGCCTGGGCACCACTCCAGAGGAGATCGTCGACACCCTCGTCCGCATGGTCACGGACGCGGGCGCAGCGACGTAGCTACACGGCCGACAGGCGGGCTCGGCCCGCCGTCTCCGCCGCCTCCCCCGTCGCGGACGGAAGGCCGGATCCGGCTAGGAATCGGGAACCTCGGCCGCACCGCCGGCCCGGACGGCGTCGACGACGTGTTCGTGGAACGCGGCGAGGGTTCCCGGCGCAAGGGGGGCCGGGCTGCCCGTGAGCGTGTACCACTCGTCCGCGCCGGTGTACTGGATACGGATCCGGACGGTGCCGTCCTGGCCGGCCTCGCTCGTCAGGGTGACGTCGCCGGTGATGACGCCGACCTCGTCGGTCATCGCCCCGCCGGGCCCCGCTTTCACGTGGGCGGTCAGCGGAACCGACCCGCCCGGACCGGCACAGTGCTCGGGACCCGGGATGTTGTCTGGCTGGGGGTTGGTCATGAGGGGCACGTCTCCATGGTCTCGGGGAGCTCGGTCTTCTCCGTCTGGGTGGTGAACGGCCGGCAGGTGTTCTTCACCTTCGTCCACGCGGTCGCGCAGCCACACCAGTACATCTACCCCGGGACGGCCATAAATCGAGGCCCTGGTCGCCTGTGGTCCGGTTCGTCGCCGCCGATAGCGCCATCAGTCGGGTGGGCGAGTGGGTCCGCTGGTGCCGGGTATCTGTCGCCGCAGGGCTGACGCGGTCTCGTATTCGGGACTTTTGAACGATCCCTTGCGTCCCCGGAGCACCGGTCTAGGCTCCGTTCATGACCCATGGCCAGTGGTACGTCCTCATCGAGGAGGACACGCGCACGACCCGCAGTGCCGACGGTGTCGTGCTCAAACTGCACCGCTGGACCCTGGCGGCCAGCCACCTCGTCAAGGGTACGGAGGAGCAGGCTCTCGCCGTGGCCGAGGACGCGGCCCTGCACTATGTGCCGCCCTTCCTGGCCGGCTACGCCAGTCCGGGGGACGTTCCGGCCCGTCAGGCCTTTCTCACCGCGGACGGTGCCTGGCTGGTCCACCTCAGGCAGCGTCACCGCGCCTGTCACGTACGCGTGAGCACCGCCCGCCTCGTCCACACGCAAGAAGAGATCCAGGCTCCTCCGCATTCGTTCAAGGACAAGCTCCGCCACGCCCTCAACGGCCCTGAGTCCTCCGACGAGCCCTGGAGGCCCAAGGCGTAGGCCGTTTCTCGCGGCTTCAAGGCCTGCTGAGAACGGTGCTCGCCTCCGCCTCCGCCGATCATGCCTCGTGCCGGGCGTGGTACGCGGCGGCGTCGGGATGGGGACGGGCGTGGGAGCGGAAGGTGCGCCGGTAGGTGTCCGGTGGAACGCCGACGGTCCGGTGGAAATGCCGGCGCAGGGTGGTGGACGTGCCCATGCCGGTGGCCGTGGCGATGGTGTCGATGGTCTCGTCCGTGGTCTCCAGCAGCTCCTGGGCATGGCGGATGCGCTGGATGTGGAGCCACTGCAGCGGGGTGGTACCGGTGAGGGACTTGAAGTGGCGGCCCAGATGGCGCGAGCTCATCCGCGCCTGGCGGGCCAGGTCCTCCACGGTGAGGGGTTCGCCCAGCCGCTGGAGGGTCCAGGGGAAGAGGTCGGCGAGGGGATGGTTGCCCGGGGCGGGGACGGGCGTGGAGATGAACTGGGCCTGCCCGCCGTCGCGGTGCGGTGGAACGACCAGGCGCCGGGCGATCTTGTTGGCGTTCGCCGAGCCGTGGTCGAGGCGGACGAGGTGCACGCACAGGTCCATGGCGGCGGCCTTGCCGGCGGAGGTCAGCACGTCCCCGTTGTCCACGTACAGGACGTCCGGATCCACGATGACGTTCGGGTGACGCCTGGCCAGCTCCGCGGTGTGCGCCCAGTGCGTGGTGGCGCGTTTGCCGTCCAGCAGGCCGGCGGCGGCGAGCACGAAGGCTCCCGTACACAAGGAGACCATGCGGGCGCCGGCCGCATGGGCGGCGCGCACCGCGTCGACGAGCTCCGCCGGAGGGTCCGTGTCGGTGTCGGCCCAGCCGGGGACGATCACGGTGTCGGCGTGAGCGAGGCGGTCGAGCCCGTGGTCGGGCTCCAGGCGGAAGCGGCCGACCTGCACGGCGCCCGGTCCGCAGAGGGAGAACTCGTACCAGGGGTCCACGATGTGGGTCAGGTCCGAGCCGAACACCTCGATGGCCATGGACAGCTCGAAGTGCAGCATGCCGTCAGTGACGGCCAACGCGACAGTACGCATGTCCGGAATTCTACGAGCCGCGCCGTCGGCGCACCCCTGTCCGCCGGGGCCGGGCAGGCCCCGGCGGAGCTGCTCACTTGGACTGCGTGGAGACGCTCACACCGCTGAAGCCCTGCGCGGCGGCGAGGCTGAAGTAGACCCAGCCGGACGGCGGGTTGTCGACCGTCAGGGTCTCGCCGTTACCGGCGTTGGCGGACTTCGCCTGGTAGCTGGTGGTGGTCGCCCAGCTGCTGCCGCCGTAGTAGAGGTCGGCGTTGCCGGCGCCGCCGCTACTGGTGATGGTCAGCTGCTTGACGCCGGCCGGCAGGTACACGAAGTGGTAGCTGTAGTTGCCGGTGGCGGCCGCGAGATTGTCCCGGCGGCAGTTCTTGTCGAACTGACGGGGGTCGGCGAGGGTGCAGAGCGGGGTGGACGGGGCCTCCGGCAGGGGGCCGCAGTCGTTGGTCGCGCAGGCGGTGGTCAGCCAGGTGGCGAAGCCGGCGTCGTAGCCGGTGCCGATGGTCTGCTTCAGGAAGGCGCGGGCGCCGTTCCAGTCACCGGCGCGGTACTTGCCCAGTACGGTCTCGACGTCGGCGGGGTGGGCCTGGAGCATGTAGCGCACCGCGAGGAAGCCCCAGCGGTAGACCCGGTTCGAGTTGACCTCGGGGTCCCCGTCCTGGTTGTAGACGGTGTCGAACAGGTCGCTGAGCTTGTAGGTCTTCTTGCCGGCCTCGCCGATCGCGTCGGCGTTGCGCTCGCCCCGGTAGCCGAAGGAGATGTTCTCGGCGATGCCCTCGACCCACCAGATCGTCGGCGTGGTCAGGCCGGCGTCGAAGTCGCCGGCCATGTTGTAGCGGCCGTCGAGGTAATGGGTGTACTCGTGGTTGAGGTTCCAGATCTGGAAGTCCGGGCGCAGCCAGTGGGCCTCGTGGGCGATGAAGCGGGCCTGGTTGCCGGCGGCGGCGGGATTGCCCTCCTCGTACATGCCGCCGTTGTCGACGTCGATGTTGTAGATGGCCCAGGCGTACAGCGAGTACTGGGTGTAGTCGTCGAAGACGACCACCTCGAGGTTGGTGTTCACGTCGCCGGGTATCGCGCCCTTGTCGCCGATGACCCGGTGGAAGTAGGCGTCCTGGTTGACCAGGCTGGTGCAGGTGCCGGCCAGCTGTCCGGGGGACATGTCCTGGGCGCGGATCTTCAGGCCCGGGGTGCACGTGTGCTGGATCGGCAGGATCGCCGGGAGCACGCGGTCGCCCAGGTCGCAGATGGCGTAGGCCGCGCAGTTGTTCCTGTCGTACTGGCGCGTGTACCAGCCCAGGTTCATGGTGATCGGCGCGGTCGGGCCGACGTTCGGGTAGCGGTTGATCAGGTCCTTCAGCAGTGGCCGGACGCGGTCCTTGACCTCGGGTACGTCGAGGGCGAAGCCGAGGAAGCGGCCGACGTTGCTGACGACGTCCAAGCGGTTCAGCTGCGCGCTGTTGCGCGTGATGAAGCCGGCCCAGGTGTCGAGGATGGCGGGGTCGGCCTTGAGGGCTGCCCGCCAGCCGCGGTCGTCGTCCTTGGCCTTGAAGCCGTTCTCGACGACCCATTCGACGTGCTGCATGGAGAGGTTCATCTGGCCGGGCCAGGTGCTGTCGAAGCCGGCGAGCATCCACTTGACGACGCCGGCGTACCGGCCGGCCGCGTGGGTGCTGTCGATCAGGGTGACGACCTCGTTGAAGATCTCGCCGTTGGCGTCGGTGACGTCCTTGCTGCGCGGGGAGGCGAAGAAGGCGTCGAGCGCGCCGAGCGCCGCGCTGTCGAGCGCCGTGCCGTAGTCGCCGACGACGTCCGCGTGATTGTCCTGCACGTAGTACCCCGCGCGCAGGAACAGCACCAGCTGCCCGACGGCGGCGCTGTTGTCGCCCGAGTAGGTGGCGGAGGCATCGCGCAGCGCGTTGGCGACGGTCACCATCTGGGCTTCGCGGAAGGCCTTCCGCGCGTTCTCCCCGGTGAGGTCGAACAGCGGGTACGTACAGGAGATCCGGGGGAGGGCCTTGAGCTGCTGGACCAACGCGCCGCCCGAGGCGTTGATCACGCCGGAGAGATCGGCGCACTCGTCCGCGGCGGCGGCCGAGGACCGCTCGCCGGGCTTCACGGTCGGCGCGGCCACAGGGGCGGGTGCCGGGGCGGACTCCTCGGCACTGTCCTGCGAGGAGATCCGGAAGCGGGAGCCGTTGCTCATGGCATCGGGCGACTTGGGGACCGGGATCGACCGGGGCGCCGAGGCCGCTGCTCCCCGCGCGTTCGGGCCGGCCGGGGTCGCGGCGCCTGTGGAGGTGGCCTGGCTCGGTGGCGCGAACAGGCCGAGCGCGATGAAGGCGGCTGCGCCGAGCGCGGGAAGTCTTCGCGCGGTGGCCTTCGATATCCGGAAGGGATGCATCTGCGGGGGCCTCCGGGGCCGTTGTGGCCGCGTGCTGGGACACGGGCAGCTGGTGTGTGACATGTAAAATTTCACATGTCGCATCGCAAAGTAAGGTTTTTGGCCAGATCTCTCGGCTACCGCAACTGAAACGTTGTCAACTTCCGGTCCCCGATCGCCGCCTGCCACCTGGGCCGGCTGTGGGCACCGACGCTCTGGCGGACGTGGGGCGGAGCGTCATTTATGCTTCAGGGCGGCCGCGGGGCGGTGGCTCGTCGCTGCACGCGCATCTGCGGCACGGTCTGCCCGGCCGGTCGAGACGGCCGTCCTGCGTCGGGCCCTCGGGCCGCTCGAGGACCACGTGACGCTGATCATGAAGCTCTCGGGAATCGAGTGACCGCCGACACGCGTCTTAGTGGTGTGGTGTGGGGTGTCCAGCCCGCCCGCGCGCGAACAGCAGACCCCCAGGGAGAAGTGAGGTATGTCAGTGATCTGCGTCGGAGGCATGATCGGGATCGGCAAGACGAGCGTTGCCGAACTGCTCGCCAAGGAGCTGGGCAGCGAGGTCTTCTACGAGAGCGTGGAAGACAACCCGATCCTTCCGCTCTTCTACACGGCGAGCCCCGAAGAGATCCAGGCGAAGCGCTACCCCTTCCTGCTCCAGCTCTACTTCCTGCAGACCCGGTTCGCCTCGATCAAGGAGGCGTACAAGCAGGGCGACAACGTCCTCGACCGGTCCATCTACGAGGACTGGTACTTCGCCAAGGTCAATCACGACCTCGGCCGGATCAGCTCCCTCGAGATGCGGGTGTACGAGGGCCTGCTCCACGAGATGATGCGCGAGATCGACGGCCTGCCCTACCGCAAGGCACCCGACCTCATGGTCTACCTCAAGGCGGACTTCGAGACGGTGCTGCATCGCATCGGACTGCGCGGCCGCGATTTCGAGCAGGACGAGAGCCTCGTCGACTACTACCGGACGCTCTGGTCCGGCTACGACGACTGGGTCCACACGTACTACTCGGCCAGCGAAGTCCTCGTCATCGACATGAACAACACCGACGTGGTGAACAACCCCGAAGACGCGGCCCGCGTGGTGCGACAGGTAAAGGACGCCCTGGCGGCGAGCAGGCTCCGCGCCTGAACGGGCCGCGCAGCGCGAATGTGTGAGCGGCCTGCCGAGCCGGCCGGCCGCCCTCTACCCCAAGCAGACCTGACCTGGCGCTCGAGCACGACGACCGCCTGCAGTTCCCTGCCGGCATCGACCTCGTCATCGCCGGCGTCACGGCCCGCCCGCCCGCTGGGTATTGCCGTGACCGCAGTTCTAACCCTCGGCGGTACCCGTCACGTTGCGCACGTGCCGCAGGCCCGGTCCCGCGAGTACCTCGTGCAGTTGCTGGAAGACCTGCCGGGCGCCCACGGCGTTCCAGTCAGCGGGGAGCAGTTCGGCGGGCAGGCCCGGGTCGAGGTAGGGGAGGCGGCGCCACTCGGTGAGCATCGGCACGTAGTGGCGGAAGGCCTCGGCGGCGTCGATGCCGTCCTGCCGGGCGAGCCGCGCGGCGACCGGTGCGTACGCTCCGGTGAAGGTGGCGTACTGGGCCTGGATCGCGGGGAAGTCCCACCAGGAGCTCACCGCCTCCGGCAGATCGCTGAACGCCGCGTAGTCGGCGGCGGCGAACAGATGGACGTACTCGCTCAGCCCGAGCCGGACGAGCATGTCGCGCGCGTCCTTCAGGAGCCGGCCCGGCGCCAGCCACACGCCGGGGGCGATGTTGCCGAAGCCGAGCCAGGTCAGCCGGGTGCGCAGCTGGTAGCGGTGGGAGCGCTCGGACTCGGGTACGGAGAAGACCGCCATGGCCCAGCCGTCCGCCAGGTCCGCCGGCTCCAGGCTGGCGAAGATCCGCCGGTCGCCGGCGTCGAAGACGGGATGGACGGCCGGGCTCAGCCGGTAGCCCGTGGCACCGCGGCGTTCCGGCTCGAGCACGCCCTTCTTCTTGAGCCGGGAGATGGCGGAGCGCACGGCCTGGCTCTCCACGCCGAGGTCCGACATGAGCGTGATCAGGTCGGCGACGGAGATCCAGCCGCCGCTCCCGCGCACGAACGCCCCGTAGACCGTACTGATCAACGAGCTGGGCCTGAGGGGGCTGTCCGACATGATCACCTTCCCGTGGTGTGCGGAGGTGATCTTACCGAGCGGCGGCGCGTCCGGGCCGCCCGCGGCTACCCCGCGGCAGCCGCTCCGGGCGCCCCCGGTGCCAGGGGCGAGTGCGCGTACGCGCCGGAGAGGAGGTGCCCGGCTCCGGGAGACACGGCGGACAGGTCGAGGGCGCGCAGCATCTGGTGCGCGGTGCACACGGCCGCGGAGACGACCGGCTTGCCCAGCAGCTGCTCGGCCTCCTCGATGGCGCCGAGCGAGGGCATCTGCACGCACGCCGACAGGACGACCGCGTCCGCGTCGGAGTGGTCCAGGGCGCGGGCCAGGCCCGGAAGCCGGGCCGGGTCGTGGGCGGCCACGTCGAGGTTGTCGGGGATCTCCAAGGCCTGGTGGTCGAGGACCTCGATGCCCTCGTGGGTGAGGTAGTCGACGACGGTCTGTGTGAGCGGGCGCATGTACGGGGCCAGCAGGACCACCTTCTTGGCGCCCATCGTGTGCAGCCCGTGCACCAGGGCCCCGGCGCTGGTGACCACGGGAGCCGGGGCCCCGTTCTGCGCGGTGCGCGCGTGCAGTCGCTCCTCGGAGGCGCGGTGGTAGCCGAGGCCCATGCTCATGATGGCCACCAGACAGGCGTAGCCGAGTACGTCGACCCGCGCGTCGGAGAGCTCCAGGGCGCAGCGGTCGGAGTCGGCGTCCATGGCCCGGAGCTGCTCGGGGGTCACGTGGGTCATGCGCATGCGGCTGGAGTGGAAGGTGAAGCGCTCCTCGGGCGCGGCCTCCATCCGGGCGCGCAGGATCGCGGGGACCTCGGTTTCCATGGTGACGTTGGAACTCGGCACGATCTGGCCGATGCGGTAGGTACGGGGCGGCACGGGTACTCCTCGATGGTCGGGTGGCGATCGGCGGGTGGTGGCGGGCGCCTGCGGGCGCCGGCCGGGGTTCAGCGGGCGTCGACGACGGGGTTCGCCAGGGTGCCGATGATCTCGACGGTGGCCTCGACGGTGTCGCCGGGCACGAGGAACTCGGGCGGGACCATGCCGGCCCCGACACCCGAGGGGGAGCCGGTCGCGATGACGTCGCCCGGCTCCAGGGTCACGCCGGAGCTGATGTCGGCGATCAGCCGCGCGATGGGGAACAGCATGTGCCGGGTGTTGGACTTCTGCTTGGTGACGCCGTTCACGCGCAGTTCGAGGTCCAGGTCCATCGGGTCCGCGACCTCGTCGGCGGTGACGACGGCCGGGCCGAAGGGGGCGTAGGAGTCCTGCCCCTTGGAGAAGAACCACTGGCCCGAGCGGCGCTGGTCGCGGGCGCTGATGTCGTTGACGATGCTGTAGCCGAAGATGTGGCCGTACGCCTCCTCCTCGGTCACCCGGAAGGCCTTCGTCCCTATGACGACGGCGAGTTCGCACTCCCAGTCCAGCTGGGCCGTCAGGTCGGCGTTGTGCAGGATCGGCGCGCCCGGTCCGGTGACGGCGGTGGCGGGCTTGCTGAAGAGCACGGGGCGCGGGGGCAGGTCCTTGTCGGTGTCCAGGCTCCGGCTGGACTCCTCGACGTGCTCCACGTAGTTCAGCCCCACCCCGATGATCTTTCCGGGGCGCAGCGGGGCACGCAGGGTGACGTCCTCGAGCCGGTGGACGCCCTCGGCGGGCCGGCCTGCGGGGTCGCCGTCCAGCAGGCGGGCGGCGCTCTCGCGGGCCGTGGCGCCGGCCCGGACGAACGAGAGCAGATCGCCGGGCAGTTCGACGCCCGCGTGCCGGGCGAGCAGCGCGAGGTCGTAGACCAGGCCGTCCACCTGGGCGCCCAGGCGGTCGGCCGCGCCGGTGGTGTCGGCGGCGGCGCTGGTCGGGCGGTCGGTCGTGTACGTCACCAGTCGCATCGGTGGCTCCTAGAAGAGAGGGCGTGGAACGGGGGTGCGCCGCCGCGCCGGGACCGGTGTCAGGGCCGGCGGTCCGGTGCGGCGGCGCGGCTCAGGACGCGGGCTGGTGCCCGTCGTTGTCCGGGTACGCCTCTTCGCGGTGGAAGCCGAGGGAGCGCATGACGGGGAAGTCGTTGAAGGAGAACAGGCAGGCGTCCTCGGACTCGTCGAGGTTGCGGTGCTCGTGCCAGGCCCAGGAGGGGACGCAGAAGACGTCGCCCCGCTTCCACTCGAAGCGCTGCCCGGCGACCACCGAGACACCGCGTCCCTTGGCCGCCGTGTAGATCACCGAACCGGTGTGCCGGTGGGCCTTGGTGGCCTGGCCCGGGAGCAGCAGCTGCATGTGGGCGCCCATGGTGGGCATGACCGGGCCGCCGGTCACCGGGTTGGTGTACTCGGCGATGATCCCGTCGTACGGAGAGCCCCCGGTGGCCTTGGCCAGACCGAGCAGGGCCTCGTAGGTCGGCTCCCACGGGTAGGCCAGCAGCGGGGAGTAGGGCCGGCTCCACTTCTCGGCGCCGTACGGGAGCAGGTTCGCGGCGTAGGTCAGCACCGAGGAGTTGACCACCTTCCCGGGCCGCTGGTACAGCTCGGGGTGGACCTCGTAGAAACCCGCGTCCAGGGCGTTGACCAGCGGGATGTCCAGGCCGTCCTGCCAGATCACCGGGGCGTCGGCCCCGTCGTTGCCGTGCTCGTGCCAGGTGCCGTTCGGGGTGATGGCGAAATCGCGTGGACCGACCTTCAGTTTCTGGCCGTCCACGATCGTCCACGCTCCGGTGCCCTCGTGTACGAAGCGCAGGGCCGCGGCCTGATGGCGGTGGGCGGTCATCGCCTCACCGGGACCCATGATCTGCAGGCCGGTGTAGAGGAGCCCGGCGGCCGCGCTGACGTCCTTGCGGCCGGGATTGACCAGCATGACGACACGGCGGCCCGCGTCGTCGCCGCGGACCAGGCCCAGGGCCTTGTGGACCAGCGGCCGCAGCTCCTCGTAACGCCACAGCATCGGAACGGACTTGGGCTGCGGGTACCAGGGCTCGATGTCATTGGCCACGGTCCACAGCGCGCCGGCTTCCAGAGCCTCGAGCTCGGCGTAGTAGGCGGTGAGTTCGGGGGTGTCGGACACCCGGGCGCGGCCGAGCGCGGTGTCGTCCTGTTCGATGGTCATGAGCCCTCCTCGAGGGTGGCGGTCAGCGGCGCGGACAGCGGCGCGGCGGGCGGGACGGTGAACGTGACCGGCCGGCGCGGGCGGTTGTCGACTTCGAGGCGGAAGACGTCGAAGCGGTTGTAGTGCCCGGTGATGTCGTGCATCTGCTTGGGCTGGATGCACCGGGCCAGGTCGATCTCGGCGTAGACGATGCCCTCGACGTCGACGAGCGGCTCCGTGACCGGCCGGCCGTCGGGGCCGAAGATCCCGGACAGGGCGCTGCGCGGGCGGTTGAACAGGGCCCGGACCGCCTCGTCCTCCCCGGCGACGGCGTCGATGATCTCGGGGGAGACGGTGGAGCAGGCGACGACCGAGAAGACCTTGCCCTCGAAGCTGTGGGCGGCGGTCCGCACGGCGATGGCATCGGCCATGTCGTAGTCGGCGGGCGCCACCGGAAGGGCGATGTAGCAGGCCGCGTGCACGAGTTCGCCCTGGGCCAGGAGCGCGAAGCGAGCCAGGGTATTGGTGTTCTCCCCGCAGGCGAGGGCGCCGAGCGGGCCGACGGGGGTCGGGTGCACGCGCAGGGAACTGCCGTCGCCGCCGGTCCAGGTGAGCTTCTCGGCCCAGGTGGGCACCAGTTTGCGGTGCACGCCGAGCAGTTCGCCGTCGGGGCCGATGGTGAGCAGGGTGTTGTAGAGCACGCCCAGGCTGTGCGGCGCGCGCTCGTTGACCCCGATGACCAGGACGATCCCGTACTGGCGGGCCGCCGCGCGCAGGGTGTCGACGTGCGGGCCGGGGATGTCGATGGAGGCGCGCTGCAGGCGCTCGAACCAGGGCGAGCCCTGGACGGGGTTCATCGTCCAGTTCCAGTACGGGTACCCGGGCACGAACGCCTCGGGGAAGACCACGAGTTCGGCGCCCTTCCCGGCGGCCTCGGCGATCAGGGCGACGGCCTTGTCGACGGTGGCAGCGGGATCGAGGTAGACGGGGGCGGCCTGTACGGCGGCCGCGATGAAGCGGGGCAGGTCACGCTGGGGAGGGGTCTCCATGGGATCTCGGCCGTTCCGTTCAGAGGGCCGGCGCGGTCACGCGCGGCAGCCATCGCTGGTGCACCGGTGCGGCGGGCTGCCGCAGCAGTTCGAGGCGGGGCGGGACCCGGTCGGTGCGCGAGGCCGGCGGCCGGGCACTGCCGGCCCGCCAGGACGGGGCCCAGGGCGCCGCCGGTCCGCGGTACCCCTGGGCGGCGGCCGCGTGCAGGGTCCACAGGGGGTCGTGGAGCTGGGCGCGGCCCACCGCACACAGGTCGGCCCGGCCGGCCAGGATCACCGAGTTCACGTCGTCGTAGGTGGAGATCGCGCCGACGGCGATGGTCGCCGCCCCGGTGGCGTTGCGGATCAGATCGGCGTAGGGGGTCTGGTAGCTGCGGCCGAAGCGGGGCCGCTCGTGGGCCACGACCTCGCCGGTCGAGACGTCGAGGGCGTCGGCGCCCGCAGACGTCAGGGCGCGGGCGATGCGCACGGCGTCCGCCTCCTCCAGCCCGCCCTCGGCCCAGTCGGCGGCCGAGACCCGGACCAGGAGGGCCTTCGTGGCCGGCCACACCGCCCGTACCGCGCCCAGCACTTCGAGCGGGAAGCGCAGCCGGCCGTCCACGGCGCCGCCGTACTCGTCGGTGCGCCGGTTCGTCAGCGGGGACAGGAACCCGGACATCAGATGGCCGTGCCCGAACTGCAGCTCCAGGACGTCGAAGCCCGCCCGGTCGGCGCGCTCGGCCGCCCGCACGAAGTCCCGTACGACCAGGTCCATATCGGCGCGGCCCGCCTCGCGGGGCACGGGGCTCCGCTCGTCCCACGGCAGACCGGAGGCGGCCAGCAGCGGTCCTTCGGCGGCCCGGCGGCCGGCGTGGGTCAGCTGGATGCCGAGGCAGGCGTCCGACTGGCCGTGCACGAAGTCGGTGATCCGCCGCCAGGCCGCCTCCTGCTCGTCGGTCCACAGGCCGGGACAGCCCGCGTCGGTGCGGCCGTCGGCGCTGACCGCCGTCATGCCGGCGATGACCAGGGCCGCGCCGCCGAGACTCTGGGTGCCCAGGTGGACGAGGTCGAAGTCACCCGGGACCCCGTCGCGGGCCGTGGACAGGGCCATGGGCGGTACGACGATCCGGTTGCGCAGGCGCAGGCCGCCGAGCCGGAAGGGCCGGAACATGGGCGGCACCGGCGCCGAGGCGTTGACGGAGGTGGTGAACTCCTCGTCGCGCACCCGCAGGTTGTCGTAGGTGACCCGGCGGCTGCGGGTCAGCAGGTTGAAGGCGAACTGGTGCGGATCCTGCCCCGTGTACCGGTCGATGTTCTCGAACCATTCGAGGCTGGCCTGGGCCGCCCGCTGGGTGGACTCCACGACCGGCTTGCGCTCGTCCTCGTAGGCGGCCAGCGCGCTCTCCACGTCGGGGTGTTCGTGCAGACAGGCGGCCAGCGCGAGGGCGTCCTCCATGGCGAGCTTGGTGCCGGAGCCGATGGAGAAGTGGGCCGTGTGCGCGGCGTCCCCGAGCAGCACGGTGTTCGCGTGGCGCCAGGTGCGGTTGCGCACGGTGGTGAAGCGCAGCCACTTGGAGTTGTTGGGGATGAGCCGGTGGCCGTCCAGGTGCGCTGCGAGGATCTCCTCGCAGCGCCGGATCCCCTCCTCGTCACTGGCACCGGGCGGCAGTTCCAACCCTTCGGACCGGGCGAAGCCGCCGCTCCGCCAGGTGTCCTCGTCCATCTCGACGATGAAGGTGGAGCGGGTGTCGTCGTACGGGTACGCGTGCACCTGCAGAGTGCCGAAGTCCCCCTCCTCGACGATGAAGGTGAAGGCCTCGAAGACCTTGTCCGTGCCGAGCCACATGTAGCGGCCCGAGCGCTCGTCGAGATCGGCGCCGAAGGTGTCGGCGTAGGCGGCCCGGGTGGCCGAGCGCACGCCGTCACAGGCGACCACCAGGTCGTATTCGGCGGCCAGTTGCTCCGGTGGCGGGGCCTGGGTGCGATAGCGGACGTCCACCTCCAGGGCGGCGCAGCGCTCCTGGAGGATGCCCAGAAGCCGGCGCCGGCCCAGGGCGGCGAAACCGTGGCCGCCGGAGGTGAGGGTCCGGCCGCGGTGGCGGACGTCGATGTCGCTCCAACGGGCGAACTCCGCCGACATCGCGGCATGGACGGCGGGATCGGCCTGCGCGATGCCGTCGAGGGTCTCGTCGGAGAAGACGACTCCGAAGCCGAAGGTGTCGTCGGGAGCGTTGCGCTCCCAGACGGTGACCTCCCAGTGCGGGGAGAGCTGCTTGGCCAGGGCTGCGAAGTACAGGCCGCCCGGCCCGCCTCCGATGACTGCTATGCGCACGGGGCGCCTCCTCGGTGGTTCTCGATCAGTTCGGGGGCCTGGCGGCCCGCCTTCGTGAGGACCTCGCGGACCTCGGCCGGCCAGGGGGTGGTCCCGGTGGCGCGGGCGGCCGAGTGGGCGATGACCATGCGGCCGGTGGCGGCCTCCGTGCCCTCCTCGCCGTGGACGGTGAAGGCGTAGTGCAGGGAGCTCGCGCCGACCTTGGTGATCCGCAGCTCGGTCCGCACGGCCTCGCCGAACCAGAGCCGGGCCCGGTAGTCGGCCTCGAAGTGGACGCGGGGCGTGCTGCCGAAGAGGTGCGCCAGGCCCAGTCGGCGCAGGAGCACGGCCTCGGCGGCCTCGACCCAGCGCACGACGGTGGAGTGGTGGTAGTGGCCGGCCGCGTCGGTGTCCATCCACTCGACGCGCCGTTCGACGACGACGCTGGGCAGGTGCGGCACCCGGGCCTCGGGACACCCGGCGGCGCAGCCGCCGTCGTTCGGGGCCGGGTTCGCGTCGGCGACCGGGCTCGGGTCCGCGACCGGGCCCGCGGGCGTGGGCGTGGATGCGGGGATCGGGTCCGGGGCGGGAAGAGCCGTCGACTCCCTTCCCCTGGTGCGGAGTTCGGAGCGGCGGAGCTTGCCGGTCTCCGTACGGGGGAGGCCGGTGACGAACTCCACGGCCCGTGGGTACTTGAACGGGGCGATGGCCGCTTTGACGTGGTTCTGGAGCTCGAGGGCGGTCTCGGGCGCGGCCGGGACGCCGGCGCACAGCACCACGTACGCCTTGACGAGCATGCCGCGGCGGTCGTCGGGCACTCCGACGACACCGCAGTCCGCCACGTAGGGATGGCCGGCCAGTACCTTTTCGACCTCGGGTCCCGCGATGTTGTAGCCCGAGGAAACGATCATGTCGTCGCTGCGGGCCACGTACCAGAAGTAGCCGTCGGCGTCGCGGATGTAGGTGTCACCGGTGATGTTCCACCCGCCCCGGACGTACGTGGACTGGCGCGGGTCGTCCAGGTAGCGGCAGCCCGTGGGCCCGGTGACGGCCAGCAGGCCGGGGTGCCCGTCGGGGACGGGCGCCCCGTTCTCGTCGACCACGGCGGCTCGGTAGCCGGGGACCGGCCGCCCCGTGGAGCCGGGCCGGATGTCCTCGTCGGCCGCGGAGATGAACACGTGCAGCATCTCGGTGGCGCCGATGCCGTCGATGATGCGCAGGCCGGTGGCCGCATGGAACTCTTCCCAGACGGCGGCGGGCAGCGGTTCGCCCGCCGATACGCAGCGGCGCAGGCCCGACAGCCGGTCGGCCGCGCCGGCGGCCAGGATCGCGCGGTAGGCGGTGGGCGCGGTGAACAGGATGCTCACCCCGTGCGCGGCTACGAGGTCGGCCAGCTGCAGTGGCGTCGCCGACTCCACGAGCAGGGTGGCGGCGCCGACCCGCAGCGGGAAGACGACCAGGCCGCCGAGCCCGAAGGTGAACGCGAGCGGCGGGGTGCCGGTGAACACGTCGTCGGGGCCCGGCCGCAGGATGTGCCGGGAGAAGGTGTCGGCGTTGGCGAGCACGTCCCGGTGGAAGTGCAGGGTCGCCTTGGGCAGCCCGGTGGTGCCGGAGGTGAAGGCGATCAGCGCCACGTCGTCCGCGGCGGTGTCCACGGTGGTGAAGACCCCGTCCTTGGCGGCGCAGCGGACGGAGAGGTCGTCCTCGCCGGGGCCGCCGTACGCGATCACCCGCAGGCCGGTGCCATCGGTGCCATCGGTGCCGTCGGAGCCGGCCGCGGTGGCGGCTTCGAGCTCTTCGAGGGAGCGGTGGTCGCACAGGGCGACGGCGGGCCGGCTGATCTCGCACAGCCCGGCGAGCTCGGCGGCGCGCAGCAGCGGCACCGTGGTGACGGCCACGCCGCCCGCCTTCAGCACGCCGAACCAGGCGGCGACGAGCCAGGGGGTGTTGGGGCCGCGCAGCAGTACGCGGTTCCCGGGACGCAGGCCCAGGTCCTCGGTCAGTACCTGGGCGACCTGGTTGGCGCGCCGACGCAGGTCGCCGTAGGTCCAGCGCTCGGTCGGGGTCAGCAGGCAGGGGCGGTCGGGGCCCCAGCGCTCGACGGCGTCGTCGAGGAGGCTGCGGGCGCAGTTGAGCCGGTCGGGGTAGTCCAACTCCGGTAGATCGAAGTGAAGTCGGGGCCAGAGCTCGAACGGCGGAAGCCGGTCGCGGCAGAAGGAATCGGCATGCGCCGAAGGGGAGAGCTCCATGGGGCGGCACCTCAATCAGGGAGCAGCGGGGGAGATGGGGCAAGTATCTCGATAAAATGGCGGCCGTCAATTCCTCGCGATATTTCTGTGAGGTGATGGTCGCGCTCGGCGCCGCGTCCGGGGCTCGCCGTGAAGGCTCTCGAGAGGCTCTGTGGCCGTGCTCCCGGGGTTCCCCGGTCCTCCTCGGGTCCTCGGTGTGGGCTTCGCCACTTCTCAGACGGCGGGTACGCGCACACTCACGGATTTGCCGAACTCATCGGCCCTGACGCTGAGTCGACCGCCGCTTTCGGCTGCCATCAGTTGCACGATCAGCAGCCCCCGCCCGTCCTCGGCCCCGGGATCGACCACGGCCCCTGGGTGCGGCAGCCGGGGGAGCGAGGAGGCCCCATCGGCCACGTCGAGCCGGAGCCACCCTCCCCGCAGGGAGACCCGGACGCGCAGGCGGCCGGGGTCGGCGGCGTGCAGGACGACATTTGCGACCAGCTCGCTGACGGCCAGCAGCAGGAGGTCCGCGATGTCGCCGGCGATCTGCCAGCCGTCGAGCGTGGAACGGACCCGGGACCGCATCACGGGGACGGCCGCCGCGGTGGGCCGCGCTGCCCAGTGACCGAAGCCGCGGGCCCGGGGGGAGGCTGAGGCGATCGGGCCGGAGGGGCGTGTGGTGGGGGGAGGGGCGGAGCTGAGCATGGCGTGCTCCCGGAAGGGGAAGGCGACGGCATTCGCGCGGTGGCTCGTGTAACGGCCGGGGAACTTGGACTGCCCGTGCTCTTGTGGTCTGCGGAAATGCGTCGCTAGAGTCTCGATTACACGTGTAACACGCTAAGCCTCCGCGCTGGCTCGCGCAAGCATTTCGGACATACGTTACGAAGCCTTGTCCGTAGTGGTGGCCGCAGCCTTGGCGGGACCCGTACCCGGGCCCGGACCAGACCCGGACCCCGGCCCGCACCAGGACCCCGTCGGCCCCCAGGCCGAGCAGATTGGAAGGGCCGCAGTGACGCAATCGCCCCCCGCCTCGATCGACCTGGCGGACATGACCTGGCCGCCCCCGCCGTTCGGCAACCCCGCGCCCGCGGTGCTGGGCGCGGACGGGATCCGCCGTTTCGAGGGGGTGGCCTACGCGACCTCTCCCGGCTACCGGCCGCGGCTCCTCGACGTCCTGGTGCCCGAGGGCGAGGGGCCCTTCCCCGCGGTGGTGTGGATCCACGGCGGTGGCTGGCTGGACGGCGACCGCCGCTATCCGCCGCCGACCGTTCCCGTGGAGCTGCTGCACGGATCGGTGCTGGGGGCCGGCCTCGCACTCGTCTCGATCGACTACCGGCACAGCCTGGAGGCCCCCTTCCCGGCCCAGTTGCACGACGTGAAAGCCGCGATCCGCTACGTCCGCAAGTTCGCCGCGGTCCTGGGCGTGGACCCGGAGCGGATCGGGGTCTGGGGCGAGTCCGCCGGAGGCCACCTGGCCGCCCTCGCCGGGGTCGTCGGCGCGGACACCCCGGACGCTGCCGCGCTGGAGGGGGTGCAGGGCGTCGGAGCCGGGGACACCGCCGTACGGGCCGTCGTGGACTGGTACGGGGTCGGTGATTTGGTCACCATCGCCGAGCACCCCATGCCGCCGATGCCCGCCGGAGCCGAGTTCCCCGACCCGTACCAGGCCCTGCTCGGCGCGTCCGTCGCCGAACGGCCCGACCTGGCGCGGGCCGCGAGCCCGGTCACGTACGCCGTCGAGGGCGCGGACCCGCCGCCGTTCCTGCTGGTCCACGGAACGCGGGACGGGCTGGTCCCCTACAGCCAGAGCGAGCAGCTGGCCGCGGCCCTGACGAAGGCCGGGGGAGAGGTCACCCTGACTCCGGTGGAGGGCGCCGACCACATCTTCCTCGGATCCCCCGACATCGGGCGGATCGTCGCGGACAGCGTCGCCTTCCTCACCGCCCACCTGGACGCCTGAGCCTGCACGACCCCTGTGGGGAAGCGGCTCGCGGCCGCGCCGGACGCCCCGTCGCCGGGGCGCCCGGCGCGGCGGCTGCCTTGCACGGACGCGGAGTTCGTCCAGGAACTGCCGCGACCCCCTGCGGCCGCGCGGGGGGCCGGTCGCCTCAGGAGGTCTCGCGCTGTACCAGGACTGCCCCTACCTCCGGTACGGGCGCCGTCGTGCCCGTCTCGATCAGATCGTGCACGGCGTCCGCGACCACTGCGGGCGAGACCATCTCCAGGCGGATCGAGGTGAGCGGGGGCTGCTGGAGGGCGGCGAGTACCAGGTCGTCGGAGCCCACGACCGCCACGTCCCCGGGTACGGAGATCCCCTCGGCCCGCAGGGCGTGCATGAGCAGCGCGGCGTACTCGTCGTTGTAGGCGAACACGGAGTCCAGATCGAGGCTCCGCCAGCGCCGGGCCAGCGCGGTCGCGGACTCCCGGGTGTAGGCGAGTTCCACCGGGGTCACCGTGGCCATGTGCCGGGCGGCGACCGATTGGGCGCCGGCGAGCCGCGGCGCGGCGAGGGTGCCGAGTCCGCGCTCCTGCGGCATGACCACGCCGATACGGGTCCTGCCGCGGGCGATCAGGTGCTCGGCGGCCGTGGCGCCGATGCGGGCGTGGTCGAAGCAGATGGTGTGCACGCCCGGTACGGGGCGGGCGGCGAAGGCGAGCAGGCCGCGTACTCCGGCGCGATGGAGCAACTCGGCGGCCTGCGCGGTGAGCCGGTCGCCGTCGAGGGCGATGACAGCGGCCGGCCGCAGCTCGGCCCAGGCGCGGGCGGCGTCGAGGGGGTCGGCGAAGCGCCCCGCGTGGAGGACGGCGGTGTAGCCGTGCCGGTCGAGCTCGCTGTGCAGGTCGTCGACCCAGTCGCTGACGAGGCGGCCGACCGCCGAGATGGACGAGGGCATCAGCACGAGGTTGCTGCGGCCTGCCCGCAGGGACCGGGCCGCGGCGTGCGGTACATAGCCGAGCTGGCGGGCGGCATCGAGGACACGGGCACGGGCGGCTTCGCCGACGCGGTGTCCCTGGGTGTCGTTGAGGACGAAGGAGACCGTGGCGCGGGAGACCCCCGCGAGGCGGGCCACGTCTGCGCTGGTGGGGGATGCCCGGACAGGAGTGTCTTTGGCCATGACGTCGATCGACGCTCCTTTTGGTCGGCTCGGTGCCTTCCCTTCGGAGGTTACACGAGTTAGATCACCGGAGCGCGGGGCCGCCCGGATGTGCACAGGGCTTCGCGGGGGCCGAGTCCGGCCGGTCCGGCGCCCAGGCCGTCTCTTTCGGATCTTGCCGGGCCCGCGGCGCCCGGCACCGCGCCTGGCCGCGTTGTCGGGGCGACCGAGTACGTCCACTACACGGCGCTCCTCCGCCTTGCCATGCACGGCACCGGACACCGCGGGCTCGGCCGACAAGATCCGAAAGAGGCGGTCCGGGTCCGCCGTTCGGTTCAGAGCGCGCGCGTGACCGGGACGGAGCTGACGACCAGGACCGTGGGGCATTCGGCGGTCCCCGTGATGAACGCCGTCGCCGTTTCGGGGTCCTCTGGGCCGAGGCCGTGGCGGAACGCATCCGGCTCTCTTCCCGAACCCTGCGTCGCCACGGTCACGCGGCGGAGCGCGTGCTCGCGGAGCGTCGCCTCCGGCGCCGTGCCGGTGAACGGCAGCACGGCCGTGATCTCGTACGCGGTCGCGAAGGGGGTGTGGCGCAGCTCGTCGGCGGTGAGGAGGGGGCCGCCTCCGTCGAGTAGCCCGCCGGTGATGTCCTGGGCGACCTCGGCGACCAGCCCCGCACGGACGACGGCGGGATCGGGCGCGTACAGGTAGCGGCCGGCCGGTCGCACGGCAGGCTCCGGCAGGCCGCGTCCGGTGAGCGACGCGCCGCCGGGCAGCAGGGTGGCTCTGTGCTCCGGGGCGAGCGGGGGTGTCCGCCCAAGGTCCAGGCCGAACCACGCGACCATTTCCTGGAGTTGCCCGTGGTAGGAGATCCACTCCGCCTCGTGGGCCCCTCCGAGGTCGGTCACGGTGTCCGACGACAGATCCGGTGCGAGCCTGATCCAGCCGGATTTGGTGGCACGCACCCGGTCCAACGCCCAGGACAGCGGCGGATCGTACGCCTCGGGATCGTGGACCCCGCCCGGTCCGGCCCGCCGCATCAGATCGATGAAGACGGCCTCGCCCTCGACGTCGTACTCCATGACGTCCGCGCAGGTCGGGTGGAACATCGGCCGGAGCAGCCCGTCCCGGTTCGCCGCGGCGATCTCGACGGTCAGCGGGTCCCCGTCGACGGCCAAGGTGTGGTGCGACCAGCCCAGTACGAGGGCGTCGGCGCCGCTGCCGAGGCCCATCGCGTCGATGATCACAACGCCCAGCTCGTCCAGGACACGGCCCAGCTTGTACTCGGACACGGCCAGGTGGGACGACAGCTCCAGGCTGTCCTCGGTGAAGTACAGGCCGGCCGCGTACTCGCCGAACTTCGCCGGGGCCCGCCGGCGCAACCGCACCTGCTCCACGGCCGCGGACACCAAGGCGGCCGGGTGGTACCGCAGTTGTCCGGTCACCGTGGCGGGCAGCTCGGCGGGGTCGGCGGCCTGCAGGGCAGCCAGCAGGTCTTGGCCCTCGTCCGTCAGCAGGGCTCGGAACGTCTCAAGATCCACCCGGGCATTCAAGCAGGCGCCGGACTTCCCGAGGAGCGCGGCCCCGCACGGCGGCCCCAGGCCGGGGCGCCGCCCCCTCGGAGCGGCCTTCAGGCGGGCCGTGAGCCGAGGGCCCCCTCGTGCAGGCGCAGGGAGTCCCCGGCGAGGTCGGGAAGCGCGGTGACCACGGAGTCGAAGCGCATCGTGGTGCGGGTGTCCTTCTCGTACGGGCTCCACGCCGGCATGTCCGGGTGGTTCGGGTCGCCGGTGCGGACGAAGGCGATCCAGGCCTCGTGCATGGTGTGCGCGAGCCCGTCCCGGACGGCGGGGTCCAGCCCGGAGGTCAGGGGCGCGTCCGCCCACTGGTCGAAGTTCGCGAAGGCGAAGGGCAGTTCCAGGCAGTGGGCCGCGCCGAGCCGTCCTTCGTAGGCGGCCGCGGGAAAGTCGAACTGGTAGGCCCACACCGGATGGCCCGCCTCGGCCCGCGCTTCGGCGAGCCGGAGCGCCGGGACCCGGAAGAGCTCGTCCGTGATGAGGTCCATCAGGACCTCGGCCGGCCTCGCCCCGGGCCGGGCGCGCTCGTACGCCGCGTACACGCCGGGGGCGGCCTCGGCGCCGAAGGTGTCCGCGATCCGAGCGGTGACCTGGTCCCGGTCCGCCGCGTCGTGGACCTCGTTCAGTGCGAAGCCGAAGTTGGCCTCCTCCCGGGTCCAGCCGATCATCACCTCGATCCCGGCCGCGGCCCCGTGCAGCAGGGCCTCGGCCGGGTGGCGGGGCAGGCTGACGCCGTCGACCACGGGCAGGAACGGCGTGGGCCAGTAGCCCCAGCGGGTCGTCCGGGCGAAAAGCCCGCCGACGGCGCCGATCAGCTCGGGCCAGGGCAGCATGCGCAGCTCGGCCAGGCTCTTGACCCCGGCGGCCTCGAGGTACGCGGCCGTGCGCTCGGGGCGGTCGTCGGGCACCGGGAGGTCCAGCCCGAAGGGCGGGCTCATCAGGATCACCCGCCGGATCAGACCCCGGGTCTCAGGCAGCCCGGCGAGGGCGGCGGTGGACACGGCGCCGCCCGACTGGCCCGCGACGGTGATGGCGTCGGGGTCGCCCCCGAAGGCGGCGATGTTGTCCCGCACCCAGCGCAGGGCGGCGAGCTGGTCGGTCAGCCAGTGGTTGGCGCCGGGGTCCTGCGCACCTTCCTCGGGTCCCGTGTGGAGATAACCGAGCGGTCCGATGCGGTAGTTGATGCTGACGACGACCAGGTCCCCGTCGCGGGCGAAGGTGGCGCCCGAGTAGTTCGGCAGCGACCCGGAGCCGGACACGAAGCCGCCTCCGTGGATCCAGACCAGCACGGGCCGCCGGGCGTCGTCGGCCGCGGGAGTCCACACATTGAGGGTCAGGCAGTCCTCGTCGAAGGGCGGCGAGCCGTGCCCGCCGAGCACCGGGTCGCCGCCCTCCATGTACATCTGCGGGGCGCTGGGTCCGTCGGCGGTCGCGTCGCGGGTGCCGCTCCAGCCGGGATGCGGCCGCGCGGGCCGCCAGCGCAGTGCGCCGACCGGGGGCGCGGCGTAGGGCACGGCCCGGAAGACGGCGAGCCCGTCCTCGACCACGCCGCGCAGCCGGCCCGCGGGCGGATGTGCCACGGGCTGACCGGATCCTGGGGGTCCTGGGGTGGGTGCCATGAGTCGATCCTTCCTGGGCTGCGCGCCGGACGCGCGCCGACCCGTCGAGAGTATGGCGAGAATTCGGCGACCGTCAATCTTTCGCAATATCACGGAGTGTGTCACCGTCGGGCCGGGCGGGCCTGGCGGGACAGGCGGGGTCCGGCTGGCCCAGCTGGCCGGGCCGCCGGGAACTCCCTCCGGGCGGCCCTGCCGGCACGGGGCCCGTCACAGCCAGAGCGTGTCCGCGGCCATTCGTTCCGCCTCCGTCTCCAGCAGGGGTGCGAAGGCCCGCCACAGGAGCAGGCAGGCACCCGCGGCCGCCAGGGCGCCGGCGAAGGTGTCGCTCAGCCACTGGGCGTGCTGCCAGGTTCGGCTCCACATCATGGCGCCGGTGTACCCCGCGCCGAAGAGCCACCACCAACGCCGGCCGCCCGGCGGGAACAGCACCACCGCGGCGGCGATCACCAGGGCCACGGCGCTGAAGACCTGGCCGGAGGGGTACGAGCCGTCGTTGACCAGGACCCAGGTGTGCGGGGGACGCGGCCGGTCGGCCAGTTGCTTGAGGGGCAGCACCACGAGCATGTTGGCCAGGATCGCGGTGGTGAAGACGAAGAGCGCCGAGCGCCAGCGCCCGTACGTGGCCAGGCAGCCCATCAGCAGGAGTGGTACGACCGTGCCCAGCGGGCCGCCGAGCCGGTCGAGCGCGGTGGCGAACCCGCTGGCGGAGTCGGCGGGCGAGCCGTGCAGTGAGGCGGCCCAGGCGTCGTCGAGGCCCTGGAAGAAGGGCCGTTCGTCGATGCGGACGAGCAGTCCGGTCAGCAGGGACAGGAGGGTCAGCGCGGCACCACAGGCGAGCGCGTGGCGGGGTGGGGCCGCGGGGACCGGGCGCCGGGCGGGCCGGGTGGGAACCGGGGTCGGTGCGGGGGCGGGCGTGGGGAAATATTGCATGGCGGGACCTTTCGCGGCCGCGTCCCCGAGCGGTGGGGGCGTGTGGGGAGACGGCGTACGGGCGCGGAGCGGGGAGATGTGCAGAGGGGGCCGGGGCGGGCCGGCGCGGCGGCGGAACCGCGGGGGGTGGGCGTGCTCTTGCCGGAGCGCTGCGGCGGGGCCGTCGCGGTGCGGCACGGAGTATTGCGGATGCGTGACCGCCGCCACAAGGGCAAGAGGTATTTCGGACGGTCCGGACTCGACGGGCGGTCGCATTCGGCTGGTTACACGTGATCGATCTGGAACTCTCCGATGGGTCACGATCTGTACGGAGACCAGCGCCAGCCCTTGGCTAGACCCGGGAACGAGTGCTACACAGTGTCCAAGCACCTCGAGTGACACGTGTAACAACATCACGTAAACCACACAGCCCGGCACAGCACAGCACGGCACCGCATCTCATCGCACTGCACCGCGCTCTATCCGCACCGCGCTTCATCCGCACCGCACTGCCAGCACCGCACCGCTCAGCCCCGCAAGGCGGTACCGCCTTCCCGCACCGCACCCGCAGTGCACCCGCTCCCGACCGCAGGCACTGCACCCACGGCACGGCACGGCATCGCACCGGACCGCCCCGCACCGAGCAACCGCACCGCGTCAGCGTCATCGCGCTCGGCACGGCCCTCCCGGCGACGCCCCCGTGCGCGACAGCACCCCCGGCATCTCCGTCTTCCCCGCGCACCGCATTCCGGCGGCACCCCGCACGTCACCTCCCCGCTCCGTCCCCCGAGGAGTCGTCATGGCCACGAACGAGATCATCGACCCGCCCGTACCGGCGGATCCCGAACCTTCCCGCGGACGCGGGCTCCTGCTCCTCCTGCTGGTCGCGAACTCCGCGATGATGGCCGTCTACATGGGTGTCGGCTCCGTCCTGCTGCCCACTCAGATCGAGGCCATCGCCGGCGACGACAAGGTCGCCGTCCTGGGCCTGATCGGCGGTATCAGCGCGATCTTCGCGACCGCGTTCAACCCGATCGCCGGCGCCCTCTCCGATCGCAGCGGCCGCCGCAACCCCTGGGTGCTGGGGGGCGGCCTCGCCTCGCTCGCCGGCCTCGCCCTCGTCGGCAGCGTGAGTACCGCGCTGCTCGTCGGGATCGGCTGGTGCCTGGTCCAGGCGACCATGAACATCTACCAGGCCGCCGTCACCGCGATCGTGCCCGACCGGGTACCCGCCGCCCGGCGCGGCACCGCGTCCGCACTGGTGGGGCTGGGCCTGCCCATCGGTGGCACGGTCGGCGTGCTCATCGCCTCCCAGACCGCCGATCACCTGCGCACCGGCTACCTGATCTTCGGCGGGGTCATCGCCGGGGCCGCGCTGCTGCTCACCACCTTCTGCCGCGACGTACCGCGCCCCGAGGCCGCCCCCGACGCGCCCGCCGCCCCCAAGGGCGCCCAGATGAAGGCCTTCCTGTCGGCGCTCGCCAACCACGACTTCCGGTGGGCCTTCATCGGGCGGGCCCTGATGGTCCTCGGCTACTTCTCGGTCGTCGGCTACCAGCTCTACATCCTGGGCGACCACATCACCCTTCCCGAGGGGATGACCCCGCCCGCGGCGATAGCGGTGCTCACCCCGATCTCGATGGTCGCGATGGCCCTCTCCACGGTGGTCGGCGGGGTTCTGTCCGACCGGTGGAACCGCCGGAAGGTGTTCGTCGGCGTCTCCGCGGCCCTCGCCGGACTGGTCATGGTGGTCCCCGTCGTCAGTCCGACGTGGACGGGCATGCTCGTCTTCAGCGCGCTCAACGGCCTCGCCTTCGGATGTTTCATGGCCGTCGACACCGCGCTCGTCACCCTGGTGCTGCCCCGGGCCGAGGACGCCGCCCGCGACATGGGCGTCCTGAACATCGCGAACGCCGGGCCCCAGATCATCGCCCCGTTCGTGGCCTCCGCCGTCGTCACCACCCTGGGCGGCTACACCCCGCTGTTCCTGGTCGGCGGCGCCCTCTCGCTGATCGGCGCGCTGGCCATCCTCCCGATCCGCAGCGTGCGCTGATCCCGCTGCCGCCCCACAGACTCCGGGCCGCCCTTCCTGCTTCCGGGCGGCGGCCCGGTCCGCACTCCGGCGGGCTCGCGCCGAGGGTCGCGCGCCCGCCGGTCCCCACCGCTTTCCGGCCCTCACCCCATCCCGACGCCACTCCCTCCCCGAAGGAGCGTTCTGTGCAACGCAAGCGAGTTCTGCCGTTGGCCGCCCTGCTGCTGTGCGCCCCCGCCCTCGCCGGTACGGTGCCCGCCGCCGCGGCCGAGCCGCAGGCCGGTCCGGCGCCCGCCCCCGTACCGGCGCGCCCGCTGCGGATCCTGCTCACCAACGACGACGGCTACAACGCGCCCGGCATCCGCCTCGCCTTCGCGCGGCTCACCGCCGCCGGACACGACGTCACCATCGTCGCCCCGCTCACCAACCAGAGCGGCGCCGGCACGAAGACCTCCAACGCCCCGTCCATCACCGTGCGGCACCCCGAGCCGAAGGTGTGGGCCGTCGACGGATCCCCCGGCGACTCGGTGGGCTTCGGGCTCTCCGAGGTGTTCGAGGGGAACGCGCCCGACCTCGTCGTGTCCGGCACCAACTTCGGCCCGAACGTCGCCGCCCTCGCCACCCACTCCGGAACGGTCGGCGGCGCCGTCACCGGACTGGACGCGGGGATCCCCGCCATCGCGCTGAGCACCGGCGGTGTCACGGCCCCCGACCCCGTCACCACCGTCAACGCGATGGGGCCGACGCTCGACTTCGCCGTCAAGCTGATCGACCGGCTGCGCTCGCGGGCCCGCTCGGGCCCCCTGCTGCCCAAGGGTGTCGGCCTCAACGTCAACCACCCCGTCATCGGCGCCGACGGCATGGGCACCCCGGCCGGGGTGGCCACCACCTTCCAGGACCCGCAGGCGCTGCTCAAGGCCGACTTCACCGATGCCGGCGACGGCACCTGGAAGGTCGGCGTGAAGGTGGACCTGCGGACCCCGGCCCGGGGCAGCGACGTCGAAGCCGTGAGCGCCGGGAAGATCGCCGTCAGTCCGATGAATGCCGACTGGAACACCGGTCCGGTCGACTTCGCCGTCACCGCGGCCCTGATCACGGGCCTGCGCCCGTAGGCCGTACGGCCCCTCTCGAGCGAGCGACGCCCTTCCGGGGGCGGGGCAGGCGCGGCCCGCCCGCCCCCGCCCCGCCCCCCGGACCGTCTTGAACCCAGGAGTACGGATGCAACGGCTCTCGACCCGGATCGCCCGGCTTTCCACGGCAAGACCCCTACTCGGTACCGCACTCGCCCTGACCGCCTTGATCGCCGCGGCGCTCCCGGCAGCCGCCGCCGCAGGCTCCGCGAACGCCGGCCCGCCGGACGGACCGCCCCGCCCGGTGGTCTCCGTGGCACAGGGCGCCCTCCGCGGCCGCGCCCACGACGGGGCGCAGGAGTTCCTCGGCGTGCCCTACGCCGCCGCACCGGTCGGGGACTTCCGGCTGCGCGCCCCCCGCTCGCCCGCACGCTGGAACGGCGTGCGCGAAGCCGTCGCGCAGGCGCCCGCCTGCCTGCAGTTCTCGCCGTTCGGGCTGCGGGACCCGCGGGCGGTCAGCGAGGACTGCCTGTACCTGGACCTCTACCGGCCCCGGCGGGCCCGCGCGGGGGACCGGCTGCCGGTGGTCTTCTGGATGCACGGTGGCGCGTACAGCCAGGGCACCGGAACCCAGTTCGGTGGACGCACGATGGCGGAACTGACCGACAGCGTCGTCATCAGCGTCAACTACCGCCTCGGGCAGCTCGGTTATCTGGGCCTTCCCGAACTGGGCCGCGAGAACGGGCTGCGCTCCGGCTCCTTCGGCCTGATGGACCAGATCCAGGCGCTGCGCTGGACGCGGGAGAACGCTCGGGCCTTCGGAGGGGATCCGGGCAACGTCACGGTCTCCGGCCAGTCGGCGGGCAGCGGTTCGGTGTGCGGGCTGCTGGCCGCGCCGTCGGCGGCGGGGCTGTTCCACCGGGCCGTACTGCAGAGCGGGCCGTGCACGCTGCTGCGCACTCCGGACGGGGCGCGGGCCGAGTCCGAGGCGCGGGACTTCGCGGCGGGCGCGGGCTGTGCCGATCCGACCGCGGTCGTCGAGTGCCTGCGCGCGGCCTCCGGGCAGTCGCTGGTGGATGCGGCCCGTACGCGGGCGACTTCGGGTCCCGCGTCGGGCGACGGGCTCCTCCCGAGGGATCCCGCGGCCGCGATCGCCGCGGGGACCTGGAACAAGGTTCCGGTCCTGATCGGGAGCACCCGCTCCGAGGCGCGGCTCTTCGTCGCGCTGACCCAGCCCGGACTGACGGCCGAGCAGTACGCGGAACAAGTTTTGGGGGGCTACGGAGCGGCCGGCCCGGAGGTCCTCGCCCGCTATCCGGCCGCCGCCCACGGATCACCGTACCTGGCGCTGTCGGCCGTCATGACCGATTCGACGTTCGCCTGTCAGACCGCCCGGACGGCGCAGCTGTTCGCCCGGCAAGTGCCCACCTTCACCTACGAGTTCGACGACCCCGACTCGCCCACCCTGGCGGGTGCGCAGGTCCCGGGCCTGGACGAGTCGAACGCGCACAGCGCCGACCTGGCCTACCTGCACGACTTCACCATGGGTGAGCGGCCCCTCACCCCCGTCCAGGTCGCGCTCGCGACGCGGATGAAGCGCTACTGGGGCGCTTTCGCCCGCTACGGGGTTCCCGCGGTGCCCGGACAGACCCCCTGGCCGGCCACCGGACCCGGCGGCACGGTCCTGAAGCTGACTCCCACGGGCGACCGGCCCGACCGGGCCTTCGCGGCGGACCACCAGTGCGGCTTCTGGCGCATCTAGGACGTCAAAGGTGGCCCCGAGGGGGTGCGCGGGTTCGGGCGGAGTCTGGTGCGGACGGATGCGGCGGGCCGGGTGCGCGTGATCCAACACGCGCGCAGGGCAGTTGTCGAACGGTCGCTATCAGCAACCTGTTATCGTTGGAAACATGGAGACCGGGAAGCCTGTCAGCGCCGACAAGAACCAGGAGCGGGTCGTCGCCGCTGCGACGAAACTCCTCAACGAGGGCGGCTACGAGGCCGTATCCACGCGCGCCGTCAGCGCCGCAGCCGGCATTCAGGCCCCCACCATCTACCGCCTCTTCGGGGACAAGCAGGGGTTGCTGGACGCGGTCGCCGCACACGGATGGGCCGAGCACCTGAAGGCGAACGCGGTCATCCGGCCCACCGGCGACCCCGTCGAGGACCTGCGTACCGGCTGGAAGCTGAACATCGACTTCGCGCTCGCCAACCCGGCCCTGTACCGCCTCATGTACGGCGCGCCCCGCCCGGACGGGGCGACCGCACCAGCTGCCGCGGCCGCCTTCGCCCACCTCTCCTCGCACATCCACAGCATCGCCCAGGCGGGCCGCCTGCGGGTCACCGAGGAACGGGCGGCCCGCCTGGTCCAGGCCGCCGGCAGCGGAACCGCGCTCGCCCTGCTCGCCACGGCGGCAGACCAGCGCGACCTCACGGTCGCCGACCTCGCCCGTGAAGCCGTCATCGCGGCCATCACCACCGAGGCGCCCGTCCAGGCCTCAACCGGACCGGCCGGTGCGGCAATCACCCTGCGTGCGGTGCTCCCGCAGGTCTCCGCGTTGACCTCCGGCGAACTCGCCCTCATGAAGGAATGGCTCGACCGAATCGCCGACCAGAAGCAGCCGGCCGCCCCTCACACGCTTGTCAGCTGAAGGCGCTCAGCCCGAAGGATCAACGCCCGCCAACGCTCCGTACCCCCCGGGTGTGTTAGACAGGTATTAATCAAAGGGGCATTTTGCAGCATCTCAAGCTCGGAATCATGTCGCAGACCCGTAAAGAGAACGAGCGCCGTCTGCCGATCCACCCGGCGCACTTCGAACGCATCGACGCCGACCTTCAGCCCAGCCTCTATCTGCAGACCGGTTACGGAGAGCACTTCGGTGTTCCGGACCTTCAGCTTGCCCCGTGGGTCGCCGGTTTCCGCTCACGCGAGGAGCTGATCGCGGAGTGTGACGTCATCCTGCTGGCCAAACCGTTGCACGAGGACCTGGCGGAGCTGCGGGACGGGCAGGTGCTGTGGGGGTGGCCGCACTGCGTGCAGGACGAGAAGGTCACGCAGGCCGCCATCGACCGCAAGCTCACGGTGATCGCCTTCGAGGCGATGAACCACTGGACGCGGGAGGACAACTTCAGCCTGCATGTCTTCCACAAGAACAACGAGCTGGCCGGCTACTCCTCGGTGCTGCATGCCATGCAGCTGACCGGGGCGACCGGTGACTACGGGCGCCGGCGGCGTGCGGTGGTGATCGGCTTCGGAGCCACCGCCCGCGGCGCGGTAACCGCGCTCAGTGCGCTGGGTGTCCACGACGTGGACGTGCTGACCGCCCGCGGAATCGCCGCCGTCAGCTCACCGATCCATTCGGCACGGATCGTGCACTTCGACCACGACGTGGCCGACGACACCCTCGACCCGCGGCGGAGCGTCGCGCTCACGGAGGACGGGCCGGAGCCGCTGGCCGAGTTCCTTGCCGGGCACGACATCATCGTCAACTGCGTGCTCCAGGACACCGCGGCGCCGCTGATGTTCCTGATAAAGGAGGACCTGCCGAAGCTTGCGCCCGGCACTCTCGTCATCGACGTCTCCTGCGACGAGGGCATGGGCTTCGACTGGGCTCGGCCCACCACCTTCGACAACCCGATGTTCACCGTCGGTGACCAGGTCCACTACTACGGCGTGGACCACAGCCCCTCCTACCTGTGGGACGCGGCCACCTGGGAGAACAGCGAGGCGCTGATCCCGTTCCTGCGGCCGGTCCTCGAGGGACCGGCCGGCTGGGACGGTGACCGCACGATCCGCCGGGCGATCGAGATCCGCGGCGGCACCGTCCAGAACGCCGCGGTCCTGGCCTTCCAGAACCGCGCCGAACAGTACCCGCACGCGCTGCTCTGAGCCGGCGCCGCCTGGTCGACGGCATACCCGCACCGGGTACGCCGTCGACCAGGCGCCCGTCCTTCTGCCGACAGCAGCCGGGCGCAGGCCGAAGAACATCTCAGGGGCGGTACCGCAACGGGTGGTCTTCCGGCACCTCCACGATCGCGATCCGCACCCCGTCCGGGTCAGCCACCCACATCTCGATCAGGCCCCACGGCTCCTTCACGGGCGGCTTTAGCACCCGTACGCCTGCCGCCACCAGCTCCTCGTGCGCAGCCCGGACGTCGGCTACCTGCAGCCATAGCCGCAGACCGGGAGCAGGTGGTTCTTCGGAGCGCCCGGAGACCTCCAGGAACCCGCCGCCGAGGAAGTAGACCGTGCCGCGCTCCGGGCCGGTCCCGAACTCACGGTGGACGCAGAGCCCCAGCGCCTCACCGTAGAAGGCGCGGGAGCGCTCCGGATCCGTGGGGCGCAGCAGGATCCTGCTGCCGAGTACGTGCACCATGCCCCCGAACCTAGGGGATGGGCCGTACGAAGGCCCGCGCGCCGGGAAGGACTTCGAGCTCCGTCGTCATGTCCGACCGTTGGGAGGGGAGGACGCGGAGGGTGTCTGCGCCGCGTCCTCATCCGGCTCGCCGGCCGGGCCGATGCGGATCTCGAAGTCGCCGCCGTACTCCTCGTGGCCCGCGGCCACGGCCACGGCCACGGCTTCCTCGCCCTGCTCGCCCTGGATGATGAGCGGGTCCCGGCGCAGGTCGCGCATGAGTGACACGCACATGCCGATCATGACCAGCGTGAAGGGCGCCGCCACGAGGATCGTCAGGTTCTGCAGTCCGGCGAGCGCATCGCCCTTGCCGTTGCCGATGAGCAGCATGACGGCCGCGACGGCGCCGGTGACCACGCCCCAGAAGACGACCACCAGCCGGGACGGCTCGAGGACGCCCTTTTGCGACAGCGTGCCCATCACGATGGAGGCGGCGTCGGCGCCGGAGACGAAGAAGATGGCGACGAGGAGCATGACCAGCAGGCTCATGGCGGTGGCGAGGGGGAACTCCTGCAGCAGCCCGAAGAGCTGTCCCTCAGGGGTGCTCTCCTTGGCGAGGTCGCCGCTCTCCCGGAGCTTCATGGCCGTGCCGCCGAAAACGGCGAACCACAGCAGGCTGACCGTGCTCGGGACGAGGATGACCCCGCCGATGAACTGGCGGATGGTCCGGCCGCGGCTGATCCGGGCGATGAACATCCCGACGAACGGGGTCCAGGAGATCCACCAGGCCCAGTAGAAGACCGTCCAGCTGCCCAGCCATTCGGCGACCTCTCCGGCGCCGGTGGCCTCGGTACGGCCGACGAGCTGGGGCAGGTCGCCGAGGTAGGCGCCCAGGGACGTGGGCAGGAGGTCGAGCACGATGACGGTCGGACCGGCGATGAACACGAACACGACCAGCACGAAGGCGAGCACCATGTTGATGTTCGACAGCCACTGGATTCCGCGTTCCACACCGGACACCGCGGAGGCGACGAAGGCCATGGTCAGCACGGCGATGACGCCCACGAGGAGCGCGGTGCTGACCGTGTTCATCCACCCCAGCTCACGGAACCCGCTGCCGATCTGGAGGGCCCCCAGGCCGAGTGAGGCCGCCGAACCGAAGAGGGTGGCGAAGATCGCGACGATGTCGATGACCCGGCCGGCTCCACCGTGGGCGTGCCGGGCGCCGATCAGCGGCTCGAACACCGCACTGATCGTCTGGCGGCGGCCGCGACGGAACGTGCTGTAGGCGATGGCGAGTCCGACGACCGCGTAGATCGCCCACGGATGGAGCGTCCAGTGGAACAGGGTGGTGGCCATCGAGGTCTGCATCCGCTCGGCGGAGTCGACCGGATGCGTGCCGGGCGGGGGAGTCTCGTAGTGTGCCAGCGGTTCGCTCACGCCGTAGAACATGAGCCCGATGCCCATGCCGGCGCTGAACATCATGGCGACCCAGGAGACGGTACGGAACTCCGGGGGCTCGTCCTCGCGGCCGAGGCGGATCCGGCCGTAGCGGCTGACCGCCAGCCAGAGGGCGAAGACGACGAAGGCGCTGGCGGCGAGCATGAAGGCCCAGCCGCCGTTGTGGATGAGCCCTCCGAGCAGGGTGCTCGACACGCTCTCCAGTGAATCCGTGGCTACGGCGCCCCACAGTACGAAGGCGATGGTCAGGCCCGCGGTGACCCCGAAGACCACCTTGTCCGTGCGAGAACGTTGATCGGCCGGCAACGAGGCCCCCTTCACCCATGCATCGGAACCAAATTCCATGACAAAACGTCATGTACCTCAGATTTAATCCCATATCGACCCGCGAGAGCCGGTCCGGCTCGCTCTACGCCGCCTCGTCCGCCGGGGCGCCCGCGGTCAGTCCGTGGACACGGAGGCCGTACCGGCGCGGCTGTCCGGTTCCCAGGGCGGCGGCGTGGCCAGGTCGGTCCAGGCCGCCAGGGCTTCGCCGTCGACGCAGACGATGCCGCACCCGGCGGCGTATTCGAGGGCGGGGGCGGTGTAGGAGCTGGTGGTGACGACGATCGCGACGTCGGCGTCGTGCACGGCGAAGCAGGTGCCGCCGAAGCGCTGCAGGTCCTGCGATCCGACGCGGTTGGTGTCGGCGTAGTGCTTGCACTGGACGACGACACGGAGTCCGTCCGGGGTCGTTGCGATCACGTCGGCGCCCAAGTCGCCCGCGCCGCCGACCACTTCCACGGGCGTGCAGCCGTCGCGCGCGCACAGCGCGGCTATCGCGTGCTCGAAACCGTCGGCGTCGACCGCAGTGTGGTCCAGCGCGCCGGCGTCGAGGTCCGGCACCTCCTGTACGGCGGTTACCTCACGTACGTCCGGTACCTCCCGTACGGCGGGCGCGTCCAGTACCGCGGTCATCTCGAGCCCGTACGGATCCCTGTGCGCTGCCGGGCCGGGGACCGGGCGGGCGGTGGAGCCGCGGCGGACGGGCGATACGCCCCACTTGGCCAGCGCCACCCCGACGCCGAGGACCACCGCGGTGACGACGGGGACGACAGGCATCCCCGCCCCGGCCCCTCCGGCGGCCTTGAGGAAGACGGCCAGGCCGCCCACACAGATCCCCGCGAGCCCCACGGCCAGCACCACATCGCGCCCGAACGACGCGGAACCGTGTCCGCTCGTTCCCCTGTCTTCCCCCGACGACGTCATGCGGGAGCCCTCCCTCTATTGGTTCGGACACGCCGCGGTCCCGAACCCCTCTATCGGTTCGGGACCGCGGCGGACTCCGGCGGTGCGGGTCAGTGCTTGAAGGCGCCCTTGATCACACGGAGCGGCCGCCGCCGAAGGGACCGCCGATGCCGTAGTAGATGCCGATCTCCTCGCGGTACTGGACGTCGGCGAGGTGCGTGGCCCGGATGAACTCCGGGGCGTCCTTGATCTGCTCCTTGGTCCGGTCCACGTAGATCTTCCGGTCCTCCGGATCGACGCGGGTCACCGTGCCCGCAGGGAGGAGCACTTCCTTGCCGAAGATCCACACTCCGGTGTCGACCACCAGGAAGGCGTCACCGGCCTCGTGGGTGTGCTCGTCCACCTTGCCGACGCTGCCGTCGGCAGCCTCGACCTTGTAGCCGGTCAGATCTGCCCCGGTCAGGTACCCCGAAGTCGCCGGATAGCTCCAACCATGCTCAGTCACGCGAAAACAACTCCTTCGGTAAAGGAAAAGGAAGACGGGGCGTATCGCTCCGCCGCCGTCCGACCGTCGCGGATGGTGATGCCGGGCCCGTCCGCGACGTACCGCGTACCCCGGAAGCCGCGGCTCATGCGGATCCACCGCGACCGCACCCGGTGGCTCGCCCCGCAGCAGGCCGCCTGCCCGCCGCCCCGGCCGGTACCCGCATGGTCGGGGTGGGGCAGGGCAGGTGTGGGGTGATCTGTGACCAGCGGAACGATGGGCGGCGGCATGCGAAGCGTAGGCGTGGAAGAAGAGCTGTTGCTGGTGGACAGCCGCAGCGGCGAGCCGCTGGCCCTGTCGGGGGCCGTACTGGCGGCCGCGGACCGGTCCGCCGGACATCGGCCGCAGGGCGGTGAACCGCAGGGGCACACTTTCGAGAAGGAACTGCAGAAGGAGCAGCTGGAGTTCGCCACCAAACCGGTGACGGAGATGGGCGAGCTCTTGGAGGAGATCACCCGCTGGCGGGCGGAGGCCGCCTGCCACGCCGCGTCCGCCGGGGCGTTGGTCGCGGCCCTCGGCACCTCTCCGCTGGCCGTCCGGCCCTCGTTGAGCAAGGGCAAGCGCTACGAATGGGTCGGCGAGCAGTTCGGCCTGACCGCGCAGGAGCAGCTGACCTGCGGCTGTCACGTCCACGTGTCGGTCGAGTCGGACGAGGAGGGTGTCGCGGTCCTCGACAGGATCCGCCCCTGGCTGCCGGTGCTGACCGCGATGAGCGCGAACTCGCCCTTCTGGCAGGGCGAGGACAGCGGGTACGGCAGCTACCGCAGCCGGGTGTGGAACCGGTTGCCGTCGGCCGGGCCCACGGACGTCTTCGGGTCCGCCGACCGCTACCACGAGCAGGTGAGCGCCATGCTCAACACCGGCGTGCTGCGCGATGAGGGGATGATCTACTTCGACGCACGGCTGTCCGCCGCCTATCCGACGGTGGAGGTCAGGGTCGCGGACGTCTGCCTGGAGGCGTCCACCCCGGTTCTCCTGGCGGCCCTGGTGCGCGGCCTGGTCGAGACCGCCGCCCGCGCCTGGCGGGACGGTCAGCCGCCGGCCAGGATCGGCACGGGGCTGCTGCGGCTCGCGGCCTGGCGCGCCGGCCGTTCGGGGCTGGACGGCCCGCTCATCGATCCCGGGACGATGCGGGAGACGCCGCCCGAGGTGGCCGTCGAGGCGCTGTACGCGCACGTGCGCGAAGCCCTGGCCGACCACGGCGACGACGAACGCGTCCGGGAGGGCATCGCCCGCCTCCTGGAGCGCGGCAACGGCGCGCGCGTCCAGCGGGAGCTGCTGCGTACGCACGGCACGCTCGGAGCCGTAGCCACCCGCTGCGCGGAGATCACCGCCGGCGCCTGAGCCGGCTGCGGCGCCGGCCGCGGTGCCTCGACGGCGGACTTCGAGAAGAATGCGGACTTCGAGAAAAGTGGGCACTGCCCCGTTTGGGCGGCCGGATCCCGGTCACTAGCGTGAATACCGGGAGCCCGTGGCGTTGAGCGGCGCGGGGTCCCGAGCGGGCCCGAGCCGCGTGGTGGCATCCCCCCGCCATCACGCGGCCGGCGCTCCGGCGGCACACTGAGCGGCCGCCCGGGATGCGGCGGTCAGAGGGTTTCCGACGGCCCCCGGGGCGGCCGGGCCGCGGTGTCGAGGTAGAAGGCGTCGATGCTCTGTACGGCCTGCTCGAACGCTTCGAGGTTGACCGGCTTCGTCACGTAGGCGTTGGCGTGGCTGCTGTACGCGCCGTGGATGTCGTCCGGCGCGGAGGACGTGGTGAGGACCACCACGGGGATCGTCTGGAGCTCGGCGTCGCTCTTCAGGACGCGCAGCAGGTCACGGCCGTTCATCCGGGGCATGTTCAGGTCGAGCACGATCAGGTCGGGACGTACGCTCCCCGGTGCGCGCAGGTACTCCAGGGCGGCGACTCCGTCGGTGACCTGGATGAGGTTGCGGGCCCCGCGCTCCGAGAGGGCTTCTTCGATGAGCATGGCATCCGCGGCGTCGTCCTCGACGAGCAGCACATCGAACGGGCGGGCGGGTGCGGTCATCATCATTGCTCCGTGGGTGCGTTGTGGGTGTGGTCGAAGAGGCCCGGCCGGCGGCCAGGAGTTCCCTGGCGGATCATGCCGCATGCCTGGCCGATCCGTGGGTATGCGCCATCCGGGCGGGCATCCCGCACGGCTGCTTCGCGCTGGATCCGTCCGGCGGCGCGCACTGGGCGGCGCTCACTGTGCATACCCAGCACAGTAAGTCCCCGGACTGAACTTACGATAACAACGCCAGTCGTAAGCCCTCTACAGTGTGCGCCACGTCCCTGGAGGGAAGACGACGACACTGGAGGGGTGCGGAGAATGACGGGGGAGGAGAAGCCGCCGCGTGCGCGGCGGCTTTCGACGTGGACGACCAGGCGCTGGCTTCAAGTCGGGGTGGCCGTGTCGATGACGGCCCTGGTCCTGCTCGGGGTGACCGGCTCCTGGGTGCTGGCCCGCACGTCTTCGATCAGCGAGAACCTCGTGGATGTGAGGTCTCCTGCCGTGACCACCGCGTTCCGCCTGGAGTCGGCCCTGCTGAACCAGGAAACCGGGATCCGCGGCTACGGCCTCACGGGGTCCCCGGAGTTCGTAGTCCCTTATCGGCAGGGACTCGCCGATCAGAAGACGTACATGGCCACCCTCGCGGAACTGCTGGCCCCGGACCGCGCCGGCCTCGCCGACCTGAACAGGGTCCAGGAGTCCGTGACCCGGTGGCAGGAGAGGATCGCGCAGCCGATCGCCGCCACGCCGCCCGGGTCTCCTTCGCCCCTGGCCACCGAACGTGCCGAGGAGGGCAAAGTGGCCTTCGACGCGGTACGGACGGCTCTGCGGGAACAGCAGGAGCGACTCCGCGCCGACGGCGTCCGGGTCGGCGAGGACCTGTCCGACACGATGAGACTGCGCAACGGGCTGTTCACCGCCATCGCCGTACTCATCGCCGCCCTCGTGGGCCTGGCCTTCGAAGGGCTGCGCCGAGGGATCACCACACCGCTCGAACTCCTCGGGGCGGACGCCCGCATCATCACCGACGGCGACTTCGACCACGCCATCACCCCCACCGGGCCGGCCGACCTGCGACGTCTGAGCATCGAGATCGACTTCATGCGCCGCCGACTCGTACGGGAGCTGGCGTCGAGCGAGGAGACACGGCTGCGCCTCGACGCGCAGGCCGCCGACCTGCAGCGCTCCAACGCCGAGCTCGAACAGTTCGCCTACGTCGCCTCCCACGACCTGCAGGAGCCGCTGCGCAAGATCTCCAGCTTCACCCAGCTCCTGCAGCGGCGTTACGGAGAGCAGCTCGATGCCCGGGCCGACCAGTACATCGACTTCGTGGTCGACGGCGCGAACCGCATGCAGATCCTCATCAACGACCTCCTCGACTTCTCCCGGGTGGGCCGGGTCCACCAGACCCACCAGGAAGTCGCCCTGGACACGGTGCTGGAGGGCGCCCTGTCCTCGCTGAGCGTGAGCATCGAGGAAGCCGGAGCCGTGATCACCCATGATCCGCTGCCGTCCCTGGTCGCCGACCCCACCCAGATGGGCATGCTGTGGCAGAACCTGATCGGCAACGCCGTGAAGTTCCGCCGCCCGGAGGAGACGCCGAAGATCCACGTCTCGGCGGTGCGGGAAGGCGACCTGTGGCGGTTCGCGGTGACCGACAACGGCATCGGCATCGCTCCCGAGTACGCCGATAAGGTGTTCGTCATCTTCCAGCGCCTCCACACCAAGGACGTCTACGGCGGCAGCGGCATCGGCCTGGCCATGTGCAAGAAGATCGTCGAGTTCCACGGCGGGACCATCTTCGTCGACCCCGAACACGAGCTGGGCACCCGCATCACCTTCACGCTCGCCCGCCAACTGCCCAAGCCCGCCGGTCAGTTCATCCCGGTGGAAGCGACGCGGTCCGCCGAGGAGCCCACGAGATGACCACCACCGTGGCAACCGCTCCCGGTACGGCGCCCGGCGAACCCACCTACCGGATCCTCCTCGTCGAGGACGACCAAGGCGACGCGGTGCTGGTCGAGGAGCTCCTCCTCGACACGGGACTGCCGTTCGAGCTCATCGTCCACGGATGCCTGGCCGAGGCCCGCGCCGAACTGGCGATCCGTCCGGTCGATTGCATCCTGCTCGATCTGCACCTGCCCGACGCCTCGGGCCCGGCCGCCGTGACGGCCGTACGCCGGTTCGCCCCGCACACCGCCGTGGTCGTCCTGACCGGTCTGTCCGAGACGCAGGCCGGCGCCGACGCGATGGCCGCCGGCGCCCAGGACTACCTCGTCAAAGGCAAGGTCGAAGCGGACCTGATGCACCGGACGGTCCGCTACGCCGTCTACCGCAGCCGGACCGAACGCGCCATCCTGGAAGCCCAGGAGGCCCGCCTGCGCGCCGAGGAGAACGCCCGCCTGGAGCGCGGACTCCTGCCCCGCCCCATCCTCGGCACCTCCACGGTGACGGTGACCACCCGCTACCTGCCCGGCTCCGAAAGGGCGCTGCTCGGCGGGGACTTCCTCGACGTGGTGGAAGCCGACGACGGGCTCTTGCACGTGGTCGTCGGCGACGTCAGCGGACACGGTCCCGATGCCGCGGCGCTCGGAGTCTGCCTGCGCATCGCCTGGCGCTCGCTGGTGCTCGGCGGACATCGCGGCCCCGACCTGCTCCACCTCATGGAACGCATCCTGATCGCCGAGCGCGGGCTCCAGACGCTGTTCGCGACCTGAGCCCTCCTCACCTTCGACCAGGCCGCCGGGACCGCCACGGTTCACCTGGCCGGCCATCACGACCCCCTCCTTACCACGGCGGCGGACGGCACGCGCGAAGTCCCCGCCGCACACGGCATTGCCCTGGGCATCGCCCCGGAACTGCGCAGCTGGCCCGTCACGGTGATCCCCCTCCCGGCGGCCGGAGCCCTGACCCTCTACACCGACGGCCTCACCGAAGGGCACAACGGCGACGCGGCCGAGCGCCTCGGCGTCGAGGGGCTGCTCACCCTGATCGACCGCCTGCCGCACACGGACCCGGCCGCGCACGTGGACAGCGTCATCAAGGAGGTGCACGCCCTCAACGCCGGGCGGCACTCCGACGACCTCGCCGTACTCCGCCTGGACTGGCGTCGGCGGTAGGTCCGGACGGGGCGTCGGCGGTAGGTCCGGACGGGGCCGAGTGCGGAGCCCTCCGGACCTGCCTGCGCCTGCCCGAGGACCCGTATCCGGCCCCTGGGGTCAGCGTCTGCGGCCCCGCCCACGGGACGCCAGCCGGTCGCCGATGCCGGCGAGGTGCAGTGCGAGCACGGCGAGACCGATCAGCATGAAGTTGGTCGAGCTCAGCACGTCGTTGGTGGAGATGTGAGTCGCGTTGATCAGGAACGCGATGAAGAACAGTACTGCGGCGGTGATGCCCAGCATGGTCGGGCCCCTTTCGGTCGATGACCGCCGTGTGCCCCGCCGGAACGGGAACATGAGTGGCCGCCCGACGTATTCGCACCGCGCATCATCCGGCCGTGACGGGCCAGAAGGCCCTCATGAAGCGAAGTCGCGGTTCTTCGGTGCGCGGTGCCTGGCCACTCCTGCTCCTGCCCGCCCAAGCGGCCCTGATGGTGGGCCTGGGAGGGCTGGTCACCGGACAGGCCGCCCTGCACCGGCCTCTGTCGGCCGAGGCATCCGCCGTGCAGGCGTTGGCGGAGCGCCGCCGCGAACCGTTCACCGGCGTAACGGAGTTGTTCTCCCTCCTCGCCAGTACGCAGGCGGTCGTCGGCGTGACGCTGGTCTGCGTCGTCGCCCTGCTCGTGCTTCCGCGGGTCCCGCTCCGGACCGAAGCACTGTTCCTCGGAGTCTCGGTCGCCGCGCAGTCGGCGGTGTTCCTGGTGGTGACGGCCTTCGTCGACCGGCCGCGTCCCGCCGTTCCCCATCTGGACGCCGCGCCGCCGACGTCGAGCTTCCCCTCCGGGCACGTCGGGGCGGCCCTCGCGCTCTACGGGGGACTGGCCGTCATCGCCGTGCTTCGCCTGCGCGGCCCCTGGCGCCATGCCCTGGCGGGCTTCCTGTTGCTGCTCGCGCCGGCCGTCGCACTGTCGCGGATGTACCGGGGCATGCACTATCCCAGCGACGTGGCCGCAGGCCTGCTCAACGGTGCGGCGACCCTGCTGATCACGGGGTTCGCGCTGCTGTACGGGAGGCAGTCCACACCGGAGCCGGACCGCGCGGAGCGGCCCGCCGGGGAGTCCGCGCCGCACACCGGCGGCCGGGTCGTCGTGGTGCGCCACCCGCACGGCTGCCCGGACGAACTCGCCGACACGATCGGCGCAGTGCTGCGCAGCCACGGCCACCGGGATCCGCGGTGGATCCTGACCTCCGCCGAGCGGGCCTGCGGCACCCTGGCCGAGGAGCTGCCCGCCGTCCGGCCCACCCTCGTAGTGGTCTGCGGAGGCGACGGAACCCTGCGGGCCTGCGCCGACATCCTGGCCGGCACCGGGATCCCGCTGGCCGTGGTGCCCTGCGGCACCGGCAACCTCCTCGCCAGGAACCTGGGCCTCCCCATGGACCCGGCCCGCGCCCTCGAAGAGTCCCTGGCCGGCGACAGCTTCGGGATCGACGTCGCACGGGTCCGGGGCGACGGCCTCTCTCCGACACGGTTCACCGTCATGGCGGGCGCCGGATTCGACGCCGCGATGGTCCGGGACGCCTCCCCGCGGCTCAAGTCACGGATGGGCTGGGCCGCGTACGTCCTGTCGGCCATGCGGCACCTGAACGACGACGGCGTCCGCCTGACGATCCGCATCGACGGGGGCCGCCCCCGGCGGCGCCGCGCCCGCATGGTCGTCATCGGGAACGTCGGCACCCTCCAGGGCGGCCTGCCGCTCCTGCCGACGGCGCGGCCGGACAGCGGACGCCTCGAAGTGGTGCTGTTCGACCCGCGGGGCGCCACCGGATGGTTCACCGCCGCCGGGCACCTGGCGTCCCGGCTCCTGCACCACCGCGCGCCGGCCCCGGCGGGTACCGCGCTCGGGGCGCAGGCCGGACGCACCGAAGCCGGCGGGGTGCTGGAGTACTTCAGCGCCACCCGGATCGACGTCCGCTGCGCCGCGCCGCAGCCGCGCGAACTCGACGGCGACGCCGTCCGCGACGGTGTCCGCCTCACCGCGGAGATCGAACCGGGCGCCCTGAGGGTGTACCTGCCCCGAGCTCCCGCAGCCCCGTACGGAGGCGGTGCGCCCGCCGATCGCGCCGCGCACCTCCCGGCGGCTCCCGTCCCACCGTCCTGAGGCGGGGCCCGGCAGGTTCGGCGCCTCTGCGCACCACGCACGATTCGCAGCATCCATGAGAAGGCAGGAACGCGATGGGCACCGCGCGACGAGTACCGCAACGGCACGACGTGAGCGGTGAGGAACTGTCCGCCGACGAGGCGTGGACGGCACTGCGCCGCTACGGCGGCTGGAGCCTGGCACGCGACTCCTTCGTGCGCTTCCGGTACGCCGACGGCTTCAGCCACGCCCGCGCGCTCGCCCTGCAGACGGTCCTGTCCATCGTCCCGCTGGCCATCGCCGTCGTCGGTCTGTCGGGCGTACTGCACACCGAGGACGCGGGCCGCGTGGCCGAGCTCACCATCCGCGGGCTGACCAGCGGCCCCGGCCAGGCCGTCGTGGACGACGCGCTCAGCGAGAGCAGACGCAACGCCGGCGAAGGCGGCCAGGCCGCGCTGTGGCTGGGCCTGCTGTTCTCCCTGGCGAACGTCACCACCAGCCTCTGCCAGGTCGAACGGGGCGCCAACCGCATCTACGGCAACGAACGAGACCGGCCCTTCCTCGCCAAGTACACCCGGGGCCTGGTGATGTCGGCCCTCGCGGGAGTCCCGCTGGGACTCAGCTTCATCCTCACGGTGGTCGGCGCCCACCTGACCCGCGCCCTGGCCGAGGTCTACCAGCTCTCTGCCACCACGGTGCGGGCCTGGGAGCTCCTGCGCTGGCCCGTAGGCGTCCTGCTCGCCGTCCTCGCCGCCAGCGCGATCTTCCGCCTCTCCCCGCGCCGACGCCAGCCCGGCTACACCTGGCTGGCGTTCGGCGCCGTCGTCTACCTGGTGCTGTGGAACCTGACGACCTGGGGCCTGAGCCTCTACATAGGCGAGAGCAGCTCGTTCACCAGCGTGTACGGGCCCCTCAGCGCGATCGTGTCGTTGCTGCTCTGGTCCTACCTCACCTCCATGGCCCTCTTCCTCGGCCTCTCCTTCGCCGCCCAACTGGAAGCCGTACGGGCGGGGGTGAGGGAGCCGGTCACCGACGATCCCGGGGTCTGACGGCCCCAGCCCACGGGCCCATCCTTCGGCGGCCGGAGCCCGCCACCGCACACCAGAGGGAGCCGCCACCATGGCACGGCGCACAGAACGTTCTCGACGAAGTCCGCAAGGGCGGCGAGGTCCACGAGGCCCGCTACGGAGGCTGCTGTCACGGCACGCCGGACCCGACGCCGCCTTCGGCGCGAGACTCGTTCTCGCCGCGGCCGCGACGGCCGTGACGTCCGTGCCCTTCGCCCTCGCCCTGGTCCTGGTGGAGTCCCGCTGGCCTCCGCTGCACCGGCTGGACCAGGCCACGGCCGAACGCCTCCACACCACCGCGCTCGCCCACCCGGGTTGGGTGCGCTTCCTCGGCGTCCTCTCGGACTTCGTGTGGGATCCCGCGACCATGCGGTTCCTGGTGGCCGTTTGCGTGGCCTGGCTGGTGACCCGCCGTGCCTGGAGGCTGGCCGCCTGGGCCTGCGTCACGGCGGTCGCCGGAGGCCTGATCGGACTGCTGGCCAAGAGCGCCGTCGAACGGGCACGGCCGCACCTTCCGGACCCCGTCGCCCACGCGCCCGGCTTCTCCTTCCCCTCCGGCCACGCGATGACGGCCACCACCTCGTGCGCCATCCTGCTGCTGGTCCTGCTGCCCGTGGTTCCACGCATGTGGCGCCCGCTGCCCTGGGCGCTCGCGCTGGTCACGGTGGCCGGCGTCGGCTACACGCGCGTCGCGCTGGGGGTGCACTGGGTCAGCGACGTCGTCGGCGGCTGGCTGCTGGGGGTCGCGGTGGTGGCCGCGACGACGCTGGCCTTCGAAGCCTGGCGAGCCGACACCGGACGCCGCCGCACGACGATGACCGAGGGCCTGGAACCGGAGCTCACCGAACCCGAGCCCGAAGCTCCCCAGGCCGACACCGGCCCGTCGGCAGACGTCGGGCCCCACGGGCGGACCGGCGCCGGGGGAGCGACATGACGCCCCGGAGGGGCCGGACCACGCGCCCCGCTGCTCGGCGCGGCTCGGGGAGGTGGGCCCGGTTCCACCGGTTGCCGGCTGATGCATGCCGACTGCCGACTGTCGGCCAGGCACCGATGAGATCGAGACGTTGACGTCGCTTCCGGGACCCGGTGGGGGAGGAGCGCCGGATCAGGGGCAGGCGCGCCCAAAGCCTCGTGGGGCCGCGGCCGTGCTCGCAGGGCGGTCCGCGGGCCCCGACGAGGGAAGATCCGACTTCCGAAGGAGAACGACCATGCTGATCACCGTCAGCCGCTCGGGGGGCTTTGCCGGCGTGGACAAGGTACGGAAGATCGACACCTCGGCCCGGCGCGACGCCGTGGAATGGGAGGGCCTCGCAGACCGCATCCTGCCGCCGGTGGCGGACGGCTTCCACTACCGGATCACGATCGACGACCAGATACTGGACCTCTCCGAAACGGTCCTGACCGATGACCAACGGCAACTGATCCGTGCGGTCCTCGGCGAAGAAGCCTGATCCGGACCGCGACCGGCACGAAGCCCTGCCCGGACGAAAAGTAGGGCGCCGAGACTGTTTGGTCCGCCGGCGACCGGTCATACGAGGGGTCACGGGAGCCGCGACGGTGAGCGGCGCGGGATCCCGGCGGGCCCGAGTCGCGTGGTGGCATCCCCCCGCCACCACGCGACCGGGGCTCCGTCCACAAGACTCGTCAGGAACCGCAGCTCTCCCATCGCCTCGCCGGTTGCTGCCTCAATCGCGCCGACGACGTGCTCGGCGGTCGCGACGCGGGGATCCGCGCGGCCGCCGAGGGAGCCGAGTACGAACGGTGTGGCCTGGCCCACCGGCACCGCCGGGGGCTCCGTCCACGCCCGGATACAACCAGCCGTCAGGAGGTGCACCTCCCTGAGCGTGAAGGGGAGGGGGGAGTGCTCCGCCCTGTGAGGGGAGCGGCTGACGATGCCCCGCACGTCGGGTGGAGCCTCCGGGTCGTACAGGGTCTGACAGTTGATCAGGTGCGCGTCAACGGCGATGCGGATCATGGTTGTTGGCGCCGATGGAAGGCGCGCCGACTCGCGCCGGCGCGTCTGCCGTGGCGGCGGCCCGGGGCGCGCTTCCTTGAACTTGCTCCAGGGTGTTCCCCTCGCGCGGTGACGTGGGCTAACTTCTGGCCTGATCACCTCCACCCCCCTCTTCCTTCACCATTCCCAGCTCCAGGCGGATCGTCATGAGTCGAACCATCGAGTTGCGTGATGTCACCAAGAGATACGAGCGGAACTCCTACGCCGTCGAGCGTGTCTCCCTCACCGTCGAGCCGGGCGAGTTCCTGGTTCTGCTGGGGCCTTCGGGCTGCGGCAAGTCGACCCTCCTGCGGATGATCGCCGGGCTGGAGGACATCACCGAGGGCGGGCTGTACCTGGACGGCAAGTACGCCAACTACATGCCGCCGAGCGAGCGGGACATCGCGATGGTGTTCCAGAGCTTCGCGCTGTACCCGAACATGACGGGCCGGGCCAACATCGGCTTCCCGCTGAAACTGCGCGACCCCCGTGGTGATCACGAACCGCAGGTGGAGGCGACGGCCCGGATGCTCGGCATCGAGGACCTGCTCGACCGTTTTCCACGGCAGCTCTCGGGCGGCGAGCGCCAGCGCGTGGCGATGGGCCGGGCGATCTCGCGCCAGCCGTCGGTGTTCCTCATGGACGAGCCGCTTTCCAGCCTGGACTCGAAGCTGCGCAACCACCTGCGGGCCGAGATCTCCCGGCTGACGGCGGAACTGGGTGTCACCACTGTCTACGTAACACACGATCAGTCCGAGGCCATGTCCCTGGGCAACCGGGTGGCGGTCATGCGCGGAGGGGTCCTGCAACAGGTCAGCTCGCCACGCGACACCTACGCCCTGCCGGCGAACGTGTTCGTGGCGGCATTCATCGGCACACCCCGCATCAGCCTGTTGCAGGCGGTGGTCCACGCGCCGCTGGACACGGGAATGTCGGTCGACCTGGGGCGGCACCGGCTCGTCCTGCCCGAGCCCCTCAGCACCGACCACCAGATGCTCCGGATCCAGCAGGAGCGCCCGATCATCGTCGGCCTGCGGTCCGAGGCCGTCCGGATCGCCCTGCCGAGCCAGGCACGACCGGGCGAGGTGCCGATGACCGGCATCGTCGAGCACGTCGAGTACCAGGGCCACGAGGCGCTGGTACACGTGGACACGGGTTCACGCCCCGCCGTGGTGACGGATCTGGAGGCGCCGCGGCAGCCGGCCTCGCCCATGCGCAGGCGCAGGCAGCAGCAGAGCAGCCTCGGTCGGCTCAGGAACCGGGCCATGGAACGGCTCTCCGGTTCGACAGCCGTCCTGGAGGCGCCGCCGGAATCCGACCAGACGTTCGACGCGAACGTTGCTCCGGCACGGCGCGGGGCGCTGCGCAGCGACCTCGTGGTGCGCACCGGACCGCACGTCCGGGTGCGGGTGGGAGCCCAGATTCCGCTGCTGGTAGACTTGGAGCAGCTCTACGTGTTCGACCACACCGGGCGTCGGATCTGTCCGGCTCCTGACGAGCTCCCCTCCCTGGAGCGGTAGTCCCCGCCCGCTGACCCGGACCCGTACGGCAGGACCCGGATCACCCGCCGTCCGAACCGGACCGGGCGGCGGGAGTTCCCGTCCACCGAACGGCCCCGCGAGGTCCGCGACCACTGCTGCCCCACTTGTTCAAGAGGACGTCGGACGGCTCGCCCACCGAAGGGCGCGCGCGATGTAGCGGACGCTGACCGACGAACAGATCGCGTGCGCCGTAGCCCACACGCAGGGCCCGGACGCCCGGGTGGTCGGCAGCCGGGGGCTGACGGGCGGGACCTTCAACTCCGTCCACCTGCTCGCCTTGGCAGCGGGAAGACGGGCGGTCATCGGGCGGTGTGCCCGTCCGGCCGCTCGTCGAATCCCTTGCCGATCAGCCGGACGATCAGCGCCACTTCCCAGGCGAACACGGGAAGGGCCGCGAGCGATCCCGCCACCGAGACCTGCTCGTATGCCCCGAACAGCACGGCGGTCGCCGAGGCGCAGATCATCGTGCCGCCGGCCAGCCCCAGGACGGCGATGAAGCGCGGCACCAGCCGCGAGGTGTACATCAGGCCGGCCAGCACCAGGGTGTTGGCGCCGAGTACGAAGTTCGGCCCGAACAGGAACGCCCAGTCGTGGAAGGCCACCAGGGCCTGGCCGGCCGCGACCAGGGAGGCCTCGTCGGTACTCGGCGCGCCCTCTGCCTGTCTCCTCAGCGTCACGACGGACAGCACGCTGAGGATGCCGATGACGATGACGGCTGCCTCCAGCAGGCGCCCGCAGACGTAGGCCACGGCGGCCCCCTCGTTCTGCCTCCTCAGGACCGGGTACAGCGCGGCCCCCGTGCCCGTGACCGCCAGCGCCAGGACGAACTCGCACAGCGCCCCCAGGAACACCCGGGTGTCGGCGCCGGAGCCGAGGACGTAGGCGGCGTCGTGCAGGACGGGGCGGTAGAGCGCGAGCCCGCCGATCGCGGCGACCTCGGTGACGAGGAACAGCGCTCCCGTGACGATCGCGATTCTCCTGGTTGAGCTCATGCGGAACCGACCCTCCCTCGATGGGTGTACGGCGTACACCCGATGGTTGGCGCTCACAGTAGGTGTACGTCGTACACTCGTCAAGGCGGGGCCCCACCCGCGCCACCTTGGGAACGGATCGAGGGAGCAGCTCACATGCCCGACCAGCCGCAGGAGTCACGCCGGACCCCCTTGAACCGGGACCGGGTGCTGCGCGCCGCCGTCGCCTTCGCCGACGCCGCCGGGATCGACGCGCTGAGCATGCGCCGACTCGCCCAGGAGCTGGGCGTCGTACCGATGGCGCTCTACAAGCACGTGGCCAACAAGGAAGAGCTCCTGGACGGCATGGTGGAAGTCGTGTTCGCGGGGATCGAGGGTCAAGTCCCCGGATCCGACTGGAAGGGCGCGGTCCGCGGGCGGATCCTCGGGGCGCGTGCCACCCTCCTGGCGCACACCTGGGCGGCTCAGGTGATTCGGTCGCGCACCAGCCCGACACCGGCCGTACTCGCGTACCTGGACTCCGTGATCGGCATGTTCCGGGCCGGCGGTCTCTCGACGGACCTCACCCACCACGTGATGCACGCCCTCGGCAGCCGGGTGCTGGGCTTCACCGAGGAGCTGTTCGACAATCCGGCGGGCGCGAGCGGCGCACCACAGGACGACCGGGCGCAGGCGGCCGCGTACGAGGCGATGGCCCGGCAGTACCCCCATGTCACCGAGCTGGCCCGGTCGGTGGCCCACGATCGGCGGTCCGTCGTCGGCCAGGGCTGCGACGACCGGTTCGAGTTCGAGTTCGCGCTGGACCTCCTCCTGGACGGATTCGACCGACTCCACGGTGAGGGCTGGACGTCCACGCCCTGAGGCCCGCCCGAGGCCCTGCCCTGAGCCGGCGGCCCGCCCGGCGGCCGGTGAGGCGCGCGTGCGGATCGCCGCCGGACCCGGCCGGGCCGGGTGTCAAGGCCGGTTTTGTCCGTCAAGTCACGTGATGCAGGGGCATGACATGGGGTGAGCGCTGGAGCGTACTGGAGGCACCACCTTTTCAGCGTGTCCAGCCAAGGGAGAACTGCCATGACGTGCACCATTCGACCGCGCCGCCTGGTTCTGCTCGCCGTATCGACCGCGATCGCCGCGGGAGGCGTGCTCGTGCCCGCAACAGCCTTCGCGGCTCCGGCGTCGCCGCACTCGGCCGTGGCGGACAGTGGCCGCGACTGGTTGCGTACGGACCGTTTCGGCTGGTGGGACGAGCGCGAGCAGTGGGAAGAGGATGGGTACGGCAAGTGGGACCACGACGAGCCTGACAAGTTCAACTACCACCCCGGCAAGGGAGGTCCCTTCGAGGGGCAGCAGTGGCAGTGTTTCAGCGCTCCCTGTGACCCTCCCGAGTGGTACAGGTGACCACGCCTGACAGGCCGGGCGCCGTCATCCAGGACCAGCTGCGGCCCCGTCCCTCCTGGGGGCGGGGCCGCGATGCGCGTACGGGGTACGGCGGGGGCGAGCTCCGGCTCAGTGGTGAGTCATGGCTTGCTGCAGGAGGCGCTGCAGGGTGCCCTGCTCGTCCTGGGTGAGGCCCGCGACCGGGGAGTCCACGGCGAGGAGACCGAGGAGCCGTTCCCGCATCGCCGCACCTTCCGGAGTGAGGGACAGCTGCCTGGCGCGGCGGTCGGTAGGGTGCGGCCGGCGCTCGATGAGCGCCTGGTTCTCCAGCTTGTCCACGATGAAGGTCGCGTTGGACGGCTCGCAGTTCATGCGGTCGGCGAGTTCGCGCATGGTCATGGGTCCGGTCAGCTCGCGCAGGGCGGTCGCCTGGGCTGCGGTGATCCCCAGGGTGGCGGCGCGATCGCGTACGTGCTCGGCGATCTGGTGGGCCATGGTGCTGACCAGGCCGCACAGCTGCCGCTCGGCGATGCTCTTCGCTTCCGGGTCCGTCATGCGCCCATCCTAGCGATTGCGTTCAGCCTGAATAGCTCAAGCTTGAATGATTCAAGCTTGATGTTTATGGTTGTGTCATCGCCGTGGGCCGAGCGGGCCGCGGTGGTGATCCATGCCGTTTCAGGGGAGGAACGCACCACCATGACCACACGCATTCAGAACGAAAGGCTTCGCCGGCCGTCGGGCATCCGGACGCTGGAACTCGGCGAGATCACGGTGACCTACATACCGGACGGGGCGATACAGCTCACCCCGCGCGGCTGGCTCCCGGACACCACGGACGAGGTGTGGGATGCCCACCCCGAGTACTTGGACGGTTCCGGGAACCTGGTCGGGAGCATCGGGGGGCTCCTGGTGCGGCACGAGGGCCGCGGCCTGCTGATCGACGCGGGATTCGGGCCGCAGACGGCCGACGCGGTGCCGGGCAATCCGTACGGTGCGATCCGCGGCGGGGCGCTCCTGGACAACCTGTCCCTGTCGGGCTGGGCTCCGCGGGACATCGAGGCCGTCGCCTTCACCCACCTCCACACGGACCACATCGGATGGGCGTACGCGGCCGCCGCGGGAAGTGAGCGCCCGGCCTTCGAAGGCGCCGACTACCTGGTCTCCGAGCCGGAGTGGGCGCAGCGTCACCTCCTGGAAGACGTGGGCACGACCGGCAGGATGCTCGCCGCGATGGCGCCGCAGGTCCGTACGATCACCGACGGGCAGGAGATATTCCCCGGTGTGAAAGCCCGGTTCATCCCCGGACACACGGCCGGCCACGTCGCCTACGTCGTCGAGTCGGGCGGACAGCGGCTGGTCGCTTTCGGCGACGCCCTGCACTCGCCGATCCAGATCGCACATCCGGAGTGGTCGGCCGTTCTGGACCACGACTGCGCGCAGTCCGCCGACTTCCGACGCCGTCTGGTGGCGGAGTTGCAGGAGCCCGACACGATCGGCTTCGGCGTCCACTTCGCCGACGTGGTGTTCGGAACCGTCCGCCGGGACGACGACGGCCGACCGTCGTGGCGTCCCTTCGGCGCGTGACCCGCGGGACCTGAACGGCCCACCGCCCTACGGGGGCGCTGGACATCGACCACGTGCCCGCCGCTTCGACCGGGCGTCATGGCGCCGGTGCGCCCGCTCACCCGTGGGTTCGTGGCCGACCTGGCCTGCGACTACGAACTGGAGACGGCCACCGTCCGCCACCTGCGGGTGGAACGCGCCGGCACGCGACTGACGGCCTTCCTCCAACTGGCCGTCGCCCGCACCTATGCCTCGGACGAGAGCGCCCGCGCACAACCAGCCCTGCACACTCACCGTGATCACCGCGCTGCTCACCACGACGTTGTGCATCATCCGTGACGTCGACCGGCCTTTCGGCGGCATCATCGACGTCTAGCCCACCGCCATCACCGAAGTCGAACGCCAGGCCACCCGCGACTGACCCGGCCCGTCCTGTCCTTCCGGCGAGCGAGCGGGCCGCCCGCCCGCCCGGCCGGGGCATCGGGTGCTCGGTGAAGGTTCGGTCCGATGCCCCAGGTTCCTTCGATTCGGGGGCTCGGCTCCATGCCGAGCACCCCGCAGGACGGGTACGGGCGGCCACGCTGCGTGAGATCCGGGGTCCCTGGTGGTGACCCGCCCCATAGGACCCCCGTCACATACGAACCGGGCTAGTAGTTCCACAGGGCCCTAGCCGGCTCCTTGGGACCGGCTCCCACCTGCGCGGACCCGGACTGTTCCGCCGGGGGGTCCCCAGGCCCCGACTGCGAGGGCGCCTAGTAGTAGGGGTCGTTGCCAACGCCGTGAGGGGCTGGCTAACTGGTTGATGTCGCCAGGCGCCACGGGGTTTCACCCGTCGCCGACGAACCCCTCTCCTCCGCGTGAGTGGCTCACGCATGCCCCCGGCATGCGGCGACCGCCCTAGTCCCCTCCGGAAGGTGAGTCTGTGTCCAACGTCATCCGTCGCTTCGCCGCCACCAAGAAGACCCTCGCCGGCTCCATCGTCGCCCTGGGCGTCGCCGGCACCATGCTTGCCACCGTTCCCGCCCAGGCGGCTCCGATGGACGCAAAGGCGATCGCGCACCAGATGATCAAGGACCCGGCCCAGTTCGCGGCGTTCAACAACATCGTTTCCCGCGAGAGCGGCTGGAACCCCAACGCCACGAACGCCTCCTCCGGCGCGTACGGCCTGGTCCAGGCCCTGCCGGCCTCGAAGATGTCCTCGGCCGGCTCGGACTGGAAGACCAACCCGGCCACCCAGATCAAGTGGGGCCTGGACTACATGAACTCGCGCTACGGCAGCCCGGCCGCCGCCTGGAACTTCTGGCAGTCCCACCACTGGTACTAAACCACCAGCGGCTATCACACGCACGAAGACGCCCGGCCGGGACTTCCCGGCCGGGCGTCTTTTGCGTATGCGGCCGCCGAGCTCACCGGAAAGCGGCGTCCTTTCCCGCACAGGGCCGGTCACCTGCTCGCCACCAACTCGCCTGGATTCCAGACACAATGGCTTCCCCAGATGAGAGCAGGGAGGGTGTCGTGCAGATGCCGGGCGAGCAGGTTTCCCCCGTGGACCACCTCACCGTGGCCGCCGAGGCCGGCGCCGAACAGTTGGAACTCGCCCAAAGGCTCCTTGAACAGGGCCGCCTCGATCAGGCAGAGCACTGGTTGCGGGTGGCCACCGCCGGCGCCGGTCGGAGCGTAGCGCTTCAGTGCGCGCAGGAACTCGCTCGTCTCCTCACGGACCAAGGGCGCGAGGACGAGGCCGCACACTGGCACCGCCGGGTCGAGGCGATGGAGACCGAGAACCGTCTGCCCGGCTCCTCTCTCCCGCCGCCGGTGCACTCCGGGCGCATGGCCGAAGCGGCACTCACGGTCCTGGTCGCCACAGCGGTGCTGCCCTTCGTCCAGGTGCTGGTATCCAAAGTGGCCGAGGACGCGTACGCGCAGGCCCGCCAACTGATCCGCCGACTGCCCCTCGGGCGCCAGGAATCCTGCAGCGCCGGCAACCCGTCCGCCCTTTCCGGGCAGCCGCAGGCGCGGTTCGTCATCGTCGACGACCCTGATGCGGGCATCACGCTGTACCTGTCGTCCGAGATGTCCGACGAGGCGCTCCGGGCTCTTGCCGCCTTCGACCTCGACGAGTTGACGGCACGCAGGCCCGACGCAGGGCGGGTCCGTCTCATCTGGCACCAGGAAAGCGGCACATGGCGTATCCGAGGCGAGGCCGTTCAGCCGCCCGCACTGCCATCGCCATAGGGCGTGCCACCGTAAGACGTCCGGACGTCACGACGTCCGGACGTCACGACCGTCGTGACGTCGTGACGTCACGACGTACGGACGCCGCGCCGTGGCCGGCCATCGGCTGCCCGGGGAGGACGCATGACCGCCGAAGTCCTCCTCAGTCGTGCGGTGGGGGCTACCGTGGTGGTGAGACCCGCCTGGAGGATCCCGTGAGCGTCCAGCCCGAGTACCCGCCCGTCCCGTCATATGCACCCGCCCCCGGCGCCCCGGCCGAACTGCTCGCACAGTTGCGCGCCGACCGGCGTGCCGCGCAATGGGTTCCGGCCTTCGAGCAGGAGTGGGCGGCCGCGCTGGAGGAGTCCCGCCGGACGTTCTCCCTCGCCGGGCTGTACGAGGTCGTCCAGCTCTGGCAGGCCCGTCTCGTCTCGGCCCCGGCGGTCGACTCGTTCGTGGCCTGCGGCTACGACGACACCGGGTTCGTGGAGATGGCCGAGCTGCGAAGCAGGCGCCGATGACTGCCGAGCCGTACGCGGTCCGCTTCTCCGCACCGGCGGCGAAGGTCCTCGACACCCTGCCCGGACACGCCGAGGAAATGGTCTGGGACGTCCTGGACGCCGCCGCTGGCGATCCGTGGGGCTTTCGCCAGTGGAACGCCGACGACCCCGAGGGCCAGGACGTACGCCTCGCGTCCGTCGGCCAGTTGTCCCTCACCTACTGGGTCAACAGGCCAATGCACCGCCTGTCCGTCCTGAGCGTCGTCTGGCTCGGGTAGTTGCCGGCCCGAACCACCGGAACTCACCCGGTCGGACGCCCCCGCACGTCAGGGATGCTCGGTGGCCATGGCTTCGAAGGTCTCCCGCATCATCCGGTCGATGGCTCCGGGCCGGTTGATCAGGGAATCGAAGAGGTCGGCGAGCAGCCACAACACGAAGCCGTGCACCAGAGCTTCTTCCGGCGGGATCGGTCCGAACCGGTCGCGCCACGCGACGGTGTCCATGCCCATCGCGGCGGCCATGAGGACACCGGTGGCCATCGGCAACTGAGCCGGGTCGGCCATCTCGAAGGTGGGGAGCCGGCGGATCACAGCGGGGATCAGATCGCTGAGCGGATCCAGCCGGTCCTCGCCACCGGATTGCTCGGCGATCAGGTATCCGGTCAGTACGCCCACCAGGAAGACCGTGCCCCGGGACACCTCCTCAGGCCCGCAGGTGTCCATCGCGTCCTTGACGCGCTGCTGTGCCTGCGGGCGCTCCTGGGCGGAAGTCCGTTTCTCCAGGACCCGGTACGAGTCCCATGCTGCGCGGATCGCCCCGTACGCGACTACGCCGTCTTTGCTCATGGAGCCGACGGTAGGCGAGACAACGCGTTGCAGGGAAACTCCCTGAGGGTGGCGCCGAACGCCCCGCGGCGCCTGGTGGACACCCTTGTAGGACGAAGCGGCGGTTGCGAAGCCCGGGTTGGGGTTCCGGGTTCAGGGGAGCAGACGGGAGGCCAGGTCGCGGACGGTTGCCATGTCGCTGAAGGGGAGCAGGTCGTCGCCCACGATCTGGTGCGGCTCGCTGCCCTTCCCGGCGATCAGGACGATGTCTTCGGGCCCGGCCGCGGACAGTGCGAGGGCGATGGCCCGGCGGCGGTCGGCCGAGCGTTCGTACGGTGTGCCGGTGGCCTCGATGCCGGGGGCGATCTGGTCCAGGATCGCCTCGGGATCCTCGCTGCGGGGGTTGTCCGAGGTCAGAACGCACAGGTCGGAGTGGGTGCCGGCGATGCGGCCCATCTCGGCGCGCTTGGTGGTGTCGCGGTCCCCGCCGCAGCCGAAGACGGTGATGACCCGGCCCCGGGCGAAGCCGCGGATGGCGGTGAGGACCTTGTCGAGGGAGTCGGGGGAGTGCGCGTAGTCCACGATCACCGAGGTGCCGGCAGGGGTCACGAAGCGCTCGAACCGGCCCGGTACGGGCGGCATCTGGGAAAGCGCGGCGACCAGTCCTTCCAGGTCGTGCCCGAGCACGCGGCAGGCGGCGACGGCCGCCAGCGCGTTGGACACGGAGAAGCGGCCCGGGACCGGGATCGCCGCCGGGTACGCCTGGCCGGCGTGGTGCAGGGTGAACCGCGTGCCCGAGGCGTCCGCGACCAGGTCCGTGGCCCGGAAGTCCGCGTCCTCGTCGAGGCCGTAGGTCGTCACCGCGTCCGGCATCATCGCGCGGATGCCGGCTCCCACGGCGTCGTCCACGTTGACCACGGCGTGCCGGCACAGCCCTTGGAACAGCCGAAGTTTGGCGTCCGTGTAGTGGGCCATCGTGCCGTGATCGTCCAGGTGGTCCTGGGTCAGGTTGGTGAAGACGCCGACGTCGACGAAGGTCCTGTCCATCCGGTACGTCTGCAGGGCCATCGAGGTGGCCTCCAGAACCACGCTGCCGGTGCCCTGGTCCCGCATGCGGCCCAGCAGGTACTGCAGGTCGGGCGATTCCGGTGTGGTCAGCACCGAGGGCGGCATCGGGATCACCTCGTCGCCGATCCGGCTGCCCGCCGTACCGATCACACCCACCGAGGCGCCCTCGGAGATCCTCAGCAGCGACTCGACCATGTAGGAGATGGAGGTCTTCCCGTTGGTCCCGGTGACGGCCACCAGGTCCATGTGCCGGCCCGGCTCGCCGAAGTAGCGGGAGGAGACGACCGCGGCCGCCTTGCGCGTGTCGGATACCCGGACGACGCACACCGCGGGCAGCAGTTCCCGTCCGGGGGGCGCGGCGGCGGCTCCGGCCGCGTCGACGAGCACCGCCACCGCCCCGCGCGCGAGCGCCGCACCGACGGAGGCGGGTCCGCCGCCGCTGTGGCCGGGTACGGCGATGAAGAGCGAGCCCGGCACCACCCGGTCCACATCGAAGGTGGTGCCCGCGGTGATCCTCGTCGATTCGGTGTCGCCCTGGATGACGTGGTGCTCATGGCCGGTCAACAACCCGCTCAACTTCACGGTGGTCCCTTCGAAGACGGCTACGGCCCGGCGTGCGGCCCTCGCCTGGCGGCAGCGCCGACGGAGCGTCGGGACTGCGGGTTGGGGGG
>NZ_JAPNLJ010000090.1 GCF_026627445.1 Streptomyces sp. H27-H1
CAACCGACTCGTCGGCATCCTCCACGGCTGCCTCAAAACCCGCACCCACTACGACGAAGCAACCGCCTGGTCCCACCACGCCCACCCCCACCCCGCTTGACACCAAACGACATGGGGTGTCTGACCCGGAACCTCGACACGACTGTGCCCGCCGGGGAGTTCCCCCGGCGGGCACAGTCGGTACGTACGGGTGCGACGGGGCGTCAGCTCACCAGGAACGCCAGCATCGTGTTCGCCAGGAGGTACGGGTCGTCCGCGCCGCACAGTTCGCGGGCGCTGTGCATCGAGAGGATGGCCACGCCGATGTCCACGGTCTGGATGCCGTGGCGGGCGGCGGTGATCGGGCCGATCGTCGTTCCGCACGGCATCGAGTTGTTGGAGACGAAGGTCTGCCACGGCACGCCGGCCCGCTCGCAGGCGTTCACGAAGACCGCGCGGCCGCTGCCGTCCGTCGCGTAGCGCTGGTTGACGTTGACCTTCAGGATCGGTCCGCCGTTGGCGCGCGGGTGGTGCGAGGGGTCGTGCCGCTCCGCGTAGTTGGGGTGCACGGCGTGGCCGGTGTCCGAGGAGAGGCAGATCGCGCCGGCGAAGGCCCGCGCGCGGTCCTCGTAGGAGCCGCCGCGCGAGAAGACCGAACGTTCCAGCACGTTGCCCAGCAGCGGTCCGTCCGCGCCGGTGTCCGACTGGGAGCCGTTCTCCTCGTGGTCGAAGGCGGCCAGGACCGGGATGTAGTTGAGGTTCTCGGCGGCCGAGGCCGCCGCCAGGGCGGCTACGCCCGCGTGGACCGACAGCAGGTTGTCCATGCGCGGGCCGGCCAGCAGTTCGCGGTCGCGGCCCAGGTAGGCGGGCGGCTCGATCGAATGGACCATCAGGTCCCAGCCCGCGACGGAGCCGCGGTCGAGTCCTTCCTCGTCCTCCAGGAAGGCGATCAGGTCGCCCTCCTGCACGTCGCCCAGGCCCCAGATCGGCTGCATGTGCCGCTGCTTGTCCAGCTTGAGCCCGTCGCTGTTCACCGACCGGTCCAGGTGCACGGCGAGTTGGGGTACGCGCATCAGCGCCCGGTCGATGTTCACGAGCCGTTCGGTGCCGTCGTGCAGGGTCAGCCGCCCGGCCAGGCCCAGGTCGCGGTCGAGCCAGGTGTTGAGCAGGGTGCCGCCGTAGATCTCCACGGCGATCTGCCGCCAGCCCTGCGTGCCGGTGTCGGGCAGCGGCTTGACCCGGAGGTTGGGGGAGTCGGTGTGCGCGCCGACGATCCGGAACGGGGTGTGCGCGGCCGCGCCTTCGGGTACGTACCAGGCGATGATCGCGCCGCCGCGGAGTACGAACTTGCCCCCCGTGCTCGCGTCCCAGGCGTCCGTTTCCGCCAACTGCCTGAATCCGGCCTTCTCCAGCCGCTCGGCCGCGTTGGCCACGGCGTGGTACTGCGACGGACTCGCCGCCAGGAAGGTCATCAGATCGTCGGTGTGGCCGCGGTCGAAGCGGGCGGCGGGAGAGCTCATGTTGTTCACCTTAACGACGGTCGTGTTCGTCATGGCCGGACTGCGGCGGATGGCCGGAGGGAGGGGCCGCGGGGGTGTGGCCCGGGCCCCCGGCGTGTCAGCCCGGCGGACGGTCGAAGCGGCGCTGCAGCTGTCTGCGCTCGCCCCGGCGGATGCGCGGGAGCATCTCCGGGGTCTGCGCGGAGCGCTGCGCGCGCCTCTTGCGTCCGGCGCAGAAGATACAGGCCTCACCGGGTGGGGCGTCGGGATCGATGGGGGCGCCCGGGTGCTCGGAGCATCCGGAGGCGTTGCGCGGCCGGGACAGCTCACGGGCCACGATGAAAGCGCGGTGCAGGTCGTCGGCCATCGCGACGAAGTCCTCGGGGGGTGAGGACAGGCTCAGGTGGAAGCGCCGCTCCTCGACCGTGCGCAGGCAGCCGTGCAGGGCCTGGAGGTTGTACGGGGGTTCGGGCACGGGGTACCCGAGCCGGCGCTGCTCCCCGGCGGGCGGGGCGGCGGAGGCCGCCCGGGCGCCCTGGGCGCGCAGTCCGAGGCGGCGCCGGTCGTTGCAGATCAGGCAGCGGCCCCAGCCGTCGGGCGCCTCGGGGTCGAGGGCGCCGTTGGGGTGCTCCGGGCAGCCGGTGTAGCTCTTGGCGGGCGCGAGCCCGGCGGCGGTCTGGAAGGCGGTGTAGAGGGCGTCGGCCACCGATTCGTACTCGGTGGGGTGGGCGCCCTCGTAGAGCTCCTTGAGGTGGTCCCCGAGGCTGCCCACGGCGGACTGCAGCTCCTTCAGGGCATAGGGCCGCCCGGTCGGGACCGAGTACCCCCTGCTGCCGCGCTGCTGCTCCTGTGGACTCATACCCACGAGCGTCCCACGAAGCACCGACATCCCGGGAACCGCGCAGCCCACGGGCGGTACGGGGGCCGGGCGGGGGCCGCTGCGGCCGCCTGCGCGCCGGGCCGTACGCACGCCGACGGCCGGGTCCGCTTGCGCAGGACCCGGCCGTTGGCGTGTACGTACACCGCGTACAGCTCGGGGAGGAGTGGACGGGGCCTAGAAGGCGGCCTCGTCGAGCTCCATCAGGGTGTTGTCGACGGTCTCGGCGAGCGCGCGGGCGACCGAGACGCCGGGCAGGATCTGGGAGGCGAAGAACTTCGCCGCCGCGATCTTGCCGGTGTAGAACGGCACGTCCTTGGCGGAGGCGGCCGGCAGCTTCTCGGCGGCCACGGCCGCGCCCTTGAGGAGCAGGTAGCCGACGACCACGTCACCGGAGGCCATCAGCAGGCGGGTGGTGTTCTGGCCGACCTTGTAGATGTTCTTGACGTCCTCGCCGGTGGCGGTGAGGTCGACGACCATCTGGCCGACGATGGCCTCCAGGTCCACGGCGGCCTTGGCGAGCGCGTCGCGGGCCGGCGCCAGGTCCTCGCCGCCCTCGCCCTCGGCCAGGAACTTCTTGACCGTCTCGGTGAGGACGTTCAGGGCGGCGCCCTGGTCGCGGACGATCTTCCGGAAGAAGAAGTCCTGGCCCTGGATGGCCGTGGTGCCCTCGTAGAGGGTGTCGATCTTCGCGTCGCGGATGTACTGCTCGATCGGGTATTCCTGCAGGTAACCGGAGCCGCCGAAGGTCTGGAGCGACTGGCTGAGCTGCTCGTAGGACTTCTCGGAGCCGTAGCCCTTCACGATCGGCAGGAGCAGGTCGTTGAGGCCGACGAGGGAGGAGCTGTCCTCGCCCGCGGCCTGCTTGATCTGGATCTCGTCCTGGACGGAGGCGGTGTACAGCACCAGGGCGCGCATGCCCTCGGCGTACGCCTTCTGCGTCATGAGCGAGCGGCGCACGTCGGGGTGGTGCGTGATGGTGACCTTGGGGGCCGTCTTGTCCATGAAGTTGGCCAGGTCCGGGCCCTGCACGCGCTCCTTGGCGTACTCCAGCGCGTTGAGGTAGCCGGTGGAGAGCGTCGCGATGGCCTTCGTGCCGACCATCATGCGGGCGAACTCGATGATCATGAACATCTGGCGGATGCCGTCGTGCTTGTCACCGATCAGCCAGCCCTTGGCGGGGTGCTGGTCGCCGAAGGTCATCTCGCACGTGTTGGAGGCCTTGAGGCCCATCTTGTGCTCGACGTTCGTGGCGTAGACGCCGTTGCGCTCGCCCAGCTCGCCGGTCTCCCAGTCGAAGTGGAACTTCGGGACCAGGAAGAGGGACAGGCCCTTGGTGCCCGGGCCGTGGCCCTCGGGGCGCGCGAGGACGTAGTGGAGGATGTTCTCCTCCATGTCGTGCTCACCGGACGTGATGAAGCGCTTGACGCCCTCGATGTGCCAGGAGCCGTCGTCCTGCTGGACCGCCTTGGTGCGGCCGGCGCCGACGTCCGAGCCGGCGTCCGGCTCGGTGAGGACCATGGTGGAGCCCCAGCGCTTGTCGACCGCTATCTCGGCGATCTTCTTCTGCGCCTCGTTGCCCTCTTCGAAGAGGACGCCGGCGAAGGCCGGGCCGGAGGAGTACATCCATACGGCCGGGTTCGCACCCAGGATCGTCTCGGCGAAGGCCCAGATCAGGGAGCGGGGCGAGGTGGTGCCGCCGATCTCCTCGGGCAGGCCGAGCCGCCAGTACTCGGAGTCCATGAAGGCCTTGTAGCTCTTCTTGAAGGACGCCGGGACGGGCGCGGTGTTGGTGGCCGGGTCGAAGACCGGCGGGTTGCGGTCGGCGTCCTCGAAGGATTCGGCCAGCTCGTTCTCGGAGAGCTTGGCGATCTCGCTGAGGATGGTCTTGGCCGTCTCGGTGTCCATCTCACCGAACGGTCCGGTGCCGTACAGCTTGTCGCGCCCGAGCACCTCGAAGAGGTTGAACTCGATGTCGCGGAGATTCGACTTGTAGTGCCCCATGGCGACGGCTCCGTTAAGGCTCGGTGAGAGTGGTTCCTCGTGCATACCAATCGGTAACGTAATGATGCTACCCGCCGGTAATAAGGGCAACCCTTCCGTCCCGACTGTGACCAGGGTCAAGTTCCAGCTCGCACCAAACGGTCTTGCTGCCGGGACCCCGGGCCACACCCCATTTCAGCGCCAGCGCGTCGAGCAGGGCTAGACCCCGCCCGGACTCCTCGGCCCCCGCCGCACACCGCGGTACGGGCCATGCGCGCGGGTCGGGATCGGTGAGCTCGACCCGCGTACGGGCTGCCCTTCCGGTGATCCGCAGCGTGACGGGAGTGCCTTCGCCCAGGTGGGTGAGGACGTTGGTGAGCAGCTCGCTCACGCAGAGCTCGGCGTCGTAGGACGCCCCGGCCCCCAGGTGCTCCCGCACCGCGCGGCGGGCCAGGGGGACGGCCCCCGGGGTGGCGAGCAGCCGGAGCATGAGGTCGTTCACTTCGCCGCCAGGGCGGTGGCCAGCCGGTGCGCGGTGGCGGGGTTGCAGTTGCCGAGGGAGATCAGGGGCGGGGAGTCGTAGCGCCCGGCGTAGGAGAGGAGGTGCAGGTCGAGGGAAGGGAGGGTGATCCCGTGTGCGGCCAATGCTTCGCGGAGTCGGTTGAGGGCCGCTGTGGCCTCGTGGTCGTGCGGGTGGTCGCTCATGGGTGGACCCTTCCGGTCGCGGACTGTCTGTGACGAACTCCTCACAGGCTGGCGTGGGGCGGCGTAGCGTGGGAAGGGTTTCGAGTCCACAGCGCGAAGTGTGGAAGGCGGGCCGATTGTGGTCGCACGTAAGGACATTGACGGCTCGGCGAGCGTTCCGGCGTTCTACGGGAAGGAGCTGCGCTGGAAACGGGAGGATGCCGGGCTCACGCTCCAACAGGCCATCGCGGGCAGCTTCTACGGGGTCAGCTATCTGAGCGAGATCGAGCGAGGACATCGCCGGATGCCGTTGGACCTAGCGGCGCACATCGACCGGGTTCTGCGGACGGACGGGTTCTTTGCGCGGCGTTGCGAGGACGTACGCAAGGCACGGACGAACCTCGTCGCGCCGTACTTCCAGGACGCCTTCGATATGGAGACGCGAGCGCGGGACATCCAGGAATGGAGCCCCATGCTCCTCCCCGGGCCTCTCCAGCTGGAGCCGTACATCCGGGAAATGATCCATACCTTCAACCCCAAGGACGGCGAGGCGGAGGTCGCGAGGAAGGTCGCCTCACGGCGTACCCGCACATGGGTATTCGAGGAGCCTGAGGGGCCGGCGTCGTGGGTCGTCCTGGATGAGTCGATCCTTCGGAATCCGGTCGTCTCGGACCAGGTCATGGCAGAGCAGCTGGAGCACATCGCCGCTGTTGCGCATCGCCGCCACTACGTTCCACAGATCCTTCCGTGGAACGCCGGGGCGCACCCTTTCATGATGGGATCGACCTTGCTCATGACGTTCGGTGATGAGCCGCCGGTCATGTACACGGAGGGCATGTACAGCGGCCAGCTCATCGACGATCCGGGCATCGTGGAGCAGTACCAGCAGGCGTACAACCGTCTCCGGGCGGCGGCGCTGCCGCCCAAGACGTCTCTGAAGATGATTGAAGACGCTGCAGAGGATTTCGCAAATGGCAACCATGCACGACGACTTGAGCGCCGTCAGCTGGCGCACGAGCAGCTACAGCACCGCCCCGGAGGGGCTCTGCGTCGAGGTCGCTGACGGAATCCCCGGCCTCGTCCCCGTCCGGGATTCCAAGGTCGAGGACGGGCCAGTCCTCGTACTCTCCGCCACCGCATGGGCCGGGTTCATCACAGGGCTGAAGTCCCACTGACCGGAACTCGTCGTCCCGGGGGCCAGCCGTCTCGGTAGGCTTCGCCCCATGTACGGCTACGACCAGAACCCGGGCGCCCAGCAGGGCTACGCGCCGCAGCAGCCCCAGCAGGGCTACGCGCAGCAGCCTCAGCAGCCGCTGTACCCGGAGCCGTCTCCGCCCTCCCTCGCGGACGCGGTACGCGCCTTCACGACCGGGTCGCTGTCCGCCGAGGACTTCCAGCAGATCTTCGCCTCCTCGAAGGTCTACTGCCCGCGCGGCGACACCCCGGGTTTTCTGGCGCTGCACAACACGCAGCAGCCGGTCATCCCGATGTTCACCACGCTCAAGGAGCTGCGCCGGTACGCCGGCAAGGAGTCCAAGTACTTCGTGATCACCGGCGCCGAAGTGATCGACCTGCTGCCCACCGGCTACGGCTTCGTCCTCGACATGGAGGGCGACCACCGGATGGTCTTCGACGCGAAGGCCGTCGAGCAGATGGTCGACTTCGCCATGCGCCGCATGTACGGCTAGATACCTCGCCGGGTCGGGGGCGGACATGCTGCGGGTGCACTTCCAGGCCGAGGACCTCTTCAACGTCACCTTCGCGAGCGAGCCGCTGCCCCTGGTGGAGCTGGCTCTCGCGCTCGTAGCCGCTCAGCGCACGGATGAGCAGGCGATTTTCGGCCGCTGGCGCAGCCTTGCCGCGCGGGAGCTGCCGGGGCGGGTGCGCCCGCTCTTCGACCTGCTGCGCCCCGACGGCGACAACCCGCAGTTCGTGGAGCCGTACACGCGCAGCCTGGAAGAGGGCCTTTCCGTCATCCGGGACCGGGTGCCCTTCCTCACCCCGGAGGGACTGGCCCGCGCGGCCGCCCGCGCGCCGGGCTCACCGACCTGGCTGCGCTCCCTGTGGGGCCAGGACCGGGAGGCCGGGGAACAGCTCGATTCCGCGATCCGGTCCGCGTACGAGGTGCTGATAGCCCCGCACTGGCCGCGCATCCGGCAGTCCTTCCAGGCGGACGTCGCCTGGCGGACCCGGCTGCTGGCCGCCCACGGGATCAAGGCCTGCCTGGCCAGCACCCATCCGGCGGCCGACTGGTCGGGCCTCGTCTTCGAGGTGGGGCGGCCACCGGACTACGAGGTCCGGCTCGGCGGGCGCGGGCTGGTGCTGATGCCCTCGCCGTTCTGGACGGGCCGCCCGCTGCTGGTCGACCAGCCGGACGGGAGCTACGTACTCCTCTACCCGGCGCTGACCCCCCTCCCGCTGGTGTCCCCGGAGCGGGCGGAAGGCGCGCTCGACGCGCTGCTCGGGCGGACGAGGGCGGCCGTGCTCCAGTTGCTGATCGAGCAGCGCACCACGTCCGAGCTGGCCCGCGACCTCGACATCAGCCTCCCGTCGGTCTCGGAGCACACCCGCACCCTGCGCGCGGCCGGCCTGATCACCACGGCCCGCGACGGCAAGGCGGTCCTGCATTCCGCGACCCCGCTGGGCGTGGACCTGCTGCACAGCGGTCGCTGAGCGGACTGTTCGGCGGAGCCCGAAAGGATCGCGGCGCCGCCCGCGAGTCCCGAATATCAGTGCTGCGGGGGGAATCCCGCTCCTACTGACAGGGGACCGTGATGGCAGGTACGTCCTTACGCACGAAGCTCGCGGCAGTGGCGGCCACGGGGGTGATGGCGCTGGGTACGGGGGTCCTGGCGGCATCGCCGGCGCACGCAGCGACCACCTGCCCGACCTACTACGCCTGCATCTACTGGGGCGAGACCGAGTCCAGCGGTATCCGCCAGCTGTGGAAAATCAAAGGCGTTTACAAGATCTACGGCTACGAGGGCCGCCACCTGATCGTGAACAGTCAGACCGAGAACTGGAAGATCTGGCTTTGCCAGAACACCAACGGCACCGACTGTGACGGGGTGTGGCCGGGACAGTCGGTGGTGCTCAACATGACCCCGTACAACTCGGTCTCGATCGAGCCGTAGGCCCTTCGGCCCCGCAACCGCACTCGATCCCGATCCGGGATCGCGACCTGAGGAGACAGCGATGACTCGTACTCGTAAGGCTTCGACCACGCGTGTCCGGCTGCGCACGAAGGCGGCCGCCGCGCTGGCGGTGACGGCCCTGGCGATGGGCGTGGGCGCCATGGCCGCGGCTCCGGCCCAGGCCGCGACGGCCCACCTGTGCCGCGACGCCAACCCGGCCTGCAACACCTGATTCCACGGCACGGCAGTGCTCGCGGCCCCGGGGGGATTCCCTCCGGGGCCGCTTCCGCCGCGCACCGGGTTCAGGCGCCCGGCCCGGGGACGGCGGGCGGGCTGAGCCGGGCGAAGCCCTCCTGGCGCTCGTACGGGAAGTAGGGGTACGGGGCCGGACGGTGGCTCGCCGCGTCGAGTTTGGCCATCTGTTCGGGGGCGAGCGTCCAGCCCACGGCGCCGAGGTTCTGGCGCAGTTGCTCCTCGTTGCGGGCGCCGATGATGACGGAGGACACGGTCGGCCGCTGGAGCAGCCACCGCAGGGCGATCTGCGGGACGGCCTTGCCGGTCTCCCGGGCGATCTCGTCGAGGGCGTCGACCACGCGGTAGAGGTGCTCGTCCTCCACGGGCGGGCCGTAGTCGGCGGTGTCGTGCAGCCTGCTGCCGGCGGACAGCGGGCGGCCACGGCGGATCTTGCCGGTGAGCCGGCCCCAGCCGAGCGGGCTCCAGACGATCGCGCCCAGTCCCTGGTCGAGCCCGAGCGGCATCAGCTCCCATTCGTAGTCGCGGCCGATGAGGGAGTAGTAGACCTGGTGGGCGACGTAGCGTTCCCGGCCGCGGCGGTCGGCGGCGGCGAGGGACTTCATCGCCTGCCAGCCGGAGAAGTTGGAGACGCCGAGGTAGCGGATCTTCCCGGCCCGGACCAGGTCGTCCAGGGTGGACAGGACCTCCTCGACGGGGCTGGCGGCGTCGAAGGCGTGCAGCTGGAAGAGGTCGATGTAGTCGGTGTCGAGTCGGCGCAGGGCGGCGTCGACGGAGGTGATCAGCCGGGACCGGGAGGTGCCCGCGTCGGCCGGGCCGTCGCCCATGGGCAGGCCGGCCTTGGTGGAGACGAGCACCCGGTCGCGGCGGCCCTTGAGGGCGGCCCCGAGCACCTCCTCCGAGGCGCCGGCGGAGTAGACGTCGGCGGTGTCGAACATGGTGAGGCCGGCGTCGAGGCAGATGTCCACGAGGCGGCGGGCCTCCTGCACGTCGGTGGTGCCCCAGGCGCCGAAGAGCGGTCCCTGTCCGCCGAAGGTGCCGGCGCCGAAACTCAGCGCCGGCACCTGAAGCCCTGAGGTACCCAGCCGCCTGTATTCCATGAGGTGTCCCCTTCTCGGCTACGGAACCATCTAATGGGTCTGTGGTTCCGTTAAGATATTCCCACCGTAGCAACCCGTGGCTACTAATGGAACAGGAGTCCCGTTATGGAGTTCTCGGAGCCAGAGCCCGAGTCAGAGCCGGAGCCGGAGTTGGAAGCAGGGGTCGAGTCCGGCGTCGAACCGGGCGCCGTGCGCCCCGGTGGGCGGACCGCGCGGGTGCGGGCCGCCGTGCTGCTGGCCGCCGGAGACGTGCTGGCCGAGGAGGGTTTCGCCCGGCTGGACCTGGCCGACGTCGCGCGGCGCGCGGAGGTCGGCAAGACGACCGTCTACCGCCGCTGGGGCACGGCCACCGGGCTCGTGGCCGATCTTCTGCTGGACATGGCGCAGCAGTCGGTACCGCGTACGGAGACCGGCTCGCTGCTCGGGGACCTGACGGCCAACGCCCGCCTGGTGCGGCGGACGCTGGCCGATCCCCGGCAGGGGGCCCTGTTCAAGGCGGTGATCGCGGCCGCCACCTGTGACCCCAAGGCGGCGGAGGCCCTGCACGGCTTCTATGCCGTACGGGTCGAGGAGTGGGCGCCCTGCGTCGAGCAGGCGGCGGCCCGTGGTGAGGTGCCCGCGGACACGGACCCCCTCGAGGTGATCCGCGCGGTGTCCGCCCCCCTCTACTACCGCTTGCTGACCACGGCCGTCCCGCTGGACGAGGCCACCGCCGACCGGGCCGCGGCGGCCGCGGCGGCCGCGGCGCGCGCGGGGGTGTACGTACGCCCCCGGCCGTCCCGGAACGAGCCGTGATCCGGGGTCGTGCGGGTGCGGGAATGCCGACGGGGTGCACGCTGTTCTGGCGGGTGGCAGAAAGTTCGGGTTTCAACTAAACTCGACGCCAGAAGGAGGTTCCGACCATGCCTGCAGTGACTGTGGAGAACCCGTTGACGCTCCCGCGCGTCGTGGAGCCCGCCCAGGAGACGATCGCCCGCAAGGTGCTGGCCGTCACGACCGCCCCGGGTGGCTTCGAGGGCGAGGGATTCCCGGTGCGCCGTGCGTTCGCCGGGATCAACTACCAGTACCTCGACCCGTTCATCATGATGGACCAGATGGGCGAGGTGGAGTACGCGCCGGGCGAGCCCAAGGGCACCCCCTGGCACCCGCACCGCGGCTTCGAGACCGTCACCTACCTGATCGACGGAACCTTCGTCCACCAGGACAGCAACGGCGGCGGCGGAGTCATCAACGGCGGCGACACCCAGTGGATGACCGCCGGCTCGGGCCTCCTGCACATCGAGGCCCCGCCGGAGTCCCTCGTCCTGTCCGGCGGGCTCTTCCACGGCCTCCAGCTGTGGGTGAACCTCCCCGCCTCCGACAAGATGATGCCCCCGCGCTACCAGGACATCGGCGGCGGCCAGGTCCAGCTGCTCTCCACCCCGGACGGCGGCGCCCTGCTCCGCGTCATCGCCGGTGAGCTGGACGGCCACCAGGGCCCCGGCATCACCCACACCCCGATCACGATGATCCACGCGACGGTCGCACCCGGCGCGAAGATCACCCTCCCCTGGCGCGAGGACTTCAACGCCCTGGCGTACGTACTGGCCGGGCGCGGCACGGTCGGCGAGGACCGGCGGCCGGTCCACACCGGGCAGACCGTGGTCTTCGGCGAGGGCGGGTCGCTGACCCTGCGCGCCGACGAGGGCCAGGACTCCAACGCCCCCGCGCTGGAGATCGTCCTGCTCGGCGGACAGCCGATCCGGGAGCCGATGGCGCACTACGGGCCGTTCGTGATGAACAGCAAGCACGAGCTGCAGCAGGCGTTCGACGACTTCCAGGCCGGCCGGCTGGGCCGTATCCCCACCACCGAGCGGACCGGCCTCGGCCACCGCGGCACGGGCGACGCCGAGACCGAGGCGTAGGCCCGGCGTCGAACGCGACACCGGCCGGCCGGGCGTGATGCCCGGCCCGGCCCGGCCCGGCCGGGGCACCGGATCGCGGGTGTCCGGCGTGGCGGGTGTCCCCCGCGCGGTTCTTCGGGTGTACCAAAGCGACACCAGACGGAAATGGGGTCGTCCGGTCCGCTGGTGCTGTGGCCGCGAGGTGCCGTGCCGGGCGCCGCGAGACGGTGAACCTTTCCGGTCACCGCGCCAGGCGGCCCGGGGGCCTCTCCCGGGCCCGCGTCGGGCCCGGCGGAGTGGGAGGCACCATGCCCGTAGAGCCGGACTTCCGCCCCGTGGTGCCCGACGGAGCCCAGCCGCCGTACGTCCTGGCCAAGCAGGCCCTCGCGCACGCCATCGCGGCCGGCGCCCTCGCCCCGGAGCAGCGGCTGCCCTCCGAGCGGTACCTCTGCGAGCAACTCGGCATCAGCCGCTCCACCCTGCGCCGCACCCTCAAGGAACTCGGCGAGGAAGGGCTGGTCGAATCCTCCGAGCGGCGCGGCTGGCGGGTGCGGCGGGTCGGCTTCAGCCACTCGACGGACACCGCGGCCCTGACCGGCTTCGCCGGCCTGAACCGGAGCCTGGGGCGGGCGGTCACCGCCCGCGTCCTGGGCGCCCGTACCCGCCCGGCCGCCTCGGAAGAAGCCGAGCGGCTCCAGATCGCCACCAAGGCCGAGCTGTTCGAGCTGCGCCGGGTGCGGTTCCTGGACGGCCTGCCCGTCTGCGTCTCGCACGACCTCGTCCCGCTCGCCGTGGCCCCGGCCGTCGCCGGGGCGGACTTCACCACCGCTTCCCTCTTCGGCCTGCTGGCCGCCGCCGGCCACGTACCCGTCGGCGCCCGCTACACGGCCCGCGCGGCCCTCGCCGATGCCGAACAGAAGCGGCTGCTCGGCCTGAGCGGCCCCTCGCCCGTGCTGAACACGCGGCGGCTGGCGCTCGACTCCGTCGGGATCCCGTGCGCCGACAGCCGGGAGACCTACCGGGCCGACCGCCACGAGGTACGGCTCACCCTCGGCTGAGACGGGGCCTTCTCTCCAGACGCCACCGGGTCTTTGGTAGGCAATCCGTCCGCCGATTTACCTAATGTGGCCACTAAGAGGTCGCGCAGATAGGCGCGGTGGGGAGCCTTGGGCGAAACAGGCACAGGCCCTGGGCGATCACGTAGTTGTCACGTTCTGTGATTTCTCGGGGTCTGCCGCGAACGGAGTGGCTGTACGCC
>NZ_JAPNLJ010000091.1 GCF_026627445.1 Streptomyces sp. H27-H1
GGCAGTTGGGCTCGGGCAATGTACGGCGCTCAAATTCCTCATCGATGCGTGTGTGATCGGTCGTTCCAAGTCCCGTTGCGCTCCCGGAGGAAGGTGCCGCATCGCCCACTCGAGGGCATTGTCGGTGCAGGGCTTCGGCGTAGTCGGCGGGCGTCCGTTTCGTGATCACATGAGATGGCGAGAGGGAGAGCGGGCGGTTCCTGCTCATGTCCGTTGCGCCCCGGGAGCCCTTGTCGGGTGGAGCGAACCGGCTGCGCTAGGAGATGATCCTGTGCGTGGCTGAAGGGGCAGGTACAGATGCGGACGACGCTTGCGCATGGGCTGAGCGATTGGGTTGGGCGGTCGGACTTATAGCGGAGGATCCGGCTGCGAGAGGTGCAGCGCTCGTCCATCTAGCGGAGGCCCAGAGGAAGGTCACGGACGCGCTCGCCCGGAGCAATGAGATGTGGCTGCTGACGCGGCCCCTGGGAGCGGACGAGCAGTACCGGGAGTCAGCCTTTCTGCAGGCGCGCCGGAGGCATCAGCAAGCCCAGAGGGGTTCGCTGCCTGACGGGGTGTGGGGTGTTCCTGTGGACGGGGATCTGGCGGCGTGGCCGGGGCTGCCCTATGTGTTGCTCTTCCTGGAGTGGGAGGCGAGGCACCCGCTGGAGTGGACGCGGCATGCGAAGGCGTGGGGTACGAAGCAGAGCCTGATCCGGAAGGTGGCCCGTGCTCGCCAGGAGGAGGCGATCAAGGCGAAGCTCACCGACCTGGTCGAGATCGTCGTCCACCGGGCGTATCGCTGCAAGGATCGCGAATACGTGCGGGTCGCCCGGGCTGTTGACAGCGCTGATCTACGGGGCAGGCTCGATCGGGCAGCCGATTCGGACAGTCCGTGGGCCCGGTGTCATGCCGGGTATGTGCTCTGGCTCCTTGACCGCCCTGACCTGCCGAACACCCGTCGTGTCTGGCAGACCTGGGTGGCAGGCGAGGCTGCGGCGTTGCTGTGACCCGGGGGACGATGCAGGGAAGGTTCCCGTGATCATGGAGTGCTTTACGCCCCGTGACCTGCCTGGAAGACCGTGCCTGCCGACGCATCATCCCTGATTCCGCCTGCCCTTGACCGGCTCCGCGAGCAGTCCGACGTCGGGCCCGGGGAGGTGCCCGGCCTGCTGGAGCGGCTGGCTCAGGTGCCGGATCCGCGCGATCCGCGCGGCGTGCGCCATACCCTGGCCGTCGCGCTCACGCTGACCGCGTGCGCGGTACTGACCGGCGCGACTTCGCTGCTGGCGGTCGGCGAGTGGATCGCGGACGTGCCGCCGCACGTGCTGGAGAGACTCGGCGTGCGCCTCGATCCAGTACTGCCCCGGAGGCTGGTGCCTTCGGAGGCGACGGTCCGCCGGCTGCTCACCCGTATCGACGCTGATGCCCTCGACCGGGCGGTGGGCGGATGGCTTGCTGACCGCCGGCCCGAGAGTACCGGGCTGCGCGGACTGTCCGTGGACGGCAAGTCTCTGCGCGGTGCGGCGAAGGCCCAGGGGCGGAGGATCCACCTACTCGCCGCGGTGGAGCACACCACCGGGCTGGTCCTGGCCCAGCTCGACGTCGGAGAGAAGACCGGTGAAGTTACCCGCTTCCAGCCGCTGCTCGATACCATCGCCGACCTGGCCGCAACCGTGGTCACCAGCGACGCGCTCCATACGCAACGCGAGCACGCCGCCTACCTCCTGGGCCGCGGGGCCCATTACATTGCGATCGTCAAGGGCAACCAGAAGAAGCTGCGCAAGCAGCTGAAGTTCCTTCCCTGGAAGGACATCCCGCTCCAGGGCCGCACCCGGGGCACCGGCCACGGCCGCGCGGAGATCCGCCAGATCAAGGTAGCCACCGTGAACAACTTGCTCTTCCCCGGCGCCCGCCAGGCCGTCCAGATTAAGCGCCGCCGCACCGACCGCAAGACCGGCAAGACCACCATCACGACCGTCTACGCGGTCACCAGTCTGACCGCCGAGCAGGCCACCCCCGTCCAACTCGCGAGACTGATCCGCGACCACTGGAAGATTGAGGCCCTGCACCACGTCCGCGACACCACCTTCGCCGAGGACGCCTCCCAGCTGCGGACCGGCAACGCACCCCGCGCGATGGCGACCTGGCGCAACCTCGCCGTCGGCGCCCTCCGGCTGAGCGGCGTCAAGAACATCGCCGCCGGCCTCCGTCGCAACGCACGCGACGCCCGCCGACCCCTTGCACTCCTCGGCCTCGCATGATCACAAAACGGGCGCCCGCCGACTACGCCGAAGCCCTGGGTCGGCCCTGAGGCCGCCAGCTGCGGCCGGCCCGGGCGAAGTCGCCGATCGGCTCCTTCTTCTTCGCATCGACGCTCACCACCGGCAGACCCTGGGCCAGGAAGTGTTCGACGGTGGTGTTGATGTGCCGGAACTGTGCGTCCCGGTCGGGAACTTGGGCACCGGCCCTGGTCTTGGCCATGCCCTGCAGGCTGAACCCCATCTGGTGCAGCAGCCTGCCGACCAGAGGAGCACCGGCCGGGTGCCCCGCCGCCGCCAACTCACCGGCCAGGTCTCGCAGCGACGCGGTGGTCCAGCGCAGCGGTGAGACTGGATCTCCGATCTCCCGCGGTTCGATCAAGGCCTCCAGCGCCGGGACCAGGCCGGGGTCACGCTCAGTGGCTGACTTACGCCCACCTCCGGCCCGGCGCACCCTTCCAAGGGGTTCCGCCCCGTCGGCCAGCTCGGCGCGGCCCCGGGCAACGGTCGACTCCGACACCTCGGCCAGCCGGGCGACCGCTTTGGCCCCACCATGCCCCAACGCCGCAGCCTCGGTGGCCAGATACAGGCGGCGCTGCCGCTCGTCGAGATGCGGCAGGAGCGCCGCGAACTTCACATCCAGTACCACCAGGACCCGTTCTGATATCGCCACAACAGCCCGTATACCACTAGCAATGGCCCGGAAGGACCGTAACTGCTAGTTGTTCCGTTACGACTCCTGAACCGCTGCCAGTTCGTCGAGGATCACCAGCGCCGACACGGCGTGAAGCGGCTCTGCGACATCCTCGGCCTTTCCCACTCGAGCTTCTACTACTGGCGCCGCGCCGCGGCCACAAGGGCGGCCCGGCAGACCGTCGAGGACGGGCTCGCGGCCCGGATACGCAAGGCCCACCAGGACTCCGACGGCGCTTACGGTGCCCCCAGGATCACCGCTGAACTCCGCGATCAGGGCGGCCCGGTCGTCAACCACAAGCGCGTCGCCAGGATCATGCGGACCATCGGAATCGAGGGAGTCCGTCTGCGCCGCCGGCACCGCACAACCGTCGCGGACCAGGCCGCGGCGAAGGCACCGGACCTGATCGGCCGTGACTTCACTGCGGCCGAGGTCGACATGAAGTACGTCGGCGACATCACCTATCTGCCGGTCAGCGGTTCGAAGCCGCTCTATCTCGCGACCGTCATCGACCTCGCCTCCCGCCGGCTGGCCGGCTGGGCCATCGCCGACCACATGCGCACCGAGCTCGTCACCGACGCCCTGACGGCGGCCGAGCGGACCCGTGGGAACTTGACCGGAGCGATCATGCACACCGACCACGGATCTCAATATTCGAGCAGGGCCTTCGCGGAACTCTGCAGGTCAGCAGGGGTCCGGCAGAGCATGGGCGCGATCGGATCCAGCGCGGACAACGCCGCCGCGGAAAGCTTCAACGCCGCCTTCAAGAGAGAGACTCTCAAAGGCCGCAAAGCCTGGTCGAGCGAGCGTGAGGCCAGGCTCGACGCCTTCCGCTGGCTGACCCGATACAACACCCGCCGCCGGCACTCCCGCCTCGGCCAGCGATCTCCCGTCGCCTACGAAAACGACGCCCAAGCAGCAGCAACTACCCTGGCCCAAGCCGCATAGACGTGTTCAGAATCCGGGGTCAAGGCCCCCTGGCGGCACGGGTGATCTTGGTCGAGAACCCGTCTACCAGGAGCTTCGTCGTTCCGTACAGCCCTCACCCACCAACACCACGACCACGCAGCCAGGTTAGAAAAGGCTCAGTACCAGCGGCTGAACCGGGCGCCGGCCAGCAAGCTCATGCCGACGCAGACCGCGAAACGCAAAAGCCCCCAGGAGGCCGGGGGGAAGGCGTCCTGGGGGCTGCTCAGAACAGCTGGTTTCCCAGCCCCTCCGAACCACGGGGGTTTTCGAGCCTCAGGCGTGAGGAGGCAATCGGCTCACTGCCGATCTTACGAATCCCAACCCTCAACGCCACGAGTCATAAGACCCCACCTGAACGGGACTTTAGTCCCATCCGTCAGTGCTCTTGTCCCGGGCGGGTAGTTACTGGGGAGGGCCGGCGTCGGTCCGCCCGGGGCTCTGTTGCAGGAGGTTGTGTAATGGCCGGGTAACTGGATAGGGCGAATCGCCCCATCTTGTCCAAATGCTGGGACGTGCGATTTCGTGTGAATCACCCCGCTTTTAGATCCTGCCGATCGTTCCGAGGGGCGATGGTAATCATCTGATACGGGTTGATTTCATGCCCATCCAGTTGCATGGCCGGAACGCTCGGCCGAAGGCCGAGTTGGCGCTGTCGGAAGAGGAACGGGCCGCACTGGAGGGGTGGGTGCGGCGCAGTTCCACGCCGCAGGCATGGGCACTTCGGTGCCGGATCATCCTTGCTTGTGCCGAAGGCGCCTCCAACAAGGACGTCGCGGCCCGGCTTGGCTCGACTCCCCAGGCAGTGGGCCGCTGGCGGGCGAGGTTCGTCGAGCACCGGATCGCAGCCTGGGCGACATGCCGCGTTCGGGCGGTCCGCGGTCGGTGACGGACGAACAGGTCGCGGCTCTGATCGCCAGGACGCTCGAGTCCGCTCCGAAGAACGCGACCCACTGGTCGACACGGTCGATGGCGAAAGAGGCCGGCCTGTCGCAGTCGACGGTGTCATGGATCTGGCGGGCCTTCGGGCTGCAGCCACACCGATACGAGACATTCAAGCTGTCGACTGAGGTGCCCCGCGTTTTCCGGACAGCTGGCTATTAGTTAATTCAGGCTGCGAGCTGCTGGTTCATGTACTCGTCGTGGACCTCTTGCGGGGTCCGGTAGCCGAGCTTCGAGTGGCGGCATTTCGTATTGTAGCGGACCTCGATGTAGCGGGCGATATCCCGGTATGCGTGAGCGCGAGTGGGGTAGACCGTGCGGTGGACGCGTTCGTTCTTCAGTGTCGCGAAGAATGATTCGGCCATGGCATTGTCGTAGCAGATTCCTGTCCGTCGGACGGATTGCCGGATTCCGAGCGTGTGCAGCGTCTTGGCGAACTGATCTGATGTGTAATTGCTGCCGCGGTCGGAATGAAATACGGCGTCAAGCGTAAGCGTGTGGTTGCGTGCCGCCATCTCGATGGCGGTTTCGATGAGCGGGGTCTTGTGATTGTCATCCATCGCCCATCCGGCAACGGCCTTGGTGTGGCAGTCGATGACGGTCGCAAGGAATATCCAGCCCTCTCAGGTCGGAACGTAAGTGATGTCGCCGACCATTTTCTGGCCGGGGGCTGCGGCGGTGAAGTCACGGTTGACCAGGTCGGGGACCGGGCCGGCTTGTCCGTCGTTCTCGGTGAGGCTGTGGCGCCACGGCCTGGGCTGGCATGCCTCCAGGTCCAGCCCGCGCATGAGGTCTCGTACGAGCTCGGGCCCGCAGGCCACACTCCAGGCGGCCAGGTCAGCATGGACTCGCCGGTAGCCGTAAGTGCCGTCAGAATCCTCGAAGGATTTAACTATCAGCAGTTTCAGGTCATCCCGCCGCCGGGCGGATATCGAAAGCGGCCTGCCGCGCCATTCATAGAATCCAGAGCGGGACACTTCGAGCCATGCATACATCTTCGCAACAGGCGGGGCGTCTTCGGTTTTCGAAATGGCTGCGGCGTACTCCGCGTCGATGAACTCGAACTTGTCGCTCACCGAGGATCCTTTGCGAAGTACGCTGCAACTTTTTCCAGGAAGGCGACTTTTTGCCGCAGCTCCCTCAGCTCACGTTCCTGCTCACGGAGCCTGGCACGCTCGTCCAAGGTGAGAGGCGGTTCTTCCCCCGCATGGCCCCGCCGGTATGCATTGACCCAATTCCCGAGTGTGCCTTCGACAAGTCCGAGTTCCCGGGCAACCTGGGCCACCGGGCGTGACGTCTCGAGCACCATCTTCACTGCCTCTTCCCGATACTCAGGAGAGAACTTTCTACGCTTCTGCGACAACCGACTTCCCTTTCCGAACAGTCCCACTGTAGTGGGACCGCTGTCCGGGAACTTCGGGGCGGCTCAGTCGCGTCCGCCCCGCCCTTGCCGGTCCCGCCGGATCGGGCCCGGCGCCCTGGCAGTGCGGCGTACCGTGGCGGGTGACCCCTCGGGAGGCTGGCATGGGCGACATCACCACGGCGACGTGGACCACCCACGTGCACGGCGAGCGGACCAAACTCCCCGCCACCATCGACGGCATCCGCGCCGCGCTCCCCGCCGGACAGCGCGAGCGATTCGATGCGGAGATCGGCGCGACGCCGGCGGACGAGCTGCACCTGGTGCTCGTCGGCTGGGCGCTGTCGACCACCGCGGCCGCCGCCGAAGATGAGGATGTACTTCACCGACTTCGCCGCGGCGAAGTCATCGGCCGGCCGGCCGACCCCGCGGCAGGCGCTGCGTGAGCCCGTACCGGATCGCGTACGCCCCGGACGCCGAGGCCTCCCTGAACGCGACGGACGCCCCGACCCGTGAAGGTTTCAAAAAGGGGCTCTCGATCGTGGCGCGGGATCCGTACGCCGCCAGTTCGGCGATCAGCGGTGACCGCGACCACCGCCAGGCCGTCATCGGCCCCGCCATCGCCGTCTACTACGTGTCCGGCCCCGGCGTCATGACCGTCACCCTGGTCCGCATCGCCCACTGACCGCGTTCCCGTACGGCAACCTGATCCGACCGGTACGGGGCGCCCCGTACCCAGGTGGCCGCGGCTACCTGTCGCACCTGTCCCACACCCGGGGGCCGGCAGGTTCCCGCGCAGGCCACAGGGCCTGATGCGCGCCGACAGCCCGACCCTGACGACAACCCCCGCGACAGCTGCGCAGGCTGGAAGTCGGGGCGGCCCGGTGGTACTGCTGCCCCCAGAGTGCTCTGGGCACCGGGCCTCACCCGCGCACGCCATACCGGCGCAGGCTGGAGCCGACCCTAACCGCGGCCGGACCGGCACCCGTACCGGTCGAGTCATGACTGGTCCTGACACCTGACGCTGACACCGCCGCGTGCGGCGACATCCGCCCCGTGCCAGGTTAGGCCGGGGCGGAGCGCGTCAGGTGTCAGGACCCGGGCCCGCCCCGGGGGGACGGATGGAGCCTCCCGGGGCGGTGGGGATCCCCGCTCTCCAACGACCGACCACGCCACCGGTTGCGGCCCCGGCGAGAATTGGACCGGTGAGCACCAATCAACCGCCGCGCGCTCGGAACCGGACCTGAACCCGCCCCGAACCATCCCGCACGCGAGACACCGCACCGCGCGCCCGCCCCGCCGCCGAACGACTCCCGGCCGACCAGGCCGCCACTGGTCCGTCCGCCCGGGCGGACGGACGCCGCACCCTCGGCGCCGGCCCCTCCGGGCGGTAACCGGGTGGAGGTCACCGCGGTCACCTTCACGCCGTGCCAGTGCCGGCACGACGGTTTCTCCTGGCTCCGCCAGACGTTCGAACCCACCACGGCCAGAGAGTGGCCCCGGCTTCCGGCGGACGAGCCCACTGCCCGGCGCGCACAGCCACTGGATCCGTCACCTCCGCGCCCCTCGTCCGAGTGACTGACGCCGGCACCGTGCAGCGGGACGCTGGGCCCGCGCGAAGCGCGGGTGGGAGCACCGGACCAACGGCGACCCGTAACCCCGTCCCGCCGAGCTCACCACGTGCACACGGGTGCACGTGCACCCGTGCACGGCTCTCGCGCCCTACGCCGGACGAGCCCCCGCCACATCGCCGCATCTGGCGCCCAGAACCCCGAAATCCCCGGGGCGCCGGATTGATGTGGTTGATGCGTCACCGCAGGCCACGACGTGGTTGTGATGCGGCAGGCGTCGGCGCATCGCCACATCACGAAACCCGGATGCGCCGCATCAGCGTCACACCCGGACACATCACCCGCCACATCGCGTATGCGATGGAGCCTGCCCGGGGCGGCAGCTCGGCACGGTCAAGGTGGCGGCCTGCGGTTCCGGGACGGTGACGGGTGGCTCCAGTCCGAGCTGGACCGCAGCCAGCGCCACCGCGTCCGTGACGCTGAGACCGGGATCGTTCTCGTCGGCGCAGGTCATGTCGCGCAGCTTGTTGGCCCGGTCGTGGAGTTGGTCGGCGAGTTCTCGCTGACGCGCGTTCAGGGTCTGTCGTGACCTGGGGCCCTGGAGCGGCGACGGGGTGCGCGGTTCGCCGATGTGGACGCTGCCCCCGCGTACACGGTCGGGTGTGGGCCTCTGATCGTGCAGCAGTGTCCAGCGCGCCGTCTCGCCCGGCCCGCCCTGGCCGACACGGCGTAGCCAGCCGGTGGCCACAAGACGCTCGTTGGAGTCCGCGACCCCGGCGGTCGACATGCCCAGAGCGGAGGCGAGTCCCCGCAAGGAGACGCTGTGCTCCCAATCGTCAAACGGCTTGCTGTCCGCTGGGAACGCCGCACCGAACTCCACGACGCCTTCGTCTCCCTGGCCTGCAGCCTCATCTGCTGGAGACGACTCAAGAAGGCCCACTCATGATCGTGTTACGAGCTCTTAGGTGAGAGCTCGTGAATAAAGCCATCCCGGCATTCGAGTGCGTCCACCGACGATGTCGTGGCCCCACTCAGAGGTATGAAAGATGAGGGACAAAAGATGAGGTACGAAAGATCCGCGCACGGGGCCGCCATCCCGTCATCGGACGGCGGCCCCACGCGCGGCGCGTGGGTCAGGACAGGGTGACCTTGTACTTGGTGAGGGCCTCGGGCACCGGCTGGTAGAAGGTGGTGCCGCCGACGGAGCAGTTGCCGCTGCCGCCGGAGGTGATGCCGAGAGCCTTCGTGCCGTCGTAGAGCGCGCCGCCCGAGTCCCCGGGCTCGGCGCAGACGTTGGTCTGGATCATGCCGCGGACGGTTCCGCCGCCGCTGTAGTGGACGGTCACGCCCAGCGCGGTGACGGTACCGCTCTTGGTGCCCGTGGTGGAGCCGCTGCGCTTGACCGGCTCGCCCACGTAGGCGTCGGCGGCGGTGAAGCCGCCGGGGGAGCTGATCGCGGCGTTGTCGTAGCGGACGAGCGCGTAGTCGTTGCCGGGGAAGCTGGAGCCCACGGTGGGGCCGATCAGCGTGCTCTGCGCCGAGTTGGTGTACCAGGACTTGACGACGTTGCCGCAGTGACCGGCGGTCAGGAAGTAGCGGGTGCTGCCGCTGACGGCGTTGAAGGCGACAGAACAGCGGTATCCGCCGCCGTAGATGGCGTCGCCCGGACCGAGCAGGCGCGTGAACGTCCCGGGAGTGCGCTCGACGCGCAGCGCGCCGGCGTTGGCGCCCGCGGCTTTCCGGATCCTCGCGAAGCCGGCCTCGGACACGGTGCTGTCGGCCGTGACCACGACCCGTCCGCTCGCCGCGTCCGTGTACCACGCGGTGCCGCCGACGTCCGCGCCGAGCACCGCCTGGTCGACCGCGGCGAGTTCGGCCGCGCCGAAGGTCTTGGGGCCAGCCGCCTCGGCGGCCGGCCCGGTGAGCATGGTGGCGGCCAACAGGCCGACGGCTGCGACCGCGATCGCGGTGCGTCGGGTGGTGGGGGTAGTGCGGGGCGAGGTGCGCGTGTTCCTCACTGGTCTCCTCCTCGGAGCGTCGGGGCCCGGGGGTGGTGGGCCCTGTGAGGCCCGTCAGGAGTGGCGTGTTCCTGACAAGCGCTCCGGGGAGTATGCGGAAGCCCGTCTTCCCGCACAAGACCGCGGGCGGCGCGCGCTCCACGTCAGGGCCGACCCGTGCGGGCCGGCCCTGACGTAGGCGATCAGATCAGGTCGAACCGGTCGAGGTTCATGGCCTTGTCCCACGCTGAGACGAAGTCCTTCACGAACTTCACCTTGGCGTCATTGCTCGCGTATACCTCCGCGAGGGCGCGCAGCTCGGAGTTCGACCCAAATCGAGGTCTGCGAATCGCCAACTGGAGTGCGACAGGACAAGGGGTTGCACTTTCGTTTCTGGAAGAACTATCCACAGGCGTCAAGCCGGTGGATCCGGGCTCAGCCCTGCCTGCCCCGCAGCCTCACCACTTCCTGAATAATCCCTGCTCCACTTCAGTGAAATTCCGAATGTCGCGGAGTATGACGAGGAGCTACCTGAAGTTGCCTGCCAAGCTAGCCCTACCCCCGAAAGGGAAACCGCCCATGACGCACCGAAGGGGCATTATATGAATATCGGCAAGTCGTTCAAAATCGCTTTGGGTATTTCAGTTGCATTCTTGACTCTCTCCGCTGGAACGGCCCAGGCTGACAGTGGAGGCAATGTCATCAATGGGGATATTACTCAAGTTTCATTTGGCGGTAATCAGAATGTCGACATTGCGCAATCCCATTCAGCCCCCCCTGGTGCGGGAGGCGTGAACGCGCCAGCTCCATCCCCAGGTACCTCTACTATCGTGAGTGCCGAATTCATTATTCACGGATTTGCATGCAACACCAATTTCCAGAATTGCGATCCGGTAACGATCAACCTCCCCTCGAGCTGCCCGTACTGGACAGGGCGCCCTCCTGTTCTTACCAAGACAGGGTCTGGGGATTACATCAAAACGGGGACCGGCTTCCTCCAGAGCCCGGCCGGGAGCGGAACTTCCCAAATGCCGGATCAAGTTGTTGTCGCGGTTGGAAATCACAATGACACCACAAACCACGGAACCGTTTCAGTAGAGTGCACCGCAGGGCCGCCTGACAGCCTTACGGCTACCTCTGCCTCCGTGAACGGATCCAACACCGCGGAGCTCATTTCTACGTCTGGTCGGCTCTTTACGGGGCGGATCCACCTCCCGGAGACTGGAACTCCTCCCGGCACTAACAACTCAATGCTACTCGACAAGCCCTATCGGATCCTTACCGGTGCGGACGAGCTAATCGGCGATACGGTTATCGATCCGCAGAACGTAGAAGTGACGGTAAACGCTTGGGACGGTGTAGGGGTATTTACTGGAATGGTGATTGCTGGAGACTTCGTCTCGCCCACCTAAAGAGCTCGTGCATGGTTGGCGGTGCGGCGCCGGGGCTTGCTCCCTGATGATGTTCGTGTGGTGGGGAACGGGGCTCGTGCAGCGATCATCAGCGATCAGAGGATCACAGGGCTGTCGGCCGATGTGATCGCCGAACTCATCGCCGAAGTAGTTCCGTTGTGGCACGAACGGCACCAGACAAGACTGGAGTCCAGGCCGCGGAAGCGGGCCGTCGGCGCCGGCGCGAAGCACCGTCTGGTCTTCATCGACCGGCTCCTGGCCACGCTCGTTCACCTTCGCCACGGTGTCACTCACGATGTGCTGGCCTGCTGGTTTGATGTCGACCGCTCCACGATCACGCGCGCCATCGGCGAGGTGCGCCCCCTCCTGGCTGAACGCGGCTGCACCATCGCCGCCGGTATCCGGCTCCGCACTCTCGCCGAGGTCATCGATCATCTCGGCACCAGCGGACAGACCGGGATCATCGACGGCACCGAGATCCGTGTCCGCAGGCCGGCCGTCGGCCGCAGTGAGGGGCCCCGCGTTTTTCGGACACCATTTATAGGTGTCTTCTATGCCGCGAGTTGCATGGCTTCGTATTCGGCTTGGACCTCTGACGGGGTCTTGTAGCCGAGTCCGGAGTGGAGCCGCTTGCGGTTGTAGAAGATTTCGATATAGCGGGCGATGGCCCGTCGGGCGTGTTCGCGTGTGGGGAACGCGGTGCGGTAGACGAGCTCGTTCTTCATAGCGCCGAAGAATGATTCGGCCATCGCATTGTCCCAGCATACGCCGGTGCGGCCGACCGACGGTGTGATACCCAGGACGCGGAGACGGTCTCTGAACTCCTGGGAAGTGTACTGGGCGAGTTCAACCGGTCGTTGCAACACCGGGCTGTTGTATTGAGCGTAGCTGCTCTTCGAAGACCTCGGCCGGGGTCTTCCAGCCGAGGATCTTGCGGGGCCGGTTATTGATCGCCAGGGCGACG
>NZ_JAPNLJ010000092.1 GCF_026627445.1 Streptomyces sp. H27-H1
TGCGCAAGCTGCCGGCGCAGATCCAGGAGATCCTCGACGGCGAAGAGGACATCAAGAAGCTGGCCGCCGAGTACGCCGAGGCCAAGTCGATGATGTTCATCGGCCGCGTCCGGGGCTACCCGGTGGCGCTGGAGGCCTCCCTGAAGCTCAAGGAGATCTCCTACATCCACGCCGAGGCCTACCCGGCCTCCGAGCTCAAGCACGGTCCGCTGGCCCTCATCGAGCCGTCGCTGCCGACGGTCGCGATCGTCCCGGACGACGACCTGCTGGAGAAGAACCGCGCGGCGCTCGAGGAGATCAAGGCCCGCAGCGGCCGGATCCTGGCGGTCGCCCACCGCGAGCAGGAGAAGGCCGACCACACGATCCTCGTGCCCAAGAACGAGGACGAGCTGGACCCGATCCTGATGGGCATCCCGCTGCAGCTGCTGGCGTACCACACCGCCCTGGCCATGGGCCGTGACATCGACAAGCCGCGCAACCTGGCGAAGTCCGTCACCGTCGAATAGCCGGACCGCGCCGCACCGGCGCCGCCGCGCACGAAGAAGCCCCCGGGGATCCCCCGGGGGCTTCTCGCGTACCCGCTCGTTCAGCTCGCGGCGACCGCGCCGCTCGAACGCTTCCCGAAGGCCATCGGCCAGCTCGCCAGCGCCGCGGTGGCCCCGTACCAGGCCAGCAGCCCGGAGAGCGCCGCCACCCAGCCGCCCACCTTGCCCAGCATGTCGCTCTCGGCGAAGGTACCTATCGCCAGGAGCAGCAGGGAGAGGGTGAACAGGCCGTACACGCCCTGACCGAACAGCCCGCCCGCGGCGGCGACGGTCAAGCTCAGTGCCAGCATGGCGAACAGGACGAGGAACATTCCGGCCGCGTCTGCCGAAACCTTTCCGTCGGCCCCGTTGGCCCAGGTGAACCAGAAGGCGCCGATACCCGCGAAGGCCGTGCCGTTGAAGCCGTTGCCGCCGCGGTATTCGAGGATCCCGAGGACGAACAGGGCGAGCCCGCCGATGAACGTGGCGAGCGACACGGAGTTGGCCACGGTGACACCGGCGATGATGCCGGTGTTGCCGATACCGAACGCGAGAAGGGTGAGACCCAGGGCCATGTACCCAAGGGTCGAAGTCGAGGCCGTGCTTCCCGCAGAGACACCGTTGTCCACGGCGGGCTCCCTTCGATCTGCAGTTGTTTGCTGCGTCCCAGCAGCCTTTATCTACCCCTTACATGGGGGTGCACAACCGCACAATCGACATACAGTGGGTTACGGGATGACAACGACCGGTCGCTGCGCCCGCTTCGCCAGCCGGCCCGCCACCGATCCGAAGATCCGGCCGACGATGCCGTGCGTGGAGCCGACCACGATGGCGTCCGCCGAGTACTCCCGGCCGACCTCCTCCAGCTCGTGGCAGATGTCCCCGCCCCGCTCGACGAGGATCCACGGAACCTCGGACAGATAGTCCGCGCAGGCCAGCTCCAGCCCCAGCACCTCGGTGCGGTGGTCCGGCACGTCGACGAAGACCGGCGGCTCGCATCCGGCCCACACGGTGGTGGGCAGCCGGTTCGCGACGTGCACGATGATCAGACCGGAGCCTGAGCGGCGGGCCATGCCGATCGCGTACGCGAGGGCGCGCTCGCTGGACATGGATCCGTCGAAGCCCACCACGACCCCGTGCCGGAAGGCCGGGTCGCAGGGATGACGTGGCTGTTCCACCGCGCGCAGGTCGGCCGATTCGGGGTCGGCGAGGCGTTTGCGCTTACGGTCCGCGGGTTCGGGGAATTCGTGACCGGCCATGGGTGTCTCGGCGAAGAGGTCCTCAGGGGAAGGAACAGGGGGACGGGGCGCCAATAGGCGGAAGCGACGATTCAAGAGGGACGATTCCAGAAAACGACAACTCAGTGTGACCGAGCTCTGTCCGGGAAGCATCTTCCCAAGCCCATACCCACCAGGGTACGGCGACACTCCTGCAGTGTGCAGGGCATGCCGCCCTTGGAGAGCGTCCCAGGGAGCATGCCGCAGCCACGGCGCCTTGGCAATGTCCGCTGTCCCCTACAGCCAGTGACGAGAAGCACGCCATCGGGTGGGTGCCACCCGTGCGCGCAGTGACCGAGCCGCGCCGGACGCCGTTGGACAGGAGTCCGACCGTCCAGGAAGAGCCCGCAGGGAGCACGCCGTGCCCGGTCATCCGGTTCACCCCGTCCAGCCCGCTCAGCCGACGCAGTCCATCCACATTCCACCCCCTCCCCTTCACTCGTCCGTGCAGCCCGCCCGGCGGCCCCACGAGGACCCCGCGGGTGACGTGGTGCGCTGGGCGGCATTCAGCTGCCTGCTCGTCCCCGTGGTCCTCGTCGTCTACGGGACCTCCTTCGGCGGGGCCGCGGTCGCCACCCTCGGCCTGGCCGCCGTCACGACGGCCTGCCGGGTGCTGCTGCGCCAGTCGGAGCAGGCGGAGCGGAATGCGGCCCGGGTCCGCCCGGAGGACCGATTGCCGCCCGCGCATCGGGGCCGGCACTCGCGCGCCGGGGCCGCGACCCGGCGCGGATGTCACGTTTCCGGTGGGATGTCCTCGCGCGACTGACTGATTCGCACATCCACACCCGCATGTTTTCAGCCAACTTCCCGGCAGGTCACCCTCCTTGCCGGAATGTCCCCCCGACCCCCTCACCATCAGCGACCACAAGGCCACAGGGGGTCTTTGACCCTACGAGTACTGGCCATGGCCGGACAGTGCGCTTTCCACCCGGGTAGCGGAGTGGAACGCTTCCTGATCGAATGCTTTTCGCCAAGTTGCCAAATCGACATAGCGCTGCGTGCTCAACTTGTCACGCCGACACCACGGGACGCAGTAGATTCGATCATGCATTTACGGCGGGGGAGCCACGTGCAAGGCCGAGGGGATACGTGCAGGTGCGACCAGACCAAGGAGTCGCGACACCCAAGGGGGGCTTAGCGCCATGAGCCAGGATTCCACCGCCGTCGTCGTAGACGGCAGGAAGCTCGCGGGGCGTCGCCGCAGGGAGATCGTCGCGGTGCTGCTCTTCAGCGGCGGACCGATCTTCGAGAGCTCCATTCCACTTTCCGTGTTCGGCATTGACCGGCAGGACGCGGGAGTTCCACGCTACCGACTGCTCGTGTGCGCCGGTGAGGACGGTCCGCTGAGGACCACCGGCGGACTCGAACTGACCGCGCCATACGGGTTGGAGGCGATCGCCCGGGCAGGCACGGTCGTCGTTCCCGCGTGGCGTTCCATCACCTCACCGCCGCCACCGGAGGCGCTCGACGCGCTGCGTCTGGCGCACGAGGAGGGAGCCCGGATCGTCGGACTGTGCACGGGGGCATTCGTGCTCGCCGCCGCCGGTCTGCTGGACGGCCGGCCCGCGACGACGCACTGGATGTACGCGCCGACGCTGGCCAAGCGCTACCCGTCCGTCCACGTCGATCCGCGCGAGCTGTTCGTCGACGACGGCGACGTGCTGACGTCCGCGGGCACCGCGGCCGGAATCGACCTGTGCCTGCACATCGTGCGCACGGACCACGGCAGCGAGGCGGCGGGGGCACTGGCCCGCCGGCTCGTCGTCCCACCGCGCCGCACGGGTGGCCAGGAACGCTACCTCGACCGGTCGCTGCCGGAAGAGATCGGCGCAGACCCGCTGGCCGAGGTCGTCGCCTGGGCACTGGAGCACCTCCACGAGCAGTTCGACGTGGAGACGCTGGCGGCGCGCGCCTACATGAGCAGGCGCACGTTCGACCGGCGGTTCCGCTCGCTCACCGGCAGTGCGCCGCTGCAGTGGCTGATCACCCAGCGGGTGCTCCAGGCACAGCGGCTGCTGGAGACCTCCGACTACTCGGTCGACGAGGTCGCCGGACGCTGCGGGTTCCGCTCGCCGGTCGCGCTGCGCGGGCACTTCCGCCGCCAGCTGGGGTCCTCCCCGGCCGCCTACCGCTCCGCCTACCGGGCCCGCCGCCCGCAGGCGGACGTGGCCCAGGTGGCTCAGCTGTCGGAGTCGCCGGTCCCGCACCAGCGCACTCCGCAGCCGCAGCGAGCAGCCGCGGCACTTGCCGCGGCCGGTCCCACGGTGACGGAGCTGTACGCCCCCGGCCGGGCGCTGCGCGAGCACGCGTAAGCAAGGTCCCGGGAAGGTCCCCCACATCGGTAGTCACCGATGTGGGGGACCTTCCGCATAAGGTGGGGCGCATGAACGATCGCATGGTGTGGATCGACTGCGAGATGACCGGGCTCTCGTTGACGGACGACGCACTTATCGAGGTGGCCGCACTGGTCACCGACTCGGAGCTCAACGTGCTCGGCGAAGGCGTGGACATTGTGATCCGCCCGCCGGACGCATCCCTGGAGACCATGCCCGACGTGGTGCGCGAGATGCACACCTCGTCCGGCCTGCTCGACGAGCTGGCCGGCGGGACCACCCTCGCGGACGCGGAGGCACAGGTCCTGGCCTACGTACGGGAACACGTGAAGGAACCCCGCAAGGCTCCGCTCTGCGGAAACACGGTCGGCACCGACCGCGGCTTCCTGCTGCGCGACATGGCCGCACTGGAGGGGTACCTGCACTACCGGATCGTGGACGTGTCCTCGATCAAGGAGCTGGCACGCCGCTGGTATCCGCGCGCCTACTTCAACAGCCCCCCGAAGAACGGCAACCACCGGGCCCTCGCGGACATCAAGGAGTCCATCGCGGAGCTGCGCTACTACCGGGAGGCCGTCTTCGTGCCGCAGCCCGGGCCCGACTCGGACACGGCGCGGACCATCGCCGCCAAGCACGTCGTCCCTGGCGAGTAGCACCCACCGGAGAGAGGTGCGGGGGAAGGGGGGAGCGAGCACCCTCCCGGACCCTGTACGCTTTTCTTCGGCCGGTCGGTTTTCCGACCGGACATGGTGGGTGTAGCTCAGTTGGTAGAGCACCTGGTTGTGGTCCAGGTGGCCGCGGGTTCAAGTCCCGTCACTCACCCTGCGAGAGGGCCCCGTTCCGCGAAAGCGGGGCGGGGCTCTTCGCGTTCCCCGGAACGACCGAGCACCCTTCCCCAGACCATGCCTCCCCGCCCTAGGCGCGGAAGGCGTCCGCATGGTCCGCGGCCCAGCTTTCGAAGGTGCGCGGCGCGTGGCCGGTGAGCCGTTCGAGGTCGTCGGTGAGGCCGACGGGGAGGCCGTCCGAGGCGGACCAGAAGTCGAGCAGGGCCTCGGCGTACGGGCCCGGTATGTAGCCGTCGACCTCTGACTTCCACTGCTCGCGGGAGACCGCCGCGAAGGCTATGGGCCGTCCCACGGCCTCGCCCAGTATCTCCAGCTGCGCGGCGAAGGTCAGCGTCCGCGGCCCGGTCAGGGTGTACGCGCGGTCGCCGAGCGAGGGGTCGGCGAGGACCGCGAGGGCGGCTTCGGCGACGTCGGCCTCGTGCACCGGATCGCTGTACGCGCCCGGGTACGGCAAGTGGACCGGGCGGCCGGATTTCATCGACCAGGCCCAGCCGAGGGCGTTGCTCGCGAAGGATCCCGGGCGCAGCAGGGTGGTGCGCAGCGGGGAGGCGAGGAGAGCCTGCTCCACCGCGAGGTGGGAGGCGGCGAGGGGATTGTCGGCGGCGTCGGGGGCGAAGACCGAGGCGGAGGAAAGGAGTACCACGTGCTCGACGCCGGCGTCGGCGGCCTCCTTCACGAAGGCGTCGATGGCGGCTGCCTCGGCGTAGAGGAAGACGGAGCGGACACCGGCGAGGGCTTCGGGGAAGGTGGCGGGATCGGTGAGGTCGCAGTGGATGGTGCCGGGTTTGTCGGGCTCTCGGGATGCGAGGCGGTGTGGGACCCCGCGGGTGGCGAGGAGGGATGAGAGGCCGCGGGCGATGGCGCCGCGGCCACCGGTGACGAGGATCTTAGACATGGCGGATTCCTGTTCCGATTGTTCTAGACTGAGTACGTGACGCAGATTCCGTGTGACGCATCCTCTGCGTCACGCAGATAAATTTGGACCACGGAGAAGCCCATGTCAACCGATTACGCTCGTCCGAGTGATGAGTGGACCCGCGCCGAGCTGCTCGCGCGCATCGTCACCGAGAGCCAGCGGCACTACGCCGACTACTCGCTCTTCAGCCAGGCGATGGCCGACCACGTCGGCCTGCACCCCACCGACATGCAGTGCGTCGCCCTCCTCGACATGGAACCGGACCCGGTCAGCACCGGCGACATCGCCCGCCTCACCGGGCTGACCTCCGGCTCGGCCACCCGGCTCGTGGACCGCATGGTCAAGGCCGGCGTCGTGGAGCGGCACGCCGACCCGAACGACCGGCGCCGCTCCCTCGTCGCCCTCTCCCCCGCCGCCCGCGAGCGGATCGGCGCCGCCTGGGAGACCCCCGGCCGCGCCTTCGGCGCCGTACTGCAGAGCTACTCCGACACCGAGCTCGCCGTCATCGCCGACTACCTGCACCGCGCCGCCGAGGTCGGCCGCGACCAGGCCAAGCGGCTCACCTCGGGCAACCCCGACTGATCTACCGAACCGGTCGTTCCACCGCTACCGTGCCGGGCAACGGGCAACAGCGCGCGCCGGAGTTACGGGAGGGTCGGCGTGCGGCTGGAGGTTGTCCATGTCCCCATCCTCGTCCGCATCCCCACCCCCACCCGCGCCCGCGCCCCCGTCCGCCCCCGGCGGCTTCCGCGGGGTGTTCGCCCTCGGCGGCCGCGCCCTGCCCGCTCCGCGAACGCCGCCGTGCTCCTCGCCCTCGTCGCCGCCGTACTCGGCGGGCTGCCGCTCGCCGCCCGCATCGCGCTCGCGGTCGCCGCCGGGCTCACGGCGGCGCAGGTCGGGCCGCTGACCCGGGCCCGCTGGGCGCGCATGGCAGGCGAGGACAAGGCCCTGGTCGGGGCCGCGCTCTCCTTCGACACCACCCTCGACGAGGTCGCCTTCATGGTGGGCCCCGCACTGGCCGGGATCCTCGCCGTGACCGTCCATCCCGCGTCGGCGCTGGTCCTCGCGGCGGCCCTGGTCCTGGTCTTCGGGACGCTCTTCGCCCTGCACCCCACGGCGCCCCGGCCGACGGGACGGCCCGCCGCCGCGCGCGGCGGCGTACGACTGTGGTCTCCGGGGCTCGCCCTGCTGTTCGTCGTGGCCGTCCTGCAGGGCGCCTCGTGGAGCGCGGCCAATACCGGGGTCAACGCGCTCGCCGTCACGGTCGGCTCCCCGGGGGCCGCCGGGCCGGTGTGGGCCGCCATGGCCGTGACCAGTTCGATCGCCGGCTTCGTGACCGTGGCCCGGCCCGGGCCGGCCTCGCTGACCGTCCGGCTGCGTAGGACCGTCACCGCCCAGGCACTGCTGGCACTTCCGCTGCTCGCCGTCGTCGGCCTGTGGGGCGCGGCCTTCGCCGTCGCCGGCATCGGACTGGCTGTCGCCCCGCACCTGATCGCTCTGTTCGGTCTCGTGGAACGGGCCGGGCCCGCGGAGCGGATGGGCGAGGCCATGACGCTGGCCGGCAGCGGTCTGATCATCGGCCAGGCGCTTGCCGCGGCTGCCTCCGGTCCGCTCGCCGCGGCGTACGGGTACCGGGCGGCCTTCGCCGTGTCGTGCGCGGCGGCGGCCGCCTCCGCAGTGGTGGTGTGGACGGCCGCCGGCCGGGTGCGGGGGCCGGGCTTCAGCCCGACGAGCTCCGCATCGCCGCCAGACCCTTCGCCAGGTCCTCGGCGTTCATCATCGGAGCCACCTCCAGCTCGGCGTTGAACTGCAGGAACAGGTCCTCCATCAGGGACGGCAGCGGGGAGCTGTCCTGGAGGTCGAAGACGATCCAGCAGGACCGGACGCCCTCGTGGAGGCCGAAGCAGGCGGCTTCCGGCTCGGCCTTCTCCATGAGTTTCCTCACGGCGTCGGGGAGGGGGCCGCTCTTGATGCCCGTTCATCTCGGCCGTGTCATATGGGCCCTGCGCACGACTCTCACGCGCGGCTCCGCTGTCACGGCCACCCTGAGCGGGGGCCCGGACGGCGGCAACCTCTCCGCCTCCGTCCGGACGGCGGCTACCGCGTACGCCGCGCGCGGCGCCCCGGTGTCCCGGCTAGTCAAGGATCCCCGTGTCGTAGAAGATCCGGTAGCGCGTCGGGTCGTCCGGAAGGAACCAGTGGAAGCCTTCCTCCAGGAAGACGGCGACGAGGTTCACGGCGATCACCAGCCCGAGGAACCACAGCGCCGCCATCCCCACCGCGCGGTGCGGCCCCGGGTCCTCCGCCGGGACGGCCCGGTCCGCGGTGGCGTGGGCGAAGGCCAGGACGATGCCGACCGCGACGACCGAGGCCTGGAAGAGGATCCACGCCCAGACGTAGAGGTGCAGGCCGAACAGTTCGCTCCCGTACCCCTTGTCGCCCGGCAGGACGTGCAGCATCGTCTGCCGCCACGAGGCGAACGAGCCGGCGGTCACGGCGACGAGGGACAGGCCCCAGCCCATCATGTAGTCGCGGCCGGTCACCGCCCCGTGCGACAGCGCCGTCCGGACGATGTGGGCCGCGCCCATCGCCGCCAGCAGCATGAACATCCGCTGCACGATGCAGAGCGGGCACGGGGACTCCCCCATCGCGAACTGGTAGAAGAGCCCGCCGCACACCACCGCCGTCCAGCCGATGGCGAAGGCGCACGCGAACCAGTACTGGACCCGGCCCAGCAGCCCGCCCGCCAGCGGCGTCTCCGGGAGGAGGCTGGACATCGCGGCCATCGTCAGTAGCTCAAGGTGAGGGCGAGACCGCTGGTGACGTGGTGCGCCAGCAGCAGGATCACGGCCAAGAACATGAGCCACCAGGCACCGAGCACCACGAACCGCGGGGAGTCGCGGTACATCGCGATCAGCGTGGCGAGAAGGCCGCCGAAGATGAGGGTGTCCATGGCGCGGACCGTACCGACAGGGGGACATACCGGACGCGCGGCGCGCCCCCCGCGACCGCAGGGTTACGTCGGTTGCCCTCCGGCGGGGTGACCGCTCCGGCCATGGGGGCGCCGGCCGCCCCGACCCTTGCGCCGGCTGCGCCCCGCGCGTGCGGAGGCGCCCCGCGCCCGCCCGTCCAGCGCGATCCACACCCGAACCTCGGTGCCGCCGAGCACCGAACGCCCCAGCCGCACGTCCCCGCCCGTCGACTCCGCGACCCGCCGCACGATGTCCAGCCCGAGGCCCGTGGACCCGTCGCGGCCGCCGTCGTTGCCGCGCCGCAGGGCCGCGTCCGGATCGGCGATGCCGCCTCCCGCGTCCGAGACGAGCACGATGACCGCGTCCCCGGCGTCGTGGACGTCCACCGCGAAGGGGGTGCCCTCCGGGGTGTGCCGGAACACGTTGCCGAGCATGGCGTCCAGCGCCGCGGCGAGCTCCGGCCGGGCCACGGGGATCCGTACCGTACGGTCGACCCCCGCGAGCCGCACCTCGCGGCCCTCGTCCTCCGCCAGCGCCGACCAGAACGCCATCCGGTCGCGGATCACCTCGGAGGCGTCGCAGCCGGCGCCCGGCCCCTGGGCTGCGGCCGGCCGCTGTTCGCGGGCCGTACGGATGATCGTGTCGACCTCCCGCTCCAACTGCTCCACGGCGGCCCGGGTCTGTTCCGCGGCCGGGCCGTCGCCGAGCGAGGCCGTGTTGAGCCGCAGCACCGTCAGCGGCGTCCGCAGCCGGTGCGAGAGGTCGGCGGCCAGCTCCCGCTCGTTGGCCAGGAGTTCCACCACCTGGTCCGCCATCGAGTTGAACGCGACGGCCGCCGAGCGGAGTTCCTTCGGTCCCTCCTCCGGGACCCGGGCCCCCAGCCGCCCCTCGCCCAGCCGGTGCGCGGCGTCCGCGAGCCGTTCGGCCGGCCGCACCAGGCGGGCGCCGAGCCGGTCCGCGACCGCCACCGAGCCCACGACCAGGGCGAGACCGACGGCCGCGAGGACCAGCCAGGCGGTGGCCACGCCGTTGCTGGCCTCACTCTCCGGCACGAGGACCTCCACCACGGCGATGTCCCCGGAGCCGAGCGCCACGGGCTGCAGCAGCGCGAAGCCGCCACCGGCCACGGGGACCGTGGAGGCCCGCCCGACGCTCCGGGTCTGGGCGACGGCACGCTCCCCGGCCCGCCCGTGGCCGATGTCCACGCTCGGACTGCCCCCGACGGCGGGGACGTGCACGGCCATCCGCTGGGCGGCGCCCATCTCCGTGGACTCCACGGCCTTGCGCAGCTGCACCGGGTCGGTGGTGATGGACAGCGTCGGCCCGATGGTGGCGGCCTGCCGCTCGGCGTTGGAGACCGCCCGGTCGCTGGCCATTTCCTGGACGACCAGCCCGAGCGGCACGGCGAAGGCCACGACCACCATGACGGTGACCGCGAGGCACACCTTGACCAGTGCCCACCTCATGTCGGCATCACCGCGGCGGCTCCAGCTTGACGCCCACACCCCGCAGCGTGTGCAGGTAGCGCGGGGTGGCGGCGGTCTCGCCGAGTTTGCGGCGCAGCCACGACAGGTGGACGTCGATGGTCTGGTCGTCGCCGTAGGACTGCTGCCAGACCTCGGCGAGCAGCTCCCGGCGGGCCACCACCACGCCCGGGCGTCCGGCGAGGAAGGCCAGCAGGTCGAACTCCCGACGCGTGAGGTCCAGTACCGCCCCGTCCAGCTCGGCCTGCCGGCGCAGCGGGTCGATGGCGAGGCCGCCGACGCGCAGCACGCGGGAGGGCGGTTCTGCGTCGGCCGCTTGAGTGCGGCGCAGGACGGCGGCCATCCGGGCGGAGAGGTGCTCCACGGAGAAGGGTTTGGTCAGGTAGTCGTCGGCGCCGTCGTTGAGCAGCCGGACGATCTCCGCCTCGTCGTCGCGGGCGGTCGCGATGATCACGGGCACGTCGGTGATCCCGCGCAGCATCTTCAGCGCCTCGGCCCCGTCCAGGTCGGGCAGTCCGAGGTCGAGGATCACCACGTCGAAGCGGTTGTGGGCGACCTCGCGGAGCGCCTCGAGGGCGGTGCCGACGCTGCGCACGGTGTGCGAGGCCTCGGTCAGGTGCCGGATGAGGGCGGAACGTACGAACTGGTCGTCCTCGACCACGAGCACACTAGCCATGGCTCGCACCGTAGCCCATTCGGGGGACGCCGAGGGGTGCTGGGCCAGGTCTGCGGCGGGTGGTGCAGTATGTCCACCGATGCGAAGAGGACTTGTACACGCGGGGGCGTGGACCCTGGCGACCGGGGCGGCGGTGACGCTGTCGTGGTGGGGCGTGCACACGGTCATGTCCGGTACGGCCTACGATCCGCCACTCGCGGTGCCGCTGACCACGCAAGCCCTCTCCTCCTCCACGCACCAGGCACAGCCGCCGGAGCCGTCGCCCTCGCCGCCGTCCCCGTCCCCGCTGCCGTCCTCTCCTTCCCTCTCCCCCTCGCCTGCCGCTTCCCCTTCCGCCAAGCCCTCCCCGCCTGCGGCCCCGCATCCGGCGCGGCAGGCGGCCCCGAGCGAGAACGTGAAGGCGTACAGCGTCTCGGGCGGCCGGGCCGTCTTCGGCATCGGCGCCACCTCCGCCGAGCTGGTTTCGGCGACCCCGGTGGGCGGCTGGCGGATGCAGGTCTGGAAGCAGCCGTCCTGGATCCGTGTCACCTTCACCCGTGACGGCCGCGAGGTCTCGGTGTTCTGCACCTGGCACGACCACCCGCCGCTGGTGGAGATCATCGACCCCTAGTAGGACTCCGTTAGGTGTGGTCTGGTCTTGTGCGTTCGCGCTGGTGGCGGGGTTTGGGTAGGGGTCGGTGGCAGGTGGTGCAGACGCCGGTCCAGCAGTTCAGCAGGCTCTGGATGGTGT
>NZ_JAPNLJ010000093.1 GCF_026627445.1 Streptomyces sp. H27-H1
ACCCCGGGAGACGTGGAACCCCGGCGCACCCGCAGCGTTACGCGACGGCCCCACACCCGACCACACGGGACAAATAGGGCGAAACGCCAAGTCGACCGAGGTCATCACGCCGCAGAAGGATCGAGGCCAGTACGGCATCCGCAGGAGCATGGGCAGAGTCGGCTCGAGTTACGACAACGCCCTCGCCGAGAGCTTCTGGCAGGGCCTGAAACGAGAAACGATGAACGGGAAGCTGTTCTCGACGATGCGGCAGGCGAGGTTGACGATCTTCGAGTGGCTCATCTACTACAACGCCCGCCGACGCCACAGCGCGCTCGGCTACCTTTCCCCGATGGAGTTCGAACAGCAGCACCACAAGACAACTAAACTCTCACTCGCAGCATGAACCCCTGTGTCCACACTCCGGGGGTCACCTCAACCGCTGAAAATGCTCATTGAGTACACCGTGCACACGACCAGCGACGGCACCGGGCAGGAAAGCGGTTCCGAACTGTTCTGCCTGATCACGACCCTGCTCGACCCGGCCGGTGCTCCGGCGCAAGAACTCGCCGAGCTCTACTCACGCCGCTGGACCAGCGAAACGATCTACCGGTCGATCAAGGTCCGAGCAGCGCGGCGGACGCACTCCCACCCTGCGCTCGAACAGCCCCGAGATGGTCGCCCAGGAACTGTGGGCGATGCTCTGCGTCTACCAGGCCGTCCGGCATCTGGCCACCGACAGCGCCACCGAAGCCGCCATCCCTCCCGCCCGGATCAGCTTCCAGCACGCCCTCAACGCCGCCCAGCGCACCGCCGGGGCGGACTTTCCCCCTCGGCGCCCGAGACCGTAGGGGAGGAGCCCCTCACTGCCTGGAAGTACAGGGGGAGATAGTTCACGGTTCAGTGCTCCCGCGGCGGGTGTGGTTTTCAGGGGGTGAGTTGGGGGGATCCGTTGAGGTGTGTGCCGCGTGTGATTCCGTGGACGGCGAGGGTGTTCCAGGTTTCGGTGCGGCCGGTGCGTTCTGCGATCCGGGTGACGGGTTCCCCGTTGGCGTAGGCGGTCAGGGTGGCTTGGGTCAGGTTCCGGCGGGCTGTGTGCAGGGCTTCCAGGGCGTCGCGCAGGTTCTGGGCGGCTACTTCGAGGGAATCGTTGTTCTCGCTGTTCATGTCCTCACCTTGTCAGCCGGCGCCTCGAGCGGGGGTGGCGGCTGCTTTGTCGTTGACCGGGGGCTTGCTGTCGGTGGCCGTCTGGGGGGCCTTGCCTGGTCAAGGTCCGTGCTCTCCCGGCGGCCGTGCAGGTTCCGGACTGCTGCTTCCAGGAATGGGCTCGTTTCATCTTGAAGTTGCTGGTCACGGGGCTGGTGTGCGGCGTTGATGGGGTGCTCATGCTGGTCCGGGGTGTGATCGGCAGGAGGTGATCGCCCGTCAGCGCTGTACTTCGGCGTTCGTCAGTACGAGCAGGGCTCGCAGGAGCGTGGTGGCGTGATGGGGGTACAGTCGCATCTTGGTGAGGATGCGCCAGTTCTTCAGGTACGGCGAAGCCGTGCTCGTTGGCTGCGCGTTCGCGGCTGACCAGCTTGTTCGCCTCTTTCTGGGCGGCGTGAGGGGGTGGCCCCGGGTCGCTTTGAGGCCGGTGACGATCAGGGGGTGGTCGGGGTCGTCGTCCAGGCCGGTGAAGCCGAGGTCGGCCAGGGCGCCGAGGTCGGCGGCGCGCAGGTGGGCGCAGATGTGGTCGTGGCGGGCGGCGGTGATCTCCGAGGAGCGTCCCGGGCGGGCCGTCGAGATCCAGATCAGGTTGCCCTTCTCGTCGGTCAGGGCGAGGAACAGCAGGCCGTGGGCCTTGTGTTTCCCGTTGCAGTTCGGCCGTTCTCGTTCCCGGTGCGGCGTCTGGCGCGCACGAGGGTGCCGTCGGTCAGGACGGCCTCGCCACCGGTGCGGGTGACCTTATTCAGGGCGCGGTCAAGGCGCGGGGCGCGGGCGGCGAGCAGGCCGATGACTTCCAGTAGCCAGCGCCGCAGGGTGGAGGCGGAGACGTCGTTGGCGCCGGCGATGTCCGCCAGGCGCTGGTCGTGGCGGAGCACGGCCAGGACGAGCAGGGCGATGCGGCCGGGCGGCAGCTTGCGCCACCGGGATTGGGTCTTCTTCAGATGCTGGCGGATCAGGCCGGCGACCAGGCCCAGGGTGGTGCTCGACAGCGGCAGGCGGCATTGGTAGACCAGTTGGTCAGGGCCCTCGACGTGCTGGGAGTTCTTCGACATGGACACCCCAACTTGTGTTGGGGGCCCGCCGGGTACGCCGTGATCCGGTCACGTCTACTGGCCCGGCCTGGTCGTATAACGGCCTGCCGGGGTGCGGTGCAGCCAGCCCCGCTCCGCGAGCCGCTTCAGCTGGCGCTGGGACCCGTCAGCGTGAAGCGTGCAGTGGGGTTTTCTCCGGTGTCGTCGATGGAATGCGAACATGTATAGCCGGTGGGGGTTTTCGCGGGAGTTGTCAGATCGCTGGCGGATACAAAGTCGCATCCTGCCGAGTTGTAGCCGATGCACGGGTTGGAGGCATGGAACTTGACCGCGGTGCTCGCGTTGACTCTGTACCAGACGTCGGAAGAGAATGTTGATTGGAATTTGTGTGTCTCAGAGACTCGCCAGCTGGCCTGAGTGTTAGCGGCTACTGTCTGCGGAGGGTAATTGGTGAACTGCGAGTTGAACTCGCTTCCATTCATCACCGCACGGAGTAGCGTCAACGCTTGACTCGTATTGTTCGAGAGGGTTGATGTGATCGTAACGTAGGTGCCGTTACCCAGGCCGCTCTGTCCCTGTGACACGGTGTGGCCGCTGCCGGCGGTATGTCCTGACCCGACGAGGTTGTCCCGTCCGGTGATGGTGTTGTTGTCACCCGTGTTCACGATGAACGTGCCAGCCTGTTCCCGTTGTCGCCGACCTCGTCCGCATGCGCGGGCAGAGCACCAGGCAGGGCGACTACCATCATGGCGATGGCGCCCAGCGCCGCACGGACCGTATTCTTCACCAGAGCTTCCTTTCACGTCATTGACGAAAGTGAACGCTAGCGCGTCAGCGGGCACGTAGCTGAAATTGACCCGAAAGTGGGCTGCGTCCACAGCTACTGAACCGTCATATGGACTCCAGAATGACACGGCCTGTAGTTACTGCGCTGTGACGAGTTGATGCTGGTCAGCAGGGTGCCGGGGTCAGGGCTGATGCGTTCTCACGTCTCAAGATCGAGTGTTGGAGTGCGTGGTCGGTGCGTGACGGGTAGTGGTCGGTGGCGGCGGCGATGTTGGTCCATCCGGCCTGGTGTGATGAGGCCGACAGCGAGGTTGCGGAGGGTCGCCATCGCGCGGGGTGCGGCCCGGCGGCTGGACTCGGCCTGTGTCCGGTCTGCGTGCAGTGGCCGGAGTGCGTCACCGGTTGTGGTCGGCGTTTGGAGCATGAGGGGATCTGTTCGGACTGCACTGCGGCTGCGGCGATGGCCGGCATTGCTGCTCACGTTGCCGAGGACGGTGGTTGCCCCGGGCGCGATGGCCCGTGCGGCCGGCCCGTTCAGACCCTGGGCTTGTGCGGGGCTTGCCGTATCAAGGCCGAGATCGGCCGTGCCTGTGTGGGCACGGAGTGGGAAGCCGCCCGCGCGGCAGCCATCGCGGCCGTAGGGGAAGCCGGAGCTGGGGAACGGCGCACACCAGCACCGTTTTAGCCGCTGTGCGCCCCGTAGGTGTTCTTGGCCCCCTCCGGTCAAGTCGCTGCCTGATGGGCGCTCGGCGGGGCGCGTGCGGATTTGGGTTGCTCGGGTACGGCGGACACAGAGATTGAGGGGTTATGGGGATCGTCGGGGACAGTCTGGACCGGGCGGGGCAGGCTGCGTTCAGTCGGCCCATTCCGAAGTCGGCGGGCGCTCAGGTGCGCTACTTGGTCAAGCAGGAGAAGAGCACGAAGGTGGTGGCTGCGCTGCTCGGCATCTCGCAGCGCACGGTGGAGCGGTATGTGAAGAACCAGATCAAGACCCCGAAGGCCGCGCTTGCGGACCGCATAGCGGCTGAGGTCAACCGTCGGTGGCAGCCCCTGGTGCGCAAGCGTGCCCGGGAGAAGGCCGCAAAGCAGACCGGCCTGGTCATCGAGACCCGCGCGCGCTTCGGGTTCACCGCGGCCCCCGGTACGAGCGATGACGGGCGGATGCGCCGGATCACCCAGCACCTGGCGCCGGAGGTCGCGGGCCGGCTGTTCGCCGCTCAGGACGCGGGTGCTACCGAAGCCCAGCTTCAGGCTCTGGCTGCGGAAGGCCTCCAGGAGGCGTACTTCAAGGACGGTGGAGCCCGCGCCCAGGGCCTCCTGGTCGAGTTCACCGATATCGACTACATCGAGGTGAACCTCTGACCCGAGCCCGCTCGGTGGGGCGTGTGCGGGCTCGGGTCAGCTTGCGGTGGAGTCGCGCGGAGCGCGCGGGGTTGCCCAGTGCGCGGGGGCGGGACGCGGGGGGATGAGGTCGGGGACGGGGAGCAGCGGGGGTTCGATGAGGCGGCGCTCGTCGCCGGTCAGCGAGTGTGCGGTGAAGCCGGCGGCCTGGTAGTGGTTGACGGCCGCGAACGTGATGAGCGTGCCGACCGGCTGAGCCGCAGCTTGCTCGATGACGTGAAGGAGTTCGTCTGCCCAGTCGACGGGGTGTCCGTTGCGGCCGGTGCGCGGCGGGCCGGGCGGCAGATGCAGGACCAGGCCGCCGGGGTGGCCGGTGACCTGGAGGTGGAGGTCACCCTCTGCCGGGGTGACCGCGGTGACCTTGTCGGCCCGGATCCGTACCCGGCCGACGCGCAGCCAGACCCGGGAACGGCCGGCGCTCACCATGTCCGAGCCTTCTGGGTTGTGGCTGCCCAGGCGGGGGTGGTGACCCCCGCCCCGCGCCGTTCAGGATCCAGCTGGCGCTCACCGTGTCCAAGCCTTCTGGGTTGTGGCTGCCCAGGTGGGGGTGGTGACCCCCGCCCCGCGCCGTTCAGGATCCAGCTGGCGCTCACCGTGTCCAAGCCTTCTGGGTTGTGGCTGCCCAGGTGGGGGTGGTGGTGTCCATGGAGCCACGATCCCAGGGCCGTGCGGGGCACGGAGGGAAGTTTAGGAAGACCCTTGCGAAGGGGGTAAGGGGGCCGGTGCAGCAGTGATGTCCACGGCCCCGGGTAGTGACTGGCGTGTTGTGCAGGTTCCGGATTGCTGCTTCCGGGAAGTCGTTGTTCTCGCTGTTTATGCCCTCGCCATAAAACCGACAGATCGGGCGGGGGTGGGGCTTGTTGTGTTGGGGTGGGTTGGTTTCATGCCGGGGGCTCTGCCGGTGGGGGGTAGCCGTGCAGGGCCCTGGATGTCTCGGGGGAGGAGAGGTGGGGGGGGGGGTGGTGAACGATTGTTGTGGGGTGGTGGTTGCGGGTGGTGGGGAGGGTTCTCCCCGGCGTGCGGCCTGTGTGGCCTGTGCGGCTTGTGGGTGTTGGGGTGACCGGGGGTGGGGGTGGGGGTGTACTCGTACTCCGGCGTCACATTCTTGGGGGTCGTGGTCCCGCACTGTTATTCCGGTGGGCGCGGGGGGCGGAAGGGGCTGCCTTCTGCGAGGATTTCCAGGGTGTAGGGGCGCAGGTCGAGGGGGGCGGGTCCAGTGGGGGCTGGTGGTTCGAGCTGCGCGCGCAGTGTGCGGGAGAGGGCTTCGACGAGGTCATTGCCCAGCGGGGCGGGTTGGGTCTGGTGGGTATCGGAGTTTAGGAGCTTTTTGGCTTGCAGGGATCGTAGGCGGGCGTTCAGTGCTTCTGGTGAGGCGTCGAGGACTTGGGTGAGGTGTCTGGTGTCGGTCTTGCCTCTGTGGGTGACGGCGCACAGGAGCCAGATCTCGTCGAGGGAGATTCCGTATTGCTGGGCGTGTGCCTCGGCTGCGTTCCGGAGGGGCTGGAGGCCGCCGCGGGCGAGGTCTTCCAGGGCCTGCCGTACGTGGGCGTCGCCGACGGGGGGCGAGGGAATGACGGGGGTGTCTTTGCGTGCACCGGTAGCCGTCATCGTATGGCGCAGTGGAACGACAGGAAGGGCGTAGGCGAGCGCCAGAACGACAAGGGACACGGCCAGCCCGGTCAGGAACACGTCCTCGATGGCGAGTTCGTAGGCGTTTACATATGCCTGCCGGGCGGTGTGGGCCAGGCTGTTGGTGGCGAGGGACTCGCCGTTGCGGATGCGTTCGGTTTCCACGGCCGTGAACTCTCCGGCGTCGATCTCGCGGTTCAGGTGTTTGATGAGCTTCCGGTTGAGAACTGAGCCGCAGAGTGCCACCCCGACGGCGCTGCCCATGTTGCGGAAGAACAGCACTGCCGAGGTGGTGACCCCCACGTCCTGATAGGCGCATGCGCTCTGGGCGGCGATGAGGACGATCTGGGAGACGAGTCCGAATCCCAGACCCATCACCACGAGGGCGGCTCCGTAGGCTGCCGGTGAGGCGTCCCTGCGCAGGATGACGCACAGCAGTAGTCCGGTGGCGATCAGCGAGGCCCCGGCAATGGGGAAGGGACGGTAGCGGCCCCATCGTGAGATGGCCCGGCCGCTGAGTGTGTAGGCCAGTATCGCGCTGAGGGTCAGGGGGAGTAGGAGCATGCCCGAGACCGTTGGGGAGGAGCCCCTCACCGCCTGGAAGTACAGGGGGAGATAGTTCACGGTGCCCGACTCGACGATCCAGAAGCAGAAGGTGAGTGGGACGGCGATGCGGAACACGTGTTCGCGCACCATTCGGAAGGGCAGCAGCGGGTTGGGGTGTCTGTGTTCGACCCACCAGATCAGGACTGCCAGGGCCGTGGCGGCGCCGAAGAGCAGGAGCATCTGGGGAGAGAACCAGGCGAAGATGACGCCGCCCCAGGTGACCAGCAGGGTCAGTGCGGCCGCGCAGGTGGCGATCAGCAGGCTTCCCCAGTAGTCGATGTCGCCGGAGGGCTGCTTTCTGGCCCGCTGGTGGCGTAGGCAGTAGGTCAGCAGCGCCAAGACCAGGAGTCCGGGCGGCACGTTCAGGTAGAAGGCCCATCGCCACGACCCCTGCTCCACCAGTAGTCCGCCCAGGAGCGGTCCGAGAATGAAGGCGGAGGCTCCCGCCCCCGCGACGTAGATCTGGTAGCGGCCACGGTCCCGGGGGCCGACGAGTTCGGCGAGGACGGCCTGTGGGACGACCAGCATTCCGCCCCCTCCGAGCCCCTGCAGGGCCCGGAAGGAGATCAGCTCGGTCATGGTCTGCGCCTGCGTGCAGAGGACCGAGCCGAGGAGGAAGACGGCGATCGCCGTCTGCAGGACGTGCTTGCGGCCGAAGAGGTCCCCCATCTTGCCCCAGATCAGGGCTGAACTCGTGACCGTGAGCAGGTAGGCGGTCACTACCCACGACAGGTGCTGGAGGTCCTTGAGGTCGCCGGCGATGGTGGGCAGGGCGGTGGCCAGGATCGTCGAGTCCAGGGAAGCCATGAACATGATCAGGATCAGCGCGGACAGCACCAGCTTGTCGCGGGTGTCGAGCCGGACACGGGCAGGTGATGACAAGGACGTCTCCGTAGCGCCCCTGACAGGGGAATGAAGCACAGGCGGCGGACAGATCGTCATGCTCGCCCTCCCCGGATCGGGGCGAGGGAAGCCGAGCCGCTGAGACGGGCTCAATCCCCCGTGCGGCGCAGTGGCCCGTTTCCCGGCCTGGTGGGCGCCGGCCGTCCCCGCTCTCTTGCACCCCCGGCCCGCGACGCGGCCTCGCCAGTTTTCGCGTGCCCTTCCTCGTTCGCGTGCTGACGAAGGCCGGCCGTCGAACCCGTCTGGCTGCGGCGCTCAACACGAGGACGACGTGGCGTTGCCCTCGAGCCGATCCCGGGCGGGGTGGCGGTGGTGGTGGGGTGTGGGTTCCCCGGTCCGGTTCCTGCCCGGGTGTTGAGAGGTGTGCGGGTGGGGGCCGGGCCGGGGTACGGCCGGGAGCGGTGGTGAGGCCGTGTGTCTATTGGTACCGGATTCGGGTGGTTTGTTCGGGGATTGGGTGTGGTGTGTTTGTGGGTGGTGTGGGTCTCGGTCTTTTCTGACCGGTCGGCGTCGGCTTTGTTCGTCCGGTTGGGGGGAATTTGTCTTGTGTGCGGGCCTGTCTATGTGGTGTTGGTTGTGGTGGGTCCGAGGATGGGGTGCCCGGGCTTGATCTGGACCTGACGCGCTGTCATCAATGTTGGTGGTGTGGGGGAGGTTCAGGTTGGGGGCCTGGGGGTCTGCTTCATCCTTGTAGAGAATGGGATATGCCGTGACACTCCCTCTCCGTTCTGGTTCGCGTAGTGGTGTTCTGCTTCGGGCGTGCTCGGTGGCACGGTATTCGTCTGTGGTTGCTGCTGTGTTGTGTTTGCCTGCTGTGGGTGTGGGGGTGCCTGCGTACGCTGCTGGTGGGACGTTCGCGGCGGCTGCCGTGCCGGGTGTCCCCGCCACTCAGACTTACGCCTACACCGGTGGATCTCAAAACTTCATCGTCCCTGCTGGTGTTACCAGCCTGGCCGTGGATGCCTACGGCGCTAGCGGAGGTGACGCCTGCCCCTTCTTCGTTGCTGTTTCGGGCGGCCGTGGCGCCCATGTAGGGGCTACCCTCGCCGTCACCCCGGGCGAAACTCTCGTCCTGCGGGTCGGTGGTGCAGGCCAGACAGGCGACTGCAGTAGCGCTGCAACCGTTTCTGAGGGCGGGTACAACGGCGGGGGCGACGCAGGCGTGGCCGCCAACGGTAACCGGGAAGGCGGCGGAGGTGGCGGAGCTTCCGACATCTCCCGTCCCGCGCAACCGTCCCCCCTCCTCATCGCCGGAGCGGGCGCCGGAGCCGGTGGATCCGGAGCCAGTGTCGCCTCCGGCGGCCCCGGTGGGGGGGCTGCGCTGGACGGCGCGCCAGGCGGCGACGGCCAGGACCAGCCCCCTGCGATCGGCGGCCAGGGCGGAGGCGGCGCCATCGGGAGCACTCCCGGCGCCGGAGGCGCGGCCGGCAACCCGGGGTGCCCCGCCGTTTCGAGCGGGACGGACGGCAGCGCAGCCACCGGCGGTAGCGTCGGTACCGGCGGTACCGGCGGAAGCGCAGCGGCAGGGGGAGCGGACTGTCGGGCTGGAACGGGAGGCGGGGGAGGCGGCGGCTGGGCAGGAGGCGGCGGAGGCGGCGCCGGGAATCTTGCGTCCCCGGTCGGCCCATTTGCTGGTGGTGGGGGTGGTGGTGGTGGTTCCAGTCGTGTACCCACCGGCGGTACGGCCGGCCCGGATGACCGCCCCACTCCCGGCAACGGCGTCATCATCGTCACCTACACCGCTCCTGCTACCTGCGCGAATGCTCCCGCCGTTGGTCCTAACGTGATTCGTGGTACGTCTGGTAGTGAGGTGATTACGGGTACGGCAGGTGATGACATCATTTTCGCTGGTGCTGGTAATGACATTGTCAATGGTCTGGGTGGTGACGACCTGATCTGCGGTGAAGGCGGTAACGACCTCCTGCGTGGTGGTGATGGTGATGACCGGATCGAGGGTGGTCTGGGCGATGACATCGTCAACGGGGGAGCGGGCAACGACCAGCTGTTCGGCAATGACGGTAATGACGTGATTCGTGGTGAGGCTGGTAACGATCAGTTGTCGGGTGGTGCGGGGAATGATGTCCTCGATGGTGGAGCTGGTGTGAACACCAGTGATGGTGGGTCGGGTATCGACTTCTGCACGAGTCCTGCGGTGGGGGCGAGTTGTAATCCGTAGTTGGGTTGGTTGAAGTGTCAGGGCTCGTGTGAGTGTGGGCTGGGTGTGTGAGCACTGTCTGAAGGGGTCTGTGGGCATGTGAGTGGGGCTGTCGCCGAGGGGCGGCGGCCCTGCTTTGGTGTTTGGGGGTGGTTGTGGCTGTTTTGCTGGGGGTGGGGTTCGTCCTTGTGGACGGGCGGGTCGGGGGTTGTGTGTGTAATTCACCCTAAAGTTTGGGGTGTTGACCAGTTGCATATGGTTTGCGAGTGATGGTGGCGGGGAGCGGAGCGGATCCATCGAATGGGCCGTAGGCCCGAACCCCGTGTAACGGGGTCAGTTCCCGTGGGCGCGTAGCGCCTGCGGGAATGTTGAGGCGCGAAGTGGCTCAGCCCGGGGTCTTGGAGCGAAGCGGAAGACCCCGGGGTCAAAGGCCCGCGAAGCGGGCGCCGGCTCGCTTCGCGCGAAGCGCGGGGCCTCGCCTCCGCACCACGGAGCGGTGCGGGTAACTCTCGGTTACGAAGGGCGTCTGTTCCTGGCGTAGGTTGGTTGAGTACTGTGCAGTTTCGCTGGTCGGCGACGACGGTGTGTGTGGTCGGGTGGTGGGTTGGTGTGTGGTGTGTTTTCCTGTCTTGATCTGTGGTTCAGATTGAATCATTTCTGGCGGGTGTGGTCTCCACAAGTTTTGGGGTGGGTGTGGTTCCGCTTACTGGTTGTGGGGCGTAGTCCGGCCGTTCCGCTGATCGGTGGGCGATCCTGGGGTGGGGTGGGGCGTAGAACGGAAGGAGGAACTTCTACGAAGGGTGGCACGGCGCATGAACGTGAACCAAGGTCGGATGGGTCGGGGCCTGGACCGCCGGGATGCCACTGTCGTGGACCGCGTAGAGGGTGGTCTTCGGGCGGCCGGCGCGGTGGAGGACGCCTATGACTTTGTGGTGGAGTCGTACGGGGTGGCGCAGAACCCCGGCCTGCATCGGAAGCACCGTTCGGCTGTCCGTTGGCAGCGGGGTGCGACGGTTCTGCTTCCGCTTCAGCGGGACGCGGAGTAGTCCGGAGAGAAGCGCAGGACCTGGGCCCGGAGGGCCGTCCTGCCGCGGCCGCGCGGAGCGCGGTTATCTGACCGGCGGAGCGGGTCTACTCGGGGTGGAGCGCAGCGGAACCCCGGGCAGACCAAAGCGAAGCGAAAGACCCCCGGACCGAAGGGCCGGCTCTGTCCTGGAGCGCAGCGGAAGGACACCCCGCCAAAGGCGGGGCGGTTCATACCCAGACGCGCAGCGTCTGGGACCCGGAGCGAAGCGCAGGCTCTGCCCCCCGGAGGGGGGCACCATCGCGCGAAGCGCGATGGTTTCTCTCCCAGACGCGCAGCGTCTGGGACCCGGAGCGAAGCGCAGGCTCTGCCCCCCGGAGGGGGGCACCATCGCGCGAAGCGCGATGGTTTCTCTCCCAGACGCGCAGCGTCTGGGTACCCGC
>NZ_JAPNLJ010000094.1 GCF_026627445.1 Streptomyces sp. H27-H1
GGCACCACCACGTCACCCTGGTCACCGCCGCCCACGCCTTCCTCACCCAGCACCGGCTCCACCCAAAAGCACTCACGCCGGCCTGACGCTCTACCAGGTCCTGGACACCATCCAGAGCCTGCTGAACCGCTGGACCGGCGTCTGCACCACCTGCCACCGACCCCTACCCAAACCCCGCCACCAGCGCGAACGCACAAGACCAGACCACACCTAACGGAGTCCTACTAGTGCTGTGACCGGAAAGGTTCACCGTGTCGTGGCGCCCAGCACGGCACCTCTCCCCCAGCTACCGCTGGGAGGTGCCCCCTGAGTTGTCGGACCGGGCAAGTACGTCCAGTACGAGCCTCGGCCCTCCGCCTTGCGATGCACCGCACCGGACACCGCGACCCGGCAAACCTTCCCGGCCACAGCACTAGGCGAAGGAGGCCCAGCGGAAGATCGAGGCCTGGCAGCCACCGCCCCCGGGGTCCACCGGGCTGGGCGAGGGCATCGACCCCAACGAACAGCCGGTCGAAGGCGCCGACCCATCGACGAGATCACCGTACGGCCGGCGCCGGCGCACCTTGCCGCAGTTGCCGGACTCGGCCTGGGCATAGGCCTGCTGGCCACCGCGATCCCTGCCACTTCCACCCTGCGCCTGAGCCCCCGCACCATCCTCACGAAGGGCAAGTGGCGAAGGTCGGCCTCGACGGCGACATGAGCCGCCGCAACATCCTGCAGCTCTCCGGAGGCCAGCAGCAGCGCGTCGCCATCGCCCGCGCGCTCGCCTGCGACGTGGACATCCTTTTCGCCGACGAGCCGACCGGCAACCTCGACGAGGACACTGCCGACGGCGTCATCGAAGTCTTCCGCCAACTGGCGCACGACCAGGACAAGTGCGTCGTCGTGGTCGCCCACAGCCAGACCCTCGCCGCCCGCTCCGACCGGATCCTCACTCTGCGCAAGGGAAAGGTCTTCACGCAGGAGGCCCCATGAGATGACGCCGGGGGCGTACGGCTCGGGCTGACGTCCCTCACCGGCGGCCGCGCCCTCCCCTGCGACCGCCGATGCGCACCGCACCGGCGGAATACCTCGGAGCACCTCGGAGCACCTCGGAGCACCTCGGGACACGAGGCAGGTGATTACGCCGATGCGCGGGCGCGGCGTACGCCGCGACAGTGGTCCCGCCAGCGAACGAGGCGGTGTCCACCGGCGCGGCGCACGGCCTTCGGCTGCCAGCAGCGAGGCTCGGGCCACGACCGGAACGGCTCCGCCGCGACCGAGAGGACGACTCCGTCGTGCAGCAGCAGCACACCGAGACCACCGAGAACACCCACCGCGTCGGCGACTCACCAGACCCCGGCGGGAACGCCGGCCCGGACGCAACCCCCCGGGCCGCGGACCGCCTCCGGACCGGGAAGGTACGGCTGCGCTCACTCGTGGCCGCTCTGGCGGCGCTCCTCGCCATCGGTGCCGCCGGGACCGTGTCGACTCCCAGCGCCCACGCCGCGGGAAACCCGTTCGAGCGGGGACCCGCGCCGAGCACGTCGAGCATCGAGGCCGCCCGCGGTTCCTACGCGGTGTCGCAGACCAGCGTCTCCTCCCTGAGCGTCACGGGCTTCGGCGGCGGCACCGTCTACTATCCGACGTCCACGAGCGACGGCACCTTCGGCGCCGTGGCCATCTCGCCCGGCTACACCGCCTCTCAGTCGTCCATCGCCTGGCTCGGCCCGCGCCTCGCCTCCCAGGGGTTCGTCGTCTTCACCATCGATACCCTCACCACCCTCGATCAGCCGGCCAGTAGAGGTACCCAACTGCTGTCCGCTCTCGACTACTTGACGCAGCGCAGCACGGTACGGTCCCGCATCGACAGCACCCGGCTCGGTGTGATGGGCCACTCCATGGGCGGCGGTGGCACGCTGGAAGCCGCCAAGAGCCGGCCCTCCCTCCAGGCGGCCATCCCGCTCACCGGCTGGAACCTGGACAAGTCCTGGTCCGAGATCCGGACGCCCACCCTGGTCGTCGGCGCGGACGGCGACACGATCGCGCCCGTCGCCTCCCACTCCGAGCCCTTCTACGAGAGTCTGCCGGGCACGCTGGACAAGGCATACCTGGAACTGAACGGCGCGACGCACTTCACCCCGAACTCGTCGAACACCACCATCGCGAAATACAGCATTTCGTGGCTGAAGCGGTTCATCGACGACGACACCCGCTACGAGCAGTTCCTCTGCCCCCTGCCGCGGCCGAGCCTGACCATCGACGAGTACAGGGGCAACTGCCCGCACACCTCCTGAGTATCGGCAGCCGGTGGTGGTGGCGGTCGCGCTTCCCGCGTCCGCCGGCGCCACCGGCTGCGGCGTAGGAGCGTACGGGGATACGCGGGTTCGGTGCCGTACCGGCGCGGTGGGCGCCGTGTCCCCTGCCCGCTGCCGCTCGCCGCCCGCCCCGGCTGCCGTGTCGCGCCCATTGTGCTCCGGCACAGATCCGCGCCGTTTCCCTTGGGACCGGTTCCAACCAGCGCCCTGCGCTCCGTGTCTGCGCAGGTCGAAGGGGTGACCGGCCGACGCAGCGGCACATGGGAAAGGCCTTCCGCCGCTGTTCACGCAGAAGTAACGTGGCGGGCGTGAGCGGAACCACGACAGTGTCGAGTCCCCTCAGGACCTTCGGCCGCAGTGCGGAACTGGAAGCTGTGAAAGCCCTGACGGACCGGCTCCGGTCCGGGCGCGGAGGCTCGCTCCTGATCGCCGCCGAGCCCGGACTGGGCCGCACCGCCCTCCTGGCTCACGCCGCCGACGAGTTCACGGCCGGAACCGTGCTGCGCCCCCGGACCGCGCCGGCCGAGAGCCGTCTGCCGTACGGCGGAGTCCACGCCCTGCTGTGCGCGGCGGTCGGCCGCCCGCCGCCGCCCGCCGCCGTGCTCGCCTCGGGCCTCGCACCGGCTGACCTGTGGGCACGGCTACCGGGCATCGCCGCCGGATCGCCGCTGCTCGTCTGCGTGGACGACGCCCACCTGTGGGACGCCCCGTCACGAGCGGCCCTCGGCTTCGCCGCGCGCCGCAGCGATGCGCTGCCCGGCATCGGACTGGTGCTGTCCACGGCGCAGACCCGGGCGGACGACCCCGACTTCTCCGGACTGCCCGTCATACGCCTCGCACCGCTCGAGGACCCCGCGGCGACGGCCATGCTCGACGAGCTGACCGGCGGGGACGCAGCGCCGGCCGTACGCGAGGAACTCCTGCGCGAGGCCGAGGGCAACCCGGCGCTCCTGACCGCCCTGGTCGCACGCCTGGCACCGGACCAGCTCCGCGGCCATCGCCTGCTGCCCCGTCCCCTGGCGGACGGCAGCACCCTGCTGGGCACCTTCGGCCGACGCCTCGCCCCGCTGCCCGCCCAGACGCGGCTGCTGCTGTTGCTGACGGGCGCCGCGCACGAGGCCGACCCCGAGGGAGCCGAGGCGGCCCACGTGTTCGAAGCCGGCCGGGCGGCGGGACTGGACCCGGCTGCGCTGGACCCGGCCGAGGCGGCGGGCATCGCCTGCAGCGACGGCAACCGCATCGTGTTCGCAAGCTCCCTCCTGCGGCGGACGGCGTACGCCGTAGCTCCGCTCTCCCGGCGCCGGGACGCGCACGCACTGCTCGCCTCGGTCATCGACGGCGACCGGCACCGGCTGAGCCGCCTGTTCCACCTCGCCCTGGCAGCCGAAGGCCCCTCTCCGGCCCTCGCTGCCGCCCTCGCCGCCGCGGCGACGGCTCCCGGCACGGGTCCGTCCGGCTCGCAGCGTGCGGCAGCACTCGCCCGGGCCGCCGAGCTCACCCCCCACGCCGACGCCCGGGTGTCACGCCTGACCGCAGCGGCGGAGTACGCCCTGCTGGCAGGGCATTCCGGCAGGGCGCGCGAGCTGCTCGGCGGCACCCGGGACGCCACGGTCCATGACGTGGTGGCCGCCCGGGCCGAACTGGTCCGGGGAGTCCTCGCTCTTCGGGACGGACCCGTCGGGGACGCCTACGAGGCGCTGCTCGTCGCAGCAACCCGGCTCGCGCCGTACGACGGGCAGCGGGCCCTGTCGGCGCGGCTCGCGGCGATGGAGGCCGCGTGGGCTGCGGGAGACGCCCCGGCCTGCCTGGTCGCCCTAGACGAACCGGCCACGCCTTTCACGGCACCACCGGGCATGGCCGAACCGGAGTTGCGGAACGCCCTCCCCGCATCCGCACCGGAACACCCGGAACACCCGGAACACCCGGAAAGCCTGGGCGCCCCACCGGCCGCCGGCCCGTGGGCACTCGTCGGATCCTCGGGCGACTACCGGCTGGGTCTGCGTGCCGCTCTCGGCGGGAAGTTGCACGAGGCCCGGGACCCGCTGCGCCGAGTCCTCGACGGCGCGCAGAGCGACGACGATCCGACACGACTACTGCTGGCCGGAGTCGCCGCGCTCGTCCTCGGCGACATCCGGGCGGCCTGTCACGCCAACGCACGAGCCCTGGCCGTCGCGCGGTCGCGGGGGCTCGACTCCCTGGCCCCCCAGATCCTCGAACACCTCGCGTACGCAGAGCTGCGCGCCGGACAGCACGCCCGGGCCAGGGCCCACGCACAAGAAGGGCTGCGCGCCGCGCACCGGGCAGGACAGCGCAACGTCGCCGCACACCAGCACGCGATCCTCGCCATGGTCGCCTCCGTCGAGGACGGAGCGGCAGCCGTCGTCGCCCATGCCCGTGCGGCGCTGGAGACGGCGGGCCCACACGGGCTCGTCCAGGCCGCCACCCTCGCCGAATGGGCTCTGGCCCGCGCCGACCTGTGCCACGGACGGGCGCTCGAAGCCGCCGCCCGGCTCGGTCCGCTGACCCGGCCGGGCCCCCAGCGAGGTCACTTCGCCGTCCGCATGCTCGCCGTGCCGTGTTTCGTGGAGGCCGCCGTGCTGTCGGGCCGCATGGCCGAGGCCAGGGCCGCCGTGGACGGGTACACCCCCTGGGTGGCCTTGGGGATCGATCCCCAGGCACCGGCCCAACTGGCCAGGTGCCTGGCCCTGGTCGGCGCCCCGGAGGACACCGATGCCCTCTACGCCCTGGCGCTCGCCCGGCACGAAGCGACCGACGGCGCCTTCGAACGCGCTCGTACCCAGCTGCTGTACGGGAAGTGGCTACGGAGGCAGCGCCGCCCGGGAGAGGCCCGGAGCCGGCTCCGGGACGCACTCGTCGCGTTCGAACGCTGCGGGGCACTGCCCTGGGCCGAACAGACCCGGGCGGAGTTACGTGCCACCGGCGAAGCATCCGCCGCCCCGCCGACGGGGAACCTCGAACGCCTCACGCCCCAGCAACTGCGCATCGCACGCTGCGTGGCGGAGGGGGCCACCAACCGCGAAGTGGCGCTGCGCCTCTCCGTCAGCCCCCGCACCGTCGACCATCACCTGCGCAACGTCTTCGCCCTCCTGGGAGTGCGCTCCAGGACCGAGCTGTCCCGGCTGGTGGACCGGGCGGGGGAGGGCGGAGGAGGGCAAGGCGCGTACCACCCCGTTGACCGGACCGGTACGCCGCACTGACTCCGGCCGCAGCCGGCGACCCGCGCGACCTCATCGCCAGGCCCGGCCGACATGGTGCTGCCGGCGTAGGGACCGGCTGGACCGACGGGCCAGAGCGTCGGCAGTGGCCCCCTCGGTCAGCGGTTGTTGGGGCTCAGCCGCGCGGCGGCCGCAGCGACGAAGGCCGCGGCCGCTTCCTTGGCCGTATGCCGCCGGGCGTCCAGCTCGGTGCGGCCGCTGGCCTTGCGTAGTGCGTACGTGGCATCTGCGGCCTGCTGGGCGGGGCCGGCCAGTTCGGGGATCAGGACCTGAAGGCGCAGGTGGGGCGCGGTGATGGCCGCCCGGGTGTCGTGGGACCTGGTCTGGGCCTCCAGCTGGTGCTCGGTTCCCGTCTCGGTCAGGGCCAGACGCTCCCGGTGGAACATCGCCGAGCGGTGCGCGTCCAGGGCGGCCGCGAAGTCGGTGACGGCGCCGAGCTGGTCCTGGCGGTGGCTGTCGGCGCGCTGCTCGGCGCGTGAGGTGCGCGCCGAACGGTGCTGGAGGAGTCCGACGATCAGGGCACCGGCGAGGGTGCCGAGTACGGCAACGATCGAAGACCATATGGCCATCAGTCTGAGGTCCTTTCGGGTCATTCCGCCGCGACTGCGCTCTGAGATACGACTCTGTGCCCATGATCACCGCCGCTGGGTCGACCGGCACACGAGATGGCCGGAAAGCAAGTACCCGCACGCTCGCGGCAGTCGGCGCGGTCGGCCGCACCTCGCCCGGGTGCGCCGGATGGCGCGAGGTCTGCGCATCACCACCGCGCAACGCCGTGGGCGGATGACAGGGGCGATCATAGGGACATGACGCGGTGGATCCGGATTCACGAAAGCGAGCACGGCCACTGGTCGTACTTCGAACTCGACGACGAGGGGTGGGCTCGACGCCAGGCCGGCCTACGGGGCTCTGACCACCAGCCGGTGGCTGCGGCGACCCTCACCGAGGTCCTCCGACTCAGGGACCATGCAGACTTCGGGGCGCTGCAAGCGTACGAGCGCGAGTACGGCACCCTCGCGGAGATCAGCTTCGACGGCTGGGGGGAGGCCGAAGGGGTATCGGAGGTCTCCGAAGGCGCCTTCGAACAGGTCTGGCACTTTGCCCGCACACAACTCGACGTGATGGCCGGAACGACGACCAGGACCGACGACGAGGTCGGTGCAGCTCACCCGCGGGCAGGTATGACACGTGACGAGCTTGCGGCCCTGCTGGACAAGGGCACCACCGCATGCCGACCGGCCCGGGCGGCCCTGCTCGCCGGCGGCGGCTTCGCGGTCGGGGACGAGCTGATCCCCGCAGGCCGACTGGGTACGACGCACGGCATGCGACTGAGACGCACCCGGCTACGCGGCCAGCAGACGCTCGCCCTCGACGAAACCATCGACATCCTGCGTCGCGCGGCAGACGAGCCGATCCGAGTCGGTGAGATCATCGCTGAGGACCGGTCCTGGACGTTCATGCTCTTCCTCGACGCCACGGCGACCACGGTGCTCGCCTGCGGCGCACTCGCACCCCCGCAGGCCGACGACTGACGCCCCGCCGATCGGCATCGAGCCTCAGCCACTGCGGCGGCCCACCTGCAATGGCTGGTTTTAGGGCTGCCCGATGGGGGCGGGCCTCAGCGGGTCACCATTCAGCTCGTCGCAGCCGTCTTCCTCCCACCACAGGGAACCCTGCGTGGTGAGGCAGGGGCGCAGTCCGCGGACGTCTCCGCCTTCGTGAAGTGCCTGCGCGACCGCGTGGAGAAGGTTCGCCAGATCGGGCCAGGAATCGGTGAAGCCGCCGCCGCTATGGCCTGCCCAGCCCAGGCAGCCTGTGCCCGGGCCGGGGCGCTGGCCAACAGACGTTCCGCTGTGGACCGAGTACGCGAAAACTCCCGAGCACCTCGAACACCTCAGCTTCCCGCGGCTCTGCGCCCTGGCCGACCGTGCCTGGTCGGGCGGTCCCTCCACCCCGGCCTGGCCGGACTTCACCGCGCGGATGCGGTTCCACCAGGCCCGTCTGGACGCCATGGGCGTCGGGTACCGGCCCCAGTAGTGCCGTCTCCCTGGCCGGCTCCGGAATGGAGCTCGGCACAGGGAGGTGAATTCGGACCTCGCCCACCCGCTTCCCGTGGCCGTGTGCGGGTAGCCGCGCGGTGACAGCAGGGCGCGGCGGGAGGAGAAGGAGAGCCGAGATGATCACTGTGCAGGAGTTGACGGCCATGGTCGGGTGTGCGGCGTATACGCAGCAGGGTCAGCGGGTGGGCGGGGTGGACTATGTCCTTGTGGACGACACCACCGGCAGGCCCGAATGGGTACGGATCACTGACAGTGCGTCCGGCCTGGGTGGCGTATTCGTCCCATTGAGGCACGCGGCGCTGGAAGATCAGCGTCTGGTGTTGCCCTACGCCGTCTCCCTGATCGAGCAGGCTCCGTGCGCGGCGCTTGATTGCGACAGGGTGCTGTCCGTGGCGCAGGAGCAGAAGCTGTTCGCCCACTACGGGATCAGGGACGCCAGGGAAGAGGTGAACGCCGAGCCGGGTGCGGGCTGGGGGCAGATGGACCGGGCCGGTGCCATCCGGGAGGGCGCGGCCGGCCAGGAGACACACGTGTCCCGGCTGCGGGCGGCGCAGCCCGGTCAGTAGGCCGCCAGACCTGCCAGGGGGCCGGTTGGGACGCTGCTGCGGCCAGACGCGGGAAGGGTACTGGGGCGGTAGCGGCGCTGTCGGCGAGGCCAGGGCTGCCGGCGGAGCACCCAGCCGGCCTTGGCGGGATCCACCTGTGCGCCGCACAGCTGTCCTCGACGCGGCCGAAACCCTCTTCGCCGAGCGCGGATACCGCGGCACCTCGGTCCGCGCGATCACCGACCTCGCGGGAGCGAATCTGGCCGCCGTCGGGCACCACTTCGGCTCGAAGGCCGAACTCCTGGCCGCGGTGGCCCGCCGCGTGATCGAGCCCATCAACGCCGCACAGTGCGCCGGGCTCGACCGGCTGCTCGCTCTGACCCCGGACCCGCCGGTCACCGAACCAACCGGCCCTCCCCGGACTGCCCGTCCCCGGTGGCGGGCGAGGCGGCCCGACGGTGGGCGATCACGTTCCTGACGGCAGCGATGAGCGCGTCGCCGACCGGGACCTGACGGGGAGGGACGGCCGCGGCCGGGAACAGCCGCGTGACCGGACCCTGTAGGCGCTGTCGTCCTGGTGAGCCGGCACGGCGACTCTCGGGGTACTTCGGCCTCCGTGCCCCCGTCGCAGGCCCGGTCCGCCGACTCATTGGGAGTGTCAGCTCCACTCCCACCCGCACGTCGGACGGTCCGCCGTGGATCAGTCCGTGATGATCTCGGTGCGGTTGGAGACGCAGGCGATCCGCTCCCGGTCGGGTCCCGTTGAGAAGCTCGAGGACGACGCGGTACGGGAACCAGGCCCGAACGACTGCTGGACGGCGGCCGAGGCAGCGGCCAACGTCGTTCTGATCAGGTTGCCGAGCAATGCCTGCGCCGAGTCCAGGGCCGTCTTGGAAGCTGCTGTTGTGCTGGATGGCCCGGCCGCTCGGCTCTCCGAAATTGCGTGGACGCACCTGCCGATGACCAAGTATCGTCCGGCCTCGGACCACGTCGCGCGAGACGAACGAAAGGAGGCGAGTGCCGTGCAGTTCTCAACCACCAAGCGCTCCCTCCCCGTTACCCCCGTGTTGTTCGTCTGATCCGAGACCGGGAGCGCCCCACGCAGTACCCGTCCCGGAGGAATCCATGACCGATCTGGTCATCCGCGCGCTCGACGAGAGCGAAGCCCAACTGTTCGACGCACACCCCGACCCGCTGAGCGCCCGTACCGGCCACGAGCGCACCACCCACCGCCCCGACTGGAAGCGGGTGGCCCTGCGCGAGGGCACCGTCGTCGCCCGTGGCGCCTGGTGGGGCGGCCCCGACGACAAGGAACCCGTCAACGTCAACTGGTTCGATGTCGCCGAGGGCGAGGCGGAAGCGGGGGCCGAACTCCTGCGCTCCGCCCCCTGGCAGGTCGAGCTCGAGATCAACCTCCCCGGCGACTGGCGGGAGCACCCCGCCCTGGCCGCCGCCGCCAAGACGCGCTTCGCCGCCGCCCGAGCGGCGGGCTACGAGCTCCTGGTGGAACGCTTCCTCTACCGCTGGACCCCGGAGCGCGGACTCCCCGAACGACCCGGCCGCCTCGTATTCGGCGCCGAACCCGACGACGCGGTCTTCTTCGACGCGCTGCGCCGCATCCACGCGGCCACCCTCGACGCCCATGCGCTGAAGGCCATAGCGGAGGGCGGCCTGGACCGGGCCGCCCAGGAGGAGCTCGACTTCTTCCACTGGTGCCCGTCCCCGCGGGAGTGGTGGCAGATCGCCCGTACACCTGAGGGCGACCTGGCCGGCATCCACATCCCCGCGCACAACCCTTCCGGGCCGACCGTCGGCTTCATCGGTGTCCTCCCGGAACGCCGCGGCCGCGGCTACGCCTACGACCTGCTCGCGGAGTGCACCCACTTCCTGGTGGAGCACGGCGCCGAGGCCGTCACCGGAGCCACGGACCGGGGCAACTTCCCCATGGCCGCCAACTTCGCCAAGGCCGGCTTCCCCGTGGTGCGCGAGCGCATCAACTTCCACCCCGCCGCCCCGACCGCGTAGGAGCAGCGGTCCTGATCCTCGCCCCGCGCCGTCATGTTCTCGCTGCGGGGCGGGGATGCCGGCGCGCGCAGGCACTGGCTATCGGGCCTAAAGGCCGTTGCAGACGTGTGGGTTGGGGCATTCCTCTCCCTCGCAATCATTGCCGCCCGCGCTCCGCGACCGTTGTGTTCGATCGATGGAGTCCTTCACCATCTACGACGACACCCAGGTCGGCATCGAGCTGCTGTCCGCGCGGGTCACCATCACCGCGGCCGGCGAGATCACCACCTACGGGCGGGCCCTCTCCGACCTCGCCACCCCACGCCGTCCACGGAGCCGCGCCCGGGCCCTGATCCAGCGGGCCGCAGAATACCGGTGAGAGTCCCCGATTTCCCGCAAGAACGTTGAACGGCCTCCAGCCGGATCCCCAACGTCAAGGGTGTTGGGAATCCACCGCAGCAAGGGGGCCCTGATGAGAGCATCCGCCAATGTCCCGGAGCCCGCCTACTGGGACGTGGCTCAACCCGGCTACGGCGTCCCGTCACCGGGCCTCCTGGCCCGCTCTGATCAGGGGCTCGCGCGCTTCCTCGGCCACGTGGACGAGGACTCCGGTGACAGCGGACCCGAAGACGGCGCCGGATGAGCACCCCCCTCCCGCACTGCCTCCTTGGCCGTGGTTCGGCGGCAACATCATCCAGACCGGAACCAGTTCCTACCGCCTCGCCCCGACCAAAGCCCAAGCGGAGAGAGCAGTCGACTAAGAGGCCGCGCAGATAGGCGCGGTGGCGCCATCTCGGTAGCAGAGCAGGCACAAGTCTTGGCGATCATGGAGTTGCGACGCTCTGTGATCACCGGGGAGACCTGTGCCTGTACTGCCATCATGG
>NZ_JAPNLJ010000095.1 GCF_026627445.1 Streptomyces sp. H27-H1
TCGCCACTCGCTACGACAAATCACCCGAGAGCTACCTCGCCGGCGTCCATCTCCGTGCCGCAATGATCTGGATCGACGACCTCCTGAAGACCCCCGACTGATCACGACATCACACAGGCCCTAGGACATCAGGCAGTTCCGCGAAGTCCTCGCTCAGGTGCTCGGATACGGGCGTGCGGACGCAGGGCCCACCTGTGTAGGTATCTGACGCACCACCTGTGCGGAATACGTGACTGTCGGCAGCCCGCTACGCGGACCGGCCGACCGTGCCACCGAGATGATCTCCAGCTACGAAAATCTTGCCAGAGCCCGGAACATGCACCGGTCGGTACGCATCAAAGTGCACGTCCTCTGTCCCGTCTTCAGCGCGCGGTCCGGTCTGCAGCTTCTCGGGTGATGTCGGCGTAGAGGCGGAAGAGGGCTGGGCGGGCTTCGCCGCCTTCTTGTTCGTGCAGGGCCGCCCAGCACCGGGCGATGAGCTCCCGGGCCTGGGTGCCGGGCCAGGGCTGGGGCAGCAGCTGAGGCGGCAACAGCGGGTCGGGCTCCATGGCGCGGGTGAGTTCGGCGGCGAGCTCGACCGCGGTGGTGAGGAGTGCGGACGGGGAGAGTCCGGCAGGGCCGGTGAGTCGGTCGAGGCGGGGCCGGGCGATTCGGCTGAGGCGGTGGTAGCGGTCGGCGATCTCCTGGAGGGGCCACAGGCGGCGGGCGAGTTCGACAGGCTCTTGCGTGTCGCCCTTGCGCAGGTCGGCCGTGGTGAGAAGGGTGAGCGCACCATGGGCACCGAGGTGGTGGGCCGCTTCTTCGACGTACGGTTCCCAGGCGTTGGCGCAGACGTACAGTCCGCCCTGGAGTGGGGCGCCGCCGAGGTGGACGAGGGTTTCACGCAGGGCGTCCCGGGCCGTGCGTGCCGATTCGGGCACCGCGAAGGCGGCCAGGTGCCAGACGCCGTCCCAGGGGGCGAGTCCGGCGTCTTGCTGGAACGCGTGCCGGAGGAAGTCCGCGTTGGGAGCCAGGGCGCGCGTGGTGTCCGCGGTCGCGTGCAGCTGCGCCTTGCGGCCGCGGCCCTCGTGGGTGAACCGGCCCTCGGCCACGAGGCGTTTGACGCACAGCCGCACCTGCTGGTCGCTCATGCCCAGGGTGTTGGCGACGGTGTAGAGCTCGTCCGCGCCGACGGTGCCGTCCTCGCGGATCAGCGCGTGGACGAGCATGCGGGTGGGGACCTCGACGTGGTCCGTCTCGGCGCTCACAGTTCTCGCGCTCCTCTCGTTGCGACGGCGCGACGCATGGTGGTCACCGCGCCGAACCCCAGCAGCCCGCGCAGGTAGGGCGTGCTCTCGGTCCGCACGGCCATGAAGCCGAGCCGCTCGTACAGGGCCTTGGCGCGCGGATTGGCGTCGATCACATCCAGTCTGATCTCTCGGCAGTGCTGCTCCGCCGCGATGGCGGCCACTTCCTCGATGAGCAGGCTCCCGACGCCACGGCCGCGTATGCCCGGGTCCACGGCGATGCCGTCCATGACGAGCTGTCCGGGGGCCGGGTGGCGTTCGAACAGGGCGAGGAGCAAGAGTCTGTGCAGTCCTCGCAGGTGTCCGTACACGCGCAGCACGGCGGAGGCCGATCCCCCGGTGAGGGCACGGCCGCCGAGCTGGTAGCCGGCGAGGCCGACGAGCTGCCCGTCGAGGAGCGCGCACACCGCGCGATCGGCGTTCAGGTGGGCGGCGATGAAGGGCACCGCCTTGTCCGGCGGGTTCAGCGCGGGGCCGAGTTTACGGCCGAAAGCCTCCCAGTACAGCTCGGCCGCCCGCCGCTCGGCGCCGGCCGGAAGGCCCCGCCGGACCGTCACCGGTCCAGTACCGGTGTCCGTCGTGTCCAGTCCCATGCCGTCTTCCTCCTTCTCCCACTGCAACCCGAAACTCAAAACTATCATTCTTGCGACGGTCGTGCTCATGTTGATAGTTTCAGGTTGGCTCACCCGAACAGAGGCGGTCATATCCCATGCGTCCAAAGATCCAGCCCCGACGGCGCGGGCTCCGCATAGCCGTGTGGTCACTCGTCACGGCCCTGGTCGTGGCCGCCGGTCTCGGCGGTGTGGTGCTGTGGCAGCACTCCTATGCCATGGACGAGCAGCGGGTATCGATCCGCCACGGCGGCCACACCCTCAACGGAGTACTGGCCACTCCCAAAAACGGCCGAAAGCACCACGGCCTGGTCGTGTACGTCCACGGCGACGGCCCCGTCGACGCCACCCATGGCGACGGGTACAGGCCCCTGTGGGAAGCGAACGCCGAGGCCGGCTACGCCTCCCTGTCGTGGGACAAGCCCGGCGTCGCGGGCGCGCCCGGGAACTGGCTCGGCCAGTCTATGGACGACAGGGCCGACGAGGCAGCCGCCGCCATCGCCTGGGCGCGCGCCCGCCCGGACATCGACGGCGACCGGATCGGGCTCTGGGGCGTCAGCCAGGCGGGCTGGGTCCTGCCGAAGGTCGCCGCCAAGGCGCCCGTGAGCTTCGTCATCGCCGTCTCGCCGGCGATCAACTGGCTCCGGCAGGGCCGCTACAACCTCCTCGCCGAGCTGCGTGCCGACGGCGCGTCAGCACTCCGTACCAACGCGGCGATCGCCAAGAGCGACACCACCCGACGGCTGCTGGAACGCCACGCGCCCTTCGAGGAGTACGTCAAGGCCATGGGGGGCGACGCGGACGGCATCACCGCCGATCGCTGGGGCTTCATCTCCAAGAACTACACCTCGGACGCCACGCAAGACCTTCGCGCCCTGCGCGGCGTACCGGTGTTGCTGGCCCTCGCGGGTCATGACATCAACGTGGACATCGCAGACACGGAGCGCGTCTACCGCGAGGTGCTGGACGCAGGCGGTGCGTTGATGGCCAAGCGCTACCCGGACGCGACCCATTCGCTTCTCAAGCGGTCCATCGAGCAGTCGGACCTCAAGATCACGCTCACTGCGCTCTTCTCGCCCCGGTTGCTCTTCGCGGACGGATTCCTTGACGGCCAACGGCAGTTCCTCAAGGATCTCGATCGAGGCAGCAATGCCACTCGGTGACAGTCCAGCAAGATCGGCCATGACGCGTGGTGCACGTTCGCGTGTACCGCCCGGTGCACTTTGAACACGTGTACGCCGACACTTGCCCAGCCAGTGCGGGTCCTGCTCGCATCCAGCTCGGGGCAGGGCCGGCCCGGCGGCAGCGGGCCGCGTCCTGGACGGGAGTGGATGGTCGCCATCGTCGTATCTCCTTCGCTTCCTTCACCGCCCCACGCCGGGGCGGTGGATGGAGAGCGTGCGGAGGGACCCCTTGACCGGCGGTCTAACGGTGGCCAGCAGCGGGGCATGTCCAGGGGAGACGCAGCGTCCGCGTCCGTGCGCCGGACCCGGACAAGGGGTCAACGGCCGGGACCGCCGTCGAATGGGACCCCGGACAAGGGGGTCCTGCTGGTGAAGTTCTGGTTCTCGGTCTCCCGCCCGAGATGCGCACCCGCTTCGCGACCGCTAGTCGATCCGGTGCGGCAGTGGAAGCTATCGCCCACGGACCTGGCCTCGTTGGACCTTCAGGACGCGTACACCAGCGCGACAAGCCGCAGGCCGCGCAGTTCGGCCGACGCCGCCAGAGCAGCGGGTGTGTACCACGCACCTCCGTCGGTCGGAAACGATGGAGCACTGGCTCTTCGTACAGGTCAGGGGTGAGCACCAGCTGGAGGTTGAGCGGGTGAGCGATCAGCTCGTCGATGAGCGCGCCTCCGCCGCGCCGCTGCCGGGGCAGGTGGGCGGACAGGCGGTGATGCTGATTCCGCACCGCGAGCCGGGTATGGAGGAGACCACGCTCCCGCGGGACTATCAGCGGATCCTCGCCGCCGTGAGGGAGGCCGCAGGACCGTTCAAGGCCCGGCAGGTCGGCGACGGCCTGGGCATCGACGTCAGCGTGCGTGCCAAGCTGGAACCGCTGCGCGGGAGGCTGGTCCGACTCGTCGATCGCGGCTGGCTGCGGAAACTGCCCGACGGCCGGTTCACCATCCGCCTGTAACCAGGAACCCCGACGCGCAAGACGGTGCTGCACGGGCGTAACCAGGTTGCCCCCGGCGGCCGTTGGAGTTGTGTGACGAATACCGAAGAACGCGCCGAGGACACCTGCCCGCTTACCTACCAGTCCCGCCTGCCGCTGTCCACGCGCACCGTCAACCACCTCGCCGATCTGCTCAGGCGTCATCTGAAGGCGATTCGGTCCAGGTGGCGGATCCTGCCGCCGGGGAAGATCGCGGTGATCGTCCTTGCCGTGCTACGCCACGACCAGCGCCTGGCCGACATGGCCGGCGGCAACAACGTGTCCGAATCCACCGTCCGCCGCTGGCGCGACGAACTGCTTGGACTGCTCGCGCTCCAAGCACCGCGCCTGGACCGCGCCCTGAAGAAGCTCGCCAGGCAGGGCGGGGAGGTGGTCCTGATCGACGGCACCCTCATCCGCACCAGGCGCCGCTCCGGGAAGGCCGACCGGCGGAACTACTCCGGCTGTGAGTATGGGTGTGCCGTTCCGACGCGGGGCCTGACTCGTACTCTGGCTGGCCCTTGGTGCCTTGTGTTTGATCTGTCGGCCACCGCGTCGGGGCGGTGCATGCTGGCGCCGGGCAAGGCGGACCGTGTCCCAATAGAGGCCTTGCCTCCTTCCGAGGCGTCGTCACAGTCCTGACCTGTGGCCTTGCCCGGTGTCAGCGGATCCCGCCGCCGCTGAGCACTGAGGAGAGCCCGTCGTGAGCCCGATACAGCCTGGTCTTGAGCAGCCGCCGCAGCAGGTAGTCGTCCTCGGGGTGGACACACACAAAGACGTCCACGTCGCCGCCATGATCGACGTCACGGGCCGGCTCCTCGGCACGGAGGCCTTCGCTGCTACAACGCACGGGTACGAAGCCTTGTGGAGTTGGGCGCGGTCCCATGGGCGGGTCAGCCAGGCCGGCGTCGAGGGCACCGGTTCGTACGGGGCCGGCCTGGCACGCAAGCTGTGCTCGCTTGGCGTCGCGGTCATCGAGGTCAACTGCCCGGACCGGTCGATGCGCCGAAGCAGGGGGAAGACCGACGCCGTCGATGCCGAGGCAGCGGCCCGGGCCGTGCTCTCCGGCCGGGCCACGGCTGTACCCAAGTCCGGCAACGGTGCTGTCGAAGCGCTGCGCGTCTTCAAACTTGCGAAAGACTCAGCGGTCAAGTCTCGTACCCAGGCCATCAACCAGATCAAGGCCGTGCTGGTCTGCACAGATCCTCACCTTCGCGAGGCCCTCGCGGGGCTGACCAACAGCACGCTGATTGCTCGGTGTGCCGAGCTGGCTGACCCGGCGTCCCCCGGCGTCGCCCTGCCCGTCGAGCTCACCCTGCGCCTGCTGGCGCGCCGCGTGCAGAGCCTGACGGAGGAGATCCGCCAGTTCGGGCGCTTGATCAGACAACGGGTTCAGGACACTGCGCCCGACCTGCTGGAACTCCACGGAGTCGGACCGGACTCGGCCGCAGCGCTCTTGGTCGCGGCCGGGGATAACCCGCAGCGCTTCCACAGTGAGGCGTCCTTCGCCGCACTGTGCGGAGTGAGTCCGGTCGAACGATCATCCGGCAAGAGTCAGCGACGTCGGCTGAACCGCGGAGGCGACCGCCAGGCCAATGCGGCTCTCTTCCGCATCGCCCTTACGCGGCTTCGCGACCACCCCGAGACGCGTGCCTACCTTGCGCGACGGACCGCGGAAGACCGGACCAGAAGGGAGATCATCAGATACCTCAAGCGGTATCTCGCCCGGAAGATCTTCAAGGTCGTCAGCACTTCGATAGCGACCAGGACAGCTTGACGAACATAGAGGCGTCAAGCACAAGCGGCACGGCATGAACGTGCAGGTCCTCACCGACCCGTTCGGCCGACTGCTCTGGGTGGCTCCGGCCCTGCCCGGAGCCACCCATGACCTGACGGCCGCCCGAAGCCACGGGATCGTCGATGCGCTCGCCGCCGCGGGACTGAAGTGCTGGGCGGACAAGGCGTACCAAGGCGCCGGTCGGCACATCCGAGTCCCCTTCCGGGGCCGTCGGCTCAAGCGTTGGAAGCGACGGCACAACAGCAGCCACGCGAAGATCCGCTGCGTCGGCGAGCAGGCCATGGCCGTGCTGAAGGGCTGGCGTCTACTGCGAAAGCTTCGCTGCAGCACCAACCGGATCACCGACATCGTGAAGGCCGTCCTCGTCCTTCACCACGCCTCAGCGCGAGGTTGGAAAAGGCTCAGTGCTGTGGGCACAGGTGCGGGCCATCTCCCCGCTCGATCAGCTGAAGCGCCATGCGAGCGTCATCGACAACCAGTCTCAGGTATCCCTCTCGACCGGCACCACATGGGCGTTGTCGATGTACAGATGCAGCCCTCCATCCTCCGGACACCTCAGCCCAACCGAAAGCCTACGGATCCGGTGGTCCACACCACGGGTGAAACCAATGGCCAGCTCGAACACACCATGCCCCTCAGGGCACCGGCAGACCTCTTCCGGAAGAATCTGCAGGCCTGGCGTGCAGGCGGGGAGCAGAGTGTCTGGGGGCTCAAGCCTCCACCAGTACTGCCCCGGAAAACCCTCCTCCACGCCATCCCTTACACCCAGTGGCAGACAGCAGCCGAAACAGAAGCACTCCCTCGCCACCACCTCGAACTCCTCCGCACCGCACCACCGGCACACGACAAACACGGCCTCGGCCTGCCTGTCCGACTCACTTCGGGCCGCACCCCTCACCATCTGGAGCAGGGCTTCGCGCCCCTCTACCTCACCTACAGGTCCAACACTCCGCAGATTTCCACTCCCCATGCCCCGATCCTCACACACCCCTCCCGGACACGAACTCCACCACCGCCCCAAAAGCCTCCCGCGCTTACGCGCCGGAGGTGACCCCGCTTGGTGGTGGCCGGGGTCGCCCGGGGAGCGTCTTGTCCGGTCCGGCCTCACCGCGGCCGCCGGGGCGGGGCCTGAGCGCCACGACGCGGGGGCAGGAGCCCGGCTCCAGCGTCAACGAGTGCGGCGACGGTGGAGCTTCCAATGCCGGCTAAGAAGACCCATCGGACCACACGAGGCCGTCTTGCCAATCTGGCCGGTCGGTCACCCAGGCGAGAAGGACCTCTAGGACCTGCTCCTTGGAGACGATTCGCGTCTTTCGGCTCCCCCAGGCACCGTCGAAGTAACTCAGTTGGTAACTGCTGTCGTGCCACAGCACAACTCGGATGGAGGGGTCGTTGGGACAGTCGTCGTCCGGCTTGACCACGTTCAGGTAAGCGTTGCCTCGTCGGAGGCCGCTTCGTCGGAGCTCGATCAGCATCGCGGCTATCTTCAGCGGCTCGGGCCGTTCCACGACATCGCCGAGCTCGTTCGTCGCAGTGAACACGGACGGCCTCGGCGGCCCGAAATCCACACATGGTGGGGCCGCCAGGTAGTTGGGAAGCGAGGCATTCGCTGGCCTGGCGACGGCTCGGGGAACGTCCGATCCCCGGCCTGTCAGTACCTCCGTCTGCCGGACCATCGTCGCGTTGATGCCCGCGGAGGTCATCTGTATCTGCCGGAGCAGTCTCTCAAGGACAGGGTTCCGCCCTTGAAGCAGCGGTTGGAGAAGCACGAGGCGGACGTTGGCGCTGATTTCCGTCATGGACATCATTTCGTCCCCGGGGTTGTGGTGCTCCACGAGCTCAATGCCTTCAGTGGCCGCGAGCCCGTAGTAGGCGCTTCCTGCTGCGGTCAGGAACCCTGAGACCTCAGCGTCGAAGGATGCCCGATCAACGGGTTCCCCAGCAGTCAGGTTCTGCAGCACGTACTCCATGTACTGGGCCCACGCTCGCGTGCTCGACCGAGCCGCAGCGACAGCTTCCAGCGCACGTTCCTTCACCCGGGACTGCTGCTCTTGCTTCGTCGCCCGCGCCTGCGTTCCCCGCTCCAGCTCGGCTCGCTGGACGTCCCTCTTGTACGCGGCACGCTGGAGCAACCCGGTACTGAGACCACCGATCGATGCACCACCAAGCACACCGACCAACCCGTATAAAGCCTCAAGATTCGCCATCCTAGGAGTCTCCTGAGTGCAGGGCCTAAGCAACACCCCCAATGTCGGGCGCAGAGTAGATGTCAGCGGGACGCAGGGAAATGTCAGTGTGCACCCCGCCGCCCTATCGACACAGTCGTTCGTCTGTTCTGATCCTTGGATTCCGGCGATGGTCCTTCCCCGGATCACTCCCCGTTCGAGGAAGGACCACCGGCTCGCCAGACGCGGCCCCTGCCGCGGCACCGTCCGAGCGCGGTGGCAGGGGTGGGCCTCGCCGCTCCCCAGTACCCCGCGGCAGGGCCCCCGACCGGCGCGGCCGCCTGAGCACGACGCCTTCTCGCGTCCACCTGGCCGCGCTCCGAGGGTGAGAACACCATGCGCCCGGACCGACATATCCAACCCAACGCCCTTCGCGCTAGCGGTCTCCCTCAGAAGGGAGGCGTCCTCCGCCGCCGTATGGGCCTGCGGGCTCGGCAGTTCCGCCGGAGGCCTATCCGGTCGCGCATGGCCGTACGGCGACGAACTCGGCGTAGTGGTCGCGGTAGGTTTCCGTGAACGTCAGGGGCGGGCACAACGACGCCCGTCGGAGCATCACGGCGGCGTCCTCGGGGAGGATGTAGCGCGCCTTCTTGTAAGCGCCGGCCTTGGCGGTGAAGGCCCGGACGTAGTCCTGGTGGGTGGAGAAGCCCAACGGCTGCACCGTCCGAACGTTCTGGTAGCTCCCGGTGAGGCCGCCAGGTCTACGGCGGCGGCCACGGCGGCGGCCAGCCGCCCGCCGGGCCGCTCCCCCGCGGCCGACCAAATGAAATCGCGCGGGACCGTAGGCCTGGTCGGCCAGGACCACATCCTGAATCCGGGCAGGTCAGCCGACAGCAGTCGCGGGACCCTGGCCGAAGCCCGCAACGTCCCGCGCCTCCACGTCCTGGCGCAACCGCTTGAACCGCAGCGGGTGCCGGTAGACCCCGCCGTGGTCGACGGCCCGGTCGGCGCTGATTTCCGCGACCAGATCCGGGCGGACCAGGACCGCGTCCAGGACATCGCGGGACCCCCACGCCGCCCGCGAACCGCACACCCTCCCACGGGTGGCCGGGGCCGGCGGGGCCAGGTGCTCCGCGACCTCGCGGGCCCCGTCCGGGCGCAGCGCTGTCGTGCGGCCGACCGTGCGCAGCCGCCCGGCCTGGTCGTGGCGGCCGAGGATGCGAAACCCAGGACGGGTCAGGGTGCCGGTGATCGCGCCGATGATGGCTTCGGTGGTGTCTCTGCGGCGGATCTTGGTCCAGCTTCTGGCGGCCGGGCGGTAGGGCTGGGTCATGTTCTTGACGACCAGGCCTTCCAAGCCCGCCACGTCCGTCCAGGACTCGTGCCACTGGCTGGCGGCGTGCTCCAGGTCCGGAGTAGGCGTCCCGTGGGTGTCGAGCTGGACTGGATGCTGCCGGCTGGGTGTGAGCGGCGGGTGTGGCGTCCCGGTCGGTGGAGGTGTGCGCGGTTCCGACGGTGAAACGGAAGCTTTGGATGGTCAGGGACAGCATGGGTTTGTGACCGTTGAGGAATGCCAGCGGGCTCTCGGGAGGGCAGGTGAGGTGGGCTTTGGCGAGGGAGGGTGAGCCGACGAGTTCCAGGGTGTTGAGCGACGCTGAAGATGAGCCCGGGCCCCCAGATCACCCCGGATCGACCGCGGCCGGCCATGACCCCACGGCGCCAGAACCGCCCCACACGCCGGACACGTCAGCTGGCCCTGCCGAAGCTGACGCCCACCAACAGCCCGTCCGAGTCGACAACCAGCACCGACACCTCCGTCTGACCTGCAACGATCAGCCGGAACCTCTCCAAACGGGTGGGTGATCATGCCCGGATCACCCGGTCAACGGCCTCAGGCGCCAACCCGGCAGATCCTTGTCCAGCCATTCCTCGACGGTCCGCCGCCACGGGTCGGTGGAGTCGCTGTCGACGACATCAGCCCACGTGTCCGCGGCCAACTCCCGGATCGACGACCAGGCTGTCGAGGTAGGCGTCGAAGCCGTCAGCGACCTTGGTGAAGACCCCCTTCGACAGGTATCCGGGCAAGGAAATGCCATGGACGAAGGCGTGGAGCTGGCCGTGGGTGGCGGATTTCAGGTCCAGGAACAGGGTGTCGCTGCCGCCGTTTCGGGCAATCGGCAGAAGGCCCGCGAGCGAGACCTCATCCGCGAGCCACCCCTGGCGACTGCGGCGGTATTCACCGAGCAGGGTGCCCCAGCCGTACTCACCATCGCCGTCGCGGCCGAGTTGGTAGAGATCGTCGAAGCTCTGCAACGGCTCCGGTTCACAACCCGGCAGGCGGACCGAGTAGGTGAGGTTCTTCCCACCCGCCGCTTCCAGGAACGACCGGTATGACGCCGGCAGGGGCAGTCCAATCTCCTGCTCGAGACGGCTCAGCTCCGCGGCTTCGAACGGCCTGAACGGCCCCACGACCAAACGGCCCCGATACCAGCGCGATATTTCCTCAGCCACGGACCGATCATCGCACCTACGAAGGACCCGAGCACTGGCCACTCGACGACACCCGAGAGCCTTCGTGTTCACCGTGTCGTCGCACACGAAGCGCCATCAGGCTGCCCTTCGAGATCAGCGCTCCTGTTCACCAGGAACGTCGCGAGCCTCCACGTACGTGCTCACGTAGAGAATCGCCCAACACCCAGGTACCGCTCGCCGGGGCGAGGGCCTCGGCACGCCGGGAGCTAGGTCCTGTCTGGAGTTCAGATCATGAATGTGGTGCGATGCTGCGGAGCCAGAGCATCGCACCACACAGATGCAGGCCGGCCTCGTAGCTCTCTGGCGTCTTGTCGAAGCGGAACGCGATGCCGC
>NZ_JAPNLJ010000096.1 GCF_026627445.1 Streptomyces sp. H27-H1
TCCTGTGGATCTCCGGGGTGCTGCCCGGCCGCCCACGATCTCACCGCGGCCCGCAGACACCGCATCATCGCCACGTGCCGCCGCTTGGGCATCCCGGCCCTGGCTGATCTGGCCTACCTCGGAGCCGACGGCACCTTCGCCACCGGCCGACGGCGCCGCCCCGGCCAAGAACTCAGCCCTCGCCAGAAGTCGTTGAACAAGGCCGCCCACGCCCGCTTGCGCTACCCCGTCGAGCGAGGCCTGGCCCGTCTCAAGACCTGGCGGATCTTCCGCAAAGCGCGCTGCAGCCCGACCTGGCTCACCACTGCAGCCAAAGCCATCCTCACCCTGGAGAACTACCGCTGAAAATGCTCAATGACTCGAGCGGGGGTGGCGCCTGTTGTGTTGGGGTGGGTTGGTTTCATGCCGAGGGCTCTGCTGGTGGGGGGTAGCCGTGCAGGGCTCTGGGCGCCTCGGGGGGGAAGGGTGAGACGGCTGGTGACAACGGCCAAATCCCGCTGACGAATCGAGGCTGAGTCTGCAAGGCATGCATGTCTACCCTCGCCGGTGCCCTTTGGGCAGCCTGTTGTCGTCGTCAGCGGGGCAGACTGACCCGCCATCGGCCATTCGTCCTCAAAGAGAAAAATGCAACGTTTCCCAAGCGATTATTCTAGGACACGGAGCTCGTTCTCATGCGGCAGCAGACAGTAAAGATTCCACCGGGGGACGACACTCGTGGGAATTGTAGTACCAGCCTGCATGCTGAAAAGATTTTCCTTCCACTTCACAGTGGGAAGAAAATTCGAAAATTAACCCACCCTGCACATTTTTGCGGTATCCGAAGCCAGACTGGCGGGATCACCGAAGGAAGGACTGACGTAAATGCAGCTAACTTGGCAGAACTACATTCGATACGCTAAGGAACTTGCCCTTCCCTCATCCTTGGACGAGTTGGCGCGAAACCCGTTCGCCGTAGCCGCTTTTGTGGATTATCTAAACTACACTTGCCGGCTGAACTATGATGTCTCCCGTCTTGATTTTCAGAGCCTTTCTGAAGATGAGATGAAAGAAACAATTCAGCAGGCTGTCGGAATGATTGATGGTTCTGAAAATTGGGACCCAGATGTCGTCGCATCCAACATAGAGATACTTGTCGCTCAGTTCATCGCTGATACCTTGCAGGCGCGGAATGATACGACCGTCCTGGAGGGCTTATGTTCGCTCCTCGCAGCAGAGATCGCATTTGTTGCCGGCCATGGCACCCTAGATGAGAGCCATTCACCCGTTTCGGTTCCCGAAGGCATGACCCTACATTTCCTTTCCGACGCCGGCGAGAATCTTAGCACTAGCATTTCACTCCTTGCCTTGGCGCAAGGCGAGAAGGCGAAGTCGAAGCAGGCATATGCATCTGGCGATTCGGTTCCAAATTATCTACTGAGCCCTGAAATAGATGACTTTGATACCGCTGTTATCGTTCAAGCGAACGTACAGGATCTCCCCCTCTACTTCGTCGGGCAGGATCCATTGCAAAGCGGCGCTACAATGCTGTGTACATCCCCCATTGAATGTGCCGCGCTCAAGACGCGCCATGAATGTGACGGTGTACTGGGGCAACTTGGGCATGTGAAGAACCTGTATTTTTTGAGTTGCAGAGGTATCCATGGCAGGAAAAATCGGGTCACGAAGCGTGCGCCCGGCGAAAAGCTGCCAATGACTTACGTCAAGAGTAACTTGGGGGTGATTGCTACATTTCTGAGTAGCGGCAGCGCTTTCGCCAAGAAGCTCGACAGCTTACCCGACGAGAAGAAGGCGATACTGTTAGGCAATCCCACAGCAAAAGATAAGCTTATCGTGCATTGCGCTAATCGGCTGGTTGAAGAAAAGGGGGACATTGCCTATTACGTCATGTACCTTTCAAGTGTAGACGCAGACAAAAAACGCTTTGATGGTTCCGGATTTCTCAGGAAATCAAAGAAGGCTGCTATTGAATATATTTCTAAGTTCATTCAGTCTGATGACAGTGACCGCAACGCTCTTCTGGAAAACCTCGAACCTGAAGCATGGAAGTTTCTCGCCGAAAGAGTTCCCGGCTTTAATACCTGGAAATCTCTCGGACCTCACTGGGATTCCCTAATGGAAGGTAACGCAAAAACCATTCAGCGCATATATGCCTCCGGGGGGAAAGCTGAATGCATTGTTTCTGATGATGGCACTGTCTTGATCTACGATACAAATCTCATCGATCAGGATCCTAATTTAGCGAGTCATTTCAGCAACCATTTTAAGGATTCTCTTACACTCGTAATGCGCATGCGTACTGACGATAACAAAGTCCGAGCCACTGTGAATCGCACTGCGAAAGCGGATGCTGTGCAAGCGCTGGAAAAACAGCTTAAAAGGGCGATTCCGAATTATTCGAAGGTTTACCTCGGCCCCACACCTGATGATTCATGACACTCCCTCCCGGTGCCCGCATGATGTGAGGAAGCGCGGTGGTGACGTTCTCCCACCGCGGTGCTCGCCGCGGTACTCGTGCTGAGCAGGAGGAGGTGACGCTCGGGTATCCCGGGGGAATGAGGGAGTTGACTCCTGGAGCTCCGTGATCCCGCCGTGCTGGACGTTCCGTCTCGTCGCTGATTGAGAGTGAGCTGCAGGTTGTGGTGTGGGGGATGCCCGGCGGGCACAGGTGCTTCAGTCGGCTGGCGTGAATGAGGACGCGGTGTTGCATTCGCGGCAGGGGACGGTGCGGGGTTGCTGGAGTATGTCGAGGGCTTGGCCGAATCGATTGGGGTGGCGCCGGGTTGGCAGCCGATGACGTGGACCAGGCGTGCTGCGGGGTGGCCGGGGCGGTGGGGCAGGATTTGAACCGTCCACGCCTGGCGGGCCACGCCACGGCCCCCCGGGGATGCGGGACGCGTTGGCACAGCGCTGTAGTCGCCGCGATCGCGGCCACCGCGCTGCGGCTGTTCCTCCGTACGGGATTCGACGGGGTCTCGGTCACCGAGATCGCGCAGGAAGCAGAAGTCTCCAGGCGGACCCTGTTCACGCACTTCCCCACGAAGGAAGATCTCGTTCTCCACCTGCTCGCCGACCACCAGGACCAAGTGGCCAGGACCGTACAGACCCGCCGGCTCGGCCAGCCGCCGCTGGAGGCACTGAGAGAAGCACTGCTGAACGCAGGGCGGGAGCACGACGCGAACACCGGCCTGAACGACAGTCCCGAGAGCCTGGCCTTCTACCAGCTGGTCACTGGCACCGAGAGCCTGGCCGCGAAACTGACCCACTACGCCGCCCGCGGGATCGACTCACTGGCCGACGAGCTCGCGGCAGCGGGCTTCGACGCCCTTACCGCACGCCTCACCGCCACCCAGGTCATCGCGCTGGAACGTGAACTCGCCAACATGAACCATCAATCCCTGGCAGGCGGCGAGTCCGCCGCGGACCGCTACCCAAAGGCGGTACAGGGAGCAGAACGCGCCTACGACCTGCTGCACAACGCTTTGGGATCCCGCTGAGGCCCCTGCACCACCCGGCAGATGGCGGGGATCACCGGGTGGGGGCGACTCGCCGACCGGTGCGCTTGCACCCGGCGTAGCCGGGCTACGAGAGGGCCTGTCGGTGGTCGGTGAATCTGCGTAGTGGCCGTGTTCGTGACTGACGCGCTCCTCCAAGATCTCTGGTTCCACCAGGCCGACGACGTCGTACTCGACACCATCGCCGTCCGCGGCGAGCTGGTGACCGTCCAGGCCGCCGCGAGGTCCGGCCTCATACGGCGTGGAGGACGCGTTTGCGTAGGAGGTCGAAGTTGGCGCGGCCGAACATCTGGCGCTTCAGCATCTTGATCTTGTTGTTGTGGCCCTCGACGGCACCAGCCCTTCAGGGTCGCCCTGGCCTGTTCGCCCCAGGGCTGATTCAAAGTCGAGGCGGGTCCAACGGCCTCACCGTCGTCCTGCTTGGCCCAGTCGGCATCAGCGCAGGTCAGCAGTGGGTGCGAGGACGAAGGTCATTTGAACATCCATCAGATCGATGCTCCAGGGCCTCGGGGCCCAAGCCCCTGACCAGCACCGATGCATTGCTTCTCTCGGCTGGTTGTGCTGAGGAAGAATCTCAAAAGGTGACCATGGAATTACAGGAACTAAGGGTTGTCCCGTAAATGATCTCTGAGTCGTTTGGGGTTCGGTCGGCCGCGGGTCGGGCTGGTCGCCTATCCGGCGAGGGCGAGGTTGTGCATGCGGGCGATGCCGAGCATGGCGTGGTGGGCTCCGTCGCCTTTGAGGCGGCAGTCGCGGAGGATCTTCCAGGTCTTCATGCGGGCGAAGACGTGCTCGACGCGGGCTCGGACCTGCTTGTGGGACTTGTTGTGCGTCTGCTTCCACTCCGGTAGTTCTTCGCCCTTGCGGCGGCGGTGGGGCATGACGAGTCCGGTGCCGGGGTAGCCGCCGTCGGCGATGGTGAGTGTCTGGCCGACGGCGGCTTTGGCACCGGATTCCTCCCATGCTTTGCAGTCGTTGCGGTTCCCGGTGAGCGGTCGGCCGACCACGACGACCAGGCGGGTGTCGGCGTCGATGACGACCTGGTGGTTGGTGGAATACCGGTAGTTCTTCGACTGCGCGGCCACCGTGTGGTCCCGGGTCGGGACCAGGGTGCCGTCCACGATGAGCACGGTGTCCTTGGCGAACCGCTTGCGGGGCTGGAGCGCGAGCATCGGCCCGAGGTGGTCGATGATCCGGTCCGCCGCCGACTTCGAGACTCCGAACAGCGGGGCGAGCTGTCGCATCGTCAGGTTCGTGCGCCAGTACGCCGCGACCAGCAGGGCCCGGTCCTCCAGCGGAAGGCTCCAGGGCCGGCCCTTGCGGACAGCGTCCGCACCCTGGCGCCGCAACACGGTCACCAGCTTCCCGAACTGGCGCGGGCTCAGCCCGGTGAACGGGGCTATCCAGGACGGCTCCGACGCCGTGATCACACCAGCCACAACAAGATGATCTCACCCGTGACCAGCAGTTACGGGACAACCCTTAGCAGCCGTTGTTTGGCGCTATTGTGCAAATATAAACAGTACCGAGTTTGCCCAGCAGCTTTTAGTTAAGTTCCAGGAGTATCACCGCGATCAAGTGCTGAAATTCTATTCTTGAGCTCGCGCCCTGCCGGGCACAGGTCCGCACCAGGGTGTTCCCCTGCGTATCCTGTATGCCCAGGGCTCAGGGTTTCGGCGTATTCGCAGGGCGTCCGATTCGTGGCGATCCGCCAGCGCAGCGGTCACCCGAGCACGTGACAGGCACGGGCTTCCAAGATCATGGAGTTCTCGACGCCCCGTGATCCGAGTGGAAGACCGTGCCTGCCGACGTATCGTCGCCGATTCCCCAGGTCTGCTTGATCGGCTCGGCGAGGTGCCGGACCACGTGATCCGCGTGGGGTGCGTCACGGCCTGGCCGTCGTACTCGGGCTCACCGCGTGTGCCGTGCTGGCCGGGGTGACCTCGCTCCTGGCGGTCGGCGAGTGGATCGCCGAGGCTGCGGCGCACGTGCTGGAACACCTCGGGGTCCGGCCGGATCCACTTCTGCCCAGACGTCTCCTACCAGCGGAGACGACACCTGCTCGCTGCCCTGGACCACACCACCGGATGGGTCCTGGCTCAGCTCGACGCCGGCGAGATCACTTGCTTCCGGCCGCTGCTCGAGACCCTCGCCGACCTGGCCGGCCTCGTAGTCACCAGCGACGCGCTGCACACCCCGCGCGAGCACGCCGACTACCTGCTCGGCCACGGCGCCCACTACATCGTGATCGTCAAGGGCAACCAGAAGAAGCTCCGCAACCAGCTCAAAGCCCTGCCCTGGAAGGACATCCCGCTCCAGGACCGCACGCAGGGCACCGGTCACGGACGGTCCGCGATCCGCCGGATCAAGGACGCCACCGTGAACAACCTCCTCTTCCCCGGAGCCACCCAGGCGCTCCAGATCAAGCGCCCCGTCGCACCGACCGCAAGACCGGCAAGACCGGCAAGACCACCATCAAGACCGTCGACGCCGTCACCAGCCTGACCGCCGGGCAGGCCGCCCCCGCCCAGCTGGCCAAGCTGGTCAGGGACCACTGGAAGGTGGCGGCCCTGCACCACGTCCGCGACACGGCCTTTGCCGAGGACGCCTCCCAACCACGGACCGCCAACGCCCCGCGTGCGATGACCACCTGACGCAACCTGGCCATCGGCGCACTCAAACTGTCCGGCGCCACGAGCATCACAGCCGGCCTCCGCCCCAACGCCCGCGACCCACCACGCCCACTCGTCCTCCTCGACCTCGCGTGATCACGAACCGGACATCCCACGACTTTGCCGAAGCCCTGCACCCGACGCGACAGTCGGGCCACCAGCCTGCCCAGTCACCGGGATTCCCCCCTCCGGCAAGCAGAAAGTCCTCAACAGCGAACTGTCGAGGACTCACGGAAGATCGAGGCTTGATTGCCCGGCAGATTCGCTCATCACGCCAAGGTCGGTTCCTTTTTGCCTGTCTGGGCGGTCCTACCTACCCTACACATTCTAGACCATAATTTCATAGAAGGCGCCGGTCCGCTAAAGACCCCAGCAAAAAGGAAGGATATGAGCAATATGACTACAATACATATTTATGCAACACTGCGGTACGTGGAGGGTCGCGCTGACTCCCGCTCTCTTCCGGCAGGCGTGAACAGACTCACCGTTCAATCGTACGACGAATGTATGCCCACCACCGCCATCTGCGAGCCGGGTGGAACCTTCACTAACTACGACGCCTATGCCCCGGATGCCCGGCTTTTAAATGCTACTACCGCTCCCGCGGGGGCATCTGATGTGACCTTGGGAGTCGGCGACGGAATCGACCCTTCCGACCTCTACACTCTCCTCGAAGGCGTTTTGGGAAATGCTGCGATAACAGAGCAGGCTGTGGATTCCGAAGTTGAAGTCCACATACACAGCCTCAATATATTTGAGGAGAAATGGAACATTGAGCACGAGGGACACACTGTTGGCTACGAAGCGGCAAAACAGCTCACGAGGGAATCCTCCCGCCATGCCATTCCCCTAAATCAGCGACTTAAAGACGTATCGTTCCTGGTGGGCCACGGAACTTTCATGGCAGCAGACGGGGAGACCTTCGTTCCGGAAGGGACCACCATCAGGTTCGGTGCTCAAGAAGGAAAAAAACTGGCTGCCATAGCGGGGCTTGCATCTCTGCAGAGCGCTTCAGTGGCTTCATACGGTGCGGCGGCCGCCGGGCAGCGGGTCAGAAACTACCGCCTCGGTATGCACACTCCTACCGAAGTCCAGTCCGATATTGACTCACTCAATTCACTCAATGCCTCCGCCGAGAGAGTAATTGTCGTGGGTGAGCGACCCTCAGGAAAATCAACCCCAAAAAATGTAATTTTCACCGACTCAACTAAACTATGCACGAGCGTAGATCATTGCCGGCAGCTAGAGTGGCATGATTGCGAGGGAATTCTAGGTAAATATGAAGGTGAAATTGTGATACTTGCCTGTCTCGCCGTCAGCGGCGACAACGAGGCAGCTAAGACAACTGTACCCGCCTATGACAAGGGCGACGACCTGGAAATAGTAGCCGCAGCCAACAGATATCTTGAGTCTGTCTACAAACGGTGGAAGAACCGTGAGCTCACCGCTACTGAAGCGCTCGAAGCGCTGAACGGGAACTCAACTCCAACAGGGGCACTAGCGAAATATGGGACCGTCGCTTCTGTGTTCAGAATAGCCGCAGATGCGCACGGCCACATCGCTAACCGCGGCAGCATGGAATTCCTTGTAGGCCCCTATATGGAATACAGCAAACAAAACAAGGAAAGGGTTTGGTGTGACCCTAGCCTGAAAGCGTCACTGAGAAAATTAGGACTCACGATAAAATCAGTCATCAAGCGCTGCCCGTGCTCGAAACCATCGAAGTTTGAAGTAACCGAGTTTCCCGGAGCTGAATGTGCTGTATGTAAACAGGAAATCACCACAGATTGCCCCCAGGTGCAGCTCTACGTGCACCTGGGAATAAAGAACTCATACTGTCTCCAGCATTCTCCTGCTTGTCCGCCATTGCAGGAGAATGACACCGGCTTCCGAGGTGACGAAGGTGCGTTCAATAACCTGAATGTGACCGATTTGGAAAACTCTCTTAAGGGCTATTCCTAAGAGCTCGTAACAGGATCTTGATGAGATGTTGTGGTTCAGCCGTGACCGGTGTGACGATTCGGCCGTTCGTGGTGGTGTGACTACTCGGCCGTGGATCGTGGACGACGACTTGTGGAGACTGATCGAGCCGCTGCTGCCGCCCTGGCCGACGAGGTCACCAGGGCCGCGGCCGGTAGCTGACCGACTGTGCCTGCAAGGCATCCTGTACGTGCTCTGCAACGACATCGCGTGGCAACTCCTGCCCCCTGAGCTGGGGTTCGGCTCCGGGCAGACCTGCTGGCGTCGGCTGGCACGGTGGCAGCAGGCGGGGGTCTTCGACCAGCTGCATCGGGTTCTGCTCGCTGAGCTGAACGCGGCCGGCCAACTGGACTGGTCCAGGGCTTGCGTGGATGGCTCACACATCCGCGCGAAAAAGGGGGCGCCGACACCCGTCATTCCAGACCTGCTGGATGCGCCGGCCCTCGATGGAGTCGTGTGGGACGCGCAGGCAGACCATCCCGGATGCCTTCGCGATGTGGATCGCCGCGACCCTGGCGACCGTTCCGTCGTCCTGGTCCTCTCTCAATTCCTCCATGACGTACCCCTCTGTTGCGCTGGTGCGGGCGGGGGCTGCCCGGGGAGCCTGAGGGGAACGGAAAGGCTGATCGGCGTGCTCAAAGCGACAGTGTGCGGCCCCTCGGACGGCCCCCTCACCAGACTCCTATACGGGCTCACAGCCCAAACATCGATCGGCGTCGGCAGACAGCGCCCGTACCGATTTTCACGCCCGCGAGGCGTCATCCTAGGTGAACGGCTGACTCCTATGAGGTCATGATCGCCAGCCGGTACGCGCAACGGCACCGCTCGGAAGGTCGACGATTCAGAGTGAGGACAGCCGAAGCGTCAATCGGGGATCGGGTCAGACCCCCGAGGGGTACCTCCCTGATCCTCACAGTCGGGGATCTTGGCGGTTCCAAGGTCATTTGCCTTGGCGCCACCACAGGGGCCGCGGTAGCCGGTGGGCGTCGAGGTACTGCTGGAACGCCGTGGGCGGCGGTGGACGGCAGCCGGAGGTCTGGGGGTCCTGCTCGCCCAGGCGCTCGATGTTGACCGCGATCGCGGTCAACACGTACTGGACATGGGTCTTCGCCGCCGTTGGTGGCGGACTTCCCGGGCCGGACGCTGGCCGGTTGTCCGGCCGGTATCCCGCGGCCCTTCGCCAGGGTGGGCCGCGGGATACCGGCTGGCTCGCCGCGTACGGGCGGGCGCGGGTTCAGAAGGAGAAGACCGCGCCTGTCGTGGAGGCGTGCAGGTGGCAGGCGTTGGTGAAGGTGTGCTGCCAGGAGAGGCGTCTGCCCTGCCAGACGCCGTCCGCGGTCACTGTCACCGGCGCCCACTCCACCGAGCACTGCTCCCTGGCCGCTGGCCGCACCAGTTCCTCGAACGCGGCATCCGTGCCCCTCAGCTGGGAGCATGCCGCCCGGGGGGCCGGGTGCGTCCCGGACGGGCGGGGAGAGCAGGAGAGGGTTACCGCACGCTCGACGGTCGCCACCTCGGCGCTATCTCCGGCTCCGATCGAGAGGACCAGAGCGGAAGGGGCATACAGTCCAGCGGGCTGCGCCTGCGCTGCGGTGGAGCCGACGGCAGCGGTCACACACGCCGCCACAGCCGCGGCGAGGATCGGAAGGTATTTCATACGACGACGCACGGTAGAACTCTCCTTCAGCAGGGAGGTGATGAGCTGACTGCGCCACGCAACATCGCACAGCCGCACCCCACGCGCACCCCACGGGCACCGGAACCAGACACACCCCAGACCGAACGCTCGTTTGGGCAGCTCACTGCCCCCGGCCTATCCCCGACCGCCCCTGAACCTTCGGCTTGGCCTAGGCCAGCCCACGCCTCTCACCAGCGCAAACGCACCCGTCACACACGCCAGCGGGCACGCTTCCGGCCGAAAGTACCTCCCGCCTCGCCCGGCACGCCGGCAGCAAGGCCCACGTGATCGCCGACCGGCACCCGGTCCGCCGCAGCAAAGCCGTCCGGGCCTGGCTCGCCGAAAACGCGAAGCGCGTCCTAGGTTCTGTTTCCTGGATCTCCTGACGTGATCATGCTTGTGAGGCCAGGCTGGTTGGCGTGGTTGGTCGAGGGGATCTGACGAATGCGGAGTGGGGGCGGCTGGAGCCGCTCCTGCCGCGCTGTG
>NZ_JAPNLJ010000097.1 GCF_026627445.1 Streptomyces sp. H27-H1
CGGCAGAACCGCGACCTCACAGGTCTTTTTCAAAGGAACCTCATCCACCGAAATGGACGGGGTATCAACTTTTGGCGTTGATTTTTGGCACGCTGTTGAGTTCTCAAGGAACGGACGCTTCCTTTGTTCCTGTTTCCAGGCCCTCCGGGCGCTTCCTTACGTTTCCAACTCTACCAGATCATTTCCGCGCCGTTTCCGGACTGGATTTGAATTCGGTGACCGTTGGAGGGTCTTTGCCTTTCGGCGCTCCACCACATTAGCGCTTATCCCGTGTGGCTCATAATCGGCCGTTCGGAATCGAATTCGGACATGCCGAATAAGACCCCGCCAGGGGTAAGTCGTAGGTAGTGGGTTGGCCGCTCCGGAGGTCTGCTGATAGCAGTGCCCCGTTCAAGCGGCTCGGGCTACGTTAGGCGTCCGCCGAGGTCGAGTCAAGTTGAGCGGCGGCGCGGCGCGTGGGCGCGGTACGGGCTCACCGTGGGGTCATGGGTGATCCAGTAGCGGTACGGGTGGGCCGCGCCGGCGCCGCCCACTCCGGTGCGGGGGCCATTGCTCAGCAGGTCCGGTGGGACGGGGGTACCGGTCAGCAGGGACAGGGGGGAATCCGGGTCCGAGCAGAGGTCCGTGCCGTCGAGGGAGCGGTCCACGGCCAGAGCGGTGGCCAGACGGGCTGGGCCCTTGGCCAGTTCTCGGTCGGTCCTGGCTGAAAGTCGGCGTTTGCGGGCCAGCTCCTCGCCCACGGTGACCTCCCCAGCCCGCAGCAGGACACCGCTCGCGTGGCCGGGTGGGCCGCAGACCAGGTTGAGGCTGAACCACATGCCGTAGATGAAGTAGACGTACGCGTGTCCGGGTGGACCGAACATCGACGCGTTGCGCGCCGTCCGGCCGCGGTAGGCGTGGGAGCCGGGGTCTGCTTCCCCCTCGTACGCCTCCACCTCCGTGATGCGCAGTTCCATGGGGCCTTCCGGGGTCCGCCGGACCAGGGTGCGGCCGAGGAGGTCCGGGGCCACGGTGAGGACCGGGCGGTCGTAGAAGGATCGGGGCAGGGGCGTACGGTCGGGTCGCGCGCTCATCCGGTCGAGCGTAGTGGACTGCGTACACATGCAACCGGGGCCTAAGGTTCCGCGTTTGTAGGGGTAGTCCTGCGCGTAGTCGCGCAAGTCTTCGAGCACGTCGTATAGGGGAGTCAGAGCATGGGGTTCAGGAAGCTGTTCGCGAGCCTGGGTGCCGGTGGTGCGTCGGTCGACACGGTCATCACCGAGCCGAACGTCGTACCGGGCGGGATCGTCCAGGGCGAGGTGCGGATCCAGGGCGGTTCCGTGGAGCAGCAGATCGAGGGGCTGTCCGTCGGGCTCCAGGCGCGGGTGGAGGTGGAGGGCGCCGACCAGGAGTACAAGCAGGACGTGGTCTTCACCAAGCAGCGGCTGGGCGGCGCCTTCCAGGTACAGGCGGGCGCCCTGCACGTGGTGCCGTTCGGGCTGGAGATCCCGTGGGAGACGCCGATCACCCACTTCGGTGGGCGTCACCTGCACGGGATGAACATCGGGGTCAGCACGGAGCTGGAGATCGCGCGTGCGGTGGACGCCGGCGACCTCGACGCGATCAGCGTGCACCCGGTGCCGGCGCAGCAGGCGATCCTCGACGCCTTCTCGCAGCTGGGCTTCTCCTTCCGCAGCGCGGACATGGAGCGCGGGCACATCCGCGGGACGCGGCAGACGCTGCCCTTCTATCAGGAGATCGAGTTCGTGCCGCCGTCGCAGTACCGGGGGCTGAACCAGGTCGAGCTGACCTTCGTCTCCGACGGCCGCGAAATGGACGTCATCCTTGAGATGGACAAGAAGCCGGGTCTGTTCAGCGAGGGCAGCGACACCTACCGCTGCTTCCAGGTGGGGCTGCAGTCGTACCAGGAGACGGACTGGGCGGCGTACCTGAACCAGTGGATCGCGTCGGTGGGTTCGCAGCGCAATTGGCTCTGAGCGGATCTAGGCTCGGCGGCGGTACAGGTACCGGTCAGCGTCGACTCAACCCAGCAGGAGGTTCAGCAGTGGCCGAGCAGAGCAGGGCGCCGCTCCCCCACGATTTCCATCCGGCGGTGCACGAGTTCACGGTGAGCAGTGCGGACCTGGAGCCCGGGGCCGATCTGGGGTCTGCCCAGGTGCTGTCCGGTGGGAACACATCGCCTCACCTTCGATGGGAGGGGTTCCCGGAGGGGACGAAGAGCTTCGCCGTGACCTGCTTCGACCCGGACGCTCCGACGGGGAGCGGGTTCTGGCACTGGGTGCTCTTCGACCTGCCCGTCTCGGTCACCGAGCTGCCGGCCGGGGCGGGCGGCGGGAAGTTCGAGGGGCTGCCCGCCGGGGCCGTGCACGTACGCAACGACTACGGCACCAGCGACTTCGGCGGGGCGGCTCCCCCGGCCGGGGAGCGGCACCGCTACGTGTTCACCGTGTACGCGGTGGACGAGGAGAAGCTCGGCCCCGACGCGGACGTGTCGCCGGCCGCCGTCGGGTTCAACCTGCGGTTCCACACGCTGGGGCGGGCGCAGCTGATCGGTGAGTACGAGGCTCCGGCCGGCTGACCGTTCCACTTCTCGTTCTCCGAGCATTTGCCCGGTCCTGGTCTAAAGGCGACCAGGACCGGGCATTTTTATTGCGTTGTCCCGCGTGGCGCGCGCGACCAGAGTGGGTCGCGGGCCTTGCCGCCAGGGTGGTCGCGGGCCTGCACACGGGAGGTGGGCGAGATGCGGGACACGCTGGTGCTCAACGCGAGCTTCGAGCCGCTGTCGACGGTAACCATGAACCGGGCCGTGGTCCTGGTGCTCCAGGACAAGGCCGTCGTCGAACAGTCGCATCCTGAGTTCCGTGTGCGTGCGGCCACGATGGATCTCCCGCTGCCGCGGGTGATCAGACTCTGCAGGTACGTCCGGGTGCCTTTCCGGAGACATGCTCCCTGGTCACGGAGGGGGGTGCTGATCCGGGACCAACACCGCTGCGCATACTGCGGGAAGCGCGCGACGACCGTGGACCACGTGCTTCCGCGGGCTCAGGGCGGTGGGGACACCTGGCTGAACACGGTGGCCTCCTGCTCCGAGGACAACCACCGCAAGGCGGCGCGGACCCCGGAAGAGGCGGGTATGCCGCTCCTGCGCAAGCCCTTCGTTCCCTCGCCGGCGGACGCCATGCTGCTCGCGCTGGGGGTGGGCGGACGGGAGGCGCTGCCCGCGTGGCTGGAGCGTTCCGCGTAGGGCCGCGGGTGATCGCGTAGGGACGGATCGTCCTGCGGGCTAGACGGCTTCGCTGGGCGGCGTACGCCTTCTACGTCGCTCAGCGGATCAGTAGCTGGACGATCGCGATGATCCCGACGATCACGATGACGGCGCGCAGGACGGTCGGCGGCAGCCGGCGGCCTACCTTCGCGCCGAGCTGACCGCCGATGGTGGAGCCGACGGCGATGAGCAGGACGGCCGTCCAGTCGAACTCGGCGACGAAGAGGAAGAAGACGGCCGCGATGCCGTTCACCATCGCCGCCACGACGTTCTTCACCGCGTTGATCCGCTGGAGGTCATCGCGGAGCAGCAGGCCCATCAGGCCCAGGTACAGCACGCCCTGGGCGGCACCGAAGTAGCCCCCGTACGCGCTGGAGAGCAGCATGCCCGACAGGAGCGCCGGGCCGCCGTCGGGATGGCCGGTGTCGCCTCCGGCGGCTTCCTGGCGCTTGCGGAGGGCCGCGGCGAGCCGGGGCTGGAAGACGACGAGCACGAGGGCCAGGCCGATCAGGACGGGCACGATCGTGTCGAAGGAGTCGGACGGCAGGGTGAGGAGCAGGATCGCGCCGGCCAGTCCGCCGACGAGGGAGACGGCACCGAGCCGGATGATGCGGGCGCGCTGTCCCTGGAGCTCCTTGCGGTAGCCGATGGCTCCGCTGATCGAACCGGGTACGAGGCCGAGGGTGTTGGAGACGTTGGCCGTGACCGGCGGGAGGCCGGTGGCCAGCAGCACCGGGAAGGTGATCAGGGTGCCGGAACCGACGATGGTGTTGATGGTGCCGGCTCCGACGCCGGCGGCGAAGACCGCGAGGGATTCCCAGAGGGACATCGAGAAGGCAGACAAGGCCGTCCCCTTTGCATGAGTGAGTCGCCTCCCCGCCGTGAAGGTCGAGGGGCCTCACTGATCATGCAGTAGGAGTCGGGCCGTTCAGTCGATGGGGGGCTGCTCGCGGCGCTCCGCGGCGGCCTTGTCGGACGCGCCGGCGCCGCCGTCCTTGCCGACGTTGCCCGGGTTGAAGCCCGAAGCCGCGCCCATCGGGCCGAAGTTGCCCATCGCGCCGGAGAGGCCCTTGAGGGCGTCGCCGATCTCGCTCGGGACGATCCAGAGCTTGTTGGCATCGCCTTCGGCGAGCTTCGGAAGCATCTGGAGGTACTGGTAGGCGAGCAGCTTCTGGTCGGCGTCGCCGGCGTGGATGGACTCGAAGACCGTACGGATGGCCTGGGCCTCGCCCTCGGCGCGCAGGGCCGCGGCCTTGGCGTCACCCTCGGCGCGCAGGATGGAGGACTGCTTCTCACCCTCGGCGCGCAGGATCTCGGACTGGCGGACGCCCTCGGCCTGGAGGATCGCGGCGCGCTTGTCGCGGTCGGCGCGCATCTGCTTCTCCATCGAGTCCTGGATGGAGGTCGGCGGCTCGATCGCCTTCAGCTCGACGCGGTTGACGCGGATACCCCACTTGCCGGTGGCCTCGTCGAGGACTCCGCGCAGGGCCGCGTTGATCTCCTCGCGGGAGGTCAGGGTCCGCTCCAGGTCCATGCCGCCGATGATGTTGCGGAGCGTGGTGACGGTGAGCTGCTCGATGGCCTGGATGTAGCTGGCCACCTCGTACGTCGCGGCGCGGGCGTCGGTCACCTGGTAGTAGATGACGGTGTCGATGTTGACGACCAGGTTGTCCTGGGTGATGACGGGCTGCGGCGGGAAGGGGACGACCTGTTCGCGGAGGTCGATCCGGTTGCGGATCGAGTCGATGAACGGGACGACGATGTTGAGGCCCGCGTTGAGGGTGCGGGTGTAGCGGCCGAACCGTTCGACGATCGCGGCGCTGGCCTGCGGGATCACCTGGATCGTCTTGACCAGTGCGATGAAGACCAGAACCACCAGAATGATCAGAACGATGATGATCGGTTGCATGCGGTTCCCCGTGCCCTTCCGGCTGTCTGTACTGCCCCGTTCAGCGGAGTCTCGCAGACCCCGGGGCCGCGGGTCGGCTGCTTGCCCACATGAGGCGTGCTCACATGCGCCTGCTCACATGCTGCTTGCCCACATGCGGCGTGCTCATGTGCCGCCTGCTCACATGACGACGGCGGTCGCCCCGTCGATCTCCACGACGTCGACGGACTCGCCCGGTTCGAAGGTGGCGTCCGCGTCCAGGGAGCGCGCCGACCAGATCTCGCCGGCGAGCTTGATCCGGCCGCCGCCGCCGGCATCGACCCGTTCCAGGACGACGGCGCTGCGACCCCTCAACGCGTCGATTCCGCTGCGGTGTTGGGGTTTTTGGTTGCGATGGCGGTTGGCGATCGGGCGGACGACCGCGATGAGCGCGACCGACACGACCACGAAGACCAGGACTTGGGCGACCACTCCCCCGCCGAGCGCCGCCGTGACGGATGCCGCCACCGCGCCGGCGGCGAACATGCCGAACTCGGGCATCGCGGTCAGGACGAGCGGGATGCCCAGTCCGACCGCGCCGATGAGCCACCACACCCACGCGTCGATGTCCACATGGTCATGGTAGGTCGGGTGGGCGCGGTCCGGACAGGGTGCGGCAGGCCCGGCTGGTGCGCGGGCTAGCGCAGGGGCAGGCCCTGGGCGGTCCAGCGGTCGTTCCCGTTGCGCTCGACGACCAGCGGCAGGCCGAAGCAGAGGGAGAGGTTGCGGGAGGTCAGTTCCAGGTCGATGGGGCCGGCGGCGACCACCTTGCCCTGGCGGATCATCAGCACGTGGGTGAAGCCGGGGGCGATCTCCTCGACGTGGTGCGTGACCATGATCATGGAGGGGGCGAGCGGATCGCGGGCGAGCCGGCCGAGGCGTCGTACGAGGTCTTCGCGGCCGCCGAGGTCGAGACCGGCGGCGGGCTCGTCGAGCAGCAGCAGCTCGGGGTCGGTCATCAGCGCGCGGGCGATCAGGGTGCGCTTGCGCTCGCCCTCGGAGAGCGTGCCGAACTTCCGCTCGAGGTAGGGCGTCATGCCGAGGCGGTCGAGGAAGGCGCGGGCGCGCTGCTCGTCGACCTCCTCGTACTCCTCCTGCCAGCCGGCCGTCATGCCGTACGCGGCGGTGAGGACGGTCTGCAGGACCGTCTGGCTCCTGGGGAGCTTGTCGGCCATCGCGATGCCGGCGATGCCGACGCGGGGGCGCAGGTCGAAGACGTCCACCTTGCCGAGGGTGCTGCCGAGGATGGTGGCGGAACCCTTGGTGGGGAAGAGGTAGCTGGAGGCGAGGTTCAGCAGCGTGGTCTTGCCGGCGCCGTTGGGGCCGAGGATCACCCAGCGCTCCCCCTCCTTCACCGACCAGGAGACCTGGTCCACCAGAGCCCGGCCCTCGCGGACCACGGATACGTCCACCAGCTCCAGAACATCGCTCATGAGCGTGTTGTCTCCCCTTGCAGTCTCGGTTCGTCTGTGCGCCGCGGTGTCGGTGGGCGCAGCCCCAGGGGGAAAACCTACGCCACTCGGGGAGGGGTCCGGGCGCGGGCCCTGGTCGCGGGGGCCGTCCGTAAAGTAGGGGGATGCTTTTCGAACCGCGTTCAGGGCGCCTGGCCGCCTGGGGGAACGCTCTGCTGGCCGGTCTCGTCTCGCCCGACGAAGCCGTGTTGTCGATCGTGGGCGAGGACGCCGTGCACCGGGTGGAGGGGCTGCCCGGTGAATCCGGCCCCGTGGGGCTCACGCTCGCGCTGGGCCGGCTGCGGGTGCTGGGGGTGACCGGGCTGCGGATCGCGCTCCCGGCGCCGGGGCATCCGCTGGGGCTGAGCGGGCCCCCGGAATTCAACGCGCGGGCGCTGGACGCAGAGGAGGCGGTCGTCGCCGTGGGCGCGGCGGTCGGGCTGGTGCCGGAGGTCCACGAGGCCGGGCCCGCGGGTGATGTGCACGTGTCGGTGACCTGGCACTGCCTGCCGGTACGGGAGGCAGTGCCGGCGGACGTACCGTCGCTCGGCGAGGCGGAACGGGAACTGGCGGAGGCCTTGCGCGAGGCCGCGGTCGTCCTGACCCGGCTGGACGTGGCGGGGTCCGGGCCGGTCGCGGATGCGGCGCTGTCCGCGTACCGGGCGCGGACGGAAGCCGGGCGGGACGCGCTGGCGCCGGGATATCCGGCGCGGGCTGTACGGGTCCTGTCGCTGGCGCAGCGCGTGGACCTGATGGTGTCGCTGGCGTACCAGCGGGGGCACGGGGCCGCGGTGGCCGCCTCGGAGATGGCGGCTCGGGCGGAGGCGCTGCGGCCGGTGGAGCGGGTCGCTCGGCGGGCGCTGGTCGCGGCGTACAACTCGGCCGTCGAGGAGCGGGAGCGGGGGCGCTAGCCGTTTGTGGGGGCCGGCTCCTGGTGCGGGGACGCTGCGCGAGCGGGTCCTGCTGTGCCAGGAGGCTGCCCGGCCGGGCTGTCCCGGCGCCCCTGGGCGCAGGCTGCCGGATGCCGGGCTTCCGGGAAAAGGCGTCGGCCCCGCTGCCCAGGGAGAGGGGGGAAGCGGGGCCGAGGTGCCTGGTCGCTGCGCGGGGCCGGCCAGCCGGCCGGACGGAGTCCGGGCCTGCGGAGCGGGTGCCGCGTTCGCGAGGTGGCGGTGTTGCGGGGGGTGGGTCAGCTGTTGACGCCCGTGTTGCCGAAGGCGCCGTTCAGGAGGCCGATCACGTTGACCGAGTTGCCCACCACGTTCGCGGGGATGTGGACGGGGAGCTGGAGCTGGTTCCCCGAGGCCACGCCGGGCGAGTTCAAGGCCTCGCCCTCGGCCGACGCACCGCCGTGCGCCGACGAGACACCCGCACCGGCGGCGAGGAGGCCGCCCGCGATCATGGTGACGGCAGTGGCCTTCTTGAAGTTCTTCACGTTCTCGTCCTCCAGTACGTCTGCCGCGGCCAGCCGCCGCGGCACGTCATGAAGAACGCTCATCCGACGAACGGGATACGCCATGTGGGCTACATACACCCGACCGTATGAATCACTGCCCGATACCGTGTCTGACCGCCCACAGCGCCGCCTGCGTACGGTCCGCGACGTCCAGTTTCATCAGGATGTTCGAGACGTGCGTCTTGACCGTCTTCTCCGACAGCACCAGCACGCGGGCGATCTCCCGGTTCGCGCGCCCGTCCGCTATGTGGCCCAGCACCTCGCGTTCGCGGTCCGTCAGGTTGCCGCCGCGGCCCGATGACGGGGCGGGGCCCTCCCCGGAGAGCAGGGCCCCGGCGACCTCCGGCTGGAGCAGGACGTGGCCCGCGTGCACCGAGCGGATGGCGGCGGCGAGCGCGTCGGGGTCTATGTCCTTGTAGACGTAGCCGGCCGCGCCGGCGCGCAGGGCGGGGACCACCGTGCGCTGCTCGGTGGAACTGGTGACGATCAGCACGCGCGCCGGGTTCGCCAGCGCCCGCAGTCTGCGCAGTGCCTCGATGCCGTCGGTGCCCGGCATCTTGATGTCCATCAGGATGACATCGGGACCCAGTTCCCCGGCGCGCTCGATGGCCTCGTCACCGTCGGCGGCCTCGCCGACCACCTCGATGTCGTCCTGGACCTCCAGGAAGGTGCGCAGGCCCCGCCGGACCACCTGGTGGTCGTCCACGAGCAACACCCTGACGCGGCCGCTACGGGCCGGCGTGTCAGCCACCGGGTACCTCCAGTTCGATCGTCGTGCCGGTGCCGGGTTCGGACCGCACGGTGAGCCGGCCGCCGACGCCGTCCGCCCGGTCCCGCATGGAGACCAGGCCGAGATGCCGGCCGGCCCGGCGGACGGTGGGAGGGGAGAAGCCGGTTCCGTCGTCGGTCACCCGGAGCCGGGCTCCCCCGGTCTCCCGGCGGGTCAGGGTGACGTCGATCCGGTCGCCGGCCGAGTGTCGCAGGGCGTTGTGCAGGGCCTCCTGGGCCACGCGCAGGACCGCCTCCTCCTGGGCCGCGGGCAGGGCCCGTACGCCGTCGCAGGTGAAGGTGACGTGCGCGGTGTGGGCCCGGTCCAGGACGCGGACCTCGTTGCGCAGGGTGGCGATCAGGCCGTCCTCGTCCAGGGCGGCGGGGCGGAGCTCGGTGACGGCCGCGCGCAGTTCGTCGGCGGCCTCGGCCGCGAGGGCGGCGACCTGCTGGAGCTCCTCCTTGGCGCGGGCCGGGTCGCGGTCCACGAGGGCGGCGGCGGCCTGCGCGGTCAGGCGGAGCGAGAAGAGCTTCTGGCTGACCGCGTCGTGCAGCTCGTGGGCCAGGCGGGAGCGCTCCTCGGCGATGGTCAGCTCGCGGCTGCGCTCGTAGAGGCGGGCGTTGGTGAGGGCGATCGCCGCGTGCTGGGCGAGGAGCGCGAGGAGTTCCTCGTCCTCGTCGGTGAAGCCGTCGGGGCCGCGCTTGTTCGCCAGGAACAGGGCGCCGAGGGTCTCCTCGCCGTCCCGGATGGGCAGTCCGAGGAAATCGGACATGTCGGGGTGGGCGGCGGGCCAGCCCTCGAACCGGGGGTCCTCGCGTACGTCGGCCAGCCGCTCGGGGCCGTCCTGGTGGAGCATCGCGGCGAGGATGCCGTGCTGGCGGGGCAGCGGGCCGATCGCCCGCCACTGCTCCTCGCTGATGCCGTCCACGACGAACTGGGCGAAGCCGCCGTGGTCGTCCGGGACGCCCAGGGCCGCGTACTCGGCGTCGAGCAGGTCGCGGGCGGAGGCGACGATCGTGCGCAGCGCCTCGCGGACCTCCAGCCGGCGGCTCATGGCGAGCAGCGCGGTGCTCACGGCGGCCAGACCGCCGCTGCGGGGGCCTTTGGGTCCGGAGTGCATGGCTTCACCGTACGCGCGGCGCCGTGGCCGGCGGATCGGTCGCGGGGCCTAGGTTCTGTTTCCTGGATCTCCTGACGTGATCATGCTGTCTGGTTCAGGCTGGTCAGCATGGTGGGGCGGGGAGATCTGACGAACGCGGAGTGGGAGCGGCTGGAGCCGTTCCTGCCCCGCG
>NZ_JAPNLJ010000098.1 GCF_026627445.1 Streptomyces sp. H27-H1
TCGGATACGCCGGTCTCTCCATATCCGCACAACATCACTCACATCCCGGCCAGCACGTCAGTACATCGAACGACCACACGATCGAGCGATCTCGAAACATGAATAAAGGGACTTAATGTCCTCTGAGGCAGAGCATGCACACCCATCCGCCAACAGGAATCGCACACGACAACAAACGCACGGATAGCTCAGCCGACTCACCCTCAGTCGAGCTCAGCTGCAGACAGCATGCCTCCTGCACTCCCCCGCCTCAGGCCGCTACGGGATCAGCCATCTCGTTGCCTGTCCTTCCTGCCCAGTGAGGGCGCCCAGCGCCCGAGCGGTGCACCGGCGACCGTTAGGGAGCTGGGGCAGGGCATGAAGGGGAGCGGGTCCAGGGCGCTAAAGCGCCTGGCGAGGGGGGTCTGGGGGGCGAGTAGCCCCCCATGCTGCGGCCGGTCCAGCGCGGCCAGGCGCTGGCGGGGTCCAGGGGCTGGCCCCTGGGATTCACCACCCGCACTCGATCAAGTACAAGATGGCTATGTCGATGAGTGAGAAAGGTGTCTGTTTAGCGCTTGTGGGACGCCCAGTGGCCGGAGCCGCGCAAGAAACACCGTTCCGAGACGACCGCCTGGACCCTTGCAAGCGGATCATCGAGGCCTTCCTGCAGGCGGACCTGGACCCGCCAACGAAGCGGAAGCACACTGCGAAGCGGATCTTCAACCGTCTGGTCGAGGAGCACGGCGCCTACGAGATCTCGTATCAGAAGGTCCGCTCTTACATCGCCGGCCGCCGCAAGCAGATCCTCCTGCTGGTCGGCCGGGGCCCCGATTCGGTACTCATTCCGCAGTCGCACATCCCCAGCGCGGAGGCGGAAGCAGAGGTCGACTTCGGCGACCTGCCGAGCTCCTCTTCCAGGTTCTGACGGAACGGGAGGAGAAGAACAGCGTGGCGATCGCCGCGAACGAATCGTTCGGAAAAGCGCACATGTTCCAGCGAACCTGTGCCAGGCGGTACCGAAACGTCACGGGTTGGGCTTGGAGAGCCACATCGGGCCGTACGACTGCGTGAAGTCTTCGGCTACTTCGTGTGTGGCGGGGTCGTCGGTGTCCAGGGCGCAGTGCACGAGCTGGCCGAGGAGGTTCCAGGCTTCGATATGGGCGAGGAGCTCGGCGAGACGCCGGTACTCGTCATCGTCGGCCGAGTCGAGTCGCTCCAAAATGAGCGGCTCGAGCAGCGGTACGAGGTGGTTGTGTGGGATGCGGTCGATGGCCTGTCGGGCGGTCAGAGCCCACCCGTGAGACAGGGAGAGGCCGACAAGGTCGCCTAGCAGAGCCGGGGCGTCATCGGGGAGTGCCGCGAGGAAGTCGAGGGCGGCGCTCTGTTGCCATGATCCTGCTCCCGCGGTCAGCGCGGCTTTGAGGAGCCCTGGTCTGTCGTGGGCCTTTTGGTAGAAGTCGGCTTGGCGGCGGTGCATTTCCCGCTTGGCCTTGATGAATGCCTTCCAGAGCTCGTCGTCGGATAGTGGGGTGCTCATGGGTTTTTCTCCGTCAGGGTGTCGGGGAGCCGTGTCCGGTCGACGTGGTCGGCGAGATAGATCATGACGCCTTTGGGTTCCATGCCAAGGGCCGCGGCGACGAGTTTGGGATCCAGGACGTTTACCAGGTCGGCGAGGCGGGTGCATCGCAGGGTCCTGGGCGGGATGCCGCAGGGGTCCAAGCCGTGGCTGATATAGGCGGTCGCCGCCGGCGCCCGACCGGTCTTGGTGATCCGGGTGACCACGACGTGGGGGTTGTCGGTGCGCTGGTTCTCGCGGTAGGCCACACATCGTTGCAGACCCGACCAGCTGGCCGGGTCCAGCGGCACCGGATGCGGGCGTTTCCCCAGGCGGACGGTGCGGTCGGCCGGCTCGATGTCGTCCACGCGCAGGAGCCGGACTTCTCGGCTGGAGGCCGCGTGTAGGAGGGCCAGGATGCCGAGCAGAGCTTCGTGGGGGCGCGCGTCGATGGCGGTGGTCCAGCGGCGGAAGAGTTCGCGCTGTTGGCCGACGGCCACGGTGGTGCCCCTGAATCCGGACGGCCCTTTCGCCTGCACTCCCCGGGTGGGATCGGCGAGCAGGACTTTGCGGGAGCGGGCGAAGCGGAAGGACTGCCGCAACACGATCAGTCGGCGCTGGCGGGCCTTGGGCCTCATCGCCAGGAACGCTTCGACGTCGTGGACGTCGGCCAGGGCCCAGTCCTGCTTGCCGCGCTGGTCGGAGAAGAAGATCGCGAGGTCGCGGACGATGGCCAGGGCCGCGTCAATGGTGGTGTCGGTACGGGGCAGGGCCCCGGCCCGCAAGGCGCGTTCACGTGCCCGCAGCAGTGATCCAGCGAACGTCCGGACCTGCGGTCGCAGGGGTGGTGGAGCGGCTTCGATGCGGCGTCGTCGGTGTCCGGCCGCGAGCCGGCCCGTGTGGTCGGCGGGCAGCGCCAGACCGCAGTGGGTGAAGAAGTCCTCCAGTGTGCAGGCGAGGGAACCCATCCAGCGGCTGGGCCGGCGGGCGCGGTCCAGCAGGGCCTGGGGGTGGTTGGGGTGTTCGTCCTGCAGCAGGCGGCCCAGCGTGCTGATCATCGTGCAGGCACACGGCTGGGGCAGTGCCGGGCGCCGAGGTGACCGGCGAAGTCACCCAGCCACGGCGGCGGGCCGTCGAGCCGTGCGGCCAGGTTCTCGGCGGCGATGAACGGGCGGCGATGAACGGGCGGTCGGGGTGTTTCTGCCAGCGGGCCGAGCACAGTCCCAGCCCGGCATGGCGTCGCACCTGGCCGCACCCGGCGCACTCGCGCGGCGGGTGTTTGGGCTGGCGGACACGCGAGCAGTGGCCGCACCCGCCGGTGCCGGCCTGTAGGAAGCCGGGCCGCTGGCAACGCGGGCAGGTCTGCTTGGGGGCAACTCGCCCGGCTTCACGCCGGCATGCCCCGCAACTGGTGGCGGTCGGCGATCGCACCGGTCGGCCGCAGATGGTGCAGGTCCGCGAGCAGGTGATGCACCGTCCGGTGTCGGCTTGCAGGACGCGTGGCTTCCCGCAGCCGGGGCAGGTCGCGCGGTCGGCTTGGTCCTTCATCCGGGCAGTGCAGTAGTGCTGCCGGTTGATGATCCCGACCGGGGCCCCGCAGCCGACGCAGTCCCGCTGCTTCTTGCTCATGATCCGTCCACGTCCCATCGCGTCAGATCGGCGGCATGGACCGGCCTCGGGCCGAGGCGGCCCGGGGCTGCTCTGCCATTGGTGGGGCGGGGGTGGCGGGGCGTTCGACGGGGGTGGTGTCGACCTCGATCAGGTCGTTGGGGGTGCACGCCAGCGCGGTGCACAACGCGGCCAGAGTCGACATCTTCACCTGGGAGGGTTTCTTGGTGAACAGGGCCGACACCGATGCGGACGACAGCTCCAGGTCGGCCTTCTCGGCCAGGGGCCGTCGCAGCTGGGCGCCGGTCCACACCTCGCGCTGGGCGGCAGCCATCCGTAGCTTCCACTTGATGTTCACGGCGTGGGGTCCTCTCCGGTGAGCTCGCCGAGTGTGCTGGTCACGGCACGTCGGTAGGCGGCGTCCTCGATGAACGTGGCCGAGGGCCGGACGTATCTCATGGTCCGGCTGACGGTCCAGTGACCGAGCATCTGTTGGATGGCCACCAGGTCCACCCCGCGTCGTAGTTGTGTGTTGCGCACGCCCGCCGCAGGGCATGCGGGCTGAACCGGTCGGCCGCCGGACGGCCTTCGAGTTCCATCAGATAACGCAGCCGGTTGCGGACGGTTCCCTGGTGGAGGTGGCCGCCGGACTCGTCCGCGAACAGTGCGGGCGAGTCGGGGAACTTGCCACGGACGTCGTCGAGGAACCAGCGCAGGACCAGGTCCAGGCGGTCGAGCATGGGCACCCAGCGCGGGCGAGGCCCGGAGGTATGGGCTCCTTTGCCGAAGCGCACGTGCAATTTCCCGAACGGGCCGCGGGTGAAGTGGACGTCCGGGCGGTCCAGGCGGGAGGCTTCCTCCGAGCGAAGGCCAGCGTGATACAGCGTCCGGAACAGCGCATAGTCGCGGGCGGCAGGGGCGTACTTGCGGGCGGTGGCGATACGGGCCTTGAGGAAGGCGAAGAACTCCTCCACCCGCTCCGGGGTCGGTGGCGGCAGCAGAGCTGGAGAGTCGTCGCCGACGTGCCGGGAAGCGTTGAATTCGTGAACCGGGCAGACCAGCCGGACCGCGAACGCAGCCTCGATCTCGGCGGCCTTCCGGGCCTGGAGGAACCGGTGGAAGCCCTTGAAGATCTGGACGTAACCACGGCGGGTGGACGGCGCCCGCCCGTCCACGGCCAGAGTTCCGACCACGCGGTCGACGTCCTCCGGCGTCACGTCCCACGCTGGCCGGCCAAGCGCTTTCAGCGTCCGCTTCAGCAAGCCGATGTCGTTGGCGACCGTCACCGGGCTGAAGCCGCTGGCCTGCCAGGACGCCACGAACGCCTCCACGCACAGCGCCTGGAACTCCCACGGATCCCAGGCAACGGGCACGTCGGGGACCGTCCGGCCCTCGATCACCCGCAGACGCAACTCCATCATCGGCCACAACTTCCTCGCACCTGACGAATGAAGGTAGTGCCTACGAAACCGTGCTGCCAGCGAGACAATCAAAGAGATACCCAGACCCTTGAAAGGGACAGGTCGCAGGGCAGACGTCCCTCACGGAACAAGTGCCAGCCCCAGTCGGCTGGGCGAAGACGTTCACCGACCCTCGGCTCTGCGCGGCCATCGTCGATCGCCTGACCTTCAGCGGCAACAACATCCAGACGGGAACCGAGTCCTACCGCCTCGCTCACACCAAGGCTCAGGCCGACCGGGCCGCGAGCTGAAGAGCAGGTCAGCCGCTCCAGGTCAGTGCGCTGACGGATCCCAAGCCGGGCCGCCGACGTCGAAGGCTTCGGCGGAGGTAAGGCCCTCCACGAACGCTCTGAAGTCCGCAGCCAGGGCAACCGAGTCCCCGTCCGGATCGAACCACATGACTGACGGCTCACCCGGCGGGCGCCGACCGGTCCGTGCTCACCGCCGAGGTCGGCCACCAGGAGTGGCTCAGGATCTCCAGGTGGGTCAAGGCGTCGAACCTGACGGACTACGACCCTAGGAACGATTCCGACGCCGTGGAGTACCCGCCGGTGATCCGCTTCCGGGAGCGGTGACCACCAGAAGTCGTTCTGTTCAGTGGCCGGAGTCGCCGGTCACGGCCGCGTGGATGATGGCCTGCACCGATCCGAGTGTCGCCCACAGCCGGCGCAGCTTACCGTCGGCCTCGTGACCGATGAAGTAGGCCTCGGTGAGCCCCTCGTTCCCGGGCTCGGTCAGAGGGCGTAGCGCCTGCGCGTAGGGCTGCAGGACTCGGGCGCAGTCGAGGTAGACGTCGATGAGGGCCAGCATTGGTGAGCCCTCTAGCCGCTGCCGCCAGGCCGGGAGGAGCTCCGTCTCGATGCGCGTCATCATGACGATCTCCACGATGAGGGCCTCGGCCGTATCGCGGGGCAGCGGCGCACCCCATTGATCGAGGGTCGTACCCACCTCCGCCCGCAGAAGCCGCAGGCCGCTCAAGATCTCGGCGCCGAGGACCTTCTCGTCATCGGTGGGTACCCAATCGCGGCGCATCAGCTGCTTCTCGACCTCGTGCGCCCGGTCATCATCGGCAATCGTCATCAGCCCACCGTACGGACCCCAGGTACGCGGCGGGGAACCGCCCACGACACTGCCCGGTGCCCGGTAGCGTCGGCCGCGAGGAAGAAGGGGGCGCTGTGGAGGAGTTCGCGCGCGTGCCGGGCACCGAGCGGGTACCGCTGTGCAGGGTCGACACCCAGGTCGCGGTCGGGCCGGGCGGGCTGATCAGAGTGATGGTGACCCGGTACATGCTGGACCAGCCCGGGCAGGGAGCCGACCCCGCGCCTGAACCTGCACTGCCTGGCGTGCGTCCCCAACCCGATGCCCCGCGGCCAGCGCGTCTCCGCCGATGTCATCGTCACCGATGCGGCGGACGAGCCACCGCTCCTCGCGGTGGACCGTTGGCAGAGTAAGGGTTTCGGCGTCACCGTGGTCACCGGCGACCGCACCGCACTCGTCGGCCTGGACATCTGGCAGGAGGAACGGCTGCTTGCCCGCGACCCGCTCCGGGCCGCCTACGAGAAGCAGGGAATGCTGCCGACGGACTACTTCCCGCTGCCACCCCCGGCTCCTGGAGCTCGTCGACACCACGGCCCCGACCACGTCCACCAGCTCCGCATCACGCCGGTTGGGCCATTTCAGGTGTGTACGCGACTGTTGAGGCCGTCGTGGCTGTCGGCGCTCTCCTCGTCGAACCAGTAGTCGCCGGCCGCGAGGTAGCGGAAGGAGTGCTCGCTCTTGCCGGGCAGGGCGACGGTGACCGCCCGGCTGCCGTCACTGCGCGGCGTGAGCGTGTGCGTGCCGGGCTGCCAGTCGTTGAAGTCGCCCACCACGCTGACCGGGCCGGGCGGGGTGCCGGCGGGCAGGACGAAGGTGACCTCTGTGCGGTCCTTGCGCGGTTTGCGTTCCAGCATGGCGGTGCACTCCTGACAGCAGGCGGGCGGGAGATCCCGCTCATCCTCGGCCACCTCAGGCACGGTCCGCATTCCGACGCAGCCGCCCCGTCTCGCGGCATCACCCATGCGCCACGATCCGTAGCAGAAATGGTGCGGACCGTAACTGTCCGTGTGAGCGTGGGAACGAGGAAATCCTCAACCCCCGCATCAAGAGGAGTCGCCGTTATGGGCGGTACGCAGGACAAGCGCCAGGAGCCGGGCAAGGGCCGCGAAGAGCAGCAGCGCCCACAGCGGCCCGGCCAGGACCCGGTCCACCCCCAGCAGCCGGGCCAGCCGTCGCGCGGCAAGAGCCCCGAGGAGACCAAGCGGCGCCGCGAGGACAACCCGCTCAACGAAGAGCGAGACCTGCCCGACGAAGAGCTCTAAAGCAGAGCAGCACCCCACGCACGCAGGGCCCGGCCGGTTCACAGTCACCCCGGCCGGGCTCTGTCACGTGCCGCCCGCCGCTGACCGGCAGGCAGGCCCGCCTGCTCCGCATCCGGCGAACGTCCGCAAAACGAGAGGTACGCCCGCGCAGCCGCCCTGGCCCGTGCCGACGGGTGGGCATGGGCGGAGGGCCGGGGGCGGACACGGCGTGGGCCCGAGACGACCGCCCGGAGCCCACGCCCAGCTGACCCGCGCCTCGGGATGCTGAGGGCAATACGCCGCCAGAATGCACACCGGCGTACCCCCGGCCCGGACGGCTCGCCGTACGGCGGCCAGTCATTGCCTCCCCGCAGGAAGCAGTCCCCCTCCGGGGAAGGGGCCGCGCAGCCGGCTGCTCGGCTAGGGCTACCTGGGTGAGCCCGGCCCCCGCCCGGTGACACCGTGCAGAAAAACTCGTTGATCACTTCTGCACGGCGAACGGGTTCGCCCGGGCCGGCCATCGCATCCCATGGCTGGCACATGGTCCCGAGCCGGAGGTAGACCGCCCGTGGCGGTGAACGGAAATCCCACCGTCAGAAGACGCCGGCTGGGCGCGGAGCTGCGCCGGCTCCGTCTGGCCAGTGGCCTGACAAGTACGCAGGTGGCAGAGCAACTGCTAATCTCCCAGCCCAAGATCAGCCACCTGGAGAACGGCCGCCGCGTCATCAAACCCCGCGACGTGCGGGACCTGTGCCGCCTTTACGGGGTGAGCGACCAGAAGGTCATCGACTCGTTGATGCGGGCGGCCGGCGAATCGAACCGTCAGGGCTGGTGGGTCGCCTTCGGCGAAGTCCCATACGCCGTCTACATCGGCCTGGAGACGGCAGCCCCCTCCATCCGCACCTACGAACCGCTGGTGATCCCCGGCCTGCTGCAAACCCCCGCCTACGCGGCCGCCGTCATCGCGGAAACGATCCCTCAGGCCACGCCCGAACAGATCGCCACGCGCCTACAGGTACGGCTGCGCCGCCAGCACCGGATCCACCACCCAGCCCGCGCCTTGCGCTTGGAGGTTGTGCTCGACGAATCAGCCCTGCGCCGTGTGGTCGCCAGCCCCGCCATCATGCGCGATCAGCTTGAGCACCTGAACTACCTCAGTACCCAGCCGTACATCACCCTGCAGGTCCTCCCACACGAGGCGGGAGCCCATCCGGGCATCTCGGGGCAGTTCTCCATCCTGCATTTCGCGGATGCTCCCGGGGCGGGGACGGTGTATCTGGAACGGCTGGATGCCCGCGTACTCGACCTGAGGCCCTGTGCGCCCATGGACGGTGACGGCGCCCAGGGTTGGTGGCCAGCCGCGACCGCAGGAGTAGTGCGCGGTCACGCCAGCATGGTCGAAGCGGTCCTCCTTCATGATCCACTCTCCAGGACCTTCCCACGACGGCCCGAAGGGATACCGGCCGTTTCGGGCAGCCGGCTCTTCGTCGAGCGCGGCAGCCACTTGCTGGGGCATCATGCCGAAGCTGAGAGGACCTATGCCTTCCAACGCGGTCCACGCCCAGTGCGGCCGCGCCTGCTGGCTTTTCACAGGCCACGTTCCGAGGTTCGGTTGGCGGTCGCGGTAGTCGCGCCAATAGGTGACCGGCTCGGAACCGAACGGGTCGCCGGCCAGCTAGGGGCCGACGAGTAGCGCGTGGGTGATCATCGTGTCCAACCGCTGTGTGTATCCCTCGGGCGCCAGCCCCTGCTCCTGTGTGGCGCCCATGGAGACTCCCCATGCCTCGATCTCAGGATCACCGTTCCAGTTAACTCGCAGGGAAGTCCCTTCGTGGCGTGCGAGGTTCTGAATGTTTGCCCGCACCTCGGACGGCATGCGGGCTATGAGGTTAATGCCCCGCACGTGTACCAGCGGTCAATCCATCGCGTCGACCGCTACGGCGACCAGCCCGTTGTCCTTGCCGTAGACCGCGGTCACTCCCCAGTCGGTGTAGTGGCCCCAGCCGATACCGCTGCCCAACCCCTCTGAGATGTGGGCGACCGCTCCATCCAGGGCAGACACCACATGATCGGGGTTCATCCCGAACCGCAACGGCCCCACTGCCACCAACGGCTCAAGCACCCACTCCACGCGCTCTCCGGGCTTCCTGTTCCACCAACCCAGGGCAACCCCATGGCTCCGAACATTCCCGACGCCTCTCGCCGGTGATCTTGCGGACCAACCTAGATGTGGCCGCCGACAACGCGGCGGCCAGGAGCAATTCACGTCGGGGGGGTCTGTACGGTCTTCGGTGTAACTCCCGATCATGGAAGTAGCACCTGATGAGCGACGTGACTGTCTCTGCTGAGGCGGTTGAAGAGGCCCGTCCGACCCAGTTGTCGGCGGACCTGCTGGACGATCAGTTGATCGGGCAGTTGGTCGACCGGGCCCGCGCGAGCGGCCTCCAACTCACGGGCGAGGGAGGGCTGCTGCAGCAGCTGACCAAGCGCGTGCTGGAGTCCGCCCTGGAAGGTGAGATCACCGACCACCTCGGCTATGAGAAGCACGACCCGGCCGGCGCCGGCAGCGGGAACTCCCGCAACGGGGTCCGGTCCAAGACCGTGCTGACCGATGTCGGGCCGGTCGAGATCGACGTGCCGAGGGACCGGGAGGGCAGCTTTGAGCCGCAGATCGTCAAGAAGCGCCAGCGGCGTCTGACCGGCGTGGACGAGATGGTTCTCTCGCTGTCCGCGCGGGGTCTGACGCACGGTGACATCTCCGCGCACCTGGCCGAGGTTTATGGGGCGAGCGTGTCCAAATCGACTATCTCGACCATCACCGACAAGGTCATGGATGGGATGGCCGAGTGGCAGAACCGGCCGTTGGACGCGGTCTACCCGGTGGTCTTCATCGACTGCGTGCACGTGAAGGTCCGGGTTCTGTCGACGATCTTGTGATCTGGACGGTTGAGCGGACCACACCGACTGTTCGCGATCATGCATCGCGTGCTCACGTGATGTGTTCCTGGAGCTGTTTCCGTACCTGTCCGCGCTACTGATCG
>NZ_JAPNLJ010000099.1 GCF_026627445.1 Streptomyces sp. H27-H1
TCGGCATGCCCACCGACGACCCCTCCCTGAACGTCACCCGCAGCCGCCTCGGACGCCTCACCCGCCAAGGCTTCCTCACTCAGCCCGGACGGGGCCTCTACCGGAAAGGGACTTAACGACCTCTCAGACCGGACCAGAGGGAAGACCTGAGAGTGCGTAGGTCAGTGGTCACGTTGCTCTTTAATAAGAGGGCTGCGCCGTTACATGCCTCTGACCTGCAGGTTTGCTCGCCCCTATGTGTCTCCCAGGGCACATTTGACGCTGTGAAGTGTGTACTTGGCGAGCACATTCCACGGAAAAATCAAGCAGGCGTGGAGTTTTTCAAGCCGCCAACTCGCCTGCCGTTACAGCAGGTCAGCGAGGTGGCTATGAGGGTGTACAGACGGCCGCGCGTCTCCGAGGACCCTCCGGGATGTGTCGTCATCAGGACAACCGAAATCAAGGAGCCGTGTACTTTCGGCGCTCACGAGGCAGTGAACTTCACGAGGTGTGTACTTTCGGCGTCTGAGTCGGAAGGGTCCACGCCGGGAGCCCGGTCCGACGCACCGACGCACCAAAAGACAAGCACAGGTTGTTTTTTTGGATAGTCTCGGATCGCCTGAGTAACAAGGAGGTCCTGTGACATCTGATCCGCCCGCTCGTCGTCGACAGCGCGGGCCCCGGCCAATTCCCGCTCCCACCGCCGCAGGGGACGACGCCGAGTACGGAGACATCCTGACCGTCCTCGGCCAGCAACTCGGTCAGCAGGTGGCGCAGGCCACCGACCCCAGCGGCCGACGTCGGCTCAAGGGAGTCCACTTCGAGTACGCGGCCGACCCAAAGGCCGTCCACGACATGGCCGGAGACGCCGGCTACAGCCTGGCCAGTAACTGGTTCACGCAGCTGCTGGCGCAGCTCGCCGTCGCGAACAGCATCACCAAGTCCCAGCTCTGCGTTTTCCTCTTCGTGGCCGGGGGGCAGCTGCCGGGCACCGGTATCACCCAGTACACGCAGCAGGAGATCACAGACGGACTGAACAAGGTTGCCGCCCAGAAGGGCGGCAAGATGATCACGCGTTCCACGGTCAACCGTGCCGTCCAGGCGCTGCGCGGATACAACTGGGTGGAAAAGGCCGGTAACGGACGGATCCAGATCAACGTGCGCCTGTGGTTCCACGGCAACAGCACGGCCCAGCACGAGGTACTGGCCGAGATCGCCGACCGGCACGACCGCGACACCGAGGCGTTCCCGTACGCGGTAGGCCCCGAAGGTGCCCACCAGGAAGAACTGGACGTCGGCATTGCGGTCGACGAGAACGTTCGCGGAAGGAGGCGCACCGGGTGATAGTGCTGCCAAGGTTCCTTACGGACATCAACGCAAGAGGAAGGCTGTCTCATGGCTAACGTCATGTCCCCGATCATCGCGGAGCGCATCTGGGCTCTGCCGCTGTCGGGGTCCGCCGTCAAGTTCCTCCAGTACCTTGTCTCCCGCAGCGACTTCGGGGGAGCGCTTCCCGTCCGGCAGAAGGACATGGCTGCCGAGTACGGGGTCACGCCCCAGGCCGTCAGCGGGCTCATGGCACCCCTGTGTGACCTGAACATCGTGCTCCGGCCGCGCAGCGAGGAGCGCAACGGCAACTCCTACCGGCTGCACCCGCTCGCAGCTAAGTACGAGAGCCCCGAGACGATGGAAGCGTCGTTCCGCACGGCCCTCGTCCGCATCCAGGCCGGGGACCTCCCCAACCTGAAGCTGCCGACGTACCACCAGACGCCGCCCGCCTCGACGGGCCGGCCGAAGCTGCAGGTTGCCTGAGCTGCGCCGTAGCCAGACAAGGCAGAAGGCCCTCCACCGTGGTGGAGGGCCTTCCGTGCCTGAGTAACAGTTGGTTCCTCCACTATATCCGCCGAGCGCCGGATTGGGAGAGTTGTATTACTCCGCAGCTGGAGGACGTGTCCTTCGAGTGAGTCCAACGTGCGTCAATGAGCCGTGGTCGGCGCGCCAGGGTCCAGCCGGGTACGCCCAACGGATAAGCCCCGACGATCGCCTTGCATGCGATGGACAGCTCCCGGTTGACGGTGTCGGCGCCCACCTCGTCCGCCGCGCCGCCGCCAGCTCGGCCGGCACCTATGGCAGCGCTGGATCGCCGATCGCCGCGACGGGGAAGACGGGCGGCTTCGCGCCCCGGCGGGCGGGCCCCGTCGGCGCCGGTTCGCTAGCGAGCATCCACCCCCACGTCGTCAATGAGGCCCGGTATATGCGCGCTGAAGACTTTGCGATGCCGGCACCGGTGAGGTACGGCTCGACCGCCGCGGTGTAGGACGAGAGAGGGGCCGACTGGGGCGCCCACCCGGGCGCACGGCAGCCGCCGCGCGCCCCCGCTCGCGAGTTCGGTCATTGGCTCGATGCCCATACCCGTCCCGCCCCTCCGGCGCCACCGCAGTAATTGCGTACACCTCGCCCGGCCCAGCGACCGGAACGGTCCGCGGCAGGTCACGATGATCACGGTAGAGGCCCTGCCGCAGTAGATCCGGCGTCTACTGCGGCAGTACGGTTCTGAGTGCTGCGACTGGTCCGGGCAAGGTGCGGGCACCTCGCCGCGACCTTGCCGTCGCGAAGTGCTCAGTGGATCTCCGCGTTGTCTGTTGGCGTGGATCTTGTACTGCGGTGCGCTTCGGTCTCGCGCCCAGCGACGACCATGGAGTTCTGAGACGGCTGTGCGGCCTTCTGGACGGATCTCGTACTGATCAGGCTGGAGGCGAACAGGAGGACGGCCCCGCCGTAGAAGGGGGCGCGCAGCCCGAAGGGATGGGCGGTGAACCCGGCTGTAGCTGCACCCAGTGCGGCGCCGATTGCGATGACCATCTCGTGCGCCATCGCGACGCGGCCCAGCAGTTCGGTGGGTACCAGAGACTGACGCAGCGACATCGCAGTCTCAGGTCCTGTCGCTGCGGAGTTCGGATGCTCGGCGCCGGTTTTCGTTCCGATGTTTCTCAACCGCGACAGTCCATCCGGGGCTTGGGCGCTGTAGTTGAGGCAGGGGTTCGATGCCCCCACGGGTCTTGGCCCGATGACGTGACAGGGCCCCACGGTCTCTCCGCTCCGGTCAGTTCTGCCGGAACGTGATCGTCACCATGCGTGTCGCCGACGTCAGCGTCACCGAGGGCTCGCCCCGACCGATGGCTTGGTCAATCTTCTTGATGTCCTCCCAGGAGTAGCCCTCACGCCGGTACCGGGCCCGCTGCTTGGGACGCATGTGCTTGACGTCCCCCTTGCCCACGGTGGTCATTCCCGCCGCCACCTCCCTCGCCGGCCCGCCCGTCATCTTCGGCACGCTCAACCCCCTCCCCGTCACGGCCGACCGGCTCGTCCCCGGCCTCATCTGCCTCCAGCATCAACCCCAGAAGGACCCGGTGACCGCTGTTCCCAACAACGAAACGAAAGGACGCTGCCCCGGGCGCGGCACTGCGGACACCGTCTCCACCGACCAGCACGGCATCGACGCCTATATGCCCGGCCGCGGTCCTAGTCCCAGAAGTCGACAAGGCTGTCGCAGCGAGGCTCGCTCCACTGAAGGCGTCGGCCTGCCTGGTTTCGTTCCAGTCGCTGTTCTCGTAGAAGAAGAACCAGCCCGGAAGCGGCTGGCGAGACAGCGTGCGCGTGTGCGGCACCGGGGGCGGGCGGGACGCGGGATAATCGGGTCCATAGTCATGCTCTCCTCCAGCAGCACGGTCGCCGAGCTCCTCCGCGCCCGGTACGCCGGCCGGCTGCCCGGCTCGCTGGAGCAGCTTGCGGGTCCCCAGCACGGCGTGGTCGACCTGCCCCTGCACGTCGCCTGGTCCGGACTGCGCTTCTACGACCTGGACCGGCCGCGGCTGCGCATGAGCCTGTACCGCACAGTCCTGGCCGAGGGCCAGCGTGCAGACCTCGTCACCCTGCTGGACCACGAGCTCCTCCTGGAGCAGTGGCCCGTCCTGCGCACCTTGATCAGCAGGCACCTGCGGGAGGTCTGGGAGGACGCCTTCCCCCAGCTCGCCGAGATGAGGTCCGCAGCCGCGTGAACCTGAGCGACCTGCACCGCCGCCTCCTCGCCGCCGTGATCGACATCGGCGCCCCCTACCCCCTCGTGATCACCGGTGGATACTCCGTACAAGCGCACGGCCTTGTGGAACGTCTGAGCCAGGACCTCGACGTCGCCACGGAGAACCCCGCCCCGATGGCCCAGATCGTCGCCGGCCTCCAGCACGGCCTGGTCGCGCAGGGCTGGCACGTGCGCGTGATCGCCGTGGGCCCCCTGTCGGCCCGACTGGTGGCTGCGGACCCGGACACCGGCGAGGAGTGCGAGGTCGATGTCCTCAAGCACTTATGGACGCCGCGGCCCTCACCGAGTACGGGCCGGTCCTCGCCTTCGACTCCGTCATCGGCGCCAAGGTCCGCGCCCTGGCCGACCGCGGGCCGTCCGCGACTTCATCGACGTCCACGTGGCCTCCCGCCATCGGACCTCCGGCGAGCTGGAGCGGCTCGGTAAGCGGCACGGCCGTGACGAGTTCCGCCTCGAAGATCTCCGCGACGGTCTCACCGCAGCGGACTGGGCGAACGACGACGAATTCGCCGCCTATGGTCTCACCGCGGACCCGACCGCCGAGCTCCGCGTCTGGGCCCGGCGTTGGGCCGACGACCTCGACCAGCGCCTCCGCGACCACGACGGCTGAGACCGCCCTGCCACCGCCGAAAAGCGAGGTGAAGGCGGGAATTCCCGGTGCCGGCTCGTATGTCACAGGCGAGGCGGTTCTGCTCCATAGCTGGCGGAGGGAGATCCCCACCGCCTTGGCCAGCATGGCGCTCCTTGCCACACCCTGACCCGGCCCCCGTCCAGAAGACCCGCCGGAAGACCGGGCCATGTGTGGCGGCTCGTCCCTCGTGGGGGTGGCTCTGTGGGCATCCCCTGTCGTCCAGTGCCCGATTGCCATTGACGGGCCGTGACTACGACGAAGGTGCTTTCCACCGCCGCGGCGGCCTTGACCATGCTCGCTGGCACGGCCGCAACCTCCGCCGCGGCCCCGGCCGCCCCGTCGCTGCACTACACGTGCGTCAGCAGCACCCAGACGATCGATGACGCGGGGTACAGCGGGCCCGCCCGTCAGGGTGTCGGTGTGCGCGGCCAGGTCGGGGCAGAGCGGTCTACGCGTACGCCAATGTCCGGTGGGACGGCCCCGCGCTGTGCTCCAACTCCAACGCGACGATCCTCGACGGGGCCAAACTGCGCGTTCAGATCAAGCTGTCCCGAGAGGGCACCGACCCGGTGGTGGTCGAGCAGGACTTCGGGCTCAAGGACCGGATGGAGAAGGCGACGCTGCACGGGGATCACGACGGCTCGTACTGGACCCCCGTGATCAGCCACCGGGCCGCCTCCGGCGCGTACAGGGGCAGTGTCCTCTTCTTGGACTGGCATAAGGACGGCCACGGCTACCGAGGACACGACTTCAAGGGAACCCCCGAGGACTGACTGGAGCGTCGAGTCGTGTTGTCGGGTGGCGTTGTCAGTGGCGGGCTTTAGGCTCCGGCCGTGGTTGACATTCAACTCACCGACGACCTGATTCGCCTCCAGAAGCGTTCCGACACTGCATGGGCGAGGGTGAGGGAGGTCCAGGACCGTCGTGGGCGGCCCTCGGCCGAAGGCGGCTGGTCAGACGAAGCGCACACGGAGTGGGACGCTGCCTGGAAGACCTGGGGTGAGCAGCCAGACGTCGCCCGCGAAGCGATTACCGCGTGAGCAGGCGAGAGCGAGCAGCGCCGCATCGACATCGAAGGCCGGTTGAGGGGCGAGGTCCGTGGGGGGAAGGACCCGCAGGTCTGGCCCGACTCCGAGTAGGGGGCCCAGCGCCGTGCGGCCGGAGGACTCCGAAGCCCCGGATGCCGGAGCGGGCGCGGGCCACATGAGTGCATGTTCCCCCGCATCCTGACGACCTGGTCCACACCGGCCTCCTCCCGTTCTACGGGCCAGGGGCCGGGCCGGGCCTCGGAATGGGCCGTTGCTTGCCGCTTCCATGGCCCGGCCTCGCGCGGACCTCACCCGGGTTCCGGCCTCGTCGATCCGGTACTAGGGACGCGGGACTTCGGCTGCACCAGCCTGGACGGCGTCGACTACATGCTGGTGGAAGGCGGCGTGTCCGCTCGGTGGGAGTGGTGCCGGGCTGCCGGTGAGGGTGTACCACTCCTCGGCGCCGGTGTACTGGATGCGGATCTGGACGGTGCCGTCGGGGCCGAGCTCGGTGGTCAGGGTGACGTCACCGGTGATGACGCCGACTTCGTCGGTCATAGCGCCGCCGGACCCCGCCTTGATGTGGGAGGTCAGGGGTGCCGGCCTGCCCGCGCTGCCGTCGTTGTCGCCGTCGCCCGGGTTGCTGCCGGGCTGGGGAGTGTTCATGACGTGCATGTCTCGAGCATCTCGGTCAGCTTCGCCTTCTCGGTCTTGGTGACCGTGAGCTCGTAAGTGCTCTCTAGCTCAGACAGTTCCGCGCGCGAAAGCAGGGTCGCTAGTGCTAGGGCGTCCGGTCTCGATGTGCCCGCACAGATGGTAAGTCTGCGGGTGGTTCTGGTCGCCCCAGGTCAATGTGACGTCGTACCAGTGGTGGGTCGATTGACATCCGATCCGGTGGACGGTCTCCATTCCCGCCGGCACGGACAGGTATGTGGTGTGCTGCGTGGCGGCGTCGATGAGTGCGATCCGCTGCGGTCTCGTGCCGTGGTTCGTGAGGTGGATTACTAGTTGGCCGTCGTCGTCGGTGCTGTGTGATGCCCTCACGTTGACTTGCTGGGCTGGGTGGGTGCCGTGGCCGGTGAACCTCCGCAGGAAACCGTTGGGACCCCTGACACAGAAGTCGTAGGCGCCTGCGACTTTCCAGTTGTCGGACAGCGCGCTGCCCTCAGCCACTGTGTAGGTCCAGGGCCCGTAGGTGCCCTGGTGGTTGGTGACGTGGAACGACGCGCCACTCCCACCCTGGTTTGTGAAGTCGATGTGCAGCTGGCCGGGAGACAGGCGGCAGTCGGCTGCCAGGTCATAGGGCAGGGGGCGGGCCAGGCGTAGGCCGGGTTCCTGGCGGGGCAGCCGAGCGTTCTCGGGTGGCTGCGGATCAACGCCTTCCTCCTTGCACTGGGGCGGGAGGTAGGCGTCGGTGCTGGGCAGGGCGGGTAGGGAGTCGTTGCGCCGGGTGAAGTCGAATGCTGAGGTGAGGTCTCCACACACAGTGCGCCGCCAGGGGGTGATCTGGGGCTCGTGGACACCGAAGCGCCGCTCGATGAAGCGGATCAGGGAGGTGTGGTCGAAGACCTGTGAGCAAACCCAGCCTCCCCGGCTCCAGGGAGAGATGACGAAGGTGGGCACGCGGGGCCCCAGGCCGTACGGGCCCGGCACTCCGTCGGGGCCGTCGTAGTGCTCGTCCTCCACACTCACCGTCGACTTGCCCTGTGTGGGGTTCTCAGGCGGGAAGGGCGGCGGCACATGATCGAAAAAGCCGCCGTTTTCGTCATAGGTCACGATCAGGGCTGTCCGGCTCCAGACCTCTGGGTCGCTGGTGAGCGCGTCGAGGACCTTTGCCACGTACCAGGCGCCGTAGTTGGCAGGGTAGACGGGATGCTCATTGAAAATTTCTGGAGCAGCAATCCACGATACTTGCGGCAGCCTGCCGCCTTGTACGTCGGAGCGCAGCAGAGAGAACAGCCCTTCGAAGTCCGGCGGAGTGTCGGAGTCACCGTGGTCGATTCTCGTGCCGGTGCGTGCCCTGCGGTACAAGGCGCTGTCCGGCCGGGCGTTTTCGTACTGTCGGAAGTGGAGCAGCGAATTGTCGCCGAAGTTGCCGATACAGGCGTTGTCATCCACCCACCCCCATGCTTGCTGGCGAGTGAGTCCCCGCCCGATGTCCTGGTAGACCTTCCACGTCACATTGTGCCGCTCCAGCCGCTCGGGATAGGTGGTCCAAGTGCGGGCCGGGGTCGTCTTGGCGTCGTAGTTCAAGATGGCTGGACCGCCGCCACGCCCGGTCGCGTCGACGCAGCCGGTCCACATGTAGTAGCGGTTGGGGTCCGTCCAGCCGTTGAGTGAGCAGTGGTAGGAGTCGCAGATGGTGAAAGCCTCGGCCAGTGCGTGGTGGAAGGGAACGTCCTCGCGTGTAAGTTGCGCCATCACGAACTGCTGCTTGTACTTCACCCACCCGTCGTAGCGGCCCTCATTCCACGCTCTGTGTCCGCTGTCCCAGTCGTGCTCCGGGTCGCTGAATGGGAGCAGGCCGAGCTGCTGCCCTTTGACCGGCTCGGGGCGGTACGGCAGCACCGTGCCGCCCTTTCCCTGCTGGAACCACACAGGTCTGCCGCTGGGCAGCAGCAGCGGATGCGGGTCGCCGAAGCCTCGCACACCGCGCATCGTCCCCAGATAGTGGTCGAAAGAGCGGTTCTCTTGCATCAGGATGACGACGTGCTCCACATCCTCGATCGTTCCGGTGCGGTAATGCGGCTCGATCTCAGCCGCTCGCGCGATACTGCCGGTCAACATGGACAAGCAAGCCGCCCCGCCCACTGCCTTGAGGAAATCTCGACGCTCGATGCCAGCCAAGGAACTGCCCCTCTCATCGCCACGGGCAGCTTCGACCCGCTGCCGTGCAGCAGTGGTAGCGCTTCCCTGCACACACACGACCACCTGACACGCCCTCGGTGGCACTCTTCACACTGCGGAACCCTCTCTGTCAAAGTAGGTCGAGCCAGGCATACTGGATGGTTCATTGAGTCGAGGGCGGAGAAGGAGTAGTAACCCAGGTGGCCAGAACCAACGACCACGGGATCCCTGACCGCAGGTAGAACCCCGCTCTACCGGACCGCGCAGGTACGCGGCGGAGTACAAGGCGAGGATCCTCGTCGAGTACGAGTAGCTCGACGAGCAAGGCAAGGGTGCCGATAGCCGAGCCTTGACCGCGGCCGATGATGAGATCTCCTTCCCAGTGTCCAGGAATTTTGCGGTCGTTGGCCTCCACGGGACGCTGGTGGATCAGCGTCATGATCTTGTTGGGTGACGGGACGCCTCGTCGCTGCTTCTTGCGGCGGATGCGGCCGGTGCGGAGCTTGCCGGGTTTGCGGCCGAGCAGGCCGGCGAACAGAGCGCGGTAGATCGTCTCCGAGCAGGGCCGCATCGTCAGGTCGCCCTGTGGGTGCCGGCGAGGAAGCGTGCGATCTGCGGGGGCGACCACTTCTCGGTGAGCTTCGCGCGGATGAGCGTACGAAGGTCCGCGCCGGCACAGATCTTCTCCTCCTGGGGGGCGCTGTCGGGGCGCAGGAGGGCCTCGTTGTGCGCCCACCAAGGGTTGTAGCGGCCGTCGGGCTTGCTGTTGCGCCTGATCTCCCGGTAGATGCTGTGACTCCTCCCCCTCATGAATGAGGGGGCTTCTCGCTATGCCGGTTGAGGCTCGCGACGGACCAGCCCGGCCCGTAGAACGTTCAGGGCGCCCACCGTGTCAGCGTGCGCCGAGTGGCCGCAGCTAACGCAGTGGAACTTGTCCTGTGTGGGCCGGTTCTCCTTGGCGGTGTGCCCGCATTCGGGGCACCGCCGGGAGGTGTTGCGGGGGTCCACGGCGATCACTTCCCGGCCGG
>NZ_JAPNLJ010000009.1 GCF_026627445.1 Streptomyces sp. H27-H1
CAGCCATGATGGCAGTACAGGCACAGGTCTCCCCGGTGATCACAGAGCGTCGCAACTCCATGATCGCCAAGACTTGTGCCTGCTCTGCTACCGAGATGGCGCCACCGCGCCTATCTGCGCGGCCTCTTAGCCGTGTTCTTCAGGTGCGCGCTGGGCACGGCCCCGTTGCCGAACCAGTCGAGTGCGAACTGCTGCACGGACAGGTACTCGCCGATGGACCACGCCGCGTAAGCGACCGGGGAAAGCCCGACCGCAAGACCAGCCATCGTGTACTGACGCTCGTGCCACACCTCGTCGGCCGTGTATACCTGCGACCCGATCCGGTAGGTGATCACGCCGTCGCGCTGCCGCACGGTCACGTCCGCGAGCGGCACTAGTTCGATGCGGGCCGGCAGGCCGAGACCGTCGCGCGCCGTGATCAGGCCGAAGCAGTTACCCGCACGGTCGAGATCGAACTGAGTGGAGTACAGCCACTCCATCATCCCGACCCGCTCGCCGCCGGGGTTAACCAGCACGGGGGGCTTGGGCACCTCCACCTTCATCTCACCGACCCGGCGGTACACATCCACCGGCATCGTCGACACCAGGTTGGCGCGCAGCCGCAGGCACGCCCACACCGCACTGTGGCGCAGCGCGGTCTCATCGGTCACAACCACCCCGCCCGCCCGTTGGGCTGGACGTGGGGGGATCAGCTCACCGGCCGTAGGACCCGCGACGCTGCGGCGCTTGAACAGGCTCATCCGCCATCACCCCTCGCCGACCACATCGAACCGGCAAGGATCACGGCGCCCGCGACCGAAAGCGCGAACCCTCCGATCCAAGGGGCCAGTCCCCACGCGGCTCCGGCCGCAAGGAGCAGCAGAGCGAGCGCGTCGAGCAGGGTCGTTACGACACTGCGCACGGCGCCTCCTCAGTAGATCGAATCGAGTACGTCGTAGTCCTCGCGCACCAGCGGCCCCCGGGTCAGCAGCGCCCACCGCGCCTGCACCGCAGCGACGAGCGGTGACACATCCGCCAGCGACTTGCGCCGGTCGAGGACCCACGCGTCACCCACCGGCCGGGTCATCGCCCCGTTCACCGCAGCGGTCAGCGGCGCCTGGTCGATGTGGCGGACGGTGCCCTGCGTCATGGCGTCGGCCATCTGCCCGGACGCCTCCACCATGTCGCCCGTGCGCATCACCACCAGGTGGCCCGGCGGCGGGTGCTCCTTCTCGTCACCCTCCGGCGCGCGGACGCCCGCGGCCACCAGGTCGTCGATCAGGGAGGACGAGGGGGAGCCGGTCGCCGAGATGGCCACGGCCACCGGGTCGTGCAGCTGCAGCAGCCGCACGACTGCGGGCACCACCCACGCCGTGCCGGCCCGCCGGTCGACGACCTCCAGGTGCACCCGCCCGTCGGCCCGCAGCCCAGCCATCGCGATCGTCGAGGTAGCCCGGTCCTGCGACACCTCGATCGCCAGGGCGAGCTCGGCGCCCGGCCGGGACTCCGCGTCGGCGAGCCCGGGCCACGCGGCCTTGGGCACGTTCGGGTCCGAGGGCGGCGCGGCCCTGCGCGTGCGGTTCAGGTAGGCCCGGTCGAACTCGCCGGGGTCGAGCTTGTCGAGCTCGCTGCGGATCACGGCCTCGGTGACCGTGTGGCCCAGAGCGGGCAGCGTCGCCGCCCACGTGGCCGGGTCGTCGCGCGGCATGTCGTCCGGGGCGAACCACTCGAAGTACGCCACGCTGGGCCGGCGCCCGGTCTCCCACATCTCTTCGACGAGGGCCCGCCCGGCGGCACGCTTCTTGTTCAGCCACACCGAGCGCTCGGTCCCGCCGGCGGACGCCCACCACAACTGGGCCATGGGCTTGGTCAGCATCGCGGGACTGAACGCCTGCTCCAGCCGATCGTCTTCAGCAGCGAAGGCCTCGTCGATGATGCCGAGATCCAACGGCGGTCCGTGCCCAGCCTTCTCCGTATTCGACGTGATGCCCAGCAGGCTGCGAGTGCTACCCCAGATGATGGCCTCGTTGCCCGTGGTCTTCCGCGGCCGGTACCTGCCGAACAACGACGACGCGTCCAAGGTCGCAAGGAACTCATCCTCCCAACGCTTCTTGGCCATCGTTCGGTTCTGCGCGGCATAGGTCACGTTCTGCCGTTCCCACGCCATGATCCGATGGACCATCACGGCGAGCATCTGCTGAGTCTTGCCTTGCTGGCGCGGGACGCTAAGCCCGACCTCGCGGTGCGCGAACACACCAGTCTCTGGGTCGATCTCCAGCCCCACGTCGAGGACGTACCGCTGCCACGGCATCGGCTCGAACCCGAGCCGGGACATGACCCTGGCTGCCTTGCCGCCGAGGGTAGGGAAGTCGGGGCGGCGAGGGGTACCCCAGTACGGAGCGCACTCCAGCCCGTACAACTCTCGCAGCTGGTCGCCGAATTCAGTCGGGGCTACCCAGATCTGCGAGGTCGTCATCTTCGTCCTCCGCTGGCCGCCCGTCGACGAGCTGCTTCAGCGTGGCCCGCAGCTCCTTGTTCAGCGCGGGCAGCAGGCGCCCGTCGTCGCCTCCACCCGCGTCCATGTCAGCCGCCAGGCGGTACGCCATTTCAGCGAGCGTCGGCTCGACACCGACCAGGCCGCCGATTGCGTCGATGTCCTCGCGGACGGCTGTCTCCACCGGGCCCATGGCGGCCTCCTCAAGATCACTAGTGAGGGTTTCGACCCTCACACGCAAAAATAAAAGCTGGGCGCGGGGCTGGGAAGATGATCTTCCCAAAAAATCGGGGCGGATCTGAGCGGAAATCTCGCATGATCTTGACGTTCTTGCTGGTCAGAGACCTAGAGATGGGCACGGTAAATCTGGCGTGGCATTTTATGTGTTGCGATGCTCTGACCTGCGGTTTTGTGCAGGTCGGGGCAAACGTGCAGGTCAGGGGCCCGCAAGTGGGGGCCTGTCGGGCTGCGCGGTGCGTGCAACGCTCTGACCTGCACGTTTGTCGGGAGTTGCGTAAACGTGCAGGTCAGAGCGTTGCAACTTGTCGCGCGAGTGCCCCGTTTCTGGGCGCCCGGGCATATGTGCACTCGGGCCCGAATCTGCACGCTTCTCGCGCGTGTTGCAGCGCTCTGACCTGCGCTTTTGTACAGTTGCCTGCAAAACCCCAGGTCAGGGGCCTGCCGGGCTGTCCGCGCTGAATGCCTGAATGCGCACCGCTCTGACCTGCGGTTTTGTCGAGAGATGCACATAAATGCAGGTCAGAGCGTTGCGGCTCCTGAAATCGGGGCCTGATTCATCCGCCCGCGTACCAATCCCGCGACGTCTTCAAGCCCTTGACCTGCGACGATGCGCCCTTCTCGCCGTTGCAGTTCCGGCCGCAGGTCGCACACCGGTTGACGCCGTGGGCGGGCATCCAGTTGTCCTGGTCGTCGGGGTCGGCGCCGGCGGAGACGGGCTGGACGTGGTCGACGACGTCGGCGCCGGGGTGGCCGCAGAGGTGGCAGACGTCGGACTCGGCGAGGAAGCGGGCGCGAGCCTTGCGGTACGCGTAGCCGGTGAGGTCGGCGCGCTTGGCCACGGCCTACTCCCTGTCGAGCGCTCGCTTGATGGTCTCTGCGAGGACCTCGCCAGCTCCTTCGAGCTGAACGGTGAAGGTGACAGGGCGCGCGAACGGGCCGTCGTGGGCGTGTGCCCGTCCGGTGTCGTGGGCCTCTTGGAGCGTGACGAAGCCGGTGTTGAGGCCGCATGGGCAGACGATGCAGGCCCTGCCGGTCTTCTCGGACCGGACCCATCCGTCTTCGGGCTCAAGGTCTCGGACCTCGGCAACGGCAACGATGTGGTGCTCCATGCTGCTCTCCTCGGCGGTTGGCGGGGTTGCCGCCCGGGGCCCTCGTCCCGGGCGGCTGCACCCCGCATCCACTCGCACCGAGTGGTCATGGGTGAGCCCGGCCGCGCGTAGGCGACGGCCGGGCTCGGGGGTGTGCTGGTTACTGGCGTCGGCGGAACAGGCAGATCAGTGCAGTCCGGTCGCCCGAGAGTGCCTTGCCTTCGGCGGCGGCCATATTGGTGAGGTGCCAGCCTTGGGCTTCGATGGCTTCGATCTGGTCGCCGACGCCAGTCATGAGCCCCGTGGCACGGTGGGCGGTGCTCGCCTCGATGATTTTGAAGGTGAGGATGTGGCGGCCCTGCTGGTACGCATCGGCTGCGGCCTTGGTGGCGACGTCGGCCTTGGCGTTGTTGATGAAGCCCATGGTGCCCCCTGGTGCGGTGGTGGAGCCGCATCGTTGCATCGGGGCGGTGGGGCTGTCTGGCGTGTGACGTACCCGTGACGCACGAAAGCCCCGCGCGTTGGCGGGGCTTCGGTGTTCAGGCACGCTGAACGTGCACCCACTGTTACACCTTGAACTATGTGTGGTCAAGCGGCCTGTTGGGCTTGGCGGGCTTGGAGTTCATGCAGGTCGACCAGCGTTCGGCCGGCCTTGTCGTGGCCGTGGTGGGTGAGGTGGCCGCGGTGGAGCCAGACGCGGATGGTGCCGGGTCGGATACCGGTGGCTGCGTGGGCGGCGTACAGGTCAACGGGGAGCGGTGCGGCCATGGCTCCAGTGTGGCTCAGAGGGGGAGTCCATAGGCGCGACAGTGGGCTTCGATGCGGGCGTGGATCTCATCGAGTCGTTCCCGCCCGCTGTCCTCGAGGCGCACGCTCATATCGTCCGCTTCCTCGTCGGTGTACTGGCCCGTGGCTACTTCCTCTTCGAGGGTCTCGCGGAGGGCGTCGTGAGCCTTGTTGGCCCGCCGGTACTCGTCCTTGAGCTCTTCGAGCCTGACCTTTTCCGGCGGGTCCTCGTCGGTTCCCAGCTCGTTCGTCACCGCGGCTCCTCCGGTTGGGGTGCCTGGATCGCACCACTCGCGATCCATCCTGAGTGATCACTGCCGGGTACGGAAGGCCGCATGTTCTCAGTGGGCGTGCGGCGGGTACCACCAGCCGCAGGTCGGGCAGTAGGTGTTGACGGTGGCGTTGCACAGCCTGTGGATGAGGGTGTGGATGTGGCGTCTCATGGGCTTGTCCTTGTGGTCTACGGCCCGCTCTACGGGCGGTCTACAGCCCCTTCCGGAGTGCGCTGACCTGCGTCTACATCTCCGGAAGGGGTGGGCGGGGTCTGGCAGGGGAGTAGAGGCTCAATGTCGGCGGCCTTGATGCCGGATCGGCCTGTGACGGCGCCGATGCGGATCTGGGCGATGGGGATCCCGCAGTGGGTGAGGAGCGCGCGGATTCGGGTGTCGTCAAGGTGCTGGCCGGCGGGGTGGGCTTGGAGGGTGTCGTACAGCTCGCGGAGGTGGATGCCGGGCCGGTCTCCGATCAGATCGAGGAGCGCCTCGAGGAAGTCGGCCCGCAGCTCCGCTGGGTCGGGCGGGACGGGGCGGCCGGCGCACCAGGCTGCGATGGTCAGGGTGGCGGCGGCCGCGGGCCCGGCGAGGGGCAGCTGCGGCAGGGCCTGACCGGCGACGCCGAGAGCGTAGGCGGCCGCCCCGTACCGAAGGGCGAGGCTCCCGAAGGTGTCGCCGGCCAGGCGGCGGCCGAGGTCTCGGGCGAGCTCTCGGCCACCGTCGCTGAGTTGCTGAGCGTGGTCGGCCCGTCGGTGGAACCAGCACAGGCAGTCAGGCCCGGGTGCCTCACGGAGCGAAGCGAGTTCGTCGGTGAGGTCGAGAGTGTCGTCCTCGGGCCCGATCACCTCAGGCGTTGCCGACGAACGTGGCGAGCATGCCGCCGACGCTTCCGAAGAGGCCGCCGACGAGCGCACCGACCTGTGTCCCGGAGAGCGACAGGCCGAGGCCGAGGCAGACGAACCCGGGGAGCAGGTGGAGCTTCTTGGTGTCCTTGCCGTGCTTGTGCATCTGCCAGGCCCAGAGGGCGAGGACGATGACGAGGAGGACGGAGATGGGTACGGATCCGCCCTGGCCCACGGGTGCGTTGGGGGCGGCCATGGTGTGGGCGCTGGCGGTGTCGATGGCTGCGAGCAGGCTGGTCTTCACGTGTGGTCCTTCAGTACGAGAGGGCGACGATGGCGACGATGCCAGCGAGGGCGCCGAGGGTGGCGTGGAAGAGGAGCCGGTGAGCGCGGCTCCCGGACGGCAGGAGTCGGAGGAGGGCAAGGGCAGCGGGGATGGTGAGGAGTCCCCAGTAGCCGAGCCCGTGGTAAGTGATCATGAATATTCACCTTGGGGCGCGTAGGTGGGCGGGGTGGCTCAGGCCTGGCTCAGCCGGTGGCGCACGGGTAGTAGTCGGCGAAGGCGTCGGCCTGCTCCGCGAGCTGATCTGCGGCCGCGCGGAGTGCGCCACACCAGCGGCGGGCGGTCTCCTCGTCGGTGAGGGTGTGCGCCGGCCGGGCTTCGGCCACGGCCTGAACTGCGGCGCATGCCTGGCTCACTGCCGTCTCGGCTTGCGTCGCCTGGTGCGCCAGGCGCTGAGCCAGCGGAGCGCGTGGATCACCCAGCTGGCTCAGGTCGCGCGCCACGGTGTCCTTGGAGATGCCGAGCTGGGTCGCGATCTGCCGGTTCGATGCGCCGGTCTGCGCCAGCTGGCGCACGGTGGTGCGCCGGGTGGCTACTTCCGTGGGGCTGGTCACCATGCACCCCCCGCGCGGAGCACGGCCAGGCGGTCGGCGAACTCGACGAGCAGGGCCGCCCGCTGGACGAGACCCGCGGCGAACGCCCGCAGGCCGTCCGGGTCGAGCGTGAGGCCGGGCGCGGTGAGCTCGACGTAGACGCTCGCCGGAACGGGCGTGGTGCCGTAGGGGTACTCGACGAGCTCGGCGTCTATGTCGACCAGGCCGTCGGGGACGGGGACGGGCGCCGCGTGGTGGAGGTCGGCCCGGTACTCGGCCGGGCCTTCGCGGTGGCCGGCGCACCAGGCCGGTTCGGGCAGGGTGACGTCGCCGTGGTCGAGGGTCGGCACCGTCACGGTGCGGGCCCCGGTCACCGTGCGCCCTCGGCGTCCAGCGCAGCAACGAGGCCGCGCAGGGCGTAGTCGAGGCCGGCGGCGGCCCTCACCATGTCGTTGTGGTCGTGGATGTCCGCGGAGGCGGTCCGGGCGAGAGCGTCGCGGGCGGCCCCCAGGGCGATGTCGACCGGCGGCGTCCAGCTCCGGCTGTCGCGCTCGGGGTCGTGGAGCGGTTCGCTGACGGCGGTGGTCATGCGGTCACCCCCCGGGCGGCGAGGCGCAGCTGGGCGGCGTACTCGTCGCGGGTGGTGCCGGGGCGGACCTCGGGGGCCCAGCCGAGGATCTGCCGTTCGGCCTCGTCGACCAGCGCGGCGTCATCGCCGAAGCGGGCGACGGCGAACTGTCGGGCGAGGAGCAGGCGGGAGGCTTCCCACATGACGTGGGCGGGGCGGGCCCGGGCCAGGTAGTTGGCGATGGCGACGAGGAGTTCGCGGCAGGCCTCGGTGGGCGCGTCGATGATCTCGTTCATCGGGCACCACCGGCGGAGGTGGCGCGGACGCGGCGCAGGGCCTCGTCGGGGTTCGGGTCGCTGTCGCCGGGGTGGTGGGGCGGGGGCGCACTGGGGTGCGTGGGCATGGCAAGATCCATGACTAGCCGACTCCTTGTTGTGATCAAGGGGTACGCCCGGCATGCCGGGCTTCGGTCAGGCCCTCGTTCGGTGTTAGTAGCACCGGCGAGGGCCGCATTCAGTTGTGAGTCAGACGCTCATGGGCCGGTGGTCTACCGGCTGCGGCGAGCCAGTCGCCTGCGCTTCACGTTCTGAGCGTGCCGCGCGTGGAGCACCTGGATGAACCATGCGTTGGCCTTGTAGCGAGAGGCGCGCTCGTCGTAACGCTGACCGCTGTCGACGTGGCGCATCAGGGTGTTGCACTTGGAGCAGAGCAGCCCGCGAACCGCGAACGGGCCGTACTCGCCTGCGTGGTCGATGTAGAGCTTGCCGCGAGCCGCATCGGTCGCAGGGGTGCGGCAGATTTGACAACTACCGCCAGCGTTATGCCACAGCTCGTCAAAGTCCTCGCACGTCAGCCGGTAGTTGTTGTGCTGGCATGTCTGGTGATGCACGGCGCTCCCTCCTCACGTTTCCGCTGGACTGGGTGGCTAGCCACCACATTACGCACAGCCGTGGACGGGTGGCAATACACCGTGCGAAGATTCCGGTATGCCCTCCGTCCACAAGAACCCCGCCAAGACGTTCCGGCCTGACCCCGAGCTGTACGAGCGAGCCAAGGCGGCCGTGGCCGAGGTGGGCTCGGACATGAACGGGCACCTGGTCGGCTTCCTGCGCTGGCTTACCCACGAGACCGACCAGCTCCCCGACCGCCCGGCGAAGTAGCGGCCCGACTGTCACGAGGCGATCGCCTGCTGCTCGTCGTGCTCTATCCAGGCCTTCAGCCCGGGCCAGGTCGCCGGGGGGTACGTGCACCCGCACCAGTCGCACGCCACTGCTTTCGTGTCCGGGTAGCGGCGCAGGATGGCTCCGCAGATCACCCCGCTGCTGTCCACGGCCGGGCACGCCCCGAGACGCGTACCCCGGTCGTCGCGGTCGCCGGGATCCACGATCGAGCTGATGTCACGGCCGAGGCTCCGGATCTCCTCGGCGAACAGGCCGGCGTCCGGCCAGGACACGGCGATCCACGGCATGTGGCCGACCAGCTCGCGCACCGCGGCGGAGAGACGGGTCGGCACCGCCCCGACCGGGACGGCCGGTTGCATGCGGCGGGCGGCCCGGACTGCGGCGACCCAGTCCTCGGCCACGCCGACGATTCCGCCGGGGCCGCGCAGGGTGAGCACGATCTCGGACACCGGCAGCGGCGCTGACACTGCGGCTGCCCGGCGGGTGGTGGTGCCGCCGTTCCCCGGAGTTAGGAACGGCAGCAGGTCGTCGTACAGGCCTGGCAGGGCGTGCAGCCGGCCGACGGTGGACTTGGTGCAGGCTGGGCAGAGATAGCTGCCGGTGTCGTCGTGCTGTTCGCACAGCAGGCAGGCGGTCACGGGACGTTCCGGGCGGCGAGCGCGAGGTACCAGTCGCCGGTGGCGGCGAACTTGCGGACCTGGGCGAGCGACTGCTCGGCGGCGCGTTGGTCACGGCGGGCGTCCACATAGAAGCCCACTAGGTAGACGAACACCGTGACCATGACGCCGGCGTTGACGCCGGTGACCAGCCAGGTGAGTTCCGAGGTCGTCACGGCAGGTCCCTTCGGCCGCCAGCGTCGAGCAGCTGCTGAACGCGGTCGGCGAAGTCGTTCTCGCCGACGGTGCGGGCCCCGTCTCGAAGCCGCTCCATGCCCGCGCGGTCGATGGCGAAGTCGGGCCGCCCAAAGGCGTCGGTCGTCGGTCGGGTCTCGACGCCGAGGGCGGCGGTGATGGACTTGAAGAGGGCGGCGTTGAAGGGCGGTGAGGAGGTCACTGCTGGCTCCCGTCGGTCCAGGCGGTCGTGGTCCATCGGCTAGAAGGGGGGCTCGTCGGAGTACCCGGCGGCCGCCGACGGCGCCGGGCTGGCCGAGGGCTGGGTACCCCAGCCGTCGGCTTGCGGGGCGGGAGCGGGCCGCTGTGGGGCCACCGGGGCGCCGGAGGACTGACCGGGCGGGTTCTTGGTGACGGTGGCGCTCGCGCGGAGGAGAGACGGGCCGACTTCCTCGACGTCAATCTCGTACAAGGTCCGCTTCACCTGCTCGCGGTCCTCGTAGGAGCGCTGCTTGAGACGGCCCTGGACGATGACGCGCATGCCGCGGGCGAGGGTGGCTGCGGCGTTCTCGGCGGCCTGGCGCCAGACGGAGCAGGTAAGGAAGAGGCCTTCGCCGTCCTCCCACTGGTTGGTGGTCTTGTTGAAGATGCGCGGGGTGGAGGCGACGCGGAACTTGCAGACCGCGGCGCCGGCCGGGGTGAAGCGGAGCTCGGGGTCGTCGACGAGGTTGCCGACGATCGTGATGATGGTCTCGCCTGCCATGCGGGATTCCTTCGTTCGGGCTGAGCGGGTCTTGCGGGACCGGGCTGGGGTCAGGCCGCCAAGGCCGAGTGGTTGTCCAGGAGGGTGCTGACTCTGCGGGCGGCCTGCAGGTCCGACACGTCTCCGGCTGTGGCGCCGGGTGGAACCTGCAGGCGGTTGTAGCGGCACCAGCCGCGTTGCCTGGTGCTCGGCGGTGCGGATCTCCAGGCTGCGGTGCGCTGGAAGAACGACGGGGGCGCGAGCTTGCGCGCGTGCGCCTCGGTCCAGCGCATCGCCACGTCCAGGGTTGCGTCCGGGTCCTGCTGCGGGGCCTTCACCCCCTCGGCGGCCGTCCATCGGCGGATGCGGAACAGGCCCGGCTGGGACCCGCGGACCAGGAACAGGAACAGGTCGTCCTTCAGCGGGACGAACCAGGTGCCGCGGCCGGTCTGCAGCCAGCGGATGGGCGAGCTGTGGAACAGGTCGACGTCCTCCCACTGCACGCCGCCCAGGGCGGCCGTCGCGGCCTCCTCGGCGGCGTCCACTGCCTCGGTGAGGTACTGGTCCTCCTCCGCCGCGGGGACCTCCCTGCCGGTGAGGTCGACGATCGACGCGAGCTTGTGGCGGGTGGAGGCACCCATCACGTCGAGGAGCAGGGCGTCCTTCTTGCCGTCCCACAGCCGGAGCGCACGGCCAGCCATCTGGCAGTACAGGCCAGCCGACTTGGTCGGGCGGGCGATGACCGCGCAGGACGTCCACGGTGCATCGAAGCCCTCGGTGAGCACCATGCAGTTGGTGAGCACCTGGACCTCGCCGCTCTTGTACCAGCCGAGGGCGGTCTGGCGGGCCTCTCGGCTCATGTCGCCCCAGATCGTGGTGGCCGCGATACCGATGTCGTTCAGGGCGTCGGCCATCGACTGGGCGGTGGCGACCGTGGGCGTGAAGACGACGCCCTGCCGGTCGGCGGCGAACTGCCGGTAGGCGTCGGCGACGACGTCGGCGGCGCCGGAGTCCTCGAGTGCCTGGGCGAGTTGGCTGTCCTGGAGGTCGCCGGCGCGGGTCTTGACCTTGTCGAGGTTGAGGCCGTCGACGACGACGCGCTTGCCGCGGACGTTGACGAGGTAGCCGTCTCGGATCATGTCGAGGATGTCGAGGGTGAAGACGACGTCCTGCCAGACGTCGGAGAGTCCGCCGTCGGTGCGGGTCATGGTGGCGGTGAAGCCAGCCGTGGGTATGCCGCGCCAGGCGCCGAAGTGTTCGAGGACCGTCATGTAGGTCTTGGCTGCGGCGTGGTGGCATTCGTCGACGACGATCATTCCGATGTCGCGGATGGCGTTGCGGCGCCGCTTGACGGCGAGGGTCTGGATGCTGGCGACGATGACGTCGGCGTCGTGGTGCTCGTCGCGCTCGGCCTTGACGATGCCGACTCGCAGCTGTGGCGCGACGGCGCGGATCTTGTCGGCGGCCTGCTGGATCAGTTCTTCGCGGTGCGCGATGACCAGCGTGCGGCCGGAGCGGGCCGTCTGGGTGGTGAGGATCAGGTTGGCGAAGACGACGGTCTTGCCTGCGCCGGTGGGGAGGACCACCGCGAGCCGGTTGTTCGGGCCCTGCCAGCCGGCGGCGAGGGCCTGGATGGCTGCGGTCTGGTAGGGGCGGGGGGCGAAGCTGCCGTTCATGGCGACCACCTCGTCATCGGGTGCAGGGGCTTTGCAGGGACTGCAGGGACCCGCAGGAAGGTGTGCAGGAACCGGTGGAGCGCATCAGGTGCTCTCTGACCTCGGTTTTTGCAGGAACGCAGGGACTTGCAGGGAGAAAGCCATATGCCTGCATGTCGGGGAGTTCGTCGAAGGCCGTCACGCATGTGTTGTGATGCGTGTTGCGTGATGTGAATGTGTGGCGCGCGCTATAGGGGAGGTAGGGGCCTGTCCCGGCAGCTCCCTGCGTCCCTGCAAGTCCCCAGGTCGGGACCTGTGCAGGGACCCGCCCAGGTCCCTGCAAAGGTCCCTGCCAGGTCCCTGCAGTTCCTGCTGGGGTCGCCTCGGCGGTCACTGCAGGGCCTGCTGAGTCGCGCGCCCGTGGATGTCGACGCGGTACGTGTTCTGGCAGCGGTGGGAGTCGTAGATCAGCTTGATCTTGCGGTCTCCGAAGTACCTGCCGTCCCGGGCCTTCAGCCAGTTACCCAGGACTTTCGCCGTGGGTGCCTCGCCGGTCTTGGCGTACCGGGGGACATACTCGGACAGGCTGGTGAGGGCAATCCCGGCCGTGACCACGTTGTCGTCGAGCTTTTCGCTCCACGCGATTAGGAACGCCGCCCACTCCTGGGTCTCGTCATCCTGCTGGATCGCGTCATCGCGGTCGCTCATCCATCCCGGTACGTCGAGGTAGCCGAGGAGGCCGGCGACGATCGTGGCCCACTCCGAGTAGTCGCCCTTGCGGGTGCGGATCGTTGGGGCGCCAGCGGCGACCCAGGAGCGGACCATGGTGACGAGTGCGGCAACGACGGTGGAGGCATTGGCCCGGAGCCACGGCCGGAGGTCGCCGACGCGGAAGCCGTCGCGCTGGTCCGGGTCGGGGCAGTTGGGATCGAGGCGTACCCACATGGCTCGGCGTCCGTTGTCGCCGCCGGTCCGCAGCCCGTTGCCCGTGACGATCCACAGCCGGTTGTTCGGCATGGTGACGGAGGCGGTGGAGCCGAGGACGCGGTCGCCCCAGTGCTCGGCGGTCAGGAGACTGGACAGGACGGGGGACTTGATGATGTGGCCGTTCGGCAGGTTGTCGAGGACAACGACCGGCTGGCCGGTGGTGTACAGCTGCGTGGTGATGCTCTTCCGCAGCTCGGTGTCGTTCTCCGGCCACGCGGTCTCGCTGATGCCGAAGCAGGCTTTGAAAATGTCCTTCAAGAGGCTCTTGCCGCTGCCGGGGGCGGTGGCGGAGACGATGAACATCGGGGTCGGTCCGTGGAAGTACGGGCGCAGGATCGGGGTCAGCAGGGCGCCGATGAAGTGCGCCCGGTCGGACGGCTGGGCCCAGGGGAAGTCGGCCAGCATCTGACCGAAGATGATCTCCTTGGCCTTTTCGAGGCTGGCGTCGGAGACGTGCGGCTGGAGCCGGCGCAGCGGGACCCGCGGTTGGAGGTACAGCCCGGTGGCCGGGTCGTAGCCGGGGGCCTGGAGCAGGGTTCCGTCGAGACGGATGACGGGGGACGTGACGATCCCTCGGAGCGGCGGGAGCGGCCAGTCCTTCCGGCCAAGGACGGTGCCGCAGGTCTTCGGCATGAGGAGCTCGCGGACTTCCTTGGTGCCGGCGGTCAGCGGGTCGGTGACGACCTGGTAGGTGGTGACGTGGTCGGCGAGGTAGGCGCGCAGGTTGTCGTTTCCCAACTGCTGCGTGAGCGGATTGCCGTTGTCGTCCTGATGGACCCAGCACGGGCCGCCCGAACGCTTGTACAGGTCAGGGAGGCGATCGCTGGCCATGATGGCGAGGAGGCCGTCGACGGCGTCCGCCTCGTTGGTGATGTCCAGCTCGGGCCGCGCGGGGTGTACGACGTGGAGTTCGGGCCCAGCCTCGAAGTCGGGCTCCGGCTCCTCTGCTGCAGCCGGGGCCAGCGCTGAGGACCCGTTGTTGAGCGAGGCCCCACCTTGCTGCGGTACGGAACTCAGCCGGCGCCGCGGTGCCTCCGAGCCGTACCCTCGCCGCCGCAGCTCGGCGGCGGCCTGCTTGAAGTTGTCGCTGCTGGTGCTGCCGTAGTTGAGCAGCGTGTACGCCGCGAACTTGTCGTAAGGGACCTCAACCTCGAAGGCGGTGGAGGTGCTGAAGACGTACAGCCGGTCCCGGTCGGCGGCGTGCCCGGTGGTCGCGGAGATGCCCTTCGTCTTGCCCTTGCGCCGCCAGTAGGTGGTGTTGCCGCGGGTGGTGACGGGGTCGAACTCGTCGCCGATGATCTCGGTCCAGTCGACCTTGTTCTCGAAGTCCTCGCCGGGGCGGACGGTGCCTGCGGGGAGCTCGCGGCGTGGCCGCGGCGCGGTCTTCGCCTTCTCCTCGCGGGGCAGGCTGTCGGCCATCCGGCAGACGTCGTGGATGGCTGAGAGGGTGTCCGCGTCAAGGGTAGGGATGGTGGCGGGCCCGCCGGCCAGCCGTAGGTACGGGCGGCCGGAGGCGTGGACGGTGCCGCAGGAGGGTTCGACGAGGCCGTAGCCGCCTTCACCGCGGGTCTCGATCTGCACCTGAATGATCTTGATGTTCGGCTTCTCCGCAAGCCTCTGCCGATCCTCGGCGGTGTACTCGTCCTCCCGGGCGAGGCGAGACGCGAGCTTGGCGTTGGGCGGCACAGGCGCACCCTCGACGCGGACGCGGTAGTGGCGGCCGCCGGACGGCGACTCGGAGGCCCAGCCGTTCAGCAGACTGTTCCACTCCTCGCCCAGGCCGGAGGCCTGCATGATCTCGGTGACCTCGTCGAGGACGCCTTCGGCGATGGCATGGCCCTCGAACTCGAGCAGCTCGATGTTGCCGGAGACGGCGCCGTAGACGACGGCGATGCCGCGCGGCCGCCGTCCGTTGAACCATTCGTCGTGTTCGGCGGGGGTGCTGCGGTTCACCTTGTAGGGGGTCCAGCTGCGGACGTCCGGGGCCTTGCTTCCGTCGGCCTTGATCGGGAGGAGACACAGGCCGGCGTCGTGCATCTCGCGGGCGTAAGCCCGGAGGTCTGGGGTCTGTGTGTCGCTCACGAACGGGGCTCCTGGGGGATGCAGCGGGCGTGGTGGTCGGTGCGGATGGTGGCGTTGAAGGCGATGACGTCTGCCTCTCCGAAGACGGGGCCTTCGGTGGTGCGGCAGAGGAGGCACTCGTAGCGGGCTCGGATGCCGACCATGTCGATGAAGAGGCCGCCGGTGAGGGCCCGGGCCGGCTGGCCGGGAGCGGTGCTCCCGGCCAGCGCGGTGTCGGTGGCGGCGGTCACGCCGCCTCCTGGCGATCGACCTGCTGGAAGATGCCGCGCAGTCGGATGCGCTGCATGTTGGTGAGGGGCGGGGCGGTGTCGACGATGGCGTCGATGCGCGCCCAGTAGGCGGCGTTGCGCTCGGGGTCCGGGTGCCGGACCGGCCGGCCGAGGAGGGTGGCCTCGGCCGACACGGTGGCGTGCTGGACGGTCACCGCTCGGCCTCGGCCAGGTTGATCAGCGCCTCGATGCTGTCGAGGTGGGCGCGGAGCTCGGTGACCTTGCCGTGGGCCTCGGCGGGGGTGAGGTCGAGGTCGAGGAGCCCGACCTTGACGCCGCCGCCCCACTCGATCAGGCCGGCCGGTAGCACCTCGCGGCCGTAGGCGTCCGGGCAGGTGGCCCAGATGCTGTGGCCCGTGTGGTCGTGGTGCTCGCCTGTCTCCGCGCACCAGCTGTATGCGGCGCAGGGGGTCGCGGTCTGTTCGTCCTTCGTGCGCTGGAGAGCAGTGAGGACGAAGTCGTATACGGCGTCCGGGTCACCGCTCTGCATGACCATGTCTCCGACTCGGCCGAGGACTTCCGCGACGGCCGGCTCGACCGTTCCCATGGCCTTCGTGATGTTGGCCATGGCGCGGATGGCCTTTGGACTGAGGCCCTGGTCGGTGATGGTGCTGCTCATGCGCTGGCCTCCGTCTTGGGCGCGCGGGCCTGGCCCATGACGCGGTGCAGGTGGCGAAGGCCGTCGACGAACTCGCCGAGCTCGTTGATGACCTTGCCGAGCTCGTCGGAGTGGAAGGCGAGCCCGTCGGCCTTCCCCGCGGCCATGAAGACCTGGGCGCGGCCGTCGATGAAGTTCTCGTCGCTGCCGAGCTCGGCCCAAAGCTGGATGGTCTCGGCGCCGTCGGTTACGTCGGCCTCGTACCGCGGACCGTGGTGTTCGGTGAGTACTTCGCCGTCGTCGAAGCGTTCCGGCGTGCAAGCGCTGGTCACGCACCAAGGGTGGTGGCCGGGCTGGACGGTGGGGGTGGCCAGCGCTTCTGCGGCTTCGCGGGCGGCGGTCAGGGGGGTGCCGGTGACGATGTGGTCGATGACGCGGTCGAGGCAGTCGAAGAAGGGGCGGACGCCGTGTCCGTCCTGCTCCTTCACACTGGCCGTGGCGGCCTGGTAGACCTGGCCAGCGGCCACGGCCTGTACCGCTTCGTCGATGACGGCCTGGTCGATGCCGCCGGCGGCGAGGGTCCGCCGGACGGTGGCCAGAATCGGCCCGCCCAGCTGACCGGGCTCCACCTTGGTGGCTTGTGGCTGGTCTGCGATGATGGTCATTGAGGTGCTCGCTCTCTCTGCTGCTAGGCGGTCTGAGTGAGGTGCTCGCTCGAAGCCGTTGGGGCTGGACCCCCGACGGCTTCGCCGTTTTTATCCCCCATTGCGGCAGTCGCTTTGGCGATGAGCTCCGCATCGAAGCGGCGGATCTCCGCTTCCGGGTAGAGGTAGCGCCGTCCGACTCGTGTCCCTCGCGGGCCGAAGCCGATGTGACGCCAGTAGCGGACGGTGCCGGCGACGGTGCGATACCGCTCCGCGACGTCGTCCGTAGTGAAGAACCGTTCGAGCGGCTGCGTCCGGGCAGCGCTTTCCATGGCAATCCCTTCTGGATTGGTCGGTGATCCGACATGCATCAGTAGAGCAGCGGTGGACAGCGTGAGTCAATCCGGTCTAGCCTCTGATTCATGATGAATAGCGTTGGGAGGCGTTGACGTGGCTGCTAAGCGCCAGAGGGGCCCAGGCCAGCTCGCTGGCGAGGCCAACGTCGCGGCTCATGTCCAACTGGAGCGGGAGCTGCGAGGCTGGAGTACGGCGGAGCTAGCTCGGCAGGTGACTGCTGCGGGCTGTCCGCTGAGTCAGTCCGCTGTCTGGCGCATTGAGAACGGGGAACCGCCGCGCAAGATCTCCGTTGATGAGTTGGTGGCGTTTGCCAAGGTCTTCGGGAAGCCGATCGAACAGCTCTTGGAGCCGGTCGACGAGGGGGTGGTCGATCCGTTGATCAGGTTGTTTTTGCGTGAATGGATCGTCGCCAAGAAGGCCGAGATGGATGCAGGCAACGATCTGTTCTCGAAGCTGCAGACGGTGCTCTCCGCCTACTGGGACAACCCCGCGGCGCTCCAACGGCTGGAGGATGATCTCTCTTCCCTAGTGGCGGAGCGGCGAGTTTCGTGGATGCATGAGTTTTTGATGGAGGACTTCCGGGCCGGCATGGCGGAAGCGAAAAAGCTGGGGCGTCCGCAGTTCGGTCCAAACGCGAGAGAGATCATCATCGGGTATCGGGCGCTGGGTAAAACGGACGTGGAGATCCTGGATGAGGCAGCTCGATGGGGGATGGTCGACGAAGTCACCTTCGCTCTCGACTCAGGGAAGGTGCGAATGGGTGTAGGTGGGCAGCTGTATTCGGTGCCGCTCGCGGAGCTGTTCGTGGACGACGGGGTGATCGTCTGGCCTAGCGGGCCTCGACCGGAAGCGCTGCTGATCGGTGACTAGTGGTTCCATTTTGCGAACGCTAGGGCGCCTTCTGGGAACAGCTTGGCGGGGGGTTGCTTGTTCGTCAAGCGCCAACTAACGTTTCCAACATGGAATCAACGCCCAAGGTTGGCGATGTAGGTAAGCGCGTAGCCAAGGAAGTGGCTCGGCTCCGAGGCCGCGTCCCCGTCCGGGAGTTCTCGACTCGGCTCGCCGCGTTGGGTCGCCCGATCCTGCCCTCTGGCATCACGAAGATCGAACAAGGGCAGCGGCGCATCGACGTCGATGACCTTGTGGCTCTGGCTGTCGCGCTGGAGGTCACGCCGACTCGACTTCTCCTCGGCCCCCCGCCCCCGGACATCGACTGCGAGAAGCCCGAGCTCGACGAGCTCTGCGAAATCGGAGAGCTCGGTGTCGCCTATCTCCGCCTCTTGCCTAATCTGGCCATGGAGGTGTGGGACGCCTGGACATGGGCCGTTGGTGAATGTCCGCTGGGCGAGTGGTGGAAAGTGCTCGAAGGGGAACCCGGGGAGATCGTTGAATCCCCGCCGGGGTTGCAGGCGCGATTCAAGGCGGAGAACTCGCTGCCGCCCATTCGAATGCACATCGGTCAGGCTGAGGATGTGCAGGAGGCTATCCGCGATATCGGTAATGTCGTCCAGGGTGCGCTTGATCAGGGGCTCACCGATGATCAGATCGAGCAGATTGTGAGACGCGCTACGGTGAAGTGGCGGTCCGATAGGGACGTCACCCGGGAGAACGAGGAGAAATATCGGAGAGGCTAGGAGCCAGGCTTCCGAAGCCAGTCAAATTGGACGGCGTCGTAGTCGAAGCGACTGCCGTCGGGCATGGGGCCGAGACGCGGCGGCGTCAGCGTCACCGTGACGAGCTCGCGGAGTACTACCCGCTTCTCCTCCAGCGGCAACGCGTGCCAGGCCTTGCCCACGTCCTTCGCTCCGACGAGCTTCACCAGCGGGTCTTTCACGGCGGCCCGGGCCATCTGCTGCTGGACCCCCTCCAACTGGGCACGCGCGACGTCCGAGCCCTCGGTGAACTGCGCCATCTCGATCCGCCCGGCGCCGAACATGCCGGCGAGGTCCTTGAGGCGCCGGCTGATCTGCTCACTCTCCACCTGCAGGGCAGCGACATTCACATTGGACGGTCCGGGCAGCAGCAGATCCGCAGCGTCTGGGCGTGACAGTCGGGCGATGACCGTGTCCTGGACGTACTCGTCGACCTTCGCGGCCTGGCGGCCGCCACCGTGTGCGGTCTTGCAGCGGTAGCTCGGGTATCGGCGACCCCCGGACTGGGTGACGTACACCGTGTGCGTGCACTCGCCGCGGCCGCACCGGTACAGCAGGGATCCAAGCCACTTGGGCTGAGCGCCGGGCGTGGTCCGCCGGTTCGGGTCCATGAGGACGGCCACGACGGCCCTGTGCTTCTCCTCGGGGATGATTGCGGCCCAGTTCCCCGGGCCGATCTCTGCGCCCTTGTAGACGGCGATGCCGGCGTTCCTCGCGCGCATCAGCATGTCCCGGGCCTCGACGTGCCCGACTGGGTTCCCTCGGCTGGTGGTCAGCCCCTTGTCGGCCAGCCATCGGCACCAGGCTTTGATCGACCCGCCCGACAGGATCATGTCGATGCCGACCTCGATGGCGGCGGCCTCCTCGGGGACGAGCTGCTCCATGTCGAGCACGGGCACCTCGGTCTCCTCGCCCGTCCTCTTGTTGACCTTCTTGCGAGTGTCGCCCGTGGGCACACCCCACCCGAATGGCCTGATGCCCCCGCCCCATTCGCCAGCCCTGGCCTTCTGTAGGCGAACCCTGGCTACTCGCTCTCCCTTGTGCTCTGACTCGTGCCGGGCTACCGCTCCGTGGATGCGGGCAGTCATCCGTCCCGACGAGGTCGACAGGTCGAGGTCACCAGCCTGCACGGTGTGGGTGTCGACCCCGCGCCGCTGGCTGATCTCGATGTACTCCTCCAGCTCGGTGGGGGAGCGGTGCAGCCGATCGGTGTGCCAGGAGATCACGACCGTTGCGATGCCCTGCTCGAGGTCGTCGAGCATGCGCCGATAGTCGGGCCGGCGCTTGCCCGAGAAGGCGGATACGTCGTTGTCGACGTAGACCTCCATGACTTCCCAGCCGTGACGCTCGGCTAGGGCCCGGCAGTCCTCGAGCTGGCGGTCGACGCCGAGGTGCGCGCCCGTTCGGTCCTGGGAGATGCGGACGTAGATCACGCTGCGGCGAATGCGCTGCGTGACATCGGAGTTCGTAGGCCTCATTGCCCAAGTCTGGCACCACGGAGGCGTCTTAGTCCTGACCACATTGCTCAGCGCCCTGCTGGGACTGGTCGGTCCCGGGGAGCGGATCGTGCTCGCGGAGGACTCGGCCGAGCTGCGCCCCGACCATCCGCACGTGGTGCGACTGGAGACCCGGCCGGCCAACCAGGAGGGCGCGGGTCTGGTCACCCTCGCCGACCTGGTTCGCCAGGCGCTGCGGATGAGGCCGGACCGCCTCGTCGTCGGCGAGGTCCGGGGCGCCGAGGTCGCGGACCTGCTGGCCGCCCTCAACACGGGCCACGAAGGCGGGTGCGGCACGGTTCATGCGAATGCCGCCGCTCACGTCCCGGCCCGGCTGGAGGCCCTCGGGACGGCCGCCGGGCTCGACCGGGCCGCCCTGCACAGCCAGCTGGCGGCGGCCCTGACCCTGGTGATCCACCTCGTACGGGACCGGGACGGCCGGCGCCGGGTCGCCGAGGTGCACGTCCTGGAGCGGGATCCCGCCGGGCTGGTGGTCACCGTGCCGGCCCTGCGCTGGGCCGCGCGGGGATTCGTACGGGACCGGGGCTGGGAGCGGCTGAGGCCGCTGCTCGGAGGTGCCCGGTGAGCGCCGCGGCGGTGGTGCCGCTGCCGGTGTTCGCCGGGGTGCTGTGCGCCGGGGCGGCCGCCTGGGCGCTGGCCGGGGCCGACCGGGTGTCCCGGCGGGCCAGGACGGTGCTGGCCGGGGCGGGGTCACCGGTGCCGACCGGGCCGGCGGCCTGGGAGCGGCTGGTGGCCGGAGTCCGGGTCCGGGCCGCGCACCGCCGGGAGTGGGCCTGCCTCGTGGCCGGGCTGGCGTTCGCACTGCTGGGCGGGTCGGTGATCCCGCTCCTCGCGGGGGCTGCCGCGGTGCCCCTGGTGCGCCGGTGGCTGCGGTCCAAGGAGCGGACGCGGGCCCGGACGGCGCGGGCCGCCGAAGTCGTGGCGCTGTGCGGCGCGGTGGTGGGCGAGCTGCGCGCCGGTGCGCAGCCCGGCCGGGCGCTGACCGAGGCGATGCGCCGGACGGTGTCGGGCCCCGGCGGGCCGGGAGCCGCGGAGGCGGGGGTCCTGGCGGCGGCGGCCTTCGGCGGGGACGTGCCGGGGGCGCTGCGGCAGGCGGCGCGGGAGCCCGGCGCGGAAGGGCTGGCGGCGATGGCTGCCTGCTGGCGGGTCTCGGTGGACGGCGGCGCGGGCCTGGCCGCCGGACTGGACCGGCTGGAGGGGGCCCTGCGGGCCGAGCGGGACCGGGAGGAATCACTGCGCGCCCAGCTGACGGGGGCGAGATCGACGACGGCGGTCCTCGCCCTGCTCCCGGGGGTCGGCCTGCTGATCGGTACCGGGCTGGGGGCCGATCCGCTCCGGGTGCTCCTGCACACGCCGGTGGGGTGGGGCTGCCTGCTGGCGGGCGCGGTGCTGGAGGCGCTGGGGCTGCTGTGGTGCCGGCGGATCGTACGGGTGGGGGAGCGGTGATGGACGGCTCCGCTATCCACAGGCTGGGGATGGCCCTGTGCCTCGCGGCGGGGGCGCTGTGCGCGGCGTCGGCGGTGGCGGCGCGGATCCGGGAGCGGGCGGCCCGGCGCCGGCTCGTGCGCCTGCTCGCGGTGGAGGCCGAGCGGCGGCGACCGCTGCCCGGGCCCCGGGTGCGCGCGGCCGTGGCGGTGTGGGCCGGGCCGGCCGGAGCGCTGGCGGCGGCCTGGGTGCTGATCGGCGGCGTCCCGGGCGTGCTGGCCGGCTGCGCGGCGGGCTTCGCCGTCCGCAAGTGGCTCGCCCGGCGGCGGCCGGCGGCCGGGGCGGACCTGGGGGAGGCCGAGCGTCAGCTCCCGTTCGCCGCCGACCTGTTGGCCGCCTGTCTGGCGGCCGGAGCCGGGCCGGTGGACGCCGCCGAGGCGGTGGGGGAGTCGCTGGGCGGCCCGGTGGGCGAGCGGCTGGCGATGGCCGGGGCGGAGCTGCGGCTCGGCGGAGAACCGGGGGCGGCGTGGGGGAGGTTGGCGGAGATACCGGGAGCCGGCGCGCTGGCCGAATGCCTGGAGCGCTCCGCGCGTACGGGGGCGCCCGCCGCGGAACCGGTCTCCCGGCTCGCGACGAGACTCCGGGCGGACCGCGTGCGCGGGGCCGAGGCCCGGGCGCAGCGGGCGGCGGTCCTCGTCACCGCTCCGGTCGGCCTCTGCTTCCTCCCCGCCTTCCTCGCGCTGGGGGTGGCGCCGGTGGTGATCGGAATGGCCTCCGGTCTCCTCTCCGGCACGTGAATGGCCGCCTGATGGCCGCCTGATGCCGGCGTGGATGCCCCACCTGAATGGCCATCCGAATGGCCACCTGAAATGACCATCTGAGATCACGTCAAAAAGCTGAATCAACAGGAGGTTGTCATGTCGATCATCTGGCTTCGCGTACGAGCGGTACTGAGGGGCCGCGGGGGCGACGAGGGAATGTCCACATCCGAATACGCCATGGGCACTATCGCGGCCTGTGCATTCGCGGCCGTTCTGTACAAGGTGGTGACGAGTGAAGTGGTCTCGACGGCTCTCCAGTCGACCATCGGGAAGGCACTCGATGCGCCGTTCTGACCGGGGGTATGTCACCGCGGAGGCGGCCTTGGTGATTCCGGCGCTGGTGCTGTTCGCGGCGCTGCTGGTCTGGGCGCTGATGGCGGCCGCTGCGCAGATCCGGTGTGTCGACGCCGCTCGGGCCGGCGCCCGGGCGGCGGCCCGGTCGGAGCCGGCCGGCGCGGTGGTGGCGGCAGCCGAGGCCGCCGCCCCGCCCGGGGCGCGGGTGGAGCTCTCGCGAACGGGCGACCTGTGGCGGGTCCGCGTCTCGGCCCCCGCACCGGGCCCGGCGGCCCTGCCGGTCCGCCTCACCGCTCTGGCGGCCGCCTTGGCCGAGGACACCGTGGGGCCGCCGCCGTGACCGGGGCGCGTTCGGACGGGCGCGATCGGGGATCGGCCACGGTGTGGGGGGTCGTGGTGGCGACCGTACTGGTGGCGGTGTTCGGCGGGGTGCTCCTGCTCGGGCAGGCGGTGGTCTCCCGGCACCGTGCCGCGGCGGCCGCCGACCTGGCCGCCCTCGCGGCGGCGGCGAGCTGGTCCCACGGCCCGGAGGCGGCCTGTGCCACGGCGGTACGGGTGGCGGTGGCACAGGGCGCGCTGATCACCGAGTGCGTGGTGACGGGTGAGGTCGCGGAGGTCACGGCCCGCGCGCCGGCGGGCCCCTTCGGACCGAAGCTGCGCTCCCGCGCGGGCCCGCCGCTGCCCGGGGAGCCCAGGTGAGGGGGCCGCCGCACGGCCGGGTCCCCCGGATCCGCTGCCGCGCGGGCCGCGGGTGACCAGGCGGCCCGTCCGGGCGGGGCCGGGAAGCGGGGTGTGATGCGAGTCGGCTGCTGCGGCCCGGGTGCCTACAGGGGCGAAATCAAGCCAATCGGTGGCGAGCCCGCGGACCTGGATTCCGTCCCGGCGGCCGAGCAGGGCCCGGTTGCCCGGTCCGGGCGGTCGGGAGGTGCTCAGGGGGCTGCCGGTGGGGCGGGCGGCGGCGGGGATTCCGAGAGGAGGTGGGTGAGGAGGCGGATGGCGCCGCGTTTGTGCAGGGGGTCGTTGCCGTTGCCGCACTTGGGCGACTGGATGCAGGAGGGGCAGCCGGCCTCGCACTCGCAGGCGGCGATCGCGTCACGGGTCGCGGTGAGCCAGGCGCGGGCCGTGTGGAAGGCGCGCTCGGCGAAGCCGGCGCCGCCCGGGTGGCCGTCGTAGACGAAGACCGTCGGGAGGAGGGTGTCGGGATGCAGCGGGACGGAGACCCCGCCGATGTCCCAGCGGTCGCAGGTGGCGAAGAGCGGGAGCAGGCCGATGGAGGCGTGCTCGGCGGCGTGCAGGGCGCCGCCGAGGATCTCCGGATTGATCCGCGCCTCGTCGAGCTGGTCCTCGGTGACCGTCCACCACACGGCCCGGGTGCGCAGGGTGCGGGGCGGCAGGTCCAGTTTGGCCTCGCCGAGGACCTCGCCGGTGATCAGTTTGCGGCGCAGGTAGGAGACGACCTGGTGGGTGACCTCCACGGAGCCGAAGCAGAGCCTGCCCCGGCCCCAGGCGATCTCCGTCTCGGTCTCCAGGACGGAGATGGCGGTCGTATCGCGCGCCGTGGTGGAGAACGGCGGGTTGGCCTCCTCGACCAGGGCGACCGAGTCCTCCAGGTCCAGGTGCTTCACGAGGTACGTACGGCCCTGGTGGAGGTGGACGGCCCCGTCGTGGACGGCGGAGTGGGAGGCCTCCTCGTCGACCGTGCCCAGCAGCCGGCCCGTGGACGCCTCGACGATCTGGACCGGGCGGCCGCCGCCGCCCCGGATGTCGGTGAGGTCCGAGGCCCGTTCCCGGCGGGTCCAGTGCCAGGCCGTGGCCCGGCGGCGCAGCAGTTTCGCCGCCTCGAGCTGCGGGAGCAGCTCGCGCGCCGCGGGGCCGAACAGCTCGAGGTCCGGCTCCGTCAGCGGCAGCTCGGCCGCCGCCGCGCACAGGTGTGGGGCCAGGACGTACGGATTGTCGGGGTCCAGGACCGTGGCCTCCACCGGCTGCTGGAAGAGGGCCTCGGGGTGGTGGACCAGGTAGGTGTCCAGCGGGTCGTCGCGGGCGACCAGGATGGCCAGCGCGCCCTGGCCCGAGCGCCCGGCCCGCCCGGCCTGCTGCCACAGGGAGGCGCGGGTGCCCGGGTAGCCGGTGATCAGGACGGCGTCGAGGCCGGAGACGTCCACGCCCAGTTCCAGGGCGGTCGTCGCGGCCAGTCCGAGCAGGTCGCCGGAGTGCAGGGCCCGCTCCAGGGCACGGCGCTCCTCGGGCAGGTAGCCGCCGCGGTAGGCCGCGACCCGCCGGGGCAGTGAGCGGTCGACGGCGGCCAGCCGCTCCTGGGCGATCACCGCGATCAGCTCCGCGCCGCGCCGGGAGCGGACGAAGGCGACCGTACGGACGCCCTGGACGACCAGGTCGGTGAGGAGATCGGCGGTTTCGGCGGTGGCCGTACGGCGTACGGGTGCGCCCCGCTCGCCCTTGAGGTCGGTCAGGGGCGGTTCCCACAGGGCGAAGACGACCTCGCCGCGCGGGGAGGCGTCGTCGGCGACCTCCACCACCGGCAGGCCCGTCAGCCGGGACGCCGCGGTCGCCGGGTCGCTCGCGGTGGCGGAGGCCAGCAGGAAGACGGGATCGGAGCCGTAGCGGGCGCACAGCCGGCGCAGCCGCCGCAGGACCTGGGCCACGTGGGAGCCGAAGACGCCCCGGTAGGTGTGGCACTCGTCGATGACGACGTAGCGCAGGGCCCGCAGGAAGGAGGCCCAGCGCGGGTGGGCCGGGAGGATCCCGCGGTGCAGCATGTCGGGGTTGGTGAGGACGTAGTTGGCGTACTGGCGTACCCATTCCCGCTCCTCGAACGGGGTGTCGCCGTCGTACACGGCGGGCCGGACGGCGTTGCCGAGGGGGCCGGCCAGCTCCCGTACGGCGCGGCGCTGGTCGGCGGCCAGGGCCTTGGTCGGGGCCAGGTACAGGGCGGTCGTGCCGCGCCCGTTGGGGGCCTCGGCCCCGTTGGCGAGGGCGGAGAGCACGGGTGCGAGGTAGGCCAGCGATTTGCCCGAGGCCGTGCCCGTGGCGACGACCACGGACTCCCCGTCGAGGGCGTGCTCGGCGACCCTGGCCTGGTGCTCCCACGGATGGTCGATCCCGGCTGCCGCAATCGCGGCCACGACATCAGTTCGGATGCGATCGGGCCAGACCGCATGACGACCCTCCCGAGGGGGCAAGTGCTCCGTATGGGTGATGCGCGCAGCTCGGGAAGACCCCCGTGACAGCCGGTCCAGGACCGTGCCGGGGGTGGGTCTGACGTCCTCGGGTGCCGTGGGCGGACCGGGACGGTGAGTGTTGGCCATTGGAACCGAGTGTGTCACCGGCGTGCGGGACAATGGACCGAAGGCGTCGTGCGCGCCTGCCGGTAAGTGATTGAATGCCATCGCGGCAGCCAATCCCTCTCCTACCTCCGGGTAGGGAGGCCCCTGGGGGGCGCCGCTCGATAGCAAGGTGCTGGAGGATCCGTGGACCTGTCCCTGTCGACTCGCACTGTCGGCGACCGTACGGTCGTGGAGGTCGGTGGCGAGATTGATGTGTATACCGCGCCCAAGCTGCGCGAGCAGTTGGTCGAGTTGGTGAACGACGGCAGCTACCACTTGGTTGTCGACATGGAGCGAGTGGACTTCCTCGACTCCACCGGGCTTGGTGTGCTCGTGGGAGGCCTCAAGCGCGTCCGCGCGCACGAGGGCTCGCTGCGTCTGGTGTGCAACCAGGAGCGCATCCTGAAGATCTTCCGAATCACCGGTCTGACCAAGGTGTTTCCGATCCACACGTCGGTGGAAGACGCAGTCAGCGCCACCGACTGACGGCGCTCGGCGGCGAAACGGCCGAAGATGGAGCGGGGGGTACCGGGCCACACGCGGTCCGGGCCCCTGTAAGGCACGCCCGTAGTCCGAGGGGGACGCGCATGGCCACCGTTGAACTGCGCTTCAGCGCCCAGCCCGAACACGTCCGGACGGCCCGCCTGGTCGCGGCCGCCGTGGCGCGCCGGGCCGGTGTGGAGGAAGCCGTCCTCGACGAGGTCCGCCTCGCCGTGGGCGAGGCCTGTTCGCGCGCCGTCGGACTACATCACAGCAACGGGCTGACCGCGCCCGTCCGGGTGGTGCTGACCGATGAGGAGAAAGTCTTCTCCATCGAGGTCAGCGACGAAGTACCCGGACCGGCCGGTGGTCCGGCTGTCGCCGTGCCCGGAATCGACGCCGTCCTGGACCCCGACATCGAGGGCGAGGACGAGATGGGCCTGGCCGTGATCAGCGGCCTGGTCGACGACGTCGAGGTCATCAGCGGGGAGAGCGGCGGGACCATCCGGATGAGCTGGCCCGTGTCCGGGATTTCCGAACTGCCATAGTCGTAGAGCGGTAGCGGGCGGCTCCGGCCGTCTGCCCGGCCGCCCGGCCGCCCCGGCCTTCAGTCCGCCCAGCCGTCCGACAGCCCGGCCGTTCGTGTCCGCCGGGTGGCTATGCCGCCGGGCGGGGCTTCGTGCTGCCCTGCGGGCCCTCGGAATCGCCCGGTGGGCTCTCGGATCGCCCTGCGGGTCGTCGGTAGTCCTTGGGGTTCGCCCGGGTGGGTCCAGCGCGTCCCGTGGGCGACTTCCGATGGTGTCCGGCCGGGCCGTGTGCTCCCGGTCGGTCTCCGTCGCTGTCGGTTCTCGGAGCCGGCCCGCCTGGCGACGGGGGACCGGGCGGGTGCCGGTAAGGCGTGGAAGTGCCGAGTGCGTGTGCCCCGGTGATGTTCCGCCGCGCGGGTGCCGACGTATCTTCTGATCTTATTCAAGGCCCTGCCGAGCAGGGCCTTTCGTATGCCCGTAGATCGATTCCGTGATCATTTTCCGTGGGTTTTCCGGATCGGCGGTCAGGCGTCAATGCCTTTGCCCCGTTACTACTTTCGGGGGTAATGGAGTGACCGGATCTATTGGTGAGGAGCAAGTGCAGGCCAATTCCGTTTCCTGCGCACTGTTTTGATCGGGTCGCGCTCCCTACAATCCGTCCACATCTTGAGCTCATCGCGTCAAGGAGGACGAATGACGGGGCTCTTCACCCCTATCGCGCCCGGTCGCACCACTGACCTGGCATCAGCAGTACTCACGGATGACAATCGGCTCATCGTGATCGTCATCGCGGCCGTGGCCGTGGCCGCGCTCGTCGTCGCGCAGATCCTGGTCCGCCAGGTCCTCGCCGCCGACGAGGGAACCGACTCGATGAAGGAGATCGCCGCCGCGGTCCAGGAAGGCGCCAACGCCTACCTCGGCCGGCAGCTGCGCACGCTCGCCGTCTTCGCCGTGGTCGTGTTCTTCCTGCTGTTCCTGCTCCCCGCCGACGACTGGACGCAGCGGGCCGGACGTTCCGCCTTCTTCCTCGTCGGCGCCCTCTTCTCGGCCGCCACCGGCTACTTCGGCATGCGCCTCGCAGTCCGTGCCAACGTCCGTGTCGCCGCTGCGGCGCGCGAGGCCACGCCCGCCGAGGGCGAGCCCGCCAAGGACCTGACCGAGGTCTCTCACAAGGCCATGCGGATCGCGTTCCGCACCGGCGGCGTGGTGGGCATGTTCACCGTCGGCCTCGGCCTGCTCGGCGCTTCCTGCGTCGTGCTCGTCTACGCCGCCGACGCCCCCAAGGTCCTTGAGGGCTTCGGACTCGGCGCCGCGCTCATCGCGATGTTCATGCGTGTCGGAGGCGGCATCTTCACCAAGGCCGCCGACGTCGGCGCCGACCTGGTCGGCAAGGTCGAGCAGGGCATTCCGGAGGACGACCCGCGCAATGCCGCGACCATCGCCGACAACGTGGGCGACAACGTCGGAGACTGTGCGGGAATGGCCGCCGACCTCTTCGAGTCGTACGCCGTCACCCTCGTGGCGGCCCTCATCCTCGGCAAGGCCGCCTTCGGCGACCTGGGCCTGGCCTTCCCGCTGATCGTCCCCGCCATCGGGGTCGTCACCGCGATGATCGGCATCTTCGCGGTCTCCCCGCGACGCACCGACCGCAGCGGAATGACCGCCATCAACCGCGGTTTCTTCATCTCCGCCGCCATCTCGCTGGTCCTCGTCGCGATCGCCGTCTACGCGTACCTGCCGGGCACCTACAAGGAGCTCGTCGGCGTCGATGACGCCGCGATCTCCGGGCACTCCGGTGACCCGCGGATCCTGGCGCTGGTCGCCGTCGCCATCGGCATCGTGCTCGCGGCCCTGATCCAGCAGCTCACCGGCTACTTCACCGAGACCAACCGGCGTCCCGTCCGGGACATCGGCAAGTCCTCCCTCACCGGCGCCGCCACCGTCATCCTCGCGGGGATCTCCGTGGGCCTGGAGTCCGCCGTCTACACGGCGCTGCTCATCGGCCTCGGCGTGTACGGGGCGTTCCTGCTCGGCGGCACCTCGATCATGCTGGCGCTCTTCGCCGTGGCACTGGCCGGTACCGGCCTGCTCACCACCGTCGGCGTCATCGTCGCCATGGACACCTTCGGCCCGGTCTCGGACAACGCCCAGGGCATCGCGGAGATGTCCGGGGACGTCGAAGGCGCCGGCGCGCAGGTGCTGACCGACCTGGACGCGGTGGGCAACACCACCAAGGCCATCACCAAGGGCATCGCGATCGCCACCGCCGTACTCGCGGCGGCCGCGCTCTTCGGCTCGTACAACGACGCCATCGCGAACGCGGTCAAGGACGTCGGCGCCAAGGCCGGGGAGATGAACCTCAGCCTGGACATCGCGCAGCCCAACAACCTGGTCGGGCTGATCCTGGGCGCGGCCGTCGTGTTCCTGTTCTCCGGCCTCGCCATCAACGCCGTCTCCCGGTCGGCCGGCGCGGTGGTCTACGAGGTGCGACGGCAGTTCCGCGAGCACCCCGGGATCATGGACTACACCGAGAAGCCCGAGTACGGGCGCGTCGTGGACATCTGCACCAAGGACGCGCTGCGCGAACTCGCCACGCCCGGGCTGCTCGCCGTCCTCACCCCGATCGCGGTCGGGTTCTCGCTCGGGGTCGGCGCGCTGGGATCCTTCCTGGCCGGCGCCATCGGCACCGGCACCCTGATGGCGGTGTTCCTCGCCAACTCCGGTGGTGCGTGGGACAACGCGAAGAAGCTCGTCGAGGACGGGCACCACGGCGGCAAGGGCAGTGCCGCCCACGAGGCGGTCGTCATCGGCGACACGGTCGGCGACCCCTTCAAGGACACCGCGGGTCCCGCCATCAACCCGCTGCTCAAGGTCATGAACCTGGTGGCCCTGCTGATCGCTCCGGCGATCGTGCAGTTCAGCTACGGGGCGGACGCCAGCGCGACGGTGCGTGCGATCGTCGCGATCCTCGCCATCGGCGTCATCGTCGGCGCGGTGTACGTCTCCAAGCGCCGCGGCATCACCGTGGGCGACGACGAGGCGGACGAGGGCGCCACCGCGGAGCGGGTGGCGCAGCCCGGCGACCCGGCGGCGGTCTCCTCCTGAGACGGGGACCGCGGGCCTGACTCGGCCCGACTCGACCGTACGCCCGAAAGGCGGACGGGGGGCGCGGACTGACGCGCCGTCCGTCCGCCTTTGCGTTTCCCCGTGGGTGGGCGTGTATCTTCCGGGCCGAGAGCCTTCGAAGGGACCAATCCGGTGAACAAGAAGCTTGCGGCCGCGGTATCGGGCGCTGCGGTGCTGATGCTCGTCCTGTCCGGCTGCGGCGGGGACGACGGCGACAAGAAGACCGACGCCTGGGCCAAGAAGGTCTGCGACAGCTGGCAGCCCGAGCTGAAGAAGATCGAGCAGGCCAACTCCGACATCAAGCGGGTGGCGACCGAGAGCAGCAAGCCCGAGGAGGTCCAGTCGACCGATTCGGCGGCCTTCGGGACCATGTCCGAGTCGTACAAGGCGATGGGTACGGCCCTCACGGGCGCGGGTGTTCCGCCGGTCAAGGACGGCGAGAAGACCCAGGCCGCCGCGGTCATGGGCTTCGAGTCGACGGCGCAGGGTTACGCCACGCTGAAGACGAAGATGGACGCCCTCGACGCGAAGGACCAGGGCAAGTTCGCCGAGGGCCTCAAGGACGTGGCGAGCGGCCTCGAGGAAGCCACCAAGGGCGGCAAGGAAGCGCTCGACCAGCTCAAGTCGGGCGGTCTGGACAAGGCGATGAACGGGCAGAAGGGCTGCCAGGTGACGACTCCGTCACCGGCGAACTCCTAGCGCGCACCGCCGCCTTGCGGGCGGCGCAGCACGAACCGGGCGGCCGGGATCCTTCGGGACCCCGGCCGCTCCGGCGTGTGCCGGAGGCGCGGCGGGCCACGGGCGCGACGGCCCCGACGACCGTGCACGCCGTACGGAACTGCGCCCGGCCGGGGCCCGGCCCCGGGGTGCGACGCCCGGGCGGGAGCTCGCGGGGGGCGACGGGCGCCCACGCCGAAGGCCGTGGGGCGCGGGCAATGACGGCGGCAGCGGCCACAATGGGCGGGTGAGTACCACCAGCCTTCCCTCCGGTCTGCCCGCCCGCCTCCCCTCGTCGGCCCGCGCGGCCGAGCTCCGCGCCGCGCTGCTCGCCGCGGGCTTCACCGCCGACGGACTGCTCGACCTGCTCGGCGCCCCGGCGTACGCCGCGCTGGCCCGCAGCGAGACGGTCCCCGCCCTGCGCGCCACGCGCAACCATGGCGACGGGCCGCTCGCCGGCCTGACCCGGCTGTTCCTGCTGCGGCAGCCGGTGCCGTACGTGCACGCCGCGGCCGCCCTGCCCGTGGACACGGCGCTGGCCGACGGCTGGCTGCGGCGCGAGGGCGATGAGGTGCACGCCACCGTGGACGTACGCCCGTACGGAGGTCCGGACGGCGAGGACTGGTTCATCGTCTCCGACCTCGGCTGCGCCGTCGGCGGGGCCGGCGGCATCGGCAGCCGTGAGGAGGGCGTGGTCCTCGGAGTGGGCGGCGCCTCCACCACCCTGGCCGGGATCACCGTGCGCACACCGGTCGGTTCAGCCCTCGACGTCGGCGCCGGATCCGGGATCCAGGCGCTGCACGCCGCCCAGCACGCCACCCGGGTCACAGCGACCGACGTCAACCCCCGGGCCCTGGAATTCACCCGGTTGACGCTGGCGTTGTCGGGGGCCCCGGAGGCCGAGCTGCTCACCGGGTCGCTGTTCGAGCCGGTCGGCGAGGCCACGTACGACCTGATCGTGTCGAATCCGCCCTTCGTGATCTCACCCGGGGCCCGGCTGACGTACCGGGACGGCGGGATGGACGGCGACGACCTGTGCCGGACCCTGGTCCAGGAGGCCGGGGCCCGGCTCAACCAGGGCGGATACGCGCAGTTCCTGGGCAACTGGCAGCACGTGGACGGCGAGGACTGGCACGACCGGGTACGGGCCTGGGTGCCGCGCGGCTGCGATGCCTGGATCGTGCAGCGTGACGTACAGGACGTGACGCAGTACGCGGAGCTGTGGCTGCGCGACGCGGGCGACCACCGCGCCGACCCCGCCGAGTACGAACGGCTGTACGAGGACTGGCTGGACGAGTTCGAAGTCAGCAGGACCAAGGCGGTCGGCTTCGGCTGGATCACGCTGCGGCGCAGCGACGCGGCCGAGCCCTCGATCGTGGTCGAGGAGTGGCCGCACTCGGTGGAGCAGCCGCTCGGGGAGGCCGTAGTCGCCCACTTCGCGCGACAGGACTACCTGCGCGACCACGATGACGCGGCCCTGCTCGCGGGCTACTTCCAGCTGACCGAGGAGGTCGTGCAGGAGCAGGTCGGGGCGCCCGGCGCGGAGGATCCGGAACACGTCGTGCTCCGGCAGAACCGGGGCATGCGGCGCGCCACCAAGGTCGACACGGTCGGGGCCGGCTTCGCCGGGGTGTGTGACGGATCACTGAGCGCGGGGCGGATTCTGGACGCCATCGCCCAGTTGGTGGAGGAGGACCCGGTGGTCCTGCGGGACCGCACGCCCGAGGCGATCCGGATGCTGGTGGAGCAGGGGTTCCTGGAGCCGGTGACGGTGACGGTGGTGGAATCGGGAGCGGCGGGGGAGTAGGGCCGAGGCAGGCCGTGCGCCGACGCGCCCCGGCACCGTCGGGCGGCCGGGGAGTCGGCTTGTCGGCCCGTCGGCCCCAGGATGTAACCCCGGGTTCGTCTGGTGTCTCCTCCCGGCTGGAATGCTCCGGTCATCGGGATCCGGGGGGATCCCGGGAGCGGCCCAGGGGATGTGGGGAACGGCATGGAAAACGGTCCGGCGATCTTCGCGGCGGCCGTTTTCCTGCTGTTCGGGGCCGCTCTGCTGGCCTGGACGGGGGCGCGCGCCCCACGAGGCGCGCCGGTGGCCGAGGGCGTGCGCCCCGTCGTGGCCGTACCGCTGGCACTGCTCGCCGGCGGGGTGTCGCTGGGCCTCGGGGTCTGGTGCCTCGGAGGGCTGTGACGCCCGGGGCGTGGCGCCTGGGCTCGTGGCAGCACGGCGCGTGGCGCCACGGCTCGTGACGCCGGGGCGTCCGCCGGCCGGGTTCGCAACGCCGCAGCGGTGATCTTCCGGCGGCGCCGTCCCGGCGATGGCGCCGTCCCGGTGGTGGCGCCGGCTCCGGTCCTGCGGGGGCGCCGCTCCCGGTCGGCGAATGGGCCGGATACCGCCCCGGCGCCGGCGGCGCGCCGGGTTTCGCCCGCTCGTTCCGGATGCGCGCAGGACCGTAAACGCCGACGTGAGGAGGGGTCCGGGGGTGGGGCCAGACGGCCCTTCGGCCACTCTGCCCGGTGAGTGCGGAGGGCTTGCCGCGGCATCCGGGCGGCAGAAATGGCACTTGTCGGGTTACCGTTCGAGTGGCCGTTGCGGGCTTCTGCCGTTTGACACGGGGGCGGGTTGTACCGTCACACTCCGCAGCGTCGCCGTACTGCGACCGAGTGCCGACCGGAGAGAAGAGCCAAGTTGTCCCCGACTAGCGAGACCGCAAAGGGCGGCCGCCGACTCGTCATCGTCGAGTCCCCTGCCAAGGCGAAGACGATCAAGGGCTACCTCGGCCCCGGATACGTCGTCGAGGCGAGCGTCGGGCACATCCGCGACCTCCCCAGCGGCGCGGCCGAGGTTCCCGACAAGTACACCGGCGAGGTCCGTCGCCTCGGTGTGGACGTCGAACACGACTTCGCGCCGATCTACGTCGTCAACGCCGATAAGAAGGCCCAGGTCAGGAAGCTCAAGGAGCTGCTGGCCGAGTCCGACGAACTCTTCCTCGCCACCGATGAGGACCGCGAGGGCGAAGCCATCGCGTGGCACCTGCAGGAAGTCCTCAAGCCCAAGGTCCCGGTCCACCGGATGGTCTTCCACGAGATCACCAAGGACGCGATCCGCGACGCCGTCGCCAACCCGCGCGAGCTCAACCAGCGCATGGTCGACGCCCAGGAAACCCGCCGCATCCTCGACCGCCTCTACGGCTACGAGGTCTCGCCGGTCCTGTGGAAGAAGGTCATGCCGAAGCTGTCGGCGGGCCGCGTCCAGTCGGTGGCCACCCGCATGGTGGTCGAGAAGGAACGCGAGCGCATCGCCTTCCGCTCCGCCGAGTACTGGGACCTGACCGGCACCTTCGCCACCGGCCGCGTCGGCGACGCCTCCGACCCCTCCACGCTGGTCGCCCGCCTGAACACGGTGGACGGCAAGCGCATCGCGCAGGGCCGCGACTTCGGCTCGACCGGCAAGCTCAAGAGCGAGGTGCTGCACCTCGACGAGGCGAACGCACGGGCGCTGGCCGCCGCGCTGGAGCAGACCTCGTTCGCCGTCAGGTCGGTCGAGTCCAAGCCGTACCGCCGCTCCCCGTACGCCCCGTTCCGTACGACGACGCTCCAGCAGGAGGCCTCGCGCAAGCTCGGCTTCGGCGCGAAGGCGACGATGCAGGTGGCGCAGAAGCTGTACGAGAACGGCTTCATCACCTACATGCGTACCGACTCCACGACGCTGTCGGAGACCGCCATCAAGGCGGCCCGTGCGCAGGTCACGCAGCTCTACGGGGCCGAGTACCTGCCGGAGAAGCCGCGCGTCTACGCGGGCAAGGTCAAGAACGCGCAGGAGGCGCACGAGGCGATCCGCCCTTCGGGCGATCGTTTCCGCACCCCGGCCGAGACCGGTCTGACCGGCGACCAGTTCCGCCTGTACGAGCTCATCTGGAAGCGGACCGTCGCCTCCCAGATGAAGGACGCGGTCGGCAACTCGGTGACCGTGAAGATCGGCGGCCGTTCCTCGGACGGCCGGGACGCCGAGTTCTCGGCATCCGGCAAGACGATCACCTTCCACGGCTTCATGAAGGCCTACGTGGAGGGCGCCGACGACCCGAACGCGGAGCTCGACGACCGCGAGAAGCGTCTCCCGCAGGTCGCCGAGGGCGACGCGCTGTCGGCCGACGACGTCACGGTCGACGGCCACTCGACCAAGCCGCCGGCCCGCTTCACCGAGGCCTCGCTGGTCAAGGAGCTGGAAGAGCGGGAGATCGGCCGCCCGTCCACGTACGCGTCGATCATCGGCACGATCCTGGACCGCGGGTACGTCTTCAAGAAGGGCACGGCCCTCGTGCCGTCCTTCCTGTCGTTCGCCGTGGTCAACCTGCTGGAGACGCACTTCGGGCGGCTCGTCGACTACGACTTCACCGCAAAGATGGAGGACGACCTCGACCGCATCGCGCGGGGCGAGGCCCAGTCCGTGCCGTGGCTGAAGCGGTTCTACTTCGGCGCCGAGGACGCGACCGAGGTCGTTCCGGCCGACGGTGACGCGCTGGGCGGTCTGAAGGAGCTGGTGACCGACCTGGGCGCGATCGACGCCCGGGAGATCTCCTCCTTCCCCGTCGGCGAGGGCATCGTGCTGCGCGTCGGCCGCTACGGGCCGTACGTGGAGCGCGGGGAGAAGGACACCGAGGGCCACCAGCGGGCGGACGTCCCGGAGGAGATGGCCCCGGACGAGCTCACGGTCGAGTACGCGGAGGAGCTCTTCGCGAAGCCGAGCGGCGAATTCGAGCTGGGCAAGGATCCGGTCAGCGGGAACGAAATCGTCGCGAAGGACGGTCGCTACGGGCCGTACGTGACGGAGATCCTCCCCGAGGGCACGCCGAAGACCGGCAAGAACGCGGTGAAGCCGCGGACGGCCTCGCTGTTCGCGTCGATGAGCCTGGACACCGTCACCCTCGAGGACGCCCTGCGCCTGATGTCCCTTCCCCGGGTCGTGGGCGAGGACGCGGAGGGTGTGGAGATCACCTCGCAGAACGGCCGCTACGGCCCGTACCTGAAGAAGGGCACGGACTCGCGGTCCCTGGAGACCGAGGACCAGCTGTTCTCGATCACCCTGGAGCAGGCGCTCGCGATCTACGCGCAGCCCAAGCAGCGGGGGCGCGCCGCCGCGAAGCCGCCGCTGAAGGAACTGGGCACGGACCCGGTGAGCGAGAAGCCGGTGGTCGTCAAGGACGGCCGGTTCGGTCCGTACGTGACGGACGGCGAGACGAACGCGACGCTGCGGCGGGACGACGACGTCGAGACGATCACCCCGGAGCGGGGCTACGAGCTGCTCGCGGAGAAGCGCGCGAAGGGCCCGGTCAAGAAGACGGCCAAGAAGGCTCCCGCGAAGAAGGCCCCGGCGAAGAAGGCGACGGCGACGAAGACCGCTGCCGCCAAGAAGACGACCGCGGCCAAGAAGACGACGGCCGCGGTGAAGAAGACCACGGCCAAGAAGACGACGGCGAAGAAGACGGAGGCCGCCCCGGCGGCCGAGTAGCCGACGCGCGGCAGTAAACGGCAGGGCCCGTGCGATACGCACGGACCCTGCCGTCGTGTTGAGCCCGATTCCAGCCGTCCGGCGTCTGAGGAGCGGGGCGCGGGGCCCGGGGGTGGCTTCCGGGGTGGACCGGTGCCTGCCGGGGCGGGCCGGAGGGCGGCCCGGAGGGCGCACCGGCACGGGTCCCGGACGATGGGTCGGGGGTCACATCGGACCTTGTCCACAGGCCTCCGCGCCCGCCCAGCGCAGCGGATAGGCTGGGCGGATGACGCGAGCCGAGCAGCCGACGGTCGTGACCGCCACCGACACCGACACCCCTACCTACGACGAAGCCCTCGCCGCGGATTCCCGCGAGCGCGCGGTGCGCGCCCTGCTGCGCACCCCCGGACTACGCCGTTTGTGGAGTGCGCAACTGGTGAGCGGCATCGGCGATGCCCTCGCCCTGCTGGTACTGGTGCTGCTGGTCTTCCAAGCAGCCATGGAGCAGGGGTCCTTCGGCGGTGGTTACACCGGCTGGGCCCTCGCCATCGCCGCCGTCTTCGGCGTCCGGGTGGTGTCCACCGTCCTCTTCGGCGCCGTCCTCCTCGGGCCGCTGGCCAAGCTCACCGCCGCCGGCGGCAAGCTGGACCGCCGCTGGACGATGATCGGCGCCGACGGGGTCCGGCTCGGGCTCTTCGTCGTGGCCCCTCTGTGGCTCGACTGGATCGGTCCCAACGCGCTGACCGCCCTGCTCGCCACCGTCTTCGTGTCCGGGGCCGCCGAGCGCCTGTGGGCGCTGGCCAAGGACAGTGCCGCCCCCGGGCTGCTGCCGGCGCCGCCGCCGGAGGGGGCGACCGTACGGCCGCTGCCCGATCACCTCGACGCGCTGCGCCGGCTGAACCTGCGTACCTCCTTCGCGGCCCTGCCGATCGCCGCGGCCGCGCTGCTCGCCGCGACCCTGGTCGGCAAGGCCCTCGGCCTTGGCATCGGCTGGTTCGCCGAGAACCAGGCGGCGCTGGGCTCGTACGTGGCCTCCGGGCTCTTCGCGGCGTCCGTATCGCTGCTGCTCCCGCTGGTGCTGCCCGCGACGAAGACCCCGCGTCCGCGTTCCCCGATGGAGGGTCTGCGCGCTCCCAGGACGGGGGACCGGCCGGAGAAGGGGCGCACGGGGGCCATCCCGCTGCTCGTCCTCGCCTGCGCGGCCGTCGCCGGAGCCGTCGCCTCCGCCGCCGCCGTGGCCGTCCTGCACGCCACCGACCTGGGGGGCGGAGCGGCCGCGTTCTCGCTGTTCGTACTGGCCCTGCTCGGCGGCACCGCACTCGGCATCCGCGCCACCCAGGCCGGCAAGGTCCTCCCCGCCCTGTCCCGGCGCCGCCTGCTGGCACTGGCCGTCGCGGTGGCCGGACTGGCACTGCTGCTGACCGGGCTGGTCAGGGACACCTCGACGGTGGTGTTCCTCTCGCTGCTCGCCGGCAGCGCCGCGGGCGTCGCCGCCAACACCGGGCACACACTGCTCGACCAGGAGACCGAGGAGTTCCGCAGGTCCCGGGTCACCGAGCACCTGCAGGCCGTCGTCCGGGTCGCCGTGGCCGTCGGGGCCGTGGCCGCGCCGCTGCTGGCCGCCCTGATCGGACCGCACCAGCTGGCCGGCGGCGAGGTCGTCTTCGCCCGCGGCGGCGCGGCCTTCACCCTGATGCTGGTCGGCGCCCTGCTGCTGCCGGTCGCCGCCGTCGTCCTGGCCAAGGCCGACGACCGCAGCGGCGTACCGCTGCGCCGCGACCTGCGCGAGGCGCTGCGCGGCGGAGAGCCGGTCCAGGCCGCGTCCGACGCGGGATTCTTCATCGCCCTCGAGGGCGGCGACGGCGCCGGCAAGTCCACGCAGGTGGAGGCGGTGGCCGACTGGATACGGGCGAAGGGCCACGAGGTCGTCGTCACGCGAGAGCCCGGCGCCACGCCGGTCGGCAAGCGGCTGCGTTCGATCCTGCTCGACGTGTCCTCCGCCGGTCTGTCGAACCGCGCCGAGGCCCTGCTGTACGCGGCCGACCGCGCCGAGCACGTGGACACCGTCGTACGGCCCGCCCTGGAGCGCGGAGCGGTGGTCATCACCGACCGCTACATCGACTCCTCGGTGGCCTACCAGGGCGCCGGCCGGGACCTGTCCCCGACCGAGATCGCCCGCATCTCGCGCTGGGCCACGAGCGGCCTCGTACCGAATCTGACCGTGCTGCTCGACGTGTCGCCGGAGCGGGCCCGGGAGCGGTTCACGGAGGCGCCGGACCGGCTGGAGTCGGAGCCGGCGGAGTTCCACCAGCGGGTGCGTGCCGGATTCCTGACGCTGGCCGCGGCCGATCCCGGGCGCTACCTGGTCGTCGACGCGGGCCAGGACCCGGAGTCGGTCAGCACTGTCGTGCGCCACCGCCTGGACCGGATGCTCCCGCTGTCGGAGGCCGAGGTGGCCGCGCAGGCGGAGGCCCGTCGGCGCGCCGAGGAAGAGGCCAGGCGCAGGGCCGAGGAAGAGGCGGCGCGCAAGGCCGAGGAAGCCCGGCTGCTCGCCGAGGAGGAGGCCCGCAAGGCCCGCGAGGCCGAGGAGGCCCGCATCGCGGCCGCGGCCGAGGCCGCTCGCAAGGAGCGCGAGGAGCGGCTGCGCGCCGAGGAGGAGGCCCGTCAGCGGGCCGAGGCCGAGCGGCTGCGGCTGGAGGCCGAGGAGAAGGCCCGCGCGGTGGAGCAGGAGCGGCTGCGCAGGCAGGCCGAGGAGGAGTCGCGGCTGCACGCCGAGGCCGAGGAGCGCCGGCTGGAGAAGCAGCGGCGGGCCGAGGAGGCCCTGCTGAAGGCCGAGGAGGCGCGGCGGCTGGCCGAGGCCTCGGCGGCCGAGGCTGCGGCGAAGTCCGCGGCTGCTGCTGCCGCGGCATCGACTCCGGCCGCTGCCCCGGCTGCGGCTCCCGCACCCAAGGCCGATCTGAGCAAGGACCCGCGCCACGACGAGGCCGTGACGATCGAAACTCCGATCGTCAAGCACGTCGTGCAGCCGGACGACGTCACCCAGACGGTCCCGGTCCCGCAGGCCGATCCGGCGGCGGAGACCTCGGTGCTGCCGCCCGTCAGGGCGACGGGCCCGGCGGACGAGACGGCGGTCATGCCGGCCGTACGCCCCGCGGACGCGGGTACTGGTTCGGGTACTGGTCCGCGTGCGGGCGAGGCGCCGGCGTCGCGGCCGGCAGCGCCCCGTGCCCCCTACTCCGCGTCGCGTCCGACGGCACAGCGACCCGAGGAGAACCCGGCCGACCGGGTCCCGCCGGGCATCTTCCGCGACTCGGGCAATGACGCGACCCGTGAACTGCCGGTCCCCGGCGCGGACGGACGGCCGCCGCGCCGGGCCCGCTCGGACTGGGCGGAGGAGACCCCGCTGGACGATCTGCCGACGTTGGCGGACGAGCTGCTGGGACGGCGCGGGGACGACGAGGACGACCGGGGCCAGGGGCCGCGCTGCCGCTGACGGCTGCGGTGGCCGCGGTGGCCGTGGTCACCTCGGCCGCGGCCGCGGTGACCGGCTGACGGGGATTGTCAGTGGGAGCCGCCACACTGGGTGAGCAGGTACGGGCGGTACGCGAGGGGAAAGGTGGTGGGCGGGATGCCCGTATGGGACGACCTGGTGGGTCAGGGGCGGGTCCAGACGCAGCTGGCCGCCGCCGCCGTCGATGCCGACGCCCTGGTCACCGCCAACCAGTCGGGCACGGTGCCGCCGTCTTCCTCGAAGATGACGCACGCCTGGCTGTTCACCGGACCGCCCGGCTCCGGGCGGTCCACCGCCGCCCGCGCCTTCGCGGCCGCGCTCCAGTGCACCAGCCCGGACCGCGCCCTCGGCGGCGAACCGGGCTGCGGGTTCTGCGACGGCTGCCACACCACTGTGATCGGCACGCACGCCGACGTGGAGATCGTCCGTACCGACCAGCTGTCCATCGGCGTGAAGGACACCCGCGCCCTGGTCCGCCGGGCGCAGCTCTCACCGGCCGTCGGACGCTGGCAGGTCATCGTCCTGGAGGACGCCGACCGCCTGACGGAGGGCGCCGGCAACGTGCTGCTCAAGGCCGTGGAGGAGCCCGCTCCGCGGACCGTGTGGCTGCTGTGCGCCCCCTCGCTGGAGGACGTGCTCCCCACCATCCGTTCCCGCTGCCGGCACCTGACGCTGCGTACCCCGCCCGTGTCCGCCGTCGCCGAGGTGCTGGTGCGGCGCGACGGCATCGAGCCGTCCGTGGCCCAGGCCGCCGCCCGGGCGACCCAGGGGCACATCGGCCGGGCGCGCCGGCTCGCCACCGACGAGGCGGCCCGCTCCCGGCGGGCCACCGTGCTGAGGCTGCCCCTGCGCGTGGACGACGTCGGCGGCTGCCTGAAGGCCGCGCAAGAGCTGGTCGATGCCGCCGCCGAGGACGCCAAGCAGGTCGCGGAAGAGGTCGACACCAAGGAGACCGAGGAGTTGCGGGCCGCCCTCGGCGCCGGAGCGGGTACGGGCGGGCGGATGCCGCGCGGTACGGCGGGCGTGATGAAGGAGCTGGAGGACCGGCAGAAGCGTCGGCGCACGCGCACGCAGCGCGACAGCCTCGACCTGGCGCTCACCGACCTCACCGGCTTCTACCGGGACGTGCTGGCCCTGCAGTTCGGCTCCTCGCTGGCCATCGCGAACGAGGAGATACGCCAAGACCTGGACCGGATCGCCCGGGAGTCGGGCCCCGAGCGCACGTTGCGGCGCATCGAGGCGATCTTCGCGTGCAGGCAGGCGCTGGACCGCAACGTGGCCCCGCTGCTCGCGGTCGAGGCGATGACGATGTCCCTGCGCGCCGGCTGACTCCGGCTGGCTCCGGCTGCCTCGGGCGACGCCGTTTCGACGCCGGTCGACTTCGGTTGACGGCCTCACCCGTTCGAGGGGTCCGCGCGGCGCGCCGGAGACATCGCCGGTCCGTGCGGGGCGCCGCCCCGCGCCCGGGCGGCCGCCCGCCGCCCGGCGCGGGTGCCTTCGCTCCTGGTATGCCCGCAGGCCGTAGGCTCCGGGGATGGACACCAGTCGCCTGCTGCGCACCACCGGGACCGTGATCGCCGCCGCGGGACTACTGCTCTCCGGGTGCACCTCGGGCGGTTCGGGGACACCCCCCGCCGCCGCGTCGTCCGGCGGGGCTTCCGAGGCGCCGTCGGCCTCGCCGGACGTCGTCCCGGCCGCGCTGCGCCCGTACTACGACCAGAAGCTGAGCTGGCGCGAGTGCGGTGTCCCCGGCTTCGACTGCAGCACCATGAAGGTCCCGCTGGACTACGAGAACCCCGGGGCCGGCGACATCGACATCGCGGTGGCCCGCCGCAAGGCCACCGACCCAGCCAAGCGGCTCGGCTCGCTCGTGGTGAATCCGGGCGGCCCGGGCGGCTCCGGCATCGGCTACCTCCAGGCGTACGCGGGCATCGGATACCCGGCCCCGGTCCGCGCCGCGTACGACATGGTCTCCTTCGACCCCCGCGGCGTGGACCGCAGCAGCCCCGTGGAATGCCTGACCGGCCCGGCCATGGACAAGTACACGCAGGTGGACCAGACGCCGGACACCCCGGCGGAGCAGGCCCTGCTGGTGGCCGCCTTCAAGGAGTTCGCGGCCGCCTGCCAGGCACACTCGAAGCGGGTCCTGCCGCACGTTTCCACAGTCGACGCCGCCCGCGACATGGACGTACTGCGTGCGGCGCTGGGCGACGAGAAGCTGTCGTACGTCGGAGCCTCGTACGGCACCTTCCTGGGGGCGACGTACGCCGACCTCTTCCCGGGCCGGACCGGCCGGCTGGTCCTGGACGGGGCGATGGACCCCTCCCGGCCCGCCGTCGACCTGAACCGGGATCAGACGGAGGGCTTCGAGACGGCCTTCCGGGCCTTTGCCGCGGACTGCGCGAAGCAGGCGGACTGCCCGCTCGGCCAGGGCAGCCCGGAGCAGGTCGCGGAGCGCCTGAAGGAGTTCTTCCGCAAGGTCGACGCACAGCCGGTCCCCACGGCCGACCGCTCCCGTACCGCGCTCGGGGAGGCGCTGGCGACGACCGGGGTGATCGCCGCGCTGTACGACGAGAACGCCTGGCCGCAGCTGCGCGAGGCGCTCGGCGCCGCGATCAACAACGACGACGGCAACGGGCTGCTGGCCCTCGCCGACAGCTACTACGAGCGCGAGCCGGACGGCAAGTACGCCAACCTCATGTCGGCGAACGCCGCCGTCAACTGCCTCGACCAGCCCCCGGCCTTCGACGGCCCCGCGGCGGTGGACAAGGCGCTGCCCTCCTTCGAGAAGGCCTCCCCGGTCTTCGGCGCGGGCCTGGCCTGGGCCTCGCTGAACTGCGCGTACTGGCCGACGAAGGCCACCGGCAAGGCCCAGGCTCTGCAGGCGAAGGGCGCCCCGCCGATCGTGGTGGTCGGCACCACCCGCGACCCGGCGACCCCGTACAAGTGGGCCCAGGCCCTGGCCGGCCAGCTCGACTCGGGCGTCCTGCTGACCTACGACGGAGACGGCCACACGGCGTACGGCCGGGGCAGCGACTGCATCGACTCGGCGATCAACCGCTACCTCCTGGAAGGCACCGCTCCGACGGACGCAAAGAAGTGCTGACCACGGCCGACGGCCCCTGTCCGGGGCACCCCGTTTAACCCTGTAGACTTGGCGCCGCTGCTGATGAGAGCCTCCCACCAGGGAAATTCTTGTCTTCCCAGCGGTGCCGCCTTAGCTCAGCTGGCCAGAGCAACGCACTCGTAATGCGTAGGTCTCGGGTTCGAATCCCGAAGGCGGCTCGGATTAGCCCCAGGACTCACTCGCCGTGACCTGGGGCTTTTTCATGCCCTTTACGTTCAGTCGGGGATTCGTCCCCGCGCTGGAAGCTCCCTGATCGCCCCCGGTGGACGCTCGGTGGACATTCGTGCAACGAACGTGCACGGCGGTGGACGGCACGCCGGAGGACCGGTAGAGACTCACGGCGGCGGTTCTGTGGGAACCAGACAAGGTGTCAGTCCGCCTCGACCGCGCTGGTGGATGATGATCCATACAGATGATCAGGCTGGAGCGGACGAGGGTAGTGGGAAGCATGCGGCAGACCGGGTTGTACTACCCGTACGTGCACGTTCAGGACGACATCTGGATGAAGACGGCGGCCTTGTACTGGTCGCAGTTGGCCCGCGTGGTTCCCCGGGACTACCCCGTCCGGGATTCCGAGACGGGCAAGGCCCTGGCCGACGGACTCGACTTCTTCGTCCCGGTGGAGCCCGGTGCCGCCCCCGCAGCCGTTGAAGCACCCTTCCTTGAGGTCATCAGGGAACACCCCGGGACGCTGCGCCGGTACTACGAGATCCGCGAATGGCAGATCCGCGAGAGCACCGTCGTATCCCCGTCATTGCGACGTACCAACCTATACGTCCCGAACGGCTACAGGAGTAATCACTCCGACGGCCGTCCTGGGGGGTACATCGCGCATTTGTACTGGCAGGAGGTCTCGCCAGCCTTGCGCGAGGCGTTGATCGCCGAAGGGTTGGCAGTCAACGCGGACCGCCCAGGGTCCGAAGGACGGGAACCGTACGGCACGTGGATATCCATGGACCCGATGCTGGCCTGGGTCTACAAGTGCGCGCTGACCGACGAGCTGGCGCGGCGCAACCGCCTGGTGCCGACGACGGACCAGATGGCGGCGCACCGGGCGAGCCAGGAGTGGGACACCGAACGGGTCAGAGCCGTTCTGCTGCGAGGCCGGCAACCGCGTGCGGACCAGTCAGTGTCCGCAGTTCTGGGAGAGTTGGCCATCCAGATGGTCCTCCCAGCCGACCTGGCGAACGTGCCCGTCGACAAGGTGATCGAACTCCGGCGGAAACACGAGGCCGAGTTCGACACCTTCATGGACGAAGTCGACAGCGTCGCAAGTGAGATGCAGGAACAGCTCCTGGAGATCGAGGATCGCGAGGTCCTCGCCGCCCACCTGCGGCAGTTGCACCGGTCCCGCTTCGAGCGCCCGCTCAATGACCTCAAGGCGGCGATGAAAAGCCTCAAGATCGACGCGGCTACAGGTGTGCTCAACGTCCAGACGGAAGCGCCTGCGGTTCTCGGAGCCGTGGGTGGCTACGCGGCAGGAGGGCTGCCCTACGCCTCGGCTCTTGGCCTCGCCTTCGGCCTGGTGGGGTACCGGCGGCAGATCAGCAAGCAGCGCGACGAAGCCCTCAGCAACTCCCCGGTATCCTTCCTCCTTCAGGTGGAGGACGGTCTACGGCCTGCGAGTGTGATGCGCCGCCTCACCCATCGCGCCCCACGTGTGCTCGGCACCTGACGACGGCTTGGCGCCGCTGAGGTTCCCCCGCTGTGCGGGAGTGGTTGACTAGCTGGTCAGGGCGGGTTGGCGGGGTTTCAGGTTCACTGGTTCGGTGGCTGCCTGGTTGGCGTAGTGCTTCTCTTCGAACTCGATGGGGCTGAGGTAGCCGAGCCGTTTCTGGATGCGGCGCGGATTGTAGAAGCCTTCGATGTACTCGAAGAGCGCGAGGTTCGCCTCGGCCCGGGTGGTGAAGACGCGGCCGCGGACGCACTCGGTCTTGATCAGCATCCACAGGTTCTCGGCGAGGGCGTTGTCATACGAGTCCCCGACCGATCCCATAGACGCTTGGATTCCCGCTCTGACCAGGCGCGTTGTGAGCTTGATGGCCGTGTACTGGCAGCCGTGGTCGGCATGATGGATGAGTTTGCCGGGCTCGACTTCGCGGCTGGCGAGGGCGTACTCCAGCGAGGACAGGACCAGGTCGGCGTCCGCGCGGGCGGAGGTCTCCCAGGCCACCACGCGCCGTGAGAAGGCGTCACGGATCGCGGACAGCCACAACGGCCCCTCATCCGTTGCGATCATCGTCAGGTCGGTGACCCACAGCCGGTTCGGGCCCTCGGCGGTGAAGTCACGGTTGACGAGGTCCGGGGCGAGGGTGGCCGCGGGGTCGCGGCGGGTGAAGCCCTTGCCGCGTGGGCGGGGGCTGATGCCGTGCAGGCCGGCCTCGCGCATCAGCCGCTCGACCCGCTTGCGGCCGACCGCCTCGCCCTCACGTTTGAGGACGGCGTGAACGCGCGGGGATCCGTAGATCCCGCCGGACTCCGTATGGATCTCCTTGATCCGCCCGGTCAGCCCGGCATCGCGGCGTCGCCGCTCGCAGGGCTCCCGCTCGGCCAGGCGCCATCGGTAGTAGGTGGAGGAGGCGATGGACAGTTCCCGAAGGACGGGCTCGACCCCCAGATGCGGATGCTCGTCGAGCAGTCCTGTCACCTGGGCCGGGTCGGGTCGAGCTGTGCCGCGAAAAAAGCCGAGGCCGTCCGCAGGACCTCGTTCGCCCGCTTGAGCTGCACGTTCTCCTTGCGCAGGACGGCCAGCTCCTCGCGCTCAGCCGTGGTCAGCACATCACCGCGCTCGCCGGCGTCGGCCTCGGCCTGCCGGATCCAGTTCCGCAGGGCCTCGTGGTGCACACCGAGATCCTCGGCCATACGGCGGATCACGGGCTTCGGCTCGGCAGTCCGGTACATCCGCACCGCACGCTCACGCAACTCCAGCGGGTACTTCCAAGACCACGGAGTTAGAGCCGATCCGCGGCTGTCAACCGGATCAGGGTATTTCGAGGAAGCGCAGGTCAGGGCAACGGGGCTCCTGGTAGAGCAGGGAAGCCGACCAAGGTCTTCCCACTCGAAGGAGCCCCGTTGCCCGTTGAGTGTTCCACCGTCACGCTCACGTCGTCCATTACCGTCGCCGATGGCATCTTCGCTCCGGGGCATCTCGGTGAGTTGACCCGGCAGTTGCCCTTCGAACTCATCGATGACGTGCTGAAACGCGTCGGTGGCGCCCAGCAGAGGCTGCGGCTGCTGCCCTCGAGGGTGGGCGTGTACTTCGTGCTGGCACTGGTCCTCTTCCCGACGCTGGGGTATGTGCGCGTGTGGGACAAGCTCACCGCCGGGCTGCGCGGGCTTCTTCTCCAGAGCCCCTCGGAGAAGGCACTGCGAGAGGTCCGTCGGCGGCTGGGGGTCGCGCCGCTTCGGTTGCTGTTCGAAACGCTGGCCGGCCCCGTGGCACAGCCGAACACGCCCGGGGTGCGATATCGATGCTGGCGCACGGTCGCCTTCGACGGGTGCAGTTCCACCAAGGCCCCTGACCGGCCGCGTGTCATCGCGTGGCTGGGCAAGCACAAGCACCGCTACGGCACGGACGGATACCCGATGCTGAAGATCATGGTGCTGTGTGAGACCGGGACCCGGGCCCTGCTCGGCGCGGTCTTCGGACCGACGCCTGAGAAGGAGACCGGATACGCCGAGCAACTGCTGCCACTGCTGGACGACGGCATGCTGCTGCTCAACGACCGGGGCTTCGACTCCGATGACTTCCTCGCGAAGGCCGCGGCCACCGGCGCGCAGCTGTTGGTACGGCTCAAAGGAACCCGGACACCCGCCCGCTGGGCACTACTGCCGGACGGGTCGTTCCTGACCAGGATCAACGGGACCCAGCTGAGGATCATCGACGCGCACATCACGGTGACCACTGCCAAAGGGCTGCGGCTGGAAGGCCATTACCGGCTGGCCACCACGCTGACCGATCACCGCCGCTACCCCGCTGCCGAGCTCGTGGAGCTCTATCACGAGCGCTGGGAGATCGAATCGGCGTTCTACTCGCTCCGTCACACCTTGCAGCGCGGCCTGGTCCTGCGCTCCCAGAACGCGGCCGGTATCCAGCAGGAGCTATGGGCTCACCTGACCGTCTACCAGGCACTGCGCCGGGCGATGGTCGAGGCCGTCGAAACCGTCCCCGGCGCCGACCCGGACCGCGCTTCCTTCACCGTCGCCCTGGAGACTGCGAAAGACCAGGTCATCGCCGCCGCCGATGTCCTGCCCGAGACCGGACCGGGCCAGATCGCATCGGCAGTGCTGCACAATCTGCTCCCGCCCCGCCGGGCGCGTGTCAACCCCCGCCGCGTCAAGTGCCCGATCTCCCGCTACGCCGCCCCGCCTGACCAGGCGCAAGTCCTGGGCGCCTCCAGGATCACCAGCGTCGACATCACCGTGCACTCGGCCGCCGGACTGGGCGCCGACGGACGTCGCGACCGCACGCTGCAACTCCTGCGCACTGACCCGTTCCGCCCCTGGCGCGCATGCGCAATCGCCAGAGGTATCGGACTGGAGGACGCCCGCGGCCTACGCGCTGAACTGGGACGCTGGGTCCGTGAAGGCATCCTCCGCCGCACCGGACGCGGAATCTACGCCCTCGAACATGAGTGGATCACGCCCGACCTCCACCGGTCTTCGGATTCAGGCCGGTTGACAGCCGCGGATCGGCTCTAACTCCGTGGTCTTGGGGTACTTCCTCGGGGCAGCCATCGTCTGGGTTCCTCTCATGAGACCCATCTGACCCCCTGTCACCCATCCCCGCATCTCGGGGGAACCTCACGCCGCGACGTGTCGACCACATGCCGGAGCCCCGGTCAGATTCCAGCTGACCGGGGCTCCTCCTCTTTTGTGTACTCAGGCAGTCCGCTCCGCCGCCGCCGCCTCGGTCGACTTGCGGGGCGGGGTCAGCCTCGGAAGCCGACGGGGTGCCGGGGCGTCTGCGTCGGCGACGACCGACAGATTCGGGCGGGCTCGGGGCACGAGCTGCACGACCTTCTCGGCCGCGTCACGGGCGAGATCGTCCAGGACCGCCTGGTAGATATCGCGAGTGACCCGGGTATCCGAGTGCCCCAGAGTCTCGGAGACGACCTTGATGTCGACTCCGGCCGCGAGCATGAGCGTGGCGGCGACGTGGCGAAGGTCGTGCAGCCGGATAGGCGGCAGTCCGGCGGCCTCCACCAGGCGCTCGAAAAGGTCGGACACCTTGCCCGGATGGAGAATCGAGCCGTCCTCTTGGGTGAAGATCCGGCCGGTATCGACCCAGCCATCGCCCCAGTCGATCCGCTCCTGCTGCTGACGGGCCTTCTGGACGTCGAAGAGCTGGTCCGTCTCGTCATCGAGGGCGATCAGACGGACGCCGGAGTCTGTCTTGGGGGCGCCCTCGTGGATCTCCCAGCCGTCCTGCACCAGCTGGGTGGCGATGGCGACGGACTTCGTGGCGGCTGAGCGGTCCTCCCACCGAACACCGCAGGACTCACCGCGCCTGGTGCCACGGAAAGCGATCATCCGCCAGAACACGTACAGGCGATCCTCGGCGACGAAGTCGAGGAACTGCCCGGTCTGCTCAGGTGTCCAGACCATGACTGGCGAAGGCTTCTCGCCAGTCTCCTTCCACCGGGCGATCCGCTCGTCGGACCAGACGAGGGCCTTCGGCTTGGTGCCCGGCAGCAGCTCGACGTGAGCTGCTGGGTTGAAGGCCGGCATCACCTGCTGGGCGATGGCGACGTTGAGCGCCGCGCGGAGGGTGTCGCGGATGTGCGGCTGAGTGTTGAGTCCGGTGATCCGCCGGAACGGTGGCATGGTTTCGAGCTGAGCCTGCATCCACTTACGCCGAGCCCGGTTCTCGGAGCCCTTCCACGGTGTCGCGTTCAGTTCGTCGCGCACCGCGCGCCGCTGGGCGTTTTGTTCCTGGACCTCGATGTTGCGCTCGTTGATCGCGTCGAACATCGCGTTGATGTGGTGGACTCGCAGCTTGTCCAGGCGTAGATGGCCCAGATGGGGCTTGAGATGGACGCGGATATCGCACTCGTAGCGCTTGACCCCGCCGCGCCGCAGCCGTTTGCGCCCGGCGAGCCAGGTATCGAGCCACTCGCCGACGGTCATTTTGATGTTGAGAGACTGCCCAGTCTTTATTCGCCGACGGATGTCGTCGTAGTCCGGCAGTGGCTCCTTCTCCTTGAGGCAGCTCTCGACGAGATCGCTGATCTGGAGCTTGCCCCAGGCGTCGTCCTCGTCCGGTATCGCCAGCAGGGCGCGAACCTTGTCCAGCTCCTCCTGGGCCTTCGTCGAGGTCTCGAAGCCCCCGCGACGGAACCGGCGCCGACGGCCCTCCTGATCCGGCTCCAGTTCCTGAAACACCGACCAGACGCCGTGCCGCCGGGAGGACTTGAGTTTGGGGCAGGAGGCTCCGTAATCCTTGCTGGTGGACGGGTCGGTGCATCGGCACCGGCGGGAGACTGTTCCGTTCTTCACTCTCTGTCCTCGGGGTGGGGCTCGGCTGCGGGCTGGTCGACGAAGGCAAGCTCGTCGGGAAGGGCCGGGGGTACGAGGTCTCGCCGGCACATCCGGGCACGGAAGGCGCGCAGTTCTTGGCAGTCCTCGAAGGCGTGCTCCTCGTAGCCCTCGGCGCGCTGCAGGAGAGAGGCTCTGCGAACCCGGTCAAGGGTGGTGCTCGCCGCGCGCCTCCGCTCCTTGGCCAGGTTGGTCGAGGCCATCGCGGCGGCCACGAGGTCGCCGTGGCTGCGGAAGACGTCGAGTACGTCCCGGGCGGTGTCCTCGGGGGCGGGCTGGTTCATGGGCGTCTCGCCGGTGAACCACGCGAGCGCGTCCCAGGTGGAGATGGTGTTGCCGGGAAGCACCTCCACCGTGGCGGCAGAGCCGAGCGGGAAGAGAAGGGACACCGGAGGAACGCCGAGGACATCGGAGAGGACGACGAAGTCGGCGATCGTCATGCTCGCCTTGCGCCCGGATTCCAGATTCTTCACGGATTGTTCGGTGATCTCCGTCAACCCGCGGTCGGCGCAGCCTTGGGCTACGTCCCCCATGGTGAGGCCGGCGGCCCGACGTGCCTTGCGCATCTCCAGGGCGACCCGGGCCGTGAACGCTGCTGGCCACTGCTCAAGGTTCATGGCTGCACTTTAGTGTGCAAATAGGTGCGGCTGCAACTTGGTGATACATCTAAGGCCGCAGTGCAGCACCTGAGATCGCCAGGAGGGCATCATGAAGGCACCAGTTCGTGCGCGTACCGTGCGAGGGTTGACGAGTGACGAGCTGCTCGCTCTCCCGGTGGTAGTCGACCTCGACACCGCCAACAGGGCGCTGATGATCGGCCGCTCCAGGGGTTACGGCCTTGCCAAACAGGGGGGGTATCCGGTCAAGGTTCTGAGGCTCGGTAACGCCTACCGTGTAGTCACTTCCGAGCTGCTCAAGCTGCTCGGGCTGGAGCGCGAGCGGCCAGGGGACGGTCAGCCTGGGAGCGGACCCGGTGAACACCACAGCCTGTGTGCGTAGAGGAGTACCTGGCCCTCGGTGCGACACCAGTAGAACGACGGCGGGACCGCGGGGTAAGTGTGTGCGCCCTCGTCGAGATCCTCTCCCAACGGCTTCGAGGCAGCGGTCGCGAAGCCGAAGGCGTCCACCGGCCGCGTGTGGAGGATGGTCCCCGCGTGACCATCCGCGACAGGCTGCACGGTGCCGTCATCGCGGAGTGGTCAGTTCGCGATGCCGAGGACATCACCCGCTGCCGTGCGGAAGCTCTTCACTGCTTGGTAAAGGAGGTGCTTTCGCTCGGTGGCCAGAGCGCCGTCCGTTGCCTGGCCGGAAGGGTCGCCTGCGTGCGCTTCCCGCACCATCCGCCGCATGACCTCGGAGAGGTTGCTGGATGCGTGGGCCACCTGCTCGGCTGCTTCCACCACGGAGGAGGGTCCTTCAAGAACGACGATTTCGACGGCACGGTGGACCTCCCGCGCCAGCGTGACGAAGCGTTGAACCTTCTCGTCGACATCCTGCAGGTCAGGAGTGTCCGGCTGGAGTGCATCCAAGACCGCGTCCATGGCGATGTCGCGGTCGTGAAGAGCGCCGAGGTACTTCGCGTAGGCGTCCCTGCGGTGCTGCCTGCGCCACTGGCCGAACTGCGAGCGTGCCGCCGCACGCCCATGACCTCTGCGGCCTCTAATCGATGACCCCTAGGGTGGTCCGTGCCTCAAGGATGAAGGCACCCAAAGCTTCCTCGTGTCGGCGGTTCAGGCGTCCGCGATGAGAAGCCAGCGAGGGCATCAAGCAGTCGATGACCAACTCAGCGCGGTCAGCCGAATCGAGTTCAGATATTTCGCAAAGAATCGCTGTCACTTCTCGGTGCTGGGGCGTCAGGTAGCCATCATCTGCCGCTTGACAGGAGGCGCGAAGGGCGGCCAGCGCAGCATTTGCCCGGGAGACGTTGGCGTTCGTCAGATTCTCGATCTGATTCAGCTTGCTCTGCGCCCGAGCAGCGGCTGAGCGCCTGTCGGCTGCCTCTGCAATGTCCTGTGCAGTTTCCACCACGCGAGCACCGGCAGATACAAGGTTGGCCGGGGCCACGATTTCAACGATGGCCTGGGCGTAAATGAAGTCGTCGTGAGCCTGGTCGACTCCGCCGGCGTCTGAATGGGCGTACAGCCTGTTCACGGCCCGGGTATACGCACGGACGGTGCGTAGCAGCCCAGTCACCGCAGCGGATCGCTGGTCGCGCAGGACCGTGAAGTGGGCGGCTTCAGCCGTGCGGTCGGCCTGCTCGCGCACTGCGCCGAGCGTAGCAGCAGCGGCTGTCTCGGCAGCCTCCATGGCTGCCTTAGCCTGTGCGAGACCAGCGCTGGCTTGAATCTTCGACGCCAACCAAGTGCCCCCGAAAGCAGCCAGCAACGTCAGGAGAAGGGTAAATAGCGCTTGATGGGCCTTTAGGAAATCGATCACTCCCTGATCCTGCCGCCTGCTAGGGCTCGGCGTACGGCAAATCTTGTGTCAGCTCGTGGTCAGCCGGCCCGGGGACGCGCCGCGGCTACGCATCCTGTCGGGCACCGGGTTTTGGCCACGGCGACTCGTGGTTGGCAGCGGACCGGGAGCGGACCGCCGCCAACCCTGCATCTTGTGGGGCTCAGATGCCAGTCAGCCGGCCAAGCCCGGGGGTGGGACACGGTAGCGGCCGCCAGGCTAGGGCGACTCCTCGATCATCTGCAGCTGCCTCCGGTGAACTGCCTGCTTCTCTAGATCTCGCTGTCGGATAGTGAGCTCTCGAAGACACACTTCCATCGCATCGTGACGAAGCGCCTGGTTATCTACTTGCCACCGGTTCGGCTCGTATCGCTTTCGGCGATTAGGGACGAGGAACCCTGCATGAGGGAGGTGTATCAAACCGAAGCTGTGCAGGCGCTGGCATCCATCCTCCCAAGCATCGCGTTTGATCCCGAACTTGTTGACCCTGGCGCGCCCGTATAGGTACACGCCGCGGTATGCATGGGTATTGGCTGCCCACTGGCTGAGGTATTGCAGAATGAGCCAGGTAGCGATCTCGGAGGGGTTTAGGACCTGGATCCAGCCATTCAGGAAGAATTCAGAGGGCACCGCAAACGTAGCCTCGGCAGGCTGGCCAGTTGTGGGCACGCTGTAGACATCTGGTGTCTGATGCACCCCCCGGCCGGACTCTTTCATGAGAGCGAACTCTTGGAACAGACGCCGTCCGCTTCGGTCTCTCGGCACTGTCACAAGTGCCTCTGACGGTCCTAGGCCCTCAAGGGTGGTCAGCGCAGACTTGATTTGCCTCAAGCGGAGGTCGCTGCCATCCCTGATCTGCTTGGTCTCCGGCATGTACGAGCGGGACTGCCCGTCGTAGGCGCCATCGATGGCGACGAAGTCCGACCAGCAGCCACGCTGCCCCGAGAGCGGACGCCGATTCGTCCATGAGGACCCGGGGACTAGGCGGCAATGCGCATCGAAGATCGCCAGTAAGTAGAATCGCAGCGCGACGCCTCGGGGCAGGACCAACCGGGACAGCAGTGATCGTCCCTCGACAGAGCCTTCCACGAAGGGTCTGGTTCGCAGTGCGATCGAGTCGGGTCCGTGGTGCATGGTGTGCTGGAACTTGAGGCCGGCGCTCGCCGCCGTGACTGCTCCGCAGCGGTCCATCTCCCTTAACCGCCGGAGCCTGCGCATATTCGATTCGCGGGCGTCCGCCACGCTCCCCCTCCTAATTCAAACGTTTTGCTCCGCACGGTGGGTGCGTCGCTGTCAGAGACAACGTTTTGATCCTGACGCTTTGATCCGCAAATAAGGGCAGGTGTTGCGTGAGAGAAAGGTGCTGCGGATCAAAGCGTTTTCCCGACCCCCGGGAGCCCCGGTTCGCTGGCTCCAAGATTGAGATTGCAACCCCCTCAAGGGGGAGTAGCGGCACCGCCGTTCGTGTCCAAAAGCGAACGGCCCCGGGGTCCATCCGGAGCCGCTCAACGTGCAGAGCCTTCAACAAGGAGCCCTACATGCCCAACCGTACAACTCAGGATGAGCGCCCCGAGCGGCTGTCTCACCGCTGGGCACTCATCCTGACCGCTGCCGGCCTGGTAGGCGCGGTCGTCCTCAGCATCGGCGGCCCCCTGGCGGCACTCGGCGCCGCTGGCGCCTCCGTACTCGGGCTGGACCAGGTACTGAGGTAGTCAGGGGACGAACGTTCCCGCAGGCCCTTCGACATAGCGGCAGCCCGGCAGAAACATCACACCCCCGTACGCCTCGGCGTACGGGGGTTTCTCGCGACGGGGCACGTCGTTCAACCCGGTACGGGCACGTGTGCCCGGATACGGGAGATGTGCGGGTGTACGGGGAGCTGTGGGCATGGGCGGCGGAGCAGCCGGCGCGGGCGGCGGTCGCCGCCGCGCTGGTCGGCCTGTCGGCGGTCGGCGCGCTGGCCCAACAGCGGCAGAAGGACCGGGCACAGCCGGGCGCCCGGCCCGCCTCGGCGACACCGAGCCGGCCCGGAGACGCGCTGCTGCTGCGCTTCCTGTCCGGCCGGGACCTGCGCCCCGGTGAACCGTCGTCGTCGGCCAGCTGGTGGCGCGCGGGGGTCGAGGTGGACCGGGAGCGCACGGCCGCCGACCTCGCCGCCGACCCCGGGGAGTTCGACAAGCCGGCCGAGCCGGGGACGCTGCGCGCGGTGGCGGCCGGGGCGGTGCGATGGTCCTGCTGGCCGGGCGTTGCCCGCACCACGGTCCGCCTCGCCGTGCCCGTCGTCGCCCTGGCCGTCGGGCGCGACTGGTGGCCGGTGGCGGCCGCCGTGACAGGACCGGCGGTGCTCGGGTGGTGGCGACCGCGGCCGGCCTCGGCGGACCTGGTGCACGGCCCCGGCATGTGGGCGGCCCTGCGGCCCGTCCTCGGGGTCGAGGAGACGGAGCAGCGCGCGAAATGGCTGCACCTGCCCGAGGACGTCACCGTGCCCGGGGTGCGGGTCGTGCTCCGCCTGCCTGCGGGGGTGGGTCGGTGGGGAGGTCGGGACGCGGGCGGTGGACGCGATCGTGACCGGCCGGCTCCCGGGGGAGTGGACCGCGCAATGGCGCCGTACGGTCGCGACGCCTACCTCGGCGACGACGAGGCGTTGCAGCAGTCAAGGACCCAGGTGGTCGCCGGAAACGGCTATCACCTCTACCTGCACAGCCTTCAACCCGACATCGAAGTACAGGTCACCATCAGGGTCTGGGACACCCCCCAGAAGCCCCCGGTAGACGCTGAGGGCACGGTCCCTGTCTCCCTGGAATCAGAGACGGGCCAACTCGTCGTCAACCAGCTCACCTTCGGGCCGGCGGGCATGATGGACCTGCCCCGACCCGGGGTCTACGACGGGCACGCGGCATGGAGCGGACGCGACGCCACGGCCGCCTATTACGACACGTGCCTCCAGCGCGCTGTCGATGAGCAATGGGGCGCGGAACAGATCGGAGCAGCCTGGAAACAGTGCTCCACGGCTGAGCAGTACACCCTCGACCTCTGGTTCGTAAGGGAATCCGAACCCGAGGACGAGGACGACGAATAGCCTTGGGGACTGCTCCCCCAAACGCCAGATGGGGCCCGTTACTTCCGTCCAACCGCGCGGGAGCCATTGGCCTCTTGTTGTGTGGGGGATTAGCTTGCCAAGGGCCACTGACAACGTGGCCGGTCTGGAGCTATGTGACCTGGTGGCCGCCGGTTCCGTGGGAGGCGTCGAGTACGCCGAACAGCCAGCCGAGGGTAATCAGGTGCGGGTCGTGCTCGGCGCCCCAGCGCGCCCGCAGCGCTCGGATCCGCTTCTTCATCGCGTCGTGGGAGAGGCCGCAGTGCTCTGCGATCTCGGCGTACGTGCCGTCCAGAGCGAGCGACCAGAGGATCTTGGTCTCGATGTCGTCGATACCGCCGGGCGGTGGTGTTGTCGGCTCCGGCATGGGCAGCTGCTCGGTGACGTAGCACGCGTGGACCAGGGCATGACGGTGGCGTACTCCGGCCCGCCGGTTCCCGTGCGACATCTGGATCGCGACAGTGCCCTCGGACAGGCCCAGTTCGGCTGCCGCCTTGGCGGTGCTCATGCCCTGGGCAAGGGTTCCGGCGATCTTCACCTGTGCCGGGGTCGGATGTGAGGCGGTCGTGGCGGGCCGTGCGGGCATGAGCGGGTCCTTTCGTCTCGGCGGCGGTGTGGTGGTGCAGGTTGGGCAGACTCCGGCCGAGGGGGGAACTCTCCCGGCCGGAGTCTGGTCTTGGTGCGGCGGGGGGGTCAGGCGCGGGTGAACCAGCGGGCCTGTTCTGCGTCGGTGACGATGCCGCGGTGGTGGTCGAGTTCGAGCTGCGCGAGGTGGGCGTAGTGCTCGACCACGCCCTTCCCGAACGCCTCCTGGGCGACGGGGCTGTGTCGGAACGCGGAGCGGGCCTGGTCGAGTGTGAGGGGCAGGAGGGGCGCGTCGGTGGCCTCGTAGGCGTTGGCCGTGCAGGGTGCCGGCGGGGTGAGCTGCCGCTCGATGCCATGGATCACCGAAGCGAGCGCCGCGGAGAGCGCGAGGTACGGGTTCGCGTCCGCCCCCGGAACGCGGATCTCCAGGTGCGCGCCCGCCCCGTGGCCGGTGACTCGCACGGCACAGGTGCGGTTGTCCCACCCCCACGTCATGCGAGTGGGGGCGAAGGAGCCGGGCGCATACCGCTTGTAGGAGTTGACGTTCGGCGCGTACAGCGGGGCGAGGCCCGGCAGCGCCGTGAGCAGCCCAGCGATTGCCTGCTCGCCGATCTCGGACAGCCGTCCGGTCGGATCGGTGATCATCGGGTTGCCGCTGCGGGTGAGGGAGATGTGCAGGTGGAGACCGCTGGCCAGCCCGGTGTGGGGGGAGGCCATGAACGTGGCTGTCATGCCGGACCGGCCCGCCAGGGTGCGCACGGCGTGCTTGAAGACGAGGTGGTTGTCGCACGCGGGCAGCGCGGCACCGTAGGGGAAGGTGAATTCGACCTGGCCCGGGGCGCCTTCGGTCTTGATCGCCTCGACGGGCATGCCCGCCTTGGACAGTGAGCCCTGGAGGCGGCGGAAGAGCCGGTCGGTGTCTGGCGTGTGGTCGAGGGCGTAGTCCAGGTTCTGCTTGGCCACCGGCATGAGTCCGCCCGGGCCGATGTCGGCGGCCGGGGTGTAGGTGCCGCGGTAGAGCATGAACTCGGTCTCCAGGCCAGCCTGGGCGTGCAGCCCGTGGGCGGCAAGCCGGGTCAGCTGGTGGCGCAGGATCTGCCGGGGTGCGACCTCGATGGGATCCTCGTTGAGGTCCATCGCGTTGCCGAGGACGAGCGCGGTGCGCGGCATCCACGGCAGGGTGCGCAGCGTCGAGGGGTCCGGCACGACCGTCATGTCCTCGTACCCGCTCGCCCAGGACGTGAGGGCGAATCCGTCGGCGGGCGTCATGTCGACGTCGGTGGCAAGGAGGTAGGCGCACATTTCCGCACCGCCGTCGAGGACACGGTCGAGGAAGTGCCGCGCCCCATAGCGTTTGCCCTTGAGGCGGCCCTGCAGGTCCGGCACGGCAAGGAGAACGGTGTCGATCACGCCGGCTCCGACGGCCTTGCGTAGCTCGTCGACGCTGAACGCCAGGGTCGGCCGCCGCGGGGCGGTCGAGGCGGCATCGGCATCACGCTGCGACGGGCCGCTCGGGCGCGGCGTGGCTCCGGTCTGGGTGGACAGGGCGGTCATCACACGACCTCTTCCTGGATCCGGGCCATGCCCGAGCCCGCGTCGGCCGCCGCGGTCGGCACCTTGTAGTCCCGTCCCGCAACGCGCCACCACACGGTGGCCAGGGCGAGGACTACCAGCAGAGCGATGGGCGCGTAGTTGAACGTGGTCACGGAGACGAGACCGGACTCGGGCCGGGACTGGGGGAGGCAGAACAGCACGGTCACGAAGACCACCCAGACCACGGCGATCGCGCCGACGGGCACGCCCCAGCGGCCCAGGTTCCAGGGGCCGGGCTGGAAGCGGTGGCGGTTGCGGATCCGCAGATAGATCGGGATGGCGTACGCGGGGGTGATCCCGATGACGTTGATCGCGGTGACGGCGGCGTACGCGGTCGGGCTGTACAGCGACGGCAGTGCCAGGACGGCGGCAGCGCCGACCGACAGCCACACCGCGCGGGTCGGGGTGCCGGTGCGGGCATCGACCTGACGCCACAGCCTCGACCCGGGCAGCGCGCCGTCCCGGGAGAAGGCAAACACCATCCGGCTGGCCGCAGCCGTCTCGGCGTTGCCGCAGAACAGCTGCGCGACGATCACCACCAGCAGCAGGGCCTTCGCGCCGGCGACGCCGAGGGCGTCGAGGAAGATCTGGGCCGGCGGCACCCCGGTGGCGGTGGCCTGGGTTGCGGCGTAGTCCTGGATGGCGAAGGTCAGTCCGGCCAGCAGGACGAACCCGGCCAGCCACGACCAGCCGATCGCCCGCATGATGCCGCGGGAGGCGGAGACCTGGGCGTTGGTGGTCTCCTCCGACAGGTGCGCGGAGGCGTCGTACCCGCTGAAGGTGTACTGGGCGAGCAGCAGCCCGATCAGAACCACGTACAGCGAGCTGGACCAGCCGGTGTTGTTGACGAACTCCCCGAAGACGAAGGACGGCGACTGGTGGTGTGACGGCACGATCGCCAGCGCGCCGACGATCACGGCGACCCCGCCCAGGTGCCACCACACGCTGATCGAGTTCAGGATGCCTACCAGCCGGACACCGAAGAGGTTGAGGGTGGCGTGCAGCGCGAGGATGCAGAAGTAGATCGTCATGATCTTGCCCGGCGTGGGGACGAAGCCGAACTGCAGGTTCAAGAAGGCGCCGGTGAACAGAGCGGCGCCGTAGTCGATGCCGGCGATCGCACCGAGCAGGCCCAGAAGGTTGAGCCAGCCGGTGTACCAGCCCCACTTGCGCCCGCCGAGCTGTTCGGCCTGGTAGTAGAGGGCGCCGGAGGTGGGGTACGCGGAGGTGACCTCTGCGAGGCTGGCTCCGACGAGCATCACCATGGCGCCGACGGCGATCCAGCCCCACATCATCACGGCGGGCCCCCCGGTCGCGAGACCGAAGCCGTACAGGGTCATGCAGCCGCTCAGCACGGAGATCACCGAGAAGCTGATGGCGAAGTTGCCGAACGGGCCCATGCGGCGGGCCAGCACCGGCTCGTAGCCCAGTTCCCGAAGGAACGCGTCATCTGCCTGGGTCCCCGCCGCGCGGCGAGTCGGGCGTGTTCGTAACACTGGACATCCTCCATGGAATGGGTGGAACGAGTACAGAAAGTCAGGTGCATGCCAAGTCGCGTTTTGCTGTGCGTGACGGTCAGCGCACCGGTCCGGCGCGAGGTGCGTGGGTGCGTGCGAAGGACAGGGACTCCCGGCGGGCCCGCAGCAGCAGAGCCTCGCCGCCGTCGGGATGGTTCGGGTCCTCATGGACGGACGCCCACGGCTCCCGCGAGGCGTAGGTGCCCACGGCTGTGAACACCTCGGCCGCCTCCACGAACCGGTGGCCGGCCCACAAGGCGTACGCCAGGTGATGCAGGTCGGTCACCGAACGCGGCGCGGGATCCGGCTGCTTGAACCAGTGGTGGAACGCCTTGACCGTGTGCGTGATCGTCGGCTCCTGCGCCCACTGCCGTCGCCACAGCGGATCGGCGCGGTGCAGGAGGGACTGCTGCCGGCATTGCTCGACGAGCGCGTACAGCGGCAACAGCAGCAACGGGGAACCCGCCGGCGACCACGAGGCCACCCATCGGCCGAAGTCGAAGACAGCGGCGAGTGAGGCCGCCCGTGGGACGGGGCGGGCCAGTATGAACTGCAGGACCCGGTGGTACGCCTCCCGGTTGTACGGGTCGCGCTGGTTGATCCCGTGCAGCAGCCCCCACGGCCCACTCGGCAGCATCGGCTCTGCCGATACCTCACGGTGCTCCCGGCGCACCTGGCGTCCATCGATCTGTGCGAGGGCGAGCAAGCAGATCCAAGGCACCGGATCCCGCGGCTCCCGGTGCGCCATCATCAACGAGGCATGCCGTGCAGCCTCCTCCAATGCCGCAGCGCCTGCGTGCTGCTGGTGATGGGCGCGCAGGGCTCGCTCCACCGAGACGCGGCTACGCATCACCTGGGCGTCGTAACTGTTCGGCTCCTCCGCCAGCCACACGCCCATCACGTCGGAGTGGGCAGCGGTGACCGCCAGCACCTGCGTACGCGACGTCCGCAGCCCCCACTGCCCACCAGTTGCCGCCAGCAAGTCACGCGCCGGTCTCCACCGGCCGGCCTGCAACTCGACCATGGCCATACCGAGGGCTTCATCCGTGCCGGCCGGGTGGTAAACGGGGCGCATCAGTGCACCTCGCGACCGGGGTGGTCGCCGGTCGCAGTCAAGGGCCGGGAAAGCTGAAGCCTCGTGCTCTCGATCGCGGCACAAGGGTGCGTCATGCTTTTCTCGGTCATCGAATGCTTCCTCGGCAGAGAGGGGGGCGTTGGTGCCGGACAGGGATCGCTGCGCGGCCGGATAGAGCCACCGGACTGCCAGCGCCCCGTCTAGAACTTGATCCCGCTGATCAGGCGCGCGACGTTCGTCGCGACCTCGGCGATCGCGGGGGCCATCGAAGAGCTGGCCAGGTAGAACCCCAGGAGGACGCACACGACGGCGTGCCCGGCTTTCAGTCCGCCCTTCTTGACGAAGAGGATGACGAGGACCGCGAGCAGTACGACAGCGGAGATGCTGACCGCCACGGATGTGTCCCCCTTCCGAACCGTCGGTGATGCGGCTCGTTCCCGGCCCAAGTCCCCCGCAGCGGAGCCCAAGCCCATTCCCGACGAACCGGTGCGAGAGGTACACAGGCCCGGATACGTTCGCGCTGCGAGTAGTAATCGGCCCTGAACAGAGGCTGATTGAGGCACAAGGCTGACCGGGAAACGCCCGGTGCGCACATTCCGCCGGTGATATCACTGAGGTGATCTCGGTTTTCGGCGGTCTACGCCGACGGCTGGCGCACTTTCGTTAGGGGAGGTACAGGTGGCCCAGCAGGCGCTGCGACAGTGCGACGACTGCGGCTGCCGGCTCAGCCAGTACAACCCGGACGGTCTCTGCTCCGCTTGCGCGCGATCTCGCATCCCGTCCGCCCCCGCGTTACCCGCCGTGCCGGAGCGTGTGTGGCAAGACGTCGATGTCCGGCAGGCCCTTGCAGCCTTGGACTTCGGCAAGGCCAGCCGTTTGATCAGACAGCGAGGCTCGCTGCGCCAAGAGGACATGGCCCAGCTCACGGGACTGAGCCAGGCCTTCTTGTCCATGCTGGAGTCGGGCAGCCGCCGCCTCACCAACATCGACAAGATCATCGAATTTGTGGCAGGCATCGGCGCACCCGCCGAGCTCGTACAGCTCCCACTCCCACGGTCAGCGGGCAGAGCGCTTCAGCGGCCGGCGGACCAGTCGGCCGGAGATCTCGACCCAACCTTGCCCTGGACCGCGGCCCGTATGGTGGCGGCACTGGACAACGCGGTTGGAGGCGACGTGATTGACCGCCGGCGATTCCTTACGGTGAGCGGCATCGCGCTCACCGCTTTCGTCCACTACTGGGGCACTGCTGAGGCAGAGCCCCTTCAACGCGCTGCGGACGGCAGCCAGCTCACCTCAGACCTATTGGACAACCTGCAGGCGACCACCGACCGCCTGCGCATCATGGACGCCAGCGCCGGCAGCGGCACCCTCACCGAGCTCGGCGACGCGCACCTCGAACTCCTCAAACGCCTTCTGCAAAAGGCTTCATATACCGAGGACATCGGCCGCCGCCTGGCGGCCATTGTCGCCGACACCGCCACCCAGACCGGCTGGTTCGCCTTCGACTCCGGGCGCCACGACCACGCGCAGAGCTACCTGCTTGCCGCGCTCCGCGCGGCCAAGGTCTCCGGCGACGACCGCCTGGGCGCCGGCGCCCTGTCCTACCTGGCCATCCACGGCTACTCCACCGGCCAGCCACGCAACGCGGTCACGGCGGCGCGAGCCGCCCGGGAGCAGATCAGGACTCTGGGCACTCCCGCCCTGGAGGCGATGCTGCTGACCCGGCAGGCACGGGGGCACGCCAAGCTCGGTGAGCGTCAGGCAGCCCTCATCGCGCTCGGCGAGGCCGCCGAACTCTGCGCCCGGGGGCGTTCCGAGTTCGACCCCCACTGGCTGTACTGGGTCAACGAAGGCGAGATCCACGGCCAGTCCGGCAGCGTCTATCTCGACCTGGATGATGCGCCTAGTGCCGCTGTCAGCTTCACCGAGGCACGGAAGGCCCTCAACCCGGCAGACCAGCGCACCAACGCCCTGTTCCTCTCCCGCGGGGCCTCCGCCTACCTCAGGAAGGGCGAGCTCGAAGCCGGCTGCGCCACGGCGCACCAGGCGCTCGACCTTGCCGAACAGCTCCATTCGGCCCGCCTCAACGAGCACATCGAGGACATGATCGGCGAGCTCGCCCCGGTCCGCCGGAGCCCGTACGCTCGGGAGTTGATCGACCGTGCCGCTCTCGTGACGGGTGCAAGGAGCTGACGTGACCCAGGCCCAGCAGGTCCTCGTGCTGTGGGACATCGACCGCACGCTGCTGTACGTCGGCGACATCGACCGGCAGGTCTACCGCGAGACCTTCGCCGAGGTCGTCGGCCGCCCCGCCGAACACCTGCCTGCCCGCGGCACCGGAGTCACCATGCCGCTGGCGATCCGATCACTCCTGATCGACAACGGAGTGCTGGAAGGCGAAATCGCGGGTCTGCTACCGCGCATGGTGGATCTCCTGCCCGTCCATCTCGCCTCACACGCCGAGGATCTGCGTGCACAGGGCGTCCTCATGCCAGGAGCCGCCGCCGCGTTGCGCGCGGTGCGCGAGCACCCCGGCTTGATTCCGACCGCCGTGACCGGGAACCTCAAGCCGAACGCCGTCCTAAAGCTCGCGGCCTTCGGCCTCGACGGCCTCCTTGACATCGAGGTTGGTGGATTCGCCTCCGACGACCACCACCGGCCGACGCTCGTCGCCATCGCCCAGAAGCGTGCCCAGGCCAAGTACGGCATGGTATTCACCCGCTCGAACACCGTGATCATCGGCGATTCGCTGGAGGATGTACGAACCGGCCTCGAAGGTGGTGCCCCGGTCATTGGTATCGCATCGGGCAAGACCACGGCCGCTGAACTTACTGAGGCCGGCGCCGACCTCGTACTCGGCTCCCTCGCGGACGTTGCGCGGGTTCTGGACGGCATCTCGGCGCTCACGAGCCTGCGGGCCAGATAGCAGTCCATGGATGAGTTGATGGCTGGTTGGGCGACGTGGGATGGAGACGCAGAGCTCAGCGTTGTACTTCCGAGGCGGGCGCGCACTCGCAATGGGCGGCAACTCGAGCGGCCGAGTTCATGGCTCAGCCGAGATGGGGGAAGGTGCCAGCGAGGTAGTCACCGATCTGTTGGCGCATGCTGGCGTGGATGTCGTACTGGTCGAGGTCTGCGGGCTGGACGAAGCGGACTCCGTCAGCCTCGTCGTTGATAGTGGGCTCACCGCCGACCGGGCGGCCGATGTAGGTGTTCTCGTACTGCTGGCGGATCTCGCCGTTGGAGTAGGCGACGATGTGGCGGGGGTTGGTGTAGACCCCGAGGAATCCGCTGATCGCGGCTTCGATGCCGGTCTCCTCCAGACATTCACGCACGGCGCACTGGGCTGCGGTCTCGCCGATGTCCTGGGCTCCGCCGGGCAAGGCCCACTGGCCGGTGTCGCGGCGCCGCTGGAGCAGGATGGCGCCGCTGTCGTCGACGACGAGCAGGTTGCTGGCCGGGATCAGGGTGTTCGCCTGTGGCGCGGCGGGGTCGTTGTAGTACTCAGTCCTGCCCATGTGCGGCGGTCCCCTTCTGGTCGGGAATCCAGGACCGTGCGGCGGCCCAGACAGTTTGGAAGCTTTCAGCGTAGTTGTCGAACCACTCTGTGCCGTCCCCTCTCTTGAGGTGGAGGAAGGGCTTGGCGCGGGCGGGCCCCCCAGACTGGCGGTTGACCGGCAGCTCGTCGTAGCGGATCAATGAGGTGTAGAGAGTGGTGCCGTGCAGCTGCACTCCGTAGGCGGCTTCGGGGAGTAAGTGGCGGTAGTAGGTGAGGGAGGCGCGGATTTTCGCGGCGAGAGTGTCGCCGATGCCTTCCTCGCGGTCCTGGATGGCGACTGCTTGGCCGCTTGGGTCGCCGAAGCACAGGCCACGCCCGGAGAACGGGGACGGGAGGAGCACGTTCGCCGTGCCCCTTGGTGCGGGGGTTTCCAGCAGCCGCTGTCTTGGGCGTCGGTGAGGGTCTTGCGGGCACGGGGGAGAGTTGGCTGGGGGCCTCCGCCAGCGCAGACGGTCGGGACGGGGCGATCGGTGTACCCGAACCGAGGCTGCCGCCCTTGCTGGGGGCAATTCCAGAAGCGTGTCTCGATCGTTTCCGTTGCGTCGAGCCGGGACGTATCCGTATCCTCATCTCAACGCGTCGACGGAGACGAGTAGCCACGGATCACGCGAGAAGAGAGAGCCGCCGGCAGCTGTGAAGGCGGACTCGCACCCATGGTGAAGACCCTCCCGAGCGCGGGGAGGAAAGGCCCCCGGGCCCAATGCCCCGCCGGTTTGCCCCCGTCATCGGGCTGAATGAGGCCGCCGCTGTCTGGCGGTGGCAAAGGCGTGGTGGCACCGCGAGTACCCTTCTCGCCCACGCTTCCAAGGGATCATGACGACGCCCCTGGAGGGCTGCGATGATCCACACGACTAGCCGCGTACTGGCATCTGACCTACGCGCACACCTCGACCAGACCGTCACCGTCTCCGGCTGGGTGAACGCACTCCGCCTGCAACGCAAGATGCAGTTCGTCATCCTGCGGGACCACTCCGGCATGGTCCAGGTGACCCACAAGCGCGACGGCGGCCCGATCGAAGCCGCCATCGAATCGCTCACTCCCGAGTCCGCAGTCCGGATCACTGGCCGCGTCGTAGCGGCAGCCCAGGTCAACCTGGGCGGCCTGGAGCTCGTCCCCGAGACGATCGAGGTGCTGAACCGGGCGGAGACGCCCCTGCCGATCGACGAGCACACCGGCCCCGAGCACCGACTCGACTGGCGCTTCCTCGACGTACGCAAGCGGGCCACCGCGCAGATGGTGTTCGCCGCGCAGACGACCCTGGAGCAGGGGCTGCGCGAGTACGCCATGCGACACGGCTGCACGGAGATGCACACGCCGAAGCTGATGGGCACCGCGTCGGAGTCCGGCGCGGAGGTGTTCAAGCTCGGGTACTTCGACCGGTCGGCTTACCTCGCGCAGTCGCCGCAGTTCTACAAGCAGATGGCGGTGGCGGCCGGCATCGACAGAGTCTTCGAGATCGGGCCCGTCTTCCGAGCCGAGCCGTCGTACACCTCCCGGCACGCGACCGAGTTCACCGGCGTGGACGTCGAGCTGTCGTGGATCGACGACGTCGAGGACGTGATGGCGTTCGAGGAGCGGATGCTCGCCCACGCCATTGCGAAGGTCGCCGAAGTCCACGGTGAGGCGATCCGGGAGGTCTTCGGCATCGAGGTCGTCGTGCCGGAGGCTCCGTTCCCCAGGATCACTATGGCCGAGGCGCAGGAGATCCTGCGGGCCGGCGGCTGGGACCCCGAAGGCGTCAAGGAGGACCTGGACCCGGAAGGTGAGCGCACCATCGCCGCCCACATGAAGGAGCTCACGGGCCACGAGTTCGTGTTCATCACGCACTACCCGGCCAGCATCCGGCCCTTCTACCACATGCGTCCGGCGGACCGACCGGACCTCACGCTCAGCTTCGACCTGCTCTGGAAGGGCCTGGAGATCACCACCGGGGCCCAGCGAGAGCACCGCTCCGACGTGCTGCTCAAGCAGGCGGAGGAGAAGAGCATGGACACCGAGCCGATGCAGGACTACATGAACATCTTCCGCTTCGGGTGCCCGCCCCACGGCGGCCTCGGCGCCGGCCTGGGTCGGATCCTGATGGTCATGCTCGGCCTGGACTCCATCCGCGAGGCCGCGTTCCTGTTCCGGGGACCGAACCGACTGACTCCCTGAGCCAGGGGTAGGCGCACCTCTGCCCCACCGCCCTGTCTGGCGGTGGGGCAGCTGGGGCTCGCTCAGTACCGGGTGTGGCCGAGGTCGAGGGTCCACGCCTCGGCGGGGTTCTTGTCCCAGTGGTCGCGCAGGGCCAGCTCGCGGTCGGCGTACCGGCCGCGGTGGGAGAGGCCGCCGTGGGAGAGCGTGACGCTGAGCGCGAGCGGCGATTCGGTGGTGACCCAGTGCGGGGTCAGGGCGTGGCTCCACAGCTGGTCGCCTGGCTGCATGGTCACCGACTGCCGCTGCGCCTCGTCGTGCGGTGGGGGATCTTCGGCGGTGGTCTCACCGAGGACCGCGGCTTCGGGGGACAGGTGCTTGTCGGGGTTGTGGTAGCTGTGGAAGGTCTTGACCCCTTGGACCTGCCACACCAGACCGTGTGAGTTGTCGTTGTGGTAGGTCGAGGCTGCCCCTTCGGTGGACAGGAACAGGATGGGCGCGCACCGCTGCCACGTGAATCCCTGCGACGACAGATAGGTGCGCCAGGGCACCATGACCTCTTCTTGGAAGCCGGCCAGGATATCGCCGTAGAACCGGGCGAGGTTGAAGTGCACCAGGCGGAACGGCCACGTGGCGATCTCCTCGACCGGGGCCGTCCGGAACGCGGCGGTGCGCTCCATGCGCACCGCCCAGTCGTCCTCCCCGAGGACCGTGAAGCGCACCTCGTCGTCCCGGCGGATGTGGTCGAGGATGTCGATTGCGGGCAGGAATAGGTAGTCGAACGGGACCTGCATGCGGAAGTTCGGCGGCTGCCTCCAGTGGGTGCTGAAGTCGTCGGGGTCGGTGACGGAGACCGACGGTTGCACGTGGACCTCCACGGTCAGGCCGCCGCGCAGTCGCGGGATGCGGGTCGGCAGATGGCGGCGCAGTCGGGTACGACGCGGTCTGTGGCCGGTGCGTCGAGGAAGGCTCGGATCTCGGTACGCGGGGCGTGAACGCTGATCTCGGATGCGCCATAGGGGCAGTGCCGCACCTCGCCCTTGGCGGACACGTAGGGGGTTGCCGACCGGCATGGGTGGCTCTCCTCCTCGGACAGCTGCATCCGCCGAAGATCGTCTAGGTAGGACCGATATCCGTTGGACAGACGGAAGTGCCGACCGAGCGACGCCGTGTCGCGCGCCCTCTGCATCAGAGAGTCCTGAACCGATCGACCATCCCGGCGCAGGGCGTCTTCGGAGAGGAGGACGGGGCTCAGCTGGACGTCGATCCCCTTCCCCGCCAGGAGGCCGGCGAGCTGTGTGGCTTCCTCCCCGCCCACATCCCAGTAGGTCAGGTGCAGGACTTTCGAGGGGGTGTCCACGGCGTCCAGCGTCGCGACAGCCGAAGCCGCGGTCCGGGTGGTGCGGCCGAGAGCCATAGCGCCCTGCGAGTCTGCGGAGACAGTCACGTTGGTCAAAAGGTGACCGACCTCCGCGAGGGTGGAGACCTCAGCCTCCGAGCGGGCCGAGGTCACCATGGACACCGTCATGCCGAACTGGAGAGCCAGGCGGACGAGCTGCCGGAGCTCCGGGTGGTGGGTCGGCTCACCACCGGTCAGGCACACGCCCTCCACCCCGGTCTCCTTCAGCCGCGACAGGGCACGCGTGTACGTGGCGGTGGTGAGGAAGCCGCGGGCGCGGTCGGCCCGGAAGCAGAAGCTGCACGCGACCTCGCAGTGCCCCGCCGTCGAGACCAGTGCCGTGCGGACGGGGGCGCTCATTGCACCCCCGTGTTGTCCCATACCGCGATGGCCACGGTGTTGGTGTAGAAGGCGCACATCTGCGGGTCGGGGGTGCTACCGCCGATGAGCGCCTGCTCGTTGCGGGACGGGCCTCCGCAGATGGCCAGCGCCGGGCAGTCACCGCACTCGGGGATCGGCGCGACCTTCTTCGTCGCCCTGGTGAGGAGGCCGGGATCCGAGCGCAGCGCGTCGAGCGTGTGGAGGAACGAGGGCTCGGTGAAGTTGATGTCGCACACGCTGACCCGGTTGCCGGGCAGCAAAGCTGCGTTGAGGCTGCGATCCCCCTGCATGTGGTCGAACAGCATGGGCCGGCGGGTGTCGAGGGCCTGGAAGGCCCGGTCGAGGACGGAGAAGAGCATCCCGCCCTTCCCGAGCGCGGTCAGGCGGGCCTCGTAGAGCTCCCGGGCCAGGTCCGCCCCGTTCACCCGCCACTCACCCCCGGTGGGGATGGGCGTGTTGACGTAGATGAACTTGAGGCCGAGGTCGTCGATGATCCACTGCACACTCTCGGCCAGGCGCCCGATGTTGGACGCCGTGGGGGTGAGGTTGCAGCCGACGTGCAGGCCCTTCGCCTCGACCAGGCGCCGGACGTTGCGGCGGATGCGGTCGTCGGCGGGCTGACCGCCGAGGAGCAGCCGGTTCGCCGAGTTGATGCCCGGAGGGCCGTCGATGGATATGCCCACCCCGTACTCGCGCTGTACGAAGTGGTCGAGGGCCTCGTCCGTCAGTCGGGCGCCGTTGGTGACGACCGTGCGCCGGACCCGCGCTACGCCGTAGCGGGCCGCGAGGGTGTCGGCGAGTGCGTCGCCGTACTGCATGAGGTCGAAGCGGATGGTCGGCTCGCCGCCGAACCACTGGATAGAAACCTCTTCCTGCCCCGCGTTCTGTTCGAACAGGAACTCAAGGCCAGCGGCGAGCTCCTGCTCCGTCATGTCCGGCTTGCCGCTGTTGGTGTCGACGAAGCAGTACGTGCAGGCCATGTTGCAGCGGTCGGTGAGCACCACCCGGAGGCCGCTGATCCGGCGCGGTGTCGGGTCGATACCCAGGGTGTGGAGGCGGTGGTGGAGTGCTTCACGGCGGTCGGCCGCAGGGCCGTCCTGGGTGAAGCCGAGCCCGGCGAGGGCTAAGTGTGTCGCGGTCGGGGGGACCCCGGCGAGGTCAGAGACCTCGCCGGGGTCGAGAAGCACACTCTCCAGCGTGACCGGGTCGAGGAGGACAGCCTCGTCGTCCCGGTCGTACTGGAAGTATTTCCCCCACAGCAGCTGGGGAGTGGCCACTGGGTCAGGCCGCCGTTTCCTCTTCGGCGATGCCCAGCTTGGCCATGACGGCGCGGACCTGCTCCTCGGCGTCGGCCTGGAGTCGGGCGGAGGCCGCGGGGGAACCACCGTCGGAAAGGACGATCACACCGGGGAGTGTCGGGTTCGGTGCGATCACCGTGAGACCGGCCGGCTCGGTGCTGATAACCATGACCGCGCCCTCCAGACTGACCCAGTCGGTACGGTCCTTCAGGGCTTCCAGGATGCGGGCCTGCTTGTCGCGGAAGGAGGCGCGCTCCCCCATCCACACGCCTGCCTTGGACTTGGAGTCCACGACGTCCGCGTAGATCAAGTGGTTCTGCTTCTCTCGCCTGGGCTTCGGCATAACTGATCTCCTTGATGGAAGGGTGACTGCCCGAGGTGGGCCGTTCTGATCCGCTCTGCTAGCCACCGGTCCGGTGCCGTACGCACCTCGCCGGTTTGGTGCGCAGCGCCCTGGGGCGCCGTTCCCCACCTGCTGTCGACCGTTGGCCGACAACGGGCGGGAAGCCTGTTCAGCTGTGCGTGCCACTGTCCGATGCCGGCGGGGAGATCGGCCATAGGGGCTGGAGGGTGTCCGGGTCGGCGGTCCACTCCCGACCCGAGTGGTCCATTGGGCGCATGTGCGCCACCTTCCTGACCGGCCTACCGGTGATCTTCGATACGTAGATCAGGACCGCAGCTACGGTTCCGTGACGTCCGCTGGCAGGGTGCGCAACGCCTTGGCCGAGGAGCCGGTGCCCGGTGTCCTCCGTGACCCAGAGGTTCGCCTCCGTGGTCGCGTTCATTGGGCTCCCCCGAGGCCGAGGAAGGCGTCGAACTGGGCGGAACTCCAGGTGGAGGGATCGCCGTTCCGGCTACGGAACGCCTCGGCGGCCTTGGGCAGATCCCGGCGGTTCGACGTAGTGCCGGCGTCCGTCCCCACATACGGGGCCACCACGGCCTCGTAGCGCGTGCTGGTCTCTCCGGGGGTTCGTCGGGGAAGCCGAGGGCTGCTCACGGTCCACTCCCTTTCGCTGGGTTCTTCGAAGTGGCGTAAGAATCCCCCTGGTGCGGGTGTCACGGCCACGACGCAGGCGGTGTCATCTGGCGCTCACCAGGGTGACCGGGGTGTCATGGAGGTGGCGCCGCCATGTCATCTGCACGGATTCCATTGCGCAGCAGGGGTGTTGGCCAGTAGGCACGAAGTGGAGCGGGGCGAAGTGGCCCGTCTTCTGACCTTGAGGGAGCGACCGATGGACGATCCGGCCACGCTGCTGCGCGTTTTAGTCCAGCAACGGCATTGGCGATACAGGGACTTCGCCACAGCGTTCGAGCGTGCAGCCGCACAAGCAGGCGTGCACGGCATGTCGGTGTCAGAGGCACAGTTCCGGCGCTGGACGTCGGGCCGGATCAAAACCATGCCGGGCCCGGACACCTGCCGGGTACTGGAGCAGCTCTTCGACGTGGAGGCCGCGGCACTTTTCGGGCCGCCACCCGCGCCGTCGACCTCGACATCGGCTCCTCCCACTGCGTACAACCTCGAAAGTGAAATCGCCATGACCGCACGAGACGCTGCTAACGAGGCGGGTGCCGCCGCCGCGCAGTCCGTATCCGACACGACCATTGACCAGCTCCGCGAGGACGCCCTGTCCCTCGCCCGCTCGTACGGCGCCGCGAGCGCCTTCGAGGTGTTCCGGCGGGCCAGGGTCCTCCGCTCGGAGGCCGAGCACCAACGCGGACTCACCAAGGTGCCCGTGCAGCAGCAGGACCTGTTGATCGTGGCGGGACAGGCGTGCGCACTGCTGTCGACCGCCGCGTTCGACCTCGGCGCGTTGGATGACTCGGCTCGCCTCGCCCGTTCGGCGGCCCTGTACGGGGAGATGGCGCGGTTCGATCCGCTACGGGCCTACGCCACTGGCTCCTTGGCGATCTGCGCCTATTTCACGGGTCGGCCTTCGGAGGCCGTACGGCATGCGCGGAGTGCGCTGGCATACGCCGGTCTTGGTGACATGGCCAGGCGGCGGCTGTTGTCCATCGAGGCCCGCGCTCACGGCCATCTCGGGGACCGGGAGCGGGCCACCCAGGCGCTTGTCGCATCCAAACGTCAGGACAGCGGCGAGCGGGACGCCCTGCACGACGACGTCGGCGGTGAGTTCGCCTTCAACGAGGAGCGACTGCTGATGTCCAACGGCACGACCGCTCTGCTCGTCGGCGACGGGGCTGGGGCGGAGGTGACGGCGCAACGGGCGCTGGATCTGGTCGCGTCCCGGCCGCCGGCCCGGCAGTCGGTATCGGTACGGGGCAAGGCCGCGGCCGACCTCGCCGCGGCGCAGGTGCTTCGGGGCGACCTGGACGCGGCAGCGGCGACGCTGGAGACGGTGTGGCTCATCCCGGCGGAACAGCGCGTGGCGGGGCTGCTGGAGCGCACCGGCGGCTTGCGGCGGGCTCTGACCGCCCCCGCGTTCAGGGGGACGCGGGTGGCCGTCAGCCTCGGCGAACAGATCGAGGAATTCGGGCGCCTCTCGGCGCCGCGGCAGCTGGGCACGGGGAGCGGACTCCTCGCTATCGAGCCCTGACACTGCCCAGCCCCCTGTGCCTACGAGTGGCTGAGGGTGGCGAGGATCTGGGCTTCCTTGACCGGGTCCACTCCGTGCTCGTCCCACCGCGGGTGGTCGACCGGTCGGCCGTCGGCCTGCATCCACGCCCAGGTGTCGGCAATGGTGTCGGCGAGCGGACGGCAGCGGAGCCCGGCCGCCACGGCACGGGAGGCGTTGACGGACCACACCCCGGAGTGGGTGCGCCACAACGGAAGCTCCGTCCACTGCTTCACACCGTGCGAGGTGAGCGCCGCCTCATCGGCCCAGACCGGGCTGCCGGTACTGCCAGTGACGGCCAGGCATGTGGCGATAAAGTCAGCCCAGCTGATGCCCTCGGGGTGGGCGATGTTGAACGCCCGACCGGGGCCATCGGTGCCAGCGGCCTGATCGACGGCGAAGGCGGCGACGTCCCGCACGTCCACAGGCTGGATCATCTGGGCGGCCGGCGCCGGGACGACGATCGGGCCGCCGTGCTGGGAACGGGTGAGCCACCAGGGGAGGCGGCCGACGTACTCGCCAGGCCCCAAGATCACTCCAGGCCGCAGGAACACCACGTCGTCCCCGAAGGCCGCTCGTACGGCAGCCTCTCCACCGGCCTTCTGGAACCCGTACTTCGTCGGGCTGCCATCGGCGCCTGTGTGCCCGAACGACTCATCGGCGTCCGGCGGGCACTCCAACAGCGGGGAGCCCTCGGTGAGCGGGTGGTGGGGCCACCCCTGATAGACGGACACGGTGGAGACGTGTACCCACCGGGCGGCGGCCGGGCGCAGGATGTCGGTGGCGAGGAGCACGTCACGGGGTGGGAACTCGCTGCTGGAGGTGTCGATCACGGCATCCCACGGTCCGCGTGAGGCAAGCCGCTTCAGGTCGTCGGGGCTCGTCCGGTCACCCCGGACGGTGTCGGCGCCCTCAACCACACCGGAGCGGCCCCGGTTGAACGTCGATACCTCCCACCCGCGTCGAAGTGCATCGTCAACGATCGCCCGACCAAGGAACCAGGTGCCGCCCATCACGAGAATCCGCATGAGGACGACCCTGCCACGAACTGTCATGCGGCACCATCCCGCCGCTCGCTGCGAGCGGTTGAGCCCGGCGAAGTGTGGGGTGGCCCGGTGGAACCTGACATCCACCGGCGTAAGTAGCCTGCACCACCATGCTGATCGATGCCGCCTGCTCGGGCGGCCCTCTTGGCCCATGGACCAGGGCGCTTTCGAGCACCGTGACTGGTCGACCACAGGCGCCTGTTTTCGAATGATCAAGAACAGCGAAACCGGGAGTGACTATTCGAATGCGGCGGCATCAGCCACGACGATAGGGTCACCACTTCTCATCCACACTGGCCAACCCAGTTGGCAGACACAGGAGCGTATCGGCGCCATGAGCCGTCTGAGCGAGTCCGTCACCCGCGTCATGCAGATCCTCGATGGATCGGACCTGGGCGCGGACTATACGGTCGCTCAGCTCCTGGACGAGACAACAGCCCGGCGCTCTCTCGACCTCTCCGACCTCTCCCCTCAGGAGCAGGCCGCCTTGGTCGAAGGGCGCGCGATCAACATGATCCCCTCAGCCTCGGCACTCGCCGAGAAGATCACCGCTGCCCAGACCGCGGGCCGTCCGTTCGTCGTCAAGTACGGCATCGACCCGACGTCACCCGACGTGCACCTCGGCCACGCGGTACCGATCATCATCGCGAGCCGACTCCAGCGCATGGGTCACCATGTGGTCTTCATCATCGGTGACGTCACGGCGAAGATCGGTGACCCGTCCGGGCGCTCCTCGGAGCGTCCTGCCCTCACTGACGACGACATCACCCGGAACCTCAGCACGTACCAGCAGCAGGTCACACCCTTCATCGACTTCAAGCGGGCCGACCTACGCTTCAACGGCGAGTGGCTCAACAAGGTCAGCCTGCCCCAGCTCGTGAAAATCCTGGCCCGCGTGCCGGTCTCCATGTCCCTCCAGCGCGATGACTTCCGCACCCGGCTCGCCGAGGGGCAGGGCCTGTCCGTCGCCGAGTTCGTCTACTCGGTCGTCATGGCCATGGACTCGGTAGCCATCACAGCGGACGTCGAACTGGGTGGCGTGGACCAGCTCCTCAACCTCCAGATGTGCCGCAAGGTCATGGAGATCTCGGAGCAGACCCCAGAGATCGTCATCACCACCCCGCTGATCGAGGGCACCGACGGCACCGGCGCCAAGATGAGCAAGAGCAAGGGCAATTACGTCGCGCTCACCGCCACCCCGGATGACGTCTACGGCCGCCTCATGTCCATCCCCGACCACGTCGTCGAGCCCTACCTGAAGCTGCTGACCGAGTGGACGGACGACGAGATCCGCGTGGTCACCAAGCGCCTGGAGGAGGGAACCGCGCACCCGATGGCGATCAAGCGCATCCTCGCCGGCGAGGTGGTGGCCGCTCTCCACGGCCTGGACGCCGCTGCCGCCGCCCGCGCTGAGTTCACGGCGCGCTTTTCCAAGCGCTCCTTCGGGGACACCCAGAACCTCCCCGTCGTCTCCCTGAAGGACCACGCCGAGGACACGCTCGGGGCGCTGATCAGCCGCACGCTGGACTTCGCTCCCAGCATCTCCGCCGTGCGCCGCGTGGCCCAGCAGAACGGCCTCCGCCTCATCCGTGAGTCGGACGGAGAGCAGCAGAGCACGCAGCTCACGGAGGCTTCCGTCCAGCAGGCGCTCAGCGCGGTCGTGAGCGAGGTCGGGGCACTCGACGGTGCCGAGCTCTACCTCAAGGTGGGTCGTAAGGTCGCCCGCATCGAGGCCTGAGATTGAGTTATGGCGTCGGCTCACCTGTGTGGGTCGGCGCCGCTCGAACCGAGCGATTACGTCAAGACGGGCAGCGACGCCAGACCGCGGACCAGCCGGGTCCGGCGCCTGACAGGCGGTGGAGGGGTCCGGTAGCCCTGGGTTATGGCGGGTTGACCGACGCGCTATGCCGCGGCCTGGGCTGTCTTGGGTCGGGCCCCCAACGTCTGGCCCATCGCCCGTTCGATCGAGATCAGAAGGACGACGCGCTCAGGGTCCGGGGCAGGCGTACGCCCGTATCGCTGCCCGTAACGGGAAACCGCGTCTTCGACTGCTGCCGCGTCGGTGCAGACCTCAGCCACGCCTTCGAGCGTGGCCCACCGGCCCCCGTCGACTTGGCACACCGCGACCCGGGCCGCACTGCCGCCCGCCAGGATGTTGGCGACTTTCCGGCTGGATTTGCGGGTGATAACTCGGGCGACTCCGGCGGCAGCGTCGACGGTCACACCGACGGGCACAACGTGCGGACGGCCGTCAGGCCGCAGCGTCGTCAATGTGCACAGGTGGTACTCATTCCAGAACTGGCGGTAGTCATCACTCTGGCCGGATATCGCGTTCGACATGACAGGAAGCGTAATGGCTCTAGTTGCCCGAACTGCCCTGAAGTGACCGCGACCACAAACGGCCTGGACGGTTAATTAGCCCGATTCGATGCCATATGTCGTACGACATTCAACGGAAAATATCTCACATTCGTAACGGGCTCGACATGTAATCCGAGAGCTTGAAGCGTCCACGCCAGGACGCAAAAGGCCAGCTCAGGAGTGCACCCTCGTGCACTGATGGCCGATTTAGATCGTTTTGACGGGGCAGGGTTACGTGCGGGCTACACGGATTGATCATGCTTTTCAGACAATGCCTTGTCTGAACCGTCACGTACTGTCCAAGAGTTCCCGGAGGCTCCATTGCGGCAGCTCGCCGGTTGTCTCAGATCGTGTTCGCGTACGTGACATTCGTGGGGTGCGAAGCGCTCTGGAGGCCAGGCATCCGGGCCCCTTGAGGCTTGTGGGGCATGTAGGCATGTCCGACTGCGGTCGATTCCGGCGTAGGAAACCGGACGTCATCGACACGGGCGCGATGTCGCCCCGGCTCGGGGGAGCCATCACCTGCCGGTTGGAGGAGTTACTCAGTGTGGTCAGAGAAGAGTGGCCGAGTCGCGGAGAGGCCGACGGTTCCTGCACAGGGCGGAGCCAGCCGTGGGCGCCTCGGGCGCTGGCGGACAGCCGCGAAACGGACCGTGGAGGGGGATCTGCACCGTCTGATTCGGCGTGAGCTGCAAGACCTCGGGATTACTCCCCCGCTCGACGTCGAAGAACTCTGCCAGGCGCTCAGCCGACGCCGGGGGCGCCCCCTCTACCTGCGGGAGGCTCCGCTGCCGAAGCCGGGGCCCTCGGGGATGTGGGTCGAGTACGAGGGCTATGACGTGATCCTGTTCCAGCAGGAGACAACCCGCCTGCATCAAGATCACATCGTTCTCCACGAGGTAGGTCACATCCTCGTCGCGGAGAACGAAGAGGCCGCGGAGACGACCGAAGTCGAGCAGACGGAAGAGGTCTCCGCGGTCGACTTCGAGGAGGAGGCGGCTGTCTTCGTCGAGGGCTGGGCCACCATGTTGCCGGTCTTCGACCCCGAGACGATCAAGCGCGTCGCGCGCCGGTGCTCGTACGACGACGGTGAAGAGTGCTCTGTCGAGCTGGTGGCCACGATCATCCTGGAGTGGTCTTCCCTGCTGGACGGCGCCACTCCGCTGTCGGATGACCCCTCGCTTCGGCGGGTAGAGGCGGCTCTCGGTGACCGGCGAGGATGGCTGTAACCCGTGGAACTGCTACTCCTGGGGCTCGTGGCTGCTCTCGCCTGGAAGCTCTACCAGCTGAAGCGATCCCCTAATGACGCGCCTCTGCGTTCTGTCACCCTCTGTCTGTTCTGCGCTGCGTTGTCGTACCCGGTGGCTATGCCCGGCGGTGCGTCCGGCGTCGACACGGTCGCCGGCCACGGGACGGCGAAGCTGATCCAGAACGTGCTGTTGCTCCTGACGGTCTACTTCCTCATGTGCTTCTACCTCCACTCCGCCGCTGACGAAGAAGTGGGGCGCCAGCGGGCACGCAGGGAAGCCGTGGTCGTCGGAGTCGTCGCGGTCGCGATCACCGTGGCTGCGGTGTCGGTGCCGCATGAGGTCTTCGCCGGTAGTTTCAGTACGGCCGACATGTCGATTCCGCAGATCGCCTTCTTCTACGGCGGGGCCGGTCTCTACCTCATGTATGCCCTTGGCATGGCGTATCGGTGGACTCGCCGCTACGCGCGCATGTCCCGGCGCCCGCACTCCACCGGGCTCTGGATGACCGCCGTCGGCCTGGGAACGATGGCCGTGGCCTGCGCGATCCGCGCCGTCATCGTCGCCGTTCGCTGGGCCGACGTGGACGTGCCACATCCTCTTATGGCGGCCGTGGCCTTCCTCCTGGTGGCGTCCATCCTGCTGTTCGCAGCGGGTATCACGTACTCCGGTGCGCGAGCCCGGATCTCCTCCCTGCGGCTCTGGCTCCGGCACCGGCGTGATCATCGTCGGCTTGCCCCGCTGTGGAAGCTGCTGGCAGAGGCGTATCCCGAGAACGTGCTGAGGCCGGCGTCCCCGGCCGCGCTGGATCGCTGGCGGGCCCGCGGCGTGCACCGGCGCTACCACCGCCGCATCGTGGAGTGCCGTGATGGCCTGGTGGACATCAGCCCCTACCTGCTCGATGAGGACGACCACAGCGAGGTCCACGGTATCGACTCGGCCGAGCTGGCTGCCCGGCTCCGCCGAGCCTCGGCCCGGATCGGGGAGGGCGTCCCTGCACCCCGTCGAGCGGTCCCCCTCGCCATGGCTCTGGGAAGCGACCGGCAGTCGGATGTGACACAACTGATTGAGGTGTCCGACGCGCTGCGTGATGCCGCATGACTCGTAATGATCAAGGAGACAAGATGCTGATCACCGGTGGACGAGTGCTTGTCGACTCGGGGACCTACCTGGAGGACGGCGCAGTTCTCATCGAGGGCGACTCGATCACTGCTGTCGGGCCGCGCGAACAGATCGTGCAGCAGGCCGGCGCCGATGTTTCACACTTCGCATTCGACGGAACCGTTCTGCCGGGGCTGATCGACGCGCACGTGCACCTCGCTTTCGACGGCGGCCCTGATCCGGTTTCCACGCTCCAGGGCTCGACGGATGAGGTCCTGTTCGAGGACATGCGCCGTCGTGCGGAACAGCTCCTGCTCAGTGGTGTCACCACGGCCCGTGACCTCGGTGACCGAAGTGGTCTGGCGCTTCGTCTGGCTGCGGAGATCAACGATCGTCGTACGCCTGGTCCGAGGATCGTGTCCGCGGGCACACCCGCGACCACCGTGGGCGGGCACTGCCACTTCCTCGGCGGCGAGGTCTCCGGTGAAGCCGAGATCCGCGACCTCGTCCGCCGCAACCTCGCAGCGGGGGCCGGGGTCATCAAGGCCATGGTCACCGGCGGCGGCCTGACGAAGGATGGCCCCAAGAGCCACCAGTCCCAGTTCACCGCAGAGGAACTGACCGCCCTGGTGGACGAAGCCCATAAGGCAGGGATCCCCGTCGCAGCCCACGCACACGGTGCCGACGGCATCACCGCGGCTGTGGTGGCCGGTGTGGACACGATCGAGCACTGCACATGGATGGCAGACGGTGGCCTCGACTTCCGGCCGGACGTGGTGCAGCAGATCATCGACCGGGGAATTACCGTCTGCCCGGCGGTCAGCCCGCACTGGCAGATGCTCCCCCGCATCTTCGGCGAGGAGCGGGCCGCCGCGATGTTCGACCTGGTGCGGCGGATGGCTGACGCGGGCGTACGCCTGGTGGCCGGAACGGACGCGGGAGTGCAGCGCGCGGGCTTCGACGGCTTGGTCCCGGCCCTGTCCTTCTACTCCCACCTGGGCCTGGCGAACGCTTCGATCCTCGACATGGCGACGTCCGAAGCGGCCACGGCGCTGGGGCTGGGCTCCACAACGGGGCGGATCGCTCCCGGCTACCGCGCGGACCTCCTCCTGGTCGACGGAGACCCGCTCGCGGACCTCGACGCGTTGAAGAACGTCCGGGCTGTGTTCGCCTCCGGCCTGCGCCACGAGCCCAACGCAGCACCCGAGTAGAAGGGGCTGTTCAGCGCCCTGCTCCCGCGACTCCCTGAGTCCTGGGAACAGGGCACTACTCGTTGGCGTCGGGGGCGGCCTTCTTCTCGAACTCGATCGCGAGATCGTTCAGGATCGAGAGGACGTCGGCCGACAGACCCTCCGCGCCGAGACCGCGGGCCCGCACTCGTCCCACCTTCCCGCTCTTGGCGGCCGACATCAGGCGAAGTCCTTCGTAGACCTGCCGGGCGACAGCGTCGTCCGGCTCGAAGTACAGGCGCGTGACGCCGAAGAATTGGGCGAGACCTTCCAGGACGACCGGAGCAGGGGCCTCGGCTTCGTCGGTGCCCGTACGAAGGGCCTCCACCTTCTCGGCAGTGGTGACCTGCGACCCCGCGTAAGCGTTCACGGCCTCCGCGATCGCTCCGTCCCCCGGCATCGCCCCCGACGGGTACGAGCGCTCCAGAAGGAGGGTGATCTTCTCAGCCAGCGTTCGGGGCGGCTCCTCGACCGCCGCGATGGCGGCAGCCTCACCCTCCACCTCTTCGCCCCGAGCCTTCGCCATTGACCGTTCCTGCGCTCGCTTCACCTCGTCCACGGTGACGCGATACGCCTCCGCCAGGTCAGGGAGGTACCTGTCCTTGAGGCGCCGGATGCCGTTCTCCGCACCGGCCACTGGACCGTCGCTCTTGGTACCAATGACCGCTGCCATCTCGTACCGGTAGAGGCCGGCGTCGCACCGTAGGTCAGTGAGGTCGGGCAAGCCGTCGCGGGGGAACAGGACGTCCAACGGCTGGTTGAGCACCCCGGCGAGGGCGGGCAACTTTTCCTGATCCGGCACGGATGAGCCCAGCTCCCACCCTGCCACTGTCGAATCCGCAGCTCCGAGGGCAGATGCCACGTCCGACTGCGAGATCTCGGCGGCGCGACGTACCGAGCGCACACGAGTCCTATCGAAGTGTCGAGCTGGCATGAGACCTCATCTTTGTGTGAACCGAAGAAACATCGGTCCGTTGACCTTTCTCATGAACCAAGATAGCTTCAGGCTACCGAAAAACACGGGGATTCGCATCCCTGCCCTCGGCAGCCAGGCCGTGCGCCTGCCGAGGAGAACGTCGGTCAGAGACACACCGGGGAGGAGACGGGGCGATGCAAGCGAGCGGTCCGTGACGCGACCAGGCAACGAAAACCGGCGCCCGGGAGCTACCAACTCCCAAGCGCCGGGCCGGCACCCCAAGGGGCGCAATTCACATCTCGCGGGCGGCGGGGCTTTTGCACGAGAACCGCCGCACCGCACTCCTACAAACAACGGAGTATCGCATGCTCGCCATGCCGAGCGGAACCCTGGCCTGCCCGGATATCGACCGCCAACACCGCCTCGCCGCCCAGCTCGCCGACATGATTCCGGGCGCGGCCACCATCCGGGTCAGCCTCAACGACCCGAAGCAGGCGTGGCCCCACCCGCACGCCATCGTCAGGGACGAGGCCGGGGAGACCATGGAGCTGGGCCGGACGACCGCCAGGGTCGCAGCCCGCTGGATCCTGCGGGTCTGGCCGGAGGCGGACTGGACACGACCGCACACCTTCGACCTCGCCGACGCGACCCTCACCCGCAGCGACCTGATCGCCGCCGGTCGGGGCCGCTGACATGGCGCGGATACGAACCATCAAGCCGGAGGCTTTCGTCTCCGAGTCGCTCGCCGAAGTGAGCGTCGAGGCAGAGCGGACCTTCTTCGGCCTGCTCACCCAGGCCGACGACCATGGTCGCCACCGCGACAACGCCGCGATCATCGCCGGGCTGCTCTGGCCCCTGCGCGCCGAGCACACCTCGGTCCACGTCGAGGACGACCTCCACCAACTCGCGAACGCTGGCCTGATCTGCCGGTACACCGGCTGCGACGGCCGCCGCTACCTCCACATCGTGACCTGGTCCGAGCACCAGAAGATCGACAAGCCGAGCCAGTCCCGCCTGCCCTCCTGCCCGCAGCACCATGGTGCCGACCGGTGCGGCCCCTGCAAGGCGACCTGCACCAAGCGGGCCGAGGAGTCGCCCACCCTTCCCCGAGGGCTCGCCGAGGCTTCGCCGAACGCTCCCCGAGCCCTCGATCTGCCCGCGAAGCCCGCCGCGACGCCTCGCAGCCACGCAGACCAGGCTCCCGCCGCCCAGCAGGACGCCTTCGACGGCATGGCTGGCACCCCTAGCGGCGCGGATATGAAAAGCGCAGGTCAGGGCGCATTCGCCGAGGGTTCCCCGAACCTTCCCCGAAGCCTCGGAGAGGGCTCGGCGCCTGGATCTAGGATCTTGGATCCTGGATCTTCTATCCCTACGGGGCGCGCAGCGCCCGCAGCCACCGCCTCAGCCAACCAGCTCGTCGGCGAATACATCGCTGCCTGCGACGAGCGCCCGCCCAACGACGTGATCGGACACCTCGGTCGGATCACCAAGAAGCTCCTGGGCGAGGGCATCGCCCAGGAGCACATCCGGGCCGGGCTGCAGAACTTCGCAGCCAACCCCAAGCACCCGAGCGTGTTGACCAGCATGGTCAACGAGGCCATGAACGCACGCTCCGGCGGTTTGGCGCGGCCGGGAAACCGTCCTAACGTGCCCGCTCACCAGGCGTGGGCCAACCCGGTCAACGCTGCCGCCGCCTACGCCGAGGAGCTGTGATGCGCACCCGCAACCGCGAACCGCAGACCCTCGGCGAGGGCACCCTGGACCGGATGGCCCGGATTCTGGCCGCCCGCAACATCGACCCGGCCGCCGTCGCCGCACTGGCCGACGAGCCCGAGCCGTTCTCCCCGCTGGACGCCCTGTCGGCGGGGATGCCCCCGCGCTACCAGGCCGCCGTCGCCGACCACCCCCAGGTCCTGGCCTGGGTCCGGGACGTCGCCGAGGCGGCCGTCGCCCCCAGCCCGGGAGCCCGGCGGCAGGTCACCACCGGACCCAGCCTGCTGATGGCCGGGGTCGTCGGCGCGGGCAAGACGCACCAGGCGTACGGCGCGGTCCGGCGGCTGGTGCAGAGCGGAGTCGGCGTCCGCTGGCGCGCGACCACCGCCGCCGACCTGTACGCCGACCTGCGGCCCCGGCCCGGGGTCGACAGTGAGCGGGAGCTGGCGGCCGTCAGCCGCTGCCCGCTGCTGATCATCGACGACCTCGGTGCGGCCAAGGCGTCCGAGTGGGTCGAGGAAGTGACGTATCGGCTGATCAACCGCCGGTACAACCACATGCTCCCGACCTTGATCACCACCAACCTGGCGATCAAGGACCTCCGCGCCTACCTCGGCGACCGCGTCACCAGCAGGCTCGCGCAGATGACCACTCGGGTCGAGTTCGAGCCGGTCGACCGCAGACGCCACCGCGCCGCAGCCTGATCCACCGCAGGCCGCCACGCCGGGCCGCGCCCTCAGCGCGCCGCCCCACGCACTTCCCGACCCAGCGCACCCCTCCGCCGACGCCCCTGCGCGCGGAGAGCGATCGGAGCAACCCGCATGACCACCATGACGATCAGCCCTGCCCGCCACCGGTCGCTCGGCGACCACACCTGGCAGGACCAGGCCGTCTGCCAGAGCACCGAGTACAACCCGGTGGACCCCGAAATCTTCTTCCCGGAGCCCGACGAGACCGACAAGATCACCGCCGCGAAGTCGCTGTGCGGCCAGTGCCCGGTCCGCCGCTCCTGCCTGGACGCCACCCTGGAAAGCGGCGACACCGACGGCATCCGGGGCGGACTGACCGAGGAGGAGCGCGGGCCGCTGCACGAGAAGCTCGCCAACCGCCTCGACTACAGCCGCGTCAATGACACCATCGCCGGCCGCGACGTCCACCTCACCAAGGCCGAGCGCCGCGCGGTCGTCCACGCCGCCTACCGCCACGGGGTGACCGAGCAGCGCCTGGCCTGGCTCCTGAAGATCACCGAGGAGCACGCCCAGAAGCTGTACCGCGAACTCCGCCGCGCCCTGCGCAACCGAGACCTGGAGCAGACCACGAAGACCACCCCGCCCCCCGAGACCGACGGCGAGCGCCTGGGTCGCGACGACTTCGGCACGGCGGCGTGAGTACCGCGAGCGCGCCGAAGGCGGCGCACATCACCGGCTGGGACCGCGCGGCCGTCATCGCCCTGGGCGGCGCGGGATGCGCGTTGTCGTACGACGCCCTCCAGCAGATGGCCGTCGCCATCCACGTCCGCGGTTTCCTGACCTACCTCTTCCCGCTGGTGATCGACGGGTTCATCGCCTACGGCATACGGGCGCTCCTGGTCCTGCGCGACGCACCGCTGCGCGCCCGGCTCTACGTCTGGACGCTCTTCGGCACGGCCACCGCCGCCAGCATCTGGGCCAACGCGCTCCACGCGGTGCGACTCAACGAGGAAGTCGTCTCGGACACCGGGCTCCGGCTCGGGGACACGGTGGTCGCAGTGCTGTCCACCATCGCCCCCCTCGCGCTGGCTGGAGCGGTCCACCTCTACATCCTGATCGCCCGGGGCCCGGTCAAGGGCATTGCCCGGGAGGACCTCGGTCAGGCTGACCGGCCCGAGGGCATCGCGGTCACCCGGACTGACCGGGTCGGTCAGCAGCAGCCGCAGGCCGGTCAGGTCAGCGCCGGGCAGCCGGTCGCTGCCCTGACTGACCGGCCCCGACCGTCCCTGAAAAAGCAGGCCCCGAGTCCTCGGTCACTGACCGGGGACAGCGCCCCTGCGGACAGCAGCCCGGTCACCGGTGACCGCGAACAGCCGCACGAGGCCCCTGACCTGCCCGGACAGCCGGACACCGCGCCGCCGGTCACTGACCGCGCGGTCGGCACCGAGCCGGTCACCGGCAACCAGGACAGCCACGCGCCGGACACCGACCGGCCGGTCACTCCGCCGCAGGTCACTGACCGGGACACCCGGACAGCCAGTGACCGGCGGAGTGACCCGGACACCGAGGAGCTGCTGAAGATCGCCCGGTCAGCGGTCAGGGCCGAGGACAAGCTGACCCGCAAGGTGGTCGCCCAGGCGATCCGAGGTCAGCAGATACCGCTGTCCAGCGACACCCTGACCGCCCTGATGGCCCAGCTCCGTGTCCAGCACGGACAGCCGGTCACCTCCGGCCGGAACTGACAGGACAGCACGAGGCGGGTGACCGAGCCGGACACCACGGCCGGTCACCCGCCCCCGGACACGCGCCCCACATCCTTCCGATGCGAAGCGGAGAGCAACCCATGCGCACCCACCCGGCCACACCCATCGAGGTCAACTCCTGGCTGACCGTCCTGCACCAGCGCGGCCACCTGCACCGGGCCCAATCCGGCCCCGACAACACCTGGATCGTGCAACGAACCCGGGAAAGTCGCCCCTGGACCCTCCACCACTCGGTCCTGGCCATGGACTGGATCGAGGAACTCGTCCGCGAACTGCGGCAGGAAAACCCGGAGACGAGCCGGTGACCGCCAACGATCCGGTAATTACCACCGCCGGACAGCAGCGTGACCCCACGACGGCTCCTGGCGGAGCAAGTTGTCGCGTACGACGGTCCTACGGCCCGTCGTACGCACTTGCCCCCGCCCAGGAGGGCAGGGGAAGTCCGGCTGGTCCCCGAGCGAGGGCGCTCGGGGACCAGCCGGACGCCCGGCACCAGGGGGTGCCGGGCGCGGGGGGAGAAGCAGACCGCCACAGCGACCGCGAGCAGCCGAGCCCGAGCGCGTCCCCGTTCCCCGACCGCAAGCCGCGCCGCCGCAGCCGCAACCCGACCGAGCGCACCCGTAAGACGACCACCCGCCTCTCCGACACAGAGAAAGCCGAGATCGTTGCCGCCGCCGCGCAGCGCAGCGTCACCGTCGCGCGATTCCTCGCCGCCGCCGGCCTCGCCGCCGCCCGCGGTTCCACCACCTTGCACACCAACGAACAACTTGACACCGCCATCGACGAGCTGGCCGCCCTGCGCACCGCCCTCTCCCGGGTCGGCAACAACATCAACCAGATCGCCTACGTCCACAACGCCGGAGGGCAGCCCCGACCCGGCGAACTCGAATACGCCCTCACAAAGCTGACCCGAATCCTGGCCCGTATCGACGACGTGGCCGACGCCCTGGTGAAGAAGCGACTCTGATGGTCCCCAAGATCCGACGCGGCTCACGAACGCACGGCTTGCTCGTCTACCTGTACGGCCCTGGCAAACGGGACGAACACACCGACGCGCACCTCGTCGGGAGCTGGGACGGCTTCGCCCCCGACCCCGGACGAGACACCAGCCCCGACCCCGACCCCAAGGTCACCCTCGCCCGCCTGTCCGCAGCACTGGACCTGCGGGTCAAGCAGGCCGGCACCACGGCACCTGCCCAGCACGTCTGGCACTGCTCGGTTCGCACCGACCCCGGCGACCGAAACCTGACCGACGCCGAATGGAACACCGTCGCCCGCCGCCTGGTCCACGCCGTCAACCTCGCCCCTGAAGGCGACCCGGACGGCTGCCGCTGGGTCGCCGTACGGCACGCCGACGACCACATCCACATCCTGGCCACCATGGTCCGAGGCGACCTGCGCCGTCCGAGGATGAACTACGACTTCAAGAAGGCCCAGGCCGAGTGCCGTCGCATCGAGAAGGAGATGGGCTTGCGCCAGCTCAGGTCCGGCGACGGCACCGGAGCCAAGTCCCCCACCAGCGCAGAGCGTTTCAAGGCCGAGCGCACCGGTCGGCCCGAGGCCCCTCGCGAGACTCTCCGCGAAGCCGTCCGCCAAGCCGTCGCCGGGGCGGCCACCGAAGAGGAGTTCTTCACCAGGCTCCGCGAGGCGGGCCTCCGTGTGAAGATCCGAAACGCTCCGTCCGGTGACGCCATCGGCTACAACGTCGCACTTCCCGGCGACCGTAACCGCGACCGCGAGCCGATCTGGTTCGCGGGCTCCACCCTGGCCCCCGACCTTTCCCTGCCGAAGATCCGCATTCGCCTAGCCGACGGCACTGCCGAGCAGACGATGCCTTCGGCCGCCACCAGCGGCCGACCGAACTGGTCGCCGCCCGCGCGGGAACGACGCAGTGCCGCCGGAATCGCCGAGCGCGCCGCAGTCCTGCTCGACAGCGACAGCGACGACGACGAAGCCGCAGCTCAACTCGTAGGGGTCGGTGAACTCCTGGACGCGGTCGCGCAGACCTCCCCGGCCGCCACCCGCGCCGAGCTGAGTGCAGCCGCCCGCGCCTTCGAGCGTGCCACCCGCAGTCACGTCCGAGCGGAGCGCGCCGACACCCGGGCGATCCGCTCGGCGGCCCGGGGCATCATCCAGGCCGGCAGCGCTCTCGGCCGTGGCGAGGACGGCGGCACCACCGCCATGCTCGTCTCCACCTTGGTCCTGGTCGCGCTCGCGGCCGCCCGCTGGCACTCCGCTCGTGGACATGCCCAGCAGGCCCACGCGTCCCGACAGACTGCCGAGCATCTGCGAGCCGCCTACCGTCAGGCTGCCGCCACGCCCATGCGGACGCTGCGCGAACAAGGACGCGCCCTGCCCGAAGCCGAACGCCGATCCCACGAGGCCACCATCCGTGCGGCCCTGCCGGAAGAGGGGCTGCGAGCAGACAACTCGTCGACGAAGACCGATGCCCTGGCCGCCACCCTTGCCCAGGCCGAGCAGGCAGGCCACGACCCCAAGGCCCTCCTGCAGCAAGCCATCGACATGCGCGAACTCGACACCGCCGAGGACGTGAACGACGTCCTGGTATGGCGCCTGCGCCGACTCGCCCAGCTCCCCGCTCACCCGGGCGAAGCGACCCGCCGCCCGCAGGCCGGCATCAGCCAGCCCAAGACCTCGGCCAACCGCACCAGCACCCGGACGGCGCCCACGGCCGCAGCTCGCCCCGCCGCCTCCGACCCGCGCAACCGCCCACCGCGCCGCTGACCAGAGTCCGGCCGGCCGGTCACCGGCCTGCCGGACTCCGCGAAACCCCTGGACAACCGGTTCCACTGGCTGTTACGGATGGAAACAGAAGGCCCTCGACCGGGAGATGACGCTCGTGCTCAGAACCACCGACCGCCCCGCAGAGCGGTCACCCGTACTGCCTGTCCTCCCCGCCGGCACCGACCCCCTGCTGCAACTCGAGTACGAGACGCAGCCACCCAGCGGCCCCGGCGCGACGCGCTGCCTCAGCCACCCGCGCGAGCTGGCCCTGCGCGGGATCCCCGTGATGTGCTCGGCCTGCCGCGCCCGGCGTGACTGGCTGCTCATCAACCATGGCCGCAACGTCTGGGTCTGCTGCCGCTGCAGCAACCAGTGGCTCGAACCCGAGATCAGCCGCGCCGACTTCGACGCCCTGATCGCCGTCCCGGACGGAACGACCTACCCCAGCGTCGAGCAGGGCCTCACCGCGCTCGGCTTCGACGGGGCCTTCGCCGGCACCTACCTGGACTAGGCGAGCGGAATACCAAACGCCGAGGGGCGCCACCGACTACACGTTGGTGGCGCCCCTCGGCGTTGCAGGATGGTCAGCCGCGGTTTCCGTTCTTCGGCAGCCCACCCCGGAAGTCGCAGCCGGGGCACTCGTCCTCGCCCTGGATGTGACCCTCGTACCAGCCGTGGACGGCGGCGTGAAGGATCGCGTCCTCCACAGAGGCTTCGCCGTTGCGGACTGATGCGAGGGCGTTGCCGACGACTACCCGGAGCGCAGCGTTGTCAGGCGAAGGGAACGGTGGGGAGGGCATCGGCGAATCGGACGTCATGGCCGCAGCCTACGGGCGGGCGCGAGCGCCGGTCAGCCGGATGGCGCGATCACCTGTGAGGAGGGGCTGTGCCGGTCGCTACGGAATCCTCGGCCGACCGGGTTCCAGTTCTGGAACGTGGCGGGTCTCCAGCGTGGCCGGTCCGGCACGGTGGTGTCGTCGGGCGCGGGCAGGCTGCCCCGGCTTTTGCGGTTACGGGCGGCCCCAACGCTGATGCCCAGGTGGGCGGCGACCTCGGGGTACCCCCAGAGCTGCTGGTCGTCGGCCATCGTGTCCTCCTCGTTCGTCGGTGATGAGCGTACGCAACACGCGGCTGGGCGTACGGCAAGGCCGCCCCTGCCTGATCGGCGCGGGGCGGCCTTTTGCGGTTCGGTCAGACCTGGGCGAGTCGGTTCGAGAGGTCGAGGGCGGCGGTCGCGACCGCGAGGGCGGCGCAAAGGCCAAGCACTTCGTGAAGTGTCGGGCGAACCAGGCGCGGCCAGTCGTCTGGGGCAGCAGGCCAGGAGGCGAGGTGCACCTCGGTGGTGGCCAGGCCCAGGTGGGCGGTGACGTCCCAGCCTGCGAGGGAGGCGGGCTCCCAGTGAAGGCGAATGCGGCCAAGGGGGAGTCTCGGGGTTTCGACGGCGAGCCAGGTGACGTCGAGCGGCCCGTCGGGCAGGGCGGAGACGCGCTGGACCAGCGCGCCGCGCATGGCGCTCGGTATGGGGCGTACGGCCAGGTTGTGCAGGGGAAGGGCCTGCGAAGGGCGGGATCGCGACGAGATAGGGAGCCTCCGGGTTTTCTCGGTGGGACAGGTCAGGCCCAGGCGAGGGCGTTGCTGACCGTCGCCGGGAGGTAGTCCTCCTGGCCGTCGTCGGCGATGAACGCCGTGCCGTCCCGGACGATGACCTCCGCCCCGAGATAGTGGGTGAAGGGGAAGTCCGGGTTGATGGCGAGGCGGATCGGCAGGCTGGGGTCAAGGTCCTGGAGCTGGCGGAGCAGGTGGCCGACGGTCAGGTAGTGGGGCACGGGTTCCTCCGAGGGCGGTGCGGAACGGCACGGCGGGGTTGATGAGTGAGCGTCAGGACACGTCAAGGCGAAGCAGGTCGCGAAGGACCTTCGGCCCCTGGGTGTGGCTGGCGAGGTGCCGCTTGCGGCTCTCGTTGACGTAGCCCTTGCCGGACTGCTTCATGTCCCAGCCGCCGCACGAGCAGATGGCTTGCGTGTACGCGCGGCCGGGGCACTCGGGGTGGAGCGGCTTGCCGGAACTTGTGTGCTTGTGGTCCGCCGGGCAGAGAGTGCCGTCGGCGTGGTGGTTGGTGAGCGGGGCGCGGTGTGCCACGGGGTTCCTCCGAGACAGGGGTCGGTAGCGCGGTCAGCGGGTGGGGGTGGCGATGAGCGCGGCGAGGAATCCAGCAACGGCCTCGGAGGGGGTGTAGAGGCCGAACTCCTGCACCCACTTGTCGCCTTCGGTGGGCTGCACTCGGACCTGCCAGACGATGCCGCGCTTCCAGGCGGCGGTGTCCTCGGGGAGCCAACCGACGTAGACACGGCCGTCCGGGCTCGTCGCGTGGACGTTGGCCTCCGGGGTGTCAACGACCGCCCAGCCGAGGGCGTCGAGGAGGTCGAGCACCGGTCCCGCGCAGTGGTCGGAGGAGAGCCAGCGACGGTCTTCCACGGCCGGGCGGATGACGGCGGGCAGGAGGGTGGGGGAGGTGTTCACGGTGGACGGTCCCTTCGTTGACCTGCGGTTTTTCCCAACACCCGTACGTTGACATGCGGTGTGCCGAAGTTCGTAGTCCTTTCCCGGGAAGCGGCGTCTGCCGTGGGCGAACTGGCGGCCGTCGGTGGGGACTCTGACGCCGGGAATGGATCGGTGGACGCGGTTGTCGTAACTGGGTTGCGGCAACGGGCCGCACGGGACCGAAGGGGGAGCAGGGATGGCGGAGCCGAGCAGACACTGGGACGGGGCCGGGCTGGAACGCAAGATCCGCGCCGCCGGGCGGCCGTGGACGGTGGGCGACATCGCGATGGTCGCTGACGGCCAGTGGGCTGTCGGTGTGCAGTCCGACGGACGGCGAGACGAGGACGCCGTGGTGGAGGACCGGATCGCGGATGGGCGTCGCGTCGAGTTGACGTTGGAGGACCTGGCCCGCGCGGTGGGCTCCCGCATCGGGGATGCCCACCGCGACGAGGACCTCAGCTGACCGATCAGCGGTGCGGCCCCAGTGCGGCCACCGACGGGCCGGAAACGGCCGAAGGAGCGGGCTGATCGGGCGACTGGCCCAGGGTGCGTGGAGCGCGCCCGGAGCGGGCGACAGCGGCCTGGGCCAGCCGGGCTGCCGGGGCCCGGTCCGCGGTCGCGGCGGCTTCACGTGCTTCGATCACGTGGCTGATGGCCTGAAGGGAAGTCCGGCTCTCGGCTTGAGCGACGCGAAGGTCCGCCGCCGAGCCGGTTATCCGCTCCAGGTCGTAAAAGGCCGGCACACGGCCGGACCGGGTAAGGGCGTGCAGACGGTCTTGGTGAACAGCCACGGCGTTGTCGGTGACGACCAAGGATGAGCGGATGTGCATGGCCGAGCGCAGGAGCGGGTCGTCGCTAGGGCGGCGGACCGCGAGGGATTCCAGAGCTTCAATCGGGCGGCCCCAGGCTTTCTCGATCATGGCCGTGGCCTGATCGAGTGCGGTGGCGTCGGGCATGGTGGAACTCCCGGCATTCGGAGTGGTGCTTCGGGCAGAGGTGCTGTCCCAGAGGGACCGGAGCCGATAGTCAGCGGCTATGGCGTGGGGGCGTCGGGGTGGCCGGCGGCCTGGCCCCGAGAGCGGACGCAGGATTGCTCGACCGGTTCTGCGCCGAGGCCGCTGTACGGCTGCGGGCGGCCCTGACCCGCAGGTCGGCGGCCGTCCGAGGGAAGCGTGCGGCGCGGTGGACGGCCTGCGTGACGGCAGTGCGGCGTACGTCAAGGGGAGTGGGAGCCCGAGGAACCCGGTTGGCGGTCGGGCCGACGGAGCTGAGCGAGACCAGGTGCTCCACCTCGCGGTGGATCTGGTGCAGCTCACGTGCCGCCGGGGCTGGATCGGCCATGGCCGCTGCCGTTGCGGCGATCAAGTGGGAGGGAGTACGGGCGGAGAAGACCGCCTCCGCGCGAGTGCCCCAGCCAGGTGGACCCGCCCAGAGCGTCACGGCTTCGTCGTCCAGACGGGAGCGACGGTTGTCGATGAGGACGCCTGCCTGTCCGTCCGGGGCGATGATCTCGACGGTGCCCAGCTCGGCTCCGCCGTCGCGGGTCCAGCCGGCATCGGTCAGGGGCTGGACGGCGTCGGTCCAGCGATACGAGGGGCTCGCCAGGAAGCGCCCGTTGCCCTCGTAGGCATTCGCTTCGGCGTAGTCGTGAGCGAGAGCGGTGGTGAGACCGGCAACGATCTCGGCCGGGGTGACATGGTTGAAGGTTGCCGTCCAGCGGGGTGCGGAGACGGCCTCCTCGGCTGCGGTGATCTTCCACAGCTCGAAGTCGTCGCCGAACCAGCCGATACGGATCCTCTGATCGGGCGAGGTGACAAGAAGCTGGCAGGGGCCCTCGTCGAGGTAGTGATGGGGCCAGTGAGCGACGGGGGCGAAGCCAGCGTCTCCGGTCCCGTTGGAACCGGCCAGATACATGGGGCTGACCAGTACCTCTTGGTAGGGATCCTGGGTGTAGGGCTGAGGGAGGGGAACGCGCCCGCGTGCGCAGCGGAACGGGCTGCTCGACTGCACGCGGGCGCCGTGGCAACGGGGAGGCGTGGCTGGCTCTCAGGGCCACCCGGATCACCGGCCCCGAGAGGGGGTCGACTGGGAGGTGACGGTTGCGGGCACCCGCGGTTGCGGCTGCGGTGCGTGGCTGAACAGAGCGCTCGGCGCGGCGGCGCTCCGGCGCAGGGCCGCTGAAGTTCGGATGTTGTCCGACCCCAGCGAGACGCCGGCGTGGGTCCGGGTGGCCGCCGCGACAGGGGTCAGCGGCGCCGAGCGATTCCGTGTGGCGACGGGGTCACTCCAGTGCTCGACGGCTGCGTAGACGGGGCCCAGCGCCCGCCCCGCGTCGGTCAGGCCGTACGGGTCGCCGTGGCGGGGCCCGGTACGGGCGACCAAGCCGTCGACCTGAAGCCGGTTGAGCCGCTGCCGGGTGAAGCCGTTGTCCAGGCCGATCTCCTCGGCGATGTGGACGAACCGCATGGGGCCGCCCGCGTCGAGGACCTGGATCACGGCGGTCGAATGCCGCAGGTGCAGACGCCTCACGGCGTCCTCGACGCGTTCAGCACCGGCTACCTGGCCGCCGAGCGAGAGGTTGGCCTGGGACCAGTCGTAAAGGGTGTGGTGCACCCGAGACAGCGATTCGCCGAAGGCGCTGAGCTGATACGGAGCCCCGTGGCGGTGGTCAGCCCGGGTGACCAGTCCATCAGCGTGCATCTGGGCCAGCCGCTTACCGACGAACTGCTCGCTGACGAAGGGAAGCCTGGCGGCGACGTCACGCACACGCATGGGGCTGCCCTGCTGCGCCAGGGTCTGCGCCGACCAGGTGGTCCACTTCGGTGCTATCAGGGAAAGCGCGTCCTCGACACGCTGGGCATCGACCGAGCCGATCGAGGCAGCGGAGGACTGAGAGGTGGCGGACATGGGTCGAACTCCATTAGGACAAAGGGGGTTTGTGGATCCGTGGCGCGACCGAGCGGTCAGCGGGAGGTGCTCTCGGCTCGGAGCCTCTGGAGCACGGCGCCGAGGCGGCGGTTGCTGACGGGGACGCCGCGGCCGCGCAGGCCCTGGCGCAGTGCCTCGCGGTTGAGGCGATGCAGGCCGGCGGCGACCTCGCGGGCGACGTCCAGCAGGTCCTGGTCGTCAGGAGAAGGGGCGGCTCGATGAGCCGACGGCCGCCGAGCGGAAGCGCGGTCCAGGAGGAGGCGGACATCCAGCAGGTCCCAGACCGCTTGCGTCTCGCTCTGTTCCTGGCGTTCGAGGTCGACGACTTCGGTCGCGTACAGCAGCACGAGATCGTCGAGGGCGTGTTCGCCGGAGCGGTGCCGCTGCCAGGCCGCGTCGAGGTTGCGGCGGGCTGACCGGGCATCGGCGCCGGTCTGGGCGAGTCCGTCGAGCCGTCGCAGCAGGATGGGCAGGACAGGGTCGTCGGAACGGCCGGAGGCGCTGCCGCGCCGCAGCTTCTCCAGCGGGCGGCCGTACCGGTGCTCGACCAGGCGGCGGGTGTAGATCGCGGTGGACATGGGGCGTCCTTTCGAGGGAGATCAGCGGGAACGGAACGGCTTGGTGGCCGTGCTTGTCGCAGGTGTGGCGGATGGGTCGACGCCGGGGCCGGTGCCGGAGATCGCTGCAGCGCCGCTGCGGCTGAGGGCGGCGGATACGCGCGGCGTGGCCGTACGGGCGTCTCGGAGGGCCACCTCGCCCTGCGGTGTGAGCGAGAGGAGCTGTCCAGGCCGGTACAGCCCCTCGCTGGTGTCCTGGGCGAGTAGCCCGTCGGTGACCAGCCGCCGGACGGTTTCAGGCCAGACCTCCGGGTTGGGGCGCTGGCCCTGTCCGTCGGAGAGGTAGATGTAGCCGTAGATGGCGCTCTGGTGGAATCGCAGTCCGCCGGCCTCGACGGCTCCGAGGGCCCTGAGGCGGCGATCACCCGAGATGGCCCAGTCATCGTCCCGGCCGGTCGCGTCATGAGGGTTCATTCCGCCGCCTCCATCCGGGCGAGCAGGGAGCGGACCAGAGTGGGCAGGCTCTCGGGACCGTCGCCGATCCATACGTGGTCGTTCGCCTCGCCGAGGACGTACGCGGCGTCTTCGAGTAGGCCGCTGGAGATCTCCATGCAGGCGTCGGTGATGCGGGAGGCTGCGAGCAGGGACTCGGAGAGCACCTCGACGTAGTCGACCGGCGCGAGACCGGCGGCTTCGGCCGCAGTACGGATCGCCGCCAACTCCAGGGCGCTGAAGGCAAAGTCGAACTCGCTGTTCTGCTCCACGCTGGCCCGTGCGGCGAAGGCCGGGTCCGGCGGCTCTGTGGGGATGCCGACGCGCGTGCAGATCCGGTCGACCGAGGCGGTCAGCTCGGCGAGGGACTCGGTGAGCCATCCCAGCGCCGAGGCGTAGGAGGCCAGGGTGAAGAGACCTGCCGGCGTCGTGGGGAGTGGATCGTCGGCCACGAAGCCTTCGAGCCGGTCGTTCAGCTCGCAGACGACCCGGGGCCCGGCGGACAGTGCACCGAGCACGGGGTGCAGGTAGGAACGGCTAGCGGCCGTCGGGTACTCGGCAGTGAGGATGCCGGAGACGCTGTGCGCAACCTCGGTGAGGAGGTCAGCCAGTTCGGTACGGGCCAGGGGGTTGCGGTCGGAGGTCATCGCTGGGGAGCCTTTCGAGGAGCGGCAGCAGCGGGTTGGACTGCTGCGGGAGGAGATGCCGGGACAGCAGTCGGCTGGTCGACCGCGCGGGGAGAGCGGGATCGAGCGGCCTGCACGCGCGCCTCGGAGGCAGAGGCTGTCTCGGCGTCCTGGTGGGGGCCGGTGCGCAGGTGCGCCGCGCGGTAGACCGCGTAGTCCTTCCGGCTACCGGCGGCGACGAGATAGATCTCGCGCTTGTGGTGCGAGGTCGGAGGAGCCGGGCGGAACTGGATGACCATCCGGTAAGAGACGGACGGATCGACGTAGACCTTGTGGAAGCCCGCGAGGCGACCCTTCAGCGGCAGGCAGTCGTCGCTGCCGTGAACCAGGTTCTGCAGCTCCAGCAGAGCCAAGTCACGCATATCGTCGGGAAGCCCCCGCAGGTCCGCGATGGCGTCCGGGTGTGCGGAGAAGGCGAAGCGGGCGCGGCTCACATCGACCGCCCGGGGCTCGGTCGCTGTTCCGTTCCTGTCGACGGCGTGCTGGGGGCGTCGAGGCCGGCCTTCGGTATCGCGGAGGCACCGGCCGACCGCGTGAGGGCAGCGCGGGTCCGGAGGGCAGTGGCGTCTCCGCGGTATTCCGGCGGCTGCGGCAGCGCGGTGCTGCGGTCGTCCAGCCAGTGCCGGGCGGCGTCCTCGTCGGCGAAGGCACCCTCGCGCATCGTGTACGTGTGCGCGTCGAAGTCCCCCTCTTCGAGGAAGACACGGATCGGCGCCTCGGCAGCAATGGAGTCGCGGGTCAACGTCCATGTCTCGCACGGGTCGAAGTCCGAGGTGTAGCTGTCGAGGACCTTGTACCGGTCGCCCGACGTGCGGAGCTTCTGTTCGACCCGCGCGGTGAGGTCGTCGGCGGGCTTCATGAAGTCGTCGCCGACCTGGGAAATCCGCTCGGGCGGGCAACCGCGCTCGGTCAGCCAGTTCTGAGCGAAGGACACGGTGGAGTGATAGGTCGACTCGAACGTGAAGGTGTTCTGGTTGAGGTCCCGGGCGACCTTGATCGCGCGAATCTGGGGCTCGCCAGGTACCCCCCAGGTGACCGAGCCGTCGTGGGCGAGGACGAAGCTGTGGGAGCCGTTGGGGGTGGTGTGGTGCTCGGCAAGGACGGTGAGGTCGCCGGCCCAGAACCGCTGCTCCGCGTACTCCGAGTCTGCGTCGGCGGGCTCGAAGTCGTCCAGACGGAAGTCGAGTTCGTTGCTCATGCCGCCAGCCCCAACTGCTCGGGCGCAGGGGTGGCCAGCACGCGATGGTTGGGTCGGTTCGGGCTCGTCGTGCACGCGGCGAAGGGGCCGTCGGGAGCACGGAGATGGACCAACGCCTGGTCCAGGTGGTCGCGGTGCCATGTCGAAGGGCCAGACAGGCCGGCCTCGGCGTCGGTGAGCTGCTGCCACGCGAGCCAGAGGGCGTGCAGCCGGGCAACGGCCTCGGGGTGTTCGTGCCACTGCGAACACCACGGGCGAGTTGTGCTGATCTCTCGGCCGTACACCGGGAGGAAGAGGTAGTTCACCCAGTCGCTGAGGGCGGCGATCTCGATGGCGTACGCCTCGCCGCCCAAGGCGAGGATGAACACCGAAGCGGGGCCGTCCTCCTGCGCGGAGCCGGTCGCCTCTGCGGCCGGAACGCCGTCCGCAGTCGGGGGTGCGGCGGGGGCGGGAGCGGGCTCGGAGCCCAGGCGGTCGAGGATGACGCCGTGCTGCCTGACCTCGGCCATTGTCTTGGCGAGGATGCTGGCGAGGTCGTCGAGGTCCCCGTCGGGGACGCGGAACGGCTCCGGGTCGGGGGCGGTCGTGCTGGTGTCGGACATGGGGGCGTGCTCCATCTGTGAGACGGCGACATGAGGAAGAGGATCCGGAGGAACCGCGATTTGGTCCGGCCCGGAAAACCCGGTAGTGGGGCGCTACGCCGTCGCGCAGCGAGGGCAGCGCGGGAAGGGCGGCGCCAGCAACTGCACTGCTCGGCTGGCCTGTTGAGGCACGACACCGTTGCCCAGTGCGGTGAGTTGAGCCGGCCGTCCGAGCCCCGGAGTGGCGGTGACCCAGCCGGGCTCCAGTCCCTGCATCCACTCCACGAAGTCGGCACGAAGCCGTCCGGCCGCATCAGTGGGCGGCGGCGCGGGGCGGGTGAGCATCTCCCATCGGGTGATGGCGGCTGCGTACGCCCCCCATCGCTGGTCTGCCCCCCGGTTTCCGGAGCCGATTCCGTCCAGAGCGGCAGAGCCACTGCCGACAGGGGCGGGCGCCAACCCTTGCCCGGTCGGCGTCCCCGCGTGCCCGTGTCGCTGGCCCGCGGTGTGGGCAGCAGCGACGCCGCCGCACTCGGCAGGGTCATGTCCCCGTTGCCGTGCCGCTGGTTGGGCGAGCCCTTGATCCCGTCCGATGCCTTCGGCGTAGGCAGGAGCCACTCCACCTCGTCGGCCAGGTTCGGGCCGTGTCCTCCGCTCTTCCTCTTGGAGGGGTGCTGCGAGCCGCCGTTCTTCGCGATGTTGCTGGTCGGCGTCTTGAACAGAGTGTTCGGCGGGCCAGGCGGCGAGGAAAGTGCGCTCGCGGCGGTGCGGGGCTCCGATATCGGAGGCGCGAAGCACGAGCCACTTCGCGTCGTACCGGAGGTCGGCCAGGGAGCCGAGTACGGCACCGAGTGCCCGCAGAGGAGGCTGACCTGGGGTGTCTCCCAGACACCACGGGCAGAATTCCACGTCGCCAGGGGAACCGGCGGGTGAGGTGAGGAGGCCGCGCACATTCTCGATCACAACCAGGCAAGGTCGGAGGGCTTCGACCGCACGGGCGACGTGCAGCCACAGCCCGGAGCGGGTCTGGGCGTTGAGTCCGGCCCGACGGCCGGCGACCGAGACGTCTTTGACAGGGGAAACCCGCCGTCAGGACGCAGACCCGGGGAACGGTGGACCAGTCGACGGTCGTGATATCGCCCAGGTTCGGGACGCCGGGCCAGTGGCGGGCCAGGATGCGCGAGGCGTTCGGATCGACTTCCGCGTGCCAGGTCAGCGTGCCGCCGAGCGCGGACTGGACACCGAGGTCCAGCCCGCCGTACCCCGAGCAGAGCGAGCCGATCAGCGGAGGGCACGCGATGGCGGTCTGCATGTCACCGACCCCGAGCGATCCGGTCCGCAGGAGCTGCTGCTCCCGGGACAGTAGGCGGAGGTGAAGCGGATGCGGGAGCCGCGGTCCTGGACCGGCTACGGGCTGCCTGCAGTCGCGCGGACGGAGGCGCAACCGTCGCCGACGCGGCGTGAAGGGAATCGGCGGCTTCGCGTAGGGCCGTGTTCGCCATGCTGAGCGCGTCATCCGTCACACGCGCCGCAGCCTCCCGAGCGTCCCGGGCATCGGGCTGGTCGCGGAGGTGCTCGGTCTGGTTCAGGAACGAGAGCTGGTGGGCTACTGCCCCGAGAGCGGATGCCGCCTCGCCGGCAGGCCCTACGGCGGCGGCGAAGCTGGTGATGCCCCGCGCACTGTGGGCCTCTTGGTCTTGGTCGACGACACGGAAGAGGACCTCGTCACCCAAACCACTGATCAGCGTGCCGAGTTCGGAGATGTGCCGGGCGACGGCGACGCTGTTCGGCGAGCGGTGGGGGTCTCCGGGTACCGGGAGCTTGCCGCGCTGGGCATCGAAGGCTGAGGCCGTGGCACGCAGGGCCAAGGCTTCGGAGACGGGGGTGTTGTTCACGGTGAATCCCAAGGAAGAGGACGAGCGACGGAAGGGGGGAGGGTTCAGCCGTGTCCGCGCGAGGGCGGTCGCACGGCGGCCGGGCTGGGGGCAGAGCCAGGCCGGGCCGAGGACGGCAAGACTGAGCGCGGTGTGCTGCGGGCGAGCGCCGCGTGCACCTGCGCAGGGGGCGGCCCGGTTGGCGAGGGAGCCGGGGCCGTCGGCGTCGGTGCGGGGCGGCCGTTCGCCGCCTGCCAGCGGGCACGCACTTCATCGAGTGGACCGAGTGCGTGCAACGCGTGATTGATGAGCCGCCCGGGGGCCAGAGCCTCGTTCTCCGCCAAGGCCCGGATGGCACGCGCTGAGGTCGCCGCCGTGCGGGTGACCGACGAGCGCATCACCAGCTCGCCGAGCCATTCGGCGCTGCCTGGACCCACGCCGTCGCAGATGGCGGCGAGCTGATCGCTGGACAGCGTTCCGTCGGCCAGAAGCCCACGCCGCTGGGCCTCCCAGAGCAAGGTGACCCGATCGATGGGCTCACCCCGGTGGTGCAGCGCGCCAAGGCAGCGGTAGAGCTGCCCGTGGGCGGGGTCGGCGAAGTCGCCAGGCCGCAGCCAGCCGACTACCTCGTCCATGGCCGTCGGTTGCTCAGCGAGGACGGCTAGAAGGAACCGCTCGTCCTCGGCGACATGGTCGGCCCGAACCGGCTGTGGCACGGCCGGGACGGTGGCCGGCGGAGTAGCAGGCGCGACCGGGCGTGGTTCGGTACCCCACCGCTGTGCGAGATCGCTGAGCACGCCGGTAAGGACGTCCGCGTAATGCAGGGCTCCCGCGACTTCGCCTTGCAGGGCGTCGGCGCGAGCAGCCTGGTGAAGGCGGATCGCGTGTTCCGTGATACTGCGATGGATCGCGCCCTCCAGCACCATGCGGCCGTATACCGGAGCGTGCGCGGGACGCGGGCAGGCCGAGATCAGGGTGTGGGCGTACACCGCGGTCAGCCCCCGTACGTGGCTGCTGGCCTCGGCGACCGCATCGGTCACCCATGACAGCGGTACGGACTCTTCGGCCAACGCGGGGTGGTTGTCGTCCCGGAGCTTGCGCAACGCGGTGAACAGCGCCTGGTGGACGGGCCGGTAGAAGTGATCCGGCGCGAGCCAGTCAAGGTGCGAGAGCTGACCCGGGTCGAGCAGCACGGAACCGAGCACCGCCTGCTCCGCCCCCAGCAGCGGGTTCATCGCTGCCCCCCTGCATCGGAAGCGGGAGGTTCGCTCTCCCGGGCGCGGAGGTCGGCGACCGTCTGGTCGGCGGCGACCATCGCCTGGGCGAAACGGTCCAGCGTGCTCGTGAACGTGGGATCGGAGGCGAGTATCGAGCCGGCCCCGCTGACCAACCACCACTGCCCGTCGCGCAGAACGACCGGCGAGCGTACGAACCGCCCGGGACGCGGTGTGGGCGCGCTCATGCCGACAACCCGAAGTCGTCACGGCCGTGGGTCTTCGCGATGGCCCGTTCGGTGATCGCCTTCGTCGCACGGGCTGAAGCCGGGCCGACCACCTTGGCGGACGGCTCCTTGTACCAAGGCCGGAGATCGAGCATGGCGACCCGGATTCCGGTGGCCAGGAGCAGCGCCTTGCCCTTGGGCAGGGCACGGATCGCATCGGGCGGCAGGATTCGCTCGGTGCGCATGCTCACCGAGGTGGACTTGCCGCCGTCGCTGGTCGACACCGAGGTGGTCTGCACGTCGTGGTCGCCGACCTGCCTGCTGAGCCGGTCGGCGAAGTCCGCGTCGTCGATGCCCGAACCGATGATCTTGACGGTGGCCGCAGACCAGAGTGCGTCCATGCCGGCCTCGCCCCAGCACCGCTGACCCTGCCGGTAGGACTGCAGGATCGTCATCGGGATAACGCCTCGACTGCCCAAGTGGCTGTACAGGTCAGGGAGATCCGAGATTTTGCAGACGTTCGCAGCTTCGTCGAGGATGCACAGGGCGGGAGGATCGAGCCGTCCGCCGGAACACTCGGCGACGACCACGGCCGCTCGCATCACGGCGTCGGCCGCCGCGGCGATGATCGCGCTCGCGCTGCCGCCGCCGTCCTTGCTCAGTAGGTACAGGGTGTCGCGGGACGTGGCGAAGGCGAAGGGCTTGAACTCGGGGAGATCTTTGACGGGCGTGACCCAGGCTGCGACGCCCGGGTCGAGCAGACAGCTCGCGTACTGCCGCGCGGTCTCATAGATGCCGTCGCGGGTCTCGGTCGCGCCGGAGACAGTGCCCTGAAGCTGGGCGGCCACCGCGTCGTGGCCGGCATCGGTGAGCAGGTCGACCGGGGTCCGGTCGGCGGGGGAGGCGAGCCAGGCCAGGACATCGGTAATCGGGCGCCGGTGGCTGGCGGCAGCGAGGAACAGCGCGCCGAGGGTGTTACTCGCGGCGGTGGACCAGAAGTCGGAGCCGTTCGACTCGTCCACGCTGGCGGCGACGAAGTGCCCAGCCAAACGTTTCGCCCCGGCCAGGTCGCGGGCGTCGGCCAGGATGTCCCACCACATCTCGCGCGGGTGGTGGGCGATCTGCTGAGGGTCGAGGGTCCAGATCGTGCCGACCTCGGCCCGAGCGTCCACCGTCGCGGTGAAGGCGTCATTCGCGGCCTTGTTACTGGTGAGCAGGACCGGGCCGGGCGCCGCGAGAATCGCGGGGATCGCGAGTCCGGAGGTCTTACCGCTTCGCGGAGCCATGATCGCGACGATCACGTCCTCCCAGGACGCGCGGACATTGGCCCGCCCCGGAGAGAGGGTGCCGAGAAGGATGCCGCGGTCAGCAGGAGCGACCTCTTTTACACTCCCGGCCGCTCAAGGACGGCCGCAGGCTCCTGGCCTTGGCGGTGATCTCCTTGTCCAGCAGCGGAGCGAGGTCGGCCTTCCGGGCGAGGCCGTTCTTCGGGCCGCCGCGCAACCTCATGCACAGCACCAGGCCGAGGATGGTGAGGCAGACGGACAGCAGGCCGGGGACGATCCGCGCGCCGACCAGCAGGGCGGTGGGGCTCAGGTTCGACCACAGCACATCGGGGTGAAGCAGCGCATCCGTGGCCCTGAAGGGAATCCAGGCCCCGCTCCCGAAAAACGAGTTGGTGAGATTCCCGCTCAACCAGGCCAGCGAACCAAAGGCGAGCGCGATGCCGAGCAGGCCGAAGAGGAGGTAGAGAAGCGCGTCCGAACCGGTGGTGGTCGAGGGCGCGCTGGTGCGGGGTGCGGGCATGGTGAGTCCTGGGAGTGAGCGCAGGTGAGTGATAGAGGGCGGGGCGCGTGCGGCTCTTCTGCTGGTCATCGAGACGCTTCCTGTTCGGGATGGGAGTTGGCGGCCGCGCTGTCGGGGAGCTTGGGGCGGCTGGGGCTCGTTGATGCCTCTACGGATCTGGCGCGCTGGTGGTGGTCGATCACGGCCTCTGCCTTGAAGGGGGAGTAGCGAACTGCAACCCGGGGCTCGGGCTGGCAGAGAGACGATCCACAGAATCCGCGATTTGGCCTGGCCGGAATCCGCTGGTAGAAGCCCAGGGCAACACCGTGGCGTTAGCTTCGTGAGCGGCTGTTGTGGCAGTGGTCGAGACTTTCGAACGGGCGGCAGCAGCCCATATAGCCCACGGAAGAAGCAGCAGAGAGGGTCGGTTGCGACATCTGGGACGGATCTTTTTATACCCGGCCCATCCGGCTTGGGCGCATCCCACCACCACCGCCGCGAGTCCGGTGAAACCCTGTCAACGTGTGTTGTTACTCCCGTAGCATTCGTCCCAGGTGGGGCGTGCTGTCCGGAGCGGGTGAGCGCACGTAGTGGTCCCTCTGAGTCGGGGAGCGCGTCCGCCCGGTTTCACCGAGGCGTCGGGACGGTCACGTTCCGGAGGAACGCCGTCATGGGGAAGCAGAACCGGGCACACATGAAGTACGACATCGCCGCCCCCGAACCTGCCGGAATGGTGGCCTCGCTCAGCTCTCTGGGTTACTCGTTGCCGGCCGCCGTCGCCGACCTCGTGGACAACAGCATGTCGGTCGAGGCCCGGACCATCGAGGTGGAGTTCACCTGGGCCGGAGCCGACTCGTGGATCGCGGTGGTCGACGATGGCTGGGGCATGACCGTCAAGGAACTTGTCAGCGCCATGACGGTGGCCGCCCGCGGTCCCGCGACTCCACGGTCAGCCACCGATCTGGGTCGGTTCGGCGTCGGCCTCAAGTCCGCCTCTTTCTCCCAGGCCAGACAGCTCACCGTGAGTTCGGCCAAGGCCGGCGGACAGTGGCACACGCGAACCTGGGACCTCGACGTCGTCGAACAGTCCGGCCAGTGGCGGCTGCTCCACGGCGCGGACACCGACACTGCTGTCGTGCTGGACCGGCTCCGCGCGGATGCCGACCACGGCACGATCGTCCTCTGGCGGCGGCTCAACGGATACCACGCCGCCAACGTCAGCACCGGTGACGAGCGAACCCAGAAACAGTTCTACGCCGAGGTGGCACGCACCCAGTCGCACCTCGGCATGGTCTTCGCCCGGTTCCTCGCCGGTGCCCGGCGCCGTGACCTGAGGATCCGAGGGAACGCGGTGAGACCCTGGGACCCCTTCCTGCGTAACCACCCGTCGGTGCAACCCCTCCAGCCCGAGGAACTCCCACTGAGCGGCGGTCTGGTGAGGGTCGAGGCGTTCATCCTGCCAGGTGCCCACCGTCTCACCTCAGAGGAGTACGACCAGGCTGCCGGTCCTGAAGGGTGGCTCGACCAGCAGGGCTTCTACGTGTATCGACGGAACCGACTGATCCTGGCCGGTGACTGGCTGGGGCAACGTGGGATGCGCCGTGAGGAGAAGTACAACCTTGCACGTATCGCCGTCGACATTCCGGCCGAGACGGACGCTGAGTGGAGCGTCGACGTGAGGAAGTCGAGCGTCGTCCCGCCCGTCGCGCTCCGGACGCATCTAAACCGCATCGCGCGTAAAGCCCGGTCGACCGCCGCGGACGTGCTCCGGCACCGGGGACAGGTTGCTGCCCGTACCCACGGAGACCCTCTCTCGTACGCGTGGCTTGTACGTCGTTCCGAGGACAAGGTCACCTGCAAGATCAACCGCAGCCACCCGCTGGTTCAGGTTGCCACACGGCCGGGTGGAAACAGCAGCGCTGACGTGCGCGCGTTGATCCGTCTCCTCGAGGAGACGATCCCCGTCACCGCGCTGCGTGTGATGCACGAGACCGACAGCAGTGACGACCCGGAACCGTTCGGCGGCCCGGGCCCGGCCGACGACGCGGCGATCGAGGTTGCGCAGCGCATCTACGAGTCCCTGGTCACGGCCGGCCGTTCGCCGTCTGCGGCCAAGGAACGTCTGCGGACCATGCCGCCCTTTGACCAACTGCAAGGCTTCTGGAGTAGATGACAGAGTGTCAGTGACCATCCATAAGCTCTCAGTCCCCGACTTCGCCTGACCGGAGGTTTCACATGAGCGACATTCCCGACGACCCGATGGCCAAGGCCAGGCGCCTGGTTCTCAGTTTCCTGCCCCAGGATCGGCAGCCCAAGTCCGAGGAGATCCACAACGCGGTCAACAGCATCTACGGCATGCTGGCGGCGCAGGGTGCGCCCGTTGACCGGGATCAGCTGGTCAAGGAGATCGAGGCCCTGACTGTGGTGTTCCAGGAGCGATCTCTCGCTCTCACCGAGGGCGAGGGGCACGAACCCTGGCTGCCCGAAGCGAAGAACGACCGAGACTGGGACTTCTGGGAGCGCTACCGCAGGTACCTCGAGGACGTCGTCAGCCTCCCGCCCGGGGTCGTGCGTCGGCTGGACCAGAGCTCGGACGACGTGCTGAGCCAGCTGGAGGATCCACGCCGTACCGGACCGTGGCGTCGCAGGGGCCTGGTCATCGGCCAGGTGCAGTCCGGAAAGACCGGGCAGTACATCGGGCTCACGGCGAAGGCGGTGGACGCCGGATACCGCTTCATCGTGGTGCTCGCGGGTATCCACAACGACCTCCGAAGTCAGACACAGCTACGGATCGACGAGGGGCTCCTGGGCTTCGACACCCAGAACCAGAGCCGCTCGGACGAGAACGGGCGGTCTCGCGCCATAGGCGTGGGCAAGATGCCGTTGGTGAAGAAACTCAAGATCGCCTCACCCACCAACAGCGGCGAGAAGGGGGACTTCGGTCTGGCGACGGCGAAGGCGATCAACTTTCCCCTTGGGGACTTCCCCGTCGTTCTCGTCGTCAAGAAGCACTACAAGATCCTTGAATACGTACGCCAGTGGGTGCTGGACGTGCACGGCGTCGAGGACGAGAACGGCGCCAAGGTCATCAGCGACCTCCCGCTGTTCGTTATCGACGACGAAGCCGACAATGCCTCCATCAACACCGTGCGTGACCCGGAGGCTGACCCGACCAAGACCAACGCGGCCATCCGGAAGCTCATGAAGAGCTTCGACAAGTCGGCCTACGTGGGCTATACGGCCACGCCGTTCGCCAACATCTACATCGACCCCGAGGCGGACAACTCCGAGGCGGGCGAGGACCTCTTCCCCGCCAGCTTCATCCGCAGCCTGCCGTCCCCGTCGAACTACCTCGGCCCCGAGCGGGTCTTCGGGCTCCAGGTGGAGGACGAGGACGAGGCCGACGTTCAGGCCCTGCCGCTCGTTCGCCACGTGGACGACAGTGACGCCTGGCTCCCCTCCAGTCACAAGTCGGGCGACGCTCCCACCGGAGACCTCCCTGACTCCCTACGTGACGCGATCCTCTCGTTCGTGCTCACCTGCGCCGCCCGCCGGGCCCGGGGGCAGACGAAGGTCCACAACTCGATGCTGGTGCACGTCACCCGTTTCACCGCCGTCCAGCACCTGGTGCGGGAGCAGGTGCTGGACTACCGGCACCTCATCGAGGACATGATGCGAGATCGCTACGGAAAGGGGCCGGAGATCCGTGAGGAGTTCCGCGTCCTCTGGGAGCGGGACTTCGGTCCCACCACGGACTGCTTCGAACCCGAGCAGGCCGAGCGCCTGACCTGGGACCAGGTTTCCGACCAGATCCTTCCGGCTCTTCGGAAGATCCAGGTCAAGACCGTGAACGGCTCCTCCAAAGATGCACTCGACTACTACGACAACCGCAGGAGCGGCCTCTCGGTGATCGCCATCGGAGGCCAGAAGCTCTCCCGAGGTCTCACTCTGGAGGGCCTGACGGTCAGCTACTATCTGCGGCCGTCGAAGACGTACGACACGCTGTTGCAGATGGGCCGGTGGTTCGGGTACCGCCCCGGCTACGAGGACCTGTGCCGCCTCTACACCATGCCGGCCCTCGAGGACGCCTACGTGGAGGTCACGGCCGCCACGGACGAACTACGCAGGGAGGTCGAGGAGATGGCGACGCTCGGACTCACTCCGACGCAGTTCGGCCTCAAGGTGCGGTCCTCCTCTCTCAAACTTACCGTGACCGCACCCAACAAGATGCGGAACAGCACGAAGATCACGCTGAGTTACTCCGGCGAGGGGCCGGAAACCGTGATCTTCAAGCTCGCCAAGAGCACCGTCGAGCACAACTTCCAGGCCCTGGAAACGCTCATCCACCGCATGGACACGATTACCGAGCCAATCCCGGCCGAGACGCCGAACGGCAAGGTCAGGTGGAACGGCGTGCCGGCAGAGATCATCTCCGAGTTCCTGAACGCCTACGAGACCGACCGTATGGCCCAGCGTGTCCGACCGAGGCTGATCGCGAAGTACGTGGACCAGTGCACGAAGGTCGGAGAGCTTGGCAGTTGGACGGTCTGTCTGGTCGGCAGCACGAGGTCAGAGCTGCCACCTCACGAAATCGCCGGGCACACGGTCGGCCTCGTGAAGCGTGGGCCGCTTAACCCCAAGTACAGGGCCGAGGGCCGTTACACGATCCGCAGGGTACTCAGCCCGCCGGACGAGATGATCGGCCTCGACCCCGACCAGAAGGATGCCGCCCGCAAGGCCGCTGAGCGGGCGGCGAAGGAGAAAGAGACGCTCAAGACGCCGGCCGGGCCGTACATCCGACGACAGCGGCGTACCGACCAGGGGCTGCTGCTCGTCTACCCCATCGTGGTGCCGGACGCGTCCGAGACCGGCCAGTCGACTCCACTCGTGGGATTCCAGCTGAGCTTTCCGCACTCCGAGTACCAGTCCAAGACCGAGTACGAGGCCAACTCCGTCTGGCTGCAGGAGGACATCTACACCAAGGACGAGGAGGACGACGCGTGACGGTCACCAGCGTCACTGAGGACGAATGGCGGGAGCTGGAAAGTCCGCAGGACACCCCGGGCCGCTCCAGTATCCGCATGTACCCGGACTCCCCCCTCGACATCTTCCTCTCGGTCGCCCACCCCGGTCGGCAGCGCATGCTGGTCCTCCGTACGGACGCGCGTTCTGCGGATCCCGTGGTGCGGTCGGTCGGTCGCCTGCCCCGGGCTGCCGGGATCGAGATGAGCCTGAGCGCGGTGTCCCGCCTGGAGTACGAGCTGCAGGTGATCTTGACCGAGAAGGCTCTGCGGGAGGTGTTCAACCCGCTGGTGGCCGACGTGGCAGCCACCGCCCAGGCGGCGTCAGGAGCTGCTGACGCCCTGAGCGCCGCCGTGGCACGCTTCGGTAGGTGGCAAGACCTGCTGCGCGTCGTCGGCACGGACGGGCTCAGTGTCGAGGCGCGGCGTGGGTTGTACGGCGAACTCCTTCTGCTGGGGGACACTCTGATCGCGGAGCTCTCCCAGTCCGAGGCGGTCGACGCCTGGACCGGCCCCACGGGGGCCAACCAGGACTTCCAGCTGCCGGACGTGGCCATCGAGACAAAGGCCAGCACCTCCAAGCGGCCCCGGAACATCAGGATCGCGAGTGAGCGGCAGCTGGACGACACCGGCACCCCGGCCCTTCTTCTCGCCCTCGCACAGTTGGACGAGCGGCGGGGAGGTTCTGGCGAGAGTCTGAACCGACGCGTCGAACACATCCGGCAACAGCTCACCAACTCCGCAGCTCGTGTCCGATTCGACGGCCTACTCATCCAGGCCGGATACCTGCCGGCGCACCGTGATCGCTACGACGAGCCCCGGTACACCGTGCGGGACCTGCGCTTCTGGCACGTGCGGGAGGGTTTCCCCAGGCTGACCGAGTCCGACCTCCCCGAGGGAGTCGGTGACTGCTCGTACCACGTGAGTACCTCGGGGCTGGACGCCTTCCGTGCCCAGATCGACGAGGTACGGGAGATGATCGGTGGGGCCGATGGCTGAGCTGGACGTGGAGGAGTTCTCCCGCAGCCTGGTCGCCGACGTCCAGGCGACGGCGGACGCCGAGGGGACGACGACTCCCGAGGCGTTCACCCGGCAGGTCTTCGAAGACCTTGAGCAGGCTGGCGTCGTGTCCAACACCTTCACCGCCTATCACAAGGCGCACGGACACGAGGTCCACGGATACGGAACCGGGGAGTCGGGCGCGTCCCTGGACCTGTTCGTCACGGACTTCCATCTGGCGCCGCTGGAGAGCAAGCTCACCAAAGCGCAGACCGAGGCGTTCTTCAGACGACTGCTGACCTTCGCGGTCCGGTGCGGTGACGGGCTGCAGCAGCACATCGACGAGTCGTTCGACGTGTACGACATGTGCGTGGCGGTGGAGAAGTCGCTCACCGAGGTGCAGCGGATCAGGCTCTTCCTGCTCAGCAACCGTGTCGGCACCTTCACCGAGGTACCGGCGTCGGAGCTTGACGGCCTTCCGGTGACCCACGAAGTGTGGGACCTGGCCCGCCTGCATCGCCACGCGACGTCGGGCTCGCTCGGAGAGCCCATCGTGGTTCCCTTCCTCCCGCCTCTTCCCTGCGTCTCCGCGCCCTCCTCGGAGGAGGACCACTCCGTTGCTCTGGCCGTGATACCCGGGCAGATGCTCGCGGAGCTGTACGCCGAGTACGGCACACGGCTCTTGGAGCTGAACGTCCGTTCCTTCCTCCAGACCCGCGGCTCGGTCAACCGAGGAATCCGGGAGACCCTCCTGCACGCCCCTGGCCGCTTCCTGGCTTACAACAACGGGATAACCGCGACGGCGTCACAGGTCGACTTCGTGACGGGCTCGAACGGTGAGCCCACCCACATCTCAGGGATCCACGGCCTGCAGATCGTCAACGGGGGCCAGACGACCGCTTCGCTCCACTACGCGCTCACCCGCGACAAGGTCGATCTGTCCGACGTATGGGTGCAGATGAAGCTGACGGAGGTGGCCCCTGACCGCCTCGCCGAGATCGTTCCAAAGATCTCGGAATACTCCAACACACAGAACCGGGTGACCCAGGTCGACTTCAGCTCCAACCACGACTACCACGTGGAGGTCCAGCGGATCACCCGATCCCTGTGGGCCCCCGCGGCGGACGGCAGTGGTCAGGAGACACACTGGTTCTACGAACGCGCACGTGGCCAGTACACGGACGAGCTGGCCAAGGCCCGGACTCCCGCACGCCAGCGCCAGTTCAAGAAGCTCAACCCGACGAGACAGAAGTTCACCAAGGCGGACCTCGCCAAGTTCGTCCACTCCTGGCACCGGCTCCCGCACCTGGTCAGCCGTGGCGCCCAGAAGAACTTCGTGGAGTTCATGCTGCGCGTCGAGGAGGCCCCACCCCGTGTGGACCTCCAGTACTGCCAGAGGATGATCGCCATGGCGATCCTGTTCAAGGCCGTCGACCGCATCGCCGAGATCCAGGGAGCCGGCAGCCACAAGAGCATGATCACCACTTACACCGCGGCGCGCCTCTCCCTGGCCACGGACCGCCGGATCGATCTGGACCGGATCTGGCGCGACCAGGCGATCACTCCCGTCCTGGAGTCCGCGATCCAGGACCTGTGCCCTCGGGTCATACGGGCGGTCACGACCCCTCTGGAGGGGAACCACGTCGGGGAATGGGCCAAGAAAGCGGTCTGCTGGGACGCCGTCTCCACAGCCCGCTGGACGATGCCACGTGCTCTGTCGGCGGAACTGCTCAACAGTCCACTGGACGAGGCCGCACTCTCCGGGGGTACCGGAACCGAACCGGGAGCAGCCGAGGAGGCGGCGCTGGTTCCGGCCGACGAGTGGTACGCGATCGAACGCTGGGCCAAGGAGACACGCGCACTCGAACCGTGGCAGCGTCAGCTGGCACAGTTCGTAGGCAGGCGACTCGAACTGGAACAGGAGATCCCCGAGGCCCAGGCGGCCCAAGCGATGCACGCTCGTAACGAGGCGCTGCGCCTGGGCTTCAATCCCGTTCCGTAGACGTCGGGTTCGGGTGCGACGCCGCCCCGAACCCGACGCATCACGGGGTCAGAGCGTCCCCTTCTCGACCAGGTCCCGGATCGCGTCCTCGGCACGCCTCAGCATGATGCGCCCGTCACCGTCGCTGAAGGCGACCAGCCCGGTACCCGGCGAGAGGCCGGCCTCTGCCAGCAGTCCCAGCGGCAGCTCGACACGTCCCTGGTCATCCACACTGACTTCGGCTGGTTCACGGAGCATGGGGAGAGTGTGCCACTCTCTCCACCGAAGGACGTCAACAGGCTGGGGACCGGATCATGGCCAGAGAGGCTGGAGGACGGTCGACGGGCCATTGGGTCTCGACCATGAAGAGCGAACACCTTCGCGGTCGACGGACAAGGGACACCGGGCCAGAAGTAACTCTCAGGAAGGCCGTGCACCGGCTGGGCCTGCGATTCCGTCTCCAGCGCCGGGTCGCGCCACGTTGCACCGCCGACTTCGTGCTCCCCCGGTACCGAGTCGCCGTCTTTGTCGACGGCTGCTTCTGGCACGGCTGTCCGGAGCACTGTCCCGACGAGTTCCGGGGCCCCAACGCCGCTCTGTGGAAGCAGAAGATCGCGGTGAACAGAGAGCGGGACGGGCGTAACACCGCAGACGCCGCCGCAGCCGGTTGGACCGTGGTGCGTGTCTGGGAGTGCGAGATCCGTCGTGACCCCGACGCCGCCGCTCAACAAGTGATGGCCGCGGCTCACGAACACCACGGCTCCCTCAAGCCACTCCGTTGACAGTGTGTTCTGGAACGCCGAGGTTCCGGACCTCGCCGGCCGCCGAAATCGCCGACGACGCCCGCGAGAGAGCCCCGTCCGACATCATTGCTCCATGGTTCCCGAATTCGACGTGGAGATCGGCCACCGTCACGAACTGAGCGACCTGCTCAGTGGTCTGACGGCTGCAGACGTGGCCGGCGGCTTCACCGAGCACCACGACTACCACTGCCTCGGCCTGCCAAGTTGGGCGGAAGCGGAAGAGTGCCTTGCCAGGGAAGCCGCGGTCCTTGAGGAGGCGACCTCGTCGGACGCACCTGACGGTGTCGAGGAGTTTCTGGACGCGATCCTCGAGAGTGACGACCTGGGGTACTTCGACCTCATGTGCGTACTGCAAGGAAACGATGTCGGAGTCGCCGGCCTGAGCCTTGCCCTGAGCGCAGCGCGGACAGCTACCTTCTACTCGTGTTCCGGGGGAGTAGACAACAACCACCACGCCAGCTATCCGATGGTGGGTGTGGTTCCCGACGCACTGCGCGGAGCTCTGATCACTGAACTTGCGAAACTCGCCGACTGCGGCATTGACCAACGACGGGGTCGCTGGTACCTGTACGGCCGCTCAGTGACTGCTCTCCACGCCTTGGGACAGGCGATCGTGAAACACCGAAGTGTCTTCGACGCCATGCCGGACCCAGCGTGGGTCGGCGGCCTCGACGAGGAACTCAAGCGGCGCAACGACTCCTGACCGAGGAGTCACTCCCCTGCGACGGCCAGCGTCAGCAGGTCGTCGGACAGCTCTCCGCGACGGGCACAGTGAGCGACGAGCGGGCAGTCCGAGCAGACGGGTTGAGTGTCCCGGCACAGGTCTCTACCGATGAGACGGATCGCTGCCATACGCAGCGGTGCGTCCTTTCCGGCACCCATCAGCTTCACCAGGTTGACACGACCCTCACTGAGACGGTTCACGTGACTGTCGTCGGCTCCGTTGACCCTTGCCGCGACCCGCAGGTTCCCCGTGCCGACGAGCATGCGGTCCTCACCGACCAGCAGCAGGTACAGGGCCTCTTCGGACGGCTTCATGGACAGCTTGGCGGGCACCTTGAGCTTCTGGTCCGCCCGCCAGGCGTTCGGCTTGTCGACCAGTGGCAGCAGACGGTCCACTCGCGCGCGGGCGGGCTTCGTGGGTGCCGCGTCGATCAGCTTCTCGAACAGTGTCGAAGACAGCGTTCTGGACTTCCTGACCGTCTCCATGATCTCCGCCATGGCCTCCGGCCTGACCTTGGTGCCGGACAGTATGGCCACGACCGCGGCGTGGAGTGGCACGGGCTCCTCGCTCGGGAGCTGGAACCAGCTCCCTCCGGCGCGTCGTCGTTCCGCCCAGTCGGTAAGTTCGTTGCGGACCTCTCGCCATCTAGGCTGGAGTCCGGGGGTGTCGTCAGAACCCTCCACGGGCTTCAGCACCTCTGCAGCAGCTTCGCCCAGCAGCGGCGGCACGGCGTTACCGATCTGCCGAAACGCGTCACTCCGTGTACCTGCGAACCGGAAACGGTCCGGGAAGGTCTGTACGCGCGCGGCCTCGCGCACGGTCAGGGTCCGCAACTGCTCCGGATGGATGTACCAGTAGCCGTCCTTGGCGATGTGGGCCGTGATCGTTCGGCTGAGTTCGTTCCAGGCCAGCTTCTTGTACTTGTCGGTGTACTTGTCCGGGCTGTACCGCTGGAACTGCTTCTCGTCGTCGCCCAGCTTCTCCTGCAGGTCGGAGTACTTGGTGGAGGAGTCCATGACCTGGAAGATCCGGTGGTCGTCCGAACGGACCCGCCGGGTCATGTGGTCCCAGATGACACCGCGGGTCGCTCCCTTCCGCATCTCGTCCGCGAACTCCGAGATCCCGCGGGGCTTGCGGTACGTGAGCTTGCGCTGCCCGACTCGCTCGGTGGCGACGACTTCCAGCTCCGGGAGGTCCCCGATCGCGTCACGCAGCGTGGTGGGCTGCGGGTCTGGCTCGCGCCAGGTGAAGTCGTCGATATCCCGCCTGGCCAGGAGAATGAGGCGCTTCCGGTGCTGCGGGACTCCGTAGTTCCACGCGTCGACGAGCCGCACCTGGGTTGCGTAACCGAGCTCCTCGAGCTCTTCCTCGATCGTGCGGATCACGAAGAAGTCGTCGTGGAGCCCCATGTCGGGAACGTTCTCCATGAGAACCACCCGCGGCCTGATCCGCTTGACCATGTCCAGATAGGCGCTCCACAGCTCCTTCCGGCGGTCCTCCGGGTCCCGGCCGTGGTTCTTCACGAGGTCACGGATCTTGTTGCGCCCAGCCCTGCTGAAGGGCTGACACGGGGGCCCCCCCGCCACGAGGTCGATGTCTGCAGGCGCCAGGATCGCCTCCAGCCTGTCCCGCTCCTCGGGGTCACCAAGATCTATGCGCAGGCTCAGGCCCGGAAAGTTCGCTCTGTGGGTCTCGAGTGCACGCTCGTCGGCGTCCACGGCGGCCGCCGTGGTCCACCCGGCCCGCTCGACTCCGGCGCTCAGCCCGCCGGCACCGGAGAAGAGGTCGACCGCAAGACGTTTCCCTTTACCAAAGCCCTCCAGCCAGTCCTGGAAGGACTCCGTGGTGCAGCTGTGAGGGTGAGACGGCAGCTCAAGGCGGTCACTGCGTTCAAGAGGTACGCCATAGTGCCCCTGACTCACAGCGCAACCTCCGTAATGCATGACATGAACGAGCACCAGGAGAACACAGAAGCGCTGGTGGAAGCAAGGTTCTCGGTAGATCGCCCAACCGGTTCAGCAGAGCTGACAGTCAGCGTCTCCCCAGCGTGCGTCACAGCCTGGCAGGTTCTCCGACCTGCGACTTCGAACCGCTGTTCTGTGCCCTAAGACGATCGATCATAGTGGAATCCACTGCCATCGCGTGCGTCTTGGGCGAGTGCAATGCGCCGGGGCCTGCCCGGCACCCTGACGAAGAGCTTAGTTGCTTGTAAACGCCGTTCGAGCCAGTGCCTCGCCGTAGCGGGACACCGGACGGTCAGAAATGAGGATTCTCGGTGGGCCGGTCGGCCTCGGTGGCTGCCTGGAGGAGTTCGGCGAGGTCGTCGGGCTCGGAGGAACGCTGGTCGATCCACCACCCGGCACGGGTGATGGTGCGAGCGGCCTCCTCGATCTCCTCCCACTCCGTCTCGCTGGTCTCGCCTTCGAGGACCAGGGCGGTGTAGGCAGCGGCCAGGACCTGGTGGCGACAGCGCACACCCCAGGCGACCGCTCGCTCGGTTCCCTCCAGAGGAGGCATCCGGTACTGCTGAGACCAGGCTTCGGATTCAGCCTGATCTTCGGCCCGCTTGGCCTCCAGCCAGGCGGCCTTGTCCTGCTCGTCGCCCTCCTTGGCGGCCCGCCAGCAATCGGTGCACTCCTGCTTGGCGAGCCATTCGGCGAAGCCCGCGCGACGGTCGGCTGCCCGGTCGGACAGGTCGCGCTCGGCCTGATGGCCGCAGGAGTGGGTGATCTGCCAGATGGTCTTCACGGCCATGGGAACTGCTCCTTACGGAAGTTGGGTCAGCGACTGCGGGAGAACGCGATGCGCGGGTCGACCGGTCGGGCCGCCGGAGCGGACGCGGCGGAAGCGGGAACCGGCGCCTTGCCCGGGAGGCCGGCGCGGGCTGGGCTGGCGGCGAGCGCGGCGGCGCTGATGGGGAACTTGCGGGCGGTGAAGCTCTGACTGCGCTCGTGGCGCGCGGCCGGCGCGGGTGCAGGAGGGCGGCGCGCTGCTACGTCCTGGGCGAGACGGGGCTGCACCGCGACCTGGAGATCGGATCGGTGCATCGACACCGTGGCGCTGGCGACCTTCTCCAGGGCCTCGCTGCGGTTGGCGGTGACGGGCAGCGTGTAGATATCCAGGTTCGGGTTCAGCCGCCAGCCGTGTTCCTCCAGGATGAGTCGGCCGCCGAGCGCGGAGGAGTGGTCGCTGGTGGCCGCGACGATGCCGAGCCGCGGATGCTCGGCGAACGCGACGTCGGGATCTATGCGCGGGGGCCGGTCACGGGCGGGAGTCCCACCGGCGGCCAGCGAGGGGTCGAACGCGGCATCCACGTCGACCTGGTAGCCGGCCTTGCGTAGCAGTGCGACGGCCCGGGTAGCGCGACCCTGTCCGTCACGCTGCTGGTCGGCCAGTGCGTACAGCGTCGGCTGGTCAGGGACCGGGTGAAAGTGGAAGCCTTTCAACATCCATGTGCTGGCGGCGAGTTGTTTCGGGTTTGCAGCAACGATGCCGTGGTCGGGGTGGCGGCCGATCGCGATGTCGGGAAGCGAGTCGTAGTGGGTGGGCATGGCTGATCCATCCGGTGCAAGCTCGGGGGCAGAGGCGGTCGAGGGCCGGGATGGTTCTGCTGGTGCGGGACATGGCGCACTCCGAGGCGGGAAGCGGTCAGCGACCGGGTGCGGACGGGGGACGGGGAGCCGTCAGCGCGGGGCGCACGGCCGAAGCCGCTGGCAGTGGTGCTGGGCTCGTGCGCTGAGCGGTCGGCGAGAGCGCGAGAGCAGCAGTCACGCGCGGCGAGGCGGAGCCCGGCCGTGGAGGCACGTCGAGCTGATCAAGACGCGCGTCGACGGCGGCGAGGAGCTTCGGGACACTGCCGCCGTGCCGGGCGTGGGGACCGTCTGGCTCCGAGTCGTAGATCACTTCGTGGACTGTGGAGTCGTCGGGATGCCCGCGGGTCACCAGCCAGCTCTCGGGATGTCCGGGTGGATGGTCGGTCGACGGCTCCTGGGGTGGCGAGATGATCAACGAACTGCCGTCAGGGAGTGCGACGTGGACGATGTAGTCGCTGAGGCCGTACTCGACGGTGCACTCCAGGCCACGTTGCCGAAGGGGAGCGGTGAGGTGTCCGTACCCGTGCTCCCGTTCCGGGGCGCTGGCAGTGGAGTGCGGAGGAAGAGGAGCACTGGTGCGTGCGGTGACGGTTGTGACCTCCCGGCGGAGGGAGACCAAGGACTGGTCGGGGTGCATGGGGCTTCTCCATGGCGGGGTGCCTCAGCAGCCGACGACGCGAGCCGCAGGCGCTGGGGCGATGGGGGTAGCGGCGTTCCATGAGGATCCGGCGATTTGGCCGGTTTGGTGCCGCCGAGATTCGGTGCTAGAGGGGTCAGCGGGAACGACGCGGGGCCGCCGGATTCGTTGCGGGCGGTACAGGAGGCGAAGCGGATGGGGCCCCGCGGTTGCCTGATGTGGACCGGGCGAGGGCCACATGGGCACGGTCGGCCTGCGAAGGTTGGTCTGGGTCCACCCGGCTGGCCAAGTAGTCGCCAGCCCGAGCGAGCGCCGGGCCGTGGAACGACAACTCGTCCGCGTAGTGCCAGCCTTCGGAGTTGCGGATCTCCTCCGCCCGGCTCGCGTACATCGCTCGCGAACCGGGTTGCGAGGCGTCCATAAGCGCCATGACCTGGTCCCACTCGTTATGGATCTGGCCTGCCCGTTCCAGGGTGGTGTCGATTCCGCGTATCCGCCGGAGGTCCTCGCTGACCGGCCCCTCGACGTAGTCGGCGCCGCTGGCGGCGGCGCGGACACCGGCCAGTACCTCGGGGCCGTGGGCGAGGAACACCTCGACGTGCTTCCACGCTTCGGCGTCACGTTCCACTTTGCCGTCGGCATAGCCCTTCTCGTCGGTGGGCCAGTCGTCGGTTCCGCAGAAGGAGTCCGAGATTGCGTCCCAGGCGTCGGACGCCTGCCTGATGCCGGTGGCGGCAGAAGCCAGTGCCGGGACATGCTGCCGCCAAGCCAGGTGATCGGTGGCCGACGCTGGCTGGTCTTCATGGGGAGCGGGAGATTCGGGCACGATGGGTCCCTTTTCTTGTGCCTCTGCTCACCGCGAACGCGGCAGTGAGCGGACGGCGGACGGTGGAATGGGAGCAGCAGCCTGGTTCTGCTGACCGACGGAAGGCCCACTGGCTGACACGACCGGGGAGACACGAGCCGCTGCTGCCGCTCGGTGCGAGCGGGAGTGGATCTCGTGACCCAGGCCCTCCCCCATGAGGTGCAGCTCCTCGCCGAGATCGGTCAGGCGGCCGGTCAGGGCGTCCAACTCGGAGGCGCTGCCCCGGGCTCCGTGGGTGCGGCACCACTCCGAGGCGGTTTCGAGCATCTGGTGCAGCCGGGCCACCGCGCCGAAGTCGTCCGTGAGCGCCTCGTGGAACAGCTCGGCGAACTCCTCGGGACGGGCTGCGGCGAGGCGGTCAATCCAGTCGCTAGCCGGTGCCGCGGTGCGCGGGCTCAGGCCCGAGGCGGAACCTCCCCCGTGGACTCGGTGGTCTGGTCGCGGTACGGTTGACGGCATGGTTTAACTCCGTGTATGCGTCGGCTGGTTGAGCTAAGCGGACATTCGGGCGTCGGTGTCGAACAGCTCTCGCTCGGCGGGGTGCAGGATGTGCTGGGTGATGAAGCTCCGGCCCGCGACCTTCCACAGGCCCCGGCCCTTGGTCAGGGCGGACACGGCCTGGGTCTCGACGCCGGTCAGGCCGAGCAGGGAAGCGGCAGCAGCGAGCTGGTCGGGTTCCTGGCGGTAGATGATGCGGGTGGAGCAGTCGGCCAGCAGACCTTCGGCCAGCACTCGGCCGCGCGAGCCGGCATCGCCTGCGCTGAGCAGGTCGCTGAGGCGGTGGATGACCATCAGGTTCGCGATGCCAAGCCCGCGAGAGAGCTTCCACTGCGACTGCATGCGCTCCAGCAGGCCGACGTGCCGCATCACCCGCCACGCCTCGTCGTAGATCACCCAGCGCCTGCCGCCGTCCGGGTCGGCGAGGGCGGACTCCATCCACGCGGAAGCGCAGGTCATCGCGAGCACCAAGGCGGTGTCGTCACCGGACCCGCCGAGGCGGGAGAGGTCGATGGACAACATCGGGGTGGTCGGGTCGAAGGCCACCGTCGAGGGGGCGTCGAACATGCCGCTCAGGTCGCCGTGCACCAGTCGGCGAAGGGCGTGCGCGAGGTCCTGTGCGGCGGGCCCCATGTGTCCGGCCTGGTCGCCGAGGGCTCGGTCGAGGCGCTCGGGCGAGCCGAGGGCGTGCGCGATCTCGCCGAGCAGCGGCACCGTGCCGCTGGCGTCGGCCTCGGCGACGACCAGGTCGAGAGCGAGGTCCAGGGCGGTGTGCTCCATCGGCAGGAGATCGCGCTTCAGCACGGTGCGCGCCAGGCCCGCCAGGAGAAGGAGGCGGCGCTTTCGAACCTCGGTCGACCAGTCGCCCTCGCTCACCGAAGCGGGCCGAGCCGGAGCATCCAGCGGGTTCAGCCGACCCGGAAGCCCCGGTCCGAGCGCGATGCTGTAGCCGCCGAGGGCCTGCGCGACGGCCGTCCACTCTCCCTTGGGGTCGCAGGGAACGTAGACCCGGTAGCCATGGGCAATCGCCCGGGTGGCTATCGACTTGGCCAGCGCGGACTTGCCCATGCCGATGATCCCGGCCAGGACGGCGTTCGGATTCGTGAAGCCCTCGATCCGCCCGCTGCTGTACAGCGAGAACGGGTCGTAGCAGAACGCCGCCTCCGCGTGTACGTCCCGTCCGATGAAGATCCCTTCGGCGCCCAGGCCGCCCTCTGCGAGAAACGGATAGGCGCCGCTGACAGTGGCTGTGGTCATGCGGTGGGCGGGGAGGCTGAGCTTGCCGCCCCGAGCCGAGGAGGAACCGGGACGTCCGGACGGCGGGTAGGCCGGCCGCAGTTCCGGGCCGAGGTGCTCCTCGGCGCGCTGCTTCGGCGAAGCTCCGGCGCGGCGGGCCTGGCGGCGGGCCTCGGCGAAACCGGCGCGGGCGGCACGCTGCTCGGCGCGTGACGCCTTGCGGGGGACGAACAGGTGGGAGGCGCTGGCGCGAGTGCGGGGCATGAACGTTTCTCCAGACGGAAGGCGGGTCAGCGGCGTACGAGACCGGTGAACGGCGAGTGCAGGTCGGCCGGGGTAGTGCGGCGGCGCACCAGGTGCGCGCTGCGCTGGTGGCGCTGGCAGATGGTCAGCTCGGGCGCCCCCTCGGGCAGGCCCGCCTGGCACGCCTCGCGTTCGGGCACCTCACCGGAGTCCGGGCTGGGTGCCGCGTGGTACGCGGCGTGGACGTGGTCGGCGGCCTGCCAGATCCGGGTGCGGGTGGCGCGGAGCTGGTCGCCTTCGACCGGCACGAGCTGGCCCGTGCGGGCGGCGTGGGCGTCGAGCAGGCCGTGCAGCGAGACGAGATGGGCGTGCAGGGCGTCTAGCTCCGCGCGGGTGGTGACGAGGGGACCGCCCGGAATGTTGAGCGCGCGGTGGAAGTCGAGCGCGGCGGTGGCGAAGGGCACGAAGTCCTGCGCGGTCGGGCTGGCGGTGCGGGACATGGGGGTGCTCTTTCGGGGGGAAGGAGGGCCGGCATCAGGCGGCGAGGGCGAGCGGCATGGCGGCGACGGTGAACGCTTCGGCCTGCTGCCATATGAGCGGCCGGAGGTCGAGCTGGGCGCCGACGGCCGCGGTCTCCACGACGGCGCAGGCGGAGCGGAGTTCCTCCTCGGAATCGGCCGAGACGGTCAGCAGGCCGGTCAGGGCGACATCCGCGTGGCCCGCGATGAGCTGACGCTCCCGGGACTTGATGTCCTGGTACTCGATCGAGTCCGCCTCGGAGTCGACCTGACCCCGTCGGGCTCGCTCGGCGGCATCCGCGATCACGCTGGACTTCTTGCGCTGGACATCGCGCAGGGCGGCGTCCAGTCCCTTCGGCTCGTACGACAGCGACAGCGTGCGCCGGACCCCGGCGGTGAACAGGAGCTGGTGCAGGAAGCCCGCCGACGTTTCGGTGCGGGGCCAGTTCTCCACCCAGTACGTGGCGTGGACGGCCGAGTCAGTCATGATGTGGTCCGACTTCTCGACGACCACGACCGGACCGGCAGCAGCGGGCTCAGCCTCGGGACGTCCTGCGGCGGACCAACGGTCCAGCGGCGCAAGGGCCTTGGGGTCGTACGCGGTGCGCACGACGGCCGCGATCTCGCGGGCGGTGAGCCAGCCCGTGGGGTTGAGGCCGGCGGTTCGGGCTGCCTGATCGAAGGTCGAGGTCAGTTGCGCCAGGACGCTGAAGGACCCGGGGAGGCCGCCACCGGCCTGGTTGATCAGACGTCGTGCGGCCCTGGCGTCCAGGGACACCGCGACGTACGCCTCGTGCGGTGCCGCCGCCGGGCCGGCGCTCTGGATCAGCTCGCTGTAGATCGCACCCGCGACGGGGGCATGGGGCTGGCCGTGCTCCTCCCAGTACCGGCGCAGCGCGTCACCCGAGTCCGGGACGGTGCGCTCGATCACCTGGATACGGGCGACGTGGCCCGTGCGGGCGAGCGCGGCCAGCGCGCGTCCCCATCCGCTGACGTTGGCGTTCTGGGTGCCCGGGTCGAGCAGCGCGTAGGCGTGGGAGGAAACCTTGACGACGGCAGTCAGGGTGCCGGTGTGGGGGTTGTGGACCGCGCCGTATCGGCGGTCGGGCGCAGTGACCACACGCAGGCTCGCCGCTGTGCCGGGCAGGTGGAGCAGCCCTTCGCGGACCGGGCGGCGGGACGGCCGGGTGAGCCAGACCAACTGGCCCCGCATCCGGCGCAGGACGTACCGGGTGACGATCGGAGCCCAGTCGGCCAGGGCACGGCCTCGGTAGCGGACGAAGACGAGGAGGGCGATGGCCGCCCAGACCGGAATGAGTTCGAGGGCGCCGACCACGCCGCGGGTGAGGATCACGGCGAGCAGGAGAAGGCCGGTGAGGCTGACGACGATCAGTTGCGAGGCGGTCAGGCCGAGCAGGATGCCGCGCCGCGAGCGGTGCGGAAATTTCACGCTGGCCGTGGTGGCCTCGGCCTGGGGCTTGTTGGACATGGTGGTTCCAGACGGTGGGAGCGGGCGGGGGCGGGGCGCGCGGCGCTCTTCTGGAGGTCATGGCGAGGCTCCGTTTCTGGTGATCGGTGGTGCGGGGGCGCGGGGCGGGCTGCGGGTGCAGCCCGCCCCCGGATGTGATTGGTCAGGAACCCGAAGGTGGCTGGCTGGGATACACCCAGTTCGTCGGAGTCGGGGAACCGGTTGCCGACGGCCCCGTGGACGACGGCGGCGGCGGTGCTGCAGGGGCCGCCGGCGGCGCGGCACCGGCGCGGGTCATGCTGCTGCCCGCAGCCGAAGCGGCAGCGAACTGGCCGCCCGCGGAGTCTCCTTCGGAACCTCCCGATTCGCCCTCGCCGGGTCGGGTGATGAGCGGCGGGATACCGGGGCGCTGGATCAGGGCCCGACCCTTGTCGCCGGAGGCGTTCGGGTCTTCGCCGTACCGGAAGCTGGTCCGCGGCTTGGGCGGACCGGCGTCGATGCCCTCCTTGCTGAGGTTACCGCCGGAGGGGTTGATGCCGGAGGCAACACCGTCGCTGCCCGCGCCGGGGACCTGGCCCGGCCCCTGCGGTGCAGGCGTGCCGGTGCTGGCCTGCATCGCCAGGCTGCCCGCAGTCTTCGCAGCCCCTGCGGCGACCGCCATGCCGGCAACACCGGTGCGGTGCAGGTCGTCGTGGCCGCCGCCGTCGCTGGCCCAGTGGACGAACTTGTACGTCGCGTAGGGGCACAGGAGCACCAGAACCATCACGACGATGCCGGCCATCGCGTCGGACAGGGCCGACATGCCGTCGTTGGCGTCGGTCTTGCCCATGGCGGAGACGCCGATCAGGAAGACGACGGTCATCAGGAGCTTGGAGACCACCAGGGTGGCGGTGGCTTCGATCCAGCCGCGCCGCCACCGCTTGGCGACCTCCCAGCCACCGCCGGCCCCGGCGAAGACTGCGAGGGCGACCATGATCAGGACGCCGACCTTCCGGGCGACCATCACGCCCCAGTACAGGAAGACGCCGATCGCGCACCCCAGGGCGACCAGGGCTGGGACGCCCCAGCCCAGGCCGTACATCGCCCCCAACTGGTTGACCTTCACCACGCGGCGGATCGCGTCGTCGATCGAGGTGTTGGCCGCTTGGAAAAGGCCGTCGGACAGGGCGTCGACCACGGTGATGGCGACGGTGGTGAAGGCGATGGCGCAGAAGCTGAACAGGATGCCGGTCATGGTGCCGATCGCAGCCTGGGCCAGGGCGCGCTCGTCGCGCCGCCAGGCGGCGAACATGAGCTGGATGCAGAACGTGCCGACGGTCAGCGCGAGCCCGATGGGCAGCAGCAGCTCGTAGTTGTCCCGGAACCATCCGGCGTTGAGGTCGATGGCGGTCGTCTGGTTGACGGCATTGGCGGCGAGATCCGCCGCGCTGGCTGCCAGTTCGCCCGCCGACTTCGCGATCCACGCGCCGATGCCGTCGGTGACGGCTCCGGCGGGGTTGGTGGCGAAGTCGACGGCGCCGCACACCTTGTCCATCAGCGGGAAGTCGCAGACTCCCATGGTCGTGCCTCCTTTCTTAGACGGGGGTCAGGGCGCGACGGACGGCATGACGCCGACCAGAGCGCAGTGATGGTCGGGCCGGCACTGGACCGCGAGGGTGGTGCTACGGCTCTCCGCGCCGCCGGCGCGCGAGCCCTTCCATGCGATCGACTGCTTGCCGGAGACCGTGACGGCGTAGACGTACGCCTGGGTGATCGCGCCGGGGTCTTCCTGAAGGGCCTGGGTGAACGCGTTCGGGAAGTGCCCCTCGTGCACGTCGGCGGTGGCGAACTGGCCGTTGGCGGCCATCTCCTTCCACAGCACGGGCGAGGGGACGATCTTGTCGACCGAGGCCGGGTCGGCGTACTTCGCCTCCGTGGTCAGCCACCCGCGCAGGGCGGTTCGCAGCTCGGCCTGCGAGTACGCACGGGTGTCGTAGGACCACAGCGCTGCTGCGGCTGCCTTCCCGAACGCGATCGGGTCATGGGTCTTCGGCGGGACCGGGAGGGCACGAGGACCGGTGTGCGGCGTGAGCGGTCCGGACGGCGAAGATGAGGAGGAAGCCGTGGGCGAACTCGACGGTGGAGCAGGAGTTTGGGAGGGGCTCCTGCCATCGCGGGTGAGGTACGCGGCCAGGCCGGCGAGGGCGACGAGCACCACTAGGACGACGGTGCCGAGCAGCGCCCGGCGGCGCACGCGAGATGCGCCGCCGGGGTGGGTGGAGTGCTGAGCCATCAGTGGACCTGCGTCCCCAGCGTGCTGAAGAACGCCACCACGCCGTTCGCCGCGCCGAGCAGAAGGGCCGCGCCGGCGCTCACCAGCACGCCCTTCTTGCCGTTCGCCTCGGCCTGGTGGCCGCCGGAGTGGTGGCCCCAGGCCCACACGCCCGCGCTGACGGCGAGGGCACCGACCACGGCGACGAGGCCGAAGAGGTTGATCGAGCCCATCACCTGCTTGAGGACGGACAGGCCCGGCAAGCCGCCCTCGTTCGGCTTGATCCCGGGATCGTAGGCGAGCTGTATGACCTGGTCGGCGAGATACATGGGGAACTCCAGTTCGATTTATGGCACGTCAAAGCTCACGAGGGCGGAGCGGCGGTGCGAGGAAAGGGGAGAGGGGAGAAAAGCGCCGGTCAGGCGACTCGGCGGACCGCGAGAACCTGCGGCCTCCAGGACGCGAGGGTCGAGATGCGGACCACGTCGCCGGTGCGCGGCGCGTGGACGATCAAGCCCTGCCCGATGAACATGCCGACGTGCTCAGGTACGGCGGCCGTCCCCCTGGTGAAGAGGAGGTCTCCCGGCTGAAGAGCATCGACGGATGCCGCCTTGCCGTCCTTGACCTGCGTGTACGTCGTCCGCGTCAGGGTGACCCCGGCGGCCTTGTACGCGCCCTGCATCAGAGAGGAGCAGTCGCACCGGCCCATGGGGTTCTTGCCGTGGGAGTCGGTACAGCTCCCGCCCCACTGGTAAGGCGTGCCGAGCTGGCCGAGCGCCCACCGGATCGCCGTCTGGACCTCTCGTGGAGCGTCGGCCGGGATCTTGTACTCGGCCGGCACCGCGCCGGGCGGAATGGTGCCGAAGTCGGTCCCGTCCCCGTCCGCCGAACAGCCAACCGCCGTGCTGGGCGAAGGGCCGCCGGGGCCGGTCGAGCCGGACGGCGAAGGACTCGGCGGCCCGTTACTGGACCTCGGCAGCAGGGGATCGATGGCCTTCTGCAGGGCGGTGGCCAGGGCCTCCCACTTGGCGTATGCCTCCGGGAAGCCTGACCGCTGCACCGCCTGGGCGGCCTGAGTGACCGACAGGGACTGCCAGCCCGAGACCTTCTTGAGCCCCTCGTAGAACTTGGTCGAGGCGTGCACCGGGTCGAGGATCTGGTTCGCCGTGCCCCAGCCCATCGACGGCCGCTGCTGGAACAGACCCAGCGAATCACGGTCGCCGTAGGTCAAGTTCCGCAGCCCGCTCTCCTGCAGGGCGGTCGCCAGGGCCACGACCTGCCCCCGGGCCGGGATGTTCATCGCGACGCCGGTGGCCTGGATGGTCTTGGCGTTGGGCACCTGCTCGGCCGGGTCATCGAGACCCGGCACGGAGACCGAGCCTTTGTCGCCGCCGTCCAGGATGGCCTTCACCTGTGAGGCAACGGCTGCGGTATCCACAGCCTGTGCACCGCCGGTCGAGCAGGAGGCCGAAGCCGTACCGGCACCGATGGCGAGGATGGGAACGGCCAGCAGCAGCGGGCCGGATGCGAAGAGACCGACGACGGCTCCGGTGGTCTTCTTCATCGCCGCTGCCGTCCACCGGTACGGCAGTGCCAGCCAGACAGCGGTGTTGGGTCGGGGCGCGGGGGTGTCAGGGCATGCTGCATCGCAGCGGCTCCTCGTGGTTCGTAGGAGGCGCGGTGCCGACTTCTCGTGCAAAGCCGTCGGCACCGCGCCGATGTGAATTCGCCTCTCAAGGCGGGCCCGGGTCAGAGGAGTTGGTAGCTCCCGGACGCCGGTGTTGGATCAAGCGCGGCAGCCAGCCGCGCTCGTAATCTCAGGCGGTACACCGGGTCTCCTCACGGCTTCTCGGACGAAGGGCTAACGGGCCTGTCGTGCTGCCCATTCGTACGAGACAACACGGATAAGCACAGGTCAGCTGGGGTGGAGCGCTGCTCCGTCCCGGTGACATGGCGAGACAGTAGACCGGGATTCCGGCCGCGCCAAACGGCTCTCGGGCTCGGTCTCGGACAGGGACACGGCTCGTTAGGTGCGGCCGGAATTCGCGATTAACCTCCGGCGCAACCCCGCTCGAAACGAACGCTGTTGAGCGACGTCCTGAGCGGGTCCAGTCCCGCCGTGCCCTGAAAGAGGCCCCGCACATGAGCTACACGCTGCACCGAGGCGATGCCCTCACCGTGCTGAAGACCCTCCCGGACGAGAGCGTCAACGCCGTCATCACCGACCCGCCGTACAACTCTGGCGGGCGTACCAGTTCGGACCGCACCGGTCGCACCGCGCGAGCCAAGTACGTCACCAGCAACAGTGCGCACGACCTGCAGAACTTCCCCGGAGAGAACCGCGACCAGAGGAGCTATCGGAGCTGGCTGACCGCCCTGCTCACCGAGGCGTACCGGGCCTCCACCGAGCACTCGGTCGCCATCGTCTTCTCGGACTGGCGCCAGGGGCCGACCACGTCAGACGCCCTGCAGATGGCGGGCTGGACCTGGAGCGGCACGATCCCGTGGATCAAGCCCGCCAGCCGGCCTCGCAAGGGTGGGTTCAAGCAGTCGGCCGAGTTCATCACCTGGGGAGTCAAGGGCAGTCTGGCGAAGGACCGGGACCTGTACCTGCCCGGCCACTTCATCGCCTCCCAGCCGCGCAAGGACCGGGTGCACATCACCCAGAAGCCGGTCGAGATCATGCAGCAGCTCGTGCAGATCTGCCCCGAGGGCGGAACCGTCCTCGACCCCTTCACCGGCAGCGGCTCCACGGGGATCGCAGCCCTCCGCGAGGGGCGCCGGTTCGTAGGGGTCGAGCTGTCCTCGCACTACGCCGACGTGGCAGAGCAGCGGCTCCGCGCGGAGCTGACGCAGGACGACTTCGTCCTGGCTGGACCGGAGGAGTGATCATGAGAGCGGAGAGCCCGGGGCCCGCGGACCGCAGACGCCAAAGGGCGGCTGGAGCATCGAGTAACCGATGCGCCAGCCGCTCTTCTGTTTGCGTCAAGCCGCTTCGAACGCCCGTCGGATCAACGGCGCCGCCTTCTCCAGGTCGGCCGCCGAGGCGAGGCGTACCTCCAGGTCCCCGGTCCCGAGGTGCCCGATGCCGCGCATGTCCCGGGTGAAGCCGTCCTCCAGCGTGACGGTGTCCGGGTCGAGTCTGAGGTAGACCAGGATCGCTTCGTGCTTCGGACGGAAGATCACCGACGCGACGTTCACCAGCCGTCGGTAAGCGATGTAGTGCCTGAGAGGGGCCACCTCGACCTCGCCCCACGCCGTGAGTGCGTCGTCCAGCTCCGCGTACAGGTCCCGCAAGCACCCCGGGACGAGACCAGAGCCCGTCGGCGGGGAAGTTACAGGGGCAGTCGGCACGCTGATGGTCGCCGTGTCCCGCTCCCGGCGCCGCCGAGACGAAGCAGCGTTCGTCGAACCGGGCGACGAGTCCACGAGCAGTAGGCTCAGGAGGTCGCCGTCGAAGATGCGGTAGCGCACCAGGTCGATCCGCTCGGGCAGCCTCTGCACGGCCACGCGGTCGTGGTGGGAGAAGCTGGCCGCGATGCAGACCATCCGCGGGCGGCGCCAGTCGATGCTCTCGGCGGCCTCCGCGCCGAGCACCTTCCGGACGAGCGCCTCGACCTCGTGGTGAGCGGAGTCCAGCCAGGACATGTATGAGACGGCCTGCGACAGGGCCCCGCTGTCGGAGCCCTTCTTGTACTCGATCACCACCGGGCTGCCGTTCTCGTCCAGCCCAAGGGTGTCGATCCGGCCCCGGTGCCACGGACCGGTCGGGTACTCCGACGCCAGGAACCGGATGCCGAGCATCGCCTCCAGGCCGGCCTCGACCCGCCGCTGCAGTTCCACCTCCAGCGCCACAGTCGAACCCCGCAGCTCGACGTCCTGGCCATCTGCATCCAGCCGGAACAGCTTCAGGTCGGTCACCAGCGTCCCCCTCCTGTAATCACTACAGGAGGATCAATCGATACCGGTACCGCACTATTCCGGCCGGAGGAACGCTGGAGACCGTACCGGCTCGAGGACGAAGGAGTGGTCGGGCGGCACGCACCGTTCAGGGGACGGCTCGCCGGTGTCGGGGTTGATCCATCACGGTAGTAGGGCCGACAGCAGAGGCGCGGTTGCAATGAAGTCTTCAGTCTGGTTCTTATGGAGTCATGACCGCGCCCCTTCGAAGGATCGAGCCGAGCCGCCTGGCGGCCCGGCGCGAAGAGTTGGGGCTGACACGAGCGGAGCTGGCAGCTCGGGCTGGGGTGTCGGAAAGGATGATCTTCTTCTACGAGGAGGGCCGGCACTCGCCCACTCCGGCCCGGTTGGACCAGCTGGCCAAGGCTTTGGGGTGCGACTCTGGAGAGCTCACCGGAGCTCCGCGCGGTGCGGAAACGCTGATCGATCTTCGTTATGCCGCTGGACTGCCCGTCGACCGAGTCGCTGAACTGCTGCGAGCATCGTCCGCCGGACGTGAGTTGTGCGTGTCCGCGGCCAAGGTGGCGGCTCTGGAGAGCGGTCGCCAGGTGCGTGGCCGGGGGTGGAAGGACACCCAGACGACCGGCAGGTTGCTCGCTCCTCTTGCGAAAGTCTACGGCGTGCCCGTGCGTATGGTCCTGGACGCCTGGATGCGTACACGTGCAAGTGAGCCGGCGCCGCAGATCCCGGGCAAGCGGCAGCAGGACCCCTCGCAGGCCGCACTGAAGACCTGGGAGTTGTTGAACGAACGGCAACGCATCTACCTGGGAGAAATCATGCGGGATGACCGTATGACGGCGACCGAGATGTGGATGCGACGGATGCAGCGTCTGCCAGTGCCCCGAGCGGCCGAGTGGCGCAAGCTGCCGTTGACCCTCAAGGCCGCACCGTCACTGGTGGGCTATACACGCCTGCAGGAACGCCTTCGGCGTGGCGGAGTGCACGATCCTGGCGCTGGTCAGACCGTGCATGCACTTGAGCGGCGCGGGCTGCTGACCATTACGGAGGACGCCGTCGAGCATCCCGGCGTTGGTTATGTGGACCGGGTGTTGGTGGAGATTACCCGCCGGGGCCGAGCAGCCGCCCGCGCCGGGCTGGGCGAGCCTCGTGAACCCGACCACGCAGTGCATCTGCTGTCGGAGTGGCTGTGGGGCGTATTGGCACGGGTTGCGGCGGCGGAGCCGACCGGGTTGGAGGACGACCGGTTGGCGGGCCGGTCCCTCTTCTTCATCGGCGTGGGCTACAAGGGGAAAGCGGGCGGTCAGCCGAGCCGGGGCTTCGTCGAATCCGTTCCGGTGATGGCGGCAGGGGGCACGCACGTTGCCGAGTACCGATGGCGATTGACCAGGCTCGGTAAGCGGCATATCGCGGAGTATCTCGATCTCTACCGGGAGCTCTATCCGCAGGTCAATACCACAGGGCTCGGCCTTTTTCCGGTCGACTCACTCTAGAAGCTGGTATTCCCTCCATCTCGGGGTGATTGTCAGTGCTACGGTCTACGCTGCGGATTTGTGACGAGCCCCACGCACGACGATGCTCAGACACTTGACGAAACCAGGGTCCGCTACCTGGTCACCCGGGCCGCCCTGCGGGCGGCGAAGGCCATGACGTCGCCCGGCTTGAAGCCGGAGCAGCGTCTGGCGACCCTGATGGAGTGCCACGGCACAATGCTGGCGGCTCGCGGGCCAAGCAGCCCGCTGCGATTCGCCGAGTTCCGGAAGGCACTCAGAGGGGATCTGGCCGGGCTGCTGCCGGACGGCGTGAGCGCCTTGGACCTGGGCGGGTTGCTGGTTATCGACCGGGACGGGCAGGTGACCGAGGATGCCTTCGACCTCGATCTGGAGCAGCGAATTCTGCTGCATACCCTGCGGAAGCTCGAACAGGACGCGGGCACGATCAGCGACCGGGAGCTCCAGTCAGAGATCGAGCAGGAGACGGCATACGCGCTTCTGCGAAAGCAGGGTACGCAGCACGCCTACGAGGCAGGCCGGTCCGACCTCATCCGGCATCCGGCGGGTCCGGTCGACCAACTGCGCAAGCTGAAATTGCCGATGGGGGTCGTCGACTTCTACGAGGAGATCCCCTACGGGTCCGTCCACCACGGCTGGTGGTTTCCCTGCCCGGTCTGCCGCTGGCCGATGCGCCTCACGCTCCGCAAGAACGCCGGCAACATCGTGGGGTCTGCTCGCTGCTGGCACGCCCCCCACGCGGACATGGGTGCCGCGTACCTGTTCCGTCCAACGTCGGACGAGAACGCGCCGGAGTTGCTGCCAGAGCCGTCGCCGGCGCGCCCGAGCGGGAGGGAGGCAGTGCTGTATCCGGACACCGAGACCCCGCCCGAGGCGCTGCCTGCGGAGGGCCACAAGGCGCTCGCCCGCGGCATCTGGAGATACACCACCGTGCCGGGGCTTCCGGAGCTGGCCCTGTTCGACCGGTTGAAGGAGCGCGGGCTGAAGGTGGACCTGTGGCCGGGGCTGGACGCCTACGACCTGCTGGTCGAGGTTGTGCCGAAGCGACGCAAAAAGGTGTCGTTCAAGGTCGACGTCAAGGATTACACGTCGGTCACGACGCTCGCGAAGCTCATCCACGCACAAGAGGGCGACAAAGGCGGAGCCGAGTGGCTGGTCGTGCCGGACTACCGGGCCCGCCAGGTCCCGCTGCTCTCTGGGGTGTGCGAGAGGTACGGGATGAGGGCGGTCACCGCCTCCGAGTTCGGTGAACTGGTCTGCAAGGAGGCAGGGGTGAGCTGGACATGAGCGAGGCGTCGGTCAAGGAGACTGCGGTACTGGCGGCGCTGGCACTGGCCGCCCACTACTTCCCCGAAACGGTGGACGGGGACGAACGCGGCGCTGCCCCGTTTGAGCAGGCGGCGTTCCTGGTCTCCGGCAAGTACCAGGCGTGGGACCGATGGGACAGCCTCACCCATGAGGAGAAGCAGCGGATCACGGCGGTATACGCCATCGCCCCCACCGAGATCTCGGGTCTCCGGGCCTTCTCGATCACAGCCCGGACCATGCTCGCGCCCCTGCATGGAGACGACCCCAACGGCCCAGGGACAATGCTTCCCTTTGAGCTCGTCGGTGAAAACCCGTTCACCGCCGTTGCCGCCTTCCCACGGGTAGGCGGCGACCTGCCGGGATACGTCGACCGTCTCACGGCCCGCTTCCGCCGGCCCAGCGGCCGTCCCAAGCCTCCGGACTTCGCCGGTCCGGGGACATGGGCCACGCAGGAGATGTTTGTGAACGGGGAGGGACAGATTCAGGGGCGGCTCACCATCCCCACCTACCCGCAGTTCACCGCCCCGCTCGGCCACGATCAGCTCCCACACGTCTCCTCTGTCCCCTACCTGCCTGACGTCCGTATCCCCACGCCCGAACTCCTTGGGCTGGCCCGGCATATCGACCGGCGCTACACGCCGGAGAAGCGCTATCTGCACCAGATCCTGCAGCAGCTCTTCGAGGTGCTGCAGACCACCGACAGTCTGTCCCCCCGCGAGGCGCTGACGATGACCGCCGGTCGGACAGAGATCTTCAACGCCCCGACCGGCACCGGCAAGAGCGTCCTGGTCCGGGTCATGGCCGCATGGTTCGCCGCGAACCAGTTACGCGTCGCCATCGTGCTGCCCGATATCAAGGCGTGCCTGGCAGCCACGTGGAATGTGCGTGGGGACCTCGACCACCTGCGTAAATCGGGGGTCATCGAACACGAGGCAGGTTGTGCCCACCTGATGTCCTCGTCCGGGATGCACGACCGCGCCCTCAAGCACGCCTCCCTGATCAACGAAGACCCCGACCTTCCCGGTGAGTGGGGTGAGCGAGGCGAGCGTGATCTTGACCAACTGGCCTACGGATGCGCGCAAAAGACCTTCCTGGAGGCCACCGGCGACTACCCGCCCGGGCGCGAGCCGTGCTTGAACCTGCGCCGTCAGGGGGTGGGGTCCGCAGCCTGCCCCTGGATCCCGACGTGCGGGAAGTTCGCCCCCGTCTACGACGCATGCGCCGCGAACGTCGTCGTCATGAACCACTACGCCTTCATGCAGGGCAACCTGCGCATCGGCGTAAACCTGGACGGCCGGGCCGTCCGGAGTATGACGGCGGCCGAGTTCGCGCTTCGGACCTGCCACGCCGTGCTCGTCGACGAAGTGGACCAGTTCCAGTCCCGGGCCATCGACAACTGCGCCGGCGAGGTGGTCCTGCACTCTCGGCGGCACTGGTCCGCAGCGCCGCAGGAGATGGACACCGACGCGAAGCGGCTGCACATCGACGACGAGCACAACCTGCTGCCCGCTGTCAGCCACGTGCGGCTGATGGCGGAGTTCCTCCTCCTGAGCATCTGCAAGAACGCCCTCAGCTTGCACGCCACGGAAGACGAGCGAGCCCAGGCCCGCATTCCGGACCAGACCAGTACCCGCTGGCACTTGGCCCGTGGGCGGGACCGCGCACTGATCCGCCTGCTCTGGCCCGAGACGGAGATCGCGGAAGAGGCGGACATTCCGCCGGACTTCTTCCAGCGGCTCAACGCCCTCATGCCGGCCCGATATCGGGGCCTCGATCCGCTCGCCTCCCAAGCGAGTCTGCTCGAACCCGACTGGGACGACGTGCGGCGTGCCCTCGGCGCCCTCGTGGCGCCACGAGGCGAGCACCTGCTCGACATGGTGAAGCTGGAGCTGCACACGCTTCTCGAGGATTCCATCAAGGACGTTCAACGGCGCTCCAAGGCCATCAACCTCCTGGTGACGCGCACCGCCATGACCGAGCTGGACGAAGCTCTGTCCGAACTGCAGGACAAGGCCCAGGACTATCGCTCCTCCGGCCTGCGGTCGGCACAGAAGATCGTGGAACTCCTGCGGGCCACGGCAGTCTCCTCGGTGATTCCGCTGGGCATGCTCGGCCGTTCCATCACCGGCTACCGCATCACCGGGCTTGACGACAAGGAGAAGAACGCCAGCCTTGTCGCCCAGACCATCACCGGTGACCCGCACACCTACACCGCCGAGCTCGGCGGTGTCGTCTCGCTCCTCCTGGCCGCTGTGGAGCGGCCGGTGATGGGCTTGTCGGCCACCGCATACTTCCCCCAAGCCGTGCGCGAACATGTCCATGCCCCCGTCCGATGGTGGATGACCGACGCGCAGGCCAAGTCCATCCGGGCCAGGAAGCACCGTATCGAGTACGGAGAGGGCCACCCCCTGTTCGGGGAGCCCATCAAGGTGTCAGGCACCCACCCCAGCCGCAAAAAGGACGCCCTGATCGAACTGGGCAGCAACCTGTACGACCAGAAGATCCACCGCGAACTCGAACGAACGGCGGCCCAGGACCCCGATCGCGCCCACGTGCTCGTGGTGGCCAACTCATACCAGCAGTGCGCCTGGCTGGCGCGCGGCATCGCGCAAGCCGGCCACTACGGCGGCGGATTGTGCGTCGCGGTGCGGGCGGAGGACCGTCACCGCGCAGACCCCGACCTGCCCAAGGAGAACGTCGCAGTACGCCTCACCGCCGAGGAGTTCGAGGACTTCCCCAAGCACGGCAAGATCCTGGTCGTGCCCCTGTCGCTGATTGCCAGGGGGCTCAACATCGTCGTCGGCATCCGCTCCGCCGTCCGCTCCGTCTACCTTTGTGTACGTCCCCTGGCGCTCCTCAGCGAGCCCGCCGAGATGTACGCCAGCATCAACGCCGCCGGTCTGCGGGCCCTGCCGACCGGCGGTCGCTCGAACCCGTCACAGGGGCTTGCCGTCGGTCGTGACGCTGCCTGGGAACGTCTGTCCCTTCTCCTGCGGACGGCCCCGCAGTTCACGGCCATGCACAAGTCGCTCCAGGAGGAGGTCGTCGCGGGCATGATCGTCGATCTCATCCAGCTGGCCGGCCGGGCTCGCCGCGGAGGCACCGAAGCGGTCCTCCACATGGTCGACTACGCCTTCCACGAGGACACCTGGAACGCCGACCTGGAAACAGTCCTGCACCGCATCTACTCCCAGTGGAAGCCCGAGGTGCGCCAACGGATGAACGAGCTGTACGGAGAGGCGCTCAACGCGTTCCTCTCCTACGCCGGCATCGAACCCCACGAGCCCGGCTTCCCGGACGCCTGAAGAGAAGAAGAGAAGAGGACGCGTGACCCAGCCAGACCGCGAGCCCGGGATGTACCTGAACACCCTCGGCTACCGCTGCACCCCGAAGCTCGTCGGCGACGCCTCGGTGTACGTTCGGCACTTCGACAGCGAGACCGAGAAGCTGTGGAGCGACTTCAGCAGGCAATGCGCACGCCGCTACGGCGACGACGCGGCGCAGGCCCCGTACTCCATCGCTACCACCGTGCTCAGCACCCTAAGCGGCGGCTACGTCTACTTCGATCCCGACTTCCGTGGGCCGTTCCTCGCCTCGCGCGAACCGCTCGACAGCGAGCTGCTCTGTCAGGTGTTCACCCTCACCCATGCGCTGGCGCTCGGCGAGAAGATCGACACCATCGACCTCACCATGGCTCCTGAGCTCGCCAAACGAATCGCCGCGTCAACAGAACACCGATACGCGCTGGCCGACCACCTCAAGCCGGTCGACGGCACGCAGCCCAACGCCCCCGGATGGGTCTACCGGACCGTCGCCTGGGACCTCTCCCGCCGCATGGCCGCCAAGCCCTGGGCAATCTCCGACAGCAGGAAGATCGCACTGCGCCCCGACACCACCGGCGGTCTGGTCGCCCTGGAAGAGCCCTGGCAGAACGAGCAGGGCGGCCGGTACGCACTCTCCCGCACCGCGCTGCGGCTCAAGACTCTTCCGAACATCGCCAGTCCCGTGCTCCTGGTGTCATCGAGGGTGACCCGCATCTCCTCCTCGCTGATCTTCTCGAAGACGGCCCTGGCTGTGCAGCCCGGCTCTGGGCGCCCGCTCCTTGAAGTGTCGCTCAATGGCCGCGGCGCCGCCCGCACCGTGAACCGGCTCGCGCTGGAGGCGCTGGGGCGTCTGGAGATGGACTACTCGATCTTGCGGACGATCGACCAGCGATCCCGCAGGGAACAGGAGCTCCTCAAGACGGCCCGCGAGGAGAAGAAGCCGGCGGCGTTCCCCCGCGAGCACCCCGGCCAGGTGTGGCCAGTCCTCCCCAAGAGCTTTTCCTTCCCCATCGGCACCGGCACCGGGATGCAGCACCTGCGTCTTCTCTACGACCACGTTGCCGAGGCGTTCGGCGACGCGGCCGTGCCTTTGACGATGCGGGAGGCGCCCATGACGCTTCCCCACCGGCCGACCGACCCCGAGCGCGTCACCAAGAAGGAGCTCGAACGCCGCAAGGAGGAACGAGAGAAGAGCGAGAGCAAGGAGCCGCTCCGGGCGCGAGGCAGCGCCGTGCCCACGCCGGAGTCCGTCTTCTCCGCCGTCGAGGCCGCCGGCTTCAAGAAGCTGCGCATCGCCTGCCTTTGGTACCGCGACGAGACCCGGCTGCGGATGCTCGACACCCTCTGCAAGACCTACGGCATCGACCCCACGGGGCTCGACCCGCACGACGGCCAGGAGTTCAGCCTCCATGGCGACCAGATCACCGCGGTGCTCCACCTGGCCACCGACTTCCTCAAGCCCGGTGGACCGGACGGCAGGCGAGAAGCCCTGGCACAGACCGGAGCTTCGCTGGCCTCCCGAGACGGAATCCTCGTCGGCGCCTGGTGCGAGACCGAGAAGCCCGAGGCCGTGGACGAGCAGAACGGCACGGACGCCGACAGCCGCGACGGCAAGCTCCTGACGCGATCGTTCCTTGCAGGCCTCGGCGTTCCCACCCAGTACATCCTGGGCAAGAACGACAAGGGCATCGTCATGCCGAAGGCGAAGGACCACCCGGCCGAAATGGCCCTCCTCGACCTCTACCGCTCGCTCGGGGTCATCGACGACCGCATCGCCAACGCGCTGGAACCCGAAACCTCCGACTATCCCGTTCACCGAGTCGCCCAAGTCGGTGTCCATGTACGCCAGCAGAACCGGCGGAAGGGGGAGAACGGGCCCCCCAAGGTCGTGATCACCGCATCAGCACTCATCCCGCCAGCCCATGTCGGCGGAGCATGGAGCATGCTCGGTTGGAGCTCCACCCGACCCCAGTGGCAGCCCTACCGCAGCGCCCAGCCCGCCTTCCACGCCACGGCCTACCCCCAGGAGAACGGGGACAAGAAGACTCACCGGCAGCGCTGGGACGACGCAGCCGAGGCGGTCGAATTGGCCCTCGGAGACCTCGCCGAGGAGCTGGACGATGTCCCCTACATCGTCACCGTGGACGGGCTGGCCTGCCGCCGCATGTGGGAGGGGCTGCAGAACATGAACCAGGGAGCCTCCCGGACTCCGCGATTCAGCCGCTACTGGCTCCCAGGCAGCTCCCTGAGCAGCGACGAGAGGCCGCGCGCCGTGATCCGCATCAACATCGCGGACGAGGAGGTCCCGCCGCCTGTCAGCACCACGCGTGTGCTGAAGGGACAGGCTGGCGCCACGACAGATGGCGAAACAACTCGAATGCTGTATCAAGTGGATGTGGACTTCGGCGCACCCGTCTGGATCTTGTGCAACGTGCCGCGGGCGTATGACGGCGACGGTGCTGGCCGGCTTGGCTCGAAGTACGCCCGATGGGACGCCAAGCGGTCCGTCCACTCGGAGAAGAAGGAGGAGCGTCGCAAGGGTGAGATGCCCCAGAACTGGTACTCCATGACCGCGACCGAGATCTACCCGCTGGCCTGCGCCGAGGGCGTCTCGGCGGAAGCTCTTGCCGTGGCCACGGCAAAACTTTGCCACCAGACCCTCTTCTGGTCAGACCGGGCCCGCTTCCCCGTGCCCTTGCACGCCGCCAGGCAGATGGACATCGACCACCCGCAATACCGGCGCACTGCTCCTCCCGAGGAGAAGCCCGCCGCCGAGCCGGGTTCTGACGGCGAGGCACCCGAGCAGTAACGGCCGGGGAACAGGGGGCCGTGGAGGCGCCGCTGTTTGTCTACCAGCCCGCCCTAGCCTCGGGCTTTCACGAGGTGGGATGTCCGATGCTTGATCAAATAAGCGGAGAGCGCTCTTGATCAGCAACGATGGGACTTGTCTAGGGTCCTGCTGGCTGCACGGAAGGAAGCAGTCTCCAGGTGAAGAAGCGTATTGGGTCGTACCCGCGTATCCGCATCGAGGGCGGCGGTCTCGCAGGCCGGGTCGTGCTGCTGGTCCAGACACTCCGCAAGGCCGGCTTGGACACCGCGATATCAGCGGCGCTGATGCCATGGCGGAAGGCTCGGGCGGTGCACGATCCGGGCAAGATCCAGCTGGACGTGGCCTGGTGGTCGCGCTGGCCGGGGACTGTCTCGCGGATGTCGGCATGCTGCGCGCTGAGCCGGCCTTCCTCGGGCCCGCTGGAGGAGTGGGCGCGCCGGCGAGCCGAACGCCAGGCCGCCTCGAAGGGCAAGCGGCGCGCGGTGCCGCTCGGTGACGGTCCTCACCGCGGGGCCCACGTCGACCCTGGCGCCCCGAGATCGATCGAAGAGTGGACCGGCACGGAGTGGCACGTGGTCGGCGTTGTCGAGAACCTGGCCGCTGCCCAGGCCCTTCTGTACCCGCCGCCGCCCGAGCTGGCGAAGCCTGCCGAGTGGGACCGGCCCGCGATGGGCAAGGGCCGGGGCCGACACCGAAAGCCGACCTCGGCGGAGGAGCGGGTCCAGCAGGCGGCCGAGCGCCCGACGGTGGTCACGGCGCATCAGCGTCGCTCGGCGAAGGCCCCGCTGCGGAGGCAGGCAGTGGCCAGCAGGGCGTAAGCGGTCGTGATCGCCAACTGGGCCAGCCAGGCGATACCTTCAGCAGCTCGGTGTCGAGTACGGGGAAGGGGAGGGGCAGCATGTCGAGGGGCAAGCAGATGTTGCGCGAGCTTGGCCACGCGGTACGGGAGGGGGCCAAGGAGGGGGCAGAGGAGAGCGCACGCGCCTATTACTTCAGTGTGTACTATCGCGGCTTCAACGAGGCGGCCCAGACCTGTCTGGGTGTCCTGTCCGATGCCACGGAAGAGTTGTTGGCGAGGATGAAGTCCGGAAACCTGTCCAAGCAAGAACAGGCGTTGTACGCGCGGCTGACTGAACTGACGGCCGAAATGGACGAACGTCTCCGGAATGTCTGCCAAGAAGAGCCGACAGCAGACGCCCTGCCGCAGCCGTCCGGCGCCCGACCCGGCCAGCTAACAGAACGGTCCTGAGGCTCACTTCTGAGGTTCGGCCCCGTACGTCACGACGTCCGGTACACCGAGAGCCATGCCGGTGATGCAGCCCTTGTTCCATGCGTCGCGCTCGTCGCCGTCCAGGCCGCCAGGGAGCGCGTCTGCGCACTCCCGATGTCCCACGGAGGCGGGGTACCGGGTGTCGGTGCCGTCGGGGCGGGTGCACATGTCCTGCCGGGCGGCCACCTCCCCGCCGGTCGTGCAGTACGTGAAGTTGGTGTCAAGGACGCGCTTCGCGTAGTCCGTCGCCGTCTGCTCGCCGAACCGGTAGCCGTCCCAGTACCTCGCGGCCTTGTCCTCCTCGGTGGTGCAGCCGGCCAGCGCGAGAGCGGCGAGGGCGAGCGGTATGAGGGTGCGTCGCATGCGCCGGAGCATACGAGAAGTACCCCGCCCCCCGCAGGGGGCCGGGGTACCGGCCAGACCGCCAAGTCGTACTCGTCGGTCCAGGGTTCCTCGGTCCACAGGTCGTCGTAGTGGTACAGGCCGGTCAAGCCCGCCGCCCGTGCGGTAGGCGTACACGAACGGGGCCCATGATTCGGCATGGAAGAAGATCACCCGCGATGCGGATCTTTCGAATCGCGGATAACGGCTTTACCCAACGGGGAAGGTCCCCTGCGGACTGCCAGTAGGGCGAAGCGGTCCCTAGTCGATCTGTTCCAACTCAGCACGTAGACGCTCGGCCTCGGTTTCGGCCTTTCGCAGCCTCCGCTCCAAGGCGGACCGCGAGGGTGTGGGTGCGGTGCTCGCCGCCCTCCCGGACTGTCGCTGCCGGGGGACAAGCCATCCGACGCGCTCGTAGGCCGAGATCATCCGAACTTGGGGGCAGGAGTAGCAGAGTCGCTCAGGCTCCGGTCTCGGCCAGCCGTCCGCGAGCATCCGTCGGGTGTGCTCCCGATCCCGCTCGGTCTGCAGCTCCGGGTTCGCACGCCACGCGTCCTCGAACTCGGCAGACATCTGCTGGACTCGTTCCGGAGGCGCACGACGAGGTCCAGAAGCAGGCACCCAACCGAGACTCGGGGCGATGGCCTCCTCCACGTGACCGCAAGCCAGCGTCACTTCCCAGAAGGCGGAGGTGTGCGGCTCGTCATGGCAGATCACCGACCAAACCTTGGGGTCCGTGTCGTCCGGCGGTTCGACCGGGTCGGCGGGAAACATCACCTCCCTCCGTTCTCCCCACTCAGCGATCACGCGATAAGGCGGCGGTGGGGAGCCGTCGTGATGACAGACCATCTGCCCCGGAGGCAGTGGTGAGTGGAGAGCCTTCCGCTGTGCCTCGTGCGGTGGGGTGCCGTCGTCACGAGTAAGGACCTCGGGGATGCAGCCGCAGTCAAGCTGAACGCGCCACCGGAACACGCGGCTCAGATCCGGAATCAGGAAGTTCCAGAGCACCCTCGGGATGTACCCGCGCATTTCGGCGACCTCCGCCTCGCACTCCCGCAGCACCTCCTGGCGTGACCTGGCTTTGCCGGGAAGCCGCTTCACCGTGGGGGTGCTCGGCGGCGGTCGGTCTTCTAGGAGAAGACGGCGACTACTAATTGAAGGAGCACCCATGGCGTCCCCCCGTTCCGCGTCCGGTGTTGCCATTCATCGTCCGAGTGGACTGTGAGTTGCAGCCAGGCACGCTACGGAGCTGGCCGCACTGTCAGGAAATGTCCCGCCGTTTCACCCGTGTGGGTGGTTGTTCGCGCGGGTGCCGAGTCTTTAAGGACCCATAAGGTTTGCTGTCAGGTGCGGGCCGGGCAGCCGGGGCTGTCCACGAACAGCACACCCCCGACCACCGAGGTCTTCGCGGTCGTCCTCACGCAGCCATAGCTTTGGTTTTCGCGCGGGCCTGCCGCAGCAGGTCCAGCATCTGGTCCATCACGCCCTTGGAGTCCTGGGTGCGGTCGATCTCGCTGAGGACGATCTTCCAGATCTCCCGCCCGCCCGCTGCCTTCTCCTCGTAGTAGGCGTTGCGGACGCCCTCGCGGATCGGGTCCTCGGTGAAGGTGGCGTAGATGCCAAGGAACTGGCGCGCCATGAGCCCGCTGGTCTGCCGCGGATCGTAGACGATGTGGTGGCCGTCGCTGTCGAGCCGGTGAGTGAAGTACTCATCCGGGCCGAGCGAGGCATGTTCGATGTGGAGATGCTGGTTGCCTAGCCCGTCGGACAGCTGTCCGAAGTGGCGGCACATGCGGTCGCGGAAGGCGTCGAAGCCGGCGCGCGTGGTCAACGTCGTCATACCGTCACCTCCACTGGCTTGCTGAGGAGGTTGCGCATCGCCGTTTCGGCGGCGGCCTTTGGAGACTCGCAGACGACGATGTGGATGATCAGCTCGTCGGCGGACTTCTCCATGGCAGGGAAGCAGGAGCCGAGTTCTCTCATCTTGGTATGGAACGTCTCGACCTCGGCGATGGCGCGTTCGGTGATGGCCGTGTTCTTCATGCCGCCAACTCCGGTGAATTGAGGTACGCGGTGCGGACGTTGACGAGCTGGGTTTGGGCTTCGCGCAGGGAGTCGACCTGCTTCTGTAGATGGCTGATGACCATCTCCAACGTGTCTGGGTCGAGGTACTCGATGTAGTGGTCGTCGATGGCCTCGATGGATACGAAGGGCAGCCGCTCCGACGGCCGTCCCGAGAAGGGGTGGGACTGGATTTGCCAGCTGAGGAAGCGGAAGTCCTCAGGGCTGCCCGTGTCGCACAGCGGGCCGTAGAGGGGAAGCTCGCCGGCCGTGCCGGGGATGTTGCAGTAGATGTCGTGCGGGTGCTCGGGCCTGTTGTTGTACGCCTTGTGGTCGATCGTGCAGCCGGGCATGCAGGTCGCGGTCACCTTTTCACCGGTGATGGAGCTGGTGAAGGTGAATGTGCGTCGGACAGCGGACGCTCCCATGGCGGGCTCACTGTCGGACGGGGCTGCGGGGACGGGCTGGAGCCGCGTGGCCAGGCCGGTGCTCCCGAGAGGATGGGTGGTGTGGTCCTCGGGACGGCCGTTGTTGGCAGCCGTTGGTAAGTTTTTCATGTTTTGTCTCCTTCATTATGGGAGTCGGGCTATGGCCTTACCTCCGGTGTTGAACCCACCGGCCGGGACCCTTGCTTTGGTGATACGCGCCCTGTGGAAGCCGGGGCGAGAGCACTGTCCCGTTCGAGGGGTCCAGGCTCGGAATGGGGCTATTTCGCGGTAACTGGGGCGTACAATGCGCTGTTTCGGCTGGCGGGGTGACTCCTCGGGTACGTCCCGCCAGGCGGTGCCGGTGCGGAACTACTGGGTTCTCGCCCGAGCCGCCCGCAACCTCAAGGCCGCAAGCGCAGCACTTATCCTGAGCTGAACCTCTTCGATCGGATTGAGTGATTGTCGAGTTCCGACAAGCGCGGAAGTCTGGGTGACCCGGACGACCTTCCGTGGTGACAGTGAGCCGGAAGGTCGTCTAAGTGGTGAGCGTCGAGGTGCGCCGGTGGACAGCCGGTGGACAGACGCCTTTGGACCGTGCATCACGGGGTGGCACGGGCCAACCTGCTGCATATGCTCTGATCAGGGAAAACGTCACCACACAGCACGACGAGGCACCACACAACATGATCGCTCACGGTCTCGTAATGCGTAGGTCTCGGGTTCGAATCCCGAAGGCGGCTCTGTAGAACCCCCAGGACTCACTCGCCGTGACCTGGGGGTTTTGCTATTTCCGGGGGCTGTCGGGGCGTGGGTCGGCCAAGAACCGAGACCCCGTGCGTGAGCGATGCGTGAGCGGAGGGGCTGTCAGCCCTTCTTCGCGGCCTTCTTGGTCTTGACCTTCTTCTTCCTCTTGGCCTTCGCCTTCGCTGCTTGCTCGGCCTTCTCGGCGGCCTTGCGGGCCTGCTCCTCCTGCTCCGCCTTGCGTTGGGGAGGGACCAGCTTGGCTGTGGCCTCGGCGGCGCTCTTGCCGACGTGGGGGAGCACGCTCTGGTAGATGTCGCGCGTGATCCGGGTGTCACTGTGCCCGAGGGTGTCGGACACGATCTTGATGTCGATGTCGGCCGCCAGCATGAGCGTTGCCGCCCCGTGTCGCAGATCATGCAGCCGGATCGGCGGGAGCCCTGAGGCCGCCACGAGCCGCTCGAAGAGATCGGTCACCTTGCCCGGGTGGAGCCAGGAGCCGTCCTCCTGCGTGAAGACGAGTCCCGTGTTCACCCAGGCCGACCCCCACTCCGCGCGGTCGGCTTCCTGCCGTTTGCGGTGCAGCTCCAGGACGCCGACGGTGTCGTCATCGAGCGCGACCACCCGGAACCCGCTGTCCGTCTTCGGCTCGGACGCCTCGACCTCCCAGCCATCCTGGACGAGCTGCCCCGTCACGGTGAGGGAGTGCCGGTCGAGGTTGGTCTCCGACCAGGGCTGCCCGCACGCCTCACCACGCCGCAGGCCGCGGAAGGCGATCAGGTGCCACATCGCGTACAGCCGGTGGCCGGCGACGAAGTCGAGGAAGGCGCCAGTCTGTTCCGGCGTCCAGACCATCACCTGACGTCCTCGTATGGCGACTGCACCGGCTCGCCGACCTGGACCCGCACCCGACCGCAAGCCACCCCGCGCCCACACCGGCTTCGGCCGTGCTGCCCGCTCAGTCGCGCCGTACGCGCTGACCCCCACATCCCACCCCAAGGAGACCACCCTGAAGATCCACCCCATCGCCGCCATCTTCCCCATGTTCCCCGAGGACGAGCTGCACGACCTCGCCGAGTCCATCAGGACCGAAGGCCAGATCAAGGAAATCCTCCTGGACCGCAACGGAGTCCTCCTCGACGGCCGCAACCGCCTGGCCGCTTGCACCCTCGCCGGCGTCGAACCCCGCTTCACCCGCTACGAAGGCGACAGCCCCCACGCCCTGATCCTCAGCGCCAACCTGTACCGTCGGCAAATCAGCAAGGGTCAGTAGGCCATGATCACGGTGATGGCGCGTTCACTCTCGGGACGCTCCCCGCGCACCCAGGCCAAGCTCCACACGATCAGCCTCAGCGTGCTCTCCCGCGCCAACGTCGTACTCGAACACGGCCCCGGCCTCGCCGAACAGGTCCGCATCGGCGCACTCCGGCTCGACGCCGCCTACGACGAAGTCTGCCGTCGCAAAGCCCAAGCCGCAGCCGTCACCGCCCAGTACGACAACCTGCTAAGGCATGCACCCGACCTCGCCGCACAGGTCGCCGAAGAGCTCCTCACTCTCGACGAGGCAACCACCAAGCTCGGCCGGCGGCTCGAAGAAGATCGCCTTCGCCAGCGCGTGAAGGAAATCGACGCCGTCCGGCAGGCCGACGGCGACACCACACCTGCCCACACTTACCTCGCCGAGCAGGGAGAGATCACTTGGCAGCAAGCACACCAGCTCGCCGAACAGCACCACACCCAGCGGCAGGAGAGCATCCATCGCACTCAGCAGGCCATTGAACAGATCAGCGCGAACTGGACCGCCATCCAGAACGTCTCAGCGCGCCCGGACACCCCCTACACGCGAGAAATTCTTGAAGGCCTCACCCCAGAAGCCCACACCCTTATCCAGGGTCTGACCGCCCAGGCCTGAGCCGTGAACACCTCTGGGGCCAACGCCAAGGAACGGGTTTGGCCCCAGAGGCACATGTAACGGGCAGCCAATCCGTGACCGCCGCGCTAGCGTGCGTTCCGTTGCGGGACACTCCTGCGGAGCGAAACCACTCCCGCCGTTGTTGCCCGGCCCCTGACGGCGAACCGCCACGGGCACCGCGGCTGGGATGTCATCCCGGCCGCCGGCCGTGTTGTCGTGTTTGCGCTTCTGGCACGGATATCGGCGCCGGTGCCTACCGGCGCAGCTCTTCCTCGATGAGACCCGCGATTGTCGGCCACGGGACACGCAGGACGCCGCAGTGAGACCAGTAGTTGAACGCCTCGCGGACGATGGCGCTGACGCCGAGATGTGCAACATCAGGGTCGATCGTGCCTATGACCCGTCGTGTGACGCCCCCAGCCCCGCGGGGCGCGGGATTGATCCCGTGGCCAAGGAGGAGCGTGGCGGTGCGAACGGCGTCCAGCGTCGCTGGAGGTGCCATTTCAGCGAAGCGCCCATAGACCAGGGCCGGCCAGTGTTGCTGCGTACGCGCCCAGGCGAGACGTTCCAGGCCGGTTCCGAGGTCGACGGCCATGCAGGTCGGGTCGTCGGCGTTCCACAGGAGGACGATGTCGCCAAGGTCGAGGCCGAGGTGGCGGAAGTGCAGCGTGATGCCTGCGACCTCGCGCCGGCGCCACGGGGTGAGAGTCCCGCGGGCGCTCATGTGGCGGGCGTGGAAACCGAGTTGGGAGAGGACGGAGAGCCAGCCGTCGAGGATGTTGCCGTACTCGTCGAGTCGTTCTATGGGCTGGACGCGGGAGACGTTGACGAAGGAGGTCAGGAAGCCGTCGCACAGATCGCCCGAGGCGTCGCGTTCCCCGGTGAAGCGGACGACGGGCTGGGGAAGGAAGCCCTGGCGGTACGTCTGGGGTCTGCCGTCCTTGAGGAGCGGGTCGAGGGCCTGGACTGCTGAGATGGTGAGCTCTGTGTCGCGTCCCCAGCGGAGCGGGAGGCAGTCGTCGCGTGGAGCGCCGGTGTCGGCGAAAGCGGTCTGCAGGCTGTGGAGGAGTCCCTTCCACGAAGGCGGCCGGCGCGGCGGGCGGTAGGGGGTGCCTCGGTGGGGGTGTTGGATCTCGATGCGGGGGCCGTCGACGGTGAACTCCCAGTGGGTGCCTAACGCCGTGCGGAGCACGGTGGGTATTCGCAACGCCAGGACGTCGCCGGCCGTACTGCTGGCCGTAGTCAGCACGATCGGGCTGCCATCGCCGAGAAGTGCCGCGCGGGGGCGAAGCGGCGCATGCCGATCTCTTGGACCTGACCGTGGTCGAGGTCTTCAGCCTGCTCGATGGCATGGGCCAGCTGGCGAGCCGCGGCCTCGTCGTCCTCGTCGGGGTTGGCCACGGCGATGGCGCCAGTCTGGTCGCAGAGCGCGGCCTCGGCGCAGGTGCCGGTGCGCCAGGTGAGGGCGGCCATGGGAGTACCGGCGCGGAGGGACTCGCCGAAGACAGCGGCGCCTGCCTCCACATAGGTACGGGCGTACGTGTAGACGAAGACCGAGGCGTCGCGGAGGGCGGCGGTCTTGGCGGGGCCACCGAGTTCGCCGACCCACTCGACGTGGTCCGCGCCGAAGAGCCGGCCATGGCTCTGTACGTAGTCGTGATCGAAGACCGGGCCGACGATGCGGATCTTCCGGCCCAGGATCTGGGCGGCGCGTACGGCCAGGTGCGGCGCCTTCTCGGCGTCGATGCGGCCGAGCCAGACCAGGTCCTGTCCCGTGACGGCCGGGGGCTCCTCCTCGTTGAGGCCGAGGTGCACGGCCAGCTCGGGGATCGGTTGGTGGTCGGCATACCGCTCGATCATCTCGGGCGAGTAGCAGTAGAGGCGGGACCGCTTGCCGTCGAAGGCCGCGGGCTGGAAGACCGGCGAGTGCTGGAAAACGTGGCGACGTCGCAGTCCAGCGCGTTCCAGGTGCGGGTCCAGGCGGGCAGCGAGGGGTACTCGTGCCCCACGACCAGGAGGTCGTACCCGGTGTCGCGGAGCTCGCGCTCGGCGAGCGATCCGGTGGTGATGTCCTCCAGTCGGACCGGCTTGCGGACCCAGTCGTGTTCCAGGTCCGTGAGCCAGCCCTGCCCGAGGAGGTGTACGTCGGCGCCTGCGGCCCGAGCGCCTACGGCGACCGCCCACAGCCATCGTTCGATCCCGCCGTACCCGGCGGGTGGAAAGGCGTAGCTACCAGGGAAGTCGCAGACGCCGACGAGCACGTTATGCCTCCGGTGTTCCGTCCGCCGAGATACGGCGGAAGCCGAGGTACGGGAAAAGGGATTCGGGAAGGACGAGGGAGCCGTCCTGCTGCTGGCACTGTTCGAGGAGCGCGGCCAGGGTGCGGCCGATTGGCAGGCCAGAGCCGTTGAGGGTGGCGACGAGCTTGGGCTTGCCGTCCTCGCCTCGGGTGCGGATGTTCGCGCGGCGGGCCTGGAAGGTGCCGAAGTTCGAGATCGAGGAGATCTCGCGGTACGTGTTCTGGCTCGGGATCCAGACCTCGATGTCGTACGTGAGCTGGGCCGAGAAGCCCGTGTCGCCTGCGGCAAGCTTGACGACGCGGTACGCGAGGCCGAGCTCCTTCAGGCACGCCTCGGCGTGACCGACCATCGTCTCCAGCGTGGCGTCCGCGTCCGCCGGGTCGACCATCTGGACGATCTCGACCTTGGCGAACTGGTGCTGGCGGATCAGGCCGCGGGTGTCGCGACCGTACGAGCCGGCCTCGGACCGGAAGCACGGCGTGTGGGCGGTCAGGGCCAGCGGCAGGTCGGCCGGCGGGATGATCTCGTCGGCGTAGAGGTTGGTCAGCGGTACTTCGGCCGTCGGGATGAGGAACAGCTCACGGTCGGCTACGCCGGTCTTGAACAGGTCCTCCTCGAACTTCGGCAGCTGTCCGGTGCCGGTCATCGTCTTGCGGCTGACCAGGTACGGGACCGCGTGCTCGACGTACCCGTGGCGACGGGTTTGGATGTCGAGGAAGAGCGTCGCCAGGGCGCGCTCCAGCGCGGCGCCGGCGCCGCGGGAGACCGCGAAGCGGGGGCCGGACAGCTTCGTGGCCCGGGCGAAGTCGAGGATGCCGGTGCCCTCGCCGAGGTCGACGTGGTCCTTCGGCTCGAAGGCGAAGGCCGGCGGGGTACCGACCCGACGGACCTCGACCGCGAACTCCTCCGAGTCGCCGTCCGGGGCCGCGTCGTCGGGCAGGTTCGGGATGGTCAGGAGGAGCTCGGTCAGCTCCTCCTGGACCTGCTCCTGCTCGGTCTCGATTTCCCGGATCTGGTCCTTCAGCTCGCGGGCGCGCTCCTTCAGCTTGGAGATGTCCCCGCCCTGCTTGGCTGTCTGCTGGACCTCGCTCGCCACCCGCTTGGCTTCCGCCCGCATCTCGTCGGCTGAGCGGATGCTCTGGTTGCGCCGGGACTGGAGGTCTTCCAGGCGGGACAGGTCCAGGGAGTAACCGCGACGAGCGAGCCGACGAACTGCTTCGGCACCCATTTCAATCAGGGCGCGGGCGTCATGCATGAGGGAGATCCTTTTTATCCAGCGAGTGGGATGGGGATACCCCATCGACGTTAGCAACCGTCGACCCGTCGCTGATCCGCAATATCGCCGCGTCACTGGCGCCGGTGATCTCCCTACACGCACCCGAATCAAGATCGTCCAGGAGCGTGGTGATCAGAATGGGCAGCTCGTCATCGGGAATGGCGACCGGTTCGACGTACGGGGCCTCGGGGAAGAACAGCGGCATTGCTTCTCCCGCGGCGCGGTCGCGGTACCAGAGGAGGACCGAGACCAGCAGGCCGTGGCCGACGAGGACCCGGGGCCCGGGCCGCTCCAGAGCCCCGAGCGCTCCGGCGAGCATCCGGCGGATGCCCTCGCGTTGGGACTCGGAAGCGCCGGGTGGGCGCTCGCGGAGCCGTGTGTGTCGAGCCAGACGGCGTATTCGAGGAAGGGACTGCTCTCGAATTGCCCGTAGTCCAGTTCGTTCAGCCGGGCGTCGACCACGAGCCCGGCGGACGGTACGCCCATCAGCAGCGAGGTCGTCTGGCGAGCCCGCGGGAATTCGCTGGTCAGCCAGGTGGCCACCGAGTGCAAGGGGGAGCGTGGTCCAGGCGCGGCGTAGGGAGTGCCGGCCTTCCTCGTTGAGATGGATGTGCTTGGCCGGGTCGCCGTTGACGAGGTAGCGCTTGCTGTAGTTCGTCTGGCCGTGACGGAGGACGTACGTCGTCATCGGTCACCCCCTGCTCCAGTAGCCAGCAGATCGGACAGGACCGCGGCGATCTTCGGTTCCGCGGGGTCATGGATCTCCCTGTAGTAGAGGAGGCCATCGACAGCGAGGGCCCTGCACCACGGCAGGATCTCTGGTACGGGGATACGGGAGATCCGAGCGGCGGTGGCCAGCCGATCGGCCAGCCCCTGTTCGAGGTCGTAATAGACGCTCCAGAAGGCCCAGTCGAAGACTGCGTCACCTTTCACAGGGTGTGGATCGATCAGGCGCGGTTGCCGCCCCGCGTCGAAGATCACGTTCTCCGCGTACAGGTCAGCGTGCAGGACTGTCGTCCGGGCTGGGGCCTGGCTCAGGCCGGCGAGCCCGTGGCAGGCCTCCTGAACGAGTCCTTCATGGGTGCCGAGGTCGAGCGCCTGCGCTCGCTGGTGGATGCGAGGCAGAACGACCTCGCGCATGAAGTCGGTCAGTAAGGGCACGCCCGATCCAGGCCTTCGGCGGCCAAGGGCATGGAGCCTGTGGATCGCGCCAGCCACCGACTGCGTCGCTCGTGCGGGACGATCGGCGCCCCCGGGCCGTCCGCCGACCAGCTCCAGGGCCGCCACCGAGAGGTCATCCGCCGCTTCGGCTACGTTCGCGGTCGGGCCGCCGGCCCATACCCGTAACGCGGTGATCTCGTGGCGGTAGCGGACGGGGTCGACCCACGCCTTCAGGACCAGCTGGCTCCCGTCGGGCGCCACGGCGAGCGCGACCGCCGAGGCGTGTCCGGCATCGTGGTAGCCCCTCAGCGAGAGGCCCCACCGCTTCGCCGCCTCGGCGAGGAGGCCCGGGGCGACCTCCAGCCACTCCTGGACCAACGGGCCGTAGTGCGCGAGCAGCCGCTCCCGACACCCCGACGGCAGATCTCCGAGGGTCTGCGTCGCCATCAGCTCAGCACAATCCCGTCGGAGACCAGCTCGTCCGTGAGGGCCGGGAAGCCCTCCAGCGCCTCGGCCACGAGGGCCTGCACCTTGTCGGTCTCGACGTCCGGGGAGGACAGCCGGACCAGGATCCGCCACGGCTGGTCGAGACGCTGGCCGGTGGTGCTGAGCAGGTGCACCTCCGCGTGCCCATCGGTGGCCTCGTGCAGCCGCTCGGCCAGGCGCTGGGCGGCGATGTTGTAGAGCTTGCCGACGTGGTAGACGGGGTTCTTGCCGTTGGCGCCCTCCAGGTTCATCGGCCGCAGCGGCGTGATCAGTCCGTTGACCCGGTTGCCGCGGCCGACGACTCCTTCGTCGCCGGACTCGATCGAGCTGCCGGTGTACGTCAGGTACAGCTCGTCCTTCTCCGGGACGTCGCGGGCGTTGAGCCGGAAGCGGGCCTCTGCACCGGGGAGGCGGAGGCCGGCCATGCGGTGGCACTCGGCGAGGACGCTCTCGGCATTGCGGACGTACTCGGCGCGGCTGCCGACGTGTCGCGACTTCTGCGGGACGCACAGGACGACGTCGGCCTGGTCCCCGTCCCAGTAGCCCATGAGCTTGACGTCGGATCCGCACCAGGCGTGGGAGAGGGTGAAGTCGCTCTCGCTGGAGAAGTGGTTCACCAGCTCGCGGACGAACGACTCGAAGGCGTTCTCCGGGGCCCAGCCGGTGCCGAGGGAGGTGTCGTTCGAGAGCCGCACCCGACGCTCTCGCAGGTCGTCGATGGAGCGTGGGTTGAACCAACGGGTGCGGTCCGGCACCGCGTCGCCCGTGAGGACCGCGCCGGGACTGGAGTTGCTGGTGATGTTGAAGGTGATGTCGAGGTGGTCCGACACTTCCGGGAGCCGCTCGGCGAAGAATGCCCTGACCTCGGCTTCGATGATCTCCTCGACGGGGATCGTCCCGCCTCCGCACATCGGCGCGGCCCGCCCGTTGACCAAGACACGGACCGGGGCCGTCATCCCACCGGCGCCGTACCGGACCTCGCTGGCCCCGCCGAGGAGGGCGAGCTTGTCGAAGTTGTGGTGCAGCACGGCGCCGAAGCGCTGCACGGTGTGCTGGCTGTAGGCGCGGGACAGCCGCTCGGCGAGGTGGTCAGCCAGGGTGTCGGGGTGGCCGAGTCCCTTCCGCTCCACGATGGTCGTCGCGTCGGGCTTGGTGGTGCCCGTCTCGATGGACAGGCAACCGCCCTCAGTCGTGATGGTTTTGCGCATGACAAACTCCGATCTCTCTGCCTGAAGAAGACGGGTGGGACGGATGAGCGTCATTAGCCAAAGCCGGTGGATGCAGATTGAGTTGCTCGCATTTCCCAGCGGCGTTCTCGGTCTGTTGCGACAGTAGCCAGGGCGCCCCGCGACACCCCGGAAAATCCTTCCGGGGTCCACTTCGGCCACGAGGTGATGATCAGGACATGCGAGGGATGACAGAGAACCTGACCATCGGGGAGCGCGTTGCCTGGTATCGGCGGCGGCGCGGCCTCTCCCAAGAGGTCTTGGCCGGCCTTGTCGGCCGTACCACGGACTGGCTGAGCAAGGCGGAAAACAACCGGATCGAGCTTGATCGCCTCTCGGTGATCACCTCACTCGCCGACGCCCTCGACATCTCCCTCGGAGACCTACTCGCGGAGCCGACGCTCATGGAGTGGTCGGCCGACAGCGGGCACCGGACGGTTCCCGCGCTGCGTGAAACGCTCATGGACTACAAGCAGCTCACCCCTTTACTGGGTTCAGCGGCCGACGAGGAACCACCCGCCCTGCGGGACCTTCGAGGCAACGTGGGCGACGTGCTCGATGCCTACCAGGCGTCTCGGTACGGCTTCGCCACCCGGCGTCTCCCCCTCGTCTTGGCCGATGCCCTCGCCGCGTCCCGCGCCTACTCGGGGCACGAGGCGGAGGAAGCTCACGCCCTGCTCGCTCTCGCCTACCACGGCGCCGCCATGGTGCTGGGCAAGGTCGGAGAGTCCGAGCTGGCATGGATCGCCGCAGACCGCGGTCTGGCAGCAGCGCAGCACAGTGGCCGCAGCGAAGTCACGGGATCGCTCTTCCGAGCGGTCACCCACTGTCTCCTTGCCACCGGACGCTTCACAGCTGCGGTCCAGCTGGTGAACGACGCAGCAGCCGTCATGCAGCCGGAGCTGGGCAACGCCAACGACGAGTACCTCTCGGTGTACGGCACGCTGTTCCTCACGGGCGCGATGGCCGCCGCAAGGGCAGAAGACCGGACGACCACGCAGACCTTCCTCCGCGAGGCGAACGAGACCGCACAACGACTCGGCGCCGACGCCAATCACATGTGGACGGCCTTCGGCCCGACCAACGTCGCCATCCACTGCGTGGCCACCGCCGGCGAACTCGGCGACATCCAGATCGCCGAAGACCTGGGCTCACGAATCGACACGACCGCCCTGCCCGTGGAGCGGCGCGTACGGCACAGCCTCGAAGTCGCCAGGGCGCTGAGCTCCTGGAACCGTACCGAGGAAGCCCTGGCCGTCCTGCTGGAAGCGGAACAGGCCGCTCCCGAGCAGGTACGCCACCACTACCTGAGCCGCGAACTGGTCATCGGCTGGATACGCGGCATCAGGGGGCGGCCCGCCTATCCCGTGGCAGCCCTGGCCCGCAGATTGGGCATCGTCGCGGGCAGCTAGAGTCCGAACCGTGAGTGAGAACGAGAACGAAGCGAAGATGGCCCGCCCCCGTATGGCAGCCGGCGCTCTCTTCTTCGACGAAGCCGATCGAGTCCTCCTCGTCGAGCCGTCTTACAAGGACTACCGCGACATCCCCGGGGGCTACGTCGAGGAGGGGGAGTCGCCCCGAGAAGCCTGTGTGCGCGAGATCCAGGAGGAACTCGGCATCGCACCGCTCATCGGCCGCCTCCTCGTCGTCGACTGGGCACCGAACCCCGGAGAGGGGGACAAGGTCCTCTACCTCTTCGATGGCGGCCGCCTGAGCGCCGACGACCGCCAGCAGATCGTGCTGCAAGCGGATGAGCTCCGTGCCTACGACTTCCACCCAGCCGACCAGGTGCCGGACCTCACCATCCCCCGCCTCGCGCGCCGAATCGCCGAAGGCGTCCAGGCCCACGCGAATGGCTTGACCGCCTACCTGGAGCACGGGGAGTCGCCGGAGACAGGGACTTGAACAGTCACCGGATCGCCGTAGGCCCGTGCGGCGATCCGCAGGCGGGTCGAGAGGCTTGGCGCGGCCTGCGCGGAGAATGGGCGGGGATGCGGACGAGCTGGACGCCGTAGTCAGGTCCTTTTACCTGCCTGCTAACGGCAACAGGTGTCGACGACTGGCGGCAAGTAAAGGCCGATCCCAGCTCCCCATCGGCCCGGGGCGACGAACGGTGGGGTGTGCTGCGGCACTACGCTGTCGCTTCATCCGCCGCGCCGCTCTCGATGGACTCAATTTCCGCCTCGGAGAGTTCACCGGCGAAGAGCGCTCGTATTCGATCACGGGAGACATCTGCCGGAGTCAGGCTGTCCGTAGGCATGTTCAAGGGATGGGACCACCACCGGCCCGGGTGGAGTTCATCCCACGCCGGCCGCTTGCCCGATTTACGCCGGTCGGCGCCAGGGTCGTGATTTCCAAAGCCGTCCACGACACGGTTCCAGACCGGCCGATATTTCCTGATCATCACACGCTCGGTGAGGCTAACGAACGCCTCGATCGCGACCAAGTAGCGGACGCGGAAGTCGGAGATGTCCAGGTCATGGACTGCGGTGATGGAATCTTTGTGCTCCTCGATTCGATCCCACAGAGTGGTTGTCTCCTTGGTCGGATCCTCCGATCCCTTACGGGTTCCTTGAGGGCGTGCCTGGCCCACATAGATGGGGACCTTGCAGTCTTCGGAACTGATCGGAGTGTAGAGCTCGTGCGCACCTGTGAAGTAGATCGCGTACACGCCGGCGCCGAAGGTGTGCGGTACCTGTCCCAGGGGCTCGGCGGGGCGCTCGAGAAGCTCTCCCTCCACGCTGCGACCCAAGTTGTCCAGGTCGAGCGGATTGAAGGGCTCGAAGCGCTCTGCGGCCTCGGCCCACTTCTTCATGTTGCGTCGTTTCTTGTGCGGACGCGTGGGCGCTGTCGGCTGCTCGCTGTCTGAGGCCGGAGCCAGGCTTGGCACTGTCATGATTCCTCCGGGAGAATGACGCCCTTGGAGGGCTCGGACGGGAAGGCGCGGAGAGTTGGCGTGCGCCCTTGGGGTATAGGTCGATCGGTTCGTCACGGGTCGAAGTGACATTCGTTGAAATCGGTCACGTCGCGCTGGCCGCCAGGCCGCTCCTCCCGAATTCGCCGCGGCTCCACGGGGAACGCGTCTCCACCCGCCAGCGACGACCGGTAGGCCTGCTGGCACGTGCGTCGGGACGAGCTCCTCGGGGGCGGCTGCCAGCTGGTTGCCGAGCGCCTTGGTGATGCTGTGCTCGAAAACTCCGCGTCCGCGCGTGCGCCTCGCGCCGCCGGGCGGGTACGGGGCGACTCTGGAGGCTCCTTTCGTCACCGTGATCACCGAAACCCTATCGACGCTCCGCGCTCCCGAACAGATCAATCCTTGCGAAAGCCTGGAAGATCACCAACTCCGCGGTACACTTTGCTCATGTCTGATCAGGGAGAAGAGAGCCCCGCAGTGGGAACGTCTGTCGAGCTATTCGCGGGCGGCGGGGGGCTTGCGATGGCTGTTCACAACGCGGGCTTCCGGCCGCTGCTCGTGAACGAGTTCCACAAGCGGGCCTGCGAGACCCTTCTGGCGAACCTCGCCGAGAAGCGAGACGCGGACGACACGTCCGTCTCGACGGGCGGGAAGTGGCCCCTTGTTGAGGGCGACGTGCGCGACATCGCCAGCTTCGCCTACTTGAAGGGGAAGGTCGACGTCCTCGCGGGTGGACCGCCCTGTCAGCCGTTCAGTCTCGGCGGAGTCGCCAAGGGCACGGAAGACGAACGGAACATGTTCCCGGAGATGTTCCGCGCGATTCGGGAAATGAAACCGAAGGCGGTCATCTGTGAAAACGTGCGCGGTTTGTTGCGCCCGTCCTTCGAGCCGTACTTCAAATACATCCTGAACGAAATGCGTCTTCCTTTCGAGGAACGAGGCAAGGGGGTGAGCTGGGAGAAGCACAACGAGATCCTCGAGGGGATTCTTAAGGAAGGATCGGCAGACTCCTCCCAGCGGTACCAGGTATATCCGATTGAGGTTAACGCGGCGAATTATGGTGTCCCACAGATCCGTCACCGAGTGATTATTGTTGCCTTCCGTGCTGACCTTGATGTCAGGTGGGACGATTTCCAGCCGGTAGAGGAATATTCGGAAGAGGCGCTTCTCCACTCGATGCAGGAGGGTGGGGAATACTGGAAGCGCCATGACTACGTGGTCGACGCGGCCAAGGAGCGGGTCGTGGCCAAACTCCCGTCGACGCTGCCCGTTCCGGACGGGAAGAAGCCGTGGCGCACTCTGCGCGATGCGATCCTGGGCATCGACTGGGAAGATGGAGGGCCAGTTGAGGACCCTCTTCCTCCGGTGCTGGAGGACCACCTGAAGCCGAAGAACCCGGCTGACCGTGTGGTCGAAGGCGTTCGTGATCACGTCGGCTGGCCAGGAGCGCGCAAATACGACGGCCACACGCCGAACCTGTTGGATAGGCCCGCTAAGACCGTCAAAGCCGGCGTGCACGGTGTTCCGGGAGGCGAGTCGGTCATGGAACTCGACGAAGAGACCTTCGATGAAGGCAAGGGCTACCGATACATGACCGTGCGCGAGACCGCCCGCGTCATGACTTTCCCGGACAAGTGGATCCTTGAAGGCCCGCGCGGAGAGAAGATGCGCCAGCTCGGGAACGCTGTGCCCGTCAAGCTCGGCGAGGTCTTCGCCAAGGCAGTGGCCGCCGCGCTGGAAGACGCGCGAAAGAGGAAGCGGAAGTGACTGAAACCGCAACTGATCAACCGGGGCGTTGGAAGGACCGTACGCCTCCCGATCGGGCGTGGAAGTCCAAGTCTGATATAAACGCCGCCGCTCGCGTCGCGGAGCAGGACCGCGCGGCTGGAGGCCAACACAGGCGGGCTGTTGATGTCGGCGAGGGCCGGTTCGCACGTGCCTCGATCGCGTTGCGGCTCTACCAACGCACGCGGCGGATCCGCGCGTACCTACGCTGGTCTGAGGGAGGCCGCACCCGCGAGCGCTACGTCGGAGAAGTGGACGGCTCCACCCGATCAGAGAATCTGAAGCAGGCATGGTCCGCCGCATGGGCTCTTGAGCTTCTCACTGACGAGCCCGTTCCTGCTGGGTCATGGGCCTCATCGCGCGAGGCGCGTGCGGTAATGAGCGCCAACAGAAGCCGGGACACCGTTCCGGAGCTCCTCGTCCGGAAGGCATTGCACCGACGAGGTCTGCGCTATCGCGTTTCCGCGAGGCCGCTTCCTGGACTGCGACGGACCGCCGACGTTGTCTTTACCAAAGCCCGCGTCGCGGTATTCGTGGACGGGTGCTTCTGGCACGGATGCCCCGAGCACCATCGGCCGGCGACCAAACAGCACAGCGACTTTTGGCGCCGGAAGATGGAGGAGAACCGCTCACGCGACACGACGACCAACCAAGCGCTCCAAGAGGCTGGTTGGACTGTCATCCGGATCTGGGAGCACGAGGACCCGGACGAGGCGGCCGGTCGAATCGCAGAGATCATCTGGTCCCGGGGTCGATGAAACCCGCGGACCTTCTGGAGCCGGACCACTGCCCGATATCTCACCATGCGACACGGTAGGCTCCGCGATGTCGCTGATGGATACCATGATCGAGAACTGCGGGAGATCACGTCTCTGCGCGAGATCACGCGATCGGGTTCGGTCGTCGGTGGGGACCTCTAGCCTGTAAGTCGCGCGTGACTCTGAGTGGGGTCAGGCCGCGAGCCGCTGCCCGCGACAGGGTTAGCTTCGCCGTGCCCGCGTGAACGACGGGGACCGAGGGGGAACGACCACCCGATGAAGATCACTCCTTCCGCGCGCGTGCTTCGCATGCTGGGTGAAATCGAGTTCGACGAGTGGCAGTGCGTCGGCGAACTGGTCGACAACGCCTTCGACGACTTCGCGGAGATCCACCGATCCGAGATCCCATGGGTGGGCGGCTTCCGAGTCAGTGTGCAGTTGCCCAGTTCCACCGACGGGGAGCTCGTGATCTCGGACACGGGCAGGGGGATGAGCTACGAGCGGCTCGAGAGGGCCGTCCGTGCTGGCTGGTCCGGCAACGACATGCACGACAAGCTCGGGCTGTTCGGGATGGGATTCAACGTCTCGACCGCGCGGCTCGGCCGACGCACCCGAGTGTTGACGACCCGCCAGGGAGATCCTGAGTGGATCGGGGTGGAGATCGACCTCGACCGGATCGGGGACGACTTCGAGGCCGACGACATCACCGAGCCCAAGAGCGATCCGAATGAACACGGCACACGCATCGTCGTAAGCCGTCTGCACCGCCCCCGGGCGGAGTGGTTGCGCAAAAACGGGCCCGCGCTCCGCAACACGCTCGGAGGTGTCTACTCCTGGCTGTTGGAGAACCAGCCCTTCGAGTTGTGGATCGGCGGACTGAAGGTCAAGCCGGTGCGTCACTGCCGGTGGGGGGACGACCGGTCTGTTCTATACAACAACAAGGAGCGCATCCCGGCGTACATCGAAATCGACCAGAAGCTGGAGGACGGTCTGGCCTGCTCGGAATGCGGCCAGTGGCAGCTCCCGGGACGGGAGGTCTGTGAGGACTGCGGCAGCGTCCGGCTGTCGGTCCGTCCCCGCCGGGTGCACGGGTGGCTGGGCATCCAGCGCTACCTGGACAAGCGCCAGTACGGGATCGATTTCTTGCGTAACGGCCGCAAGATCCTCAGGTGGGATAAGCAGCTATTCACGTGGCGCAACCTGGATGGTGGCATCGGTAACGAAGAGCCTGAGTATCCAGTGGAACTCGCCCACCAGGGCGGCCGGATCATCGGCGAGATTCACCTCGACCACGTGCCGGTCACTTATCAGAAGGATGCCTTCGAGTACGGCGACCGCAGCTGGCGCGCGGCTGTGGAGATCCTTCGCGGTACCGCACCGCTGCTGCCGCAGCGCGCCGAAAAGCTGGGCTATGCGGAGAACGTCAGCCCTCTCGCCCTGTTGTTCAAGGGGTACCGCCGCAATGACGCCGGCGAGAGGTATCTGATTCCCGGCGACGGCAGGAAGCCCATCCACGACGACACCCGGCGCTGGGGGCTGGAGTTCCAGAAGGGCAACCCGGACTACGTCACCGACGAGCGTTGGTGGCGGGCCGTCCTGGACCACGAGGAGGCGAAGAGCCGCGGCAAATCGGATCGGGCGTCGGTGAGTACCCCCGGCCGGCCCGACGAGGCCGCCGTCATGGAGGCGCTCGGGTTCGGCGCCTCCGGTAGCGAGCCCTCGGCGGACTCCCCTGCCGGTCCTGCCGGGGAACATGCCGGTGTGGCGGAGGCCGACACGGCCCAGACGGCGGTGCCCGAGTCTCAGGCGCCGAGGCGGGAGACCTGGCAGGAGCGCGTTGAGCGCCACACCGCCGGATCCACGGTGTACCCCGAGCTGTGCCGTTCGATCGGACACCCGCGCATCGGGTTCGTCGAGGTCGAGGCGCGTCGACTAGCCGTCGGCCCGCTACTGGATGAGCAGCGCAACCCCACTCCCGTGCTGATCGACCAGCGCCGTGGCAATGCCTGTGTGGCCTTCCTGGACCTGGACCACGAGGTCTTCCGCCGTTTCGGCGCGGAACCAGCGGACCTGCTCCTGGTCGAGGTCGCCACCCTTCTCAAGGTGCGCTCCGACAGCGACTGGAGTCACTCTCAGCTCGTCGCCTCGCTGCGCGCGGAGTCGCTGCCCGGCACCGCGCTCGATCCGCAGACGATCAGCGTTGAAGCGCGGGAGCTGCTTTCCGAGGTCCGAATCCGCATGGTCGCCGCGCTAGACCGGACCGGAGAGCCACAGCGAGCGTTCCAGTACCTGTCGCCGGACGAACTGACCGCGACCGAGCACGCGATGATTGCGAACGGCAACGTCATTCGGACCGCCGATCTTGGCACTCGCGGTGACTTCCTCCTCCACGTGCCCGCGCTGTTCCTCGTCCGCCTCTTGGAGTCCTGGCCGGAGGCGTTCATGGACGACGTGGTTTTCCAGGGCGTCTACCAGGGTGTCACCTCGGCCTCCGCGCAGCGTCTCAGCCTGGCTCGTACGGTCGGCTACCTCTCGGACATCGCCACACAGGCCAGTTACGAGGGGGCCAGCCTGCCCGCGCAACTCCTGCGTACGCGGCTCAGCATCCGGCTGCTCCCGGACAAGCTCGCGGACGAGGAGTGAACGCCGCCTTCCTGACCGCCGCTGAGCTCCTCGCCGGTGGGCCTGCGGGGCTTCCTCACGCTCTCGAGCGGGCCTTGTGGCACCTCGGGTTCAATGACGTCCGCGTCGTTGACGGAGCCGGAGATGGGGGAGCTGACCTGCTTGCCGTACGTGACCGCGAGCAGTGGGTCTTCCAGTGCAAATGGAAGGCTCAAGGCAAGGTTGACCGCGCCGGTGTGGACGACCTGGAGCGTGCCCGCACTCGGTACCGCGCGGACAGGGCGGTCCTGGCCACGAACACAGACGCCAACCGGACAGCCGAGGAACGGCGTCGGGCCCTCGCCGGCGTCGGTATCCCCATCACGGTGTGGCATGGTGCCACCCTCGCGGAGATCGGCGACCGGATGCCGACCGATGTCGCGGGTCAGTACGAGCTGCGTCCGTACCAGGACGCCGCCGTCGAAGCGATCATTCGGGACCTCGACGCGAACGGCACGTCCCTGCTGGTGCTGGCCACGGGCCTGGGTAAGACGGTGGTGGGTGGCGAGGTCATCCGCCATTACCTAGCACGGCGTCCGGACGCAAGTGTCCTGGTCGTCGCCCATATGAAAGACCTGGTCGAGCAGCTTGAGCGGGCCATGTGGCGGCACATCGCCAAATCCGTCCCTACCAGGCTGCTGACTGGGGAGTCGAGGCCTCCCGCGCTGGACGGTGTGGTCGTCGGCACCGTCGAATCCGTGCTCGGAGCCGTGCGCACGGGATACCGGCCCGGTCTCATCCTGATCGATGAGACCCACCACGTTGCTGAGACCGGCAGGTTTGCGGAATTGCTAGACCTGTGCGGCGATGCGAAGCAGCTCGGCGTCACGGCCACACCTTGGCGCGGGGACAAGTTCGACATCACCGCGCGCTTCGGCAATCCCAGCTTCAAGATGGGCATCGCTGAGGGTATGGCGGCTGGATTCCTTTCCGCAGTGGACTACCGCCTGTACGTCGACAATGTCGACTGGGACGTCGTCAAGGACGCCAGCCTCCACGGGTATTCGATCAGAGACCTCAACCGTTCCCTGTTTCTGCCGCAGCGGGACGAGGAGATCGTCGAGCACTTCCGGGAGGCCTGGCGTGGTACTCCGAACCCGCGCGCGATCGTCTTCTGCCAGACCATGGAGCACGCCGAACACATGGCGAAGCTGCTGGCGACTTCCGACAGTGCCTGGGCAAACGCCTCGTTCCTCCATAGCGGTTTGCCCAGGCAGCGGCGCCAGATACTCCTCAACGAGTTCCGGCTCGGGAGAGTGCCCGTCATCACCTGCGTCGACGTATTCAACGAGGGCGTCGACGTCCCGGATGTGAACCTGATCGGCTTCCTGCGTGTCACCCACAGCCGGCGGATTTTCGTCCAGCAGCTCGGGCGTGGACTTCGCTTGAGCGAAGGAAAGAAAGCGCTGCGGGTCCTGGACTTCGTGACGGATATCCGCCGGGTCGCGGCCACGCTCGATCTCAAGCGCGCCCTGGAGGCAGAGGAGAGCGAGCACCTCAAGGTGCGGATGCCGCACGCGTCGCGCGTCGAGTTCAGCGACAAGACCGTCGGCTCCCTCATGGACCACTGGATCCGTGACGCCGCTGACTTGGAGACAGCAGCCGACGAGGTGCGCCTCCAGTTCCCTTCAACGAGAGGAATCGGATGACTACGTACTCTCTGCCCCGAGATCTTGAGGAGCAGGTCGTGAGGCTTCTCTACCAGCGTGCGGCCGAACTCAACTGGACCTACCTCCCTGATGCCGAGCGCACCAAGCAGTACCAACTGTGGACGGCCGAGCCGGCCATCGGGGGAAAACTCCTCGGGTTCATCGCCAAACCGGAGAACGTTCGGCCTTGGATCAAGGACGGTCCGATGAAGGAGTACGCACGTGCGACCTATGGTGTAGGCAAGTACGCGCCGCTCGTGACCAAGCCCGCTACGCCCGTCGACGCCCTGGTGGTCAAGGCACTCGGACCCGGATGGGTGGTGGACCTTGCCACGCTCGACATCAAGCCCTTGAAGGTGACCATCCGCAGGGAGGATGACGAGGACGAGGAGAGGCGCTTCGTCTGGGGACCGGTGAAGGACTTCAAGCATCTGGCCTGGGCGGCGATCCTGGCGCAGGCGGGCGGGGACCCGCTCCCGTGGGCCGTCTGTGTGGTGGATTCCTTCGTGCGACCGGTGAGCAAGACGCAGAAAGTGTCCCATCAACGGATCGCGGAACGGCTCGGGCTCCTTGTCGCACATGTCAGCGACGGCTGAGAGGGAGATCGCCCCATGGACGAGAACGGACGGGGAGCTTGGCTCGAGCGCGCCTGGTCCTTCCTTGACGAGCGGTCGAGGCTCATGTTCGCGGAGCGCGAGGACGGAAGGACCCTGAACGAGATCGGTCAGGTTCATGGGGTCACCCGTGAACGTGTCCGTCAAATCCTCCTCAAAACCGAGCAGCACCTGCTGGTGACGGCGGATCTCATGGCACCAGATTGGCGTGAACATCTCACGGAGCTCACTACGCGACCGGCCGTGACGACCAAGAGCTTGGCGGACGTCCTCGGCGTGGACGGTCACGTGACGATAGGTGCCTATGCCCGCGCCGCTGGGTTCGTCCATCCACGCGTCTGGGGCCGCGACCTGAACGGCTGGTGGGCCGCAGGCTCCGGCGATCTCGAGCGCCGTCTGCGCGAGATCGCGGAGAGGGCTCCCCTACGAGCGGGTGAGTTGAGTGACGTCGCGAAGGCCGCGGGTGTGTCGGAGAGTGTTCCTCTGGAGTCGCTGTTCGGAGGTGAGCGAAGCCCCTTGGTCCAAGGGGCGGACGATAGTTGGCTGCGGCGTCGCGCCCGTGGTCGCGACGCCTGTTACCTGTGGTTGCTTCAGCGGGGAGAGCCGTGCCGGGCGGAGGAGCTGGCGACCGCAACGGGCGTGTCCACGGCGCATGCCGTCAGGGAGGCCCTGAGGCGTGACGATCGGTTCGTCCAGGTCCGACCGGAGGGTACTTGGGCTCTGGTCGAGTGGTCCCTTCCGGAGGTGACGCCGTACGCCAACGCAGTCGAGGCCCTCGTAGCCGTAGTGAGGGAGAGTGGTCCGATCAGCAAGGACATTCTCTTCTCGAGGGTCGCCGAGCGGTACCCGGTGACGGCATGGCGCATGCAGCAGTGCCTTCTGAGCGATCAGATCGGCACGACGGCGGACGGGCTGATCGACCTGGTGGAGCGAGGCGCCGTACCGAACGAGGAGAGCGAGCCGCCGAAGCCTGACACGATGGCGGTCGATCCCCAGGGCAACGTCTACGGCATACGTCTGAAGGTCGACAAGGACGTCCTGCGGGGGAGCGGGATCCTGGTCAGCTCCTGGATCACATGGAGCCTGGGGCTGAGGCGGGCTCCGATGTCTAGGACCTTCGCTCTCCCGGGCGAGGCCGGTCCGCTGATCCTGCGGCGAGGTACTAGTGGAGCCCAGATTTCAAGCCTGCGGCTCTACGCACAGGCACAGCGCATGACGATCGGTTGCGACATCGCCGTTCTTCTGCGCGCTGATGATTCGACAGCTGATGTCCGTCACGCTTGCGAGGAGGGGACCTGTCCGGCCCGGTACCCGGATTACTGTCCCGTCGGGTGAGCGGCGGTGCGGGCGGGCCGAGGCCCGTCCTTCTTCAGGTCTCCCCTCGCGAGCCGGTCTCATGCGTGAGCGGTGCGTGAACGGACGGGGTGGCACAGGGTGGATTGGCCCGGCATGCGGTAGCCGGGCCGCACCTTGCTGACCTGGGGAAACAGGATGCGGCGGCACGGCCCGGCACCACTCGGGATGATCTTGTGGGGCCTCGTAATGCGTAGGTCTCGGCTTCGAATTCCGACGGCGGCTCGGATTGGCCCGAGGACTCACTCGCCGCGATCTGGGGCTTCTTCATGCCCTCAGCCGCGTGCCCGGTCGAGCCGGTGGTGCGCTTCCGGCTCTTCGCTTCTGCGGGGGGACTGGCGCATCGTCGGTGGTGCTGACCGTGGGGCCGTGAGGACCACCGGCTGAGGCCGGAGTCGGGTTCGGGGCCCGAGGCTTGGCCGGAGCCATGGCCCGGACCGGAGCCCGGTCAGGGGTGGCGGGTGGGGAGGCGGGAGGCGGGGAGGAGGGCCAGGGCGAGGAGGGCCGCTGCGATTGCGTACGTGGTCTGGAAGCCGGCCGGGTTGGTGCCTGCTCCGCCCAGGGTTACCGAGAGGAGCGCCGTGCCGACCGAGGCGCCGATCTGGGAGTTGATGCTCAGGATGGTGCTCGCCGCGGTCAGCCGGGCCCTGGTGAGGTCTCGGCTCGCGGTGGTCATCGTCGGCATCAGGACCATGCCGGCGCCGATGCCCATGACGATCGAAGCGGCGACGAACCGCCAGGGCGCCGCCTCGGGGGAGCCGGCCTGCAGGGCGGTCAGGGCCATGCCCAGTGCCCCTGTCGCGATGCCGGCCTGGATCAGCCGGCGCGGGGAGACCTTGTCGACGCGGCGCGAGGCGATCTGCATCACCAGCCCGACGGCGAGCCCGGTCGGCGCGCCCAGCAGTCCCGCCGCCGTCGCGCTCATGCCGCGGCCCTGTTGCCAGTACATCGGTCCGAGCAGCATGGATCCGAAGTAGCCGCAGGTGAAGAGGGTGAGCGTGAGGATCCCGGACCTGAAGGTTCGGTCGCGCAGCAGGCGTAGGTCGAGCAGCGGCTCGCGGGCCGTCAGCGCGCGTCGGGCGAAGGCGGCGACGAGTGCGGCGCCGGCCAGGGTGGGCAGGAGGGCGCCGGGTGCGGTGAAGGTGCCGCCCTCTCCGCCGCGGGCCAGGCCGAGGAGCAGCAGGGCGAGGCCCGGGGACAGCATCAGCAGGCCGGGTACGTCCAGTCGGGGCGCGGCGGACGGTTCGCTCGGGGCGTCGGACCGCAGCAGCTTCGCGGCGAGTACCAGCGCCACCGCGCCGACGGGCAGGTTGACCAGGAAGATCCACTGCCAGGACGCCGAGTCGACCAGCCAGCCGCCCAGGACCGGACCCGCCACCGGTCCGACGATGATGGGCAGCCCCAGCAGGGCCATCACCCGGCCGAGCCGGGCCGGGTCCGCGGCGCGCATCACCATGGCCATGCCGACGGGCATGAGCAGCCCGCCGCCGAGGCCTTGTACCGCGCGGAAGGCGATCAGGCTCTCGGCGCTCCAGGCGCAGGCGGCGAGCAGCGATCCGAACGCGAACAGGGTGAGGGCGCCCAGGTAGGTGCGTTTGGCGCCGAACCGGCCCATCGCCCAGGCCGAGGTGGGGATGACGGCGGCGAGCGCGAGGGTGTAGGCGCTGGCGGCCCACTGGATCGTCGCCAGCGGTGCGTGGAAGGCCTCGGAGAGGCGGTGCAGTGCGACGTTGACGATCGTCATGTCGAGCACCGACATGACCGAGCCGACGATCACGACGCCCGCGGTGCGCCGGAGCTGCCGCGCGGAGGCCGCTGCGGTTTCGGGCGCCTGAGCGGCGGGGCCGGGGCCGGGGCCGGGGCGGTGTCCGGAGTCGGCGGTGTGCGCGGTGCCTGTTAGGGCCGCAGTGCCTGTGGGGACCGCGGGCGGCGCCGCAGAATCGGTGCGCCGGAGCTTGTGGATCGTACGCATCCTCGTGCCGCCCCTCAGCCCTGGTACGGGTGGCTCGTGCGGGCGGCGCGCAGCGCGCGTCCCCACCAGACCAGCTGGCCGACCATGCCCTTGACCGCGCCCTCGGTCACGGCGCCGTCGCGCGGTACGCCGTCCGGGCCGAGCCCGGACCACGGCCCGTGCAGGCTGACGGAGTCGCGCATGGTCACGGAGTGCAGCTCGGCGAAGATCAGCCGGAGCTGCTCGACGGCGCGCAGGCCCCCGCCGAGGCCGCCGTAGGAGACGAAGCCGGCCGGCTTGGCCAGCCACTCCTCGCGGTGCCAGTCGATGAGGTTCTTCAGGGCGGCGGGGAAGCTGTGGTTGTACTCGGGGGTGACGATGACGAAGGCCTCGGCGGCGGCCAGCCGCGGGCTGACCTTCGCGAGCGCGGCGGCGGCCTGCGGGCTCGGGGAGCCGCCCCAGCCGGGCATGGCCAACGGCAGGTCGACGTCGGCGAGGTCGATGAAGTCGAGGTCCAGCCCGCCGTGGGCGCCCGCGGTCTCGAGGAACCAGTTGGCGACGGCGGGGCCCTGGCGGCCCTCGCGGACGCTGCCGAGGATGACGGCGACGCGCAGCGGCGCGTCCTCGTGGGGCGTGGCGGGAGCGGCGGTGGGAGTGGAAGCGGTGGTGGCCATGGCAGGGTCCCCTCGTTGGCGGGGCGACCGCTCGGTGTGGCCGCTCCTCCGGTAAACTACAACGGCCGTTGTAAAAAATGCAACGGGCGTTGTACTTTTTTGGAGGCGAAGTGAGCACCGGCGGCACCCCTGACAAGAAGCTGGCGAAGCAGATCGCCATCGCGAGCGCGTCCTGCGGGGTCTTCGGCCGTGAGGGCTACGCCCGCGCCTCGGTCGACGCGCTCGCCGCCGCGGCCGGCGTCTCGACCCGCACGCTCTACAACTACTTCCCGGACGGCAAGGCGATGCTCTTCGCCACCGTCGTCACCTGGACCTCGGCGCAGGTGCGCGACGCCCAGATCGCCCAGATCGAAGCCGCCCTGAACCCCGAACGCCCGCCCCGGTCAGAGGATTTGGAGCGCGACCTCGTCACGTTCTCGCACCGGGTCATCGGTCTCATGACCGACTACGCCGACCACTTCGCGCTCGTCCGCCACATCCACGCCGAGGCCGACCACGTGCCGTCCGAGGTGCTGGAGGCCTGGGCGAACGCCGGACCGGGTCCGGTGTCCCGCGCGCTCGCGGACGCCATGTCGGGCCTCGACGCCGCCAGGCTGATCGACGTACGCGGCGACGCGATGCTGGCGGGCGCCCACTTCATGGCGCTGACCTCGCACTCCATCGTGCAGCTCTCCCACTACGGGGTCCTCCCCCTCCCCAAGGAGCAGACCGACCACTTGATCGCGGGCGGCGTGGCCGCCTTCCTGCGGGCCTATCGGGTCCATCGGGCCGACTGAGCCCGAAACCCGGGGGCGGCCCGAAACCCGGGTGCGGCCCCGGGACCCGGGGCGGCCCCGGGACCGGCCGAGCCGGCCGCACCGGGCGGGGTGGCGGGCACGGCCTCCCCGCACGGCCACCCCGCACGGCCACCCCGGAAAACTCGCCCGGTCCCGGGCCCGGGGCTACGTTGGACGGGTGAGTACGACACGGTTGCGCAGGGCGGCTGTGGGAGTGGCCGCAGTGGGGCTCCTGATGGTGCCCGTGGGGGCCGGTGTCGGATACGCCGTGGACGTACCGACACCTCCGGCGGCGAGCAGTCCGGCCGTCTCCGATGAGTTTCCGCAGCTCAGTCCCGCCGTGGCGCGGCAGTTGGACGACGCCGTCCGGAAGGTGATGGGCGAGGCCAAGGTGCCCGGGGTCCAGGTGGCCCTGTCCGCGCCGGGCAAGGGAGAGTACGTACGGGCCTTCGGCGTGGCCGACAAGGCCACCGGGGCGCCCATGACCGACAGCCTCAACATGCGGATCGGCAGCGAGACCAAGACCTTCACCGTGACCGCGCTGCTGAAGCTCGTCGACGACGGGAAGATCGGGCTGGGCGACCCCATAGGCAAGTACGTCGACGGCGTCCCCAACGGCGACCGCATCACCCTGCGCGAGCTGGCGGGCATGCGCAGCGGACTCTTCAACTACTCGGCCGACGAGGGTTTCTTCAAGGCGCTGACCAGCGATCCGGACCGGCCCTTCACCCCGCAGGAGCTGCTCGCGTTCTCCTTCAAGCACCCGGTCCTCTTCGAGCCGAACGCGCAGTTCTCCTACTGCAACACCAACCTGATCCTGCTCGGGCTCGTCGTGGAGAAGATCAGCGGACAGACGCTCGCCGACTACATCACCGAGGAGGTCATCGAACCCGCCGGGCTGAAGCACACCCTCTTCCCGACCGCCGCCGAGTTCCCGAAGCCGCACGCCCAGGGCTACACGGACCAGACGGCCTCGGGAAAGACCGAGGACGCGGCCGATTGGAACCCCTCCTGGGGCTGGGCCGCCGGAGCGATGATCTCCGACCTCACGGACCTGCGGCAGTGGGCCAAGGTGCTGGCCACCGGTGAGCTGCTCACCCCCGCCACCCAGGCCGAACGCCTCGACGTCGTACAGGCCCTGCCGGGCACCGGCTACGGACTGGGCATCTTCAACGTCCAGGGGTGGATCGGGCACAACGGGTCCCTGCCCGGCTACCAGAGCCTGGTCGTCTACGACGCACAGTCGAAGGCCACCCTGGTGGTGCTGCTCAACACCGACATCTCCGCCGAGGGCGAGGAGCCGAGCACGCTGTTCGGCCAGGCGATCACCAAGATCGTGACCCCGCAGCACGTCTACACGCTGCCGGCCCAGCCCGTCACCGGGGACCACTGACCGACCGCGAGCCCGCCCTCCCGGGCCCGGCCCGGCCGCGAACGGCGGCAGCGCTGTTCGCGGCCCTCCCGCGCGACAATGGATCAGGCACGGGAGTGGACCGAGGGAGAGCGATATGAACGGTCGGACAACGACACAAAGCGAAGCGGGGATCGCGGGAGACGGGCACAAGGTGGTCCTGCGGGAGGCGGGCGAGGCGGACCTGGACATCGCCGCCGAACTCTTCCGCGGTTACCTCGACTTCTACGAGGTCGAGGTCGAGGACCCGCAGCGCCCGCGCGCCTTCCTGGCGGAGCGGCTGGCGGCCGGCGACTCCTTCGTCCTGCTCGCCGAGGTCCCCGGCGCGGGCACGGTCGGCTTCACCCAGGTCTACCCGATGATCTCCTCGCTGGCGATGAGGCCCGCGTGGCTGCTGAACGACCTCTACGTCGCCCCCGCCGGCCGCCGCACGGGCGCGGGCCGTGCGCTGCTGCGCGAGGTGCTGCGCCGGGCGCGGGAGGCCGGGGTGTCGGGCGTGCAGCTGGAGACGGCGTACGACAACCAGGTCGCGCAGGGGCTGTACGAGGCCGAGGGGTTCGTCCGCGAGGAGTTCCACGTGTACTTCCACGACCTCGCCGGGGCAGGTTCCGCAACAGTCTGAGAGAGGCTGCAACATTCCCGGCCTCCGTCGCGTCATTGGGGTGAGACGGACGCGAGGGGGAGTGGATGCCGTACGGGGGGAGCAGGGACGGGTTCCGTGATTTCGCGATGGGCAGATCGGCGCACTTGTACCGGTCGGCCTGTCTGCTGACGAGCGGTGACACCCACCTCGCGGAGGATCTCGTACAGGAGACCCTGGGGCGGATGTACCTGCTGTGGGGGCGCGTCGCCCGGATAGACAATCCGGCGGCGTACGCGCAAACCGTGCTGGTACGTGCCTTCCTGACGCACCAGCGCCGCCGGTCGGCGGGGGAGCGCCCGGTCGGGGATTTTCCCGACGCGGGCGCACCGGCCGGCGGCGATCCCGCGCTGCGGCTGACGCTGCTGGAAGCGCTGGGGCGGCTGGCGCCGAAGGACCGGGCGGTACTGGTGCTGCGGTACTGGGAGGACCGCAGCGTCGAGGAGACCGCCGACGCGATGAACGTCAGCTCGGCGGCCGTCCGTACCCGGAGCTCGCGTGCGCTGACCCGGCTGCGGGGGCAACTGGGCGGATCGCTGGCGGAGTTCGCGGAACGCTGACCTTCCTCGCCTTCCTCGCCTTCCACCCATTCCGCCCTCCGTGCCGTCGACCTGCCGGCCCCTTTCCCGCACGTCTCTCTCGTTCCGCGATCCCTTTGAATGGAAGGTCTGATTCCGCATGCCTTTTGAAGACGAGCTCGGTGAAGCCCTCCAGAGTACGGGGAACGGCTTCACGGCCGAGGGCCGTGACCTCGTGGACGCCGGGGAGCGCCGCGGCCGGCGGATGGTGGCCCGGCGCCGGGCCACCATGGCCGGCGGCTCCGTACTCGCCCTGGCGCTGATCGGAACCGCCGGGGCCTACGCGAACGGCCTGCTCGGCCCGGGCGGCGGAGGAGGCCAGGAGGACGTGGCCACCTCGGCGGAGCCGCCCGCACTCCTGCCTTCGTCGGCGCAGGCCCGGCCCGACGTCGGAACCGGGGCCGTCTCCGCCGAGCAGATGATCGGGGTGCTCAAGCAGCTGCTGCCGCAGGGCAAGCTCACCGACACCACGTCGAGGGGAACGGACCACGAGCTCGGCCCGATGGTGACCGGGGCCTTCGACGAGGGTGAGGGCAAGGGCCGTATCGGCTTCTCCCTCAGCCGGGTGGACCCCAAGGGCGTGATGGCCGACGACATGGTCGAATGCCCCTCCAGGGTGGCGTTGACATACGACAGTTGCACCTCCGAGAAGCTCCCGGACGGTTCGCGGCTGATGCTCTTCAAGGGCTACGAGTACCCCGACCGCCGGGTGGACACGAAGAGCTGGCGCGCCACGGTGGTGACCCCGCAGGGGTTCCTCGTGGACGCCCAGGAGTTCAACGCGCCGACCGAGAAGGACTCGGCCATCAGCCGTTCGACACCGCCGCTGACGCTCGCGCAGCTCAAGGCGCTCGTGATCTCCCCCCTGTGGCATCCGGCCCTGAACGACCTGCCGGCCGCCGGTCAGGACGAGCAGCGTCCGCCCGCCCGGCAGGGGGCGAAGGCGGTGGACATCCTGGAGGAGCTGCTGCGCCAGGACGAGATCCCGATCGTGCTCAGGGAAGAGGACGGGGCCGATCTGGGCCACCTGGTGCTCGACGACGGCAAGGGCAAGTCGCTGGTCAGCCTGCAGATCCAGCCGGACAGCGCGAACGCTCCGAGGATGTGGGCGGATCTGTTCACATCAGCCGAGACCCTGCCGGACGGAACGAAGGTGCTGGTCCGGGACCAGCCGGGGGAGAAGGGCGGGGCCGGCGTGATCTGGTGGAGCGCCGAGGCGCTGCGGCCGAACGGTACCCGGGTGATCGTGTCCGCGTTCAACGCCAAGAGCCAGTCGTCGGCGGCTACCCGGAAGGAGCCGGTGGTGTCGCTGCAGCGGCTCAAGGAACTCGCCACGAGCCCGAAGTGGTCCTCGGAGTACGGGCAGTAGGCCCACCCGCCGGGTATTACGGGGCGGCCGCTGCTCGGCGGTCGACGCGTCCCGTCCGCTGCTTTCCGTCCGCTACTTCGTGGCAGCCACTCCCCGTCCGCTACTTGGCGTCCGCGTAGCACTCGACGACGGCCGTGGTGAACGGGAAGCGGACCGGGGTCTCGCCGAAGGTGATGCGGCCGGCCAGTTCGCCCGCCGCGCGGATCGCCTCGGCCACCGCCTGCGCCTCCTCCTGCGGGCAGTGGACGATGACCTCGTCGTGCTGGAAGAACACCAGCTCGGCCCGCATCCCCGCCTCCGCGAGGGACCGGCGCAGGGCCGCGAGCATCAGCAGGGCCCAGTCCGCGGCGCTGCCCTGCACCACGAAGTTGCGGGTGAAGCGGCCGCGCGCCCGGGCGTCGGTCGAGGCGTAGCTCGGGGTCCAGCCGTCGGGGGCCTCCTCGGCCTCCTCGGGATCGGCCGGCGGCGGACAGGTCCGGCCCAGCCAGGTCCGTACGAGCCGCCCCTCCTCGCCCGCCTTCGCGGCGTCGTCCACGTACGCCACGGCCCGGGGGAAGCGGCGGCGCAGCGCGGCCAGGTTTTTCAGGCCGTCCCCGGAGGTCTGCCCGTACACCGCCCCGAGCACGGCCAGCTTCGCCATGTCGCGGTCGCCGGAGAAGCCCTGGCGGGAGATCGAGGTGTACAGGTCCTCGGGGCGGCCGGCCACCTCCATGAAGGCGGGGTCGCGGGAGATCGCGGCGAGCACCCGCGGTTCCATCTGGTCGGCGTCGGCCACGACGAGCCGCCAGCCCGGGTCGGCGACGACCGCCCGGCGGATCACCTTGGGGATCTGCAGGGCTCCGCCGCCGTTGGTGACCCAGCGGCCGGTGAAGGTACCGCCGGGGATGAACTCGGGGCGGAAGCGGCCGTCGTGGACCCAGTCCGCCAGCCAGGCCCAGCCGTGGGCGGTGTAGATCCGGTACAGCTTCTTGAACTCGAGGAGCGGTGCCACGGCGGGATGGTCCAGGTCCTGGATCTCCCAGCGGCGGGTCGACTTGAGCTTGATCCCGGCCTCCCCGAAGGCCTTGACCACATCGGCGGGCAGCTCGGGGCGCACGCGCCGGCCGAACGCGGCCGAGACGTCGTCGGCCAGCTCGGCGAGCCGACGGGGCTGGCCGCGGCCCGCGTACCGCTCGCCGAGCAGCTCGGTGAGCAGCGCCCGGTGGACGTCGGCCCGCCAGGGCAGGCCCGCACGGTTCATTTCGGCGGCTACGAGGAAGGCTGCCGACTCGGAGGCCACGAGCAGCCGCATCCGGTCGGGATGGGCGGTGGCGTCGAGCCGTTTCGCCTGGTCGGCGTGGACGGCGACGAGGGCGTCCAGCGGGACGGGGGCGGGCTGGGGGTCGAACAGGGAGTGCTGGCTGCCGGGCTCGGCGGCGCGCTGCGGGGGGTCGGGCGGTACGGGTGCGTTCCTGAGGCGGGCCCAGGCGGCGGCCGCCGAGCGGGGTTCGCCGAGACGGCCCTCGTGGGCGAGCAGCAGCAGCTCCGCGTCCTCGATGTCGTGGCAGCGGTCCACGCGGATGCCGGCGGCGAGCAGGCGGGGGTACACGGCGGGGGTGGATCGCCAGACCCAGCGGGTCCCCTCGGGGGCGGCGCGGATCGCCTCGGCGGGGTTGGTGGTGGTGACGCGGGCCCCGCCCGGGGTGGGGGGCAGGGGGGTGGCGTGCCATCGGCCGTCGCCGTCCTCGGCCAGGGCCCACCGGGGGGCGTGCTCGCTCATGAGTGCGAGTGTCCCATCGGGGTCTGACAGTGTCGGGGCGCGCCGCGCGGGCACGGGTGTTCGCTGCCCGGGGCGAAGTCCCCTCCCCGCCCTTCCACCGTTCCCAGGGCCCGGCCCTGACCCGGTCCTCAAACGCCGGACGGGCTGAAAAACCCTGGGGCTCCGCCCCGGACCCCGCGCCTCAAACTCCCCCGGCTACCGCTGGGAGGGGCCCCCTGGCGAGGCTGGATATACGCCAGGCCGGCCTGGATGTACGCCCGCGGGGCCGGGCCGGCCGGGTCGGCCGGAGGATCCCGGGGCCGGGTCGGGCGGGCCGGGGCGGGAGTGGGGGCGTGCCAAGCTGGTGGGGTGAGAGACATTGTCGACCGGGCCTGTGAGGCCGCGCTGTACAGCCAGGATGACGCCGGACTGGATGCCGGGGCTTCGGTGCTCGTTGCCGAGGGGGAGCGGTGGGGCGGGGTCGGGCAGGCGCTGCTCGCGCGCGGGGAGGCTTACGTACGGCAGGCCTGGGAGCGGGGGTGGCGGCCGGCCGACGTGCTGCGGCTCGTACGCCGGGACCTGGAGCAGGCGCACCTGCGGATCGCCGAGGACCTGGTCGCCGCCGAGGCGCGGCGGTACGCACGGCTGCCCGAGCGGTGGACCGACGCCGAGGTGTGGTGGGGGAACGACACGGAGTACGGGGAGCAGCTCGTGCGGCGCGAGCGGACCGACCGCTTCAGCCTGGCCGGGGCCGTCCTGGAGGTGTTCCGGCTGCTGATCCGGCTGCCGTCCATCGAGCCGGTCGGGCCGCTGCCGGGGGACCCGGCCGACGTACTGGAACACGCGCACATCGAGCCCCGCATGCTCGGGCGGATCCGGGCGCTGCTCGCGAAGGCGGAGGCGACCACCTTCCCGGAGGAGGCGGAGGCGCTCAGCGCCAAGGCGCAGGAGCTCATGGCCCGGCACACCGTGGATGCGGCCCTGCTCGCGGTGAAGTCCGGCACGGCGCAGATACCCGGCGCCTGCCGGATCGGCGTCGAGGCCCCGTACGAGGAGGCCAAGGCGGTGCTGCTCGACGCGGTGGCGAGCGCGAACCGCTGCCGGTCCGTGTGGAACAGCGCCTACGAGTTCTCCACCGTCGTCGGCTTCGAGAGCGACCTGGAGGCGGTGGAGCTGCTCTACACCTCCCTGCTCGTCCAGGGCACCGCCGCCATGACCCGCGCGGAGGCCGGGCAGCGGGCGGGCGGGCGCAAGCGCACCAAGACCTTCCGGCAGTCCTTCCTCCTGGCCTACGCGAGCCGGCTCGGCCAGCGCCTCGCCGAGACGGCCGAGCACACGGTGGCCGAGGCCCCCGACAACCTGCCGGTCCTGGTCGCCCGGGACGTGGCGGTCACCTCGCGGGCCGAGGAGATGTTCCCCCGGACCACGACGACCCGGCTGCGCGGGGCCACCGACCTCGCGGGCTGGGAGGACGGCACGGCGGCGGCCGACCGGGCACACATGGCGGACGGCAGCCGCCGGTCGCTGCGGGGCTGACCCCCGGATCACCGCTCCGAGGAGCCTGCCGGCGGATCCTCCTCGCGCAGCGCCCGGGCCTCCGCCTTCAGGATGCGCGCGGACCTGCCCAGCCCGCGCGCCATCTCGGGCAGCTTCTTCGAGCCGAACACCATCAGGCAGACGAGCACGATGATGGCGACGTGCCAGGGCTCCAGTGCGTTCCTGAGCATGCGGGTATCCGCCTTTCCGCGGGTTCCGGCAGCCTGCCGGGCGGCGCCGGAACCGGCCCCGCCCGGCCGATGATCGGCGCTGCCGGCCGCCGGCGCCACAGATCACAGGAAGCCTGAAGAACACCTGAAGAACACCTGAAAACTCCTGAAGACCGCGTACGGCCGCGCCCGGCCCGGGCTCCGGCGTTCCGCGTACGCCGGGGCTACGCTCGGGGGATGAGCTGGGTCCGGGCGCTGAAGGACACCGCCCGGTCCGGTCTGCGGGTCGAGCGGGCCCGGCTCCAACCCCTCATCGCGCTCCGGGCCGCCGTCGGGCTCGCCATCGTCATCGGCGCGGGCCTCGCCTTCCTCGGGCCCGGGTCAGCCGCCAGCTCCGCCTTCGGCGCGTACATGGCGGCCATCGCCACCTTCCAGAAGAGCTGGCGGCCCCGGCCCGTCCTCGCGCTCGCCGCCGGGCTGACCCTGGCGGCGTCCACCTTCATCGGCTACCTCGTCGGGGCCTCGCACGTCCTGGCCTTCATGCTGCTGCTCGCCGTGTGGAGCTTCGCGGCGGGCCTGATGTGGGCGGCCGGCCCCACCGCGGGCATGATCGCCTCCGGCAACGTCGCGATCATGCTGGTCACCATCACCCTGCCCACCTCCGTGCCCCAGGCCGCCGGGCACGCCGCGATGATCGCCGCGGGCGGGGTGGTCCAGGCCCTGCTGATCGTCCTCTTCCCCATCCGCCGCTGGGGCGCGCAGCGCGACGCCCTGGCCGACGCCTTGGCCGCCGAGGCCGACTACGCGCGCCGCCTGCGCCAGGACCCGGTCGCCTCCTTCGACCCCGAACCGCTGATGAAGGCGCGCGCAGCCGCGACCGTGACGGCGCGCCAGGCCCGCCGCCGCCCCGCCGAGCTGCACGGTGCGCGGGGGCTCGCGGAGCGGATCCGGCCGGTGCTGGCCCTGCTGGCCGACCCGGCGGTCGGGGCCCCGGCCGAGGGCCCGGCGCGGGACCGGGTACGGGAACTGCTCGCCGCGGCCGGGTCGGTGCTGGACGCCGCCGCGTCCGCGATCCGGCACGGCGAGGCGGTACGGGTGCCCGCGCCGGCCCTCGCGGTCCTCAAGGCCCCCGACATCGCGGAAGTGTTCAAGGGAGCCCCGCTGCGGGCCGCGCGCAGGCTCGCCGCCCTGCTGGACGACGTACTCGACACCGCCGAACCGGGCTCGGGGCGCACCGCCGATCCCGGCGAGTCGATGCTGCGGCCCACCCTGCCGGCGCTCGCGCCGATGGTGCTGGCCTCCTTACGGGCCGAGCTGCGCCCCGGCTCGCCGATCCTGCGGCACGCCGTGCGGGTCACCGCCGTCGCCTGCGTCGGCTACCTCATCGGCCACGCCCTGCCGCTCGGCCATGCGTACTGGGCCCCGATGGCTTCCGTCATGGTCATGCGGCCCGACTTCACCCAGACCTACACCCGCGCCGTCGCACGCTTCGCCGGCACCCTGGTCGGGGTGGCCCTCGCGACCGCCGTCGTCCAGCTCGCGCACCCGGGCATGTACCTGTCCGGGCTGCTCGCTGTCGTCAGCGCGGGCCTGATGTACACGTTCATGCGCACCGGATACGCCGTCTCGATGGTCTGCGTCTCCGCCTACGTGGTCTTCCTGCTCGGCATGGGCGGGGCGCGCTGGGACCAGACCGTGCCCGACCGGGTCACCCTCACTCTGCTCGGCGGACTCCTCGCGATGCTCTCCTACGCCGTCTACCCGGCCTGGGAGACCCCGCGACTGCGGACCCGGCTGGCCGACTGGGTGGCGGCCGACGGGCGGTACGCGGCAGCCGTGCTGGAGCGCTACGCCGACCCGGCCGGAGCCCGCCGGGGCGAGGTGCGCGAGGCCCTGCTCGCGGTGCGCGACGCCCGGGTCGCCTGGCAGGAGGCGGTGGAACGGGCCGCCGGGGAACCGGTGCGCCACCGCGGGATCTCCCGGACGGCCGCCGAGAACGCGGGCCGGGCCCTGGCCGCGATGGGCCGCCACGCGATGCTGCTGGAGGCGCACCTCCCGGACCGCGCGCAGGCTCCGGTCCCGGGCGCGGCCGAACTGGCCCGGGCGCTGCGCGAGGCGACGGAGGCGGGCGCGAAGGCGGTACGGGAGCGCGGGGTGCCCGACTGGGGTGGGGTCCGCACGGCGCTGGCCGACGGGGACACTCCCGACCCGGGCGTGCTGCGCGGGGCGGCGCGGCAGCTGCTGGCCTCCCTGGAGGAGGTCTCCGAGGCCCTCCGCGCCCAGCCCGGCCCGGAGTCCGCGAACGAGCCCCGAACCGGGCCCCCAGCTGGGCCGCCGAACGGGCCCCGCCCCTAGCGGCGCCTGGCCCTCCGCTCGTGCACGTGCATCTGCCCATGCAGCTGTTCATGAACACAGCTATGATCCCGTGCAGTTGACATCTGCACTATCGGGGGCTTCCTGTGGACCACGCGTACAACGGGATGGCAGCTGCAGAGCTTGACGGGGTGACCTGGCAGAAGAGCAGACACAGCAACTCGCAAGGTTCCTGTGTGGAGTTCGCGAAACTGCCGGGAGGCGACGTTGCCATGCGCAACTCGCGGTTTCCGGACGGACCGGCGCTCGTGTACACGCCGGCCGAGATAGAAGCGCTGCTGCTGGGTGTCAAGGACGGCGAGTTCGACCACCTGATCAGCTGAACACGCGGATCTGTGCAGATGATCAAGCCATGCACGTGCACTGGCCGGGACTGATCGCAATGATCAGACCCGGCCGGTTGTCGTGAATGTGGTGGTTCGCGGGCCCGCCCGGCCCGGTCAGTCCTGGAGCGTGAACAGCGCCCAGACCACCTTGCCGGTCAGCCGCCCCGCGAGCGGGTGCCAGCCCCAGCTGTCGCTGTAGGAGTCGACGAGGAAGAGTCCGCGCCCCGACTCCAGGTCGCTGTTGCACTCCGTCGCTTCCGGCGCGAAACACCCGCCGGGCCGGCCCTCGCTGGGGTCCCGCACCGCGCACACCAGCCGTGTGCTCCACCGCATCAGGTGCAGGCGTACCGGGGGCTCGTTCTCGCCCGCGGCCGGCCCGGAGTCGTCCGGGAGGGCGTGGCGCAGCGCGTTGGTGACGAGTTCGGAGACGACCAGTGCCACGTCGTCGAACCGGTCGTCGAGACCCCAATGGGAGAGGGTGGAACGCGTGAAGGTGCGTGCACCGCGCACCGCGTCGAAGCGGGCGGGGAGGGCGCAGGACGCGGACCCGGAGACAGCCGTGGGGTCGACCGGGGGAAGCCCCTGCCGTAACGGCTCGAGCATGGTCGATCCATTCGTCCCCATGCGAGGCACTCCCGGGATTCGAAAGAACTGCGGGGCACGCAGGTGCGCGGGACCATGCTTCCGAATGCGAGAGCCGGATGCAAGGGCAGATGCACGTGCACGCGCCGGACCTGTCCGCTCCCGTGACGGTTCTTGCTCATTTCTTCCTACGCATCCTTACGGACTTCTTTTACGGCGAGGCCGATTCCGTTACAGAACGAGTACGGAGAGATGCGTTTTGGTGGCAGACTGCGGGCCTTGAGGGGCACGGGGGCCCCTGCGACGCAGCCATCCAGACGTATCCGTACGCATCCATCCACCGCATAGGGGAGGGGCAGGACTAGTGACCGCAGAAGCCAGTGGTTCTGTGGTGCGCCGCATACTCCTGGGCTCGCAGCTCAGGCGACTCCGAGAATCCCGCGGCATCACCCGTGAGGCGGCCGGTTACTCGATCCGCGCATCCGAATCGAAGATCAGTCGCTTGGAGTTGGGAAGGGTGAGCTTCAAGGCCAGAGACGTCGAGGACCTCCTGACGCTCTACGGAGTCACGGACGGCTCGGAGCGCGAATCCCTCCTGGGGCTGGTCCGCGAGGCCAACGTGGCCGGCTGGTGGCACAGCTACGGCGATGTCCTGCCGGGCTGGTTCCAGACGTACGTCGGCCTGGAGGGCGCCGCCTCCCTCATCCGTATCTACGAAGTCCAGTTCGTGCACGGCCTGTTGCAGACCGAGGCCTACGCCCAGGCCGTGGTCGGCCGCGGCATGCCCGGCGCCAGCCGTGCCGAGATCGACCGCCGCGTCGCGCTGCGCCTGGAGCGCCAGAAGGTGCTGGTCTCCGAGAACGCCCCCGTCTTCCACGCCGTCCTCGACGAGGCCGCGCTGCGCCGCCCTTACGGCGACCGGGACGTGATGCGCGGTCAGCTGGAGCACCTCATCGAGATCTCGCAGCGGCCGAACGTGCACCTTCAGGTCATGCCCTTCTCCTTCGGCGGCCACTCCGGCGAGAGCGGCGCCTTCACCCTGCTGCGCTTCCCCGAGTCCGATCTCCAGGACGTCGTCTATCTGGAACAGCTCACCAGCGCCCTCTACCTCGACAAAGACGAGGAAGTGAAGCAGTACGAGCGGGCGATGCTGCGCCTCCAGGGCGACTGCCCGGACCCCGGGCAGACCCGTGATCTCCTCCGTGGTCTGCTCCAACTGTCTTGATTCGCACGTACTATGACGCCTGATCAGAGCATGACGACGGCCCATGGGTCTTCCGGTGCAGCGCAAGGACGCGCATTCGACGTAAGGGATGGCATGTCCATATTCGAGGACCTGGCTCACCAGTACATCGACGGCGAATGGCTGGCCGGTACCGGCTCGTGGGACATCATCGACGTCAACCCCTACAACGGGGAGAAGCTCGCGGCCATCACCGTGGCCACCGTCGAGCAGGTCGACCAGGCCTACCGGGCGGCCGAGCGGGCCCAGAAGGACTGGGCCGCCACCAGCCCCTACACCAGGCGAGCCGTCCTGGAACGCGCCCTGCGGATCACCGAGGAGCGCGAGCCGGAGATCGTCGAGGCGATGATCGACGAGCTCGGCGGGACCCGTCCCAAGGCCCAGTACGAGGTCCACCTCGCCAAGGAGTTCATCCGCGAGGCCATGCAGCTGGCCGTCCGCCCCGAGGGCCGCATCCTGCCCTCGCCGGTCGAGGGCAAGGAGAACCGGGTCCAGCGCCTGCCCGTCGGGGTCGTCGCCGTGATCAGCCCCTTCAACTTCCCCTTCCTGGTCACCCTGAAGTCGGTCGCCCCGGCCCTGGCGCTGGGCAACGCCGTCGTCATCAAGCCGAACCAGAACGCGCCCGTCGTCGGCGGCGGGGTCATCGCCAAGATCTTCGAGGACGCCGGCCTCCCGGCCGGTCTGCTCAACGTCCTGGTCACCGACATCGCCGAGATAGGCGACGCACTCCTGACCCACCCCGTACCCAAGGTCATCTCCTTCGCCGGATCCGACCGGGTCGGCCGGCACGTCGGCGCGGTCGCCGCCCGCCACTTCAAGCGGACCGTCCTGGAACTGAGCGGCAACAGCGCCCTGGTCGTCCTCGACGACGCCGACCTCGACTACGCGGTGGACGCGGCCGTCTTCAGCCGCTTCGTCTACCAGGGGCAGGTCTGCATGGCCGCCAACCGGATCCTGGTCGACGCCTGCGTCGCCGAGGAATTCACCGAGAAGTTCACCGCCCGGGTGCGCGCCCTGAACACCGGCGACCCGCACGACGCCGACACCCACATCGGCCCCCTGATCAACTCCTTCCAGGCCGAGGCCCTCACCGCGCTCGTCGACCGCGCCGTCGAGTCCGGCGCGCAAGCGCTCGTGCGGGGCACCACGCGCGGCAACCTGGTCGAGCCGACCGTGCTCGCCGGGCTCCCCGAGGGCTCCCCGCTGCTCGGCCAGGAGATCTTCGGCCCCGTGGCCCTCCTCGTCGTCTTCGACGGCGAGGACGAGGCGGTCCGCCTCACCAACGAGACCCCCTACGGACTCAGCGGCGCCGTCCACACGCGGGACGTGGAGCGCGGGGTGCGCTTCGCGAAGCGCATCGAGACCGGGATGATCCACGTCAACGACTCCACCATCGGAGACGAGCCGCTCGCGGCGTTCGGCGGGGAGAAGGCCTCCGGCATGGGCCGGCTGAACGGCGAGGCCACCATCGAGGCCTTCACCACCCAGAAATGGATCTCGGTCCAGCACGGCCGGACCCGGTTCCCGTTCTAGAGGTGCGGGAGACCTAGACTCGGGCGGGTCAGGCGAGGACGCGTCCGGGGGAGAGCCGAGTTGAGCAACATACCGGAGACCGGGCGCACGCCCCGGGTCCAGAACCGGCTCATCATGATCCAGATCGTGGTGTTCTCGCTGCTGCTGACCCTCGGCGGCCGTCTCTGGTACCTCCAGATACGCAACGGCCAGGAGTACACGGACGAGGCGAAGAACAACAACACCCAGCAGGTGGTCCAGCCCGCCGTGCGCGGCTCGATCCTCGATTCCCGCGGGGTCCCGCTCGCCGACAACGAGACCCGCATGGTGGTCTCCGCCAGCCGCACCGAGCTCTCCAAGATGAAGGACCGCGGCAAGGGCGTGCTGACGCACCTCGCCGGGGTGCTGGGCCTCGATCCCGAGGACGTGGTCGACGGTGTCCGGCTGTGCGACGCCAAGACCCCCAAGCCCTGCTGGAACGGTTCTCCGTACCAGCCGATCCCCATCACCGACGAGGCGACCACCGACCAGGTCCTGGAGATACGGGAGCACGCGGAGCAGTTCCCCGGCATCACCGCCGAGCCCACCCCCCTGCGCCGCTATGCGGGCCCCGACGGCGCCAACACCTCCCAGGTGCTCGGCTACCTCTCCCCGGTGACCGATGCGGAGATCATCAAGGCGAAGGGCTCCGACTCCCCGTACCTGCGCTCCGACCAGGTGGGCCGCAGCGGCCTGGAGCGCACCTACGACAAGGAACTGCGCGGCAAGGCGGGCATCACCCGCTACGAGGTGGACAACCTCGGCCGGATCATCGGCGAGGGCGTGAGCGACAAGCCGCAGTCGGGCGCGAACATCGTGACCTCGATCGACTCGCGCGTGCAGGCGGTGGCCGAGCGCGAGCTGAACAACGCGATGATCGAAGCCCGCAAGGGCTACGACAAGAACACCCGCCGTAACTACGAGGCCGACTCGGGCGCCGTCGTGGTCATGGAGTCCAAGACCGGCCGGGTCGTCGCAATGGCCTCCAACCCGACCTACGACCCCAACGCCTGGGTCGGCGGCATCTCCGCGAAGGACTACGCCTCCCTCACCGACAAGGGATCGAACTACCCGCTGCTCAACCGCGCCATCCAGGGCCAGGCCGCCCCCGGCTCGATCTTCAAGGTGGTCTCGTCGACGGCCGCGGTCAACGCCGGCTACCCCTTCAACAGGCTCTACGGCTGCCCGAGCTCGTACTCGGTCGGCAGCCAGGTCTTCACGAACTTCGAGTCCCACGGCTACGGCGACATCACCATCGGCAGGGCCCTGGAAGTCTCCTGCGACACCGTCTACTACGCCATCGCCGACAAGGAGTGGAAGAAGGACGGCGGCATCAAGCCCAAGGCCCAGCCCGGCGACTGGTTCTTCAAGACGGCCCACGACTTCGGCCTCGGCAAGCGCACCGGCATCGACCTGCCCAGCGAGGTCCCCGGCCGGGTCCCCGACCGCCAGTGGAAGAAGGACTTCTTCGAGGCGAACAAGGCCGCCTGGTGCCGCGACGGCAAGAAGAACGGCTCCTACGCCGAGAAGATCGCCTACGAGAACTGCCGCCAGGGCAACCAGCTCCGCGAGGGCGACGCGATCAACTACTCCATCGGCCAGGGCGACACCCTCGTCACCCCCATCCAGATGGCCTCCGTCTACGCGGCCATCGCCAACGGCGGCACCCTGCACCAGCCCAGCATCGGCAAGGCCGTGGTGAGCGCCGACGGCGCCTCGGTGCGGGAAATCGCCCCGGAGGAGACGGGCAAACTCCCCATGAACGCCAAGCTCCGCAATGACATCGACGGGGCCCTGGCCGACGTGGCCACCACCGGCAGCGCGGCCTGGCGCTTCGTCGGCTGGCCGCAGAAGCGGATCCCGATGCACGCGAAGACCGGTACGGCCGAGGTCCAGGGCAAGCAGACCACCTCGTGGTTCGCCTCCTACACCGCGGACTACTCGATCGTGATGACGATCTCCCAGGGCGGCACCGGCTCCGGAGCCTCGGGACCGGCCGTCCGCAAGATCTACGAGGCGATGTACGGCCTGGACGCGAAGGGCGGCCAGGACCTGTCCAAGGCCCTGCTCCCCAAGCCCCGGACCGAACTCCCGCCGGCCCGGCAGGAAAATCAGTGATTGAGGACAGGAACTGACCGCAAGGCTTCATAGTGTGGTTCTTGCCAGCAGGAAGCCACACCACGAAGGCGGTAGGTCAGCATGGTCACTCACGTCCCGGCGGAGTCGTACGGCGACGAGCGCGGCGCGCTCCTGAACTTCGTAGAGGCCCAGCGCGGGGCCCTGCGCCGCTCGGTCCTCGGCCTGAGCGCCGAGCAGGCCGCGAGCCGGCCCAGCGCCAGCGAGCTTTCCCTGGGCGGACTGCTCAAGCACGTCGCCGAGTGCGAGCTGAGCTGGCTGCGCATGGCGCAGCGGCAGGTCAACGAAAAGGGGCGCCCCCAGGAGACCTGGGGCGACAGCTTCAAGCTCGTCGACGGCGAGTCGGTGGAGGAGGTCCTGACCTTCTGGGAGGGGGTCTCCGCGGAGCTGGCGCAGTTCATCGCGTCCGTCCCGAGCCTGGACGACACCTTCCCGCTGCCCGAGGCGCCCTGGTTCCCCAAGGACGGCAAGGTCTCGATGCGCTGGCTGCTCCTGCACCTGGTCGAGGAGGACGCCCGGCACGCCGGCCACGCGGACGTCATCCGCGAGTCCCTCGACGGCAAGACGGCCTTCGAGCTGGTGGCCCTGGCCTCCGGCCGGAGCTGGCCGGCCAGCTGAGCGCGCGGGCTCGATAGCCTGGGCCCATGTCAGCGATCCGCCTCCTCGTCCTCGGCGCCGTCCGCCAGCACGGGCGGGCCCACGGCTACCAGGTCCGGGCCGATCTGGAGTTCTGGGGCGCCCACGAGTGGTCGAACACCAAACCCGGGTCGATCTACCACGCGCTCAAGCAGATGGCGAAGCAGGGCGTACTGCTGGCCCACGAGGTGGCCCCGTCCGCGGCGGGCGGGCCGCCTCGGACCGAGTACGAGCTGACGGAGGCGGGCCGCGCGGAGTACTTCAAGCTGCTCCGCGAGGCGCTGTCCTCCGCCGACCAGAAGGCCGACGTCCTCGCCTCGGCCCTCGGCTTCATGGTGGACCTGCCCCGCGCGCAGGCCCTGTCCCTGCTCCGTGAACGCCTCGGCAGGCTGGCCGCCTGGCGCTCCGCCGTCACGGACCACTACGTCCCCGAGGACGGGCCCGAGCAGCTGGGCCACATCGGCGAGATCATGCACCGCTGGATCCACTCGGCGGATGCCGAGGCGGACTGGACCCGGGGCCTGATCGCCCGGGTCGAGGGCGGCGCGTACTCATTCGCCGACGACCCGGGCGACGCCTTCGAGGGGGTCCTCGCCCCGTCCTCCTGACCTCCCCGGGCCCGGACCCGCCCCGGAGCTTGCACCTCACGCGGCGTGAGGGGCCAGGGTGGGGTGCGTACCCGAGAAGAGGAGCGGAAAGCGATGGGCTACTCCGTGGGCCAGGTCGCCGGATTCGCCGGAGTCACGGTGCGCACGCTGCACCACTACGACGAGATCGGGCTGCTCTCCCCGAGCGGCCGCAGCCAGGCGGGACACCGGCGGTACGACGACGCCGACCTCGACCGGCTGCAGCGGGTCCTGTTCTACCGGGAGCTCGGCTTTCCGCTCGAAGAGGTCGCGGTTTTGCTGGACGACCCGGAATCGGATCCGGGAGAGCACCTGCGCCGGCAGCACGCGATCCTGTCCGGCCGGATCGCCCGGCTCCAGCAGATGGCCGCGGCCGTCGAGCACGCCATGGAGGCGAAGAAGATGGGCATCAACCTCACTCCCGAGGAGAAGTTCGAGGTCTTCGGGGGCTTCGACCCCGACGAGCACGCCGCGGAGGCGGAGCAGCGCTGGGGCGACACGTACCGGGAGTCCGCCCGCCGGACCGCCTCGTACACCAAGGAGGACTGGCTGCGGATCCAGGCCCTCGCCGAGGACATCAACGGCCGGTTCGCCGCCCTGCTGGACGCCGGTACGGCCGCCGACTCCGAGGAGGCCATGTCCCTGGCCGAGGAGCACCGGGGCTGGATCAACGGCAGCTACTACTTCTGCACGTACGAGATCCACACCGGCCTCGGCGAGATGTACGTCGCGGACGAGCGGTTCACGGCCTATTACGAGGCCGTCCGGCCGGGGTTGGCGGTGTTCGTGCGGGACGCGATCCTGGCCAACGCCGTACGCAACGTATAGCCGCAGGTCTGGAACCGGGCGGGGGCGGTGTGCGTTCATACTGGGACGGACACCCCCCCGATCCAGGAGAGCCCGGAACCCGTGAATACGCTTGCGCTCGGCCCCGAGTGGATCTCCCCGGAGTATCTGATCGGGCAATTCGGCCTGATCGGCATCCTGGTCATCGTCTTCGCCGAATCGGGCCTCTTCGCCTTCCTGCCCGGCGACTCCCTGCTCTTCACGGCCGGCCTGTTCGTCGCGAGCGGCACCATCAAGCAGCCGCTGTGGCTGGTCTGCGCCCTGATCGTGGCCGCCGCGATCGTCGGTGACCAGGTCGGATACATGATCGGCAAGGTCTTCGGGCCGAAGATCTTCAACAAGCCCAACTCCAAGCTCTTCAAGCGCGAGAACCTGGACGCGGCGCACGAGTTCATGGAGAAGCACGGCCCCAAGGCGATCGTGCTCGCCCGGTTCGTGCCGATCATCCGCACCTTCGCGCCGATGGTCGCGGGCGCCACCGCGATGAAGTACCGCACCTTCCTGGCGTTCAACATCATCGGCGGAGTCCTGTGGGGCGCCGGTGTCACGGTCCTGGGCTACCAGCTCGGCCAGTTCGAGGTCATCAAGAACAACGTCGAGCCGATCTTCATCGGCATCGTCCTGATCTCCGTGATTCCGGTGGTCTTCGAGGTGCTGAAGTCCCGCAAGGAGAAGAAGGCGGCGGCGCAGTCCGGCGGGGAGTCCGGCGAGGGCCCGCAGTCCCCGGGCCAGCAGCGCAGCGGCCGCCACGCGAAGCGGTAGCGGCTGCGACGAGCTCCGCGAGCATTCCCACGAAGCCCCGCGCGACCGGATCCGGTCCGCGGGGTTTCGCACACCCGGGTGCTAGAAACCGCGGGTGCGCTTCGCCGCGCGGCGTTTGGCCGCGCTGGTCGCGCCCGGGATGCGCATGAACAGGCGGGACATCTCCGAGCCGAGGTTGACCCCGATCGCGATGGCCAGCGCGACGGCCACGGCGTTCGTCAGCGAGCCCAGCCCCTCGTTCAGCCGGTTCTCGGCGATCAGCAGCAGCCCGTAGTACGTCGCCGAGCCGGGCAGCAGCGGGCCGATGGCCGCCGTGACGAAGGGCAGCGCCGAGGAGAGGCGGTGGCGGGAGAGGAGCTGCCCGAAGAGGCCGACCAGCCCGGCCGCGATCGCGGTGGACGGCACCGGCGGGATGCCTCCGGCGTAGTGCAGGGCCCCGTAGACCACCCAGGCGATCCCGCCGTTCAGCGTCACGAACAGCACGGTGGAACGTTCCTGCTGGAGCAGGATCGCGAACGTGAACACCAGCACCATCGAGGCGGCGATCTGCAGGAGCGGCCGCTGGGTGATCTGGAGGATGTCCTCCGGCTGCGGGTTGGAGCCGAGCTGGAGGCCGATGTAGAGCACCACCAGCACGCCCATGATGATGGCGATGAAGAAGTACATGACCTCCAGCAGCCGGGCGGACGCGGTGATGTAGTAGCCGGTCAGCCCGTCCTGCACCGCCGCCACCAGGGCCCGCCCGGGCAGCAGCGCGAACAGCCCGCCGGTGATCACGGCCGAGGAGCGCACGTCGAGGTCGGTCATCTTCAGGGCCACGCCCATCGCGGCCGGCGGCATCGCCGCGACCACGAACTGGTAGAACTCCGGCAGCCCGCGCCCGGCGCAGAACCAGGCCAGCCGGTCGCCGAGCACCGCCCCGAGTGCGGCTGCGAAGAACACCAGCACGCCACCGCCGACCAGTGTGGAGGCCGCCCCGGCGAGCAGTCCGGCGGCGGCGGTGAGCATCCAGCCGGGGTACGGGTGCCGGTTTCGGCGGATCTCGGCGAGGCGGCGGTAGGCGTCCTCCAGCGAGATGTCGACGTCGTGCGTGCTGATGTCGTTGACGAGCCGGAAGACGGCCGAGAGCCGGTTGTAGTCGGTGCCCCGGCGGCGGACGGTGCGGTTCGCCGAGACCGGATGGTCCACCAGGGAGGGCTGGTAGGTGATGGACAGCAGGGTGAAGGTGACGGTCGGCTCACAGCGGTCCAGGCCGTAGCTGCGGGCCACCGCGAACATCGCGGCCTCCACGTCCTCGGCCCCCTCGCCGCCCGCCAGCAGCAGTTCGCCGATGCGCAGCGTCAGGTCGAGCACGCGGCCCACGGCCGGCCCGGTCTCCACGGCCACCCGCTGCGCGGGCTCTGGCATCGGCCGGACGTCGACCGGCATGCGCAGCATCGTGCGCATGCGGTCCTGCCAGGGGGAGTCCTTCAAGCGGGTGCCGGGGAACCCCGGCGGGCCGGTGTACGCCGACGGGGACTGCGAGGCGCTGTAGGCGTGCGGGGTGGCGAACGCGGACCCCTCGGACTCCACGGCCACCGAGGCGAGTCCGTCGGGGACGGAGAACTCCGAGGTCGGGTGGTCCTCCTCGGCCGCCTCCGGCTCCACCCCGACGCCGGACGGCACGGCGAACGCGCTGCGTGCCTCGTCCGACTTCGGCTTCCGGTCCTCTGTCCCGGATCCTTCGCCCTCCGCCACCCGTCCTCCAGTCCCTGGCCTGCCCGTATCAGTATGCGGAACGCTTCACTCATCTTCAGCCCCGCCGGCGTCCGGGGCGCGGGGGCGTGCGGCCTCGGCCCGGCGTCCCGGCCGGGCCGCGGGATCCGGGAGGCCTCCGGACACGACAACGGGCGGCACCCCTCGAGAGGGATACCGCCCGCGATGTCACAGGGCCGACGGGGAGTCCGCCCCGCCCGCCTCACCGAGCGGAGCTCAGTGCTGGCCGCCCTGCGCCTCGAGGCGCTTGTACGAGGCCTCGATCTCGGCCTCGGCCTCGGTGCGGCCGACCCAGTTCGCGCCCTCGACCGACTTGCCCGGCTCCAGGTCCTTGTAGACCTCGAAGAAGTGCTGGATCTCCAGGCGGTCGAACTCGGACACGTGGTGGATGTCGCGCAGGTGCTCCACACGCGGGTCGGAGGCCGGCACGCAGAGCAGCTTGGCGTCGCCGCCCGCCTCGTCCGTCATGTTGAACATGCCGATCGCGCGGCACTTGATCAGGCAGCCCGGGAAGGTCGGCTCGTCGAGGATGACCAGCGCGTCCAGCGGGTCGCCGTCCTCACCCAGGGTGTTCTCGACGAAGCCGTAGTCGGCCGGGTAGCTGGTCGAGGTGAAGAGGCGACGGTCCAGGCGGATCCGGCCGGTCTCGTGGTCCACCTCGTACTTGTTCCGCGAACCCTTGGGGATCTCGATGGTGACGTCGAACTCCACGTCCTGCTCCTCCATGATCAGCTTCAGCAGCTTGACTGCTTCGAGACTGCGTTGATTCAAATGCGTGCGCGTCCGACCCAGCCCTGCCGGGTGGGGTGCCGTGCTCACGGCAAGACGCAATGGTTAAGTGTCCCTCACGCATATGTGTGATCGCGAAAGGGGCTGGTCCGAGGTGCCATTGGTCAAGACCTGGCAGCTCATCGCGGTGTCGGCCGTCGCCGGCCTCGCCCTGTCGGCCACGACGGTTGCCGCCGCCGGTCCCTGGGACTCCGGCCAGCGTAAGGCCGAGCGGGACAAGGCCGCCTCCTGGGGCCGTACGGGTGGCGCAGATCACGGTGGAGACGCCGCCGGGGCCCTCCCGCAGGCCGCCCCCAGCGCCCCCGGAGTGCTCCTCGCAGTACGTCCGGCCGGTTCCGGCGACCAGGCCGCGGCCGCGGACTCCGGATCACTCGCCGCCGCCCTGGGGCCGCTGCTCGCCGACCCCGCGCTCGGAACCGTCCGCGGCGCCTCCGTGATCGACACCGCCACCGGGCGGGTCCTCTACGAGTCCGGGGCCCGGGAACAGATGACCCCCGCCTCCACCGTCAAGATCGCCACCGCGGCCGCCGCCCTCGCCGCCCTCGGCCCCGACCACCGCATCCGCACCACCGTGACCCCCGGCGCCGGACCCGGACAGATCATCCTCGTCGGCGGCGGCGATCCCTCGCTCACCGCCAGGAAGAAGGCACCCGCCGGCTCCGGCGGCAGCCTCGTCGCCCTGGCCGCCGACACCGCCCAGGCCCTCAAGGCCGCCGGCACCGACTCCGTGGCCCTCGGCTACGACGACTCGCTCTTCACCGGCCCCGCCCGTCACCCCATCGGCGTCAACGACAACATCGCCCTGGTCACCGCCCTGACAGCCGACGAAGGCCGCCCCGACGCATCCTTCTACGGACCGGTCACGCGCAGCGAGAACCCCTCCCGGGACACCGCCCGTGCCTTCGCCGCCCTGCTCGAGGAACGCGGGGTCGAGGTCACCGCCGACCCCGCCAAGGCCAAGGCCGCCACCGGCGCCGTCCCGCTCGCCGCCACCCTCTCGCCCCCGCTCGCCGGACTCGTCGAGCGGATGCTGACCTACAGCGACAACGACATCGCCGAAGCCCTGGCCCGCCAGACCGCCCTCGCCTCCGCAGCCCCCGCGAGCTTCGACGGCGTCGCCCAGGCCGTCGGAGCCAGACTCGCCACCCTCGGAGTCGACCCCACCGGCTCCCGCTTCGCCGACGGCAGCGGCCTGGGCCGCGCCGACAAGGTCAGCGCCGGCCTGCTCACCGCCCTCCTCGCCAAGGCCGCCGACCCGCAGCGGCCCGAACTGCGGCCCGTACTCACCGGACTGCCCGTCGCCGGATTCACCGGCACCCTGCGCACCCGCAACTCCGGCGGCTCCCCGGCGGCCGGCCTGCTGCGCGCCAAGACGGGCACCCTGAACGGCGTGAACACCCTCGCCGGCACCGTCGTCGACCCCACCGGCCGACTGCTCGCCTTCGCGTTCCTCACCGCGAACACCCCGGACGCGGGCGCCGCCGAGAAGGGCCTCGACAAGCTCGCCGCGACGGTGGCCACCGCGTCGTAGGGATCCCGCCCGCGCGCAGGTCCACGTACGGTTGACGCATGACGAGCTTCGGTGGTGCGGAGATGGTCGACTGGAACCTCGCGGTGGCGACCGCGACCAGGCTCGTGCGGCCCGGCCCGGAGGTCGGCCGGGACGAGGCGCGGGCCGTCGTCGCGGAGCTGCGCAGGCATGCCAAGACCTCGGAACGGCACGTACGCGAGTTCACGCGGATGATGCCGCAGGGCCTGACCCCGCCCGACACACCCGTCCTCGTCGTGGACCGGGCCGGCTGGGTCAAGGCCAACGTCGAGGGCTTCCGCGAACTCCTCACCCCGCTCCTCGGCAAGATGCAGGACCGCCGCGCCGGCACCCCCGGCGGCGCCGTCCTCGGCGCCGTGGGCGGCAAGATCACCGGCGTCGAGCTGGGCATGCTCCTCAGCTTCCTGGCCTCCCGCGTCCTCGGCCAGTACGAGACCTTCGCGCCCTCCACCCTCGGCCTGCCGGGCTCCGCGGGCGGCGGCCGACTGCTGCTCGTCGCGCCGAACATCGTCCACGTCGAACGCGAGCTGGAGGTGGACCCGCACGACTTCCGGCTCTGGGTCTGCCTGCACGAGGAGACGCACCGTACCCAGTTCACGGCCGTCCCGTGGCTCCGCGAACATCTGGAGGGCGAAATCCAGACGTTCCTGGGCGCCACCGAAATGGACCCGATGACCGTCCTGGAACGACTCCGAGAGGCCGTCCAGTCCTTCGCCGGCGCCCGCCCCGACGCCGAGAGCGGAGACGAGGGCCGCTCCCTCGTCGAACTCGTCCAGACCCCCGAACAGCGCGAGGTACTGGCCCGGCTCACCGCCGTCATGTCCCTGCTGGAGGGCCACGCCGACTTCGTCATGGACGGCGTCGGCCCCGAGGTCGTCCCCTCGGTCGCCGAGATCCGCGAGAAGTTCCAGCAGCGCAGGGCCAGCGGCGCCGGCCGGCTCGACGCCGCCCTGCGCAAACTCCTCGGCCTCGACGCGAAACTGCGCCAGTACCGCGACGGGGAGCGCTTCGTGCGCGCCGTCGTCGGCCAGGTCGGCATGGACGGCTTCAACCGGATCTGGACCTCCCCGAACACACTGCCGACCAAGGCCGAGATCGCCAAGCCCGCGGACTGGGTGGCCCGGGTCCACCGCAAGGGGAGCGAGCAGAGCGAGGCCAGCGAAGAGGTGTGACCCGAGAGGCGTGAAGATGCCCCTCTGGGGGAGGCAGCGTCACCCGTCCGAGGGACCGTGGGGCGTGGAAGGGCGTGCAATGCTCGGGGAACCGCTCGGTTCTGTCACCATCGTCGCACTCTGAGTGACAGCCCCCGTCCGCGGGGGAGCCGGGCAACAACCCAGCACACCACCCCCCAAGCCTCCCAAGCGCCGAGGCATCCGAACTCCACCGAAGGGCACCGGACATGGGTCCCCATCCTGCGGTCGCGGCGATACGCCTGGCGGTCCGCCGCGTACTCCACGACGTCCTCACCGACCTCACCGACCGTCCCGCTCCCACCCCCGCACCCCGGGTCGGCCGCCCCGGCCGCAGTATCGGAACCCCCGCCGGTGCCGCGCCCCACGACCCGCTCCCCGACACCGCCCCGCTGGTCCTCGTCGCCTGCTCCGGCGGCGCCGACTCCATGGCGCTCGCCTCCGCCCTCGCCTTCGAGGCCCCCAAACTCGGAATCCGGGCCGGCGGCATCACCGTCGACCACGGCCTCCAGGCCGGCTCCGACCTGCGCGCCGCCGAGGTCGTCTCCCGCATGACCGCGCTGTGCCTCGGACCCGTCGAATCCGTCGCCGTGCGCGTCGGCCGCGGCGGGGGCCCCGAAGCCGCCGCCCGCGACGCCCGCTACGCGGCCCTGGACGAGGCCGCCGACCGGCTGGGCGCCGTAGCCGTGCTCCTCGGACACACCCGCGACGACCAAGCCGAAACCGTCCTGCTGGGCCTCGCCCGCGGTTCCGGCACCCGGTCGCTCTCCGGCATGGCGGAAGTCTCCGGCGGCCCTGGTGACCCCGGCGCCCGCGGTCGCGGCCACCGCTACCGCCGCCCCTTCCTCCAGGTCGACCGGCAGACCGCCCGCAAGGCCTGCATGGTCCAGTCCCTCGCCGTCTGGGACGACCCGCACAACATCGACCCCGCCTACACCCGCTCCAGGCTGCGCCACGAAGGACTGCCCGCCCTGGAGAAGGCGCTCGGCAAGGGAGTCGTGGAGGCGCTCGCCCGCACCGCCCAGCTCTCCCGCGACGACGCCGACGCCCTGGACTCCTGGGCCGCCGAGGCCGAGAGCGGCGTACGCGACGAGGACGGCCGCCTGGAGTGCGCCAAGCTGTACGCGCTGCCCCCCGCCGTCCGCCGCCGCGTACTGCGCCGGGCGGTCGTCGCCGCAGGCTCCCCCGCAGGCTCCCTCTTCGCCCGCCACATCGAGGAAGTCGACCGGCTCATCACCGGATGGCGCGGTCAGGGAGCCATCAACCTGCCCGGCCGGGTCGAGGCCCAGCGGCAGGGTGGCAGACTGGTCATCCGGCAGGGCTGATTGGTGCTGAAACACGGCTGAGACCTCCGGGGTCACCCCCGGAGCCCCAGCCGACAACGAAAGTGATGCGGGTGGACGAGAAGGACATGGGCAGCGACCTCCAGTCGGTGCTCATCACCAAAGAAGAGATCGACGCGAAGCTGGCCGAGCTGGCCGCGAAGATCGACGCGGAGTACGCGGGCAAGGACCTGCTCATCGTCGGCGTCCTCAAGGGTGCCGTGATGGTGATGGCGGACCTGGCACGCGCCTTGTCCACCCCGCTCACCATGGACTGGATGGCGGTGTCCTCGTACGGCGCCGGGACCCAGTCCTCGGGCGTGGTCCGGATCCTCAAGGACCTCGACACCGACATCAAGGACAAGCACGTCCTCATCGTCGAGGACATCATCGACTCGGGCCTGACCCTGTCGTGGCTGCTGTCGAACCTCGGCTCCCGCCAGCCGGCCTCCCTGGAGGTCGTCACGCTGCTGCGCAAGCCCGACGCCGCCAAGGTCGCGATCGACGTGAAGTGGGTCGGCTTCGACATCCCGAACGAGTTCGTCGTCGGCTACGGCCTCGACTACGCGGAGAAGTACCGCAACCTGCCGTTCGTCGGCACCCTCGCTCCCCACGTCTACGGCGGCTGATCCAGCGTCCGGCAGGGGAACCCTGGAGCGTCTCCCGCCGTTGGAGCATGGAAAGGCGGGTCTGTCAGCCGTCCCATGAGGCCGCGGGTGACAATGCAGGGGTACATTCCGAAGAACAGTCTTTACTCACAGCAGCATTTACCTACGGGCAGGAGGGACGGGGTGCCTAGCGCCCCGTATGGATGGACGTGAAGCGATACTTCCGTGGGCCGGTTATGTGGATCGTGCTGGCCGTCCTCGCCGTGGTCGTGTTGATGAACGTCGTCGGCTCCGGCGGCGGCTACAAGTCGGTGGAGACCAGCGAGGTCATCAAGGCGATCAACAGTGGCCAGGTGGAGAGCGCCAAGCTCACCACCGGCGATAGCCAGATGATCAAGATCGAGCTGAAGAAGGACCAGAAGCTCGGCGACAACGACGGCACCAAGTTCCAGGCCAACTACATCGGAGACCAGGGCGTACAGCTCGCCCAGAACCTCCAGACCAAGTACGAAGCCGGTCAGATCCCGGACGGATACTCCGTCACGCCGGACAAGACCAGCCCGTTCCTGAGCGTGCTGCTCTCGCTGCTGCCGTTCGTCCTCATCGTCGTCGTCTTCCTGTTCCTGATGAATCAGATGCAGGGCGGCGGTTCCCGAGTCATGCAGTTCGGGAAGTCCAAGGCCAAGCTCATCACCAAGGACACGCCGAAGACGACGTTCGCCGATGTCGCGGGCTCGGACGAGGCCGTCGAGGAACTCCACGAGATCAAGGAGTTCCTCCAGGAGCCGGCGAAGTTCCAGGCCGTCGGCGCCAAGATCCCCAAGGGCGTGCTGCTCTACGGCCCGCCCGGCACCGGTAAGACCCTGCTCGCGCGTGCCGTCGCGGGCGAGGCCGGTGTCCCCTTCTACTCGATCTCCGGATCCGACTTCGTCGAGATGTTCGTCGGTGTCGGTGCCTCGCGTGTCCGCGACCTGTTCGAACAGGCCAAGGCCAACGCCCCGGCGATCGTCTTCGTCGACGAGATCGACGCCGTAGGCCGGCACCGCGGTGCGGGCCTGGGCGGCGGTCACGACGAGCGCGAGCAGACCCTCAACCAGCTGCTGGTCGAGATGGACGGCTTCGACGTGAAGGGCGGCGTCATCCTGATCGCCGCCACGAACCGTCCGGACATCCTCGACCCGGCCCTCCTGCGCCCCGGCCGCTTCGACCGCCAGATCGCGGTCGACCGTCCGGACATGCAGGGCCGTCTGGAGATCCTCAAGGTCCACCAGAAGGGCAAGCCGGTCGCCCCGGACGTGGACCTGAGCGCCGTCGCCCGCCGTACGCCCGGCTTCACGGGTGCCGATCTCGCCAACGTGCTGAACGAGGCCGCGCTGCTCACGGCCCGCGCGGACGGGAAGCTGATCGACAACCACGCGCTGGACGAGGCGATCGACCGCGTCGTGGCGGGTCCGCAGAAGCGGACCCGGATCATGTCGGACCGGGAAAAGAAGATCACCGCGTACCACGAGGGCGGACACGCCCTGGTCGCGGCGGCCTCCCCGAACTCCGACCCGGTCCACAAGATCACCATCCTGTCCCGCGGACGGGCCCTGGGTTACACCATGGTCCTGCCCGAGGAGGACAGGTACTCCACCACGCGCAACGAGATGCTCGACCAGCTGGCGTACATGCTGGGCGGGCGCGCGGCCGAGGAACTGGTCTTCCACGACCCGACCACGGGCGCGGCCAACGACATCGAGAAGGCCACGGCAACGGCCCGCGCGATGGTCACGCAGTACGGCATGACCGAGCGCCTCGGCGCGATCAAGTTCGGCGGCGACAACACCGAGCCGTTCCTGGGCCGCGAGATGTCGCACCCGAGGGACTACTCGGAGGAGGTTGCGGCGCTGGTCGACGAAGAGGTCAAGAAGCTCATCGAGACCGCGCACAACGAGGCCTGGGAAATCCTGGTCGAGAACCGTGACGTCCTCGACAACCTGGTCCTCGCCCTCCTGGAGAAGGAGACGCTCAACAAGGAGCAGATCGCCGAGGTCTTCTCGACGATCGTGAAGCGCCCGGCTCGCCCGGCGTGGACCGGCTCCTCGCACCGCACGCCGTCCACCCGTCCGCCGGTGCTCTCTCCCAAGGAGCTCCAGCTGACGAACGCGGCGAACGGTACCTCCGCGGCCCCGGCCGTATCCGTGGACAAGGCCCCGGAGCCCTCCCCGGAGGAGCGTCCGGAGGCCTAGTACCTCCCGGAATGGAAGCCGCGCCCCCCAGGTTCTAGCCTGGGGGGCGCGGCACTTTCACATGTCCGCGACTGTGCAGACAGGAACGAGGAAGAGATGACCGACCCAGTGACCCTGACCGGTGGCGAGGGCACGATCGGCGAGTTCGACGAGAAGCGCGCCGAGGCGGCGGTCCGCGAGCTCCTGATCGCGGTCGGCGAGGACCCGGACCGCGAGGGGCTGCTGGCGACCCCGGGTCGCGTGGCGCGCGCGTACAGGGAGATATTCGCCGGTCTCTACCAGAAGCCGGAGGACGTCCTGACGACGACCTTCGACCTCGGTCACGACGAGATGGTCCTGGTGAAGGACATCGAGGTCATGAGCACCTGTGAGCATCATCTGGTGCCGTTCCACGGCGTCGCGCACGTCGGCTACATCCCGTCCATCGACGGCAAGATCACCGGCCTGTCGAAGCTGGCCCGCCTGGTGGACGTGTTCGCCCGCCGCCCCCAGGTTCAGGAGCGTCTGACCACCCAGATCGCCGAGTCGGTCATGGAGATCCTGGACCCCCGCGGGGTCATCGTGGTCATCGAGTGCGAGCACATGTGCATGACCATGCGGGGGGTCCGCAAGCCCGGCGCGAAGACCATCACCTCGGCGGTCCGCGGCCAGCTCCGCGACCCCGCGACCCGCAACGAGGCGATGAGCCTCATCATGGCCCGCTAGGCCCTCGGAGGCGGGCGGGAGCGCGATCACCGGGCCCCCCGCCCGCCGTACGGGCCTCAGGCGCGGGCCGGGGCCTCCGGGCCTTCTTCGTCGTCCGGGAGTTTCAGGACGTGTTCCAGGAAGAGGGCCGCCGCGACGACCGCCGCGCCCGCCAGGACCGAGAAGCCGGCGTACCAGGTCTGGTCGCGGCGGGCCGGGACGTCCAGGGCGGTGGTGAGCAGGAAGACGCCCACGCCGCCGTAGGCGCCCGCCGCCAGGGCTGCCACCAGGGCGCTGGCCTGGCCGAAGACCACCGCGCGGGCCGCCATCAGCGGCTCCACGCCCTTGGCGCCGGGCATGCGGTCGCGCTGGGCCTTCAGGCGGGAGCGCAGGGACAGGGCCGTCGCCAGCAGGACCACCGCGATGGCGGCGAGGACGATGGGCGCGGCCAGCGGGACGCCCGGGAGGGTGCCGTACGCGTTCCACAGCCGTGCTCCGGCCCAGGACAGCACTCCGGCGATCGCGAAAATGCCCGCCAGGACCGCCGGCCTCAGTTGCTTCACGTCGCCTCTCCCGATCTCCGTGCGTGCGTACCCGGTGATCCTAAGTCTTCGTCGGCCCCGCCCCGCGGGCGCGGCTCACTCGGGGAGGCGCAGTTCCAGGTCGGGACGCTGGGTGAGCCCCTCGCGGCCGAGGGCGGCCAGGAGCGCGGAGACGGGCCCGTGGCCCGGGATCTGCGCTTCGGGGTCGATGTCGTTCCAGGGGGCCAGCACGAAGGCGCGCTGGTGGGCGCCCGGGTGCGGGAGGGTGAGGACCGGGTCGGCGGAGACCACGTCGGCGTAGGTGAGGATGTCGACGTCGATCGTGCGGGGCCCCCAGTGCTCGTCGCGGACGCGGTCGAAGGCTTCCTCGATGGCGTGGCCGCGCTCCAGCAGGGAGCTGGGGGGCAGGGTGGTCTTCACCGAGATGACCGCGTTGAGGTACGAGGGCTGCGAGGCCGGGTCGACGCCCCACGGTTCCGTCTCGTACACGGGGGAGACGGCCTTGACCCGAAGGCCCGGGGTGTCGCCGAGGGCGTCGATGGCGCCCTGGAGGGTCTCCAGGCGGTTCCCGAGGTTCGCGCCGAGCGCGACGACCGCCCATTTGGGGTTGGACAAGGTGACGTCCGCCGCGTCGACGGTTTCCACCACGGATGCCGGCACCGGCTGGACCGTGGGGTCGCTCTGTGCGTTCATTCCGTTGTTCATGCGCGGCTCCGGGTGATCGTGATGGTCACGTCGTCGAAGGGGACGGTGATGGGCGCGTCCGGTTTGTGGACGATGACCTCCACCTGGGCGACCGCCTCGTGCTTCAGGCACTGCTGTGCGATCCGCTCGGCGAGGGTTTCGATCAGATCGACCGGCTCTCCCTGGACCACGTCGACGACTTCTTCCGCCACTACCCCGTAGTGCACGGTCTTAGCCAGGTCGTCGCCCGCCGCCGCGGGACGGGTGTCGAGGTGGAGCACCAGGTCGACGATGAAGGTCTGGCCTTCCTCGCGCTCCCGGGGGAAGACGCCGTGGTGCCCGCGAGCCTTGAGGCCGCGCAGCGCGACACGATCCACGCGAATCACTCCTGCTTTTCGTAGGTGCTTCCGGTCCGGGACTCCCCGGATCCATGGGCTGAGCCGAGTGCGGTCGGCGTCGTCCATCTTCGAATTTACCTGCGAAATACCTCGGACCCCGACGGTGGGGTCAGGAGGGCTCCTCCTCTTCGTCCTCGTCGGAGTCCGTGAGGACGGGAGAACCGTGGTGCGACCAGAGCCGCCAGCCCTCCGGTGTGCGTCGGAACACATTCGTGGCGACGACGAGCTGGCCGACGAGCGGGCCCAGTTCTCCGCCGTCCTCGGCGGGTCCGCCGCTGAGGATGTTCTCGGTGCAGGTGACCAGGGCGGTGTCGCCTATGACGGTGACTTTGGTGTCGGTGAGGAAGAACTGGATGTACTCGGTGTGCGACATGATCAGCGCGTAGGAGCGCAGCACTTCGCCGCGTCCGGACAGCACCGGCCAGCCCGGGTGCACGCAGGAGATCTCGTCTTCGATCCAGAGCGCGGACAGCGCGTCGAAATCCCCCTGCTCCATGGCCTCGTAGAACGCCGTGTTGACCTCTTCGACGGATTCGATGTCGGTACGGCTCACCGTGTCCCTTCCTCGTTGCTACGGGTGGTACGCAGTGCCCCTTCCACGGCGCGGGCCACCCGAACCGCGTCGGCGCTCGCCCGTACCTCGTGGACCCGTACGGCCCAGGCGCCCTGGGCGGCGGCGAGGGCGGAGACGGCGGCGGTGGCGGCGTCGCGTTCGCGGGCGGGCGGCGGAGACGCGTCGTCGGCGCCCGCCAGTACCCGGCCGAGGAAACGCTTCCTCGAGGCGGCCACCAGCAGCGGGAAGCCCAGGGCGCGCAGTTCGCGGAGGTGGGCCACCAGGGCCAGGTCGTGCTCGGCGTTCTTCGCGAAGCCCAGGCCGGGGTCGACCAGGAGGCGTTCGGGGGCGATGCCGCCCGTGACGACGGCGTCGATGCGGGTGCGGAGTTCGGCGGTGACCTCGGCGAGGACGTCCTCGTAGACGGCGAGGCTGTTCATGCCGTCGCTGAAGCCGCGCCAGTGCATGACGACGAAGGGCACTTCGGCCGCGGCGACGGCCGGAATCATGCCGGGGTCGGCGAGGCCGCCGCTGACGTCGTTGACCAGGACCGCGCCGGCGGCGACGGCCCGGGCGGCGACGGAGGCGCGCATGGTGTCGACGGAGACGACGACTCCTTCGGAGGCGAGGCCGCGGACGACGGGGACGACCCGGCGCAGCTCTTCTTCCTCGTCGACGCGGGAGGCGCCGGGGCGGGTGGACTCGCCGCCGACGTCGACGAGGTCGGCGCCCTGGGCGACGAGGTCGAGGCCGCGTTTGACGGCCGCGGTGGTGTCGAACCAGCGGCCGCCGTCGGAGAAGGAGTCGGGGGTGACGTTGACGACGCCCATGACCCCGCAGCGGTCCCATTCCGGCAGCCCTGTGACCCGGCCCCTGTCGGCCGCCCCGCGCTCGTTGTTCATGACTCCAGGGTATGGGCTGGCCCGGAAGCGGCCGGGCCCCGCAGGAGGCCGGGCCCCGGGACGTGCCGGGGCCCCCGGAGCCGGGCGGCTCCGGGGGCCCGTACGGCGTTGGGCTCAGGCGGCCTGGACCTTGCGGTCCGCCTGGGCGGGTACGGAGTGCACGCGGTGGTGGGTGCAGGTGCGGACGGGCTTGGGGCGCCGGCGGCTGGCGAACAGGCGGGGCAGTGCCAGCGTGACGAAGCCCTCGGCCTGCATCGCGGCGAAGCCGATGCGGGGCAGGTCCCGGGGGGTGCGGAAGACCACGAAGCGGGGCTCCCAGCGGGGGCGGAACTTCGCGTTGAACTTGTACAGCGACTCGATCTGGAACCAGCGCGAGAGGAACACCAGCAGGCTGCGCCACATGCGCAGGACCGGGCCGGCGCCGATCTTCTCGCCGCGGGCCAGGGCCGAGCGGAACATCGCGAAGTTCAGGGAGACCTTCTCGATGCCGAGCGCCGGGGAGGCCTCCAGGGAGGCGACGATCAGCAGCTCGTTCATGCCGGGGTCGGCGGCGCGGTCGCGGCGCATGAGCTCCAGCGACATGCCGTCCTTGCCCCACGGGACGAAGTGCAGGACGGCCTTGAGATCGCCGAAGGGGGAGGTGTCGCCCTCCTCGACGCGGTGCGCGGTGGCGATGTAGCAGTCGCCGTCGCCGGGGTCGCCGACCCGGCCGAGCGCCATGGAGAAGCCGCGCTCGGTGTCGGTGCCGCGCCAGGCCTCGGCCGCGCCGCGTACCCGCTCCAGTTCGGCTTCGGTGAGCTCGCTGACCCGGCGGACCTTGGTGGTGTAACCGTTGCGCTCGATGCGCTTCACCATCTGCCGGACGTTGCGCATCGCCCGGCCGGCGAGGGAGAAGTCTTTGACGTCGACGATCGCCTCGTCCCCGAGCTCCAGGGCGTCGAGGCCGGTCTCGCGGGTCCAGACCTCGCCGCCGGTCTCGCTGCAGCCCATGACGGCGGGGGTCCAGGAGTGGGTCTTGGCCTCCTGCATGAACCGTTCGATGGCGCCGGGCCAGGCCTCGACGTCGCCGACCGGGTCGCCGGAGGCGAGCATCACGCCGGAGACGACGCGGTAGGTGACGGCGGCCTTGCCGCTGGGGGAGAAGACGACGGCCTTGTCGCGGCGGAGCGCGAAGTGGCCCAGCGAGTCGCGGCCGCCGTGCTTGGCGAGCAGCTCGCGGAGTTTGACCTCGTCGTCGGCGGTGAGCCGGGCGGCCGGGTGCTCGGGGCGGAAGGCCAGGTAGATGGTGGTGACGGCGGTCAGCATGCCGAGGGCGCCGAGGGAGTAGCCGACGGTCCAGGACACCCGGCCGACGTAGTCGACGGGTCCCTCGAAGCCGAAGAGCCCGTAGACGACGTGGCTGATCTCCTCGTAAACACCCGGATTGCCTACGACGCGACCGGGGTGCGAGTTGACGATGACCAGTCCGAGGCCGATGGAGCCCGCGCTCATGAGGACGAAGTTGGCGAGCGCCTTCCACCGGCTGCGCGGGTCGGGGAGTGCCTTGAATTCACCCTGATGGCGCAGCAGGAGCCCGAGGAGGACCGCCGCGATGACCACGCCGATGATCGAGTGGCGGTAGGTGAACTGCGCGACGGCGCCGGCCGGCAGCAGCACCACCGCGGCCCGCCAGGCGCGGCGCTTGTGGCGCTTGAGCCCGTGGGCGAGCAGCAGGAGCAGGACGCCCGAGCTGATGGCCAGGGCCGCGGCGAACGGGCCGACGGAGCCGGGCAGCACCTCGGTGACGGCGTGGATACGGCTGTGCCTGAAGCGCGGGAAGACTCCCGCGGCGATGTCGAGCAGTCCGACGACTGTGACGGCTGTGCCCACTACGCCGGGGACGGACTCCGGTCGTGGGCCTCGGAGGATTCGGCTGACAGGCTTCGGAACCTGTCCCGACTTATCGCCATCTATCCTGCTAGACATCGCTTCCCGGTGTTCCGCGAGAGATCATGTGGCCGAAGGCCGCTGGAGCCTCCGGAGTGTGGTGCGTCCACTAGGACGGCATCGAGGGGGAGCGGGTTCACTCTTTCCTCGAGAAAAAACCTAGTCCTGCCATAGAAAGTCGACTGACTGCTCATGGGTCTCACCAGTAATACGGTTCTGGCGCTGGCCATCCTTGCCGGTGTGCTGCTGTTCGCGGCCACGGTGTGGTTCTGGCCGAAGCTGGCGGGCCGCTCCTGGCGCTCGGTCCTCGGCCGGATCGGCCTCCTCCTGGCGGCGCAGGTGGCGTTGTTCGCGGCGGTGGGTCTCGCGGCGAACAAGTCGTTCCTCTTCTACGGGTCCTGGGCCGATCTCTTCGGCCAGGAGACGTCGATCGGGAAGGTCGTCGACCACAGCATGAGCAGCGACGACATCAAGGTGGTCGACAAGCAGCACCTCGACGTGCCCGGCGGCGCCAAGCCACAGGTCGGCGGGCAGATCCTGAAGGTCGCCATAACCGGCCAGAAGTCGAAGATAACGTCGCTCGGCTACGTGTGGCTGCCGCCGGAGTACTTCCAGCCGCAGTACAAGGAGACGAACTTCCCGGCCTCCGTCGTCCTGACGGGCTACCCGGGCATCGCCGAGAACCTGATCAAAGGGCTGGACTACCCGATGACGGCCTTCAAGCAGGCCAAGACGGGCAAGATGAAGCCGATGATCCTGGTGATGCTCCGTCCGACGGTGTCGGGCAACCGGGACACCGAGTGCGTGGACATACCCGATGGCCCGCAGAGCGAGACGTTCTTCGGAGTGGACCTCCCGCAGGCCGTCCAGAGCACCTTCCGGGTCGGCAAGAAGCCGGAGAACATGGGCTTCATCGGCAACTCCACGGGCGGTTACTGCGCCCTGAAGATCGCCGCGCACTACCCGCAGAGCTTCGGCGCCGCCGCGGGCCTGTCCGCGTACTACGAGGCCGCGGACGACCCGACGACCGGTGACCTCTTCCACGGGGACGCGAAGCTGAAGGCGCGCGCGAACGTGCTGCAGTCGATGAAGACCAAGCAGCCGGCCGGTACGTCCTTCCTGGTCACCAGCAGCGAGAAGGGCGAGCCGAACCTCGCCGGCACGAAGAAGTTCATCAAGCTGGTCAAGGGCCCGGACCGGGTCTCCTCGATCATCCTCGACAGCGGCGGCCACAACTTCAACACCTGGCGCCGCGAGATCCCGCCGATGCTGGTGTGGATGAGCGGCCGCATCCAGGCGTGAGGCGGCGGGCGTACGGCAGGGCGCTCAGGCCTCCTGCAGCTGGGCCCGGCGCAGGGCCCGGTGCACGCCCTCGGGGGTGAGTACGCCGATCAGCTCGCCGGAGTCCGGATCCGTGACCCCGATCCGGCCCGAGTCCTCCTGCAGCAGCAGCGCGAGCGCCTCGCGCAGACTGGCCCCCAGCGCCACTTCGGCGGTGGGGGCCTTTCCGTCGGCGGCGGCGAGATCGGCCTGTGCCACCGCCGTGACCGCGAGCCGCTTCAGCCCCCGGTCGGCGCCGACGAAACCGGCCACGTAGTCGGTGGCCGGGGCGCCCAGCACCTGCGCCGGGCGGGCGAACTGCTCGATGGTGCCCTCTCCGTAGACCGCGATGCGGTCGCCGAGCCGGACCGCCTCCTCCAGGTCGTGCGTGACCAGCAGGATCGTTTTGCGTACGGTCTTCTGGAGCGTCAGGAACTCGTTCTGCAGCCGCTCGCGCACCACCGGGTCCACCGCGCCGAACGGCTCGTCCATCAGCAGCACCGGTGGATCCGCGGCGAGCGCCCGGGCCACGCCGACGCGCTGGCGCTGCCCGCCGGACAACTGCTCCGGGTAGCGGCCCCCGTAGACGGCCGGGTCCAGCCCGACCAGTTCGAGGAGTTCCGCGGCCCGGGCGCGGGCCCTGGCCTTCGGGGTGCCGATGAGCTGGGGCACCGTGGCCGTGTTCTCCAGCACCGTCTTGTGCGGGAACAGCCCGACCTGCTGGATGACGTAGCCGATGCGCCGGCGCAGTTCGACCGGGTCGGCCGCGGCGATGTCCTCGCCGTTCAGCAGGATCCGGCCGGAGGTCGGCTCGATGAGGCGGTTGACCATCTTCATGGTGGTCGTCTTGCCGCAGCCGGACGGGCCCACCAAGGTGACCAGTTCGCCCTCGGCGACCTCGAAGGACAGGTCCGCGACGGCCGTGGTCCCGTCGGGGTAGCGCTTGGTCACTTGCTCGAATCGGATCACCCCGCCATCTTTCCCTACCCGCGGGGTCCGTTTGTGAAGGGCGTGTTGCCCGCGTGCGAAGGATTCCGGCCATTGTCGGTGCCGGGGGTTATGGTCGCTCCTACGTACGGTCGGCGGCGGGGATGAGGAGCGATGGCAGGGCAGGACTGCCTGGTGGCGAACGACTGGATCTGCTGGGAGTACGTCTCGTCCCGCTCCCAGGAGCTCACCGACGCCACCCTCGAACACGTGTGGATCACGGGTGTGTCGGTACTGATCGGCATCGCCGTGTCCGTCCCGCTCGCGCTGCTGGCCCGCCGCGGCCGCCGCTGGGCGGCCCCCGTACTGGGCATCACCACCTTGATCTACACGGTCCCCTCGCTCGCCATGTTCTCCCTGCTGCTGCCGGTCTTCGGGCTCTCGGCATCGCTGGTCGTGACCGGTCTGGTGCTGTATTCGCTGACCATCCTCGTCCGCAACGTGCTGGCCGGTCTCGAAGCCGTGCCCGAGGACGTACGGGAGGCCGCGCGCGGGATGGGGTACGGCCCGAGCCGGCTGCTGTGGCAGGTCGAACTGCCGCTGGCGCTGCCCGCCCTGCTGGCCGGCGTACGGATCGCGACCGTCTCGACGGTCGCGCTGACGACCGTGGGCTCCATCGTGGGCAAGGGCGGCCTCGGCAATCTCATCGCACCCGCCGTGAACAGTTCGTTCAAGGCGCAGGTGCTCACCGCCTCGGTGCTGTGCGTGCTCCTCGCACTGGTCGCGGACCTGGCTCTGCTCGGCCTCCAGCGGCTGCTGACGCCCTGGACCCGGGCCACCCGAACCAAACGTGCCCGCCGCACCAACGGTGCCGCGCGCACCGCCGACGTCAGCGGGGGAATCTGATGGGAGTGCTGGGACAGGCCTGGGACTGGCTGGCCGACGGGGCCAACTGGTCCGGGGAGAGCGGCGTCTGGCACCGGCTCGGCGAGCACGTGTACGTCAGCGGGATCGCCCTGGCGCTGGCCTGCGCGGTGGCCCTCCCGGTCGGCTTGTGGCTGGGGCACCTCGGCAGGGGCGGCGGCCTCGCCGTCAACGTCTCCACCATCGGGCGGGCCGTACCGGTCTTCGCGGTGCTGGCGCTGTTCATGGTCTCCCCGCTGCGCAACGCCGGGTACCTGCCCACCATCGCCGCGCTCGTGCTCTTCGCGATCCCGCCGCTGCTGACCAACGCCTACGTCGGCATGCGCGAGGTCGACCGCTCGGTGGTGGAGGCGGCCCGGGGCATGGGCATGTCGGGCCGCCAGCTCTTCTGGCGGGTGGAACTGCCCCTCGCGCGCGGCCTGGTGATGACGGGGCTGCGCTCGGGAGCCGTCCAGGTCATCGCCACCGCCACCATCGCGGCCATGGTCGGCCAGGGCGGCCTCGGCCGGATCATCACCGCCGGCTTCAACACGTACAACACCCCGCAGGTCGTCGCGGGCGCCCTGCTGGTCGCGGCGCTGGCCCTGCTCGTGGAGGGCGCGCTGGTGGCGGCCGACCGGCTGCTGCCGGGGGCCGCCGTCCGCTGAGCCCGAGGCCCCATGCGGTGCCCCCTCCGCCCTTGAAGACTCTTTGAACACCGCTTTGACCACACCGCTCGTACACCGCCCTCCAAGGAGATTTGAGATGAGCAAGTCCACGCGTGTCCTCGGCGCGGCCCTGGGGGCCGTCGCCCTGACCGCATCGCTCGCCGCGTGCGGTGGCGACAGCCTGGAGAAGACCAACGAGGGGGACTCCTCCGCCGCCGCCTCCGCGCCGTCCGAGGGCGGCAAGGGGGGCAAGCTGGTGATCGGCGCCGCCGGCTTCGCGGAGTCCAACGTGCTGGCCGAGCTGTACGCGCAGATCCTGAAGGACGCCGGCTACAGCACCTCGATCACCACGGTCAACAACCGCGAGCTGTACGAGCCCTCGCTGGAGAAGGGCGAGATCGATGTCGTCCCGGAGTACGCGGCGACCCTCGCGGAGTTCCTCAACGCCAAGGTGAACGGCTCCAAGGCGCCGACGGAGAAGCCGGTCGCGTCGAGCGATGTCACGGCGACGGTGGCGGCCCTGGAGAAGCTGGCGGCCCCGCTGGGGCTGAAGGCGCTGCCCGCGGGCTCGGCGGTCGACCAGAACGCCTTCGCGGTGAGCAAGGAATTCGCCACGAAGAACAATCTCAAGACCCTTTCCGATCTGGGCAAGTCCGGTCTGAAGGTGAAGATCGCGGCGGGTGACGAATGCTCGGTGCGGCCCTTCTGCGCACCCGGATTGCAGAAGACGTACGGGATCGACGTTTCCGGTATCGACCCGAAGGGCGTCGGCACCGCGCAGGCCAAGCAGGCGGTGAAGGACGGCACGGACCAACTGGTCCTCACCACCACCACGGACGCCACCCTCGAGGCCTTCGGCCTGGTCCTGCTGGAGGACGACAAGAAGCTCCAGAACGCCGACAACGTGCTCCCGGTCATCAACGCCAAGGACGCCGGGGCCCCCGAGATCACGGCCGCCCTCGACAAGATCACCAAGGCGCTCACCACGGCCGACCTGGTCGAGCTGAACCGCAAGATCGACGCCGAGCGCGCCAAGCCGGCGGATGTCGCGAAGGCCTACCTCGAGTCCAAGGGACTGCTGAAGAAGTAGGAGTTGCGCCTTTCGTGCGGCACGTGGGGTAACTGCTCGGAAACAGATTCCCGGGCGGCTACCCCGCACCCTGTCCACGCACTGTAAATTTCAGGCCATGCCCCGTGGACGCCACCGCAATCCCGAACCCCTTCACCGGCTGCTCACGCCGACGGCCGTCGCCGGTGTGTCCGTCGCCGGCGCCGGCGCCGCCTGGCTGCTCGCGGAACCGATGGCGCTGCGCCTGCTCGTGGCCGTCACCGCGGCCGCCGGGCTCGTCGGCGCCGTCGTCATGCGTTCGTGGGACCTGTCGGCCGGACGCCGGGTCACCGAGCTCGGACGCGAGCGGGTCAAGGACGAGTGGAGGACGGACGAGCGGATAGCCGAGCTCGAATCCGACCTCGAAGAGGCCCGGGTGCTGCGCGGCAAGCTCGATGCCAAACTGCGGTCCAAGCGGGTCGAGCTCGCGGGCCTGCGCGGGGAGCACGCGTCGCTGCTGCGGCGTTACGCGACCGCCGAGACCGAGCGGGCCAGTGCCCTGGAGCGGCGCCGGCTGCTGGCCATCGAGGCCGCGGCCGCGGCGGCTCCGCCCGCCGTTCCGAAGGAACTTCCCGCGGTCACCGAGGAGCGCACCTCGGCCGGCGCGGCCACCACGGTGGGCTTCGCCCGCGCGCACGCGGCGCTCGCGGCGCTGGCCCACAAGGCGGCCCCGGCCGCTGCGAAGACTCCGGCGGCCATCGCCCCGGCGAAGCCCGCCAACCAGGCGAAGCCTTCGGCCCCGGCGAAGCCCGCCGCGCTGGAGGCGCACTCCCGCCCCGCGCTCACCGGGCCGGTTCCGGCGGGCCCGGTGCCCGCGGGCCCGGCGGCAGCCGTCCCCGCGCGTCGGCTCGCGGCCGCGGTGGCCCCGTACGCCGCGCAGCGCCGGCCGACCTCGCGCGTCGAGGGCGGCTTCGACTTCTTCGGCACGAAGACCGCGGCGCAGGCCCGCGCGGTCATCGAGTCCGTGCAGAACGAGGACCTGGCCGATGTGGTCGGTGCGGAGGCCCTCGCGGTCCACAAGGCGGAGTCCGCCCAGGGCGGGGCGGATCCGGAGTTCAAGGCGGCCACCGAAGAGCACCGCGCCGTTGGCCAGGTCATCGACCTCACCGCCCACGACGAGACCGAGCCGATCGACGTGGTGCAGCTCCGTACCGCGATCTCTTGACGATCCTCGCCCCTTGAATCGGGGCGATTCCCTTCAGCTCGCCTGAGCGGGCTTCGGGGTTTCACGCGTATGCCTCCGGCTGCTGGCCGGGACTCGCACCCTGGGGGTGCTGCGCGTGCTGTTGATGACCGAGCCGCCCGTCCGGCGGGCTCGAACCTCGATCTCGACCGAGGCATTGTGATCGGCATCGTCCTCGTGCCTGCACCGAGTGCAGGCGAACAGCCGGCCGCATCCCTTACGGGATTCGGGATCGACCTGCCCACATGCGGCGCAGGTCTGAGACGTGTGGAACGCAGGTACGGCGATGAGTACTGACCCGTACATCAGGGTCTTGTACTCAAGCTGCCGCCGCCGCTCGCCAGGCGTGTTGTCGAGGACGGACCGGTTTAGTCCGGCCTTCGCCCTGACGCTCCTTCCCGGCTTCTCTGTGGTGCCTTTGGCTGACTTGCTCATGTTCTTGACACGCAGGTCCTCGACACCGATCAGGCCGTGGTTTTTGGCGAGGTCGGTGGTGAGTTTGTGCGTGAAGTCCTGGCGGCGGTTGACCTGCCGGGTGGTGAGCTTCGCGATCTGGCCGATTGTCGCGCGCAGGCGGCGACTGTACTTCCCGCCCTGGTATTTTTTCGCGTAGGCGATCTGGCGGGCCTTACGCTGCTCCAGTGCTTTGAGCCGCTTCTTCTCAGGGGCGGTCAATATCGGCGGCATGAGGCGTGGCATGGTCTCGGAGGAGACGAACGCGGACGCGGCGACGCCGAAGTCGACCCCGCACGCAGGCTTCCCATTCGGCCGGTCCGGCCTGCGGCCGGTGTGGACACCGAAGGAGACATGCCAGCCATTGCCGTCCCGTGAGACGGTGGCGTTACGGATCGTCCCCCCAATGGCGCGGGAGAGCCGGAATCGCAGCCAGCCCAGCTTCGGCAGGCGTACCTCGGCCCACTTGTGGTTCAGCTTGCGGACCTTGACCGCCTGGCCGGGAAACGGGACAGACAGGCGATGCCCGCGCTTCTTCCGCGCCGGAAACCGAGCCGGATGTCCGGGGTTCCAGAAATTGTCGTACGCCAAGTCCAAATGACGCAGGATCTGCTGACCTGCCTGCGCGGGCAGATCACCGATCCAGTGGAGATCCGCACGGGCGGTCGTCAGGTACCTGTTTTGCTCGGCCGACCTCAGGGTGTAGCGACGCTGCTCCCACAGGTGGCGATCTGACCCGACAGCCGGTCAGCTCGCTCTCCTAGGACGTCACGAGCCGGACCAGGGGCCGGGCCGCCATCGGGAGTGGGGTGCGGCTCGGGACGACCTGGGCTGCTGGGAGGGTGGTCTGACTCAACGAGTCGAACCAGCGGACGGACTCGGGCGCCGAGCGGACCGCCGAGGTGAAGTGGTCGGCGCCCGGGCCCTGGTCGACCACCTTCGCCCGGACCCCGTTGCGGGCCAGGTCGGCGGCGCAGGCGCGGGTGTTGGCGATGGGCACGTCGGTGTCGGCCGAGCCCGCGTAGAGGCGGACAGGGGCGGCGGGCTTCCAGTCGCAGGTGCCGTCGTTGGCCTCCAGCGCCGTGCGCAGGCCCCCGCGCGGGTCGAGGATGTTCGCGGTCCACTCCGCGGTGAGCAGCTCCTGCGGCGTCGCGGGGAGGGCGGCCACGATGTCCTGCTCCTGGTGGTTCCCGTCGAACAGTCCTTCCACAGCCTGTGCATAGGGCGCGCGGAAGACTTCCGCCGGGTCCTTGTAGAGCGGGTGCAGCCGGTTCTGCGCGGTGAGGAAGTAGGAGAGGTAGAACACGGCGGTGCGCGGTTCGATCCGGCCGTCGGAAATGCCGGGCAGCTCGGAGCCGGCCAGGTCGTACGGGCCGGCGATCGGGGCCAGCGCGCGCAGCCGGAATCCGCTGCGGCCGAGGGAGAGTTCGCGGCCCAGCGCCATCGCGACCTGGGCGCCCTGCGAGAAGCCGGTGGCGTACACGTCCCGGGTCACGGTGCGGCCCAGCCGGTCGGCCGCGGTACGGGAGGCCTTGAGCATGTCGACGGAGGCGGTGACCGAGGAACGGGTGTCCATGTACGGGTGGCTGCCGGGCCCGCCGCCCAGGCCCAGGTAGTCGGGGGCGGCGACAGCGCGGCCGGCGGAGGCGTGCAGGTACGGGGTGAGCCGGGTATGGCTCGAGCCCGAGGACGGGGCGTCGCCCCGGTTGGCGAGCGTGCCGTGGGTGTCGGAGACCACGTCCAGGCGGTGCGGTCCCCCGCGGGGCAGGACGAGGAGGCCGGTGGCGGTCGTGGGGCGGCCCTGAGGGTCGACGGTGGCGTAGGAGAGGCGGTACGCGGCGACCCCGTACCGGACCGTCGAGGTGTCGAAGCCGACCGGGGAGAGCAGGGCGGCGACGTCGGCGCGGCCGATGCTCTCCAGGGGGGTGAGGGAGATCAGGTGCCCTCGGCCGCCACTGTGCGCGGCGTCGGCGGACAGGGCGGGGGCGGGGGCGGGGGCGGACGGGGCGGCGAGCGCCGCGGGCGCGACGACGGCGCCGAGGACGGCGGCGAGGGCCACGGCCGCGGCGCCGCGCTGGAGCCACGGACGGGTGCGCTGCTTCTGCTGGATCGTCATACCCCGAAGCTACGACGCCCCCGCAGCACCCAACATCCGGCCGTCCCAACCCTGTTGCGGGGGGTTGCCCCCGTAAGGCGCCGGCCGGCGCAGCGCTAGAACAGCGGAAGCTGGCCCGGGTGGGGGCCCAGGGTGAAGCCGTCCAGGGTGGGGGCCGAGGCGCCGAGGGTGACGCGGGCGCGGGAGCCGGGGCAGGAGACGAGGTCCCCGCGGTCCCGCCCGGTGGGCGGGTCGTGGCGGGCGATCCGGCCGGCGGTGACGGCGCAGTCGCGGCCGCAGGAGGGGCAGGCCCGGCGGGGTGAGAGGGACATCCCCCAAGTCTGCCCTGCCCCAAGGACATCGGCCCGCCCGGCCTGCGGGCCGCGGCGCCCCGCCGGTGGCATCCGGCCGGTGGCATCGGCCGGCGGATCCGCCCACGGCCGTGGGGCCGCCGAGGGGTCAGGTCCTGCGGGTGGCCAGCCAGGTCTCGTGGGCGCGGCTGACCCGGGTCCACAGGGCGGTGCGGTCCGTCGGGGTCAGGTCGTCGAGCTCCCGGCCGAAGCGGCCCTCCAGCGTGGCGTAGAACTCCTCCGGGCCGTCCAGCACCCGTTCGGTGTTTCCCTTCACCGGGTCGATCCGGCTCAGCACCCGCCCCCGTAGGACGTCGATGCCGTCCGCGTCGCGCCGCAGGGCCGCGAAGGCCCGTACGAAACCGGAGTCCTCCGAGGTCGACAGCCGCAGGTGCTCGGCCTCGAAGCCGGCCGTCCCGGCCGTTCCGGCGGGCTCCGTGCGGAAGCTCACGAGCGGGGCGGAGCTGCCCGGGTGCCGGTAGAGCCAGCCCGTTTTGGGCAGCCGCTCCAGGGAGTAGCTGAAGGCCCCCTGGCGGTACGGGCCTTCGCGCAGGGGCAGCGGCTCGTACGGGCCGTCGCCGAGCCCGGCGTCCACGTAGTACTCGGTGGCCTCGGCGGCCTCGGTGTCTTTGGCGTCCCCCGCCGCTGCCACGCGGACGGTGAGGGCCAGGTGGTCGCCGCTCTCGCCCCGTACGGCGGCCTCGGACTCGGATTCCGTGTACACGCCGCCGACATGGCGGGTGACCTCGTAGCCGAGGTGGTCGAGGAGCGCGGCGAAGGCCCCGTTGAGGTGGAAGCAGTAGCCGCCGCGTCCGGCGCCGAAGCGGCGTACCGACAGCTCGGGGTCGATGCCGGCGGCCCGGCCGAGCTGTATGTCCACGTTCTCGTACGGGATGCGTTCCAGGTGCGCCCGCTGAAGGGCGAACAGCCCCTCGGCGGAGGGCGCGCCGGGCTCCTCGATGCCGAGCCGCCGCAGGTAGGCGGCGTACGCGCCGGGGCGCGGGGCCGTTGATGTGCCAGGGGTCATGCGAGCAGCCTAAAACGCGGGTGCGGCTACTTGTCGATGTCGCCGACCACGAAGAACAGCGAGCCGAGGATCGAGACCATGTCCGCGACCAGCTGCCCGGGGAGCAGCACCGCCAGCGCCTGGATGTTGTTGTACGACGCCGAGCGCAGCTTGAGCCGGTACGGGGTCTTCTCGCCCTTGGAGACCAGGTAGTAGCCGTTGATGCCCAGGGGGTTCTCGGTCCACGCGTACGTCTCGCCCTCGGGCGCCTTCAGCACCTTCGGCAGCCGCTGGTTGATCGGGCCGGGCGCCAGCTCCGCCATCCGGTCCAGGCAGGCGACCGCCAGGTCCAGCGCGTTGCGGGTCTGCTCCAGCAGGACCTCGAAGCGGGCCAGACAGTCGCCCTCGGTGCGGGTGGCGACCTTCAGCACGTCCTGGAGCTCGCCGTAGGCGAGGTACGGCTCGTCGCGGCGCAGGTCGAAGTCGACGCCGGAGGCGCGGGCGATCGGGCCGGAGACCCCGTACGCGTGCACGGCCTCGGCCGACAGGACGCCGACGCCGCGGGTGCGGGCGCGGAAGATCTCGTTGCCGCGCACCAGGTCGTCGTAGATGTGCATGCGCGTGTTGACGTCGGCGATGGCGGCCCGGGCCCGGCCCAGCCAGCCGGCCGGGATGTCCTCCTTGAGGCCGCCGACCCGGTTGAACATGTAGTGCATGCGGCCGCCGGAGATCTCCTCCATGACGGCCTGCAGTTCCTCGCGCTCGCGGAACGCGTGGAAGATCGGGGTGATGCCGCCGAGCTCCAGGGGGTACGAACCGAGGAACATCAGGTGGTTCAGGACCCGGTTCAGCTCGGCGAGCAGGGTCCGCATCCACACGGCCCGCTCCGGCACCTCCATGCCGAGCATCCGCTCGACGGCCATGACGACGCCCAGCTCGTTGGAGAACGCGGACAGCCAGTCGTGGCGGTTCGCGAGCATCACGATCTGGCGGTAGTCGCGGGCCTCGAAGAGCTTCTCGGCGCCGCGGTGCATGTAGCCGACCACCGGCTCGGCGCTGACGATCCGCTCGCCGTCGAGGACGAGGCGCAGGCGGAGCACGCCGTGCGTAGAAGGGTGCTGGGGGCCGATGTTGAGCACCATGTCGGTGCTCTCCGCCGCTCCGCCGATGCCGACCGTGGTCTCCGTCATGGCGGCATTGTCTCAGCCCTAGGGTGGGGGGATGGAAACGGGGACAGAGGATGAGACGGGTCCACCCCAGTGGGTGGGGCTGCCGGGCGGGCTGCTGACTCTGCGCAGGCTGCTGCTGGTGCTGTGGATGTCCCTCCTGACGGCGGTGACGGCCGTCGTACTGGGGCTGGCCGTCGGACCGGGCTGGGCGGCGGTCGGCGGGTTCTGGCTGGTGGTCCTGGCCTGGGGCTGGGTCATGCTCGGACGGAACTGGCGGTCCTGGCGGTACGCGGAACGCGCGGACGACCTGCTGATCAGCCGGGGCGTGATGTGGCGGGCCCAGACCGTGGTTCCGTACGGGCGGATGCAACTGGTCGAGGTGACCTCCGGCCCGCTGGAGCGCCGCTTCGGACTGGCCTCCGTACAGCTGCACACGGCCGCCGCGGCGACCGACGCCAAGATCCCCGGACTCGCGCCCGAGGAGGCGGAACGGCTGCGCGACCGGCTGACGGTGCTCGGCGAGGCAAGGTCGGCGGGGCTGTGACGCCGTCGGCGGGGGCCGGGCCGGAGGCCGGGGCAGGGGCCGAACGCGAGCCGGGGACTGAGCCCGCGACTGAGCCCGGGGCCGAGGGCGCGTCCCCGGCGGGAGCCGTATCCGCAGCCGGGTCCGCCGCAGCCGGGTCCGCCGCGTCCGAGTCCGCAACGTCCGGGACCGCCGTCTCCGGCCCCGCCCAGGAACGGCGGCTGCACTTCCTCACCCCGCTGCGCCGTGCCTGGGTGCCGATCGCCGCGACCATCGGCCTCGTGGCCCAGCAGGGCGAGAACGTCACGGAGTGGGTGACGGCAGTCTCCGTGGCCCTGCGGTTCCTGGCGCTGGTCGCGCTGGTCCTCGTCTTCGGCGTGTACGGCTTCCTCAGCTGGTGGTTCACGCACTACGCCGTCACCGACACCGAACTGCGCATCCGCAGCGGGCTCCTCTTCCGCCGCACCGCGCACATCCGCCTCGACCGGATCCAGGCGATCGACGTCACCCGCCCCCTGCTGGCCCGCCTCGCGGGCGTCGCCAAGCTGCGCCTCGACGTCATCGGCACCGACGACAAGGACGAGCTGGCCTTCCTGTCCGAGAAGGACGCCGTCGCGCTCCGTGCCGAGCTGCTTGCCCGCGCGGCCGGTTTCACCCCGGCCGAGGCCCCGCTGCTGGGCGAGGCCCCCGAGCGGGAGCTGCTGCGGGTGGCGCCGCGCGATCTGGTGATGTCGCTCGTCCTCACCCTGTCCGCCTGGGCGGCCCTCGCCGGCGGGATCCTCGGGCCGTTCGCGGTGTGGTGGTTCAGCTCCAGCCCGTGGGTGGCCCTCGCCACCCTGCTGCCGGTCCTGGGCGCGGTGTGGGCGGCCAGCGCCGGCCGGTTCCTCACCGAGTACGACTGGCGGGTCGCCGAGTCCCCGGACGGGCTCCGGCTCGACCACGGAATGCTCGACCGGGCCCACGAGACGGTGCCGCCGGGTCGCGTGCAGACGGTACGGATCGTCGAGCCGCTGCTGTGGCGCCGGCGCGGCTGGGTCCGGGTGGAGCTGGCGGTGGCCGGCTCGAAGAACGACGTCCTGGTCCCGGTGGCCACCCGGGCCGCAGCCCATGCCGTCGTCGCCCGGGTACTCCCTGACGTCGACCTCGGGTCCCTCGTCTTCGAGCCCTCGCCCCGCAACGGATCGCGCTGGGTGGTGCCGGTGTGGTGGAAGGGGTACGGCCTGGCCGTCTCCGCGGACGTGTTCGCGGCCCGGCGCGGACGCCTGTGCCGGCGTACGGAGATCGTCCCGCACGCCAAGGTGCAGAGCGTGCGCTACTCCCAGGGCCCCTGGCAGCGCGCCCACGGGGTGGCCGACGTCCACGTGGACACCGGCGCGAACGCTACGGTCACCGCCCGCCTGCGCGAGGCCGGCGAAGCCGCCGAGCTGCTCCACGCCCAGGCGGCCCGCTCCCGTACCTCCCGGGCCGCCGCCCGCCCGGACCGCTGGATGACCTGAGGGCCGGGCACGGCCCTCAGGGGAGACGGCCTAGTTCGCTCCGCCGCCCGCGCGGACCAGCCCGGTCTCGTACGCCAGGACCACGACCTGGACCCGGTCGCGCAGGCCCAGCTTGGTCAGGATGCGGCCCACGTGGGTCTTGACCGTGGCCTCCGAGAGGACCAGGCGGGCGGCGATCTCGCCGTTCGACAGGCCTTGGGCGACCAGCAGCATGACCTCGCGCTCGCGCTCCGTCAGCCGCTCGACGTCCTTGTTCCGCGGTTCCGCCGAGGTCGAGGGCAGCATCGGCGCGAACCGGTCCAGCAGCCGTCGCGTGGTGGACGGGGCGACGACCGCGTCGCCGCTGTGCACCGACCGGATCGCGGCCAGCAGCTCGCCGGGCGGGACGTCCTTGAGCATGAACCCGCTCGCCCCCGCCTTCAGACCCGAGAAGGCGTACTCGTCCAGGTCGAAGGTGGTCAGGATGATGACCTTGGGGTGCTCGTCGGGCTCACAGATGCGGCGCGTCGCCTCGACCCCGTCGAGCCGCGGCATGCGGACGTCCATCAGCACCACGTCCACCTTGGTGGCCCGCAGCACCTCCAGCGCCTCCAGGCCGTCGCCGGCCTCGGCGACCACCTCCATGTCGGGCTGTGCGGCGAGCACCATCCGAAAACCGGTGCGCAGCAGCACCTGGTCGTCGACCAGCATCACGCGGATGGAGGAGCTGGTGGGGAAGGACATGATCACCTTTTCTTCAGGGGGAGCAAGGCGCTGATCCGGAAGCCGCCGCCGGGCCGGGGGCCCGCGTCCAGGGTGCCTCCGACCATACCGATGCGTTCGCGCATGCCGATCAGCCCGTGTCCGGCGCCGTCGGCGCCGCCGTCCTTGTACAGCTCGTGGGCCGCGCCCCGGCCGTCGTCCTCGACGAGCAGGCCGAGCCCGTCGTCGAAGTAGACGAGCCGCACGCTGGCCTTCGCGCTCGGACCGCCGTGCTTGCGCGTGTTGGTCAGCGCCTCCTGCACGATCCGGTACGCCGTCAGCTCGACGCCGCTGGGCAGCGTGCGCGGCGCGCCCTCGACCTCGAAGTCCACCGTGAGCCCGGCCGCCCGTACCTGCTCGATGAGCACCTCGATCTGCTCCACGTCGGGCTGCGGAACGTAGTCCTCGGACTCCTGCGGCTCACCGGTGCGCAGGACGCCCAGCAGCCGGCGCATCTCTGCCAGCGCGAGGCGCCCGGTGCCGGAGATGGTCTGCAGGGCCTCCTTGGCCTGCTCGGGGGCCGCGTCCATCACGTAGGCGGCTCCGTCGGCCTGGACCACCATCACCGAGACGTTGTGGGCGACGACGTCGTGCAGCTCGCGGGCGATCCGGGCGCGCTCGGCGGCGACGGCCACCTGGGCCTGGGCGGCGCGCTCGTTCTCCAGGCGCTGGTTGCGTTCGACGAGCTGGTCGTAATAGGCGCGGCGGGTGCGCAGGGAGTCGCCCATCACCCAGGCCAGGGCGAAGGGGACGATCATGAACAGGGTGTAGGCGAGGCTTTCGAAACCGGTGGTCCCCTTGTCCAGGCCGAACCGCAGGAAGTAGAGCGGCGCGGACGCGAGACCCCAGCCCAGCGCGGTGCGGGACACCCAGCGCGGGGCGTCGCCGGCGGCGACGGTGAAGAGGATCACGAACATCGCCAGGTCCCAGGTGCCGGCCTCGATGCCCAGGACCAGTTGGTAGAGCCCCGCCCCCAGGACGAGCCAGAACATCTGCGGGGTCCACTTGCGGCGCAGCGCCACCGCCGCGCACAGGGCGAGGACGAGGGGTACGGCGGCCATCTTGTGGGCGGTGTCCAGGGCGGGCTCGCTCACGACGTTCATCATCGCGACCCCGAAGAGGAGGACAGCCCAGAAGCTGTCGACGCCCGTCGGGTGTCTGCGGAGGAAATCGTAGAGGCGCTGCACGTAACCCAGAGTAGGGAAAGGAGATAGGTGCTGGAGTCAACCAGAGGGGCGATCCACACAACGGTGGAGTACTACCGAAGGTGTAGGCGACCATAACCTTTCACCGATGAGCACTCAGGGTGAAGGCACGGCGCAGGCGGGTCCGGTCCGCTGGCGGACGGCGATGGAGCGGGCGCTGTACGGGCCCGACGGCTTCTACGTACGCCCCGGCGGGCCCGGCCCCGCAGGGCATTTCCGCACCTCCGTGCACGCCTCGCCGCTCTACGCGGGGGCGGTGGCCCGACTGCTCCTGTGGGTGGACGAGGCCCTCGGCCGTCCGGAGGAGCTGGACCTCGTCGACGTAGGGGCCGGCCGCGGGGAACTGCTGACCGGGGTGCTGGCCGCGCTCCCGCCGGAGACGGCCGCGCGGGTGCGGCCGTGCGGGGTGGAGCGCGCGGGGCGCCCCGTCGGGCTGGACGGGCGGATCCGGTGGGTGGGCGAGCCGCCCGGCGGGACCAGGGGGCTGCTCTTCGCCAACGAGTGGCTCGACAACGTACCGCTGGACCTCGCCGAGGACGGCCGCTACGTGGCGGTCGCGCCGGACGGTACGGAGAGCGCGGGCGGCCCCCTGGACGGGCCGGACCTGGCCTGGCTGGAGCGGTGGTGGCCCGGTGCGGGCCGTGCGGAGATCGGGCGGCCGCGTGACGAGGCGTGGTCGGCGGCCGTCGCCACGCTGGAGCAGGGGCTGGCGGTCGCGGTGGACTACGCCCACACCCGGGACTCCCGGCCGCCCTTCGGGACGCTGACCGGATTCCGCGCAGGGCGGGAGGTCGCCGCGGTGCCGGACGGCGGCTGCGACGTCACCGCGCACGTGGCGCTGGACGCGTGCGCGGGGCCGGGGGCGGTGCTGCTGACGCAGCGGGACGCACTGGCCGCCCTCGGCGTCTCGGGGGCCCGGCCCCCGCTCGCCCTGGCCTCGACGGACCCGGTGGCGTACGTCCGGGCGCTGTCCTCGGCCGGGGAGGCGGCTGAACTCACCGCGCGCGGCGGGCTGGGCGACTTCGGCTGGCTGGTCCAGCCGGTCGGCGTCCGGGAGTGGCCGGAGTAGAGGGCGGCCCCGTGTGGTGGCTGCCCTCTGCTCCGGCCGGGCCGGACTATTCCGTGGTGTCGTGGTCGTGGCCTTCGTGGAGGCCGCCTCCGGTGCCCGTGCCGGTGCTCGGCTCCGAGACGACCGGGCGGCCCAGCGGCGCCAGGTCGTACGCGTAGTGGCCCACCGCGTCGGCGATGACGTCGACGTTGATGTCGAGCGCCTTCTGGTCGATGTTCGCGAGGGTGTCGCCCTTGCCGTGGTAGTTCACGTCGTACGCGACCCCGGCCTGTCCGCCGAACTTCGCCGCCTGCTCCGGCGTCTTGATGCCCTCGGCGCCCGTGAAGGTGCCTCCCGAGGGGATGCCGACCTCGATGAACGGGCCGTAGTCCGAGCGGCCCGAGAAGTCGGTGCCCTCGCGCGGGATCTTCTTGGAGTCGAGGAAGTCGTTGATCCCCTTCTCCAGCTGCGCGGAGCCCTCCGGGCCGGGACCCGAGCCGACCTTGTCGGAGTCGTCGCCGTCGTAGACGAAGTACGCGGCGTTCGGTGAGGCGATCATGTCGAAGTTCAAGTAGAGCTTGATCTGCTTCTTCTGCGCGTCCGTCAGCCCGCCGACGTACGCCTCGGAGCCGAGCAGGCCGAACTCCTCCGCCGACCACCAGGCGAACTTGACCTTGTTCTTGACCTTCGCCTGGCTGCTCGCGAGCTGCTGCGCGACCTGGAGGATGCCGGCCGAGCCGGAGCCGTTGTCGTTGATGCCCGGGCCCGCCGCGACGGAGTCGAGGTGCGCGCCGAGGAAGACGGTGTTGTTCTCGTCGCCGCCCCGCGTCTCCGCGACGACGTTGTACGACTTGCGGTTCTCCCGGAACTCGCGGATGTCGAGGGTGACCTCGACCGGTCCCGCGGCGGCGTCGGCGGCGAGCCGCTCGCCCTCGGCCCGCGTGACGCCGCCGGTGGGGATCTTCCCGGCGTCCGCCGAGCCGATGGTGCCGTTGAGGGCGCCCTCGGTGTTGTTGTAGATGATCGCGCCGACCGCGCCGGCCGTCGCCGCGTTCTCCTGCTTGACCGCGAAGGCGCAGCCGCCGCGCTTGATCAGCGCGACCTTGCCGGTGAAGGCGCCCGCGGCGAAGTCGCCGGGCTCGCAGCCGCTCGTACCGTCGGCGTCGACCGGGGCGGCGGCGATCTGCGCCGTCACGCCGTTCGCCGGACCGCTGGCGGTGTACGTCATCAGCTTGATCGGGACGCTACGGCCCGCCGGGCCGTTGACCTTCAGGGATTCGGCGACCGTCTCGACGTACACGAAGTCGAACGCGTTCCTGGTGACCTTGTACCCGGCCGCGCGCATGACGAGCTCGACGTACAGGGCCGACTGCTCGTGGCCCTTGGAACCCGCCACACGGGTGCCCTTGTTGTAGTCGGCGATGGCCTGGAAGACCTTCAGGTGGTTGTTGGCGCCCTTGCCGGTGGAGTCCTTGACCAGCTTTCGAGCCAGTGCGTCACCCCGGGCGGCGTCGCTCTGCGGGCTGCCGGTGGCTCCGGCCGGTCCGGCGAGGAGCAGCGGGGAGACGAGGGCCGCGGCCGCCAGGGCGGCGGTGGCTGCGGCTATACGGCGTGAGGGCATGAAAGTCCTTCCACAGCTGATGGGCGTGCGCATGCCGAAGGAGCCAACGGGGGCACGGAGGCAGACGCAGGTCAGGGCGCAGGTCAGGTGCGTTGCGCTGGGTAGGGGGAGCAGTGGACGCACGTTAGGCACCAAGTGGCTTCCATGGCCAGACTTTTCACTGATTCCGGTTTGTGAAATCCGTATATCGGAGCATCTGAGTCGTCGAGAACCGGCCAGTGCCCGCCCGCGGTTCCGGGTCTCCCCGTTACCGCAGGATGCCCTCGATGAAATCGGAGCCGATCCGCGCGATCGCCGCCAGGTCCAACTGATGCTGTACGTAGCGCCCTTGCCGGTGCGTCCGGATCAGTCCGGCCCGCTTCAGCACCGCGAGGTGGCGGGACACCTCCGGGGCGGTTATCCCGTGCGCGGACGCCAACTCGCCGGTCGTGTACGGGGCGCGCGCCAGATTGCGGCACAGCCTCATCCGCAGCGGATGCGCCAGGGCCTCCATGCGCCGCTGCAGCAGCTCCACGGACCCGGGTGAGGAGGCCAGTTCGGGAGTGCCGAGCGGGTAGTGGACGACGGGGCGCCAGCCGGGGGCGTGCAGCACCAGCAGGTGGGGCCAGCCGAAGTTCGTGGGCACGAACAGCAGGCCGTCGCCTATTCGGGGATCGGTGGCCGTCGCGGAACCGTGGACCATCTTGTCCGCCGAGATGCTGGTCAGCCCCTCGTCGACGCTCAGCGCCGAGGAGACCTCCTTCAGTACGGCCGGCAGCCCCTTGCGTCGCAGCAGCTCCGTCTTGTGCCGGGCGTCCGCGCTCTGGCCGGGCTCGACCCGGCGCCAGGTCTCCGCGAAGAAGGCCTCGTCGCAGTCCTCCAGCAGTCGGCGCAGCCACACCCGGACACCGGCGGTGTCGTCGAGCACCCGTACGGCGAAGGCCAACTGCTGCGGACCGCGCGCGGAAGCCGTCCCCAGGGCCTTCGCCCGGGTGAGCGGATCCGAGAGCGGCGACGGGCCGCCGCCCTCGTTGTAGTGGGCCAGCCGGCAGTGCTCCAGGGCGGCCGCCACGAAGCGCTCGTCGTCCAGCCGGTCGAGTACGTCGAGCTCGGCGGCCAGGGTGCGGCCGGGCAGGCCGGAGCCGCCGGGAATCCCCGCGAAGGCCATGAAGAGGTCGGCGAAGGAGCTGCGCCACATGAAATCGCCCTCCAGCAGCCGGTCCGCCAGGCCTGGGTCGAGTCCGGCCGCGGTGGTGGAGGTCCAGGAGGCGAGCCCAGGGTGATGACCGGGCTGGGAGAGCGCGTGCAACGCCATGCGGAGCTCCGCCAGCGGGGACGGCGCGAAGGCGATCCGCTCCGCGGGGAGCCCGGTGATGTCGATGGTGACGCTCATCGGATCATTCTGCCGGTGCGCCTGCCGGACGGTGGACAGGGCGCGCACCCCGTCCACCCGCACGGCCCCCGGCGCGGGGCGGCCCGGGCGAACCCGGACCGACGGCCGCCGGGCCGCCCGGGCCTGGGGCTGCAACCAGGCCTGCAACCAGGCCTGCAGCCGGGCCTGCAGCCGGGCTTCGTGGCCGGCCTACAGCCGGGCCACGAAGCCCCGTACCGCCTCCGCCACGTCGGCCTCCGTCCAGGACAGGCCCGGCTGCGTGACCTCGACCTCCGTCACGGACAGGCCCGGCGGGCCGTCGGGGGACCAGCGGCGGAAGAGGACCGTGCCCGTCTCCTCCGCCAGGCGGACGCCCGCCTCGGTGAGGCGGTCCGCGTCGTAGGGGAGCCACACCTGGAACTGGTGGGTGTGCGGGACCTCCGTGTGGACCCGGAACCAGGGGACCTCGGGGGCCGCCGCGAACGCCGAGGACAGGGCGCAGGCCACCGTGCGGGCCTTGGCCACGTAGGACGGCAGCCGAGGCAGCTCCCGTTCCAGCCCGGCCAGGGCGGAGAGGGCGGCCGGGAACTGGCGGAAGATCTGGCCCCCGTACCGGTGCCGCCAGACCCTCGCCTCCGCCACGAGCGACGTGGATCCGGCGAGGGCGGCCCCGCTGAGGCCCCCGAGGGACTTGTAGAAGGAGACGTACACCGAGTCCGCCAACGCCACGATCTCCGGCAGCGACCGGCCGAAGTGGACCGTCGACTCCCACAGCCGGGCCCCGTCGAAATGGACCACCGCGTCCCGCGCCCGGGCGGTGTCCACCACGGCCTGCAGCTCCGCCCAGCTCGGGAGCAGGAAACCCGCTTCCCGCAGTGGAAGCTCCAGCATCAGCGTCCCGAACGGCTCCGCCAGGTCGGCGAGCTCGGACGCGGTCGGCTGGCGCGGTTCGCCCGTCGGGTGGACGGTCCGCAGCCCCGAGACGACGGACAGCGCGCCGCCCTCCCACACCTCCGGATGGCTCATCGGATGCAGGGCCACCACCGGGTTCCCGGTCCGTCCGGCCCAACAGCGCAGCGCGATCTGCTGGGCCATCGTCCCGGTCGGGAAGAACGCCGCGTCCTCGGTGCCGAGCAGCTCCGCGACCCGGCGCTCCAGCCGCTCCACGACGCCGTCGCCGTAGATGTCGGCCGGCTCGTCCGGGTCCGGGGCCAGGCCGCCCAGCTCCGCCAGCAACTCGCCGACCGTCGCCTCGCGCAGGCTGTGCGACAGCTTGCGCGACGCGCTCCGCCCCGCCACCACGAGCCTGCGAGCCACGGAATCGGCCCCGGCCGCCTGGGGTTCGGGGCCGGTCTCAGCGCCCAGGCCGGCGCCGACGTTCGGGCCGGTCTCGACGTCCGGGTCGGCGTCAACGTCCGGGTCGGCGTCAACGTCCGGGTCGGCGTCAACGCCCGGGCCCGTCTCGACGTCCGGGCCCGTCTCGACGTCCGGGCCCGTCTCGACGTCCGGGCCCGTCTCGACGTCCGGGCCCGTCTCGACGTCCGGGCCCGTCTCGACGTCCGGGCCCGTCTCGACGTCCGGTCCGGTCTCCGCGTTTGGGTGGGTCCGAGCCGCTGGGCCGGTCTCGATGCCGGGGCCGCCCTCCGTACCCGGTCCCGCTTCCGCACCCGGACCGGTCTGCGCTGCCCTGGCCCCGGCCCCGTCCGCCCCCGCCTCCCCGTCGGCCTCCGCCGCCCCGTCCATCCGTCCGGCCGCCGGCCGGGCGTCCCGCTCCGTGTCCTGGTTCATCCACCGATCATCGCCGACCGGCCCGCAGGCCAGGGGCTAGCATGGCGACGTATCGTCCGGTACCCCCCCGCGGACTGGAACGGAAGGCCTTCCCCGCGTGAATACAGCCCCCCAGGCGGAGCGCCCCGCCCGGCTCACCGTCGGTGTCGTCGGAGCAGGCCGGGTCGGCCCCGCGCTGGCCCGCGCCCTGCAGCAGACCGGGCACCGCCCCGTCGCCGTGTCCGGAGTCTCCGACGCCTCGCGCCGTCGCGCGGCGCGGATGCTGCCCGATGTGCCCGTCGTCTCACCCGCCCAGGTCTTCGAGGCCGCCGACCTCGTCCTGCTGACCGTCCCCGACGACGCGCTGCCCTCCCTGGTGGAGGGCCTCGCCGAGACCGGCGCGATCCGTCCCGGACAGCTCCTCGTGCACACCTCCGGGCGGTACGGGGTCTCCGTGCTGGACCCCGCCCGCCGCGCGGGCGCCCTCCCGCTGGCCCTGCACCCCGCGATGACCTTCACCGGCACCGAGGTGGACGTGCAGCGCCTCGCGGGCTGCTCCTTCGGGGTGACCGCCCCCGACGAGCTGCGGCTCGCCGCCGAGGCCCTGGTCATCGAGATGGGCGGGGAGCCCGAGTGGATCGCCGAGGTGAACCGCCCGCTCTACCACGCGGCCCTGGCCCTCGGCGCGAACCACCTGGTCACCCTGGTCGCCCAGTCGATGGAACTGCTGGCCAAGGCGGGCGTCGAACACCCGAACCGGATGCTCGGACCGCTCCTCGGCGCGGCCCTCGACAACGCCCTGCGCTCCGGCGACGCCGCCCTGACCGGCCCGGTGGCCCGCGGTGACGCCGGTACCGTCGCCGTGCACGTCGCGGAGCTGCGCAAGCACGCCCCGGCCACCGTCGCCGGGTACCTCGCGATGGCCCGTACGACCGCCGACCGGGCCCTCGCGCACGGTCTGCTCAAGCCCGAGCTGGCCGAAGACCTCCTCGGCGTACTCGCCGACGGCGCCGACGGCCCGGGCGGCCCGGCCGGCACCGGCCCCGCGGGATCCGGGGGCGGTGACCAGTGATCCTCCTCGACACCGCCCGCGAGCTCCACGACCTCGCCCGCACCGGTTCCGGCGACGCCCCCGCCCGCCGCGCCGTCGTCATGACCATGGGCGCCCTCCACGAGGGCCACGCCACGCTGGTCCGCACCGCACGCGCGCAGGTCGGCCCCGCCGGCCAGGTCGTGGTCACGGTCTTCGTCAACCCCCTCCAGTTCGGGGCGAACGAGGACCTCGACCGCTACCCCCGCACCCTCGACGCCGACCTGCTCATCGCCGAGGAGGCCGGCGCCGACGCCGTGTTCGCCCCCGCCGCCGACGAGGTGTACCCCGGCGGCGACCCCCAGGTGCGGATCACCGCCGGCCCGATGGGCGGCCGCCTCGAAGGCGCCACCCGCCCCGGCCACTTCGACGGCATGCTGACCGTCGTCGCCAAGCTGCTCCACCTCACCCGTCCCGACCTGGCCTTCTTCGGCCAGAAGGACGCGCAGCAACTGGCTTTGATCCGGCGGATGGTGACCGACCTGAACTTCCCCGTGGAGGTGGTCGGCGTACCGACCGTCCGCGAGGGCGACGGGCTCGCGCTGTCCTCCCGCAACCGCTACCTCTCCGCAAAGGAGCGCGGCGTCGCCCTCGCCCTCTCCCGCGCCCTGTTCGCCGGCCGCGACCGGCTCGCCGCGCAGGCCGCGCTGCGCGCCCGCGCAGAGGCGCTGGCGCCCCCGGCCGGAGACGAGCGGGCCACCGGCCTGGCCCGGCTCGGCGAGATCCGCGCCTCCGCCGACGCGCATGCCGTCGCGGCGGCGGGCACCGGGCTGCCGGAGGCCGTACGGGCCGCCGCGCGGCACGTCCTGGAGGAGGCGGGCCGGCACGATCCGCCCCTCGTACTGGACTACCTGGCACTGGTGGACCCGCAGGACTTCACCGAGGCCGGCCACGGCTTCACCGGTCAGGCCGTGCTGGCCGTCGCCGCGAAGGTGGGCGCGACCCGGCTGATCGACAACATCCCATTGGAGTTCGGAGCACACGCGTGAGCACCCCAGGCAGAGTCCCCGCAACAGCGGGCACCAGCACCGGCATACGGCTCCACGCCCCGGCACCCGGCTGGTCCGTCGACGCCGATGTCGTGGTCGTCGGATCCGGAGTCGCCGGACTGACCGCCGCACTGCGCTGCGCGGCCGAGGGCCGCCGTACCGTCGTGGTCACCAAGGCCCGGCTCGACGACGGCTCCACCCGCTGGGCCCAGGGCGGCATCGCCGCCGCACTCGGCGACGGGGACAGCCCCGAGCAGCACCTCGAAGACACCCTCGTCGCGGGCGCCGGCCTGTGCGACGAGACCGCCGTCCGGCTCCTGGTCACCGAGGGCCCCGACGCCGTACGCCGCCTCATCGCGACCGGCGCCGTCTTCGACACCTCCGCCGAGACCGGCGAGATCGAGCTGACCCGTGAGGGCGGCCACCACCGCCGCCGCATCGCGCACGCCGGCGGGGACGCCACCGGCGCCGAGATCTCCCGGGCACTCGTCGAGGCCGTCCAGGCGGCCGGCATCGAGACCGTCGAGAACGCCCTGGTCCTGGACCTGCTCCTGGACGCGCGCGGCCGTACCGCCGGCGTCACCCTGCACGTCATGGGCGAGGGCCAGCACGACGGGGTCGGCGCCGTCCACGCGCCCGCCGTGATCCTCGCGACCGGCGGCATGGGCCAGGTCTTCTCCGCGACCACCAACCCGTCCGTCTCCACCGGCGACGGGGTGGCCCTCGCGCTGCGCGCCGGAGCCGAGGTCTCCGACCTCGAGTTCGTCCAGTTCCACCCCACCGTGCTCTTCCTCGGCGCCGACGCCGAGGGCCAGCAGCCCCTGGTGTCGGAGGCCGTCCGCGGCGAGGGCGCGTACCTCGTCGACGCCGACGGGGTCCGCTTCATGCTCGGACAGCACGAGCTCGCCGAGCTGGCCCCCCGCGACATCGTCGCCAAGGGCATCATGCGGCGCATGCAGGAGCAGGGCACCCAGCACATGTACCTGGACGCCCGGCACTTCGGCGCCGAGATGTGGGAGCAGCGCTTCCCGAACATCCTCGTGGCCTGCCGCTCGCACGGCATCGACCCGGTCACCGAGCCCATCCCGGTCGCCCCGGCCGCGCACTACGCCTCCGGCGGCGTACGGACCGACCTGCACGGCCGCACCACCGTCCCCGGCCTGTACGCCTGCGGGGAGGTCGCCTGCACCGGCGTGCACGGCGCGAACCGCCTCGCCTCCAACTCCCTGCTGGAGGGCCTGGTCTTCGCCGAGCGCATCGCCGACGACATCATCGGGAACCCGCCCACGGGCACCGGCCCGGGCATCCCGGTCCCGGCCACCGGCCCCCTCCAGCCCGCCGAGGCGCGCTACGAGATCCAGCGGATCATGACCGACGGCGCGGGCGTGCTCCGCTCCGCCGAGTCGCTGCGCCGGGCCGCCGACGCGCTCGAAGCCCTGTACGCGACGGCGCTGACGGAGCTGGAGACCCGCGGCAAGACGGCCGTCCCCGGCACCGAGACCTGGGAGGCCACCAACCTGCTGTGCGTGGCCCGGGTGCTGGTCGCCGCCGCCCAGCGGCGCGCGGAGACCCGCGGCTGCCACTGGCGCGAGGACCACCCGGACCGGGACGACACCGACTGGCGGCGCCACCTCGTCGTACGCCTCTCGGAGACCGAGCGGCGGGCCCTGGTCCTCGTCCCCACGGATTCGGCGGACTTCCCGTCCGTACGGATCCCCTTGAGCAGCGACAGCACCGACAGCAGCGACACCGACAGCACCCGCAGCACCGACAGCCTGGAGCGGTAACCGTGAGCACGCACGAGCAGGACCCCCACCAGCACGACCAGCACGAGCACGAGGAGCTCCCCCTCCTCGACCAGAGCGAAGGCGGCGGCTGCGGAGACGGCTGCGCCTGTGGCGAGGGCGAGGAGACCGGCCTGGACCCGGCGCTCGCCCAGCTGCTCGAGGACGCGGGTCTGGACCCCATCGAGGTCGAGGACATCGCGCACATGGCGATCTCCGAGGACCTCGACGGCGGGGTCGACGTCACCACCGTCGCCACCGTCCCCGAGGACGCCGTCGCCACGGCCGACTTCACCGCGCGCGAGGCGGGCACGGTCGCCGGCCTGCGCGTCGCCGAGGCCGTCCTGTCCGTCGTCTGCACCGACACGTTCGAGGTCGAGCGGCACGTCGAGGACGGCGACAAGGTCGAGGCCGGCCAGGTGCTGCTGTCCGTACGGGCCCGCACCCGGGACCTGCTCACCGGTGAGCGCAGCGCGCTGAACCTGCTCTGCCTGATGTCGGGCATCGCCACGGCCACCCGCGCCTGGGCCGACGAGCTCGAGGGCACCAAGGCCAAGGTCCGCGACACCCGCAAGACCACCCCCGGCCTGCGCTGTCTGGAGAAGTACGCGGTCCGCTGCGGCGGCGGCGTCAACCACCGGATGTCGCTCTCCGACGCCGCGCTGGTCAAGGACAACCACGTGATCGCGGCGGGCGGGGTCCGCGAGGCCTTCAAGGCCGTGCGCGAGCAGTTCCCCGACCTCCCCATCGAGGTGGAGGTGGACACCCTCCAGCAGGTTCGCGAGGCCCTGGACGCGGGCGCGGACCTGATCCTGCTGGACAACTTCACGCCCATCGAGACCGCGGAGGCGGTCGCGCTGGTCCGCGGTCGCGCCGCTCTGGAGTCCTCGGGCCGCCTCACCATGCACAACGCCCGCGCCTACGCGGAGACGGGCGTCGACTACCTCGCCGTCGGCGGCCTCACCCACTCCTCCCCGATCCTGGACATCGGCCTCGATCTGCGCGAGGCGGTGTAACCGGTGCTCCTCACCATCGACGTGGGCAACTCCCATACGGTCCTTGGCCTGTTCGACGGTGACGAGATCGTCGAGCACTGGCGCGTCTCGACCGACCCGCGCCGCACCGCCGACGAGATGGCCGTGCTGATGCAGGGCCTGATGGGCATGCACCCGATGCTCGGCAACGAGCTGGGCGACGGCATCCACGGCATCTCGATCTGCTCGACGGTGCCGGCGGTCCTGCACGAGCTGCGCGAGGTGACCCGGCGGTACTACGGGGACGTTCCGGCGGTGATCGTGGAGCCCGGCACCAAGACGGGCGTACCGATCCTGATGGACAACCCGAAGGAGGTCGGCGCGGACCGCATCGTCAACGCGGTCGCGGCCGTCGAGCTCTACGGCGGCCCCGCGATCGTCGTCGACTTCGGTACGGCGACCACCTTCGACGCGGTCTCCGCCAAGGGCGAGTACGTCGGCGGGGTGATCTCCCCGGGCATCGAGATCTCCATGGAGGCCCTCGGCGTACGGGGCGCCCAGCTCCGCAAGATCGAGCTGGCCCGCCCGCGCAACGTCATCGGCAAGTCCACGGTCGAGGCGATGCAGTCGGGCGTGGTCTACGGATTCGCGGGCCAGGTCGACGGGATCGTGGGCCGCATGGCCAAGGAGCTGGCCGGCCCGAACGGCGCCCCGGACGACGTCCGCGTCATCGCCACGGGCGGTCTGGCACCGATCGTCCTCGGGGAGGCCGAGGTCATCGACGACCACGAGCCCTGGCTCACCCTGATCGGCCTGCGGCTGGTCTACGAGCGCAACGCGCCCTCCTTCGGCTGACCGGGCCGGGCGCCGCCGGGCGCCCGCCCGCCGAGCGCGCCGGCGGCCCCCGTCCTCCCCTCCGGAGGCCGGGGGCGCTTTCCGTACCCCCGGCCACGCCCGGGCGGCCGTCTTTAGCGCGTCCTGCCACCCGCTGTGGGAATTTCCCCGGAAATGGCCGGAGCGCGGCCACGGCGGGGATACCGTCGCCCCACGAGATGTACCGAGAGCCCGTCCACGGCGCCGCAAGCGCCTGTGACCGGAGGAGACGACATGACCGCTCGGCCCGCCTGGCAGAAGTCCTCGTTCTGTAGCGAGGGGGACAACTGCGTCTACGTCAGCGCCGCCCCCGGCACCCTGGTCCGCGTCGCCGACCGCGCCGACCCGGCCCACCTCGTCCTCGCCACCACCCAGGCCGCCTGGGCCGATTTCCTGCACGTGGTCAAGCAGTCGGACTGAGGACGTTCCCCGGTCCCGTCCCGGGTCCGTCCCTGTCCTGCCCCGGAAATTTCCAGGGACTTTCCCGCGGTGACACGCGCCGTGAACGTGTTGGCTCAAGGGATTTTGTCCGATTAGCGCGTATCTTCGGCCCATGCCCACGCCCTACGGATCCCGCGGCGGCATGGCGTTCGGCGCCGATGAGCTTCACGTGCTCAGGCGCTCGCTCGCTCACGCCCTTCAGTCCTCGAACGCCCCCCTGACGGCCGTCGAGGTCCAGGACTGCCTGCGCCTCGCGGCGTCGGTGGACGACGCGGTCCAGGAGGCGGGGCGGCTCAGAGCGTTCCTCCTCGCCGACCTGGCCCGGTACAGAGCCGCCCTGCCCGGCAGTCTCTCCGGCTACCTGGAGCTGCTGCAGGACGCCCTCGCCGCCGGCTACGAGCCGGTGCCGGACGACCTCGCGGCCCTACGGGCGCTGCGCGCCAACCCGGTCGCCGCCGCGCTGCTGGAGCGGGCCCAGACCATCGCGGAACGCTCCGTACGCCGCAGGCTGTCCATGACGCCCGCACCGCGCACCCGGCTGCTGACCCTCGCGGGCGGCACCGAGGCCGGCGGCGCCGAGAAGGAGAACGACCCCGCGCGGCCCAAGCCCCAATCGCGGCCCGACGACCGGCCCGGGCGCCCCGTCCCGACGCCCGGAGAAGTCTTCCCGCCGCGCCGCAAGCCCACACCGCCCCCGGAGGCCGGGCGCGCGGCCGGCTAGCTAGGCTGTGGGGCATGGACTACGTTTCCGCGCTCGTGCCCCCCTTCGTGATGGCCGTGTTCTTCATCGCGCTCATCGTGGTGATCGTGAAGAGCCAGGGCGGTGCCAACAAGGCCAAGGAGGACGCGGCCGTCGACGCCGTGCTCGCCCGCGCCGAGGCCGCCCAGCAGTCCCACCCCCAGAAGTAGCCCCCTCGACGGGGGACGGGCGTACGGCTCCCCAGCCGTACGCCCTCTCACTTCGTTGCGGGGACCCCCGGATTTTGTTGCGCCTTGCCGCTCGGATAGCCGCGCAATACCCCACAACCCGCACTATCGTGCTGCTGTGCCTCGCCCCTTGGGAGAACTCGAAGACGCAGTCATGACGCGGGTGTGGCAGTGGAACCGCCCGGTCACCGTTCGCGAAGTCCTGGAAGACCTGCAGCAGGAACGGTCCATCGCGTACACCACGGTCATGACCGTTATGGACAATCTTCATCAGAAGGGCTGGGTCCGCCGCGAGGCGGAAGGCCGCGCCTATCGATATACGGCGGTCTCCACCCGGGCCGCTTACTCGGCCGCACTGATGAACGCGGCCTGGTCGACGAGCGACAACCCCGCCGCCGCCCTCGTGGCCTTCTTCGGCATGATGTCGGCGGAACAGCGCGAGGCGCTCAGGGACGCCGTACGCATCGTGCAGCCGGCCGTGCCCGAGGAGCCCCCGGAGTCGGCCGACTCCCCGGTCGCGGCGCCCGACAGCGAACGCGACTCCGGAGAGCCGAGTACCGAGCCGAGGCGATAACGTCCGGGCATGGGTGAGTTTTCCGCTGCACATGCAAAAACAGTGACGATCCGCCGAGCGCGCACCGGTGATGTTCCCGCACTGCGCCGCCTGCTCGACCAGTATGTGCAGCAGCGGATCCTGCTGGACAAAGCGCCGGTCGTCCTTTATGAGGACATCCAGGAGTTCTGGGTCGCCGAACAGGACACGGACGGCCAGGTGGTCGGCTGCGGTGCGCTCCACGTGATGTGGGAAGACCTGGCCGAAGTCCGCACTCTCGCGGTCGACCGCGACTTGAAGGGCGTGGGAGTCGGTCATCTGGTGCTCGACAAGTTGCTGGAGACCGCCCGGAGGGTGGGTGTCAGCCGGGTTTTCTGCCTGACCTTCGAAGTGGACTTCTTCGCGAAGCACGGCTTCGTCGAGATCGGCGAGACCCCGGTCGAGACCGATGTGTACATGGAGCTGCTGCGTTCCTTTGACGAGGGTGTCGCCGAGTTCCTCGGTCTCGAACGAGTGAAGCCGAACACCTTGGGCAACAGCCGGATGCTTCTGCACCTCTGATCGATCACCGCGGGATTTCCCGGGAGCCCACGACTCCGGGGCCTATGTCCGAATCGCGCATGTTTCCCGACCCGTTGCGGACCCGAACCCGTGACGGGGGGTTTGTGTTTTCCAGGCAAAAGCGGTTTCCTTTCCGCGTACTGCTTTTCGATGAAAGGAAATCCCGGTGGCACAGAAGGTTCAGGTCCTTCTTGTCGACGACCTCGACGGCGGCGAGGCGGACGAGACGGTGACGTTCGCTCTGGATGGCAAGACCTACGAGATCGACCTCACCACCGCCAACGCTGAAAAGCTCCGCGGTCTTCTCGACCCGTTCACCAAGGGCGGTCGCCGCACCGGTGGCCGTGCCGCGGCCGGACGCACCAAGGGCGGCCGCGCCGCTGCGGTGTCCGGCAACCCGGACACCGCCGAGATCCGCGCATGGGCCAAGGCCCAGGGCATGAGCGTCAACGATCGCGGCCGCGTTCCGCAGGACATCCGCGAGGCCTACGAAAACCGGGGCTGACCTCCGGTCGGGATCCCGGTCCCGATGCGATGCGCGGGGTCCGTACGTCGCCGTAGCCGCGCCCGGTGGCATTCCGTCGCCGCCGCCGCGACCAGGCGTACGAGACCGGGCCCGGCGGAGTCTTCGCAACGACCGGGCCCGGAGCCCTGCCCCGGAGCGGGCAGGGCGGGCAGCAGTGCCTCACACCCCTGCTCGGGGGGCCGCAGCCACACGGCGGCCCCCCGAGGGTTTTCCCCGGGCCCGACCAGGTGCCCCGGCGGCGCCGGAGCGGTGATCCGGCCACCCGCACCCAGGGCGGCGAGATCAAGGGCCACCCCGCCCCATTCCAGCCAGTCGAGCAGTCCTTCCAGCTCTTCGGCGCTCCCCGGGGCCACCAGGAACCGCATCCTGCGTCCCATGAGCGCCACCGGACCCGTGGCGAGGGGCCGGCGCAACACGGCGGCGCCGGCATCGGCGGGCAGTTCCAGTACGTCGAACCGCACCCCGGTCACCAGCTGCGCGGGCGGTCCGCCGGCCACGGGCCAGCCGAGCACGCGTTCGTACCAGGACGCCGTCGGATCGGTCGCGGGCACCCCGATCGGAGCGCGGGGGAGCGGGACGGTCACGGGCGGCGCGGTGAGGGCCATGTCCGGAGCAACTGCGGAAACGCTCCGGGGTTACGCGCGATGTGACGCACGGCACTTGACTGAATGCGGAACGTAAACGTCCGTGGGGCTCCGGTCTCACATTCAGGACGGAAGCGTGTTCGCCCGTAGCTGAGGGAACCGGCGTCCACCAGTGTGAACTGTCCCGTCCTCAGGGGTAAGACATTCCTAGTGGATCGGGGTGACATGCTGATTTACACGGTCCGAGACCGGCTTCCGTTCGCCATCGGCGTACACGTGTGACGGGTATCTGCCTGGCCTGCGGGAACATCGTCTCGCACCATCGGGTTGGAGCAGTTGTCGGCACTTACAGCCGGGTTTTCCCCCGGACGTGAGGGTGAGCCGCGGACGGATGTCGGCAGTTGGAATGAGCTGTCCCGCCCCGCGGGACTAGCATGCGGAAGGACAGGGCGGGGACCGACCCCGAACTGCCCGACCGCTCTGAGGAGCGATAAACGATGTTCGAGAGGTTCACCGACCGCGCGCGGCGGGTTGTCGTCCTGGCTCAGGAAGAAGCCCGGATGCTCAACCACAACTACATCGGCACTGAGCACATCCTCCTGGGCTTGATCCACGAGGGTGAGGGTGTCGCCGCTAAGGCCTTGGAGAGCCTCGGGATTTCGCTCGAGGCTGTTCGCCAGCAGGTTGAGGAGATCATCGGACAGGGGCAGCAGGCCCCTTCCGGCCACATCCCCTTCACTCCGCGGGCGAAGAAGGTCCTGGAGCTTTCGCTCCGAGAGGCCCTCCAGCTCGGCCACAACTACATCGGCACCGAGCACATCCTGCTCGGCCTCATTCGCGAGGGCGAGGGCGTCGCCGCCCAGGTCCTGGTGAAGCTGGGCGCCGATCTCAACCGAGTCCGGCAGCAGGTCATCCAGCTGCTCTCCGGCTACTCCGGCGGAGGCAAGGAGTCGGCCACGGCCGGCGGCCCGGCCGAGGGCACGCCCTCGACCTCGCTCGTTCTGGACCAGTTCGGCCGCAACCTCACGCAGGCTGCTCGCGAATCCAAGCTCGACCCGGTCATCGGGCGCGAGAAGGAGATCGAGCGGGTCATGCAGGTGCTGTCCCGCCGGACCAAGAACAACCCGGTCCTCATCGGCGAGCCCGGCGTCGGCAAGACCGCCGTCGTCGAGGGTCTGGCCCAGGCGATCGTCAAGGGCGAGGTGCCCGAGACGCTCAAGGACAAGCACCTCTACACCCTCGACCTGGGTGCACTGGTCGCTGGTTCCCGCTACCGCGGTGACTTCGAAGAGCGCCTCAAGAAGGTGCTCAAGGAGATCCGCACCCGCGGCGACATCATCCTGTTCATCGACGAGCTCCACACCCTCGTGGGTGCGGGTGCCGCCGAGGGCGCGATCGACGCCGCCAGCATCCTGAAGCCCATGCTGGCCCGTGGTGAGCTGCAGACCATCGGTGCCACGACGCTGGACGAGTACCGCAAGCACCTCGAGAAGGACGCGGCCCTCGAGCGCCGTTTCCAGCCGATCCAGGTGGCGGAGCCTTCCCTCCAGCACACCATCGAGATCCTCAAGGGCCTGCGCGACCGCTACGAGGCCCACCACCGTGTCTCCATCACGGACGAGGCCCTCGTGCAGGCGGCCACCCTGGCCGACCGGTACATCTCGGACCGCTTCCTCCCGGACAAGGCGATCGACCTGATCGACGAGGCCGGCTCCCGGATGCGCATCCGCCGGATGACCGCGCCGCCGGACCTCCGCGAGTTCGACGAGAAGATCGCGAACGTGCGTCGCGACAAGGAGTCGGCCATCGACTCCCAGGACTTCGAGAAGGCGGCTTCCCTCCGTGATTCGGAGAAGCAGCTGCTGACGGCGAAGGCCAAGCGCGAGAAGGAATGGAAGGCCGGCGACATGGACGTCGTCGCCGAGGTCGACGGCGAGCTCATCGCCGAAGTCCTGGCGACCGCGACCGGCATTCCGGTGTTCAAGCTCACCGAGGAGGAGTCCTCGCGTCTGCTCCGCATGGAGGACGAGCTCCACCGTCGGGTCATTGGCCAGAAGGACGCCATCAAGGCGCTCTCTCAGGCGATCCGCCGTACCCGTGCGGGTCTGAAGGACCCGAAGCGTCCGGGTGGCTCGTTCATCTTCGCCGGCCCGTCCGGTGTCGGTAAGACCGAGCTCTCCAAGACCCTGGCCGAATTCCTCTTCGGCGACGAGGACGCGCTGATCTCCCTCGACATGTCGGAGTTCAGCGAGAAGCACACGGTTTCCCGTCTCTTCGGTTCGCCCCCCGGCTACGTGGGCTACGAAGAGGGTGGCCAGCTGACCGAGAAGGTCCGCCGGAAGCCGTTCTCCGTCGTCCTCTTCGACGAGGTCGAGAAGGCCCACCCGGATATCTTCAATTCCCTTCTCCAGATCCTGGAAGACGGTCGGCTGACCGACTCCCAGGGCCGGGTCGTGGACTTCAAGAACACGGTCATCATCATGACGACCAACCTGGGTACGCGGGACATCTCGAAGGGCTTCAACCTCGGCTTCGCGGCTGTGGGAGACACCAAGACCGGATACGACCGGATGAAGGCGAAGGTCAACGAAGAGCTCAAGCAGCACTTCCGGCCCGAGTTCCTCAACCGCGTCGATGACACGGTCGTCTTCCACCAGCTCACCGAGGAAGACATCGTCCAGATCGTCGACCTGATGATCGCCAAGGTCGATGACCGCCTCAGGGACCGCGACATGGGCATCGAGCTCAGCACCGAGGCCAAGGCACTGCTGGCCAAGCGCGGCTACGACCCGATCATGGGTGCCCGCCCGCTGCGCCGCACGATCCAGCGCGAGATCGAGGACATCCTGTCGGAGAAGATCCTCTTCGGCGAGCTGCGCCCCGGTCACATCGTGGTCGTCGGCAAGGAGGGTGAGGGCGAGGAAGCCAAGTTCACCTTCCGCGGCGAGGAGAAGACTCCGATCTCGGACCTTCCCCCCATCGAGGCGACGGGCTCCGGCCCGGACCTCACCAAGGGCGCGTAAGCGCTAGCCGCTGACAGCGGTACGAAGGGGCGGCCCCGGGACCGAAAGGTTCCGGGGCCGCCCCTTCGTCGTGCCCGGGGGCGGGTCAGTTGCCGTAGGCCTGCGGCACCATCGAGAGCTTCGCCCGGGGGAAACGGCTGAGCACCCGCTCCTCCAGCCCGGTCTCCCACGGTTCTTCCTCGTTGTCTTCGTAGAACTTCAAGCGCTGCAGGGAGCGTTCCACACCGGCTGGCGGGCCAGGAAGCCGGCCAGGGCGCCCCGGGTGCCCTCACGGCCGATGTGCAGGCCGGGCGGGCCCATGAGGGGGTCAGCGCCGCCAGCTGGCGCCCGCCTGCTCGCCCGGGGGGAGCGCTTGCTCGCCGGCGCCCTCCGCGTGGAAGAGCTTTTTGAGGAGGGGGGTCACGACCCCCGAGGCCAGCCGGATCCCCACCACGGATGCGTCCACGAGGCGCGAGCGTAGTTTCCGGCGGAAGAGGAGCGCAGGACTTTGGTCCCGGCGGGGGCCGGCAGAGGTCCCGTGCCGGTGACAAGCCGCACAGGGCAAATCGGACCTACTAGGAGCATTCGTAGAGATCGAAGTCCGATTTGCCCCACCACAGACCCAGTGGGGAGGCGGTCAACAGGCCTGACAGCCCCCTGGGTACCTACGACGCCGGGTAGTAATGGGGCGGTTTGGGGAAGCAGGGGGGCCCGGGTTACCAAGGATGAGCAAGCAAGCCCGGCGCCCGCTCAGCGTGCCGGGTCCTTTCTTGCCCGCAGCACCGTCCCCGTCCCCGGCCCCGGAGGTTCCTTCATGTCCGCGAAGCGTGTCAGCACCCGTCGTACCCGTATCGCCATCGGCGCCACCGCCCTCGGTGCGGCCCTGGCACTCGGGGCCGGGACGACCGCAGCCTTCGCCGACGAGGTGCCCCGGACCGCCATGGCCGGGACCCCCGACCTGGTGTCCGAGCAGGCCGCCGCCCAGGCCGCGGCCGTCGCCGCGAAGTCGGCGGCCCTGTGGGAGAAGCCGGTGTCCTCGTACACGCTCTCCGCGACCTTCGGCAAGGGCGGCACCATGTGGTCGCACAAGCACTCCGGCCAGGACTTCGCCGTTCCGGTCGGCACCAAGGTGGACACCGTGTCGGCGGGCACGGTCGTCAAGTCCGGCCCGAACGGCGGCGGTGACGGCCCGGCCTACGGCAACGCCATCGTGATCAAGCACGCGAACAACACGTACTCGCAGTACGCGCACCTCTCGAAGATCCAGGTCAAGACCGGCCAGAAGGTGTCGAAGGGCCAGCAGATCGCCCTCTCCGGCAACACCGGCAATTCGAGCGGCCCGCACCTCCACTTCGAGATCCGGACCACCCCGAACTACGGCTCGGCCGTGAACCCGGTGGCCTTCCTGCGCAAGGTCGGCGTCACCATCTGATCAGCCGGTCACCCAGGCGTGGGTCCCGGTGCCGCGCGCCGCAACGTCCAGCTTGCCCTGGCGGTAGGCGGCGGCCTGCTCGTCCGTGAAGGGCGACTCGTAGAACCGGAAGTAGTTCATCGCACCCTTGAAGGCTCCGGCCCACGCGTCCTGGTGGCGGGCGCGGCCGAGCTGCAAGGGGCCCGAGTTCTGCCAGATCCCCGGGATCGTGGCCTCGCCGGCCTTCTTGCCCTCCACGTAGAGGGAGATCACCTTCTTCTCCGCGTCGTGGACGGCCGTCAGCACCGTCCAGGCCTTGACCGTCTTCGGACCGTCGGAGGCCACGGTCACCACCGTGGGCGTGTCCCCCTTGTCCGTGGTCCGCACGCGGAACACCCACGCCTGCTTGCCGTTCACCTCGTCGGCTCCGAGCTCGAAGGAGAACGACTCCCCGGTGCCCTGGCTCATGACGATGTGCGCGCCCTTCGCCGTGGAGGCGTTGTAGACGCGGGCCGAGAGGGAGAAGCTCTTGGTCGTGTCCACCGCCTGCTCGACGGCCTGGGCGTACGAGTTCGGATTGCCCTTGAGGGTGAGCTGGTGGCGCACGCCCACCTTGGGCACCGTGGCCTCCGGGCCCATGCGGATGCTGGTCTTGCCGACGCCGTCCTTGAGGAGCGAGGCGTCGCTCGAAACGGTGGGGGAGTAGCTCTTCGACGGGGACGCGTCGGGGTCGGGCGAGGCCGGGGCCGACGCCGCAGCCGAGGGCGCGTTGTCGGCGACGTCCTTGGAACCCCCGCCGGGCTTGTCGTCCTTCAGCAGTACGAACGCTCCGCCGCCGGCGAGCAGCAGGAGCACGGTCACGGCGCCGCCCACCATCCACAGCCGCTTCTTGCGCCGCTCTGCGGTCGACCGGTTGGCCATCGCATCCCAGTCGGGCTGCTCCGCGAAGGCGGCGGCCGGCAGTCCCGGGCCGGGTCCGGCCGGGTCGGCCTCCTCGGGAAAGGGCATCGGGGGGCCGAAGTTGCCGGCTGCGGGCGGGCTCGGCGGGTAGCCGTAGCCGCCGCCCTGCGGGTAGCCGTAGCCGCCGTCGGGAGAGGGCCGGTCCTGCTGCTCGGGCCCGCCGGGCGGGAACCCGTAGCCGCCCGGCGCGGGTATACCCGGCGGGAACCCGTAGCCGCCGCTCTCCGGGGCAGGCTCGGGCTGGGGGCTGTGCGGGCGATCCGTACCGTCAGTCATGCTTCGGATGCTAAAACATCGGCGTCCGCAATCGAACAGCCGCCGGTCGCGATACGACACCGATCCCGGCTCCCGGACCCGCCCGTCCCGGCTTTCGCCCGACCCGCTTTCGCCCGGACCCCGCTCAGTCCTCCCGGCGGACGATGGGGAAGCTCCCCGTCGCGGTCGGCGCGTGCTCCGGCAGCCACAGCACCGCCACCGCCCCCGCCGCCTCGCCGTCGCGGACGAAGCCGCCGTGGGCCGCCACGTTGCGGAACGTCAGCCGGGCGCCCAGCACCCGCGCCTGCCCCTCCGCGATGGTCAGCCCCAGCCCGTGCCCGACACCGGCCCGGTCCGTGGACCCGGTCCGGAACCGGCTCGGCCCCTCCCGCAGCAGGGCCTCGGGGAAGCCCGGCCCGTGGTCCCGGATCCGTACGACCCTGCCTTCGACATCGACCTGCACCGGCGCCCGCCCGTACCGCGAGGCGTTCGCGAGGAGGTTGCCGAGGATCCGCTCCAGGCGGCGCGGATCGGTGCTGACGATCTCGTCCGCGACGATCCGTACGCTCGCCTCCGGCATCAGCGAGGTGACCCGGCGGCTCACGAACTCGCCCAGCGCCACTTCCTGGAGCTCCGCCCGTTCGGACGCGCTGTCCAGCCGGGCCACTTCCAGTACGTCCTCGACCAGTGCCCGCAGCGCCTGCGCGCGGTCCCGTACGAGCTCGGTCGGCCGCCCCGGCGGCAGTAGTTCCGCCGCCGTGAGCAGGCCGGTCACCGGGGTGCGCAGCTCGTGCGCGATATCGGCGGTCACCCGCCGCTCCGCCTCCAGCCGCTGCTGGAGCGCGTCCGCCATCCCGTCGACGGCCCGTGCGAGGTCGTCGGTCTCATCGCGTACGACTCCGCCGACCGCGTCCCGCACCCGTACCTCGGGATCCCCGTGCGCCACCCGCTGGGCCGCGGCCGCAGCCTTGCGCAGCCGGCGCGAGATCTGGCCGCCGATCAGCACGCCGAGCGCCGAACCGCCGACCACCACGGCCAGGGAGCCGATGACCAGCGCCCGGTCCAGGTCGCGCACCATGTTGGCGCTCTCCCTGAACTGCGTGTGCAGCGACAGCACCTGCCCGTTTCCGAGCGGTACGGCCGCCCACACCTCGGGGAGGCCGCGCGGGTTGTCCTGGATGTAGGTGCCGCGCCGCCCGGACCGGGCCTTCTCGCGCAGCTCACCGGGCAGGTCCGGGTCGTTGAGCTTGGCGCCCATGGGGGGCTTGCGGCCGGCCTCGGCGTTGCGGGAGATGAACTGCACCCGGTCCAGCTGTACCTCGCGGGCGCTCTCCAGCATCGAGACGCGGGCAGCGCTGTGCACCACCAGGCTCAGCGCGATGGCGGTCAGCGCGCCCACGGAAGCGATGGCGAGCGTGATCTTCCAGCGGATCCCGGTCCGCAGGGTGAACCGCTTCATTCAGCTTTCATTTCCCGCGCTCGTCCCCCGTGCTCGTTCCTCTCAAGGCATCAGGCCTTGAGCTTGTATCCGAAACCCCGGACCGTCTCGATCCGGTCCTGGCCGATCTTCGTGCGCAGCCGCTGGACGTGGACGTCCACGACGCGGGTGTCGCCGCCCCAGTCGTAGTCCCAGACCCGTTCCAGCAGCCGGTCGCGCGAGAGCACGGTGCCGGGGGAGGTGGAGAACTCCAGCAGCAGCCGCATCTCGGTGGGGGTCAGTGCCACCGAGACACCGGCCTTGCGCACCTCCATGCCCTCCGTGTCGACCTCCAGGTCGCCGAAGGCCAGGACCCCGCGCTCCCCGGAGGAGTCATCGTCGGCGCCGCCGCCCTGGGGACCGCCGGCGTGGCCGAAGCGGCGCAGCACCGCGCGGATGCGGGCGACGAGGACGGAGCCGTCGAAGGGCTTGGTGACGTAGTCGTCGGCGCCCGCCTCCAGCCCCAGGACCACGTCGATGGAGTCGGCGCGCGCCGACAGCATGATCACCGGCACGGTGGACTCGTCGCGGATGCGGCGGCACAGACTCACGCCGTCCATGCCGGGCACCATCACGTCGAGCAGTGCGATGTCGGGCCGGTCCGCCCGGAAGGACTCCAGACCGGACAGGCCGTCGGGCATGGCCGTGACCACGAACCCGTCGCGTTCCAGCGCCAGGGTCGTGGCCTCGCGGATGACGTCGTCGTCCTCCACGAACAGGACATGGGTCTCGGCCATGGGGAGCCTCGCCTCGCCTCGGTACTCGTTGCTCAGTTCTTCTGGCTGACGGCCGGGGCGGGAACCCCGCCGTCGACCACGTTGCTGTAGTCGGTGTGCACCCGGTCGTGCTCGGTGAACTGCTCCCCGTTCCAGCGGTAGGTGATCAGATCCTCGCCCGAGGGATAGGAGAGCGCGTCGCTCTTGCCGTAGACCTGCTTGGTGACGATCAGGTCGCCCCGGTCGATCTCGGCGTAGACGGGCGGCTGCTCGTCCGAGAAGACATTCTCGTACGAGCCCCCCTCCGCGCGGTACACGAACGAACCGCGGCCCAGCGCGTCGGCGCAGGACAGGACGTTGACCACGATGTCGACCCCCGGACCACCGGTGATCTTCCCGTAGCTGACGTCCACCGGGTACTCCTTGCCCGAGCAGGGCTTCAGGTCCCGCTTCACCTCGGTGCTGACCTTCGGGTCCGCCTTGATCAGGGCGATCGGGTCGACCTTGGTGTCCGGCTTGCCGGAGGCCCGGGGGGCGAGGGCGGTGGCGCTGCCCGCCTCGTGTTCGGAGGGCGCCGAGGAGGGGGCTCCGGTCTTGGCGGCCACCGGCTCGGTACGGGCCGGGCCGCCGTCCCGCAGTCCCGTGCCCCCCGTGGAGCAGCCGGCCGCGAACAGCACGGTGCCGGCGAGGGCAACAGTCCCCGCCGACATCAGTACCACCGAGCTCTTGCCGCTCAGTCTTTGGCCAATCAGGCCGCGCACCGCTCACGCCCCTCGTACCGGATGGTGTGGTCACCGCGCTCCAGCGCACGCATGTCCAGGTCCCGGCTCTCCAGTTCCTGCCGGAGTCGGGCCAGTGCGCGGTGCAGAGTGCTCTTCACGGTACCCGCAGACATGCCGAGCGCCGCAGCGGTCTCCTCGGTGCTCATCTGCTCCCAGTGTCGCAGTACCACCACACTGCGCTGCTTGGGCGCGAGCACCTTGAGGATGTCCATGAGCAGGGCGCGGTCGGCGCGCTGGTCCGAACCGTCCTCGACGGAGTTGTCGGGGAGCTGCTCGGTGGGAACCTCTTCGAGCTTGCGGGCCCGCCACCATTCGGTACGGGTGTTGATCATGACGCGGCGCAGGTAGGCGTCGGCGAGGGACTTGTCGGCGATGCCGTCCCAGCGGCCGTAGGTGCGGACGAGTGCGGTCTGCAGGAGGTCCTGTGCGTCGGTCGGGTCCGGAACCAGGCGACGGGCACTGCGCAGCAGCGCCTCCTGCCGGGTGCGTACGTACTCTTCGAATTCGAGTACCTCGCCGTGCGCCATCTCAGACCGCCTCCGTTCCGTCCAACCGCTCACCCGCTGCCTTACGGATTCGACGGTACGGAGGCGTTGTCACGGGCCTGTGCGGGTCAGCCTTCGGTGGGCGCACGGACACCCATAGGTTGTGTAACAGAGCCTGTGAGCTGCGGTTTCTCCCAAGCAAGCGGAATCCCTGAGTCAGCTTCAGGGGGTTTCGGCGGCGGCCTTCGCCGGCCCGGCCGGAAGCCGGTACATGCGGCCGGGCAGCGGCTCCACCAGCCCGTCCGAGACCAGCCCGTCCAGTGCGCGGGCCCGCTGTACGGGCTCCTCCCAGACGGTGTCGAGGACGGACTGCGGCACGGCGCCGACCGCCTCGCGCAGGACCGCGAGGAGTTTACCGCGCACCTGCCGGTCCGTCCCGGCGTACGTCTGCCCGCGCCGCGGCGGCCCCTCGTGGGCGGGCTTCCCGGCCAGCCGCCACGCGCACAGCCCGGCCACCGGGCAGCTCCCGCAGTCCGGGTTCTTGGCCGTGCACACCAGCGCCCCGAGCTCCATGGAGGCCGCCGCCCAGCGGGCCGCGGTGTCCTCGTCCGCGGGCAGCAGGGCGCGGGCCAGGCGGCGTTCGGCGGCGGTGGTGGCGTTCGGCGGGTACTCGACCCCGGTCGCGGTGCGCGCGAAGACCCGGCGCACGTTGGTGTCGAGGACCGCGTGCCGCTGCCCGTACGCGAAGGAGGCCACGGCCGCCGCCGTGTACTCGCCGATCCCGGGCAGGGCCAGCAGGTGCGCGTGCTCGCGCGGTACGTCGCCCCCGTGCCGCTCCGTTATGGCGACGGCCGCGCCGTGCAGGCGCAGGGCCCGGCGCGGGTAACCGAGGCGGCCCCAGGCGCGTACGGCCTCACCGGGGGCGTCTGCGGCCAGGTCGGCGGGGCGGGGCCAGCGGGCGAGCCACTGCTCGTAGACAGGCAGGACCCGGTTGACGGGAGTCTGCTGGAGCATGAACTCGCTGACCATCACCCCCCAGGGGCCGGCTTCGGGGCGGCGCCAGGGAAGGTCGCGGGCGTGTGCTTCGAACCACGCGATGACGGGGGAGTGCAGCGCGGTGGTGGGAATGGTTGCAGTCATGGCAGACGGCATCCTGGCACGTTTCGGGCCCGTCGTGCGGGGCCCGGGCCGTTGGTCAGGACGGCTGGGCCGTTGGTCAGGACGGCTGGGCGGGACCCGGGCCGGTGATCAGGACGCCCGTGCGGCCTCCGCTCGCCCGCACGGCGGCGACGATCCGTGCCGCCGGGCCGGTGAGCGCGAGGACGGCGAGCGCGGCGAGGCTCGCGCCCAGCAGCAGGCCCATGCCCACGTCGTGCGGGTAGTGGACGCCGACGAAGACCCGGGAGAAGGCCATCAGCAGGGCGAGCGGAACGGTCAGCAGCGCGAGCCCCCGTACGGCGAGGACCAGTGCGACGGTCGCGGCGCCCGCTATGGACGCGTGGTTGCTGGGGAAGGACCAGTCGCCGGTGGCCGGGCACTTGATCAGCGAGGCCGCGGCCCCGGCCACGGCCCGGCAGGGGCGCTCCTCGTCGACGCTGGACTTCACCAGCTCGGAGGCGACGTAGGCCAGGGCGGTGACGAAGGGCGCGAGGACCGCGAGAGCCACCGTGCGCGGGTCGCGGGCGCCGCGCGAACGCCACCACACGGCGATGAAGAGGGCGCCGAAGACGAACAGCCCGTACTCGGTCCAGAACTCGAAGGCCGACTGCACCCAGGCGGGGGCCGAGTGGGCGAAATCGGTGACGTCGAGGTAGAGGCCGGAGCTGTCCATGAAGACTGAAGATACCTAGATCGCAATAACGTCCTCATCAGGATCCCGGCACCTTTCCGGTGCTCAGACGCACCCCGCGGGATGATCATCGGCAAAACAAGCGGAGTGCGCGGCATGTGGGGCACTGATCGCGGCGCGAACTCTCGTAAGGTTCCGTTCGTGGGATCTCTGCGCAATCCGGTCGGGCCGCTCCCCTCCTCCATCTACTGGCGACGGAGGGCTGTGCTGGCGTCCGTTGCCGCGCTCCTCGCGATGCTCGCCGTATGGACCGTCAGCTCCGGCGGCGGCAGGTCGAGTACCAACGGCAAGGGCCAGGGCGGCTCCGGACCCGCCACCCAGATCACCCCCGGACCCTCGGGCTCCGGCCCGGCGATCAGTCAGGCGCCGGGCGGGCGCGGGGAGTCGGGCTCCGGCGGCGGTACGGGCTCCGGCCCAGGTGCCAGCCCTGGTACGGGCAAGAACGGCGAACCCGGCGCCGAACCGGGCGCCGGGGACCCAGGCGGATCGGACGGCTCCGGCGCGGGCCAGACCGTCCCGTCGGACTCGCCGGTGCCCACGTGCGCGCCGAGTGCGCTGCAGTGGGAGGTCAAGAGCGTGAAGAACGAGTACGAGGCGAGCGAGAAGCCGCGCCTCGAACTCATCGCGCGCAATGTCTCCGGCACGACCTGCAAGGTCGATCTCGGCCCGAAGCAGGCGGTGCTGACCATCACTCAGGCGAGCAACGCCAAGCCGGTCTGGTCCTCGGCGGACTGCCCCGCGGGCGCGGGCAACGTCTTCTACCGGGTGCCCTCGCAGGGCGAGACCAAGCAGGCGCTGGAGTGGGACCGCCGCTTCAGCGAGGCCACCCAGTGCCAGTCGCCTCCGGCGGGGGCGGCGGCCGCGGACACGTACGTGGTCGAGGTCAAGTCCCCGGGGATGCCGGTGGCTCGAACCTCGTTCGTCCTGAAGCCGGAGTAGCGGCGCCACAGGTGTCAGACGTACCGTCAGACGTACCGCTCCAGGATGGAGGACTCCGCCAGCCGGGACAGGCCCTCACGGACGCTCCGCGCACGGGCCTCGCCCACGCCGTCGACCGTCTGGAGGTCGTCCACGCTGGCGGCGAGCAGCTTCTGCAGCCCGCCGAAGTGCTCCACCAGCCGCTCGATGATCGCCCCGGGCAGCCGCGGAATCTTCGCCAGCAGCCGGTACCCGCGAGGGGACACCGCCGAGTCCAGGGTCTCCGGCGAGCCCGTGTACCCCAGTGCCTTCGCCACGATGGCCAGCTCCAGCAGCTCCGGATGCGTCAGCGCGTCCAGCGCCGGCAGCGCCTCCTCCACCGTGCGGGAACGCTTCGCCGTCGGCTCCGGCACGTAGTCCCGGATGACGAGCTCCCGCTCCTGCTCGATCCCGACCGTCAGCTCGTCGAGCTGGAGCGACAGCAGCCGACCGTCGGTGCCGAGCTCCACCACGTACTCCGCGATCTCCGTCGCGATCCGGCGCACCATTTCCAGCCGCTGCGCCACCGCCCCGACGTCGCGGACCGTCACCAGGTCCTCGATCTCCAGCGCGGACAGCGTCCCGGCGACCTCGTCCAGGCGGAGCTTGTACCGCTCCAGCGTGGCCAGCGCCTGGTTGGCCCGCGACAGGATCGCCCCGGACTCCTCCAGCACGCGCCGCTCGCCGTCCACGTACAGCGCGATCAGCCGCATCGACTGCGAGACCGACACCACCGGGAAACCGCACTGCTTCGAGACCCGGTCCGCGGTCCGGTGCCGGGTGCCCGTCTCCTCCGTGTGGATCGACGCGTCGGGCACCAGCTGGACGCCCGCCCGCAGGATCTTGGTGATGTCCTTGTCGAGGATCAGCGCCCCGTCGAGCTTGCACAGCTCGCGCAGCCGGGTCGCGGTGAACTCCACGTCCAGGACGAAACCGCCCGTGCACATCGCCTCGACGGACTTGTCCATACCGAGGACGATGAGCCCTCCGGTATTGCCGCGGACGATCCGTTCGAGCCCGTCACGCAGGGGCTGACCTGGTGCGACCGCACTCAGCGAGGCGCGCATCATGGCCTCCTGCTTGGAGCTCGCGCCCGACTTCCCGGATGCTGCTGCCCCGTCCTTGGCTGCCACTGCACTCCTCCGGTCGCGGGTTGTGCCGCCTGCGTACGGCCGGGCGGACCATCCCGGAGTCTACCGGCGCGGCCCCGGCACCCGCCCGTGCCTTGACGCGGCCGGACCGGGGAGTACCCCATCGGGGCCTGCCGGCCCGCTGCCCGGCGGGCCGTCCCGGCCGGGCGCCGCGGGCCCGGCAAGATCGGAAAGAGACGGCCTAACCCGCCTCGGGGGCCTTCGCCGGCGTACGCGACCGCCCGCGCGGCAGGGCCCGTAGCGCGTCGCCCATGTCGGCGACCTCCGTCACCTTCATGCCCGGCGGCACCTTCCCCGGATCCACCGGCACCAGGGCGTGCGTGAAGCCCAGCCGGTGCGCTTCCGCGAGCCTGCGCTGTACGCCCGTCACGCGCCGGACCTCGCCCGCGAGGCCGACCTCGCCGATGGCGACCAGGTTCTTCGGGAGCGGTACGTCGCTGGCGGCCGAGGCCAGGGCCAGGGCGATCGCCAGGTCGGCGGCCGGCTCGGTCAGCTTCACACCGCCCACCGTGGCGGTGTAGATGTCCCGCTTGCCGAGGGCCGTGATCCGCCCGCGCTGCTCCAGCACCGCCAGCATCATCGAGACGCGCGAGGTCTCCAGCCCGGAGGTGGTCCGGCGCGGCGAGGGGATCTGCGAATCCACTGTCAGCGCCTGAACCTCGGCGACCAGCGGCCGCTTCCCCTCCAGGGTCACCGTCAGGCAGGTGCCGGGGACGGCCTCGGTGCGGCGGGTCAGGAACAGCCCGCTCGGGTCGGCGAGGCCGGTGATGCCCTCGTCGTGCAGTTCGAAGCAGCCGACCTCGTCCGTGGCGCCGTACCGGTTCTTCACCCCGCGTACCAGGCGCAGCCGCGCGTGCCGGTCGCCCTCGAAGCTCAGGACCACGTCCACGAGGTGCTCCAGCAGCCGGGGACCGGCGATCGCCCCGTCCTTGGTGACGTGGCCGACGAGCAGCGTGGCCATCCCGCGCTCCTTGGAGGCCCGGATCAGCGCCCCGGCCACCTCCCGGACCTGCGCCATGCCACCGGGCGCGCCGTCGATCTCGGGGGAGGCGACGGTCTGCACGGAGTCCACGATCAGCAGCGAGGGCTTGACCGCGTCGAGGTGCCCGAGGACGGCGGACAGGTCGGTCTCGGCGGCGAGGTAGAGGTGGTCGCTGAGCGCCTTGATCCGCTCGGCCCGCAGCCGCACCTGGCTCGCCGACTCCTCGCCCGTGATGTACAGCGTGCGGTGCTCGTCGCTGGCCGCCTTCGCCGCGACGTCGAGCAGCAGCGTCGACTTGCCCACGCCCGGCTCGCCCGCGAGCAGGACGACCGCCCCGGGGATCAGCCCGCCGCCCAGCACCCGGTCCAGCTCGTCCACACCGGTGCTCCGCGCGGTCGCGCTGCGGACGTCGACCTGCCCGATCGGCACGGCAGCCGTGGTCACCCGGCCGGCCGCGGTGGTCCGCACGGCGGGCGCGCCGCCGATTTCCTCGACGGTGCCCCAGGCCTGGCACTCGGGGCACCGGCCGAGCCACTTGGCGGTGGCGTACCCGCACTCGGTGCAACGGTAGGACGGCCGGTCCTTTGCGGATGAACGAGATGTACGGGCAGCCATGCGGCCCACGGTAGCCGCCCCCTCTGACAGACCCCGCCGGGCGGCCCTCCGGTTGTGCGCGGTTCCGGGGGACGGGTCTCCGTAGGGTTCCCGCATGGCGGATGAGAATGAGCAGGCGGTGCAAGCGGCCATTGACGGCGAGCTGCGGCTTCTCGATGCCGAGGTGCGGGCTTCCCCGGCCCGGGTCCTGGAACTGCTGGATCCGGAGTTCACCGAGATCGGAGCTTCTGGACGCCGGTGGGATGTGGAGTCGATCCTGACGCTGACGAGCGGCGGTGCGGTGTCCCCGGAGTCCGCGGTCGAGGTCAGGGGCAGGGTCAGTGAAATGTCCGGGGTCGTCCTCGCCCCGGGAGTCGTTCACCTGACGTACTTCGACGACGACCGAGGCCGCCGGGCATGGCGGAGCTCTCTGTGGCGGCTGACGGAGACGGGCTGGCGGATGTACTTTCACCAAGGCACTCCGGCCGGCTGAGCGTGTGGGACCGCGGCCCGCGAGGGTGGCGGCCGCCGCGTGGGCCCGCGGGTCCCGCCTCGGGAAGTCGCACCCCTCCGGGAGGCTCCCCCGGGTGGCCCGGCGTGTACGCCGTGGCGGTCACCGTCAGGGGCGCTGTCAGCAGGACGCCAATCCGTTCACCCATAAGGGCTAAAACCGGTGAAGGCTTCCGGAGCGCCACCGGCGCGCCGCCTACGGTCACCGAGTGACCAGCAGCAACCAGGGACAGCCCGCACCGCGCACCGGCGTACACCGGGCGCACGGGCGCACGCCCCCCGAGGAAACCAGGGCGGAGCAGCCGCCGCCGTTCCGGTACGAGCCGTACCTGGACGGGCTGTTCACGTACTGCCTCTCGGTCCTGTGCGACCACGACACCGCCACCGACGTCCTCGGCGACGTCCTCGCCGTCGCCAACCGGCATCCAGGACGCTGCCCCGACGAGGGGGACCGGCGGGCCTGGCTGTACGCCCTCGCCCGCTGGGCCTGCCTGAGCCGGCTGGCCGAGCGACGGCGCGTGCGCTACGGGTACGGGTATGGGGGAGCGCATTCCGCCCGGCGTGCATCGGAGCACACCGGTGCCCGCGGTGCGCCGGATCCCACGGCGGTGAGCGCCGACGCGAACGCGGCGGCGAACGTCGCAGGCCACTCCGGCGGACCCGGCAGCCAGGGCGGTCACAGCGGCCAAGGCGGCCCCGGCGGCCTTGACGTATCGGCCTACCGACGCACCGAACTCGCCCGCCTAGCCTGGCCGGAGGCCGCCGGCACCACCCCCGAGCAGCGCGAGGCACTCGAACTCGCCGTCCGCCACCGCCTCGGCGTCCCCGAACTCGCCGCCGTCCTCGGTACGCCCCCGGCCACCGCACGCGAACTGCTCTCCGGCGCCGCCTGCGAGGTGGAGCGCACCCGCGCCGCCCTGGCCGTGGTGGAGACGGGCAACTGCCCGACGGTATCCCGGCTCACCGGCGGCGACGGGGAAGGCGGGGGAGACGGGAACCTCCTCCTCTCCTCCTCGCTGCGCGCCGAACTCGTCCGCCACGTGGACGACTGCCCGCGCTGCCGCCGCGTCGCCGAACGCGTCGGCGCCGGCGCACCCTGGCCCGGCTCGGGCGGCATCAACACCGCTGCCCTCCCGCTGGTCCCGGCCCCGCGCGGCGCCGTCCACGCCGCGATGCTCCGCTCGGGCGCCCGCCGGGGTGCGGGGACCGGCCCGCGCTTCGACCGCACGGGCTTCCCGATGGACCCCAAGGACCGCGCGGCCCGCCGCGACCGGCTGCGCGCCCGCGCCCTGACCACCACCGTCGTCGCCACCGTCGTCGCGGCCCCGGTGCTGGCGCTGTGGGCGGCGTACCGGGGCGCCCCGAGCACCGGGGAACCGGCGGGCAGCGGCTCCACCCGGATCTCCGCGAGCGAGGCGGAGCTCCCGCCGCCCGGCACCGACGGCCGCCCGCTGGTGGCCTACGAGAACGCGGGCAATGCGGCCGTCACCACCGACGGCCCCGGCTTCGCCCCGCCCGCCGCCGCCCCCGACGTCTCCGTCGAGGTCATCAGCAGCGGGGCTCCGAGCTCCACCCCCGGCGCCCCGGGCCGGCTGACCGCGGCCGCCTCCACCCACGGAGCGACCACCCTGCTCACCCTCACCGCGTCGGGCAGCGCCCCGGTCGACTGGCGGCTGTGGTCCGACGCCCCGTGGCTGCGAGCCAGCTCGACCTCGGGCCGGCTGGCGCCAGGAGAATCGGTCACCCTACGGATCAACGTGGACTACGGAGCCCAGCCCGTAGGGGCCTGGAGCGCCCGGGTCGGGGTGGACCCCGGCGGCGCCGTGATCTCCATCCGGGGCCGGGGCCGCCCGGCGCCCACCCCGCCACCCGACCCGAAGCCCACCCGCACCCCGACCCCTACTCCCACACCGACGCCGACGCCGACCCCCACACCCACTCCCACGCCGACCCCGCCCGACCCGGAGCCCACCCCGACCCCGAGCCCCTCGGACGGCACTGAGTCACCGTCGCCCCCTACTCCGGCCTAGGCCGTCTCTTTCGGATCTTGTCGGCCGAGTCCGCGGTGTCCGGTGCCGTGCATGGCAAGGCGGAGGAGCGCGCCGTGTACTGGACGTACTCGGGCGCCCCGACAACGCGGCCAGGCGCGGTGCCGGGCGCCGCGGGCCCGGCAAGATCCGAAAGAGACGGGCTAGGGGGCGGGATCGGCGGGATGCGGAGCCATCGGCAGCAGTGAGGACAAGCGCGCCTCGCAGAGCCGTACGAGCTCCTCGTACGCCTCCTTGCCCATCAGCTCCGTCAGCTCGGCCCGGTACGACACGTACACCGGCTTGCCGGCGCCGTGCGCGGACGTGGCCGAGGTGCACCACCAGTGCAGGTCGTGGCCACCCGGACCCCAGCCGCGCCGGTCGTACTCACCGATCGACACCTGCAGCACACGGGTGTCGTCGGGCCGGTCGATCCAGTCGTAGGTCCGCCGGATCGGGAGCTGCCAGCAGACGTCCGGCTTGGTCTCCAAGGGCTCCTGGCCGCTGCGCACCGCGAGGATGTGCAGGGAACAGCCGGCGCCCGCCGGGAAACCGGGCCGGTTCAGGAAGATGCAGGCGCCGTCCCAGCGGCGGGTCTGCTTCTCCCCGTCGTCGTCGTGTTGGGTCCACCCGGTCTCGCTGCCGACGTCGTGGAACTGCCACAGCTCCGGCGTCAGCCGCGCCACGTGCCCGGCGACCCGCTTCTCGTCGTCCTCGTCGGAGAAGTGCGCGCCGAGCGTGCAGCAGCCGTCGTCCGCGCGGCCCGCCTGGATGCCCTGGCAGCCGCTGCCGAAGATGCAGGTCCAGCGGGAAGTGAGCCAGGTCAGGTCGCAGCGGAAGACCTGCTCCTCGTCGGCGGGGTCGGGGAACTCCACCCAGGCCCGCGGGAAGTCGAGTCCCTTCTCGTCCGCCTTCGCACGCTTGGCGGCCTTGGAACCGGAGCCGGCCGAGGCTTCGGCCTGGACCTTGACCTTGTTCTTGGACTTGTTGGCCTTCTTCGTATTTGGCACAAACCCCAGCCTAAGCGCCCCTTACTCCGCCCCCACGCCTTTGGCCCAGTAGCGTTTCCTCCCATGAGACTCGGTGTCCTTGATGTGGGTTCGAACACGATCCATCTGCTGGTGGTCGACGCGCACCCCGGTGCGCGTCCCCTGCCCGCGCACTCGCACAAGGTGGAACTGCGGCTGGCGGAGCTGCTCGACGAACACGGCGCGGTGACGCCGGAGGGCGTCGAGCGGCTCGTCGCCGTCATCGGGGACGCGGTGCAGGCCGCCGAGGACAAGGGGTGCGAGGACCTGCTCCCCTTCGCGACGAGCGCGGTACGGGAGGCCACCAACGCGGACGAGGTCCTCGCCCGGGTCAAGGCCGAGACGGGCATCGACCTCCCCGTACTGAGCGGCGGCGACGAGGCCCGCCTGACGTTCCTCGCGGCGCGGCGCTGGTTCGGCTGGTCGGCGGGCAAGCTCCTGCTGCTGGACATCGGCGGGGGCTCGCTGGAGATCGCGTACGGCATCGACGAGGACCCGGACGCGGCCGTCTCGCTCCCGCTGGGCGCCGGACGACTGACGGCGGGCTGGCTCCCGGGCGACCCGCCGGACCAGGCGGACATGAGGGCCCTGCGCCGCCACGTACGGGCCCAGATCGCGCGTACGGTCGGCGAGTTCAGCCGCTTCGGGACCCCGGACCGGGTGGTGGCCACCTCGAAGACCTTCAAACAACTGGCCCGGATCGCGGGCGCGGCCCGCTCCACCGAAGGCCTCTACATCCAGCGGTACCTGACCCGGAAGTCCCTGGAGGAGTGGGTCCCGAGACTGGCGGCGATGACCACAGCCCAGCGCTCGGCCCTCCCCGGCGTCTCGGAGGGCCGCTCCAACCAGCTCCTCGCGGGGGCGCTGGTAGCGGAAGGCGCGATGGACCTCCTGGGGGTGGATTCCCTGGAAATCTGCCCCTGGGCCCTCCGGGAAGGCGTGATCCTCCGCCGCCTGGACCACCTCCCGACGTAACCCACGGGGCCCGCCCCGGGGCCGGCCCCCGGACCCCCGCTGGGAGGTGCCCCCCGGCGGGGCTGTAGACAGCCCCGCCGGCGTTTGAGGCGCGGGGTCTGGGGCGGAGCCCAGGGTCCTTTCAGCCCGTCCGGCGTTTGAGGACCGGGGTCAGGGCCGGGCCCTGGGAACGGTCGAACCGGGCGTCCTCCCCCGGACTCCGTCCGGGGGAGGGAGGGGACTCCGCCCGCGCAGCGGCACACCCGCAGCCGGGCCCGCCGCCCACCACGGCAACGCCCCGCAGGCCCCGTACACGGTGCCAAGACCGCCCGGGCCGGACCAACGGCCCACGCCGCCCCGGGGCCACGCGCCCCGATACCCTGTCCCCGTGGCAAAACCAGTCCGGATCCCGACCGCGAAAGTCGCCCTCTCCACCGCCTCCGTCTACCCGGAGTCAACGGCGACCGCCTTCGAGATCGCCGCGCGCCTCGGCTACGACGGCGTCGAGGTCATGGTCTGGACGGACCCGGTCAGCCAGGACGTCGATGCCCTGCGCCGCCTCTCCGACCACCACCGGGTCCCGATCCTGGCCGTTCACGCCCCCTGTCTCCTCATCACGCAGCGCGTCTGGTCCACCGACCCGTGGACCAAACTCCAGCGCGCCCAGGCGGCTGCCGAGCGGCTCGGCGCGAGCACGGTCGTCGTCCACCCGCCGTTCCGCTGGCAGCGCCAGTACTCCCGCGACTTCGTGACCGGCATCTGGCGGATGGCGGACGAGACCGACGTCAAGTTCGCCGTCGAGAACATGTACCCCTGGCGCTACCGGGACCGCGAGATGCTCGCGTACGCGCCCGAGTGGGACGTCACCAAGGACGACTACCGCCACTTCACCGTCGACCTCTCCCACACCGCGACCGCCCGCACCGACGCGACCGCGATGATCGACCGGATGGGCGACCGCCTGGCACACATCCACCTCGCCGACGGAAACGGCTCCGCGAAGGACGAGCACCTCGTCCCCGGCCGCGGCAGCCAGCCCTGCGCCGAACTGCTGGAGCGGCTCGCCGCCACCTCCTTCGACGGGCACGTCGTCATCGAGGTCAACACCCGGCGCGCGATGTCCTCCGCCGAGCGCGAGGCCGACCTCGCGGAGGCCCTGGCCTTCACCCGCCTCCACCTCGCTACCGCTCCCGGCCCGGTACACAGGACCCCGCACCCATGACCGAGCCGCTCCCGGACCCCGCTTCCGGCTCCACCCCGGACCCCACCCCCGGATCCGCCCCGGACCCCACCCCCGCCCCCACGGCAAAGCCCGGCCCCCGCCGCCGCGGCCCCGGCCGCCCCCGCCAGGACGAGGCCGACGACGGCCCCGGCACTCAGGAGCGCATCCGCCTCGCGGCCCGCGCCGAGTTCGCCGCGCGCGGCTACGACAAGACCTCCGTCCGCGGGATCGCCAAGGCCGCCGGCGTGGACCCGGCCCTGGTGCACCACTACTTCGGCAGCAAGGACGACCTGTTCGCCGCCGCGATCGAGCTCAGCATGGAGCCCGCCCTCGTCCTCCCGGTGATCATTGGCACGGGCCCGGACGGCCTCGGCGAGCGACTGGCGCGCTACTTCCTCGGCGTCTGGGAGAACCCGGTCACCCGGGCCCCGCTGCTCGCCGTGATGCGCTCGGCCCTCACCCACGAGGCCGCCGCGAAGGTGCTCCGCCGGCTGATCCTGCACCGGCTGCTGGAGCGGATCGCGGCCGACCTCAACGTCCCCGACCCGACGTTCCGCGCCGAGCTCGCCGCCTCCCACATGGTCGGCATCGCGATCCTGCGCTACGTCGTCCAGGTCGAGCCCCTCGCATCGGCGGACCCGGAGACCATCATCGAGCTGGTGGCCCCCACCCTGCAGCGCTACCTGACCGAGGAATGACCGGGGGCCCTCCCGAACACGTGCCCAAGTACTGAGCCGCCCGTCCCGGGATCCGGACACCCCGTCCGGATCCCGGGCAGGGGGCGTAGCCTCGTAACCGAGCCATATCCACAGTCGCGGCAGGCGTACGCGCCACCGCACCCATGGGGAGAGAACCCGATGCCCGAGCTGAGGTCCCGCACCGTCACCCACGGCCGCAACATGGCAGGCGCACGTGCGCTGATGCGCGCCTCGGGGGTAGCGAGCGCGGACATCGGGAAGCCGATCATCGCGGTCGCCAACTCCTTCACCGAGTTCGTCCCCGGCCACACCCACCTGGCTCCGGTCGGCCGCATCGTCTCCGATGCGATCCTGGCCGCAGGCGCCGTTCCCCGCGAGTTCAACACCATCGCGGTCGACGACGGCATCGCCATGGGCCACGGCGGCATGCTGTACTCCCTGCCCTCCCGCGACCTCATCGCGGACTCGGTCGAGTACATGGTCGAGGCGCACTGCGCCGACGCGCTGATCTGCATCTCCAACTGCGACAAGATCACCCCCGGCATGCTGATGGCCGCCATGCGCCTCAACATCCCGGTCGTCTTCGTCTCCGGCGGCCCGATGGAGGCCGGCCAGGCCACCCTCGTCGACGGCACCGTGCGCAAGCTCGACCTGATCGACGCCATGGTGGACGCCTCCAACGACAGCGTCTCCGACGAAGACGTGCTGCGCATCGAAGAGAACGCCTGTCCCACCTGCGGCAGCTGTTCGGGCATGTTCACCGCCAACTCGATGAACTGCCTCGCCGAGGCCATCGGCCTGGCCCTCCCCGGCAACGGCTCGGTCCTCGCGACGCACACCGCCCGCCGCGCCCTGTACGAGGACGCCGGCCGCACGATCGTCGAGATCACCAAGCGCTACTACGAGCAGGACGACCACTCGGTCCTGCCCCGCAACATCGCGACCCGTCAGGCCTTCGAGAACGCCATGGCCCTCGACATCGCCATGGGCGGCTCCACCAACACGATCCTGCACCTCCTCGCCGCCGCGCAGGAAGCCGGTCTGAAGTACGACCTTACGGACATCGACGAGATCTCCCGCCGGGTCCCGTGCCTCGCCAAGGTCGCCCCGAACGTGGCGCCCGGCGGCACGTACTACATGGAGGACATCCACCGGGCCGGCGGCATCCCCGCCCTGCTCGGCGAGCTGCACCGCGGCGGCCTGCTGAACAAGGACGTCACCACGGTCCACTCCGCCAACCTGGAGGAGTGGCTGGCGAAGTGGGACGCCCGCTCCGGCACCGCCCCGGACGAGGTCATGGAGCTGTGGCACGCGGGCCCCGGCTGCCAGCGCTCCGCCTCCGCCTTCTCCCAGTCCGAGCGCTGGGACACCCTCGACCTCGACGCCGAGGGCGGCTGCATCCGCTCCGTCCAGCACGCCTACTCCAAGGACGGCGGCCTCGCCGTCCTGCGCGGCAACATCGCGGTCGACGGCTGCGTCGTGAAGACCGCCGGTGTCGACGAGTCGATCTGGACCTTCGAGGGCCCGGCCGTCGTCTGCGAATCGCAGGACGAGGCCGTCGACAAGATCCTCCGCAAGGAGATCAAGGCGGGCGACGTGGTCGTCATCCGCTACGAGGGCCCGCGCGGCGGCCCCGGCATGCAGGAGATGCTCTACCCGACGTCCTTCCTCAAGGGCCGCGGCCTCGGCAAGGTCTGCGCCCTGGTCACCGACGGCCGCTTCTCCGGCGGCACCTCGGGCCTCTCCATCGGCCACGCCTCCCCGGAAGCGGCCTCGGGCGGCTCCATCGCGGTCGTGGAGGACGGCGACCGCATCCGCATCGACATCCCGAACCGCTCCATCGAGCTCCTGGTCGACGAGGCCACGCTGGCCGCCCGCCACGAGGCCCTGGGCGGCGTCTACGCCCCGAAGAACCGCGAGCGCAAGGTCTCGGCCGCGCTGCGCGCCTACGCGGCGATGACCACGAGCGCCGACAAGGGCGCCGTCCGCGACGTCAGCCTCCTGGAGCGCTGACCCCGCGAGGTTCCGGCCCCGCCCGACACCCTCGGGCGGGGCCGTCCGCGTCTCACCACCCGGCGGGATCCCCCGCCGCCACCGCGAACACGGTCCCGTCCGGCGCCGACGCGTACACCCGCCCGCCCCCGACCACGGGTGCGGGCAGACTCGCCGCGAAGGTGCTCTTCCCGGCGCTGATCCGGGGCTTGGTCTGGCCCAGCAGCCGCCCCGACCCCGCGTCGACGGCGAGCAGCCGCCCGTCCGAGGCGCTCAGGTAGACCTTCCCGTCGGCGAACACCGGCCGGGAGGCCAGGGCCACACCCGTCTCCAGCCGCCACTGCTCCTTGGCGGGGCCGACCGCGACGAGGGCGCCGGTGGCCCCGAAGACGTACACGGTCCCGTCGGGCCCCACGGCCGCCTGCGTCTCGTAGAGCGGTGGCGCGAGCAGGACGCGCTGTACGCCCCGGGTCGTCAGGTCCACCCGTACGACCGCGACGGTCCTGCCTTCTGCATCGGTGTCCAGCAGGTACACCCGGCCTTGCGCCGTACCGACCGGCCACAGCCTTCCCGCGGTGCGGACCTGCCGGCGTTCGGTTCCGTTCAGTGGGTCCACGGCCGTGACCCGGGTCGACCTGCCGGTGGTGTCGGGTGTCGCCACGTACAGCAGGCCCTGCCCGGATCCTTCCGAGGTGTGCCACCACGTGGAGCCCGGCCCGCCGATCTGCTTCGTCCAGCGCGGGCTTCCGTTCGCCGCGTCCAGACCGGTGACGTTTCCGTTCGGCGCGACGAGCAGCACCTGCGCGCCGGCGGCCACCACGTGCGTGCCGTTCGGCAGCTTCCGCTTCCAGTGCTCTGCACCGCTCCGTGGGTCCAGCGCCCGGAGCAGCTCGCTGCCCGGTGTCATGGCGAGTACCAGCCCGGCCGAGTGAAGGAGCGGGCTGTCCGTCGCCGTCCGAGTGCTGGGGGCGGGGTGGCGGACGGCCCACAGAACCGAGCCGTCCGCCGGAGCGATCCGGGCGGCGGACAGCCCCGGCCCCGCGCAGTACAGGGCGGCGGAGTCCCAGGAGCACGACGCGGAGCGCTCGCCCAGTGCCACCGACCACGGTGCGATGCCCTCGGCCGGTGGTACCGGCGCCCCCGTTTCCTTTGAGGTGACCCGCGCGGCCGGCGGGGAGGCCGACCCGAACGCCAGGTATCCGCCGGCCGCCCCGATGGTCAGCAGCAGCCCGAGTCCCGCCACCAAGAGCACGGGCCTGCGCTGCCGACCACGGTCACCTGCGTCGACGGGGGCCTGCTCGCGCCGGTGCGTGATCACCTCATCGACCACCGGCCGCCTCGGCCGGGGGATGAAGGCGTGCGTGTCCTCGTCCGTCGGGTACGCCACCGCCCGCAGCGCCGCGATCAGCGCGTCGGCGCTCGGCCGCTCCGCCGGATCCTTGGCCAGGCACCGCGCGACCAGCGGGACGAGCCGCTCGGGCAGACCGGTCAGGTCGGGCTCGCTGTGCACCACCTGGTACGCCACGAGGTAGTGGCTGTCGGAGTCGAACGGCCCCCGCCCGGTCGCCGCGTGCACGAGCACGGCGCCCAGGGCGAACACATCGGCCGCGCTGCCCACTTCCCGGGGCCGCTGGAACTGCTCCGGCGCCATGAACGGCGGGGTCCCGATCAGCTTGCCCGTCTCGGTCCGCAGATCGCTGTCGGCCGGCCTCGAGATGCCGAAGTCGATGACCCGCACCCCGTCCGGGGCCATCAGTACGTTGCTGGGCTTCAGGTCGCGGTGCACGACCCCCGCCCGGTGGATGTCCCGCAGCGCCTCGGCCAGTCCGGCGGCGAGCCGCGCGAGCTCCTTGGCCTCCAGCACGCCTTCCCGTACCCGCTCCGCAAGCGTCGGGGCATCGATGAACAGCGTGGCCATCCAGGGCCGCTCGGCATCGGGGTCCGCGTCCACGACGGGCGCGGTGAACGCTCCGCTCACCCGCCGGGCAGCCGCGACCTCCTGCCGGAAGCGCGCCCGGAACTCCGGATCCACCGCGTGCTGGGCGTGCACGATCTTGACGGCGAGTTTCAGCCCCGACTCGGAGGTGGCCAGGTGGACGACGCCCATGCCGCCGGATCCGAGTACGGATTCGAGCCGGTACTGCCCCGCATACTCCGGAAAATCCGTGTAGTCCGCACGCACTGGACGCACCGCTCACCACCCCCGCGGGAGCCTAGTCGATGGCCCGTACGGATCTCCAAGGTCTTGCTACCCTGCGCGGGTTGCACAGGGCAACCTCCAAGGGGGGAGTTTCCACATGTCTGTTGAGAGCGATTCAAGCCAAGTCCAGAGCCTTGCTTCGGGGTCGGGGTTCCCGACGTTTCCGGTCGCGCCCGGCTACCGCGTGAACGTCCGCAGCGGTCCCGGCACCAACTACTCGATCGTCGACACCCTGCCGCTCGGCGCGTACGTCGCGATCCGCTGCCAGTGCGAGGGGACGAACATCTCCGGCCCTTACGGCACGACGTCCGTCTGGGACTGCGTCGGCAACAGCCGGTTCGTCTCCGACGCCTACGTGAAGACGGGCAGCGACGGCTACGTAGCCACCCGCTGCGCCTGACCCCGCCGCCCCGGCACCCGCCGCGCCCTCGGCCCCGGCGGCTCCGTATGGCTGAGGTCCATCCGGAGCATCCCGCGGTCTGACCCGTGAGACACCCCGGGCCCGCCGTAGCCCGCGGGGGATAATCGCTGGTGTGAGCGACGACCAGCGAGACCAGACCCCCGCCGAGCCGGCCGCCGAGGCCGCGGCCCCGGCGCAGCCCGTGGTGCCCACCGGCCCCGAGCCCGAGCCGATCCGGTTCTTCGGCACCACCTGGGTGAACCACGACGACGGCTACGGCCCGCGCCGCGTCGGCGTGGCCCTCGGCGCGCTGGCCATCGCCGTCCTCGGCGCCTTCCTGCTCCGGTTCTCCTACGAGGGCCTGGAGATCGGCGACGTCGGCGCGTTCCTCAGCATCTCGGTCGTCGTCCTCTTCGCGATCGCCAGCTCCATCGCGTTCGTCAAGACCTGGGAGTCCTTCAGCCGCCGCCAGGCCCCGTCCTCCGACGAGGCCGCCCTCAAGGGGCTGAAGGCGATCGGTTTCATCGGCAGCCTCATCGCGTACTTCCTGCGCTGCTTCGTCGAGGCTCCCGGCGAGAAGCTGCGCCGCGCCGAGTACGAGCGCGCCACGGCCGAGTTCGCCCGCCGGCGCGGTACCCGCACCGGCAACCCGGCCGTCCGCCGCCCCAAGCGCAAGAAGTAGCGCCCGGCTCCACCCCCGCGAGGCTTGCGCAGGGGCACGGCCGGGAGCATTATTCATCACATGATGAATAACCCAGCGGCCGCCGCCGTCCACGCCGACGGACTCACCGTCCGCCGCGGCACCGGCCGCAGCCCCCGAACCGTCCTCGACGACCTCTCCTTCGACGTCCCCCGCGGCCGCATCACCGGCCTCCTCGGCCCCTCCGGCTGCGGAAAATCCACCCTGATGCGCGCCGTCGTCGGTACCCAGGCCCACGTCACCGGCACCCTCGAGGTCCTCGGCGAGCCCGCGGGCCACCCCGGACTGCGCTCCCGCATCGGCTACGTCACCCAGGCGCCCTCCGTCTACGACGACCTCACCGTCCGGCAGAACCTCGACTACTTCGCCGCCGTCCTCGACCCCGGCCGCGCCGCCGCCGAGCGCCGCCGCGAGACCGTCACCCGGGCCATCGCGGACGTCGACCTCACCACCCACACCGCCGCCCTCGCCGGCAACCTCTCCGGCGGCCAGCGCAACAGGGTCTCCCTCGCCGTCGCCCTCCTCGGCAGCCCCGAACTCCTCGTCCTCGACGAGCCCACCGTCGGCCTCGACCCCGTCCTGCGCCGCGACCTGTGGAACCTCTTCCACGACATCGCCGCCACGCGCGGCGCCACCCTCCTCGTCTCCTCCCACGTCATGGACGAGGCCGAGCGCTGTCACGACCTGCTCCTCATGCGCGAGGGCCGCATCCTCGCGCAGGGCACCCCCGACGCACTGCGCACCCGTACCAACACGGACACCGTCGAAGAGGGCTTCCTCCACCTCGTCGACGCCGCCAACGCTGCCGCCGCCAATGCCGCCGCCACCCAAGCCGCCCACGGGAGCACCCGATGAGCACCGCCCGCACCGCGGCCACCGCCGCCCGCGTCCTGCGCCAGCTCCGCCACGACCCGCGCTCCATCGCGCTGATGCTGCTGGTCCCCGTACTGATGCTGATCCTGCTCCGCTACGTCTTCGACGGCAGCCCGCAGACGTTCAACAGCATCGGCGCCTCGCTCCTCGGGATCTTCCCGCTCATCACGATGTTCCTGATCACCTCCATCGCGACCCTGCGCGAACGCACCTCGGGCACCCTCGAACGCCTCCTCGCCATGCCGCTCGGCAAGGGCGACCTCATCGCCGGTTACGCCCTCGCCTTCGGCGCCATGGCGGTCATCCAGTCCCTGCTCGCGACCGGCGTCGCCCTCTGGGTCCTCGGCCTCGACGTCGTCGGCTCCCCGTGGCTGCTCCTGCTCGTCGCCCTCCTCGACGCACTGCTCGGGACCGCGCTCGGCCTCTTCGTCTCCGCCTTCGCGGCGTCCGAGTTCCAGGCCGTCCAGTTCATGCCGGCCGTGATCTTCCCCCAGCTCGTGCTGTGCGGACTCTTCGCTCCCCGCGACACCATGCAGCCCGTCCTGGAAGCCATCTCCAACGTCCTGCCCATGTCCTACGCCGTCGACGGCATGACCCAGGTCCTCACCCACACCGACATGACCGCCGACTTCGTCCGCGACGCCGTCGTCGTCGCCGGCTGCGCCCTCCTGGTCCTCACACTCGGCGCCGCCACCCTGCGCCGCCGCACCCCCTGACGGGAACCGCCTGACCGCAGTCCGGACACCACACCGCCGTTCCCCGCGCGGGTGCGAGGATGAGCACGCAGACGACGCAACAGCGCACCAACAGTTCGGCGAGGTGGATCGGGCATGACGCAGACAGTCGCAGTCCTCGGTACCGGCAAGATCGGCGAGGCCCTGCTCAGCGGGATGATCCGCGGCGGCCGGCCCGCCTCCAAGCTCCTGGTCACCGCCCGCCGCCCGGAACGCGCCGAGGAACTGCGCACCCGCTACGGCGTCGAGGCCGTCACCAACGCCGAGGCCGCCAAGCGCGCCGACACCCTGATCCTCACCGTGAAGCCGCAGGACATGGGCAAGCTCCTCGAAGAGCTCGCCCCGCACCTGTCCGCCGACCGCCTGGTCATCAGCGGCGCGGCCGGCATCCCGACCTCCTTCTTCGAAGAGCGCCTCGCCCAGGGCACCCCCGTCGTCCGCGTCATGACGAACACCCCCGCCCTCGTCGACGAGGCCATGTCCGTCATCTCGGCCGGCAGCCACGCCACCGCCGAGCACCTCGCGCACACGGAGGAGATCTTCGGCGGCGTCGGCAAGACCCTGCGCGTCCCGGAATCCCAGCAGGACGCGGCCACCGCCCTCTCCGGCTCCGGTCCGGCCTACTTCTACTACCTCGTCGAGGCCATGACCGACGCCGGCATCCTCCTCGGCCTGCCCCGCGCCCAGGCCCACGACCTCATCGTCCAGGCCGCCGTCGGCGCCGCGGTCATGCTCCGCGACAGCGGCGAACACCCGGTCAAGCTCCGCGAGGCCGTCACCTCCCCGGCCGGCACCACCATCAACGCGATCGTGGAGCTGGAGAAGCACGGCGTACGAGCGGCCCTGATCGCCGCCCTCGAAGCGGCCCGCGACCGCAGCCGCGAACTCGCCTCCGGCAACAGCTGACCCGCCGGCCGCTACGGGGCTGCGCGCGCAGCCCCGTACCGTCCCCTGCGCTCCTCAGGGCTCCAGCAGCCCGATGGCCCGGTACGCCGAGTCCACGACGGGCCGCGCGATCGCCCGCGCCCGCCCGGCACCCGCACGCAGCACCGCCTCCACCGTTCCCGGATCGGCCGCCAGCTCCGCGTGCCGTACGCGCAGCGGCCGCAGCAGCTCCACGACGGCGTCGGCCACATCCCGCTTGAGCGCCCCGTACCCGTCGTACCCGTCGGCGAGCGCGGCGGGCTCGCCCCCGGTGCAGGCCGCGAGGATGTCCAGCAGGTTCGCGACCCCCGGGCGCGCGGCCGGGTCGTAGAGGACCCCGCCGTCCCCGGCGTCGGTGACGGCCCGCATCACCTTCTTCCGCACCACCTCGGGCTCGTCGAGGATGAACACCACCCCGGGCCCCGCGTCCCCCGACTTCCCCATCTTCGACCGCGGGTCCTGCAGGTCCATGACCCGCGCCGCCACCACCGGATGCGTGGCCTTGGGCACCACGAAGGTGTGCCCGTAGCGCTGGTTGAAGCGGGCGGCCAGATCCCGCGTCAGCTCGACGTGCTGGCGCTGGTCCTCCCCGACCGGCACCTCATCGGTCCGGTACGCCAAAATATCGGCGGCCATCAGCACGGGATAGGTGAGCAGCGACAGCCGCACCCCTTCCCCCGAGGCCTGCGCCTTCGCCGCCTTCTCCTTGTACTGCACCATCCGCCGCAGCTCCCCGTCGGAAGCCGTGCACTCCAGCACGTACGCGAGCCGGGCGTGCTCGTCCACGTGGCTCTGCACGAACAGCGTGCACCTCTCGGGAGTCAGACCGGCGGCGAGCAGCAGCGTCGCCGCCTGCCGACTGAGCCGGCGCACCCGGGCCGGATCGTGCTCGACGGTCAAGGCGTGCAGATCGACCACGCAGAACAGCGCCTCGTCGGGCTCCTGCTCGGCGGCGACCCACTGGCGTACGGCCCCCAGGTAGTTCCCCAGCGTCAGATGCCCGGTCGGCTTGACGCCACTGAAGATCCTCGTCATGTCCTGCTACCCACTCCCTGCTCGTACCGATGTGGACGTCGACACCACCGCGTCGGGCGGCCGAGCCACTCCCGGGAGGGGGAGAAACGAAAACGGCCGCCGTGGGCGGCGGCCGTCGAGCGCATGCGTGCTCGTGTGGATGGTCGGCCGCCGTCAGGCGGCCCACCAGCGAAGGTCGGGCACGAGCGCATGCGTAGTCATGGGGGAGAGGCTAGACCCTGAGGGGTGAAGACGGCATGAGGTTTGCCCGCTCCGCGCGCCCGGTCAGCCTGGGGTTGACACAAACGTGCCCGGTCCGTAAGGTCCTTCGAGTTGTCCGAAGTGAGCTCCGACCCCGGTCGGTCCCCGGACAGCCATCCCGCACTACACATTCGAACGAACGACTCACTTTGTCGTCCCGTTTTCATGCGTATTTGCGAATGAGGAATCCGCGTCCACGGACGCGGCCGCCGATTAGGTTCGGGGGCAAGGAATCCGCTACTGTCTCACTCGTCGCAAGGGCCCAACAGCCCGAACGGCAAACCCCGTTGACTGGGAGTCGGGCCCGAAAGGATCTGATAGAGTCGAACTCGCCGGAAAGGGAAACGCGAAAGCGAAGAACTGGAAAGCGAAACCCGCTGACTGGGAATCGGACACGAAAGAGTCTGATAGAGTCGGAGACACAAGAACGAAGGAAGCGCCCGGAGGAAAGCCCGAGAGGGTGAGTACAAAGGAAGCGTCCGTTCCTTGAGAACTCAACAGCGTGCCAAAAATCAACGCCAAAAGTTGATACCCCGTCCATTTCGG